>JAXHOK010000055.1:0-193752 GCA_034519515.1 Arcicella sp.
ATGTACTTCAGGTCAGTTACGTATTGCTGCCGCCATTCCCTGCATTCCTGAACAGACGGACCCTGCCCACCATGTCGGAACTCGGCCCCTCCCCCCTCTCTTCTGGCGACGACCAGCTCAGCGTCGACGCCGCCCGCGCCGCCATCG
This sequence comes from Arcicella sp., assembly GCA_034519515.1. Classification (GTDB taxonomy): domain Bacteria; phylum Bacteroidota; class Bacteroidia; order Cytophagales; family Spirosomataceae; genus Arcicella. Next base: position 148 of record JAXHOK010000055.1, read on the forward strand.
CCGCCGCGCTGCAGCCGATCACGGACACCGAAACCCTGCCGCTGATCGCCGCACTCGGCCGCGTCCTCGGCGCGGACATCGTCTCGCCCATCAGCGTGCCCGCGCACGACAACTCGGCGATGGACGGCTACGCGCTGTGCGGCAGCGACCTGCGCACCGACGCCGACACCGTGCTGGCCATCGTCGGGACGGTCCACGCCGGCGACGTGCCGGACCTGGCGCTCGCCGCCGGCGAGTGCGTGCGGATCATGACGGGCGCCGTGATGCCCACCGGGCTGGACACCGTCGTCCCGCAGGAGCTTTGCCAGACCGCCGAGCTGACAACTCCTTTAATACCCCTGTAACTTCGGCATCAATTACGATAAATTTTAGTACGCCTATCAGTTCTTTTGCTACCACGTTTAAGGCAATGCAGGATCAAGAACAAATTACGTTCTCACAACCCGCCAGTTCAGTAACGAATATGCTTAACTCTACTTATGGAGTAGTTACTCCTATTATGAGTTTGGCATCATTAACAAATGGCGGGTTAGAATTAAGGTCAAATTTATCAGATATTGTTAATTCAAATACGCCATCTTCCTTTGGTTCTAATGTATTGGTAACTTGGAATTTTCCAACACCCATAACCTCTTTGACCATTTCTCATACAGGGGTAAGTAGAGGTACAAGTGTAGGTTTGACAAATTATAATGGAACAATCATTGGTGGAGATTTTACATTTAGTACTCTAAATTGTAACTATACACTTGATACTGACGGCGATGGCATTGTCAATACATTAGACTTAGATTCAGACGGAGACGGGTGTAGTGATGCTATTGAAGGCGATGCAACATTCACCACTACAAATGTAGATGCTTCTACAATGCCAGGAGGAAACTCTGGTACGGGTTATACAGGAACATCAACAAGTCCAGTTACTCAAAACTTGGGAATTACCGTAGGAATTACCGCAACAACTTTGGGTGTGCCTACAGTTGCAGGAACTGGTCAAACCGTTGGAACGAGTCAGAATAAAACAACTTTTGATGCCAATTGCATTACTTGCGTAGCAGGAACAATCGCCCCAAATATTACCCCAACAACGGCAACGAATACTTGCCCAGCAACTACGGTAAGTTTAGCAGGATTAGCCAATGCTGGCATAAAACCAGCAGGAACTACTTTGATTTGGAGTACGCACAAAGTACCAACCTCAGCGGCTGATACTTTAACAAATCTAACCACGGTTTCAACGGCAGGGAACTATTATGCACTCTATTTTGATAAAGTTAATAATTGTTATTCGCCAGCGGATTCCGTTCAAGTAACAATTACTACTTGTCCTTCAATCCCAACCACATTAACAAATACTTGTCCAGCGATTACCGTTGATTTAATGGCTCACGTGGACAGCACCAATAAACCAGCGGGAACTTATGTCTCATGGCATTCTGGAACACCTGCCACCGCTGCCAATAAAGTAGCCAATCCAACGGCAGTAGGCACATCAGGCACGTATTATGTATGTTTTGCGGATGTGGTGGACGCTTGTTACGGCGGAACTTCTACGGGTTTAGTAGTAACGATAACGCCTTGTACTGCTCCATGTTTAGCAGGAACAACCGCCCCAGACATTACGCCAACCACAGCAACGAATACTTGCCCAACAACTACGGTAAGTTTAGCAGGATTAGCCAATGCTGGCATAAAACCAGCAGGAACTACTTTGATTTGGAGTACGCATAAAGTACCAACCTCAGCGGCTGATACTTTAACAAATCTAACCACGGTTTCAACGGCAGGGAACTATTACGCTTTGTATTTTGACAAAGTGAATAATTGTTATTCTCCTGCGGATTCGGTAACAGTCAGTTTTGTGATTTGTGCTGTGAACCCAAGCCCACAAGTGGCAACGGTGAACGAGCCAAAAGCAGGAACAGCCAGTACGGATTTAACCCCAACGGGCGGAACAGGACCTTACGTTTATTCGGTAGATATTACGGCATCGTGCGTGATTCCTTCGGGAGGAACGGCTTTGCCATCAACCAGTAATCTAACGGTAACTAATTCCGCAACGGGAGCTTATACTTACACCACACCCGCCACGGCAGGAACGTATTATTTCTGTATCAAGGTTTGTGATACCACAACGCCAACGGCAAACTGTTTGACCAAAACCTATACATTGACGGTAACAGCTCCGCCATGTTTGGCAGGAACAACCGCCCCAATAATTCCAAGCACTGCCGTCAATACTTGTCCAACTACAACCGTAGATTTCACAGGACTTAATACTGGCACAAAACCAGCAGGAACGAGTTTAGTTTGGAGTACGAACAAAGTGCCAACTTCTGCGGCTGATACTTTAACAAACTTGACTACAGTTTCAACAGCAGGAAAATATTACGCCTTGTATTTTGACAAAGTGAATAATTGTTATTCCCCTGCGGATTCTATCACAATTTCATTGTCGAGCTGTGTGCCAGTTTGTACGGGAGTAGTTGCCACAACAGATTTGACCACCCACATACAAGCAGGTACGCCCCCAGCAGGAGAAACTTTTGAGTGGCATAACGCTTTGCCAATTTCAGCCAGTAATATCGAAAATAATCCTTCGGCAGTTGTGCCAGGGATGTATTATGCAGTTTATAACAAAGGAGGTTCGCCAGTATGTTACAGTAATCCAACACCAATCCGTGTGATTACTAACACCTGCCCAGCCACAACAATAGACTTACGGACGGCGGTAGATTCTACCAGCAAACCAACGGGATATGTAGTAACATTCCATACGGGAATCCCAGCCACGGGTGCCAACAGAATTACAGGAACAGACATCACGGCAGCAGCCACGGGTGCAACTTATTACACGGCTTATTGCAATTATGATATTGCCACGGCAAGCTACTGTTACTCAGGAACATCCGTCATTGTGGTGGTCGATAAATGTTGTGTTGCTTGCGTAGCAGGAACAACTGCCCCAGATATTACCCCAACAACTACCACAAATACTTGCCCAACAACCACGGTAAGTTTAGCAGGATTAGCGAACCCTGTGCACAAAACCAGTAGGAACTACTTTGGTTTGGAGTACCCACAAAGTACCAACCTCAGCGGCTGATACTTTAACGAACTTAACAACCATAAGTACAGCAGGTAAATATTACGCTTTGTATTATGACAAAGTAAGTGATTGTTACAGCCCTGCAGATTCGGTAGATGTTACGATAACGCCGTGTATAACGCCATTAGTAGCCGTTAATCCAACACCACAAACGGGTTTGCCCAATCAGCCTAAAACAGGAGTTGCCCCAACAGATTTAACGCCAACGGGAGGCAATGGCACTTATGTTTATTCGGTTGACAATACGGCATCGTGTATTATTCCATCGGGCGGAACGGCTTTGCCAGCGGGAAGCAATCTGACGGTAACTAATTCAACCACAGGAGCTTACTCATATACAACCCCAGCCACGGCAGGAACGTATTATTTCTGTATCAAGGTTTGTGATACCACAACGCCAACGGCAAACTGTTTGACCAAAACCTATACATTGACGGTAACAGCTCCGCCATGTTTGGCGGGAACAGCCCCCCCAATAATTCAAGCACTGCCGTCAATACTTGTCCAACTACAACCGTAGATTTCACAGGGCTTGATACTGGCACAAAACCAGTAGGAACGAGTTTAGTTTGGAGTGCGAACAAAGTGCCAACTACTGCAGGCTGATACTTTAACGAACTTGACTACAGTTTCATAGCGCAGGAAAATATTACGCCTTGTATTTGACCAAGTAAGCATAACTGTTACTAGTCCAGCTGGATTCTATCACGGTTTCATTATCGAGTTGTGCGCCAGTATCTGTGCAGGAGTGGTTGCTACAACGGCTTTTACTACCACATACAAGCAGGTACGCCCCCAGCAGGAGAAACTTTTGAGTGGCACAATGCTTTACCAATTTCAGCGAGTAACATTGAGAATACCCCTTCGGCAGTTGTGCCAGGGATGTATTATGCAGTTTACAACAAAGGAGGTTCGCCAGTATGTTACAGTAATCCAACACCAATCCGTGTGATTACTAACACCTGCCCAGCCACAACAATAGATTTACGGACGGCGGTAGATTCTACCAGCAAACCAACGGGATATGTAGTAACATTCCATACGGGAATCCAGCCACGGGTGCCAACAGAATTACAGGAACAGACATCACGTGCCGCAGCCACGAGTGCAACTTATTACACGGCATTATTAGCAATTATGATATTGCCACGGCAAGCTACTGCTACTCGGGAACATCCTGTCATTAGGCTAGGTGGTCGATAAATGTTGTGTTGCTTGCGTAGCAGGAACAACTGCCCCAGATATTACCCCAACAACTACCACAAATACTTGCCCAACAACCACGGTAAGTTTAGCAGGATTAGCGAACACAGGCACAAAACCAGTAGGAACAACTTTGGTTTGGAGTACCCACAAAGTGCCAACTTCGGTAGGTGATACTTTGACAAATTTGACTACGGTTTCAACGGCAGGGAAATATTATGCTTTGTATTTTGATAAAGTAAGTAGTTGTTATTCACCTGCGGATTCAGTAGAGGTTTCATTCATTGTTTGTAATTTATCACCAGATATTACATCAGCTACCACCGCCACAACGCCCGAAAACGTAGGTACAACCACGCCAGTTTACACAGCAACGGCTACCGATCCAAATTCAGGACAAACTAAGACGTTTTCATTAGAAACGGGTGGAATAGATAATGGTCTTTTCAGCATCGACCCATTAACGGGAGTAGTAACATTTATTGCCAGTCCAAATTTTGAAATTCCAACTGATGCGGGTGGAAATAATGTATATGACATTAAAGTAAAAGTATGTGATAATGGCAGCCCAGTATTGTGCGATATTCAAGATGTAGCCATCACAGTTACAGACGTTATTGAATGTATTGCAGGCACAAACGCCCCAATAATTCCAAGCACTTTGTCAAATATTTGTCCAGCTACAACAGCAGATTTTACAGGACTTAACACAGGCACAAAACCAGTAGGAACAACTTTGATTTGGAGTACCAACAAAGTACCAACCTCAGTGGGTGATACTTTAACAAATTTGACCACGGTTTCAACAGCAGGGAAATATTATGCTTTGTATTATGATAAAGTAGGTAATTGTTATTCACCAGCGGATTCAGTAGAGGTTTCATTCATTGTTTGTCCTTGTCCAAATCCATTAGTGGCTTTGGCTTCGACATCACCAACTACTTGCGGAGGTTCTGACGGACAAATTAACTTATCGGGCTTGACGGCTTCGACGAGTTTCACAATAAATTATCAAAAAGACGGTGGGGCTGTTCAGTCGGTGGTTGTGTTGTCTGATGCTTCGGGTAAGGCAATTATTACTGGATTAACGATTGGTTCATACACCAATATTCAAGCCCTATTGCCTTGTGTGAGCAATAAAGTAGCAACTACGGTGTTTGCACCAGCGAGTTGTATTTCACCAATTATTACTCCACAGGACAGCACCATCACGGCTTGTACGCCTTTGACTACTTTGGGCGGAGGTCCAAACGCCACCGCTACGACTTGCCCAGGTTATCCAAAAGTTTTGGGAGCAACCGCAACGGTAGCAATTGTGAACGGTGAAGTTTGTATCACTTACAAACCAAAACCAGGTTATGTAGGTACGGATTCAGTTTGTGTAACCCTTTGTGATCCAATCACTTTGGCTTGTACGACTCTCAAAATTCCCGTAACGGTTGAGCCTGTTCCATTGGCGATTAATGATATTAACCTCACGATGGTAAATATACCAACGAGTGGTTCAGTAGCCACGAATGATACGAAAACTGCCACTACGGATACTTTCACAGAAATAGTGAGTCCCGTAAATGCAACATCGTTTGTGTTCAATCCTGACGGAACTTATACTTATACGCCAAAACCAGATTTTGTCGGTAAAGATTCGGTTCAATATCAGATTTGTTCAGTGGCGGGCAATTGCTCAACGGCTTGGTTATACCTCACAGTTTATGGACCAACCATTGGTAAAAATTTACCACCAATTGCCCAAAACGATGTGGCTCAAACGAATGTGAATATGCCAGTTTCGGGTAATTTAGGAAGCAATGATTTTGACCCTGAAAAAGGTCCATTATTATTCAATAATATTCCCGTGACGAATCCAACGAATGGAACGGTAACGATAAATCCAAACGGCACATTTACCTACACGCCAACCACAGGATTTATTGGTACGGATACTTTCAAGTATGAAGTTTGTGATGAATTGAATCAATGCATCACGGCAACGGCAACGGTTTATGTTCGCCCTGACCCTAATGGCATTACCAACGACAAACCAAACGCTCAGGACGATTCATACAAAACGGTGATGGATGTTGCTGTTACGGCAAATGTTCGCTTAAATGATTCAGACCCGAATGGTAACATTCTGACAACGAGCGTAGTATCTACGGTTTCTAACGGTACATTGGTTTTGACTTCAACAGGTGGCATGACTTATACGCCAGCCGCAGGTTATTACGGTACGGATAAATTTACTTACAAGGCTTGCGATGCAGCGGGATTGTGTGATACGGCAACGGTTTATTTAGTGGTTGAACCACCTTTGCCAAATGCTCAGAATGACATTAACGTAACGTTGAAAAATACGCCAGTTTCGGGTAATATTTTGACGAATGATAGTGCGGGAGGCTTGGCAATTATGTTGAATACTACGCCAGTTGTCGCTCCATCAAACGGAACAATTATTATCAACGCCAACGGAACCTATACTTATATTCCAAATGCTGGATTTGTGGGTAAAGATTCTGTAAGATATGCAATGTGCAGTGCCTCAATGGTTTGTGATACGGCTTGGTTATCAATCAATGTGATTGACCCAAAAATCGGAACGAACAATCCACCTGTGGCAAATGACGATGTAGCTCAGACTTTGAAGAATATTCCAGTTATCGGTAAAGTTACCAACAACGATTTAGACCCAGACGGCGACCCGCTTTCGGTTTCGGTGTTGAACCAACCTTCTAATGGAACTTTGGTGATGAATCCTGACGGAACGTTTACTTATACGCCAGACCCAGGATTTACGGGAAGAGACACATTCAATTATGTGGTTTGTGATAATAATGGAGCTTGTGATACGGCTTCGGTGGTCATCACGGTTACGCCAGACTTCAACGGAACGGCAAATGACAAACCAAACGCACAGGACGATGCGGCTTTGACCAATATCAATACCAAGGTTACAGGTTCGTTGAAAATTAACGATACTGACCCCAACGGAAATACTTTGACTTATACGACAACGCCAATTTTGGCGGCATCGAACGGAACGGTAACTATCACATCGACAGGAACTTATACTTACACGCCTGCCACTGGATATTTCGGAACAGACCAGTTTACTTACAAAGTATGCGACAACGGAAGTCCAAGTTTGTGTGATACCGCAACGGTTTATTTAACGATATTACCACCAACGCCAGATGCTCAGAATGATATTAACGTAACATTCAAAAACAAGGCAGTAACGGGCAATACCGCAACTAATGATAATGGAAATGGTATTCCATTCACGACCAATGTTGCTTTGACGGTTCAGCCGCTTCATGGAACATTAACCATTGGTGGCAACGGAGCTTATACCTACACGCCAGCCTTGAATTATGTTGGTAAAGATTCTGCTCAATATGTAATTTGTAATGCGTCAGATAAATGTGATACGGCTTGGATTTTTGTATCAATCTTGCCAGATCCATTGATTAATGGCAACAACAAACCAGTGGCTCAAAACGATGTGGCTCAAACCTTGGTGGATAAACCAGTTTCGGGTAAAGTTACTAATAATGACATCGACCTGGACGGCACTCCGTCAGACGGCGAACCATTAACGGTGAGTTTGACGACTTCGCCAACGAATGGAACATTGATTTTGAATCCTGACGGAACGTTTACTTATACGCCAGATGCGGGATTTGTGGGAGTAGATAAATTTTGCTACAAAGCCTGTGATTTAGGAGGACTTTGTGATACGGCTTGCGTAATGATTACGATTTCGCCAGACTTGAACGGAACAGCTAACGACAAGCCAAACGCACAAGATGATGCCGCTTTAACAACGATGAATACTGCCGTAACAGGTCAATTAAAACCAAATGATACCGACCCGAACGGCAACGCATTGACTTATACGGCAACGCCAATTCTTGCTCCATTGCACGGAACGGTAACAATTAGCCCAACAACTGGACAATTTGTCTTCACGCCAACAACGGGTTATGTGGGTACGGATGCGTTTACTTACAAGGTTTGCGATAATGGAACGCCAAGTCTTTGCGACACGGCAACGGTTTATTTGACCATTGTTCCACCAAACAAAAAACCTGATGCGATTAATGATATTAATGTAACATTCAAAAATACGCCAACAACGGGTAATGTTGTTACGAATGATAATTTGAACGGTTTGGTGGCAACGACTACGTTGATAACCCCAGCCAAAAACGGAACGCTGACTTTATTACCAAACGGAACTTATACTTACGTACCAAATGCCAATTATGTAGGCAAGGATTCAGCAAGATACGTTTTGTGTGATGCCATAAATGTTTGCGATACGGCTTGGATTTCACTCAATGTAATGCCTTATCCGCCTTCATCGGTTGATAATAACAAACCAGTAGCGAGCAACGATGTGGCGGTTACAAACATGAATGTACCCGTGAGTGGAAGCGTTGGCAATAATGATATCGACCCAGATTTGACACAGACTTTGACGTTTACAAAATTGACCGACCCAACGCCTGCACAAGGAACGGTGGTGTTCAATAATAATGGTACGTTCACGTTTACGCCAACGACTGGATTTGTGGGTAATGTTACCTTCCAATACAAAGTTTGTGATTCTGGTACGCCAGTGAAATGTGATACGGCTTCGGTAACGATTGAAGTGAAACCACAAAGCACGCAACCAAACGACAAACCAGTTGCCAATGATGATGCTTTTGTAACCTATCAAGGTGTGGGAATCAACGGAAACGCTGCTCCAAATGATAACGACCCGAATGGTAATACGCTGATATTCAGCAAAGTATCGAACCCTGCAAACGGTACAGTGATTATGAACGCTAATGGTACGTTTAGTTACGCACCAAACGCTACATTCATCGGTACGGATTCGTTTACCTACAAAATTTGTGATAACGGAACGCCTTCATTGTGCGATACAGCTACAGTTTATTTGACGGTTGAGCCTCCGAAACAGCCAACTGCTAACAAACCAGATGCGGTAAATGATATTGCGATGACGGTAAAAGACACGCCAGTAACAGGTAATGTTTTGACTAATGATGATAGTAAAGGAAATCCAGTTGTAGCTGGTTTAGTTTCAGGAAATCCTCCTCAACATGGAGTGGTTACTTTGAATCCAAACGGTACATATACTTACACGCCAACTGCGGGATATGTAGGTAAAGATTCAGTGAAATATGTGCTTTGTGTTGATGAAATTCCTTTGGCAAAATGCGATACGGCTTATATTTATTTCAACGTGATGGACGTTCCAACGGCACAAAATGATAAGCCAATTGCCAATAATGATGTAGCAACAACTGAAACAGGAACACCCGTAAAAGGAAATGTTTTAGCGAATGATGTTGATCCAGACTTGACGGATGTATTGACGGCTTCAAAATTGACCGACCCAGCACACGGAACAGTAACGGTGAATCCTGACGGAACATACACCTATACACCAACAGCGGGTTATGTAGGAAAAGATTATTTCACCTACAAAGTTTGTGATAACGGAACGCCAGTAAAATGTGATTCGGCAAAAGTTGAAATTGACGTAACGCCAGTCATTACGCCACTGAATGCCAACGTGAAACCTGCGGCTCAGGACGATGCTTTATTGACGAAAATCAATACTCCAAAATCAGGAACGGTTGCTCCAAACGACACTGACCCGAATATTGGTCAGACCTTGGTATTCAGTCAATTAAGTAATACTACGAACGGAACAATCACTGGATTTAATCCGACTACGGGAGCTTATACTTATACGCCAACCGCTGGATTTGTAGGGAATGATTCCTTCAAATATAAAGTTTGCGATAACGGAACGCCAGTGCTTTGTGATTCGGCAACGGTAATTATTACGGTTGAACCAAATAATAGAATCACGGCACCAGTTGCCCAAAATGATATTGCCATTACTTCACCAAACACACCAGTAAAGGGGAACGTTTTAACCAATGATGATGGAAAGGGGAATCCGCTGACCTCTTCATTGGTAACGCCTCCGACCAATGGAACGATTGTGTTTAATCCTGATGGAAGTTATACTTACACGCCAACGCTCAACTATATAGGTCGTGATTCGGTGAAATACAAGGTTTGTAATTTGTTAATTCCTGCGGAATGTGATTCAGCTTGGTTGTTTATCAACGTTATTCCATATCCAACGGTGGGCAATGATAAACCAGTGGCAATGCCTGATAATGCAGTAACGCAATCAGGTTCGCCAGTAACGAGTTCAGTTTTGGGTAATGATTATGACCCAGATTTAGGACAAACCTTAACGGCAAGCAAAGTTTCTGATCCAACTAACGGAACGGTAACGGTGAATCCAAATGGCACATACACTTACACACCAACGACTGGATTTGTAGGAACGGATGTATTCAAATATAAAGTTTGTGATAACGGAACGCCTCAATTGTGCGATACTACTTCGGTAACAATCAAAGTAACACCAATTGACCCAACCGTGCCAGTAAATGCGAATTTGAAACCTGATGCAGGAGACGATGTAGTAGTTTCAACGGGTGGACAACCTGTTACGACCACGGTAATCGGAAACGACCGTGACCCGAACGCAGGACAAACTTTGACCTATACGTTGTTGAATCAACCAGCCAAAGGAACGGTAACATTGTCATCAACGGGAACTTTGGTTTGGACACCAGTAATTGACCCTGCTTTGCCAGGAGCAACTTATACCGTGAAATACAAAGTGTGTGATAATGGTTCGCCAGTGCTTTGTGATACCGCAACGGTTGAATTAAGAAACCAACCATCGGTAACACAACCAGATGCACAAGACGATATTGCGGTGGCAAAAATCAATTCGCCAATCACGGGTAATGTCTTGACGAATGATGATAAGAAAGGTTTGCCAGTAACGGTTGCCGTGCTAACGCCACCAGCAAACGGAACATTTGTGGTAAATCCTGACGGAACATATACTTACACGCCAACAGCTGGTACGCCAGCCGCTGGATTTGTAGGTACGGATTCTGTGCAATACAAAATCTGTAACAACCAAGTGCCAGTAGAATGTGATTCGGCTTGGGTAACAATCAGCGTTATTCCAGAACCTGCGGTGGGTGTCAATGACAAACCAGTTGCCAGCAATGACGTAACGCAAACCAATGCGGGTGTGCCAGTAAATGGAAATGCAAGTACCAACGATTTTGACCCAGATTTAGGACAAACGTTAGCATTCACAAAATTGACGAATCCGACCAATGGAACGGCAACGATGAATCCAGACGGTACATTTACTTACACGCCAAACCCTGGATTTGTGGGTACGGATGTATTCACGTACAAAGTTTGCGATAACGGAACGCCAGTATTGTGTGATACCGCCAAAGTGGTTATTACGGTTGAGCCAGTAACAACGAATCCAGCCGTCAATGAGCCACCAGTGGCAGTTGATGATGTGATTGCGGGAATTGTGGGTAAACCAGTAACGTATAATGTAGGCAGTAACGACAAAGACCCAGAAGGTACGCCATTGGCATTCACCAAATTAGGTGGAAATCCAAACGTAACGATTGATGCTTTGGGTAATGTAACCTACACGCCACAACTCGACCCAATTACGGGTTTAATTGTGGGTGGAAACACAGTTACCTACAAAGTTTGTGATAACGGTTCGCCCGTGAAATGTGATACTGCCACGATTAATTTGACGGTAACAGTTTCGCCAACGCAACCTTTGGCAGTCAATGATATTAATAATACGTTGATAAACACCACGGTAACTGGAACGGTATTGACGAATGATGATACCAAGGATTTACCAGTGTTGGTAACGCAATTAACAACTGCTAATCATGGCGTAGTTACTATCAATCCTGACGGAACATATACCTTTATTCCTACGACTAATTTTGTGGGTAAAGATTCGGTTCAGTATCAGATTTGTAATAATCAAACACCAGCGGAATGTAGCAAAGCGTGGTTATACTTAAACGTAGCACCAGCTCCAACCACTGCCAACGATAAGCCAATTGCGAATCCAGATGTAGCTCAAACGCTTGTGAATACGCCAGTGTCAGGTAAGGTAACAAACAATGATACCGACCCTGAAAATGGAATATTGACGGCTACTAAATTGACGAATCCAACGAATGGTACATTAGTATTTAATCCTGACGGAACATTTACTTACACGCCAAACACAGGATTTACAGGTAAAGATAAATTCACATACAAAATATGTGATACAGGAACACCAGTATTGTGTGATACCGCCAGCGTAACGATTGACGTACAGCCTAAATTGACACCAAACGGAGCAAATGATAAACCAACTGCTCAGGATGATGCCATCAGTACGACCCTCAATACGCCAAAAACGGCAACCGTAGCACCAAACGATACTGACCCAAATATAGGACAGACGCTTGCTTTTGCCAAAGTAACTGACCCAGCACATGGTGCAGTAGTCGTGAATCCAGACGGTTCATATACCTACACGCCAATTAGCGGATATGCAGGACCTGATAAATTCACGTATAAAGTTTGTGATAACGGAACACCAAGTTTGTGTGATACTGCCACGGTTTATGTGGACGTATTGCCAATCCCAGTGCCAACGCCAACACAACCAGAAGCTGAAAATGATATTGCGGTGGCAAAAGTCAATACGCCAATCACGGGTAATGTCTTGACGAATGACGATAAGAAAGGTTTGCCAGTAACAGTTGCCGTGGTAACGCCACCAGCAAACGGAACATTTGTCTTGAATCCTGACGGAACATATACCTACACGCCAACGACTGGTACGCCAGCCGCTGGATTTGTAGGTACGGATTCTGTGCAATACAAAATCTGTAACAACCAAGTGCCAGTAGAATGTGATTCGGCTTGGGTAACAATCAGCGTTATTCCAGAACCTGCGGTGGGTGTCAATGACAAACCAGTTGCCAGCAATGATGTATTGCAAACTACCGCAGGTGCACCAGTAAGTGGCAATGCCAGTACCAATGATTTTGACCCAGACAAAGGTCAAACATTAGCGTTTACCAAATTGACGAATCCAGCAAACGGAACGACAACGATGAACCCAGACGGTACATTTACTTATACGCCAAATACAGGATTCACAGGTGAGGATTCATTCAAATACAAAGTTTGTGATAACGGAACACCAGTATTGTGTGATACCGCAACAGTAACAATTACGGTTAAATCGGCGGTAACACCAGGGGTAAATCAAGCCCCAGTGGCAGTTGATGATGTGGTTGCGGGTATTGTGGGTAAAACCTTAACGTATAATGTAGGCGGTAACGACAAAGACCCAGAAGGTACGCCATTGGCTTTCAGCAAATTAGGGGGTAATCCAAACGTAACGATTGATGCTTTGGGTAATGTAACCTACACGCCACAACTCGACCCAATTACTGGTTTAATTGTGGGTGGAAACACAGTTACTTACAAAGTTTGTGATAACGGTTCGCCCGTGAAATGTGATACTGCCACGATTAATTTGACGGTAACAGTTTCGCCAACGCAACCTTTGGCAGTCAATGATATGAACAATACATTGATAAACACCACGGTAACTGGAACGGTCTTGACGAATGATGATACCAAAGGATTGCCAGTGTTGGTAAGTCAATTGACCTCTGCCTTGAATGGAACTTTAATCATCAATCCAAACGGAACGTATGGTTACCTTCCTGCCAGTAATTTTGTCGGTAAAGATTCGGTTCAGTATCAAATCTGTAATAATGAAACGCCCGCAGAATGTAGCAAAGCGTGGTTATTTATCAACGTAGCACCTGCACCATTGACGGCGAACGATAAGCCTGTGGCAAATCCAGATGCGGCTCAAACGCTTGTGAATACGCCAGTTACGGGTAAAGTTACTAACAACGATACCGACCCAGAAGGGGGAGTATTGACGGCTACTAAATTGACAAATCCAACGAATGGTACAGTAGTATTTAATCCTGACGGAACATTTACTTACACGCCAACCACAGGATTTATTGGTAAAGATAAATTCACGTACAAAGTATGTGATACAGGAACATCAGTGCTTTGTGATACCGCCAGCGTAACGATTGACGTTCAACCAAAATTGACCGCAGCAACCGAAAACGATAAGCCGACGGCTCAGGATGATGCGATTTCAACGAATATCAATACGCCTAAAACGGCAACCGTAGCACCAAACGATACTGACCCGAACGCAGGACAAACCCTCGCTTTTGCAAAAGTAACGAACCCTGCACACGGAACGGTAACGATGACCTCGGACGGTGATTATACTTACACGCCAACAACGGGTTATACGGGTCCAGACAGATTCACGTATAAAGTATGTGATAACGGAATACCAAGTTTGTGTGATACTGCCACGGTTTATGTGGACATATTACCATTGCCAGTACCATCGGCAACAACGCCATTGGCAATCAACGACATCAACATTACGCCAAAAGATGTTCCAGCAACGGGCAATGTTTTGACGAATGATGATAAGAAAGGTTTGCCAGTAACCGCAAGCGTATTGACACCACCAACGAATGGTACAATTGTCTTGAATCCAAACGGAACTTATACTTACACACCAACGACTGGTTTTGTTGGTAAAGATTCGGTTCAGTATCAGATTTGTAACAACAAAGTGCCAGTGGAATGTGATGTAGCTTGGTTGTTTGTCAATGTTCAGAATCCACCAGCCGTATCGCCAACGAATAATAAACCAACGGCGATAAACGACGTGAACCAAACGCCAATGAATTTGCCAGTAAGCGGAACGGTGGCTGCTAATGATTTTGATTCGGATTTAGGACAAACCTTAGCGTTTACCAAATTGACCAATCCAACCAGTGGAACGGTCGTATTCAACGCCAACGGAACCTATACTTACACGCCAGCAGTTGGCTTTGTCGGAACGGATGTATTTACCTATCAAGTATGTGATAATCAATCACCTGCCTTGTGTGACCAGACTTCGGTAACGATAAAAGTCACGCCTGATAATAGCGGAGGCGGCAATATCAAGCCAGTGGCAAATGATGATGCTTACACGACAAACAAAGGCGTAGGAATTACGAAAAATGCGAGCTTGAACGACAACGACCCCAACGCAGGACAGACTTTGGCATATACTTTATTGTCAATCCCAGCGAACGGAACGGTTACTTTCAACAGCAACGGAACGTTCAATTATGCTCCAAGTGCGACGTTTGTAGGAACGGATAAATTCATGTATAAAATCTGTGATAACGGAACGCCAAGTTTGTGTGATACCGCTACGGTTTATGTATCTGTAACTGAGCCAGTGGTTAATGTTTGTGTGAATTTCAACTTAAAAGTATTGTTGGAAGGACCATTGAATACCACCACGGGATTGATGAGTAACTTACTGAATACCAGAGGATTATTGCCAGGACAAACACCAATTGGAGCAACCGCAACGCCAACGCCAAACGGACAACCCTACTCGGGAGCTCCTTGGAATTATGCAGGAACGGAAGTAATGCCGATCGGTGGCTATGCGGCTGATATTGTGGATTGGGTTTTGGTCTCTTTAAGAACCGACTCATTAACGACTTCGCCCGTGTTCAGAGCCGCAGGTTTATTACACCAAGATGGTTCAATAACGTTTGCGAGTCCATGTTTCACCATTGCCAATGGTTCGTACTATGTCTTGATTGAACACCGTAACCACATGGGTGTGATGAGTGATAAGAAGGTATTAGTAACGTCGGGTACATTGACGTATGACTTTACTACGAAAGATTCTTATGCTCTGACAAACCCACCATCGTATGGTCAGAAATTGAAAGGTACGAAGTATGTTATGTATGCAGCAGACCACAAGAAGACTTTGACGAATGATAACTACGATATCAATGCGGCAGACTCGAATTTATGGAAAGTTCAATCAGGTATTTTCGATCGCTATATGTCGGGTGATTATAACTTTGATGCAGACGTAAATAGTGCAGATAATACGCTTTGGAAATTCAATAGTGGTCGCTTCTCGGGAGTGGCTCATTAATCAAATGGAAGTCGTCCTTTTGAAGGACGACTTCCATAAATATTAGGTTAAAACAATCTTAACCACCATTAACCATTAAAATCCCTATGAGAAAAATATTACAATTGCTCGCTTTTGCCTTGTTTTTAGGCATGATATTACCCGAGATTACCCAAGCACAAAGTATTAAACATCCCGTTGCGGCTGGCAAATTTGGGGTACGATTTGTGATTAAAAATGTTGATTGTTCAGTATCCCCCAAAACCTTGACCGTTGCCCTGCAAGTGAAGGCAAATGCAGTGGCAGATACTTTTTTGATGGGAGATGCTAATTACAGATTTGTCTTTAAAACGGCACAATTAAACCTTTTGGGAACAGCCCCTAATTACAGTGGAAGTTTGGCGAGTCAAGAGAATTTTTCATCCCTCAGCCCAGCTAATGACTTGAATTATGGCGTGCAAAATCTGAACGGGTCTAACCAAGGGGCAACCACTGGAATTGTATCATTGAATACCTTTTATACGGGTTCAAATCAAGGAGCAAAATTAGTCGGAACAAACTGGATGACAGTGGGCTGTGTAAAGTTTCAAGTCTTGAACGGAAATGATTGCTTTGACCTCGTTTGGAATGATGGAGTAACTTTTCCAATCACAGGAATGAGTGAAGTATATAACATTAAAACAAGTCCAAGTTTTGATTATAAACTCTCAGATGTTCCACCATCGGGATACTTTGGTAATGTAAACGATTGTATGCTAAACTTGTGTTCACCCTTGTTGGTACAAGACGACGTGAACGCTACTGCCATGAATACTCCCGTTTCGGGACAGGTTCTGACAAATGATTTGGGCGTTGGTTTAATTGTTTCAACCACGCCAACCGTTAATGTTTCTCATGGTTCAGTAATATTAAAACCAGACGGAACTTATACCTACACACCCGCAATAGGATATGTGGGAACAGACAGTTTTACCTATCAAGTTTGTGATGGTTCAACGCCCCAAAAATGTAATACCGCAAACGTGATAATTCAAACAATCACCATCAATTGCACACCAAAATAATAGAATACCAAACTGCCCAAATAACCCATCCCAGAGCTTCTAAGTAGTTAAAAACAATTTAAAAAAAAGGTATAGATTCATCTATGCCTAAATGAACTGTATATCCACCCCCTCCGCCCTGTCAGGCGAAGACGGGTATTTTTATAAATAAGTTAAGCAACCTTAAACAATTCATTCACATGAAAAAACTGCTATCAATGCTGTTCCCTGCTGTGTTTCTCTTTTGGGGAATCACCAGTACCGCCCGGGCCCAGAGTGGTGTGCATCCCGTAGCAGCGGGAAAATTCGATGTGAGATTTACAGTCAAAAGTGTTGATTGTTCGGTCTCACCAAAAACGCTCACCATCGCAGTACAAGTTCGGGCTACATCTATCGTTGACACCTTCCTGATGGGAGATGCCAACTATCGTTTTCGATTCAAAACCACGCAATTGAAGCTTATGGGGACAGCCCCAACGTATGCTCCAAGTTTGGTGAGTCAAGAAAACTATTCGGCAAAAGCACCGTCAAGCGATTTTAATTACGGATTTCAGAACTTGAATGGTTCTGGTGAAGGTCCAACCGATGGAATTGTGTCTCTGAACACTTTCTATTCTGGTTCAAATGCTGGTGCAAAATTGGTTATGCCCGTTTGGACAACCGTTGCGTGCATCAAGTTTACGGTGGTTTCTGGACCATCTGATTGTTTTGATATTGTATGGGATGACGATAAAACCTTCCCAGTTACAGGTATGAATGAAGTTTACGACCTTACCAACTCCCCTGCTTTTGATTACAAACAAGAGAACGTAGCAGCGGGAGGATATTTTGGAAACGTAAGCTCGTGTTTGAGTAATTATTGTTCACCCATTTTGGCAGAAAATGACATCAATCTTACTACTATTGGCACGCCTGTTTCTGGGCAAGTTTTGACAAATGATGTTGGTTCAGGTTTAATAGTTACAACCACACCAATTGCTAATCCAACAAATGGAAGTGTTGTTTTAAATGCCAATGGCACTTATACATATACGCCAGCGGCTGGATATTCTGGTATTGATGTTTTCAAATATAAAGTTTGTGATAATCTCCTTCCTCAGAAATGTGATACAGCAACGGTAACAATTACGATTCTACCAGCCGCAACGCTTCCAGGCGTGAACGCTCCACCGATTGCCCAACCAGACGTTACGCAAACAACGGTGGGTGTACCCGTGACAGGGAATGTTTTGGCGAATGACTTCGACCCTAATCCTGGGCAAGTTTTAACCGTTACTACAACGCCAAACGTGCCACCAACCAACGGAACAGTTTCTATTTTACCAAACGGAACTTATACTTACACGCCAAATCCAGGATTTAGCGGGCAAGATACTTTCACGTATCAGGTATGTGATAATGGTTCGCCAGTAGCCTGTACAACTTCAACGGTTACGATTGATGTAACAGTAGATAATGCCCCAGCAACGGTGAACAAAAAACCAGTTGCGGGCGATGATTCAGGCACAACGCCAAAGAATACAGCCCTTACAGGTGTACTTTCAGGAAATGATACTGACCCCAATGCAGGTCAAGTTTTAGCATATACCACCACACCGATTTCAGCACCTACGCACGGTACTGTTACTATCACACCCACAGGAGGCTATACTTATACGCCAACTACGGGTTATTTAGGACCAGATGTCTTCACGTATAAAGTGTGTGATAACGGAACGCCAGTATTGTGTGATACCGCAACGGTTTATTTAACGGTAACAGGTTCGCCGAATGCTCTTCCTGTTATTGTGCCACCAGCGGTAACACCAACAACGCCAGAAGATCCAACAACGCCATTGACCGTTTGTTATACTTATACAGATGCTGACGCTGCTGATACGCACACGCCAAGTATTTGTGGTACAAACAATGGAACAACCACGATTGCAAGTACAAATCCAATTACTAAAACGGTTTGTTTGAGCTATACGCCCAATCCAAACTTTAGTGGTACAGATTCTATTTGTGTGAAGGTTTGTGATAATGCAGGAGGTTGTACTACCACGAAAATACCAGTAATTGTTACGCCAGTAAACGATCCACCAGTAGTATTGCCAAAATCAATCACGATGCCAGAAGATTCTTTGGCAAAAACGATTTGTTTACCAATTGTTGATGTTGATTTGCCAACAGATACACATACGGCAGGATTATGTACTACGCCAAAGGCAGGTTCTACTGCTACGGTTTTAGTGGATAATATTACACATCAAGTTTGTATCACGTATAAACCAGCTCCAAATTTTGTTGGACAAGATACCATTTGTGTAAAAATTTGTGACGCCGCAGGACTTTGTACAACCGTATTGATTCCAGTAGTGGTTACGCCAGTGAATGACCCACCAGTAGTTACCAAAACTCCACAAGTGGTTACGGAAGACTCGGGTGTGAATCCATTGTGTTTGCCAATTGCTGACCCCGACAACAATGATACGCATACAGTTACGGTTTGTGGAGCTGCCAAAAACGGAACGGCTACCCCAACGGTAAATAATGTTACGCATCAGGTTTGTTTGAACTATACGCCAAATCCTAATTTTACAGGACAAGACTCAGTTTGTGTTACCATTTGTGATGCCGCAGGATTGTGTGTGAATGTAACCATTCCAATCACAGTTACACCAGTGCCAGACCCACCAGTAGTGGTGATTGTGCCGATTGTGATGCCAGAAGATTCAGCATCTAAAACAGTTTGTATGCCAATCACTGACGCTGATGCTGGGGATTTGCACGCATATACGATTTGTGGAGCACCACAAAATGGAACGGCTGTTGTTGCGATTGATAATGCAACTCACACGCTTTGTATCACTTACACGCCTTATACCAATTTCAATGGACAGGATAGTATTTGTGTGAAAGTATGTGATTTATTGGGGCTTTGTACCAGTGTAACTATTCCAATTACAGTAACGCCAGTGAACGATAAACCTATGGCAATCAACGATGTAAATGTTACACCGAAAGCTACGCCAGTATCAGGTAATGTTTTGACCAATGATAAAGACCCCGACACAGGACAAACACTGACTGTTACTACAACACCAGTAACCCCTCCTGCTAATGGTACAGTGGTATTGAACGCCGACGGATCTTATACTTACACACCAAACCCAACTTTTGTGGGTACGGATTCATTCAAGTATAAAGTTTGTGATTCAGGTACGCCAACACTTTGTGATACGGCAACGGTAGTAATTGAAGTTTTTGACCCAGCTACAACAGGTGGAAATAGACCTCCAATTGCATTGAACGACAACGTAACAACGCCAGAAGGAACGCCAATTACGATTCCTGTAAAAGCAAATGATACAGACCCCGATGGAAATACACTAAGTAATCCAACGATTATACCAGGAAGTGGACCAACCAAAGGAACAGTAGTGGTAAATCCTGACGGAACAGTTGTTTACACACCAACGCCTGGTGCAACAGGAACTGATTCATTCAAGTATAAAGTGTGTGATAACGGAATACCATCGAAATGTGATACTGCAACAGTAACGGTTGAACTTTCGCCAATACCAAATGGACCAGTGAATGCTAACATTGCTCCAAATGCGGTAGATGATAGCAAACAAACACCCAAAGGTTCTCCTGTAAGTGGTTCAGTAGCAACGAATGATTCTGACCCTAATGTTGGACAGGTTTTGACGTTTACTCAAACTTCAACGCCAACCAATGGAACAGTTACTAATTTCAATCCAACCACGGGAACTTATACCTATACGCCAAACCCAACTTTTGTGGGTGTTGATCAGTTCACGTACAAAGTTTGTGATAACGGAACGCCAGTATTGTGTAGTAGTGCAACGGTTTATATAGAAGTAACTAATGTGTTAACTTATCCACCAGTTGTAGTAGTACCAACGGTAACACCAACAATTCCAGAAGATGGTGGAGTATTGACAGTTTGTATGCCAGTAACGGATGTTGATGCACCTGATACACACACGGCTACGCCTTGCGGAGCATTGAACGGAACAGTTACAGCGACTATTAACAATGCTACAACGCCACATCAGGTATGTTTCACCTATACACCTGCACTCAATTTCACAGGAATTGATTCAGTATGTGTGAAAGTATGTGATAGCTATGGAAATTGTACAACCGTGACAGTCCCTGTGAAAGTTACGCCTGTGCCAGACCCACCAGTGGTTACACCAGTGCCAGTTGTTGTGCCAGAAGACGGTACAGTAACCACTTGTATGCCAATTACGGATCCAGATGCTAATGACACACATACCATTTCTTTATGTGCCGCTCCAAAACATGGTAATGCCTCTGTGGCAGTGAACAATAATACAACGCCACATCAGCTTTGTATTACTTACACACCACTTCCAAATTATTTTGGAAATGATACTATCTGTGTGAAGGTTTGTGATGTTAATGGATTATGTACCAACGTATTAGTGCCAGTGGTAGTAACGCCAGTGAATGATCCTCCAATTGCGAAAAATGATATTATTGATACGCCAGAGGGTACACCAGTTTCGGGTAATGTATTAACCAATGATACTGACCCAGACGGAAATCCTTTAACGGCATCAGGACCACTTGCGGGTACTGGTCCAGCCAAAGGTACGGTTGTAATTAATCCAGATGGTACGTTCACTTATACCCCAACTGCGGGTGCAACGGGTACGGATACTTTCAAATATCAAGTATGTGATAACGAAACACCTTCATTGTGTGATACGGCAATGGTAACGGTTACTTTAACCAAACCATTGACACCTGGTACTAATTTAGCTCCAATTGCTAATCCAGATGTTACAAGTACCTTGAAAGACAAGCCCGTAACAATCAATGTGTTGGCAAATGATGGCGACCCAGAAGGTACTCCATTGAAAAATCCAACGATTGTAACACCGCCAACCAAGGGTACGGTAGTAGTTAATCCTGATGGAACAATTACTTATACGCCAAATCCTGAAACAACGGGTGATGATACTTTCACGTATCAAGTTTGTGATTCGGGAACACCAGTGGCTTGTAGCACAACAACGGTAACGGTTTCAGTAAATGAGCCAAATAATGTGGTGAAAAATGACCCACCAGTAGCAACAGATGATGCTAAATTGGTGAATAAAAACTCAACCGTAACATCAACCGTTGCTCCAAACGATTCAGATCCGAATGTAGGACAAACTTTAACGTTTGCCAATACTACACTTCCTGCCAATGGAACGTTACAATTCTTCCCGAATGGAACGTTTACTTATATTCCAAATGCGGGGTTTGTGGGTGCAGATTCATTTGTTTATAAGGCTTGTGATAACGGTACGCCAAGTTACTGTTCAACAGCGACGGTGTATTTGACAATTGTTGATCCAACAGTACCAGTACCAGCAACTACATTACCAGTTGCGTTGGATGATAATTCAACAACGCCAAAAGCAACGCCAGTCATTATTGCAGTTAAAACAAATGACACGTATGTAGGTGGAACGTTAGGACTTCCAACGACAATTAGCACACCAGCAAATGGAACAGTAGTAACGAATGCAAACGGAACAATGACTTATACGCCAAATCCTACTTTTGTGGGTATTGATTCGTATAAATACAAAGTTTGTGATGCAGTTGTACTTACCAAATGTGATACGGCAGTGGTAACTATCACCGTAAAAGACCCAACACCAGCGGTTGTTAATAATCCACCAACACCGATTGATGATGCTAAAATTACGTTGAAAGGAACATCCGTTTCTGGAACAGTAGCTGCCAATGACAGCGACCCAGATGCAGGACAAATATTGTCATTTACCAAATTGACAAATCCAGCCAACGGCACAATCGTGTTCAACGCTGCTACGGGTGCATATACCTATACACCAAACGCTACGTTTGTGGGTACGGATATGTTCACTTACAAGGTCTGTGATAATGGTAATCCAGTTTTATGTGCCAATGCAACGGCATACATCACCATATTGGATCAACCTTGTGTAACGTTTGATTTGAAAGTAATTCTTGAAGGACCTTATAGTTCAGGTACTGGTTTGATGAGTACAGTTTTGAATCAACGTGGATTATTGCCAGGACAAACTCCCGTAGGAACGTATGCCACACCAACAGCGGGCGGACAGCCTTACAACGTGTTGCCGTTCAGTTATGCAGGTTCAGAAACAATGACGGCATATCCCGCTACGGTGGTTGATTGGGTCTTGGTTTCATTGCGTACTGACTCGACAAAAGCAAGCAAAGTATTCAGCGTTGCGGGTTTACTGCACAATGACGGACGTATCACTTTTGTGAATCCTTGCTTCACTTTACCATCGGGTTCATACTATGTTGTTGTTGAACATCGCAACCACATGGGGGTAATGTCGCACGTGAAAGTGCCTGTTTCTGCTGCAAAAATCACGTATGATTTCACGGCACAACAGAGCTATCAATTGACAAATCCACCATCATTTGGACAAAGACAAATTGGTACGAAATTTACGATGTATGCCGCAGATGGCTCGAAAGCAACGATAAATGATAATTACGACATCAATTTCAAGGATTCTCAATTATGGAAAACCTTGTCAGGCAATTTCGATATTTATTTATTGAGTGATTTCAACCTTGATGCAGATTCAAACTTCATGGACAACAGCTTGTGGAAAACCAACAGCGGACGTTACTCTGGGGTTTTGCATTAAAACGGAGAACGGGAAAGGGGGGAAACGGGAAAGGGTGAAACGGTACACGGAGAAGGGTGAAAGTTTGGGTCGAAAACCCGTTCCCCATTTTCCGTTCCCCTTTCCCCGTTTTCCGTTCCCCGTTTCCCCCTTTACCGTTTACCATTTTCAAAATTGGCTTGGTATTTGCTACAAAAATACCAACCATGAACTTTGTTCTCGAACCGCCAAAAGGCACAAAAATTAATGGACATGAACAAAAAAATTGTTTATATACTTGGGCTTTCGCTCCTCGGCAATTATGCCCTCAAAGCCCAAAATGGCGTATTTGATGTAAAAATCACTACCCAAAAATTAGATTGTGCTTCCAAAAAATTATCGGTGGACGTACAAGTAAAAGCCCACGACGAAAAGTCGAAATTCAATATGGGCGATGCCAATTACAGAATGGCATATAATCCCTCAATTATTAGCAATCCAACCCTCGAAAAGCAAGGTTTTTTCTCGTCTCGTGGTGAAGTTTTCGACAAAAATTACGGTTCGCACAACCTCACGGGTAGCGTAGCACGAATGAAAGAAGGTATCGTTTCCTTGAACACTTTTTACGGTGGTTCGGGCGAAGGAGCAACTCAAGTTGGGACGGAATATATGACCGTTTCAACGTTGAGTTTTGACCTTGTTGATTTAAAATCTGTTGTGGAAATAAATTGGCAAGAAGGTGTAGGAAAAAGTTTTCCAGCCACGGGCATGAATGAAGTTTTGATTTCAAAAAATGCCAACGGAGAAATTGATTTTCAACTATTTAATACCAAAGCAACGGGTAATTTTGAAGGTTTGAAAATTGATTTAGCCGCTACATGTGCAGCAGTATCTCAGCTTCCAAGCAACGAAACATTCTTTATTCCAGAAGGATTTTCGCCCGATGGGGATGGGATAAATGACAAATTTGAAATTAAAAACCCCGAAGCTATCAACATGGGAATTACCATTTTTGACCGCTCGGGAAGAGTTATTTTCAAATCTGATGATTACAAAAATGAATGGGATGGCAAGCCAAATCAAGATGGTCTTGACAACGGTCGTACCGTAAGTCCAGGAACCTATTATTATGCTGTAAAAAGAGCCGATGGAAAAAATTTCAATCGCTTTTTGACGGTGAATTATTAGGGAATTGGTGAATTCAAAGAATTGAAACCTTTGAGCTTACAACATCCCCCCTGCCCCCTTCAAAGGGGGAATTTTGCACATCGCATATTTTTGCTAATAACAGGGTTTAGCGTATTCACATTTTATCTGATTTGGTGATGTGTATTATATAAATACTCTAAAAGACGTTTTCAAAAATTGCAAACACTTGATTATCAGTGAATTATTTTTTTGAAAGAAAAGTCAAGTGGAAAATTCCCCCTTTGAAGGGGGGCAGGGGGATGCTGTAAGCTCAAAGGTTTTATTTTGGGGAATCACCAATCACCAAAAAAATTTCAATTAAATAAAATACAAACATGAGAAGAGTTTTAGCCGCCACTTTAACTTGTTTGATGGTATTGCTACTTGCAACGCCCTCTATCGCACAAACTGCCACGCCAAAAGGAAAATTTGACGTTAGAATCAAACTGAAAAATAACGACTGTATCGCCAAGAAAATAGTCCTATTAGTACAGGTGAAAGCACACGATGGCAACTCCACTTTTAGGCTGGGTGATGCCAATTTCCGTTTTGATTACGACCCTACCGTGGTCATCAATCCCAGAAATATCAGTCAGGAAAATTTTTCTAACGCTGCTCCCGCCAGCGATACTAATTATGGTGCCCAAACTTTAACGGGTTCACAAGTTAGTGCCGATGGAAAGATGGGTATTGTATCGTTAAACGTCTTATATTCAGGCAGTAACGCAGGAGCAAAATTGGTTGGCACAGACTATATCACGGTTGCTTGCATTCAATTTGACATTGTGAAAGGTGACGGTTGTGTCAATTTCAAATGGCATAATAACAACCCCGCAACGGATTTCCCTATCACGGGCATGAACGAAATCATCGAAGTTACTGCCGACCCTTACGATTATAATAATCCAGTTGTAGCATCAGGAGACGTTTTTGAAAGTTACAATGTTTGTTTGAATACGCTTTGTGTGATTCCTACGGAGGCGATTAATGATAATTTGACAACAAATATCAACACTGCCGTTACGGGCAATGCTCTCACCAATGATATTCCAGCAACGGGTTTGACCGTGAAAACTACTTCATTAGGCACACCCTTGCATGGTAGTATTTCAATGTCTTCAACAGGGGCATTCACTTACACGCCATCTACTGGTTATGTAGGTAAAGATTCTGTTCAATACGAAGCCTGTAATTCCACAAATATTTGTGATAAAGCCTATATTGTTATTAATGTTACGGGACCTGCACCAGTGGTAAATCGTGATGTTTATTCAACTAATATTAATATGGCTGTAACAGGAAATGTCTTGACAAATGATACCCCGAACGGAGGTTTAACGGTAAAAATATCGCCTTTCCCAACACCTCTTCACGGTAGTTTGACTTTATCAACCAATGGTGCTTTTACTTATACACCCACAACAGGTTATGTAGGCAAAGATTCTATTCAATACGAAGCCTGCAATACCAATAGTCAGTGCGTTAAGGCCTGGGCAGTTTTCACCATAACGGGAAGTGTTAATCCAAATATAGAAGTTGATTTAGCCTTAATAAAAACGGTTAATCAGAAAAAAGCAAAGGTAGGTGATTTGATTTCTTATACCATCACCTTAACCAATCAGAGTGGAAACACGGCTACGAGTGTAAGCGTAAAGGACTTTATGCCAGCAGGAGTTTTGTATAAATCTTACTCAACTTCAACCGGTACTTACGACAACGCAACGGGCATCTGGACTATCGGAAACGTTGCTCCATCTCAAATCATCAATTTGATGATTACTGTTCAAGCACAAGCCGAAGGTACATTCTTTAACCGTGCCGAGATTTGGACTTGCGACCAAGTGGATTCTGATTCAAAACCCGCTAACACACCATTAATTAGTAATCAAACCCTTGCCAAAGGGGCAAGAGTTGCAGCTTCTTTACCAACCAATCCAATTTTGGAAGATGACAACGCAACAACTTGTTTTTATGTGCCGATACAAATTTGTTCGGGAAGCGGCGATGAATATGATATTACCGTTCCAGATGGTTATACAGGAATTCAATGGTACAAAGACGGAACGCCCATCAATGGTGCAACTGCCACAACTTTGAGAGTAAGCACTATTGGTAGCTATACTTTCACCACTTTGGAAGGAAATTGCCCAGTAGGGGGATGTTGCCCAGCAGAGTTTGTTAGCGTAGATTGCTGTAAACCAGCCGTTTGTGTGCCTTATTCGGTTGTAAAAACTAAGAGTATTAAGAAGTAATTGATTCTTAATTTATCATATTCAAGGAAGCCTTCGCTCAAAGCGAAGACTTCCTTATTATTTTAACAATACCGCCAAAAATGAAAAAACTATTCTTTACCCTCATTTCCCTACTCGGATTTCACCAAATCCAAGCCCAACAAGAAGCCATGTATTCGCAATATATGTTTAATCCGATGGCGATAAATCCTGCCCAAACGGGCAAAATCACCACGCCCGAAATCAACGTTATTTATCGAAAACAATGGCTCGGAGCAGATTTTGAAGGCGACCCACAGGTGCAATCAGTAATAGGAGTTTTACCGATGAAAAACGAAAAAATGAGTCTTGGATTTCAGCTTTTCAACGACATTGCAGGAGTTTTGAAAAGCACAGGCGGAATGTTGAATTATGCCTATAAAGTGCAATTAAACAATAATAATACCAGCCTTTCGATGGGCATACAGGCGGGGGCAACCAATTTTAGGGCTTGCCTTACGTGTGTCAATACGAGTGCATCCAACGACCCAAACTTCTCGCAAAATACTAATAAATTTCTTCCCAATGTGGGAGCAGGAGTGTATTTAAGTAATCAAAGATTCTACTTGGGGCTATCCGTTCCACAATTTATTCCCAATGATTTGAGTTTGACAGAAACCAGCAATTCAGCCAATCAAAACAAGCAAATCAGATATTATTTTGGAGAAATCGGCTATCGTGCCAGACTCAATCGACACATCAGCATCGAACCTTCAACTTTGGTAAAAATGATTGAAAACGCCCCTCCTACTTTTGACTTTAATCTTAAATTTGAATTATTAGAAAAACTTACTCTCGGCACATCCTATCGAACTAGCAATCAACAGTTTAGAGAGGCTTCTCGGAATGTCCGTTTGGGAGATTTGTTAGTGGGATTCTTGCAAGTACAAGCGAGTCCCAAAATTCAATTTGGGTACGCCTATAATGCACCCACGGGAATGCAAGGACAAATAGGTTCGCATGAGATTATGTTGAAATACCGTTTCACCAAAGCCAGTGATGATAGTATCATTATTGATCCACGGAATTTATGACAAGATATTATCCCTTAAATTATTAAATAAGATTATCGTTACCGCTTGATAAACAAACAGTTATAAAAACGAATAGAGGTTTGGTTTAGTAATTTTTTTCAGTTAGGTTGCATTTTATAAAGCCTAATAATCTTAACTCAACCTATCATGTCTATTCGTATCTTGAAATCCGCCATCTTTATATTGTTATTATTGTCTAATAATTTGAATGCTCAATTAAAAAGAGATCATTCAATTTTTCGATTTGGCGTAAAAGCCGTAAGTGTTCGTGGAAACGATTCTAATGTTAGCAATAATTTGTCTTTGAAACCCGTCATAGACGTTGGTTTTGGGATTAACTACAACCTTTCCAAAAATCTGAGTTTTCAGCCCGAAATTCATTACACTCCACGAGGTTTTTCTTCAAAAGTTCAGACTACTGATTCTACCTTTTTTGCAAATTCCCTTGAACTCCATTACTTAGATATTTGCCCCAATTTCAATTATATTTTTGGAAATCAGAATGGCTTTGGTACTAAAATTTCCATTTGGGGCGGACCTTATTTGGGTATAGGTATCACAGGAAGAAACGTGATTTCGGGCCTAGGAATTAGCAATAGAGGAAAAGCCGACAGCACCATCAATTATGTAAGTGCCAAATTTGGAAATGGCTTAAACAGAATAGATTACGGATTTAATGTGGGTATCGGTTTACAAATAGAAAAGATTACCCAAGTAGGAATCGCTTACAGTATGGGGTTCAATAACGTAGCCGATAACCGTCTGTATCAGTATTACAATCAATCAATTGGAGTATTTATTGCGGTATTGTTTGATGATTTGTTTTAATAAAGGATTTCTAATTAGAAGTATTTTTGATTCCTTTAATAATGTCCTCAACTTTTTTTAAAGGCAGACTTACTATATCTGCAATAAAAATTGCATCAAATCCTTTTTGAATAAGATTTTTTACAACATTAAAATTTGTTTCTTGTTGGAGTCGTTCAGTTGCTGTCATGGCAATATTGGTTGTGTTGATTGAAACTTTTGTAAATATAATAACGATTTCGTTTGATGTCAAGTCTGTTGAATTGTGCAAATAATAAAAAATGGCACTGATAAAATCGTTTTCGTGAGACGATTCTAATATTTTCAACTTTTCAATCAAAAATGATTCAATAGCTAATAGTTTTTCCTTTTCATCCCGACTATGCTTCAAAAGCATGGCAGTAGTTGAAAGGAAAATATTTTTAAAATTGGCAATTTGTTCATCCTCAAAATCATTGAGTGAGAAAAGTAAATAGTCAAATTCAGGCAAAAACTTCAACAAATCTTGGTGAGGATTACCAAACTGGTTTTTCATCGAAACTTTTTTCCATGCACTCGTTCCGTGATGAATAATAATCGGAATCACAACGGTAGATTTCTTGGGCTTTTTCCCTTTCTTTTTTTGTTTCCGCTCTTCTTTATAGGCATTGTTCATGTACTGAAGCAATTGCAATTCTGGAAAATCCTCTTGATAGGACTTATGTTCAAACAACGATGAAATCTTGGTGGGTTCACCCGCATATTCCGCATGATAAACCAAATCCGCTAAATGTTCCGAAAGTTCTTCATCAATAAAGGATGAATTCGATAATCGAAGCGAATCAAGATTTATTTTATCACGATATTGTTTGGGTAAAATTTCTTCAATAAAACTACGAACCACATCTAAACGAGAGAAAGAAGTTCTAAAAAATTTATCATGAGGATTGACAATATGGGTCATGTAAAATGTGGAGTAAAGTATAAATCTGATACATCAAAGATACAAACATATTAAAATTAATCATTATTGAAAATACTCAGCAGGACTCCGCCCATTCCGCACCGCCTCCTGACTTTGCCGTGCCGAACTCATTACCATACCATTGCCATACAAATACCGAAAAACTTGGTCGGCACTTTGTGGTAAATCCCCCGTTACGAAGGCTGCCATTGCCCATTCAAAATAGGCTTGTTTGTTGAATTGGTAAACGAGCTTAGGATTTACCTTTTCTCGGCGGTTAAATTCTTGGACTAATCCCTGCAAATTATTGTGTTTGCCATACACCAATCTAACGGCTTCAATCTTCTGAATAAATACCTTATCATCCATTTTTTGAATTGATTTCCAGATGTTTAAAGTATCATTCAAATCGCTGTAAATCAATGATTTATAAAATAGTGCTTCGCTGTTTTGATTGATTTTATAAATATCGTCATACAGGTTCAAAGCCTTTTCCAGTTGTTGATTTCGAGTATAAACACCTGCCAATTGCATCAAATTAATGTGTCGGTTTGGGGCAAGCGTTTGTACTTTTTCAAAACCGTTTATGGCTTCCGTAAAATTCCCTCGGTCGGCTTCAATGGATGATTTGATGGACAATAAACGAGGATGATTGGGATGTTTTTCAACCTCTTTATTGAGCAGATCCGCAACCACTTGATAATACCCATTTTTCATTTCATCGGCAATTTGACTTTTACCTACTTTTTCGGAAAGAAAAGAAACTTGTTCCGCAAAATCACTCGTTCCTGTACCCGCAGCATTGGCATAACCCAACTGAATTTGTTGGATAGTTTGCTGTAAATCAGGCTCTTCCATGATTTTTACAATCTGTTTTCCAGTCCGCAAGGGTTGGAGATAACCGTAATAAAAACTGAAAAATGATATTAAAACGCAAATCAAAACACCCCATATTTTCAGTTTTGGGAATACAAATTTTGCCTCAAATTGGGTTTCAGATTCCCAATAAGCCATGAACATCATTACCGTCATGGTACTGACTAAACTATCAAATCCAAAGAAATTATTGGTAAAATAGGCTACAATGAAACCCACAAATAAACCCTTCTGAATATTTGAAAATTTACTGGAATGTACTGTAAACCAGATGATTAACCCAAAAGGAGAAAGAAAAGCCATTAGCCCAAAAATTCCCCCCAAAACGAGCCAATCTAATAGAAAATTATGAGAACGGTCATACCACGGAGCATCGTCATACATTTGGGGCAGAAAGTATTTGGCAAAAACGTATTGATAATTCTCCTGTCCCCAACCCAAAACGGGTTTTTCTTTGAAACCTTCGTAGGCAATTTTCCAATTATTGAGCCGAGACACGCCCGTAGTTTTGGCACTCGCCACCTTCACCACACGGGACAGGAAGGTAGATTTTTCGACAAATTCAGTATTCCTACCATTCCATAAAACCGTAAAAATCAGCAACGTTGAAAACAACAATCCAGCAAATCTCCAACGAATTTTTGAAGCAATATTTTCAGAAAAAATAGTAAAGACAAACGCCACAAATCCGCCCAAAAACAAACCTAAAAATGCACTTCTACTTTGGGTTAAAAATACACCAATCAGTAGAAAAGGAATAATTAAAAAACATAACTTTTTGATAATTGCAGAAACGTTATTTACTAACACAAAACCCACTAAAAACACGTGTAGAATCAAATAAAGCCCTAAATAAGTAGGATTTCCTAAACTTGAAAAAAGCCTTTCGCCCACTTTAATTTGTTCAAATTCTCTAAAAATTCCTACGCCCACACATACACACGCCACCCCGCAAGAAGTCAAAAATAACGTTTGCCATTGAGCCTTTATTTTGACTGAATTACTCAATACAAAATAGAACATCAGAGCGTGAAAAAGCCCCACAAAACCTTCCATCCGTTCCAAGCCCGACCAAAAACTATGTTGGAAATCATGCCCAAAAATGGCAGTCAATAACGTAATGATTCCCAAAAACAATAAAGCAAAATTTAAAGGCGTTTTGCGGGGTAAATAATCAGGATTTTGAAAAGCAACAATCGCCCAAACAACCAATAAAATATCCACCAAGAGGCGAAAATAAAGCGTTTTTTCGGTAACAAAAGGAAAAGGTAACTTTTCAAAAAGCACCAGTGGCGTAAGCGTTGTGAAGAGAATGAGGATGAATAGAAGTTTTTTCATGAGTTGTGTGAAAAGTGTTAGTTCTACTATGATTTATATGGGAAATAACGTCGGGGAGGTTCAAAACCTCCCCGACGTTGATAGTCATTAATTAAATCCCCAACCCCACTTTCCCCTTCACCGTAGGCGAAACATTTTGAAAGTTCAGATTTCCTCTGATGATGATATTTTTAGCTCTGGCATCGTTTATTGGCACATTGACATTATGCCCTGCTTGAATGGTTACGGTTTGGCAATTGAGGGGAATAACGCTATTTGTCCATACAGTGGGGTCTTGCCAGTTGCCTGATTTTACAGTCTGAATATTGGGTTCATTTACAATTCTGACTGGTGGGGAGTTGGAGGAAGTACAAAAATAATTATTACACCGAACAGTATAATTTGTTGTACTTGGTGGAGTTACATTAATTGTATTAGAAGTTGCCAAATTTTGCCATAACGGAGTTGTATTTGCTCCACAATTTGTTGATAATAAAGCACTTGAACCATTACAAATATTTAAACTTGATGTTGATGAAACTCCTCCCGAACTTGCTGTGAGCGTTGGCGTAGGAATGGAATAATCTTTGAATTGCCATGAATTAAGCCCGTCAATGGTTACACCCCACATGGTAGTTTTTACTGTATAAGTAGATGTACCATTTGCTGTTGTAGAAGCATTAAAATAGTTTGCATTTGTTGTGGTAACATACACACCATCTTTGTACCATTGGTATTCTTGATAACCCAAACTTGCTGTTAAAGTCAAACTACTTTGATTACAAGTTGAGGTAGCATTTGCATAAAGACTTGATGCAGGTTTATTTTCTACTGTGTAATTATATGAACGCCAGGTAGCTCCCGAATTTCCTATAAAATCAAAATAATGAGTTCCGCTATATAAACTTGGATAAATCAACGTATTTGATGTAGTTGAAGTAGCATTATAACTATTGGCTATGTTATTTTGATAAGGGTCGTAAAATTTAATGTCAGGGTCTGAACCTGTGTAAGCATCAATAAAAATTCTGTTTATTCCTTTATTGAGATAAACTTTATACTTGTCTGTATCAGTTGTTGAACCATCACTTTGTTTAGAAAATATGCCCAATTTTGTGGAGGTCGCATTAGCGTATATTTCGTAGGCGTGATTAAAGTTTGAGGGTTCGTCCAATGCCCAAACATTTTCGACTGGAAAGTCTTTGAGAAGATTTGTATGAAAATTGTTACTTGGTAATACAGTATATGAGTTATTTGTGTAGATATCAAAAACAGAAGCATTGACACCAAAATAATTATTCAAATTGGCTCGATAGCTTTCAACTATTTGGTCTCCATCTATTATTGAAGATAGACCAAATAAACCCATATAAGTATCCTTTCCTCTTCCACGAACACAAGAATAAGTTAAATCTGATGGAATAGCTGAGGGGGACTGATTTATTCCAGTTATGTAATCACCTGTTAGACTATTACAATTAATATCAACATTAAAAAAATTACTTACTCGCCCAGAAACTCGTGAAGTAATTTCATATTCTCCAAAAAGGTATGCCCCATCATAGCCAGTTGTATAAGAGTACCTTAAATCTCTTACAGCTTCCGATAGCTCACTTATTCCTGGTCCAAGAGGAGAATCACTTAAATTCCCCGATGAACCATTACTCCCACCATGAGGTGTACCAACTGTTACTAATTTTGCCACATGATGCTGACCATCACTTTGCCATTTTGTAGAATTTTGCAAATAATCTCTTACAGCTAATCCTCCCATACTATGTCCCATTAAAATTACCTTATCTGCACCTGTTACATTTCTAACGTGTTTTATCGCATCTCTTATCGCTAAACCTTGTTTGAATATTGCGGCTTGATTACTTCTTGAACCATTTGCAAAATCTACAATATAAACATCACAATTCACAAGGAGAGCAGGTATTGTAAGGTCACAATAGTCTGTAACGTGCCATGATGTATTATTATTTCCATCGCAATTTAGGTTAAAGTCTAATCTATTGTATAGGCTATTAGTGGGAAGGTTCAAGTTAAAGTTATTGTTAAGATATGTAGCAAAATAACTCCATGATGTATAATTACCTCCTAATCCATGAACTAAAATAATTGGATAAGGCAATTTCCTCTGCCCAACCCCATCAAACCCCAAAAAACAACCCAAAAACAAAAGAACCCCAAAACGTAGAAAATTTCTCATAAAATAAGTGATTTTTAAAAAAATGTAAGGTGCAAAGAAACGAAAGAAGTTTGGTACTTTTTAGCGTAGAATTACCTAACATTCAAAATATTTTTGGGGTAATTTACTATTCTGCCAAACGTTTTTTATTTTGTTCAAGCGTGTTGAGTACACTGTTTAATAAGTTATCTACTGCAAGCCTCCCCCCAACCCTTTACTGAGGAGAGGGCTAAAAGTCCCCTCTCTCAGTGGGAGAGAGGGGATTTAGGGGAGTGAGGCTTTTAGTAATAGAATAAAACTTATTAAATAGTGTATTACGGTTAAATCATAAAATGGTACATTCTCTCTGAACTTAATTCTTCAAAAACTTCTTCACCAAAAACTTCTCTCCGTCAATAATTCTCACAAAATAAACTCCGACGGGCATTGATTTTACATCAATTGTTTTATAGAAAAACGCATCTGAACCCTTCTCTAATTTTTCAGTTAAAATGCTCATTCCCAACGAATTAATGATTTCTAAGGCTGGTTCTGAATAAAATTCTTCTTTGGGATAATATTGAATTTTCAACAAATCATTTACTGGATTGGGGGATAAAACTAAGGATTCTGTTTCTGCTTGTTTATCCTCTTCTTCAAAAGTCATTTCTCTTGCCCCACTCATTTTCACAAACTCAACAATTCCCGAATTGGCAGCACATTTTCCCGAACTGGCTCTCACAAAATATTTTCCAGCATTGGTTATGTTCAAGATATTTTGATTGGAATTCGTTAAGCCAACGCCATCCTTAAACCATTGAAAATCATACTTTTTATTATCATTCGGAAAGGCTTGAATTGGCTGAACTCTGCCCGAGCGAAGCAAATATTTTCCCGTTACAGGATTTGTAGAAACTGAGCCGCCAACATTGGTAATTGTGAAAGGTCTGGACACAGCACTACATTTATTTTGCGTTGTAATTACGGTATAATTTCCTGATTCTAAGACATTTAAGGTTGAATTTATTGCCCTTGAAATATTGATTTTATCTTTTTGCCATTGATAAGTAATACCCGTCCCCGTTAGATTTTTTACGCTCAAATTTACATTTCCAGTACAAATATTATTGCCATTATCCGTAGAAATAATGGGCGTTTGGGCGTTTTCCACTATAATATTCGGTGAAGTTGCCGAGCATTTTCCCTGTGTAATCGTTACGGAATAATTACCCGCTACTTTGGCAGTATAAGAAGCCGCATTAGATAAAGGAATTTTCTGCCCATTCCAGTTCCAAACGTAGGAAAGATTTGTGCCTGAGTTAGTAATTAGTTTAACCGTCCCTTTACACAAAGACGTATTCCCCGAAGCCGCAACCGAGGCAACTCCCTGACACGGAACGCTACTTACTCCGCTGATAATCAGGGCGTAATACTGAATATCACCCCTCAAAGTTGTGCCTTTGTGATTGACCGTGATGGTGTAAGTTCTACCCGCCATAGGGTTTTCGATATAAATTTGTTCAACATTATCCCTGAAATTATCGCCTTGTGTTGCTCCCAAACTCGGAGCATCGGGATTCAAAACCCAGGGTAGAAAACTCCGCTGCCCGTCCGAAATTCTGATGTCCAAATCATTGACCAATTTGGGCGTTCGGCTGTTCAGATTTGAAGATTTTACTTCCGTAGGCGTGCCTTCGGGGTCTGTCCAGCTAATGGTGGCTCTGATTGGACTTTTTCCCGAAGCAATTACTTGAAAACTATTGGTTGAATTTTGGTATAAAACACCCTCAGAAAGAAAATGATTTCGATCAGAATTAGCAATCACTTGGGCGGCTCTTTCCAGATTCAAAAGTCCCCAACCAAACTGATAATCAGGACCTTGTGTTGTTCCTGCTTCGTTGGCGGTATGCAAAGCAATCCCTTTCAAAGTGGCAGCCCGCATGGTGAAGCCAAATTTTTGTTTGGCATAAAACTCCTGCAAGAGCAACAAAGAACCCGCCACATTGGGCGAAGCTACGGACGTACCGTTATAGGTTGCATAAGCATCATCGTCATTAGCAGAGGCAGAGAAAATGCCTTCGCCTATGCCCACGAGGTCGGGTTTTATTCGTCCGTCGTCGGTGGGTCCCCAACTGCTGTATGATGACATTTTAATTTCCGAAGGTTTGGTCGGCACCACATCACCACCATCAATTGCTCCAACCGTCAAGATATTTTTGGCGTTTCCATCCATCGGAATCGTATCGAAAGAGTCGTTCTTATTTCGGGGAACGGTACTTTTTGTATTACTATTTCTGAGATAATAAGGCGTACCAACGGTTGGTCCGTTTTCGTTTCTTTTATTATCTGCCGATTTTACGATGAGGTAATAAGGAGCATTATAAGCAATTTTATCTAAATCACTGGATTTTTTATCATAAAATCCAAAACGATAATCCTCTGATTTTGAGATAGTTGAATCTCCCCACCATTCCCATTTAAGATTATCGTCTCGCCCGATGATACCACTACGGTCGGGATTAAAAACCCAACCTGCCAACACACCGTAAGAGTGATTAGACACCAAAAGCCCTTTGGCTGCAAAAGCCATTTCTGAAATATCGTCTGAAAAATCCCAGACTTTCAAATTCCCTCCAAAAGCCATACCCCGTGCCAATTTGTTCACACCCGCCCCCACCAGGATGCCAGCTGTGTGTGTAGCGTGTTCGTTGAAATAATTGGGAGCATCAATCTGTTTAATACGATTTGTGGTAAATTCTTGATGAGATTTTCTGACTAATCCGCCATCCCAAAGCCCCAATTTATCTCTTACCACGGAGCTTGAACCGCTCAAACTGACCCCCAAACTTCCACCCGAATAAAGCGAATTGGTGCGAGTGCAAGCAGAAGGCGAAACTTGGCTGTGGGTAATATAGTAAATAGGATTTTGCAACTCATCAACGCCCTGTAAAGTCAGCATACGCCCGTCTGAAAGCGTTTTTTGGAGTGTCCAATTATTGAGTTTAGCTAATTTTAAAGTATTCCGAAAATTATTTTTGGCATCAGATTTGAGGCTACGGGCAAATCGCTTCAAATATTTTGCAGAACTAACGGTATGTATATATACGTTATTTTTTTCAGACGGTTGAACTTCGTCTGACGATTGGGCAGAAAGGTTAGAAATATTGATGAATACCAAAAAAGTAATGAAAATAAGTACCTTTTTGCTGACCAAAAATCTAAACCATGAACAATCCTCTGGCGGAAAGATATTCATAAGATTTTGTGTTAAATTAAAATAAAATTGTACAGATTTTATAGCAAAAAATGTGCCTTATTAGTCAATTGATAAGTAATAGAGAAGAATTAATAGTTAAAAATTTCAATTCTTATGATTTTATTTGAAGTAATTTATTCAGACAAATCTAAAATTGGATTTTAGATTTGTCTGAATAAATTAGTTACATTAGTGAATTTTTGGAATTAATAATCCGTGAGAATAATCCCAAAAATTCATAAATCCAATGAATCCAAATTCAGACAAAGTATATTTGCGAAACTCAAAACATCAAAACAAGTCCCCTATGAAAATATTAGACCCCAACGGATTAGTGGATAATCTGTACAAATACGTCCAAACCAATGTTGAAATCGTAAAAGTTGAAGTGCAGGAAAAAATAGAAGATGCCGTCAAAAAAGTGGTTATTTTCGCTATTTTGGCACTTTCTGTAACGCTACTGTTGGTTTTTTTGCTCATTACCTTAGCCCTCTTTTTGAATAAAATACTTTCCAGTAATTACCTCGGATTTTTGATTGTTTCGGTACTTTTGGCGGTAATTACGGCAATTACTTTTTTTATGATAAAACAATTTCTATCTTCCGATAAAACTGAAATTAATTAAGACATGAAAATACAATTTCACGGAGCCGCCCAACGAGTAACAGGCTCAAAACATTTAATAATCACTGAAAAAGGCACAAAAATTCTCTTGGATTGTGGTCTGTTTCAAGGCATTGATACCCAACCACTCAATCAAGAATTTGCTTTCAATCCTCACGAAATTGATTACGTTATTCTCTCACACGCCCACATCGACCACACGGGACTGTTGCCCAGATTAGTCAAAAAAGGTTATTCGGGTAAAATATTCTGTACTTCCGCCACCAAAGATTTGTGTTCGATTCTATTGGGAGATTCCGCCCGAATTCAAGAAAGTGATTTGGCAAGAATCAATAAAAGACGAAAAAAAAGAGGAGAAGAAATCTTAGAAAATTTATATTCACAAGAAGACGTTGAACAAACGCTTTCACAAATGGAAGCCGCTGATTTTAGAAAAGAATTTTGGCTTAATGACGAAGTAAGTGTTTACTTTACCGATACGGGACACATCTTGGGTTCGGCAGCAATAATGCTAACGATAAAAGAAAATAACGAAACGAAAAAGGTATTTTACTCGGGAGATATTGGTCGCCCAAATGATAAAATCTTGAAATCTCCCGAAGCATTTTCACAAGCAGATTATATTATTTGTGAATCAACTTACGGAGCAAGATTACACGAAACCGAAGAAGATGTAAAAGCACATCTACTGGCAATTGTACAGAAAATATGCGTAGAACAAAAAGGAAAACTCTTGATTCCTGCTTTTTCAATTGACCGCACCCAGGAATTAGTTTACGCTCTCGACCAATTGGAAAGTGAGGGCAAACTGCCTAAAATCAAGGTTTTTGTGGATTCTCCCTTATCAGTAAATGCCACACAAATCATGAAAAATCATCCCGAATGTTTCAATCCCGAAGTGTTGGAATATTTGAAACGGGGTGATGGTGATGCTTTTGGTTTTCCGAATCTATATTACGTTTCCTCAACCGAAGACTCCAAGAAATTGAATGAATCAAAAGAACCTTGCATCATCATTTCATCATCGGGAATGGCAGAAGCAGGACGAATAAAACACCACATTGCCAATCATATCGAAGATGCAAAATGTGCAGTGCTTTTAGTAGGTTATACAACACCAAGTAGTTTGGGTGGGCAACTGAAAGCGGGCATGAAAAGGGTAAATATTTTTGGAAAGCAATTTGATGTAAGAGCCGAAATTTTGGTAATGGACTCCTTCTCAGCCCACGCCGACTATCAAGAAATAATGCAATTTTTAGGTTGTCAAGATAAAACCAAAATCAAGCAACTATTCTTAGTTCACGGAGAATTGGATATTCAGCAGATTTTCAAGGAAAAACTCTTGACGGAAGGTTATCACGATGTGTATATTCCCGCACATCAGGAAGAAGTAGATTTAACGTAACACGGCGGTTCGACGGTTCGAAATCTTTCCCGTGTAACGTAGCACGGTACTTACGCAGTCCGAATCTTTCCCGTGAAGCATAGTCTAATTTATTCATGGGCTTCACGGGAAAGATTTCGAGTCGTCGAACCGCCGTGCTACGTTAATTGTTCAACAATCCTTCGTTTCTAAGATATTGCCAAACTGTTGAAATATTACAAATCCGTAAGTTTGGACGATACCAATAATCGTCTGCCTGGGGTGTAACCACTAAGTTTAAGTTAGCTTTTAAGTCGTCCATGGCAATGGTATTGCCTCGGCTGATGCTTGGAGAGTTCCCATATTTGATTTCCAAGGTAACTTTTACTTTTGTATTTTGCACCAATACCAAATCCAATTCTGATTTATCTTTCGTTCGATAAAAATAAGGTTCAACATCCATTTTTAAGTTAGCAATGATTTGTTGA
Organism: Arcicella sp.; assembly: GCA_034519515.1. GTDB lineage: Bacteria > Bacteroidota > Bacteroidia > Cytophagales > Spirosomataceae > Arcicella. The sequence goes on from JAXHOK010000055.1 coordinate 40,490, forward strand.
ATCACATACCCCTCCCAAGAATTTCCTAAGCCAACGTTTCCTTGCAGCCCTTCAAAATCTTGAATTCCCATAAGATGATGCAAAATACCCGTATCTCTGAAAAAAAGTTTAGGTGATTTGACTAACTGTTTACTAATATTTACGTGATATGGTTTTAATCTACGAATCAAAAAAGCTGATTCCAGAAAATCAAGATATGTTTTTACGGTTGGTAGAGAGATATTCAGTGAGTCGGATAAATCAGTATAATTCAACATTCCCCCTTGAATATTGGTAAGCATCCGAAGCATATTTCTCATCATTTCGGGCGATGCTGGCAACCCCAATGCTGGAAGGTCTCGCTCAATATAAGTTTGCACGAATCCTCTAAACCATAAAGAAGAAATTACATCAGTGGGGGCAAGTAAAGCATCAGGAAACCCTCCTCTTAACCAATGGCTTTTATAAGAAATGATTGAACTAATTTCTTGATAATGAAGAGGTTGCATTTCAAAATAGATAATTCTTCCAGCCAATGTCTCAGAACTTTGACGTAACAGATTGGGCGAAGCAGAACCCAACAAGATAAAACGCCCTGGTTTACGATTCCTATCAATCATGGAACGAAGTAGCGGAAACAATTCGGGCATTCGTTGAATTTCATCCAATATTACTACTTCGTTTTCATGTTCTTGAAAGTATAAATCTGGAGCAATATTGAGTTTATTCTGGTCAGCGAAATATTCCAAATCCAAATAGATGCTTGGCTTATCAAGTTGCGACATCAGTTTTTTAACCAAAGTAGTTTTCCCCACTTGGCGAGGTCCTAATATCGCCACAACGGGTAGATAAGATAAACTGTTTAATACTTCTTTTTCAATACTTCTTTCAATCATAATGGTAGTAAATTCTATGGTTTTCGCACAAATATAAAAAATTAATCCGCTAAATCTAAAAATTAATTTTAGATTTAGCGGATTAATTGGTTGTTAAACTTTTTATTCACCATAAATAAAACAAAAGAGGCTTGAACTTTCACGGTTCAAGCCTCTTTTGTTTTGGGTAAATTCAATTAACAAAATGCCCCAAAGATTTATTCAACGTTACCGAAATAGCAATCAATTCCAGAAGGGTAGGAAATGCTTTCTCTTTTTCAATTTTCGATAAATGAGGTTGGGAAATGCCCGTTAATTGAGCGAAATAATACTGTTTGTGTCCTTGTTCCTGACGAGTTTTTTTGACAATAGAACCATGAAATTTCATAGCGTTAGAATGTTTAAATAATGAAAGAAAAATATTCGTATAGAGATTAGTGGCGGAATACCTTTCAATACACGATAACTCAAATAAGTATATGAGGTATATGAGGTATATGAGGTATATGAGGTATATGAGCGTAAAAATAAATATTGATTTTTACAATAGCAAGCGTTGTAACTAAATATTTTTGAGGAAAACAAATTATTCTGTACGGAATATAGATTTGTAGATTTTTCTTGGAAAGATAAAAAAAACCGAAAACCTTTACAAAAGTTAAGCCCCAATCTAAGTTTGGACGACCAGATGGGGCTTACAGGTAAAATCATTTTCCAACAATTTAAACCCAATGCAAAGGTAATGAAAAAAACATTACAACGTTTGGGCATGGTGACGGTGGGACTGTCACTTTGCCTGTGGTCTTGTAAAGAGCAAGATGGATTAGTGAAACCAGAGGATGCAACCTCTGCGGTTAAAGTTGCCCCAAAAATCAAGGAAAAGATTGATTTTTCGGTGGTGGACGGGAGGTTGAAGTTTGAGACGATGGAGGATTTTAAGGGTGCTGTTGCTAAAATGGGTACTTTGGAAGGAATTAAGGAAATGGAACAGAAAGGAGGATTCACCTCAATGAATGAAGCCTACAAAGCATTTTGCAGTGAAAATGTTGAAGGCTCAAAAAATTCAGAACGAGTAATTAGCAGAGAGTATGATGATATAGTGGTAGTCACAAAAGACAACTTGGGTAAGAAAAATTTCAAAATGGCACTACCAGTACCAGGATTGGCGGCTTTAGTAAATAAAGACGCAATTGTTCAGATAGCAGGTAAAGTAATGAAGTTTTCTGATGAAGCCGTTAAAATTGCAGACGTTCAATATAAGAATGAACTGGAATTGAATACTCCGAGTAGCCACGTGACAATCAATAAGGTTAATAAGCATTTAGGAGACGGAAAAGCGAATAAAAGCGGAAAAGTATTAGCTAATTGGGATAACGACACTTATATCTCCTACCCTGTATGGGGTGGATTTGCCGCCCGAAGATGGCGTGTTAGAGAAATGTTCCATGATTACAATATTGGCTATGCTCCAAATTATGCATTTACTTATTTGTATTTCTGTGGCGTAGAAGTAGAGAATCAGCGAGATGACTGGAACGGATGGAGTAGTTGTTGGCTTGATGGCTGGGAATGGGGAGCGGGAAATGCGGCAGTAAGTGAAATATACGATCCTGCTACTGGTCAAAAAATTAGTAAAACTAAAAACTTAGGAAATGTTTGGCCCACTTCATGGGGACCAAGTAATGGAATTCAAGAACATAATACTGAAAGGATTTTTAGAGGTACGGCTGGATTCTTTGAAACAACTGTAGGTTGGGGAGAATATGCTATAACAGCATCAGGAACATCAACTAACATGGCAAGTCATTCATTTGGTCGAGCAGAAATTAGAGACCCTAATAATCCTAATAATAGCACAAATCATATTTTTGACTTCTTTACACTTCGTTAAAGTTAAATTTTACTCCACAGTGTCATCATAGTTTCAACGAATGGTGACACTTTTTTTTAACATAATTAAATGCTTTATATAACTCAAATACTTAAAAAGGTAGGTGTTTTACTGTCTCCTTTCTTCTTACTCAGTTGTCAAAACCTTGATAGTTTTGAAATAAATACTGTAAAAGAACCGCTCATAGTTATACAAGCAAATTTGATAGTAACACAATCTCCCAAAATTTATGTAGGTAAACTTTGGGGTGCAACCGCTCCACGCCCAAAAGAAACATTCTATCGTGGTGCAGATGTTGAGCTTTTTGAGAATGGGAAGTCTGTTGGTAAATTATTTCTCAAAGATACACTATATCAAAATTCTAATTATATTATTAAATCTAATACTAACTATGTTATAAAAGCATCTGTGCAAGGTGTAAAATCTGTTGAATCTGAACCTGTTTTAATTCCTGCGGATGGGGTTATAAATAATGTCGTTTATTTAAAAAATTCTCCAGTTAATTCTACGAATAACACAATTCGTAATCCAGCTTTAATAACAGTTACTTTTAGAAAAGATGACAGTGTTGCGGGCTACGGGGTTCAATTATTGAATTATGATAAAAGTAGTAAAAAATATTTTAGTCTTGGTGAAAATATAGACTTGGGTACTTTGACGTTTGTAAAATCTCCTTGCTTGTTTGATTCATATTGTGCAAACGTAGATATAGACGGAAATATAGGAAACTTCATTTATAGAGGTAGAACAGCTTATCTAAGTAAATGTATCGACACAGAGGATAAACAAGTAAGATTTGTTACTGGCTCAGGTTTTGAAGAAAATACTCGCATCATTGCCATTCTCACTGCAACATCCCAAGAAGGTGTAGAACTTTCCAGAACCACAAAAATAGTTGAGGGTTTTCAAGCAGCACTTACTGAGCCATATCCAACTTACAGTAACGTAAAAGGAGGAATTGGAATTGTGATTGGCTATAATGTTACCTACAAAGTGCTTACCATCAATTGATTCCTAAATTTTATCAAAATGATACGTCTGTTTTTTCTAATCCTGTTCTGTTTCCCTTTGCTTGCGAATGCTCAAAAAATAACTTTATCAGGAAGAGTTGTGGAAGCTGGTAGTAATGAGGCGTTAATTAATGCCAATATCTTTTTAGTGGGGCAAGGGAAAGGCACACAAACCAATCAATACGGATATTTCTCTTTCACTATTCCAGAAGGGAATCAGGAAATAAAATTTAGTTATTCAGGCTATGCACCATTCGTTCTCAAAAAAGAATTCGTAAAAGATACCATTTTATCCATTAAACTGCAATCAATTCAGTTGAATGAAGTTATCGTAAAAAACGAAAAAACAAGAGAAGATAAACCTGTTGGTTTCATTAGTGTTCCCATTCAACAACTCAAAAAAATTCCAATGGTTTTGGGAGAAATGGATTTACTGAAAGCCTTGACAATGACCCCAGGCATTTCACCAGGTCAGGAAGGGACTTCGGGCATAAATGTAAGGGGAAGTAGTCCAGACCAAAATTTGATTCTTTTGGATGAAGCTCCTATGTACAACACCTCACACGCCTTTGGTTATTTATCGGTTTTCAATCCAGATGCTATCAAAAATATTGATGTTTATAAAGGAGGGTTTCCTTCTCGGTTTGGAGGGCGTTTGGCATCTGTTTTAGATATAACAATGAAAGAAGGTAACAATCAAGAAAAGAAAGGTGAATTATCGTTAGGAATTCTTAGTTCAAGGTTTTTGAAAGAAGGTCCAATCAAAAAGGATAAATCATCTTATTTAGTGGCAGGGCGATTGATGAATACACTTTTACTTCAATTACCAACTCATATTAAAACTGCCACAGGGGCGGATGTTGATGGTGTTCCCAGTTTGTGGTTTTATGATTTTAATGCGAAGTTTAATCACAAATTTGATAATAATAGTCAGTTATTTTTTAGTTTTTATTCTAACTATGATTATTACAAAAATGTAACACAACGATATGGAAACTCTAATACTTCAACGTTAAATTGGGGTAACGTAACAGCATCTCTTCGTTATAATAGGGCTTTCAATAATAAACTTTTTGGGAAGGCTACTTTGATTTATAGCAAGTTCAAATATCAACTTTCTGGGGAGAGTGTTCTTACGCAAGGGGATGAGAAAATTAAAAATTCCTATGTACTCTCAAACTCTATTCAAGATATTGGTTTGAAAACTTCTTTGGAGTACGTTTATTCTTCATCATTTACGCAAAGAATAGGTTTGGAACATACTTTTCATTTAATATCTCCTGGACAATTAGAAATCACAAAAGATAATATAGAACAAGATGTTTCCTTCAATCAAAATGTAAAGATATACTCACAAGAAAGTGCATTATTTCTTGAAAACGAAATAAATCCATTATCTTTTTTAAAGTTTAATATTGGAGGAAGAATATCAAACTTGTTCGTGAATGGTGAATCATATACCAATTTTGAGCCAAGAATATCTGCTAAAATGTCTTTAAATAGTCAGCATGGTTTAAAATTAGGTTATACTCAAATGCAACAATATCTACATCAATTAACCTCAAATGGAATTGGGATTCCGAATGATATTTGGGTTACAGCTACGGAGAAAGTATCTCCTTCAAGAGCAAGACAGTTTGATATAGGATATTATTGGACATTCGGAAAAGATGACAATTGGGAATTAACCTTAGAGACATATCAGAAAAAATTTACACAACTCATTGACTATCAGCAAGGTTCAGATGTAGTAACAGAATTTAATGCGAATTGGCAAGATATAATTGTTAAAGATGTTATCGGAAAAGCATACGGTTACGAAGTAATGGTACAAAAAAAACAAGGCAAATTAAATGGGTGGTTATCATACACTAATGCCGTTAGCCAACGTCAAAGCCCTGAAATTAATAAAGGCGAATGGTATTACGCAAGATACGACAGGCGGCATAACGTTGCAGTGGTTTTGAATTATCAATTAACCCCAAAATGGTCTTTTACCAGCAGTTTTGTTTATCAAACAGGCTATCCAGTAACTCTGCCCGAAGCCGCTTATAAAGATAGTCAAGGAATAACAAGGCTTTATTACTCAGGCAGAAATAACGCCCGAATTTCAGATTTTCATCGTTTGGACATTGGAGCAACTCATAATTTTAAAACAAAAAAGCGACAAAGAGATGCCGCTTGGAATTTAGGAATTTATAATGTGTATAATCGTAAAAACCCAAATTATTTAGAAATTGATGGATTTTTTGGAGGGAGTCAACAATTGACCATAAAGCAACAAAGTTTATTATCCATTCTCCCATATTTCTCATACCAAATAAAATTCTAATAAACAGCCCTCAGAAGGCTGTTTTCACTTCCGCCGCATCTCCCGCTCCACACTCTCCTTATACGGATGAAAATCCACCTGTAAGGTATGCCGTGGTGAGGCGTTGTATCTTTTAATCATCGCTTGCTTGTCGGCTTCGATGGATTTTAGCATTTCTTCACGGTTGGGTACTGTGCATTCGCCCTTCAAAATCTTAGCAATCCACTTACTTTGTACTTCTGCTAATGGCATAATTGCCCCCAAAGGTTGAATCAATGCCAAGAAGTAAAGCCCTTGATAATCAGGATGTATTACTTTTTTATAGAGCCTAAAATCATTCGTTTCAGAAATATCAAAAGAAGTTTCTTTCAAAAACGGAAACGTTACTTTATAGCCCGTGGCATAAACAATCATATCAAAATCCTGCTCTGTGCCGTCTTCAAAAATGACCGTTTTACCCTTAAATTCCTTGATATTGGGCTTAAATTTTATTAATCCTCTGCCTGCCAAATTCAGTAAATCTTGTGATAAAGTGGGGTGTTCGCTCAACAGTGGGCGTTTGGGTTTGGGTACGCCAAAATCTTCCTGTTTTCCTCGGGCTAAACGCAAGGCTGTTCCCAAAAAGAACCGCTGAAAAGCCAATGGTAATTTAGAAGTCAGAGGGCTTGCTAAACTATCAAAAGGAATACTCCAAAGCCAATTGGGAACAATATTCGCCCCACTACGAGTGGAAATTACCACCTTTCCCGTATGCGTTCGGGCAGCCTCGCAAGCAATATCCACGGCAGAATTTCCGATGCCCACCACCAAGACATTTTTGCCTTTTACTTGCTCAACTTCTTTATAATAATGTGAATGAATGACCTCACCCATAAACTCACCCGCAAAGGCTGGTTCAGGATAACGTGGATTCCAGTGATGACCGTTAGCAATGATAACGTTTTGATATTCGGCTACTTGATTATCAGTTTTTACGCTAAAAGAACCATCCGAATTTCGATAAACGTCTAAAACTTCCGTATTAAATTGAATATCTGAACGAATGTTGAAGTGGTTTACATAATCATCAAAATACTCAATAATATGACTGTGATGGGGAAACATGGGGTAGTCTTCGGGCATGGGGTAATCCGAATACGCCATGATCATTCGGTTGGTATTGATGTGCAAAGACCGATAGGCTGACGACATTCCGTTGTCATTATTAAATCGCCAATTACCCCCAATTTGCGAACCTTTTTCAAAACAATCAAAACTGATTCCATGCTCTTTCAATGCCTTCGCTGCCGTGATTCCTGACGACCCTGCCCCAATAATACAAACCGTTTTTCTTTCGTTCATAAGGTTATTTTTCTTACTCGTGAAATAATCAAAAAATTAAAATCTTATCTTTTGATAATTAATGTAGCATACACTTATCTTTAAACCAATAAATAGCTAATCACAGTTTAAAGTCTAATTTTTCGTGGCGGCTTAAAATTAGATGACAAAAATTTAAACTGAAAAAGAAGTCTATAAACTCCTAACACATCTTAATCGTTTGACTATCTTTTATTTTCGTGGCGGCTTAAATATTGGATATAGATTTGGTGTTAGGAGTTTATTTTTTACTCTTTCGTACCAATCAATTCTTGTCCCTGAACGGCTACTTTTATTCCCGAAACTTTCCCATCCGTGCGTGTGAAGATAATAACCGCCCCGAAGTTGCTTTCTTCAAATTCGTCATCTTTTTTACGAGTCATTTTCGTGGCTGGATAGCCCGATGCTTCACCCATTAATTCCCCGTCTTTGAAAAATACTTTCATTTTCTCAACCATCGGATTGTCCGCCATTTTGTAGCTCCCGTAATAATCTTTGAATTCGGTTGAATCAGCTTTGATTAACTGACCGATGGCAATTGCCTTAGCAGACCTAACAGGGTTTTTAGCATTAGCTGAAACAGCAAATGTGGCAATGGCAATCGTAATAAAAATGGACTTCTTCATTTTATTTGTTAGATTTTATTGATAAAAAGTTTAAACTTGCAATGATTTAACGAAGGTAAATCTAAATTGTTTTACCATAAAATTTAGGTATGAAAAAAACGGTTTTTATTACGGGAAGTGCCAACGGAATCGGCAAACATTTTTCGGAAGTATTTTATAATCAAGGGTTTAACGTGGTGGCAACGGATTTTTCGATGGAAAAACTCATTGCCCAAACTTCAAATTGGAATCCAGAAAATTGTTTGATTGAGCAACTCAATGTTACTAATATTGAAAATTGGCAAAAAGTTGTACATAAAACCATTGAAAAATTCAATAAAATTGACATTCTTTTGAACGTTGCGGGAGTCATTACGCCAGGTTTTGTTGAAGATTTTGCCTTGGAGGACATTGATTATCATATAGATATTAACGTAAAAGGCGTGATGTACGGAACAAAAATTGTGGCGGATGAAATGCTGAAAGTTGGAGAAGGGCATATTATTAATTTTGCTTCGCTCGCAGGAGTCGCACCCATACATGGGATTTCGCTGTATTCTGCCTCAAAATATGCTGTGAGGGGGTTCTCGTTGGCAATTACGCCCGAACTACGAGCCAAAGGAATTCAAGTTTCGGTGATTTGTCCCGATTTGGTTAATACTAATATGCTCACTTCACAATTAGATTATAAAGCCGCCGCTCTGACTTTTTCAGGAAATAAAGTATTGACCGTCAAGGATATAGAAAAAGCGATTCTGGTAAATGCTTTACAGAAAAATCAAGCAGAAATTTTAGTACCTTTATCTCGTGGATTGACTGCCAAGTTGGGAAATTTATTTCCTGCCATTGGTTTTTGGCTCACCGAAGGTTTGAGCAAAAAAGGCTTAAAACAGCAAGCAATGTATAAAAAAACTGATTATCCGCCAAATAGTATATAATTCCGTAAAAAATAGGTACTGATATTAATGTATTGATATGAGTGTTTATTAGGGTTGGCACGGTTTTGAATCGTGCCAACCCTGTCCTCTCAGTAGTTAATAGTTAAGTAGTTGATTATAAAATCATTATAAAGAATTTGAACTGTATTTTAAATCATCATGAATTAATAAAATCCCTTATGAAAAAAATTACCCTCTCCTTTTTATTTGTTATAGGTTATGCCGTGTGTATGCACGCCCAAAACAAACCTACGACTACCCCAACGCCTCCGTTGGTGAAAGACGATAAACCCGCAGGAAATATGATTCCCTTTAACCCAGATGCCTCTGTCGTAACGGAACACATAACCACCATTAAAGGGCAAAAAGTACCTTTCGTGGCTACTACGGGGACAATGCCCGTATGGGATGAAGACGGCAAACCTTCAGCGGGAATTTTTTACACTTATTACGAACGCTCGGATGTGAAAGACCGTGCCACTCGCCCTTTGGTGATTTCCTTCAATGGCGGACCGGGTTCGGCTTCGGTTTGGATGCAAATTGCTTACACAGGTCCACACGTGCTGACGATTGATGATGAGGGTTATCCCATTCAACCTTACGGGATTAAAGAAAATCCTTATTCAATTTTGGATGTGGCGGATATTGTTTTCGTAAATCCTGTCAATACTGCCTATTCTCGGGCAATGAATAAGGAAGGGCAAGCGGCTAAATTTTTTGGCGTAAATGTCGATATTAAGTATTTGGCGGAATGGATTGGTACTTTCGTAACTCGCACCAATCGTTGGGCTTCTCCCAAGTACTTAATTGGCGAAAGCTACGGAACTACAAGGGTTTCTGGGCTTGCTTTGCAACTCCAAAATAACCAGTGGATGTACCTGAATGGCGTGATTTTGGTATCACCCACCGACTTGGGTATTGAGCGAGGCGTGGTGTCAGAAGCTGCTCTAAAACTTCCTTATTTTGCCGCTACGGCTTGGTTTCATAAAATGTTACCAGCAGACTTACAGAAAAAAGATTTGACAGAAATGCTCCCAGAAGTCGAAGATTTTACGATTAATGAACTTCTGCCAGCTATGAGTAAAGGCGGATTTTTGGAAGAAATTAAACGGAAGGATATTGTGGCTAAAATGGCTCGATATTCGGGGCTTTCTGAAAAGGTTTTACTACAGAATAATTTGGATGTGCCGCTTCAATATTTTTGGAAAGAACTTTTGCGAGATAAAGGTTTCACCGTAGGGCGTTTGGATTCGAGGTATAGAGGTATGGACAAGCAAGATGCGGGAGATGCACCAGATTTCAATTCAGAATTGACTTCATGGTTACATTCATTCACGCCCGCCATCAATATTTATATGCGTAATGACCTCAATTATAAGACCGATTTGAAATATAATATGTTTGGACCCGTCAGCCCTTGGGATAGAAGTAATGACCGCACGGGCGAAAATCTCCGCCAAGCGATGGCTCAAAATCCTTTCCTCCACGTGATGGTACAGTCAGGATATTATGACGGTGCTTGCGATTATTTCAATGCTAAATACAATATGTGGCAAATGGATCCAAGCGGAAAACTAAAAGACCGCATGACGTGGAAAGGCTACCGAAGCGGACACATGATGTACTTACGAAAAGAGGACTTGGCCTCTGGAAATGAGGATATTAGACAATTTATTAAGCAATCTTTACCCAAGCCAGGACAAGCGGCTAAGTATTGATTATTCGATGGTTGGTAAAGAGTTACTTGATCACTTTATTGTCTATGCGACTCAATCTGAATTTGGATTCGTCAGATTAGTGGATTTTTTAGATTAGGATTGGACTAAAATCCAAAAAATCCACCAATCTGACGAATCCAAATTCAGAAATTATTAATTCAAAACCTATCTCAAAATCTCTCTCGCAATCACCATTTTCTGAATTTCCGAAGTCCCTTCATAAATCTGCGTAATTTTGGCATCACGCATCAATCGTTCTACGTGAAACTCCTTTACAAAACCATATCCTCCATGAACTTGTACGGCTTCAATGGTTGTGTCCATTGCCACCTGCGAACAGAATAGTTTTGCCATTGCCGCAGATTTTACGTAATCTCGATGATTGTCTTTATCCAAAGCCGCCTTGAAACACAACAACCGAGCCGCTTCGATGTTGGTTGCCATATCCGAAAGTTTAAACTGAATAGCTTGATGTTCGCAAATGGGTTTGCCGAACGATTTTCTTTCTTTGGAATACTTTACTGACAATTCATAAGCTCCCGAAGCAATGCCCAAAGCCTGTGCCGCAATCCCGATTCTTCCACCGTTCAAGGTACTCATCGCAAATTTAAACCCAAAACCATCCGCCCCGATACGGTTTCCTTTCGGTACTTTCACATCCGTAAACATCAAAGAATGAGTATCTGAGCCACGTATGCCCAATTTTTGCTCTTTCTTGCCGATCTGAAAACCCTCCATTCCTTTCTCCACAATTAAGCAATTGATTCCTTTATGCCCCAATTCAGGATGGGTCTGAGCCATTACTAAATATACCCCCGCTCGTCCGCCGTTGGTTATCCAGTTTTTTGTTCCGTTCAATAAATAATAATCGCCCATATCCTCGGCTGTGGTTTGTTGCGAAGTAGCATCTGAACCTGCTTCTGGTTCAGATAAAGCAAATGCTCCTACCATTTCGCCCATTGCTAAAGGCTTAAGATATTTCTGTTTTTGTTCTTCTGAACCATAATGCTCTAATCCATAACAAACCAACGAATTGTTAACCGAAACAATCACCGAAGCCGAAGCATCCACTTTTGAGAGTTCCTCCATTGCCAACACATACGAAACAGTGTCCATGCCACCACCTCCGTATTCGGGCGAAACCATCATACCCATAAATCCTAATTCGCCCATTTTACGGACTAATTCTTCGGGGAAAAATTCTTTATCATCACGTTCAATTACGCCAGGTAATAGTTCCGTTTGAGCAAAATCACGGGCTGCTTGTTGCACCGCTAAGTGTTCTTCTGTTAAAGTGAGGTTCAATCCTTCTAATTCTAATGTCATTGTAAAAAACGGTTAAGGGTAAAAGGCGAACGGTAAACGGTGAGCGACAAAGGAAGTAAATTTTTATTCCCAATACCGTTTACCGTTCACCGTGTACCATTTACCGAAATATAAGTTTTCAAATATACAAAAATAGTATGCTTGCATAACAATTTTGGAAATAATTTTGTTAAAAATGGCTTGGTTTGTGCTTAAATTGAAAAGATGAGCGTTGTGCAAATCTTATGTTTTGAATTCGCTGGTTCGATTTTTTTAATTGATATAGAGAACGATATAACTTATTGGAACGAAATCTGTCAGGTTTTTGAGGATTCTAATTCTAACAAGTTATGTCGCACTCTATAATTTCACATAAATCAATCTCAAATACCTTCTAAAATGTCATTGCATAAAATATTTTCCGATAGAAAAGACAATTTTTTGTACTTTTGAATAGTTTTTATCTGACATAAGAAGATTCAAACAAATTTAGCTATGTTTCCAGCAGTAAGCCCCAAAAAGACCTCCGAACGTAAAAACGAATTACACAAAGAGGCACAAGCCTACAAAAAAACAATTGACGGTCAAGTGAATGACCTCAAAACCGAAGCCACTCGTATTGGCACAACCGCCTTGATTGTGGGTGCGGCTTTGGCAGGTGTGTATGTACTTTTTAGTTTTCTAACTTCTGAATCGAAGGCAGAAAAGAAAATTAAAGTAGTTGAAAACAGGAATTTACCCGTTGTCGTGAAGAAAGATAAAAGTGGCGATTCGTGGATAATTTCATCTATCAAGGGTTATATAGCAACTTTTATGTTGGCTTTTGCCAAAGATAAAATCATGGAAGCCATTGCGATGCTAAAAGAAAATAATGATTTAAAAAAAACGTAGCACGGGACTCTTTCCTGTGAGAAAATAATGACCCAAAATCTACTGAACAATCTTTACGAACGAAAAGCCCAAGGCAGAAAATCATTTGCCGTTTTGATTGACCCTGACAAAGTAAATCTGGATAACTTTTCAAATCTATTAAATCTCTGCATAAAACATGATGCGGATTATATCTTCGTGGGCGGTAGTCTAATTACTGATTATATAATGCCCGAAGTAATTGCTGCCATTAAATCTCACACAGATATTCCCATAATCTTATTTCCAGGCAATAGCTTACATATTGATAATCAAGCAAATGCGATTTTATTGTTATCTTTAATTTCAGGCAGAAATCCCGAATTTTTGATTGGTCAGCACGTGATTTCAGCTCCAATTTTACGAAAAAGTGGACTGGAAATTCTTACCAACGGGTTATATGTTGATTGACAGCGGAAGACAAACAACGGTATCGTATATCTCCAATACTACGCCCATTCCACACGACAAGCCTGGCATTGCGGCTTGTACGGCAATGGCTGGTGAAATGTTGGGTTTGAAACTCATGTATTTGGATGCAGGTTCAGGAGCATTGAACGCTGTTTCGCCCGAAATGATTGCCGCTGTGAGACAATCGGTTGAAACGCCAATTATTGTGGGCGGAGGGATTAATTCTATTCAAAAAGCAAAAAATGCTCTTTCGGCGGGTGCAGATGTGATTGTGGTGGGTAATGGCATTGAACAAAATGTGGATTTACTTTCGGAGATTGCGGGTTTGGTGAAAAAATTTAATCGGGAAACAATAGAGGTTTAAATTATCATGGATAAAATTGGTTTCATAGAAATTAAAATTACTGGGTCGAAGGGAAACCTTGACCTTTCGCCCGATAATTATGACATTCGGGAGGTAATTTCTATGCTTGAAAATGCTGAAAATTTACTTTATCACGGAGACAAAAAAGAAAGACCTACGATTAGTTATGACATACAAAAAGGTTCAGTAAAAAACATTTTCAGAACATCCATACAATACATTATAGGTTTTAATGCGCTTATCGGGCAAATTAATGAAGTTCAAAATATTGATTTCCTTGATATTGCAACTGCAAAAGCGTTTGAAAATATCCAGAGTATTGCCATCAAGAAAAACTACGATTTTCAGATAAGAACATCAATGAGTAATACCAATGAAGTTTTTATAAACAAAAGTACCAATTTTGTTATAACGGAGTCTATTTGGGTTGATGCAGAATTTTACTTTTATGGAAAAATCATCAATGCGGGAGGTAAGGGAAAGCAAAATATCCATATCCAGACGGATGATTTTGGAACTGTTATCGTTCAAACCCCTGTCTCGTTTTTTGAAAATTTAGAGGAGAATATTATTCATAAAAAAACCTATGGAGTAAGAGCCGTTGGTAAACAACACTCAGAAACTGGACAAATTGATACAACAGGATTAAAATTTGTTGAATTAGTCGATTTTGAGCCTAAATATGATGAGCAATATTTGAAAAGACTCCGTGATAAAGCCAAAAAATCATGGGTTGGAAAGATTGATGCTGACCAATGGTTGAAAGAAATAAGGGGAGGTTATGATGCATAAATCTGTCCTACTTGATACGAGCTTTTTCATTCGCTTCATGAATGATGAAGACCCTCTTTTTAAAAATGCAAATGATTATTTCAAATATTTTATTCAAAATAAGATAGCCATGAAGATTTCTACTATTTCTATTGCTGAATATTGTACAAGAGGTAGTATTGCTGACTTACCGTTAAGGAATTTAGAAATAGTGCCTTTTAATCTAAATCATGCCAAAAGAACGGGAGAATTTGCAAATATTGTTTTCCAGAAAAAAGGAACAATAAAATTCGATAATAGAAATATTATTCCAAACGATACTAAACTATTTGCCCAAGCAGATTGCGATAAAACTGTTGATTATTACCTATCTTCTGATTCTGAAAGCTTCAAAGTTTATAAACTTTTGCAACGGGAATCCAATCCTCAATTTCAATTCACAGATTTAAAAGTACCTTATAACGAAATGTTTGGTATTCTTCCTTTATAAAACTAAGCTAAGATTTTTTGTGTTGTAAATTTTAGCAGTGTTATCCAGCGTGGAATTTATCCACAAAATTTTAATCACCCAATGGCAAAGCGTAATTTCGGTGCGGAGGTTTCTCCCGAGGATAAAAAAAAAGTAAACAAAGAGGGATTCAATAAAGCCCTCAGTATTTTCAGATTCACCCTTCCCTACAAAGGCACTTTCGCCATAGGCTTTATTTTTCTGATACTTTCGCAGATAACTTCCATGAGTATTCCCTTGTTGATGGGGCAAATGGTGGGGGCGATTGTCTCGCCCAATAGTGCTGTAAATCAAGGAGTTACGCAAGTTCCAAGTAATGGGATTACGGAGAAATTGGCTCATATTTTCAATCCAAATTCCACTCAATTAACACTCAATAATGTTACGGCTCTTTTCGTAATTTTGTTGATTCTGCAAGCGGCTTTTTCATTTCTGCGGGTATATACTTTCACAAGGGTTTCGGAACAATCGATGCGTGATTTACGGAAAACGCTTTATACCAAAATCATTACGCTCCCAATTCCTTTTTTCGAGAAAAACCGTGTTGGCGAACTCATGAGCCGTATTACCACCGATATTACCCAACTCCAAGATGTACTTTCCATCACCTTAGCGGAATTTTTTAGACAGATTTTCACGCTCGTGGGAGGGATTTTATTGATTTCATATTTGTCGAGTAAATTAACGCTTTTCATGTTGATGACTTTTCCGTTTTTGGTGGTGGCAGCCATTATTTTTGGAAGATTTATTCGTAAGAATGCTAAAAAAGTGCAAGACGAATTGGCTTCTACCAATATCATTGTGGAAGAGACTTTGCAGTCAATCAACGTAGTGAAAGCATTTACGAATGAAGATTTGGAAGTAAAGCGATACAGTTCATCCGTTCAGAAAGTAGTTGACTATGCTTTGAAGGCTGCCACTTTCAGAGGTGGGTTTATTTCCTTTATCATCTTTGTTTTATTTGGAGGCGTTGTGGGTGTGGTTTGGTACGGGGGCAATCTGGTTTTGCAGGGCGAATTAGCTTTCAAAGACCTTTTCACGTTTATTATTTATACGGGTTTCATCGGTGGTTCTGTGGGTGGATTAGGTGATATATACGCTCAAATTCAAAGAACAATCGGAGCATCTGAGCGGATTTTGGAGATTTTGGGCGAGGAGTCGGAAATAAGTGTAGAGTCAAAAGTTGAAAGTGAAAAGTTGGGAAATGTCAAATTACAAAATACTGATGTTCCAAAAATAAAATACCAAAACGTTGCCTTCTCTTATCCTTCACGTCCCGATATGGAGGTTTTGAAAAATATTTCTTTTGAGGTAAAAGCAGGAGAAAAAATTGCGTTAGTGGGTTATTCAGGGGCTGGGAAATCTACGATTGTGCAATTATTGATGCGTTATTATAAATTATCGGGTGGACAGATTTTGGTGGATGGTAAAAATATTAATGAATACGATTTAACGGAT
Source organism: Arcicella sp. (assembly GCA_034519515.1). GTDB lineage: Bacteria > Bacteroidota > Bacteroidia > Cytophagales > Spirosomataceae > Arcicella. The sequence goes on from JAXHOK010000055.1 coordinate 56,902, forward strand.
TTACGGAAAAATATTGCCATTGTACCGCAAGAAGTCATGCTTTTTGGCGGAACAATTTATGAAAATATTGCTTATGGAAATCCACAAGCTACTGAAAATGAGGTAATTGAAGCATCAAGAAAAGCAAATGCTTTGGAATTCATCAATTCATTTCCCGATGCCTTCCAGACTGTTGTGGGCGAGCGAGGCGTGAAACTCTCAGGTGGGCAACGCCAACGTGTAGCTATTGCCAGAGCGATTTTGAAAGACCCTACTATTTTGATTTTGGACGAAGCCACGAGTGCCTTGGATTCTGAATCCGAAAAATTAGTACAGGATGCTTTGGATAGATTAATGCAAAACCGCACTACCATTATTATTGCCCACCGTTTGGCAACTATTAGAAATGTTGATACGATTTATGTCTTGAAAGAAGGCGAAATTTCAGAAAGTGGTTCGCATGATGAATTAGTATCAATTGAAAATGGAATTTATGCCAACTTAGTGAAATTACAATTTGATTCAAACAGTTCGATTTTACAAGAAAATGCAATTTTTAGCATTGAGTAGGAATACGGGGAACAAAATGTAAGAGATTATCTTCATTCCACAAACTCCAAAATATCAGCGGGTTGGCAGTTGAGTGTTTTACAAATTGCTTCCAAAGTTGAAAATATTTGAATTGATAAATTAACCATTTTCTCGTTCCTTTATAAACGCAATTACTCTTTCTATATCATTACGCAACCCAAAGTCTCTTGTTTTTTTATACACTTCATTTAATACTGGAATAGCTTTCTTTGTGCCGACAGATTCAAGAGGGAAACATACAGTAGCTCTAATATGGTTATCTTTTTTGTTTTTGAAAATATCTAATAGTAAATCTTCAACGTCTTTATCATTCACATGACTTAATGCTGAAATTGACATTCTTTTTAAAGCTATTGACTTGGTGTGAATCATTTTCTTTAAAGGTTCTAAGTTGCAACTTAAATCTTTTATCATGTTTCGTAGTCCAAAAAGGATAGATACTTTACATTCTTCATTATCTTCAATTTCTAATTTTTCCATAAGAAAATTGAATAGTTTTGAATCAGTAGAGTTTGCACAAATATGAGATAGACAGTAGTATATATGATTTTTGATTGAAGAATCCGACTCAGAATTAAGTTTTAGGAGCAATTTCTTTTTATCATTTTCTGAACTAAGTTCTCGAGCTCTTTCGTAGGCATACCAAGTAATATAGTCTGTACTTGACCAAGTTGATTCTCGCTTTTGCTTCTTTTCTAATAAAGGCGAATAAACCTCATGATTTGTCATCTGACTTATCAGAAAATCAATGCTACCTACTTCCAAATCTGAAATTAGTTTTATTCTTGCTTTTTCTAATTTTTTCTCCCTACCTAAAAATATGTTAAACATAAGGCTTTGATTTTCAATTTATTAAGCAAATGTAATTATTTCCCATAACCCTTAAAAAACTCAGAATGCAACTTTATCCCTTCATAAAAAAAGAAAGTCTCCCCTTGAATTCCGTTCCTACGGTTTTCATCAATCATCTGCTGTAAATACTCAGCCGTGGGCGTATATTTCCCTACTTTCAACAAAACCCCTGGTGATAAAATATGTAATTTTTCTTTCGGAACCTGCTGATTTACAATGGTTTGTATCGCTGATTGATATTTGGGAAAATCATAACGATACACCTGCGGACACACCATATCTACCCAACCCTCACGTACCCACGTAACCCAATCTTGCAAATACTGCTCTTTACTCCAAGGAAAAATACTGGGTGACATCGAAATCTGAATCTTGGGATTCACCTTTTTTAAATCAAAATACAAACGTTTCTGAAACTGATTTAGTCGTTCGGTTCGCCAATTTATCCAGGTGGTATCCAAATGGTTTTTGGGAGCAATTTGTCCCGTTTCAGTTTGATATTGTTTTGTAATTGCTTCATTATAACCGCATTCCGAAGGCAAAGCGGGCAAACGGTCATCGCCTTGAATACCGTCTAAATCGGGATATTGCACAATACACTCTTTCAATAAAGACAGCATAAAATTCTGTACTTCGGGGTCAAAGGCGTTCATCCATTTGAAGCCGTTTTTCACCACTACTTTACCATCATTTCCCAAAGCCGCCCACTGAGGTTTTGTTTCCAAAATGTGTTTGCCAAAGCCATTATTTTCAGCCGAAAAACCAAACTCAAACCAAGCATAGACTTTAATGTTTTTGGCGTGGGCCTCGTCCAACATTTCACGCATGGGGTCACGTCCTGCCAATTTTTCTTCAATCGGGATTTTGAAGGTTTCTCCCATGATTTTACTTGGATAAAGTGTCCGCCCTTTGTTCCACATCACCACAAAAATATGGTTGATTCCAGCCTCCTGACACACTTTTACGGCTTCTTGAATGCCTGATTTTGAGTACATTACCTCACTATCCACATTCGTAATCCACACACCACGGACAGGAGTTTTTTGAGGAATTTGTTGAGATTTACAAGAAGAAAGGCTGATGAATAAGCTTAGGAATAGAGGAAATACGATACGAAAATTCATGAAATAATTGCGTTGATGAATGTCAAATATACAAAGATAACCAAACGTTTCCGTCTAAATTTCTTTTCTCTTCCAGTTTTATAGACTAATTTTGCGGAAAAATGTAGCACGACAATCTTTGCCGTGTAGATGAATGAAAGCAAGCGCATTAACTCTTTTTCTCCTCCTGATTCTCACAAAATCATTCGCCCAAAATGAGCGAAAAAATCTGTATCCGATTGAGGCAAAAAAGAAGTTTTTAGGCATAAAATATATCTACGACCGTCAAACAATTGAAAACCCCTTAGCTCTCCAAATCCCGATGTTACAAGCCCGAGACACGGAGGTAAATGTAGAGTTTTTGAAATTCAAACAGCAACGAAAAGCCGTTCAAATTATCAGTTTAATTTCAACAGGATTTTCACTTTATACTATTTTTAATCGTGAAAAAGTATCAAGTGAAGTCTATTGGGGAACATTTGGCGGAACGGTTTTAGTATCGGGATATCTAAACATAAAATCGAATCAGCATTTAGCAAAAGCCCTCATACGCTACAACGAAGTAGTTTCTGAAAATAAAATAGGCTTGATTATTGACAAATCTTTTCAAAATCAGGCTGTTGTAGGCGTTGGTTTTTCGCATAGTTTTTAAAAGTACCACGGAAGGCCTTTTCCGTTTTTTAATATTTTCAACTACGGACAAGGCTGTCGATGCGTCGAACCGTCCGTATTACAAAACAACCAATTAAAAATGAAAGTAGCAGTAGTCGGAGCCACGGGTTTGGTCGGTGGTGAAATCCTAAAAGTATTGGCGGAACGTAATTTCCCCGTAACAGAACTTATCCCAGTTGCCTCTGAGCGTTCGGTGGGTAAACAGGTTGAGTTTAAGGGTAAACAATATACCGTGGTAGGTTTTGACGATGCTATTGCGATGAAACCCAACGTGGCGATTTTCTCGGCAGGTGGCGGAACATCCTTAGAATTAGCTCCAAAATTTGCAGCAGAAGGCATCACCGTAGTTGATAATTCGTCAGCTTGGCGGATGGACCCAACCAAGAAATTGGTCGTTCCAGAAATCAACGCTCACACGCTTACGCCCGAAGATAAAATCATTGCCAATCCCAACTGTTCAACGATTCAGATGGTGGTGGTGATGAATCCTTTGCACAAAATCAATAAAATCAAGCGAGTAGTTGTTTCAACTTACCAGTCCGTAACGGGAACAGGAAAAGCTGCAGTTGATCAACTTTTTGCCGAGCGTGAGGGGCGTACAGATGTGCCAGCCGTATATGCACACAAGATTGACTTGAACGTTTTGCCACACATTGACGTATTTTTGGATAATGGTTACACCAAAGAAGAAATGAAAATGGTGAACGAAACCAAGAAAATCATGATGGATGATTCCATTCAGGTAACAGCCACAACGGTTAGAATTCCAACCATTGGCGGACACTCGGAATCGGTGAATATTGAGTTTGAAAATGAGGTTGATATTCAAGAAGTTAAAGATATTCTCTCGAAAGAAGAAGGCATCATCTTGCAAGACGACCCCAAGAACAATATTTATCCAATGCCCATCACGGCACACGGAAAAGATGAGGTTTTTGTGGGACGTATTCGCCGTGATGAAACCCAGGCTAATACCCTGAATATGTGGATTGTAGCGGATAATCTTCGTAAGGGAGCAGCCACTAATGCCGTTCAGATTGTGGAGTATTTGGCGAAGGCTAAGTTGATATAATGGGTTGATAAGATTTTACAGTAAAAAAGCCGAGATTTTGTCTCGGCTTTTGTTTTGTATAAAATGGTTCTTATACGATTTAAACGGAAAAGTTATTCCATAATCAACGTCGTGGAGGTTCAAAACCTCCACGACGTTATAAATCATATTGTAACCTGTAAAATTTATCAGAATAGTTAACTTTTTGAATATTTATGAATAATTTTATGAAAATAAACCCATATATGAATATTTATGAATAATTTTATGGATAATGATAAAGACAGACACTATAAAAATCACCCCCGAAATACTCAATTTAATTGCTGAAATTGATGAGTTTAAAGGAGCGTGGAAAGCGTTAGGAAATTTAGCTCCCGAAAAGTTGGTTCAACTCAAAAAAGTGGCAACCATCGAAAGTATTGGTTCGAGTACTCGCATCGAAGGCAGCCGTTTGAGTGATAGGGAAGTTGAAATGCTTTTGGCAAATATTGCTATCCAAAAATTTGAATCCAGAGACGAACAGGAAGTAGCGGGCTATGCTGAATTGATGAATATTATCTTCCAAAACTTTGAGGAAATCCCACTTTCAGAGGGCTTTATTCAGCAACTTCATAGCCAATTATTAAAATATAGCAACAAAGACCAGTGGCATCGTGGGGCGTATAAAAAATCGCCTAATCATGTGGTGGCAATGGATGAAAATGGAAAACAAATTGGGATAATTTTTGAAACTTCTTCTCCTTTTGAAACGCCTTTCAAAATGGAGGAATTGGTTAATTGGACACAGCAACAACTCTCAGAAAAACAGCTTCACCCCTTGTTAATCATCTCTGTTTTTAAGGTAATTTTCTTAGCAATTCATCCGTTTCAAGACGGTAATGGGCGACTTTCAAGAGTTTTAACCACTTTTTTATTACTCAAAACGGGTTATGTTTATGTTCCTTACAGTTCGCTTGAAGCAGTGATTGAACAGCAAAAACAAGGATATTATCTTTCGTTAAGACAAACCCAAGCGAGCTTAAATTTTCCCGAAACAGATTGGCAACCGTGGTTAGTTTTTTTCTTAAAATCACTTAAAAAACAAAAGGATAACCTTGAAATAAAGATAGAAAGAGAGCATATTTTATTGACAAAACTCCCCGAAATTTCACAGAATATTTTGGAATTAATCCGTTCGAGAGGGCGAATTACTACGGGTGAACTTCAACAAATGACTACTCACAACCGCAACACATTAAGAAAACATCTTGAAAATTTAGTAGCAACCAATAGACTCTCTCAAAACGGTGTTGGTAAAGGAACTTGGTATAGTTTGAAATGAGTTTAGCAAATGGTTTTTATTATCTTTGTGATAGAGGTTTACTTTTACAACGCAAACAAATAATCTTATAAAATTGGCAGATAAAATAGCAAAACCATTTTTGATGAAACAAGAAACACGAGATAAATACGAAGTCGTTATTGGCTTAGAGGTTCATGCTCAGTTGCAGACTGAATCCAAGATTTTTGCGGCTGATGCGGCTTCTTTTGGGGGTTTGCCCAATACGCATATTTCGCCCATTACGTTGGGGCATCCAGGCACTTTGCCCAAATTGAACAAAAAAGCCGTTGAATATGCCATGAAAATGGGCTTGGCTTGCAATTCGCAAATTACTGAAAATCAGTATTTTGACCGTAAAAACTATTTCTATCCCGACCTTCCGAAAGGTTATCAAATCACCCAAGACAAAACCCCAATTTGTGTGGGCGGTGGCGTGAAGGTGAAACTTTCGACGGGTGAAAAAACCGTTCGTTTTCATCATATCCACTTAGAAGAAGACGCTGGGAAATCGGTTCATGCCGAAGGTTCTTCCGACAGTCAGATTGACTACAATCGGGCGGGAACTCCTTTGATTGAGATGGTAACAGAACCCGAAATAAAATCTGCCGAAGAAGCCGCTACTTTCATGACCGAAGTCCGTAAATTGGTGCGTTATTTGGGTATTTGTGATGGCAATATGGAAGAAGGTTCGTTGCGTTGCGATGTCAATATTTCGGTGATGCCCGTGGGGAGTAAAGTCTTTGGCACGAAAGTAGAAATCAAGAATATGAATTCGATGCGTTTTATTCAGAAAGCTATTGAATATGAGACGATTAGGCAAATTGAAGCCGTTGAAAACAACGAAGAATTAATCCAAGAAACTCGTAGCTTTGACCCCGCCACGGGGCGTACTTCGGGTATGCGAGTGAAGGAAACCCAGAACGATTATCGCTATTTTCCCGAACCCGATTTAGTACCGCTGACGATTTCGGAAACGTGGCTTTCGGAAGTAAAAAATGCCATGCCCGCCTTACCATGGGAGCTTTTTGAGAAATTTACGAAGCAATATAATTTATCAGAATACGATGCTAACGTCCTGACTGACAGCCGTGAAGTAGCAGAATATTTTGAAGCAACTTGTGGTTTTACCAAAAACTATAAAGCCGTTTCCAATTGGATTATGGGTTCGGTGAAGTCATATTTGAATGATAATAATTTAGAAATCAATCAGTTATCTATCACTCCCGAGCGTTTGGGAGCGTTGATAAATTTGATTGATGAAGGCAAGGTAAGCACTTCAACGGCGGCTCAACAGATTTTCCCCGAAATGCTGACTGATACTAACAAAACGCCTTTGCAAATTGCCGAAGCCAAGAATCTGATTCAGCAAAGCAATACAGACACTTTGCAAGCGTTAATAAACGAAGTTTTAGCAAACAATGCCGCAAAAGTGAAGGAATACAAATCGGGTAAAAAAGGACTCTTGGGAATGTTCATGGGCGAAATCATGAAAAAATCAAAAGGTTCTGCCGACCCGAAAGTTACTACGGAATTATTGCAGAAGACGTTAGATATGTAAAAACCTCACCCCCAACCCCTCTCCCGTGGAGAGGGGGGCATTTGACTCTAAAACTCCCCTCTCCACGGGAGAGGGGTTGGGGATGAGGCTGACGACAATATGAAAAAAATAATTTTAGGCGTTCTCATCGCCATGACCACCACGCTTTCTTTTGGGCAAGTACCTAACAGTAAGCCAGTTACCATTACGGGAAAAGTAAATAATGTTGCTCCCGATAAAAAGGTTTACCTCCAATTTATCAATGGTAGAGGCAATCCTATTACGATGGATTCTTCTGATGTCAAGGCTGATAAGTCTTTCACGTTCAATTCCAGAATTATTGAAGGAGGCGGTTACTATCTCCTCAATTTCTTTGGCATGGAACTCAGCCAGAAGGTTTTGTTGATTTTGGAGGGTGGCGAAACTGTGAACGTTATTGCCGATGGTATGGATATGCCTAATAAAAGAGGAACGTTTCAGATTAATGGAGGTGATTCTAAAAATATCCAGTACTTCAACCAAATCGTAAAGCTGAATCAAGAATTATCGGCAAAAGTGGAAGTTTGGAACAAGCAAGTAGAAATTGCCAAAGCCAAAAAAGACGAAGCCACTTTGCAGAAAATTCAAGGCGATTTCCAAGCGGCACAGCAAGGTAATATTCAGAAAATCAAGGCTTTATTACCCGAAATGGGGACAAATTTGGTAGCACTTTGGACGGCAGGGAATTTCCTAAATCCAGAAGCAGATTTGGAAACAATGGTTTCAATTTCAGATAAATTTAAGGCTGAAAAACCTAATTCTCCCAATATTCACATCAAGACCTTTCATCAACAAATCATGCGTTTGAAAGGCGTGGACGTAGGAACGGAAGCCCCCGAAATCACCATGAAAACGCCCGATGATAAAAATTTAGCGTTATCGTCATTAAGAGGAAAATACGTTCTGATTGACTTTTGGGCAAGTTGGTGTGGACCTTGCAGAAAGGAAAATCCCAACGTGGTAAGAATGTATTATAAATTCAAAGACAAGGGTTTTGACATCTTTTCAGTAAGCCTCGACCAAGAAAAAGACCCGTGGGTAAAAGCCATCGAAAAAGACGGTTTAACTTGGAATCACGTTTCTGACCTACAATTTTGGAACTCCGCCGCCGCCGCTGCCTATGGTGTTCAAGGCATTCCTGCTACTTTTTTGTTGGATAAAGAAGGGAAAATTATTGCTAAGAATTTGAGAGGGGAAGAACTGGAAAAGAAACTTTCAGAAATATTAAAGTAGATTTTCGTCAGGTTTATTAGACCACTGATTGTACTGATTGTACGGGTTTCCACAGATTAAAAATTAAAAATCCGTGCAAATCTGTGCAATCTGTGGTCTATTTGTTTATTTTGGATTTTTCATCAGAAATACAAAATCTGTACTTATATTTGTACATAAAAACGTACAACAATATGAACGTAATCAATTTTTCAGAGTTTAGAAGTCATTTGAAAGCTAATCTTGACAGCGTTAGTGAAGACAATGAAGTCGTCATTGTCAATCGTCAGAAGGATAACAATGTGGTCTTGATTTCTTTGAGGGAATACAATGCTCTACAAGAAACATTACATTTATTGAGTTCGGCTAAAAATAGGGAACGTCTCTTTTCAGCTATCGAAAGAGATAATTTAGGAACGTTTGAATCTCATGATTTAATTCAATAATTTATGGTTTTATCGTGGGATATCAACGCTTGGGAAGATTATGTTTATTGGCAAAATATTGACAAAACTGTACTCAAACGCATCAATATGCTCATAAAAGAGTGTTTACGAACACCTTTTGAGGGCAAAGGAAAACCCGAAGGACTGAAAGGAAATTTGAGTGGCTATTGGTCAAGACGCATCACTGACGAACACCGTTTAGTTTATCGTGTCTATGACGAACGCATCCACATCATCCAATGTCGTTTCCATTATTAAAATTTTACCACATGAAAGTTGCCATTATTGGAGCAGGAAATATGGGAATGGCATTTGCCAAATCCTTCATTCAATACGAATTAGTCAAGAAAGAAAACCTATTTTTGATTGAAAAAAATACCGAAAGAGCCGAATCTTTACGTCAGGAAAAAGCAGGGGCGGTTGTCGATACCATCAATCACAAAATCGGAGAATACGACTTGATTATTCTATCAGTAAAACCCCAAGATTTTACTTCTTTGCAAGATGAATTACGTGATGTTATCCAACCTAATCAGTTGATTTTGAGCATTATGGCGGGTATTTCGATTGAGAAAATCCAAGAATCACTTAATCATAAACTTGTAGTGCGGGCAATGCCTAACACACCTGCTCTTTTGGGTATGGGTATGACGGCTTTTTCGGCAGCGGGTGACATTACGTTGAGCCAGTTGAAAAAAGTGGAAAACCTTATCAATTCAACAGGAAGGGCGATTTTCTTAGAAGACGAAAGTCTTTTAGATGCCGTTACGGCTTTGAGTGGCAGTGGTCCAGCGTATTTTTTCTATTTAGTAAAAGCTATGATTGAGGCAGGAAAAGAGATGGGTTTTGAAGATGCGATGGCTTCGCTTTTGGTAAAACAAACGATGTTAGGTTCGTATCATCTTATCAATAATTCAGAGAAAAATCTGGACGAACTCATCAAAGCCGTTGCCTCAAAAGGTGGCACAACCGAAGCCGCTTTGAAACGTTTTGAGGAAGGTTTATTAAGTCAAAACTTAAAAGAAGGCATTTTTGCGGCTCAGAAACGAGCTACGGAATTATCGAAATAAAACACCTCACCGAAGCGACGGTCTCCCCCAACCCCTCTCCCGTGGAGAGGGAAGCATTTGACTCTGAAACTCCCCTCTCCACGGGAGAGGGGTTAGGGGCAACCGTCGCTTCGGTGAGGTAAATCAATCCTTTGAACTCAAATTCAGAACATACCCGACCTCTCATTTACGACAATCACTGTCGCCCAATCACGTATGTGCGTTTGGCGGTAACTGATCGTTGCAATTTGCGGTGTTTTTATTGTATGCCCGAAGAAGGCGTAAAGTATTTAGCAAAGTCAAAACTGCTGACTTACGAAGAAATGCTTCGGACAGTTTCGGTGCTTTCAGAATTGGGCGTTTCCAAAGTCAGAATTACGGGCGGAGAGCCTTTTGTAAGAAATAATTTGATTGATTTTATGTATCAACTCTCTGAAATTGAAGGTATTAATGAATTAAATATTACGACTAATGGAATTCTGACGGGCAATTATATTCGCCAAATGAAGGAAATGGGCGTGCGGTCGGTCAATTTGAGTTTAGATACTTTGGATAAAAAACGGTTTTATGACATCACTCGCCGAGACGAATTTGACAAGGTTTACGCTACCCTTTTTCAATTATTAGAGGCTGATTTTGACGTGAAAATTAATGCCGTAGTGATGGAGGGAAAAAATACCGAAGACATCTTTCCTTTGGTAGAATTAACTCAAAATCATAACGTTTCAGTACGGTTTATTGAAGAAATGCCTTTCAATGGTGAAGGTTCACATTATCCAAAACTCAACTGGAATTTACATCGAATTTTATCAGAAATAAAAAGTCAATATCCTGATTTACAAAAACTTACGGATTCGCCCAATTCAACTTCTTATAATTATCAAGTGCCTAATTATCAAGGAAATATTGGCATAATTGCTGCCTTTTCACGCACTTTTTGCGGAACGTGCAATAGAATCAGACTTACCGCAACGGGCGATTTGAAAACCTGTCTTTATGACGAAGGCGTGTTGAATATTCGAGATATGCTGAGAGATGGCATCAGCAATGAAGGTTTGAAAGAAGTCTTTTTAAGTGCCTTCAATAATCGCCCAAAAGATGGATTTGAGGCAGAACGTAATCGTAAAAATGTGGTTTCAGAATCTATGACTACGATTGGGGGATAGAATTAAACTTATAAGTAATATTTCTAAATAAATTCTCCCAAACATTTTGAACGCTCAGGAGGGTTACAAAATCTCAAAATATCATGAAAAAAATTATCAATCTTAATTTAATCGTACTTTTATTCCTTACCACGTCCCTCAGTTTTTCTTGCAAAAAAGAAGATGAACCCTGTGTGAAAAAAACTTGGTATTATGATGCCGATGCCGACGGTTTGGGGGATAAAAATAAGCCTTACGAGGCTTGCGAACGCCCCGCAGGATATGTGGACAATGCGAGTGATGATAACGATAATCCTAAAAAAAGCATCATTCCGACCAAAGGTTACTCAACTCCCACCAGTTATGCTAATTTAAAACTGATTTGGGCGGATGAATTTGAGGGGACAAGCCTAAACGAAAATTTTTGGAACTATGAAATTGGTAATAATAATGGCTGGGGAAATAATGAATTACAATACTATAAAAAGGAAAATACTTCCGTGAAAGATGGTTATCTAATCGTTGAAGCAAAACAGGAAAGTGCTGGTAATCAGAGTTATACATCTTCCAGATTGACTACTCAAAACAAGTTTAATTTCAAGTACGGACGAGTGGATATTCGGGCAGCTTTGCCAAAAGGACAAGGGATTTGGCCCGCTTTGTGGATGTTGGGTAAGAATTTTCCTACTGTTAGTTGGCCCAAATGTGGTGAAATTGACATCATGGAAATGATTGGCGGAACGGGTAAAGATAATGTTACCCATGGAACGGTACATTGGGATAATAATGGCAGCCATGCACAATATGGGGGAGAGACAAAACTAACTTCTGGTATTTTCAATGATGAATTTCATGTATTTTCTATCGTTTGGGATAGCAAGAAAATAATTTGGTATCTGGACGATAAACAGTTTCATGTCATTGATACCACACCCGCAGGACTGAGTGAATTTCAAGAAGAATATTTTTTATTAGTAAATTTAGCCGTTGGTGGAAACTGGCCTGGCAAACCTGATGGTACTACGGTATTCCCTCAGCAGTTCATAGTGGATTATATTCGGGTTTTTCAGTAGAAGTTTGGTGATTTTATCTGAATTTGGATTGCGACGTTTCGCAATCCAAATTCAGAAATCATAGGTATGTTATCTATCGTGTACTCTCTTAAACCTCACTCAGCGAAGCCCCAACCATCTTTATTTCGCCATAACTAAATTCATTATTTAGAGCCTCTCTCACTTCCCCACTTCTCATGTCTGGATGCTCCAGTAAGAATTTTCTAAGGATTTTTACCTTCTGCTCGTCCATTAAATCTTCAATGGATAAATCACCTTTCTGTACGTATTCAGATAAGTGTCCTTCAATGGTCGAAAGGCTTAAATTGCGGCTCTGGGCTATTTCAGCAATGGTTTTACCTTCCTTGAACATTGTAAAACTCAATTCCTGAGTAGAACCTTTGACGATAGATTTGCGGATTCTTTTCTCGGGTATGGATATGTGGCTGGTGTCTATTTGATTATCTTGGCAATAAGTGGTAATAATATCCAAAATATCATCCCCAAATTGTTGAACTTTTACTTTGCCTAAACCACTTACTTTGGCTAAATCAGTTTTGTTTTGGGGTAAAACTTCCACTAAATTTTGCATCGTTTTTTGAGCCAAAACCATGTATTTCTCCAAGTTTTTCTCTTCGGCAACTTCATCTCGCCAACGTCTCAACTGATTGTACAAATCTCCGTTTGGACTTGAATCGTTGGATTTTTGACTTTTAGATAATTTCAATAATTCAGTTTCAAAATCAAGCGTCGCATTAGCTTTGGTGGTCAGATATTTTGTTGAATCAAAACCCTGTTGATTATTTTTTAGGAGTAATAATTTTTCAAAAATATTCTTCAAATTTTGCTCCCAAATTTTTAAAACATCTTTCTGAATTTCTTTATTATCACATTCTAAACTGATGTTTTTCAGTGGGTTATAAATTAATTCTCCTAATTTACTGGCAATATAAACACTACCTTTTTTGATTCTGTCTTGCAGGTTTCCGTCTGCTTCGGGTAATTCTGTGTGATAAATCAAAGATTCTAATTGCCTCCTGAAAGTCTCAATTACCGTCTTGATTTCAGTATCATAATCGTTTTGTATTTTACTAATATTTTCAAAAGTACCCGTAACGAAATGACTTTGAAGGGGTAATATTTCTTTCAGTAGCGTTATTAAACCGTATTGAATTGTTTTGAAATCAAACAAATCCATTATCCAATCACTCTGAGTCCGTTTTTTGGCTTCGTTGAGTGCGGTTTCTGATAAATCTTGCTTTTCGGATTCTTGGTCAAAAACCAAAATCGTGCTATCGGATTTCACACTTTCGGGCGAAATAGGTTTACTCAAAACCAAACCCTCAAAAGTTTTGCAACGGCTGAGTGCCACATACACCTGCCCGTGGGCAAAAGACGAAGCGGCATCAATAATGGCTCTATCGAAAGTTAGCCCTTGGCTTTTGTGAATCGTAATTGCCCAAGCCGCCTTGATGGGATATTGCGTAAATGTGCCGATAATATTTTCTTGAAGAATTTTAGAATCATCTAAAACGTATTTGATATTATCCCAAGTAACCCTCGAAACAATAATCGGGTCTTTTTCGTTGGGGCATTTCACATAAATTAAACCCTCTTCAATTTCAGAAATCTCACCTAATTTACCATTAAAATACCGTTTCTCGGAATTAATATCATTCTTGACAAACATGATTTGAGCCCCCACTTTCAATTCTAAATTCAATTCGTTGGGGTACATACTTTCCGCAAAATCATCCTCAATATCGGCAATAAAAGTGTACGTTTTCCCTGACAATTCTTGCATTTTTGCCTTATTAATGGTCAAAGCAGCGTGATTATGGCTCGTGAGAGTGATGTATTTTTCACTTTCTGGGTATTGAAAATTAGGTATATAGCGAGTATTCAATAATTTCACACTCTCGGCATCCAATTTTTTGTCTCGAACTTTATTCAAAAGTCCAATAAAAACTTCATCGGCTTGTCGGAAAATATGGGTTAATTCAATAGTTAAAAATTGGCTTTGGGCGAGGGCTCTGCTTTCAAAGAAATATACACTTGAGTAATAAGGTCTGAGCATCGCCCATTCATCGTCTTTAATCACGGGTGAAAGCTGGTGCAAATCACCAATCATCAATAACTGCACACCGCCGAAGGGTAAATTTCGGTTCCGAAAACGTCTTAAAACTTCATCAATGGCATCCAAAATATCCGCCCGCACCATACTGATTTCGTCAATCACCAAAAGGTCAATGGCTTTAATGGCTTTAATTTTTTCAGCAGTAAATCTCCTCTCGGAAGGCTTTTCTATACCATCCTGAGCGGGAATATTTGGTCCAAAAGATAGCTGGAAAAAAGAATGAATCGTTACGCCACCCGCATTGATAGCCGCCACGCCCGTAGGTGCAACCACCACCACCCGCTTGGGAGAAGTAGCCCTAATTTTTTTGAGAAAAGTGGTCTTGCCTGTCCCCGCTTTGCCCGTGAGGAAAATATTTTTATGCGTAAACCGAACGTATTGGTCAGCCAGTTCAAGGCGGACATTGGATTGAGATATTGGTTGCATAGTGGTTGTATGTGGAAGATTGGCACGCTGATGACGCAGATGCTTCGCAACGCAGATTTAAGAGGATTTTATTTTGATATTATGTATGAATTTGGATTGTGAAATTCATACAGAGTTACTCAAACAGAAAAACGGATAAATTATCAATTGAATATTTCCTAAAATAATCACAAAAAAATCTGCGTAAATCTGCGTTTGAAAATCTGCGTTATCTGCGTGCCATAAGAACTCAGAGTAATTGTTTTTTCTTGATTTGCACAAATTTATTAATTACTTCCAAGCTCAATTTATGCGGTTGAATCAATAAACTTTGAATGCCAAATTTATGTAACTCCTTCACAATCAGCCTATTCTGTGATAAAATGCTCTGCCCGATGGTTTTGGTATAAATATCCTTTAAGTCGGTAGCTTGTTCTTTGACCATATTGGCAACTTCCGAATTTTCAAAAAACACGACCAATAATAGATGATATTTTGAAAGTGCTTTCAAATATGGCATTTGACGGTGAAGGGAATTTACGGAATCAAAATTGGTGAAAATTACCAGTAAACTCCGCTGTTTGATATTTACTCGAACAAATTTATACAATAATTCATAATTGGCTTCCAAAAATTCAGTCTGCAAATTATAGAGCATATCGTTGATTTTTCCGAATTGCTTGAAGTCCTTTTTTGCCGATAAAAATTCACATTTATTGTGTGAAAGTCCCAAAATTCCTGCCTTGTCTTGCATCGTAATGACGGCTTTTGACAATGCTAAACTGGCATTTATCGAATAATCCAAAAGCGTTTGTTTCAAAAAAGGCATCTTCATCGAACGCCCCAAATCTAAGATGCAATAAATATCCTGACTTCGCTCGTCTTGATATTGATTGAGCATCAGTTGCCCCCGTTTGGCACTGGCTTTCCAGTTGATATGTCGGTAATCGTCTTCACTTGAATATTCCTTAATCTGCTCAAATTCAAGGCTTTGTCCTATTTTACGAATACTATTTTGACTACTTTCATAAAAATTACTGACAATGGCTTTGACAGGAATTTTGTTGAATTGTTCAAAAGAAGGAAAGCACGCCACTTCTTGATGAAACTCAAAAATTTCTCGTCGGGCAACCAAACTGAACGAAAACATTTTAAAGAGTACATAACAATTTTGCCATAGATAAACGCCTCTTACTTTGGGTTCGACACTATATTGAAATTCAGTAACGGCATTTGCAGTAACGGTCGTAGTTTTTTCCCAGAGCCTAATCTGCAATTGTTCGGGCAAATCTTCAATCAAGGTTGTGATGAGATTGAAACTATAAGAATTCGTAATTTTCAAACTCACAAAATTAACATCGCCATTACTCAAACGCACGGGTAATTTTCGTTCCAACCGTATCGGATTTTGCTTTATGTACAAAATAAAAGTCTCCACAATTACAAAAATCCAGAGCGTAAAAAATAGTATTTTTCCAAGTAAGAAAAACACCTCATTCAGTAATCCAAAGCTAAAAAACCCAATACAAATTCCGAGTATTGCAAAGGTCATTTTAGTAAGATAAAAAGATTTTAGAAAATGCTTCATCTCGGAATTTCTATGGTGGCGAACAGTTCATTTAATACTTCATCTTCTGAAACTCCTTCCATTTCAGTTTCTGCCGTGAGGATTATTCGATGTCTAAGAATAGATTTTCCAACGGCTTTCAAGTCTTCGGGAATTACAAAATCACGTCCGTTGATGGCAGCAGTGGCTTTTGAAGCCATCATCAATGCCAATGATGCCCTTGGTGACGCTCCCAATTCAATCTGTTTATGATTCCGAGTTGCCTGAACAATATCAGTAATATATTTTAACAAATTATCTTCCAAAAGAACACCTTGAATGGTACTTTTTAAAGAAACAATCTGTTGCTTATCCAATATACTATTCACCGTTGCCGCCACTTTTTTTTGCGTAGTATAATTAAACTTTTTCAAGATTTCGATTTCTTCACTTGCCGTGGGATAGCCTACGGAAATCTTCATGAAAAAACGGTCTAATTGAGCTTCGGGTAAACGGTAAGTTCCTTCCTGTTCGATGGGATTTTGGGTTGCCAACACCATAAAAGGCTCGTGCATCGAGTATGATTGTCCGTCGATGGTTACTTGTTTTTCTTCCATCAATTCAAAAAGAGCCGCTTGGGTTTTGGCTGGCGAGCGGTTGATTTCGTCAATCAAAATCAGATTGCTATACACGGGACCTTTTTTGTATTCAAATTCCAAAAGTTTTGGATTGAATACTGATGTTCCCAAAATATCGGAAGGCATCAAGTCGGGCGTGAATTGAATTCTCTTGAAAGATACATCCAAGGTTTGGGCTAATAATTTGGCTGTCAGGGTTTTAGCAACACCTGGCACACCTTCTAACAGTACGTGTCCGCCACATAACATACTCGTAATGAGCAACTGAATGGTGTCTTGCTGACCAATAATTACCTTGCCCAATTGCTCCCGAATATCAAAAACGGCTTGCGATAATTCACTAAGGTCAATTCGGTTTTTGAAGATTTCTGCTTGTTTTTCAACAATTTCTTCCTGTGGTTGTAGTACGTTTTCTTCTTCTTGATTTTCCATATTTTGTTTTCAATGATTGAATGTATGAATGATAGAATGATTGAATACTGCTTGCGAAAATAAAACTTGATAATTAATCAGACTTTGTGTTAGCT
This sequence comes from Arcicella sp., assembly GCA_034519515.1. Taxonomy (GTDB): domain Bacteria; phylum Bacteroidota; class Bacteroidia; order Cytophagales; family Spirosomataceae; genus Arcicella. The sequence goes on from JAXHOK010000055.1 coordinate 74,207, forward strand.
GAATATTCTATCATTCACTCAATCATTCTATCATTGGCTTTTAAGAATTCACAAACCGATAAACCTTCTGATAAAAATCTATCAGAGTCTTTTTATAAATAGCCTCAGATTCTTCTATATGGCTGATTATCAATAATATACTTTCAATATCTTCCGATTTTTTATCGGTCTTTTGGGCAACTTTTTCAACGTTTTCGAGCGTAATATCTTTGGGGGCAAAACGGTAATTAGTTGATAAATAATCGTAAAATTGACTCGTTATTTTCTCGCCAATTTTCTTGTGGTCTTGCTTCAACCAATATAATCCACTCACGGCTTTGATGAATTCAATAGAGTTATTTTTCACCTCTGGAATCACTCGAATTGGAGCTTGCATCCTTCGAGAATAAAGCAAAATAAAAAGTGAAATTGCTAAGAAAAACGTAACGATTGCCCACATCAACGGTGGATGTTCCTTGATAACTTTCCAAAAATAACTATCGCCCGCTTGTTCGGGTTCGCCTGTGTCTTCGGGGCGTTGAGTTTTATATCTTTCGTAAAATTTATCCCAAATTACTTTTCGATTTTTTATATCCAGTAAATCAAAAACTTGATTCAAATATTGATAATTCTGTTTGTGTAATAAGAAATAATTACTCAATGTGATGGGATTATAGACAATAAACATCCGTCCATTACCAATCTGTATTTCATCCAAAACCTTCTGTCCGTATTGGTCTCTGACGTGAGTAGTTGTGTAAATGTTATTAACCACCCCTGAATCAAGCACATAGAAAGGTTTTATGCCAGGGTAGGTGTATGAAATTGTGGTGCTGTCTTCGGCATAAGGTTTAGTCCAAAAAACAGTTACTGAATCATTGATTGAAGTGGGTGGAAAATCGGTATAAACCGTAATGTCGGCAGTATCGGTACTATCATCCAAAACGGTATTGAAAAGATTGGGAGAAATACTGAAAGCACTAATCAATACGTTTCCACCTCTGTTCACATAATCAGATAAAGCATTCATTTCCAATTGATTAGGCAAAAAATAAGGTGATACAATTGCTAAAATACTGGTGGTGTCCAAATAATTAGGGTTCTGATAATCAAACTTTGTTTCATTCAAAATAAAACCCCTACCCGCCTTGTTTTTGAATTGTTCAAAAGCAAAACGGGTATCGTAAGGACGATAAGTTTTGGTCGAATAAGTAATACGTTCATCGAAAAACTTGGGACTTTCCTTTCTGAAAAATTCGCTACGAAACAACAAAAAAACCAGTACACCAACCACCAAAACCGCAACGATAATTCTCTGTGTCATAATTGATTTAATAGGGTTTTAAATTGAATTTTGATTTTGGCATACATCGAATTATCAACATTGAATTCGCCAAACCAAACGTAGTTATAATATTGAGTGCATTGGCTGAAATCATCAAAAACCGTTTTCCCTGCGAGTTCTTGACAGTAATCTCGATTGGTTTTTTTAATATGAAATTGTATCAAATCACCATCAATCAATTTCTTTAAAGTCCACAAATAATACAAACGAATAGCTAAACGATAATTTCCTTGTTCTTCGGCACGTTGTATTTGGTCTTCATAACCGATGCTTTTGAGTTGTTCGGCACTTTCAATGGCGGTGGTTTCGGAGATAATTTCATCGACTTTGTTATTCTTGGGAGTGAAACTAAAATTGAAATTTCCTTTCAAAATCAACATTAAAACGCCAAACAAAAGCACACCATAAAATAGCCATTTCAACAAGGTAAAAATCCACACAGGAATATCAAAACCCTGAAAAACCTCCTCTCTTCCATCCTCTCGCTTAGGTTTTTGTTTCAGCGAGGCTTTCCGCAAAGAATCTTCTAAGGCTTTTTGTGCCTTTCTGACATCGGGCGGCACATCATCCGCATACCAAAGGTCTTTTTCACGCTTTTTGAGCGTATCGATTTCAATTTTGGTAATAGGAGTATTATGCTTCTCTTGGGCTTGCAAAGGAAGATAGGCGTTTGTGAGTATGTATAGTATTAGGAGTTTTTTCATTGATTGGTTTCGTTTTCACTGCACTTTAACCTCTATTTCCGTTTATACTTTCCAAAACTACTCTTCCTCGACTCTTTACCTCCCGCAATAATCTGCTTTTTATTCTTGACCTCTTTTTGTTTTGCTTTTACTTTAAAATCCTTTTTTTCGTGAAAAGCACCCTTAAAATCGGGGTCTTCTTTCTTGCGTTGTTCGTCAATTTCACGGAGCATAATTTGCTTCTCTATAAAGGGCGTTTGCAAGACTTCAAAACCTTCGGGCAGTGGTTCACGGGGGATTTGCATTTTGATAATTTTCTCAATTTTTTTGATGTGATATTCCTCCGCTTCTGTAATGAAAGTGATGGCTTCTCCCGAATGATTTGCTCGTCCAGTTCTCCCAATTCTATGCACATAATCCTCATAAATCAACGGCACATCAAAGTTAATTACGTGGCTAACTTCTTGAATATCAATACCTCTGGCTGCCACGTCGGTTGAAACCAATACTTGAATATTACCTTCCTTAAAATCTTCCATCGAGTTAATTCGGGTGTTCTGTCCTTTGTTGGCATGGATAACTCTAATCTTGTCTTCACCCACAACTTTACGCCCTAAATACTTGAAAATATTATCGGCAACTTCTTTACTTCTACAAAAAATAATGGTTCGGTTAAACGTCTCTTTGTCCTTCATCAACAAGCCCAAAAGGTTGATTTTTGTGAGGAAGTTTGGCACTTCAAAAAGCCGTTGTTTCACCATAGTTGCCGTCATTGTTTCGGGCGAAACTTCTACCTTCGTAGGAAATTCCAAAAACTCATGCGAAAGGTTCTCAACTCGTGGTTGAAAAGTGGCTGAAAACAATAAGTTCTGACGCTTTTTAGAAGGAATTACCTCCAAAATCTTGCGAATTTGTGGCATAAAACCCATGTCCATCATCTTGTCGGCTTCGTCTAAAACCAACGTTTTCAATTCCTTTGTATTGATTTCCCCTTTCAGATAAATATCCATAAATCTGCCAGGCGTAGCGATAATAATGTCAATGCCTTTTTGGAGGGTTTCTATTTGCGTTTTCGGTCCCAAACCACCAATCAGTGCCACGTGACGGAGGTCAGTATATTTGGCTAATTGTGTAACAGCTTCATCAATCTGCATGACCAACTCACGAGTAGGAGCGAGAATCAAGGCACGCATAGCAGTTCCTTGTGCGTATTTGACTTTCATCAAAATCGGTAACAGATATGCCGCCGTTTTGCCCGTTCCCGTTTGGGCAATTCCCAAGACATCATGCCCTGCCAGAATCATCGGAATAGTTTGTTCTTGAATGGGCGTAGGTGTCTGATAACCAGCCTCTTCAATGGCGTTCAAGAGTTGGCGATTTAAATCAAAATCTTCAAAGGTCATACTGTTTTATTGCTTTATTTTGATGCAAAGGTACGGAAAAAATGGGGGAGTACTTGTAACATGAACAGCCTTGTCCGTAGTGCAAAAAAATACGGAACTATAAACTATTTGGCACAAATGCAGATTTTTAATCAATAGTGAGGGATTTAAATTCCTCGATATTGATTAAAAATCTGATTATCAGCAAGTTACGAGAATTAATTTTTATCATTTTTTGCTCACGCAAAATTCTTTATAATTCTGGAAAAATATTCGACTACGGATAAGACTGTCGAACCGCCATATTACAGAAAGCTACTTGCTTCATAGTATTTTATGTATTAAATTCTAGAACGCAACATTTTAATCTAAATCTCAACATCATGTACGCACTAAAAAACGGAATAATTTTCACTTCGGAAGAAATAATACAAAACCAAATCTTATTAATCGAAGGTGATAGAATTGGCAATATTATTACCGAAGAATTTATAGAATCGGAATGTGAAATATTTGATTTAAAAGGACTTAATATTGCTCCTTCTTTTATTGACATCCAAATTTATGGCGGTGGTGGAAGCCTCTACAATTCTGCTACAACCGAAGAAACCATCCGCAAAACCTATCAAGAAATCCGTCAAGCAGGAACAACGCACTTTCAGATTACGCTTTCTTCAACGCCCCTCATGAAAATGTTGGAAGCCATTGAAGTAGCCAAAAATTATATCAAAAATGGTGGAAAAGGCTTGCTTGGCTTACACTTGGAGGGACCTTATTTCAGTTTTCCAAAACGGGGGGCTCATGTGGCTGAATTTATCCGAAAACCCACCAATGAAGAACTACAAACTATCATTCAAGCGTGCGTAGGATTGCCTACTTACATGACCATTGCCCCCGAAGAATTTACTGATTTTCAACTCGAAATGCTTATAGAAAGTAATATTATCGTGGCGGCTGGGCACAGTTCTGCTACATATCAACAAGCGAAATATTGCTTTCAGAAGGGCATCAAGCGAGTTACGCATTTGTTTAATGCCATGTCGCAACTGCAAGGGCGTGAACCTGGCTTGGTGGGAGCAACTTATGATTCAGAAGCATGGGCGAGCATCATTCCCGATGGTATTCATGTGGATTTTGCCAGTATCAAAATCTCTAAAAATGCGATGGGCAGAAGGCTTTTTATCATCACGGATGCCGTAACAAACGATATTTCGGGAGATTATAAATTTATTCATGCAGGCACGCATTATACCGATACGAAAGGTACGCTCTCGGGGTCGGCACTGTCAATGATGCAGGGCGTGAAAAACTGTGTTCAAAAAGTGGGAACTTCTTTGGAAGAATCTCTCAGAATGGCATCAACCTATCCCGCCGAAGTGCTTAATTTACAGCATAGTTTAGGGAAAATACAATTCGGTTATCATGCTAATATGGTCATTTTCGATGATGATTTTGTGGTAAAAGGTATTATCGAAGATGGCTGTTTGGAATGGATGGTAGCTATGTAAAAAGTGTTGATAGACAATTGTGGTTGTAATCAACGATAAACATTTTAGTTACGAAATGATGGTATCTGAGTTTACGGGAAAACGACAAACTCTTGCGAACATATCAAGTTATTCTTGCTCTCAGTGTAGCCCATCATCAAATTCAATAATATCGGTAAGTTGTTTATTTTCAATTACTTGTGATTTGAAATTAGGAAGCAATCGAAAACATAAATTCAATTCTTTGTACACTTGATAATAACTAATTAAAAATACTCGTGAAACCCCGCATAAGCTCATTCTTTCTAAAACTGAACGTCTGACGGCTTCAAAAATCAAAATCGTGTGAGAATTTTCGATGAAGAACACGACTTTTCAAACAATTATGACACAGAACACACTGATTACCTTGTTTGGTAAATCCGTTTTTAACCGCACGGGCGATCCCGTATATTTTCGCTTGAACAACAAGGACATTTCTCTATTTTTGTAACGCTAAGAAGCCGTTTTAAAATATCTTACGACAAATTCTGATTGTCTTATTCTGACTATCGAAACCATATTTTTTACACAAGATACGCTGTATATTCCTTAAAAAATATGATTCCGCTACTCAAAAAATACAATCAGACTTTATTCAGAATATATTTTAAAACGGCTTCTAAGCATTTTGGTTCATTGGTTTTTATGATTCGAGACCACAAAAATACAATTTATCGAATGCTTGGGAACAGTGAAATAATAACTTGTAAAGTTTCAGTCTGGCTATTTTATTGATAGTTTTTATCATTTTTGAAGCGAATAGCATCGCTCTTTAATGAAAAAATGCTGAAAAATAGCATTCAAATGGTCGAATTAAAATTACAAGTTATTGTTTTACTGTTCCTTAGTTTTATCCATCAACACTTTTCAAGAACTACCAAAACTATTAATTATTATCCATTAATTATTAACTGTAAATCTTTTTATCTAATTTTGCAGTCCCCAAATCAAAGCTAATGGTACTTTTGGTTTTGGGTTTTTAACATTAATGTACCAAACACAATGGATCAAAAAATCAGAATTAAATTGAAGTCATTTGACCACACTTTGGTGGACAAGTCGGCTGAGAAAATCGTAAAGGCTGTAAAAGCCACGGGTGCAGTAGTTTCAGGACCAATTCCTTTGCCTACGAAAGTTGAGAAGTTCACCGTTTTGCGTTCACCACACGTGAACAAAAAAGCACGTGAGCAGTTCCAATTGTGTACCTATAAGCGTTTAATTGACATTTTTTCTTCTTCTCCCAAAACAGTTGATGCTTTGATGAAGTTAGAATTGCCTTCGGGTGTTGATGTTGAAATCAAAGTATAGTTTACCTTGCTTTGAAGCTTAATTTTAAGGAAGCCTTCGCTTAAAGCGAAGGCTTCCTTTTTTTGTTCAATACTGCAGATAGATTCTAATATCATTCTAATTTTAGCTTAATATGGCTGTAAGTCTGACCTTTTAATTTTGTTAAACAATAAACAAGTACTCTGAAACAAAAACAAAACTAAGTAACGCAAATTAAATAACCTCACCCATTACTACTCATTCTTTTTGCCCCGTTCTTCGTTGGTAAAACCGAATCGTCGGAGCGCCTCATTTAGCGATGCTAAACTGCGGTTTTACCGCCTCGAAAGGAACAAAAATAATCGGGCGGCGTTCCGCTTCGTATTAATGGATGATAGTATTTAGGGGGAAAAAAAAATAAACATACCCAATTGTGGGAGGAACTTCCCGAAGGAAAAAATAACTTTGGGGAAGTAAATCTCGGAGAAATTTGGAAAAATTTTTTTAAATTTGGGAGATATAAGGAAGATATGGGAATAAGATGCTCCCTTAATTCCCGTTACTTAATAAATCTAACTCCAAACAATCATGAAAAGATTAATCATTTTGGCAAGTATGTTCACGATAGTGAGCGTTGCCAGTGCCGCAGCCCAAGACCTTTACAAAAATGACCCAGGCTATCACATCAACAATTATAAACACCCTAATAAAGCGGCTCATGCTGCCAAGAAGAATACGAATACGATGAACGTTTCTAAGAATGTTGCAGTGAATAGAAATTATAAGCAAGTTGGAAATAACAGAACTGAAAAAGCCTTAGAAATAGTCAGAACCGAGCCGAAAGAAGTATATTTGACTCGCCAGAACTATAAAATGCCATTCAGTACTATCAAGAAAGAAGAGAAACAAGTGGCTATTAAAGTTGATACTACGGTTGATAAAGAAAATCAGATTGATTAATATTTCATTAATTTAATGAAAACAGGGCTTTGAAATTGTCACTAATGCACCAGCAATTTGTGCATTGGTGGCAATTAAAATAGAAATTCCTTTAAATAAAATAACCATGAACAAACGCATTTTAGTGGTAGAGGACGAATTGAAAGTTGCCACTTTTATCAGAAAAGGACTACAAACTCAATCTTTTGAGGCCGAAATCGCTTCAGATGGCAGAGAAGCCAAAAGGCTGTTCTCCCAAGGCAATTTCGACCTCGTGATTCTGGATATAGGTCTGCCTGATATGAGCGGATTGGAGGTCTGTACGCATATCCGACAATACAATGTCCATGTGCCAATCTTGATGCTTACGGCTATGGGAACGATGGCGGATAAGCTCACGGGTTTTGAAGTTGGCACGGACGATTACATGGTTAAACCCTTTGATTTTATGGAATTATTAGTCAGAATCAAAGCCCTTTTGAAGCGTTCGCAGGAAGCAAATCCTGTGGTTGAAAAACTACAAGTGGCTGATTTAGAGTTAGATTTGGAAGAAAAAGTGGCTCGCCGAGGGGGCAAAGCCATTGATTTGACCGCCCGAGAATTTAATCTTTTGGAATATTTGATGCGTAACCGTGGACGAGTAGTCTCGAAGGTCGATATTGCCGAAAAAGTATGGGATATTAATTTTGATACTGGCACAAATTTTATCGAAGTTTATATTAATTACCTCCGTAATAAAGTCGATAAAGGCTTTTCAAGTCGTTTAATCCACACGGTTGTAGGGATGGGATATATGTTGAAAAATAAATAATTCGATGTTCGTGATTCGATGTTCGATGTTAGTTTTAGATATTTGTAATTCGATGTCATATAAGATAAACTCTTGAATGGGATATAATAGCTTCATTGGCATTCCAAACATCGAAAAACGAACATCTAACATCGACTCAAAAGCATTAAATTTATGACAATTCGTACCCGACTTACTCTCCTATTTGCCAGCATCGTTTCTACTTTGTTAATCATTTTTTGTGTTGCAATTTATCTGCAAAATGAGTTTCATCGTAAAAAAGAATTCCAAAATCGTTTGCGTGAAGAAGCCCGAACTTCGGCAGAAATTCTTTTCGGAAAAGATGATGTTAGTCCTGATTTATTGAAATTGATGGACAAAAATAGAATGACGGTTTTATCGGAAGAGGAAATCGTTATTTACGACATTTCTGATAAAATTGTCTATGAAAGTGGGACAGATTATTTAGATATTCAAAGCAGTATTTTAAAACAAGTTCGCCAAGAAAAAGAAGTTTTTTTTCAACAAAGAAATCGAGAGGTTTTAGGAATAGTTTTCAAAAATACCAATCGAGAGCTGGTAGTGGTGGCTTCGGCTTACGATAAATATGGTTTAAGCGAACAGCGGAATTTGGGTCTGATGCTCGTTTTTGGAGGTTTATTCATGATTATTGTGGTTTGTTTTGCAGGTTGGTTTTTTGCAGGAAGGTCTTTGAATCCCATCAAAAAGATTATTAAAAAAGTGGATAATATTGGAGCTTCGCAACTCAATATTCGCCTTGATGAAGGTAATAAAAGTGACGAAATCGCCCAACTTGCCCAACGCTTCAATAGAATGCTCGACCGTTTGGAAAAAGCCTTCAAATTACAACGTTCCTTCGTGTCGCACGCCTCACACGAGTTACGTACCCCGCTGACCGCCATCACGGGGCAAATTCAAGTTTCGCTCCTTGCCGAAGACGACCCCCAAGAATTAAAAATAATGATTCAATCTGTTTTGGAGGATGTTCAACAACTTAACCGATTGACTAATAACCTCTTAGACCTCACCAGTATTGATGCAGACGATACCACAATCAAACGTTCAAAAGTGAATGTGGCAGAAATTATTTGGCAAATCAGGAGTGAAATATTGAAGAAAAATCCTCATTATCAAATAATTACCAAATTAGAAATCTCACCCGACCTCCTTACCGAAGTCAATGCCAACGAAGGCTTACTTTATGTGGCATTGTTAAATTTGATAGAAAATGGTGTAAAGTTTTCGCCAGATAATCGTGTGGATGTTGTGTTGAAAGCTAATACTCAGAAGATTTTAATTTCATTCAACAACGGAGGAACGCCCATTGATGCAAGAGAATTATCCAAAATTTTTGAACCTTTCAGACGTGGTTCAAATTCAAAAAATATTAAAGGACACGGCGTTGGATTATCCCTGACGAAGCGAATCATTCAACTCCATGATGGCGAAATAACTGTGCAATCATCTGGTAATGAGGGTAATACGTTTTCCGTGGTTTTGCCAAGAACCTAATTCTAATCAACAAATAATATATTCTTAAACTGAGTTTAATATGAGTACAATAGCCTTAAGGGAAAATTCTAACTCCATGAAGAAACCCAATATGTCGCCCGTTGAATATGCAAAAATGATTTTAGAAAAAGTCAGTTTTGAACCCCGTATTTTTAAAAAAGAACTCCGCAAAGCCCTCAAACAATCCTCCAAACAAGAGTTTGAGCATTTGATGACTTGGTGTAGGGAGAAATTTAGAAGAAGAAAGTAGGAGTTAGGTTTTAGGAGTGGCACAGTCTTGACTCCTAACCCCTAAAACCCAACCCCTAAAAAAAGATGCCGTTTTGTCTGATAAACGACCTTAAACACTCTTGGCAAGTTGTTTGTTTGTATTATAATGGTGAGCATGATAAATCAATTGGCACGATTTCTTTGTAAATTAATTATCATGTTTTACTTTTATAGAGATTATACTTCACAGCAATTATGGACGAACAAGAAGAAATCCAAGCAACTCAAACCTATTCAGACCTCGAAAAGCACAAAGTTTTTGAGAAAGAATTCATGCCTCACATAGATTCAATGTATAATTTCGCCTTCCGATTAACCAATGACGAAGACGATGCCAATGATCTTGTTCAGGACACATACCTTAAAGCATTCAGATTTATCAACTCCTTTGCCCAAGGGACAAACGCCAAAGCATGGCTGTTTAGGATTCTGAAAAACAGCTTTATCAACGATTTTAGGAAGAAATCAAAAGAACCCTCAAAGGTTGATTATCAAGAAGTTGAGACAACTTACAACTCCGAAGAAGACGCTGAAACCAATCAAACCGTTGATTTAAGAGCCGAGTCGGTTCAAGATTTAATTGGTGACGAAATCGCTAATGCCCTCAATGCTTTGCCCGTGGATTTCAGAACGGTTATTATTCTTTGTGACGTTGAAGGCTTCACTTATGAGGAAATGGCAAAAATTTTGGATATTCCCATCGGAACAGTTCGCTCACGCTTGCACCGTGCAAGGATGTTACTCAAAGAAAAATTAAAATCTTACGCCAAATCATTGGGATATAATGTAAATGCTGACACATTGGCAGAACACTAAGTTTTAGGGGGTAGGGATTGGTAATACTTCCGTGTTTATTGTGCTAATTTTTTGAACTTTTACAGAAAAATAAAGGTTCTTAGAAAATTTTGTTGAGACTTGCAAACCCTTTTAAATCAATACATTAAACAAATATTTTTTTTGTAAGGATTGGAATTATTTTTTAAAACGCCCTGTTTATTAACTACTTACAAGTTTTAAACAGGACAATCCATTATATAAACGAGATAATTGCTTAATTAAAAACAAAATGGTTTTCGAGGCAGAGAAGATTCAAAAAAAGACATCATGCGAGCACAAAGCGGAGTGCATGAAAATGGTTCAACTGATTGTAGATAATCAGGCAACTGATGAACAAATTGTTCAATTTGAGAAAAATATGTCTCAGTGTTTACCTTGTGAACAAGGATATGAATTAGAAAAATGTATCAAAGAAACAATGCAATTGAGATTAGAAAAAAAGTGCGTCCCTATGAGTCTTATTGATTGTATTAAGCAGAAAATAAGTACTCTATAACTTTAGGAGTTGGGTTTTAGGGCAACCGACGCTTCGGGTTAGGGAATAGTGAAAAATATATAGATTACAAGATATTTAAGGTTATTAAGTACATTGCTTTGGCAATTTATACTTGATAACCTTTTATTTTTGTAGTTATTCTGATGAAATGCGTGGATTTTTCACTCAATCACTCAATCACTCAATCACTCAATTAAGTCTTGGAAAACGGAAAACTCATCATCTTCTCTGCCCCGTCTGGTTCGGGCAAAACTACGATTGTCAAGCATTTATTGGCAAATAACGACAATTTGGGCTTTTCAATCTCGGCTTGTACTCGTGACAAACGGGGTCGAAATGAAAAAAATGGTCAAGATTATCATTTTATGACCCCCGAAGAATTTAAAGCTAAAATAGATAACCATGAGTTTGTGGAATGGGAAGAAGTTTACCCAGGAGCATACTACGGCACTTTGAAATCTGAAATTGAAAGACTTTGGGCTTCAGGTAAACACGTAATTTTTGATGTGGATGTGCGTGGAGGCGTGAAATTGAAGGAATATTACCAAGAAAGGGCTTTATCTATCTTTGTAAAAGTACCGAGTGTGGCAGAATTAGAAAAGCGTTTACGTGAAAGAGGTACAGATTCGGAAGATTCTATCTCAAAAAGAGTTTTCAAGATGAATTTCGAAATGTCTTTTCAAGACCAGTTTGATATAACCTTAGTAAACGACGACCTCACGGAAGCATTCAGAAAAGCACAAAGTTTATTTGATGAATTTACAAATGTCTGAGTCATAAGTCCACAAGTCATAAGTAAATTTACCTTCTTGTGACTTATAGACTTACGACTCTCGACTTATGACTTAGGCATGAAAATCGGTTTATTCTTTGGGTCATTCAACCCCATTCATATCGGGCATTTGATTGTGGCAAATGTCATGGCAACCACCACCGACTTAGACCAAGTTTGGTTTGTGGTGTCGCCGCAAAATCCTTTCAAAAAGAATAACTCTCTTTTGCACGAATTTGACCGTTTGGCGATGGTCGAAAAAGCCATTGCCGATAATGCCAAATTTAAGGCAACCGATATTGAGTTTTCAATGCCCAAGCCTTCTTTCACGATTGATACGCTGATTCGTTTACAAGAAAAAAATCCGCTTCACGATTTCAAACTCATTATTGGGGGCGATAATTTAGCTCAATTTCCAAACTGGAAAAATCACGATAAAATCTTGGAATATTTTGGATTATACGTTTATCCAAGGCCCAATTCTGTGAAAAGCGAATTAGAAAATCATCCTAACGTGAAGTTCATAAATGCCCCATCTTTGGATATTTCAGCGACTTTTATCAGGGATTGTCTAAAAAATGGAAAGTCTATTCGATATATGGTTCCTGAAAGCGTGGAGGAGTATATTCATTGGAAGAGATTTTATTTATAATGTACCACGGCAAAGATTGCCGTGCATCAAACGTACCACGGCAATCTTTGCCGTTTGCATAATATCAAAAACGGCAAAGACTGCTGTGGTATATATATGAAAATTAGTATTTTAGGTTGCGGTTGGTTAGGTTTGCCATTAGGAAAATTCTTAGTGGAAAAGGGTCATACCGTCAAAGGTTCTACAACTTCCGAAGAGAAAATTCCTTTGCTCTCGAATGTAGGAATAGAACCGTTCTTGATTAAATTTTCTCCTGAAATAGAGACGGTAAATCAAGTCAGCGAACACGGCCAAGGATTGCCGTGGTACGTTGAGCAATTCCTTGATTCCGAATTACTTATCATCTGCATTCCCCCACGAGCGGGTAAATTTGGTGAAGATTTTCACGTTCAACAAATTCAATCATTGATTGAAAATTTAGAGGGTTCTTCCATCAAATCAATCATCTACACTTCTTCCACATCAGTTTATCCAGAGCTTAATCGAGAAATGAGAGAAGATGATAAAGTCCTTGAAAATCATGCCTTGATAAAAGTAGAGAATTTATTGAAATCCCTTCCTCAAAACATCACCATTTTGCGTTGCGGTGGATTGATGGGCAAAGAGAGAATTCCAGCGAAATACTTTGCAGGCAAAACCATTAACACAGGACAGATTCCAGTAAATTACATCCATCAAGATGATGCGATTCAGATAATTGCGATGATTTTAGAGAAAGGATTTTGGAATGAAACATTCAACGTAGTTTCGCCCGAACATCCCGTGCGAGAGAAAGTTTATTTGAAAAATTGTGAAGATTTAGGATTTCAGAAGCCCATTTTTGAAGAATCAACTGAGCCAACACCCTATAAAATAATCAGTCCACAAAAATTGATTTTGCGGACTGGGTATGTATTTAAATATGGTAATCCTTTGGATTTCGGGTATTCTACCCCTTCACCAATTCAAAAACTGTAATTTCGGGCGGCATTCCCACTCTGCCTGGATAGCCCAGATAACCATACCCACGATTTATGTACAGCTTTTGGTCTCCTTGTTCATACAGACCCGCCCATTGTTTATAAGCATATTGAGCGGGCGACCATGTATAATCACCAATATTTATCCCAAATTGCGTACCGTGCGTATGTCCCGAAAACATTACGTCAATATCTTTATATTTGGTATTTACCTCTTTATCCCAATGCGTAGGGTCGTGGGATAGCAATAATTTTACGGGGGCTTCTCCTGTTCCTTTATGGGCTTTTTCTAAGTTTCCGTAAGTATGAAAACGGCTTTGTCCACTGATATTCTGTACACCAATGATGGCTAATTTTTCTCCGCCTTGTTCAATGAAACGGTTTTCATCCATCAATAAATCATAACCCATAACCTTGTGAGCGTGGATTAAATCTTTTAGATTTTGGCGTTTCCCTTGCGGGTTTTCCGACCAATTGACGTAATCAGAATAATCGTGATTACCCAGTGTACTAAAAACACCCAACGGTGCTTTTACCTTGTTAAAAATATCGATATATTCCTGTACTTCGGTTGCCAAATTATTCACTAAATCACCCGTGAAAAAGACCATATCGGGCTTTTCTTTCATCAACATTTCTATACCACCTTTCACCGCCACTCGATTGAAAAATGACCCCGAGTGAATATCTGAAATTTGGGCGATGGTCATACCTTCAAATTGCTTGGGTAGATTTTTCAACGTCAATTTCACTCTCCGAATTCGATAATCATGAGCTCCCGAAATTATTCCCCACGTGAGGGCAAGGGCAGGCACAGCACCCGCAACCACAGCAGTCTTCATCAAAAATTCTGAGCGGGTGATTGCACCTCCACCAATTGGCTTATTACTACTTATACTTTGTGAAGATGTACCCGAAAATTTAGAAATAATCCAGCGAACCAAACGCCCCAAGTCGTCAATCAGTAAGAATAGAACCACAAATATTTTGGAAACATAATTGATAAAAACACCTACCATGATGACGGTACGCATTGTTTTGCCCATCCAGTCGGGATTGGTGAAATTATAGAGCCACATCCCCGTAATGGTGAGTGCGGTAATTCCCCAAAAAATGTATTTTATAATACTCTGAGAATTTGGAGAAGTATTTTGAGTTGAAACTTTTACGGCTTGCCAAACGTACCAGTCAATCAATAAAAAAACCAAGGTAACGATGGGTATAATAACTAATTTATTCATTTTAGAAATCTAATTTATTGTTAAACCAAAACCATTAAACATTGCGAGAGGTTCAATGAACATTTTTTTTATGATAAGCGGTAAAACTATTATTGAGTATGGCAATATGGTATCATTAATAAGCAAAATAAGAAAAGTTTGAATGAAAAAAAATTAGTCTATTTGTAATAAAAATTTTCTAATATTTTTTATTAATTAAACAAGTTTCAACTCATGAAAAGACAATCTTATAATAATTATGAACTATGGAAGCAATTCAAAAACGGAGACCAACTCGCCTTTCAATTGATTTATAGACTTAATTATAAAATATTAATTAGCTATGGGAACAAAATTGCTCAGGATAGCGAATTAGTGCGGGATGCAGTGCAGGATTTATTTGTAAATTTGTGGACTCGTAAGCATAATTTAGCTGATACGGATAATATTGAACCATATTTGAAAACGTCACTTCGTCATGATTTAGTCCGTAAAATTACAGAATCAAGAACTGGTGTTTCATTTGATGGAATTTCGGAACAAGATTATCAGTTTGAACGATATTTTACTCAACATTCACACGACACCGAAGAAAGAGAAGAAACGTTTATTAAATTAGAGAAAGCCCTTCAGAAACTTCCCACAAGGATTTCGGAGGCTTTGAAGATGCGATATTTTGATAGAATGGGTAATCAAGAAATTGCAGAACGCATGAATATTAATTATCAATCGGTTAATAACAATATTCATCGTGGCGTTGAAACTTTGAGGATAACAATGAGTAAGTTTTAGTTAGTTGTTGGTGAATAGTGACCAGTTATTGGCATTTTAACTCACTGACTTTTAAATATTTACATGATGAAATAAGTTTTTAAATAAGGAACTTGTTTAATGTAAAAAAAGGTGTATAGTTTTGAGAAAGAACCTCAAAACATACACCTTTTTTATTGAGTAAAAGTTGAATTATCAGACTACTTCTTTTTTCTCAAGTATTTTCCATAATTTTAATGAAAACAAACATAAATCATTATGCAAAGAAGAACCTTCATCCAACAAACTACTATTCTAACTGCCCTCGCATCCAAAACAATTACTACAAAAACAAAGTCTGCCAATTTTCCGATGGTAATTTCCACTTGGAAAAATGAAAAAGCCAATGAAGCGGCTTGGGCAACATTCCAAAAATCAGGAAGGGCTTTGGATGCCGTGGAGGCAGGTGCAAGAGTTCCCGAAGCCGACCCTAATGATACGTCAGTAGGCTATGGTGGTTTCCCCGACCGAGACGGAAATGTAACTTTGGATGCTTGTATTATGGACGAAAAAGGTAATGCAGGTTCTGTTACTTTTTTGCAAAATATTATGCACCCCATTTCTGTAGCAAGAGCGGTAATGGAAAAAACACCCCACGTGATGCTTTCGGGTGAAGGAGCTTTGCAATTTGCTCTAAGTCAGGGGTTTAAGAAAGAGAATCTTTTAACCGAAACCGCCAAAAAGGCTTGGGAAGAATGGAAAAAAACGTCAAAATATGAACCTAAAATCAACATCGAACGCCACGATACCATTGGGCTTTTGGCTTTGGGAAACAAAGGAGAAATCTCGGGGGCTTGTACTACCAGTGGCTTGGCATTCAAGATGCACGGACGAGTGGGTGATTCACCCGTGATTGGGGCAGCCGTTTTTTGTGATGATGAAGTAGGCGGTGCTTGTGCCACAGGTTTAGGCGAATTTGTATTGAAAACTTTGGGTTCTTTTCTGATTGTGGAATTGATGCGAAACGGCAAAACCCCTCAGAAAGCCTGTGAAGAAGCCGTCATGCGAATTGTGAAAAGATATAATTACAAGGAGTTTCAAATTGGTTATCTTGCTATCAATAAAAAAGGAGAATACGGAGCGTATTCTATTCAATCTGGTTTTAGCTACACGCTCACGAGAGAAGGAGCCACAAAGGTTTTTGAGGCAAAATCATTTATGTAGTTTATTCATAAAAAACCCTTACAAGCGTTCAAAATGCTTGTAAGGGTTAAATTTTATATCATTGTTTATCAGTAGGAAACTGTGATATTGTTATGACCATTACAACAATCATTAAAGCGTAAAACAATAATGACAGAATCATAATGATTCCGTTGATAGTAAAGTAAGTATTCAGACTGCCCAAAGATTCTTCTAATAAAGCATCATTTTCGCTGAATAAAGCCTTACTGATTTTTCGTGAAAAAGAGAAAAGAAAGAAACCTGGCAGGGCAATTATTACGCCAATGAAACTATATACCAGAATAATTGGCAGAAAATTGACTGGCATTTTTTGTCCCGTTGTCGCAGCGATTTTATCAAAAAATGTTCCCACGAATAATGAGCCAATAATGATAATTACACCCATAATGATATTGCCAATGGAAATAAATTTGCCCCATTTTGACATTGAAATCAAACGGTTTTTGGCAACATTGGTGAGTTGTAGTAGTTGTAATTGGTCTTCCATGATTTTATTGAGTTAATGTTCCAATGCTATTGATAGTTTGGTCGTCGGAACTTTCATTACCTAAACCTTTGGGATTCAGTCCGTATTCGTTCGGACCATAATCATTGTCTGTGCAAAAAAGTACCAATATCCAAATACCGCCAATCACAGGAATAAAACCATCCACTTTTACCAATATCATGAAGTCTTCTGGTAATTAAAGCAAAAAGAGGAACAATAATTCCCAAAAGGTAAATTAGCACTAAAATGAACCCAAAGTTTCCAATGATGGCAGCAAGTATTACTAAAGCTATCATTGCAATAGTATTAAAGAGAGTGAAAAACCAGTACTCACTTCTTCTGGCACGTCCATTGAAATTAGCGTAATTGTTTTGTAAGACATTTAAGGAACGGGAAAATAATAAGTGGATGAATTTTTAAATGTTACTTTTTGTGCCAATCAAGGCGATAAAACCGTGCGACGGTCGCCGCAGTTTAGCATCGCTAAATGAGGATTTAATCTGGGCGGCATTCCGCAACGTAGAGTGGTGCAAAAAAGGGCATTTAAAAAACGTCTACTTATTGTTTTTCAGTTCCTAAGTAATACTGATAAGTCATAATGTGATTAGTTTTAATTGATAATTTCCTACTCATAAGGCTTTTCGGTTTCGCCCCGTTTTCAGATTGGTTTCTGGACTCCAATAATTTTTTATTTAAGTTCAGCTCCAATCATACTTATTTCGTCGTTATGATTGCCGTCCGTTTCAGGAACTCCGCACACGTCCTCAAAGGCAGCGTAAATAGTACACTGATAAAGTGGAAAAGCGAAAAGTAAACCTACCAAGCAAAATAAAGCTCCCGCAATCAGCAATAGTGAAAGGGCTAACATCATCACGAGCCACATTAACCAGTTTTTATTGACCACTTTCCAACTCAATTTCATGGCATCAACTGGCTCAACATTATGAAAAACAGCAATTAATGAAGCAAACATTAGACTCACAGCAAGGTACAGATAAGCAAGCATCGTAATGATAAAAAGTATAACAATTGTACCCCCTAAGCCCAAAACAGCATTGCTTAAAGCTGTGGCACTTTCTATATTTGAAGAAGACGATATAATACTAAATAAAGTACCAACTCCAAAGACCAAAATTATGGGAACAAACAAAATAAGAAATATTACCGCACTCAACAGCGATACCACCACAATCTTACTGAAATGATTGAAACCATTAAAAAACTCATTGAAAGGAGGGATTTCTCTTTTGGCTGAGATGGCATGAGAAACCAAATGAAAGCCAAAAACTAAACAGGGCGTTATTAAGATACCTGCTATAAAATTGACAAAAGGAATTACGTTTGCAACAGTTGAAATAAGTAATCCTAATAGGGCAAAGCCAATATAACCGCCCATATTTAATTTCAGAATATCGTAACCCCGAGAAAAATAATTGCTGATTTCAACGGTGTAGCCATTGTTAATTGAGTTTTGTAATTTTTGTGTCATTGATTTTGTGAATTAAGAGGTTTACGATAAAAATCTTACCCTCAATGATAAAAAAAATATCACAGAAAATGAAGGATTATTTTCGTTTTCTGTGATATTTTATTTTTCTATAAATAATTGATGTTCAGATATTTGGTAGATTAATCACTGATAATCAATTGCCAGTAACTAATACCCAACACCCTCGGTCAATTTCTCTGCATTGTCGGCAATTCTTAGTTGTTCAATAAAATCACCAATTTCACCATCCATCACTACGGGAAGATTATAAACCGTATAGCCAATTCTATGGTCGGTTACTCGCCCTTGTGGGTAATTATAGGTGCGGATTTTATCAGAACGATCGCCCGAACCAATCATTGAACGACGATTGCCCGCAATGGATTCTTGTTGTTTGGCTAATTCAATTTCGTATAAACGTGAACGCAAAACGGTCATGGCTTTCTCGAAATTCTTGATTTGTGAACGTTCGTCCTGACATTGAACCACCAAACCCGAAGGCAAGTGAGTTACCCGCACGGCTGAGTAAGTGGTGTTTACTGACTGTCCACCCGCACCCGAAGAACAGAAGGTATCTTTACGAATGTCGTTCATATTGATTTGCACATCGACCTCGTCAGCCTCCAACATTACGGCAACCGTTGCCGCCGAAGTATGGATTCTTCCCTGAGACTCTGTAGCGGGTACACGTTGAACACGATGCACGCCCGACTCGAATTTCATTTTTCCGTAAACATCTTCGCCTTCAATACTTGCCACAATTTCTTTATAGCCTCCCGATGAAGCAGCCGTAAAATCCATCAACTGAAACTGCCAGCCTTGATTAGCACAAAAACGCTGATACATTCGGAACAAATCGCCCGCAAAAATACCCGCTTCGTCTCCGCCCGTACCAGCCCGAATTTCAATGATTACGTTTTTAGAATCATTGGGATCAGTTGGAATCATCATTTCCTTCAAAATTGATTCTAATTCGTCTCTTTTAGGTTGCAATTCATCCAATTCAGCTTTTGCCATATCTCTGAAGTCTTCGTCTTTTTCAGTAGCAATTACTTCTTTGGCAGAGTCAATATTCGACAACACGTTTTGGTATTCGTTGTATTTATTAACAATTTTTTCAAGGTCTTTATATTCCTTACTAATCGTTTTGTATTTCTTCATATCCGAAACAATTTCGGGCTGCGTCATTTGCTGAGCAACTTCCTCAAATCGTTCCCTGATGGCTTCTAACTGTTCTATCATGAGTAATTTTTAATATTTACGATTTTGGATTGGAGATTTTCGATTGAAAGTAATGTGCTGGTTTTCAATAGACTACGATTTGTTTTATTCAATAATTCAACTACTTAATCATCCAAAATTTCTTTTAAGCGGGTGCAAAGATACGCACTTTTAGCTGAAAGCCGACGACCGACTGCCGAAAGCATAAGTTTTAAAACAATGTCTCTGCCCGATATTTTGGCACAATTCCCAAATGAATATAGGCTCTTTCCGTAGCCTCACGCCCACGGGAAGTACGTTTCAAAAATCCTTCTTGAATCAGGAATGGTTCATATACTTCTTCAATGGTTTCGGCTTCTTCACCACAGGCCGTTGAAATTGTTGAAAGACCCACAGGGCCACCTTTAAACTTCTCAACGATGGTTGTTAAAATTCTAATGTCCATTTCGTCCAAACCATTTTTATCTACATCCAGAGCCAACAAAGCCATTTCTGCAATTTCTACCGTAATACGTCCATTGCCTTTTATTTGAGCAAAATCACGAGTTCTTCTTAATAAATTATTGGCAATTCTGGGAGTACCTCTGCTCCTTCTCGCAATTTCATACGCACCTTCTTCATCAATGGGCGTGTTCAAAATCTCAGCTGAACGTTTTACGATACTGGTCAATAATTTGGCATCATAATATTCCAAACGACAATTAATTCCAAATCTCGCACGTAGGGGAGACGTAAGCATTCCCGCCCGTGTGGTTGCTCCAATGAGCGTAAAAGGGTTCAGCGAAATCTGTACACTTCGAGCATTCGGACCCGAATCCAAGAGAATATCAATCTTATAATCCTCCATTGCCGAATACAGATATTCTTCCACGATGGGGTTTAATCGGTGGATTTCGTCAATGAAAAGCACATCATAAGGTTGCAAATTGGTCAATAAACCTGCCAAATCGGAAGGTTTATCTAAAACTGGTCCCGATGTGATTTTGATGTTGGCTTTCAGTTCATTAGCTACAATATTGGACAACGTAGTTTTGCCCAAACCAGGAGGTCCGTGTAGCAAAACATGGTCGAGAGCTTCTTCTCGTTGGCGAGCGGCTCCCACAAAAACCTTTAAATTTTCTAATATTTTGTCTTGACCCGCAAAATCATCAAACGCCAACGGACGTAAGGCACGATCCATGTCTTTTTCAACGGGATTAAGGGATTCGGTATCTCCTTTTAAATAATCTTCTCGCATTTCAAGTGAGTGAATGAGTGAATGAGTGAATGAGTGAATAATGTTCAAATCAATCACAGAAATATATTACCCAAAAATACGAATGTTTGGGCAATGCTGAAAGCGAAATTTTATCCGTAGCTCGTAGCCTATCGCTCAAAACTAAATATTCCAATCTTTTTGCTTTAATTTGTGCTATTATTTCTTTCTAAAAACCAAAAACCACATAAAAAATGACATCCGAATTATTAGGTGAATTTGTCGGTACTGCCGTATTGATTTATTTAGGAAACGGCGTAGTTGCCAACGTATTATTAAAAGGTTCAAAAGGTGAAGGCGGAGGCTGGATGGTTATTGCATCGGCTTGGGCATTTGCCGTTACGATTGCGGTGTTTGTTTCCACAAAATTTGGAAGCCCTGCCGCTCACCTCAATCCTGTTGTAACGGTTGCTGAGGCAGTAAAATCTGGCAATTATGATAATTTAATATCCTTTATTGTGGCTCAAATATTGGGCGCCATGTTGGGTTCAACCTTAGTATGGTTACAATATTATCCTCATTGGGTAATTACGGAAGATAAAAGTTTGAAACTGGCTTGTTTCAGCACCGCACCAGCCGTTAGAACGGTTGTTCCTAATTTTATGGCAGAATTTATTGCTACGATTTTGCTGGTAATTGGACTTGGTTCGCTGGGGTCAGTACCTACTGGTCTTGGTCCATTTGCAGTTGGAATCTTAGTATGGGCGGTTGGTTTATCGCTTGGTGGTTCAACGGGTTATGCCATCAATCCCGCCCGTGATTTAGGACCTCGAATTGCTCACGCTATACTCCCCATTGCAGGTAAGGGTTCATCAGATTGGTCATATTCATGGATTCCAGTGGCGGGACCTATCGCTGGAGCAATTGTAGGAGCTTTGATTATGAAGTTGCTGTAAGGCTAAAACTTTGACCAATAAATTATATTAAGTATAAATACCCAGTATTTTGAAGTTCTATAAATTCTGACAAATGTCAGTATTTAAAAAATTTCATCATTTTTTTTCTACAAATTTCAAGTTGTAATTCTTTGTCTGTGTAATATGTTACTTACAGCATGATATTTTAGAGATGAAAAATTGACTTAATTTAAGGTTTTGCATAGTTTTGCAGAACGTTCAATGAACGTAAATTTTTCGACCTAACAAAGTGGCGGCTTTGTTAGGTTTTTTTGTTTCTTTTAGAAGACTTTTACTAAGACATTCTTTGCTACTTCTGTAGTGATAAAACATTCTTTCTTTCCTCCAATTTTTATAGTTAGAGATTTGTCAAAATCATTAATCTCAAAAACGAATATCTCCACACCAAGTTGCAAGCCAATTTTTGCTAAATATTGTAAAAAAGTGGAGGAATGTTGAGCAACTCCCATCATCACAACTGATTGATTTATAGCTATTTCTGATAAGTTTTTATAACCTGATTTAGGCATACGTCCTTGTGCATCAGGGATAGGGTCTCCGTGTGGGTCAAACTTTGGAAAACCTAAAAATTGGTCTAATTTCAAGACTAATTCCTCTGAGTCAATATGTTCTAATTGCTCGGCAATGTCATGCACTTCGTCCCAATTAAATTTTAGTTTTTCCACCAAAAAAACTTCCCACAAACGGTGCTTTCTGATAACACTTAATGCCAGTTTTTCGCCCAACTCCGTGAGCCTAACTCCTTGGTATTTTTGATAGTTAACTAACTGTTTTTCAGATAGTTTACGTAACATATCCGTTACCGAAGCCGCTTTAGTTTGGGTCAATTCTGCCACGGCATTCGTACTTATCTCACTCTCTGTTTCAGCAGAAAGTTTATAGATAATTTTTAAGTAATTCTCTTCGGTAAATGATGTCATTTCTTTTAGGGGTTAGGGTTTGGGCATTAGGGGTTAGTATGGAATTTCTCATCCCTATTCCCCAAAGTCCAACACCTTAATATGGACAAAGATATTATTTTTAGCATTAATAAATAAATTTTAGATTAACCTAAAAAAATATTTTGGATTATTATTGATAGAATCTATATTTGTGATGAATTTACCACCGCAAACACACATGAACAAACTAAGAAAAACCATATCTAATTCATTACCAGAGGTTTATGCGTCTATAAAAGTTCCAAAATTTGGTACGTTTTGGCAAAAACTGTGGGCATTTACGGGTCCAGGTCTAATGGTTGCGGTGGGTTACATGGATCCAGGAAACTGGGCAACAGATATTGCGGGAGGGGCAAAATTTGGTTACACACTGATTTCAGTAGTTCTAATTTCCAATCTTTTTGCGATGTTACTGCAGCATCTTTCCCTCAAATTAGGCATTGCCACAGGGCAAGATTTGGCTCAGGCTTGTCGAAATAATTACTCCAAAACTACTTCTTTTATTTTATGGGTTCTCTGTGAAATTGCTATTGCCGCTTGTGATTTAGCCGAAGTTATCGGTTCTGCTATTGCTCTAAATTTGCTCTTCGGATTACCTCTAACAGTTGGCGTTGTGATTACGGTTTTGGATGTTTTAGTGCTTTTATATTTTCAAAATAAAGGTTTTAGGGTTTTGGAGAGTATTGTGGCAGCATTGATTTTTATGATTTTTTGTTGCTTCACGTATGAGATAATCGTTTCACAACCCTCTATTTATCAGGTATTTAGTAATATTATTCCCAAACCTCAAATCATTACAAATCCAGAAATGCTGTATGTTGCCATCGGGATTTTGGGGGCTACGGTGATGCCTCATAATCTATATTTACATTCTAGTATTGTGCAGACTCGCAACTTTGAAAAAACATCAGAAGGTAAACGTTCAGCCGTATTTTTTGCTACCATTGATTCTACAATTTCTTTGGCTTTGGCATTTTTCATCAATGCCGCTATTCTTATTTTGGCGGCTGCAACTTTTCATAATTCGGGCAATCAGAATGTAGCAGATATCAACGATGCTTATCATTTGCTTGACCCTGTTTTGGGGGTAAAATTTGCAGGAATTCTATTTGCCGTAGCCTTGTTGGCTGCTGGTCAAAATTCTACGCTTACGGGTACACTGGCAGGACAAATTGTGATGGAAGGATTCTTGAATATTCAGCTAAAACCTTGGCTTAGAAGAATGATTACCAGACTAATAGCAATTATTCCAGCCTTAATTGTTACCATTATTTACGGTGAAAAAGGCACTGGGGAATTGTTGGTTTTAAGCCAAGTTATTTTATCTTTTCAATTGAGTTTTGCGGTTGTACCTTTGGTAATGTTCACGAGTGATAAATTACAGATGGGTGAATTTGTCAATTCAAAATTGGTTAAAATTTCTTCGTGGGTGGTTGCAATAATTATTATTAGTTTGAACGTATATTTACTGTGGAAGACATTTTTAGGGTAGATTTTCTATTTAACCGCAAAGTCGCTATGACGCAAGATTATTTTTGCTCAGTGGTTGGTGTCTTCACAACCACATAAGTACACAAATATTGCTTTCGCACGGGTGTTTGGTGGGGACACCAACCACGGGCGAGTGACCTTGCGGTTTATCATAAATTTTATCAATACTATTCCCACATCCCAAGCGTTATTTTGAAAAAAATCCTTCTATGTTTTCAAAAACGCTCGTTCCATTCATTTTAATAGGTTTTCTTTGTGCCAAAACTTTTGGACAAACACCCTCACTTACACAACTATTTTATCCAAACGTAACGGTCAGGGCAGATTATATGCCCGATGCTTCTTCGGAAAGTGGGCAGAAATTTGGCTTGAATCGCACCAATGCCCTTGCCATTATTCCGTTAAATACTACTATTTCAGCAGGAATTGGTTTTGGCAAAAAAGCGGATGTTGAAGCAAGACATACTCTTTTATTAGCTAATTTATCCCAATTAAACCCAACAATTGATAGGAAAGAACAACCTAATGGCGGTTACAAAACGATGGGTGTAACTTTTGTACAATTAAAGGCAAGTTTGCGAGAAAAATTTTGGGTTTATGGCGTAGGTGGGGGCATAACGCAGTCGAATGAGACTTTTTTCAATCCACAACCTTATTTTTATGGTGGGGCAGCAAGATTAAGAATCTTCGGATTACGAACTCAAATCTTGTATGGAAGTGCCATTGTGTATAACCAAAAATTTAGAATTATTCCCATTTTTGGCTTTACAAAGGCTTTGAGTGATGATTGGAAAGTTTCGGGAATTTTACCTTTTCGGGCGAGTGTAAGTTATAAGGCTCAACCGTGGTTGCATTTTGATTTCAATAGTATTTTTGATGGATATAGTGCTGGTTATCAAGATGTTGCTATTAATACAGAAAGATTGCCCCGCCGACAAAATTTTCAGCAAATACGTTTTACCTTAGCCGCCAATGCCCATATTTTGAATGCTTTTAATATTGGAATTGAAGGAGGAATGGCGGGTTTTAGGCAAGTGAAAACCTTTAATGCCGCTAATGAAAATCTTACTTCACAGAGTCTTCCCATTACGCCCTACGTGGGTGTAAGCTTACGGTATATTTCGAGCAAATCAAAACTGTCTTCTAAATTTTTGAAGAAAACGGGGATAGATATTTAGGGATTGGGGATTAGGAAATTAGGGATTAGAGGTTCTGCAAGATTTTATGATTCAAATTCATCAATTCATCCCAAAAATTTCACAGTCTGTCGGAAAATGGTTTAATTAGACTTTTGTTTGAATAATTTTGAATCATCAAAAATCAAACGGAAACCTAATCCACATACTGATGAAAAATTTTCTTACGCTTACTCTCTACGTTCACATTGCTTCAGGTTTTATTGCCTTAGTTACGGGTCTTGTTCCGATGTTTGCCCAAAAAGGTGGCAAAGCCCATATCTTTTGGGGTAAAATCTATTTTTGGGCAATGTTTGTGGTTGCTTTAACGGCTCTGCTCCGTTTTCAAATGCAAATGCGGTTAATATTTTTAGCGGCAATTGCCATTTTTAGTTTTTATAACACCTTCACGGGCGTAAGGCTCATTCAACGTAAAGAATCTTTAAAACCTTCTTGGCTTGATTATTTTGCCAGTATTTTGGCAATGATGTGTGCATTATCCATGTTTTATTTTGCTTTTTTAGGTTTTCAAAAAGGTGATAGATTTTTGAGTATTTTGTTCCTTGTCTTCGGAGTAGCAGTTTTTAGAATATCTTTTGAAGATTTGCGAGTTTTTATGGGTAAAAAAGTGATTGATGATGAAGGTAAACCTATTCCTATCAGATATTGGTTTCAAAATCATATTTCACGTATGGGAGGGTCATACATCGCCACGGTTACGGCATTTTTGGTAGTCAATAATCCGCCCTTTCTGCCTGGCTTATTGGTTTGGATTGCTCCTGGGGTTATTGGTGGATTCATCATTGCGTGGGTAAGAATTTCTTATCGTAAAAAATATAAAAATATAGATCAATAACGGATTTATGCGTATTTTGAGACAAAATTAAAATGCTAATATGAAACAACAAATACCTCCCCACCAACAACACCAAGAAGACCGCCAACGCTTTCAAGTAGAACGGATGATTCTCTTTACCGATGCCGTTTTTGCGATTGCTATTACGCTACTTATTCTGGAAATAAAAGTGCCAAATCTGGAATTTTCAGGACTCAACAGTGTAAAAATTAAAGATACTCTTTTCAGTCAAACTGCAGTTGTAGCATTTATCGGTTTTTTCATTAGTTTTTGGGTAATTGCCTTATACTGGATAGACCATCATCGCACCTTTGCGTATGTAGATAATTATGATGGAACATTGGTGTTCTTGAACCTTTTATTTTTGATGTCAATCACAATAATGCCCTTTACCTCAGCCCTTTACAGCAGATATATTAATTTTAGTTTACCCACTCAAATCTACTGTTTCAATGTTGCTTCTACGGGATTTATTAAACTTTGGATATCTTATTATATTTACAATCCAAAGAATAAAATATGTAAACATCCCACCGACAACATTAGAAAAAAATATTACCTGATTCGTGCATGGATAGCTCCAATAGTATTTTTAATAACTGGATTGATTGCTGGATATACCATCTGGTCTCGACTATTTTTTGTTGTAATCTTTATTATTCAGTTTATCATCGGACTTCATTTTGATAGAAAACATGGCTTAAAAGAACGGTTTAAATAACTACCATAGTTTTGAATTTTTAAGGACACAACATTCACAAATTTTCAATAAAAAATGTATAAATTCAACTTAAATCCCAGCGACAAAACGCCTAAGTATAAACAAATTATACATTCTGTCATTGCGGATATTGAACGTAATGTGTTGAAGAAAAATGAACAATTACCTTCCATCAGCGAACTCAGTGAGGAATATTATATCGCCCGTGATACCGTTGAGAAGGCATATCGTGAGTTGCGTGAGCGTGGGTTTATTACGTCTGTGCAAGGAAAAGGATATTATATCAACAGTGGTGAAAATAGAAAAATGCGTATTCTGCTGATTTTCAACAAATTAAGTTCTTATAAAAAACTGATTTATTACGCTTTTCTGAAAGTTTTGGGTGATAAAGCCTCTGTAGATTTACAAATTCATCATTACAACGCCCGACTGTTTGAGGAAATTATTGATAAAAACCTTGGGAAATATAATCATTACGTGGTGATGCCACATTTCTTTCCAGAAGCCGATAAAGAATTAGCAATCAAAGTTTTAGAGAAAATTCCAACCAATGAATTAGTTTTTTTAGATAAAGATTTACCCGATTTTAAGCATGAATGTCTGAGCGTTTATCAGGACTTTGAGCGGGACGTTTCCGAAGCCTTAGAAAGTGCCAATGACCTCCTGACTAAGTATCAGAGAATTATATTGGTTTTCCCAAGTGATGGTAATTATCCCATTGAAATTGTGCGGGGTGTGCGTTTTTACAGTAATTATGCCAAAAAAGAATTCATTTTTAAAGAACAAATTGAGGGCGAAATCTTACAAGCAGGAACGGCTTATTTGGTAGTGGAAGAAACTGATTTGGCAGAATTAGTGAAGAAAACTCGACAATCAAATTTTACCTTGGGCAAAGAAATTGGTATTATTTCCTTCAACGAAACCACGCTGAAAGAACTTTTAGGCATCACCGTAATCACCACTGATTTTGAAACAATGGGCAGAACGGCAGCGGCTTTGTTGTTGGATAAAAAGAAAATTAAAGTAAAAAATCCATTTTATATGATTCGTAGGGAAAGTCTTTAATGGAGTGGAGAGTTTTGAGTTTCGAGTGGGGAGTTTACATTGAGTCAGCCATAACTCCGCACTCGAAACTCGAAATTCCCCACTCCGCTCATTCCGACAACTCCAACCAACGCATTTCCATTGCGTCTAATTGCTCGCTCAGGTTTTCAATTTCCTTTGCCCAAGCCGTCAAGTCTCCATAACTACCACCTTCATTGAGTCTTTTGGTTAGTTCAGCTCTTTTCTTTTCCAAAGCAGGTATTGTCTTTTCCAAATCATCATATTCCTTCTGGTCTTTGAAGGATAATTTCTTCTTAGTTACTTGAACGACAGGTGTTTGTGATTTACTTACTGAGGCAGAAAGATTATTACTACTCGATGCTTTCACATTTTCGGCGATGTCTCTTTCGGCGGGTTGTTCGTCTGCCCATTCACGATAATCAGTATAATTACCTGGGAAATCTCTGATTTGTCCGTTACCCTCGAACACAAAAAGGTGTTCCACCAATTTATCCATAAAATAACGGTCGTGAGATACCAGAATTAAGCATCCGCCAAACGCCATCAAAAAGTCTTCCAAGATGTTAAGTGTCTGAATATCAAGGTCGTTGGTGGGTTCATCAAGGATTAAAAAGTTGGGGTTTTTAATCAAAACTTTCATTAATTGCAAACGTCTCTTTTCTCCTCCCGATAGCTTTTCTACCATGCCGTATTGCACTTTTGGGTCAAATTTGAAATGGGTCAAAAATTGACTTGCTGAAATGGTTTCGCCCGTCCCAACGGTTACGACTTCGGCAATATCTTTGATTACGTCAATTACACGGTCAGTAGGATTAAATTCTAAATCTCCTTGGGTATAATAGCCATAAACCACGGTCTCACCCGAAGTAATTTTACCCGAATCTGGTTTTAGATTTTGGGTAATCATGTTCAAAAAAGTCGATTTCCCAACCCCATTTTTTCCAATGATTCCGATACGGTCTTTTCGTTGAAAAATGTATGAGAAATTGGAGATAATCTTCTGAGAACCAAAGGATTTATTCAAATCATCAATCTCTAAAATCTTACTGCCTTGGCGAGTCATTTTCACGTTCAAAAGCACCTTTGAATCGTCTTTGGTTTGCGAAGCCTTGTCACTCAATTCATGGAAAGCATCAATTCTATATTGAGCCTTTGTGCCACGAGCTTTGGGTTGGCGACGCATCCATTCAAGTTCTGTACGGAGGGTATTTTTTGCTTTATCAATACTGGCGGCTTCACTGGCTTCTCGCTCGGCTTTTTTCTCCAAGAAATAGCCATAATTGCCTTTATAAGCGTGAATATTGCCGTTTTCTAATTCTACGATATTATTACAAACTCTATCCAAAAAGTATCTATCGTGGGTTACTAACAACAGAGTGATATTTTGGGCAGAAAGGGTTTGCTCCAACCACTCGATGGTTTCTAAATCCAAATGGTTGGTAGGTTCGTCAAAAATCATCAAATCTGGCTCTTCAATCAACACTTTTGCCATTGCTACACGCTTGCGTTGCCCGCCCGAAAGTTCCGAAATCAAACGGTCGAAGTCATGGATTCCCAATTTTCCAAGCACTTGTTTTACCCGACTTTCGTAATCCCAAGCCTGATATTTATCCATCATTTCGAGGGCTTCCGACATTTGATTCATATCATCAGGATGAAGCAATGATTTTTCGTAAGCCTTAATTGCTTGATTGGCTGGTGAATCGCCTTGAAAGAGCGTATCCATCACGGAAAGGGATTCGTCAAAAGCGGGATTTTGGAATAAATAACCCACTGAAATGCCTTTTCGGATGGAAACGGAGCCTTCATCGGAAGGAATAATTCCCGCCAAAATATTCATTAAAGTAGTTTTGCCCGTACCATTCTGCCCGACCAAAGCCACTTTATCACCTTTTAAAATACCAAAATTGATATTGCGGAATAACCACCGCTCGTTATAATTTTTTGAGAGATTCTCTGCTGATAAATAATTCATGGTACAAAGGTAGGGGAAAATGGGGAAATGGGGATTAGGGATTGGGGAAATAGGGGTTAGAAAGTTGAGGCAGTTTTCAGAAAATTGCATAAAAAAGACGAAGAAATTAGTCGCTAACTTCTTCGTCTTGACAATTTTTATTTACTCAAAGAAATATAATTATAATCCTCCAAGAGTTTATTCAGAAAAACATAATCATCTTCCTTACTGTCGATGCTCAGAATTTTTTTGATGTGATTGGCTAATTTCTGGGCTAATTCGTGATTGACGTGCGTTTCTGATTTTTGTAATAAATCCTTCACGATGGTCATATCACGGTCTGAAAGTTTAATAATTTCGGGATATTGAGGGACATAATCAGCTTTCTTCTTACTGAAATAGGCATAAATAGTATCGTCCAAACTCCATTCGGTTTCTTTCGCCCGCACGATGTAGGTTTGAGCGGCAATATCGCCTAAACGTTGTTGATTTTTTCCGATGGCAATAAATAAAGCCCCAATCAAAGGACTGAAAAAAGTCAGAGCCGCAAACATGGGATTTACGAACGTGAAAAGAGCAAAAAGATAAGCATCAACCAACAAAAACATCCATCTGATAGCACACTGGCTTACTGACGGCGGGTTTCCATCAATGCCAATTACCCGAATACCTAACAACAATTTGCCAATAGTTTGCCCTTTATTGAGCCATTCCAGCAGGAAACTATACAACAAAAAAGGGGTGAAAATGATGAATGCCAGAAGAGTCGTATTGACATCAAAAGAGATACTAAAAACTGCCGAAACAGCAAAGATGTACGTCCATTTAATAGCTAAATCAATAAAAAATGCCCCAAATCGCCGACCGACGGAAGACATTTCAAAGGATAAGTCAATATTTAGAAAGGTGGGAATATTTAAGGCTTTCATTTTGTAATTTTAAGAAAAAAAATTAATATTACAAGAGAAATTCACAATTAGTAACGGGAATTAAATAATATCATCCATTAATACGAGATTATTTTTGTTCCTTTCGAGGCGGTAAAACCGCAGTTTAGCATCGCTAAATGAGGCGCTCCGACGATTCGGTTTTACCAACGAAGAACGGGGCAAAAAGAATGAGTAGTAATGGGTGAGGTTATTTAATTTGCGTTACTTATGAAGTAAAAATTAAGAATTATAAATGATTGATTTTTCGTGTTTGGTAATTTTTAATTTTTACTTCATAATTTTTAATTAGAATTAATGAGAGAAGCCTCCTTTATTGATAAAAATAAACACCGCTGGCACGACATCGAACATTTTGAAAAAGAAAATCCCGATGAGATTTCTTCCGATTTTATCGACCTCGTGAATGACCTTTCTTACGCACAAACGCATTATCCCCACAGCAGAATTACCAATTATATCAACTTCTTGGCAGCAAGGGTTTATAAATCTATCTTCGTTAAACAAGACAAAAACCCCATTTTGGAATATTGGAAAAAGGATTTTCCTCTGATAATTGGGCATAACCGAAAGGTGCTTTGGGTGGCGGTTACGTTCTTTTTTACGTTCAGTATTTTGGGTTATGTTTGCTCATTTCTCGACCCTAATTTCATTGAATCGGTCATGGGTGCTGGCTATGTGCAGATGACCGAAGCCAACATCAAAAAAGGAATTCCATTTGGGGTTTATGCCTCTGAAAGTGCTTTAAGTATGTTTTTGAAGATATTTGCTAATAATCTTTTTGTGGGGTTAATGGTCTATATGTCAGGGATTTTGCTGGGCATTGGCACGTTTTATCACACCTTCAAAAACGGTTTGATGTTTGGTACTTTTATGGCAATGTTCTTCAAGCACAGCCTCGGAATTCAGGCAATTTTTGTGATTATGCTTCATGGCACGCTGGAACTGATGGGTTTGATTTTGGAGTGTATGGCAGGGCTGATTTTGGGGTTAAGTTTCCTCTTTCCAAACACCCTAACTCGCAAGGAAGCCCTCAAAAAAGGGATGTTGGAAAGTGCCAAAATCTATATCGGAACAATCCCTTTCACCATCTTGGCAGCATTCATCGAAAGTTACGTTACGCACTTGGGCAAATCGGGTTTTTCGCAAGCTAATCCGCTGATTATGATATTATTAGCGTTAGTTTTCTTCGGCAGTTGGGCGTTTGTGGTTTGGTATTTTTTTATTTACAGCAAGAAAGTGGCGAAAGCGTTTCCATTGGAAGAGTATTTGAAGGGAATGGTTTCTTCTTGACGGTGAAGGGTGAACAGTCAAAGGGTAAACGGTTGTCACTGCCCGATGGCTGGTGTCCAGACCAGACATAAATGCGAAAGCAAAATCCGAGTATTAAAACACTAGTGGTTCTCTGACAGTTTTAAGGTTTTAAAGCCTTATAGGTTTGATTATCAGTAATTTATGACTATATTATTAAAATCCATTAGTTCCCCAAGAACTTTCAGAGAACCGTATTTAATGAAGATTCTCGTGAAAACGCCCATGCTCCTCTCTTTAACCCTTATTCTCTAAAAACTTACTTCTTCTTTCGCCTCGCCTTTTTGGCTTCTGCTAATAACTTTTTGGCTTCATCCCGCTGAGTTGCCTTACGGTCGGTGTCATCAATTACTTGCTTGTAATATTCAATTGCCTTGTCATAATCTTCCTCCTGCGAGGCAATTTTTCCCAACGCCAACATCGAAGACCAATAATATCCTGAGTTGGTGGTGCTGGTATTCTTAGCAAATTCTATCGTTTTCTGATAATATTCTTTGGCAGTTTTGATGTCCTTATCGTAGTTATAGGCATAATATGCCAAGATGTAAGAGGCATAACGTCCGCTTACGCCTTCATAGCCAGGCATACGGTCGTCAATTTTTGCTAAAATACTCTTAGACAAAGACTTAGCCTCGTTCACATGACCCGAAACGAAGGCACTGCGAGCATAAAAACGTTGAAAAAATGGATTATCTGGATATGATTCTGAGGTGTATTTTGCCAAATTCAATGCTTTATCATTCATATTTTCCAAACCATAAATTTGCAAAAGAAAATAACGAGCTTCGGTGCGGGTATAAAAAGCATTGTAACTCACCTTCTCTAACTGTTTGATACCTTTAGGTTTATCGCCCTTCGGGAAAAGCCACAAAACTGGACGAAGCAAAGGATAGTTTTCTTTCACATAATAAAAATAATAATTATACAGCCCATCCCCAAACATTAATTCTGGACTAAAATCGGCAAAACTTCTGGAACGGTCGAGGTATTTCAGGGCATTCTTAGCCGCAAAAGTAGCCTTCGACCAATGTTTGCGTTCTGAGTGTAAACGCCCTTTAAAAGCATAAGCCCCTGCCATGAAAAATGCTGCTTCGGGGTTTTCAGAATCATCCCAAATTTTTTCGGCTTTTTCGATACTTTTATCCATGTATGCCAAACACTTCTCATCATAAAGAGCGTTTTCAGTATTGGGAACGATTTTCCACCACTCCATCAAACCCAACAGAAATTCGGGCAAAGGAT
Source organism: Arcicella sp. (assembly GCA_034519515.1). Taxonomy (GTDB): domain Bacteria; phylum Bacteroidota; class Bacteroidia; order Cytophagales; family Spirosomataceae; genus Arcicella. Next base: position 107,926 of record JAXHOK010000055.1, read on the forward strand.
GTTCTGGATACTTGACTTTCAGGTAGTTAAACTCTTTTTCAGCTTCATAAAATTTAAAATTATACATGTGATTAATGGCAGTACTTGCCTCAATCTGTACTTCATTCGTAAGCAACAACATTCCTTTTGAACGCTCTTTTTCTGCCTTTTCAGTATCTTTCCACCACTGCGAATATCCGTGATTTGTAGTAATCACTAACAGTAAAAAAGCCAAAAACGCTTTGATATTTACTGACAAATTGAATCTATTTTTCATTGTGCTGAGTTCTAATATTTTGTGCAAAATTAACGAATAATTGGGTTGGAAAGTATGGAAAATGGATTGAGAATATAAACGTAAAAACTACGAAAATATATAGTTTTAATTCTTTGAAAAAATCTAAGAATTGGAAAATCCCCCTTTGAAGGGGGCAGGGGGATGTAATACTCAAAAAAATAATTCATAAACTACTGATAATCAAATACTTACTTACCCCCCACCATTTTATTTTTTATTATTTATAAACAACATTTTATTTTGAAATGAGTTTTACAATCATTAATATTACGCAACTAACTCTTAAAACTTATCTTTCTATGCAAACTCAAAAACTAACCTGTATTATTGTAGATGATGAAATTGTAAGCGCCGAAGTATTAGCTCATTACGTTTCTAAAATTCCTTATCTGAATCTCAAAAAGATTTTCCAAAACTCCACCGAAGCCTTAGCGTATCTCTTGAAAACCCCCACTGATTTATTGATCACTGATATAATGATGCCCCAACTCACGGGCATTCAATTATACGAGTCTATCGTCACGCAGGTACATACGAAGGTAATTTTTGTTTCGGGTTTTGAAAAAGAAATGTATAAAGCTCTGAAATATTCAGCGGTTGATTTTTTGCAGAAGCCAGTCACTGAAAAACGATTTCAAGAAGCCGCTTTGAAAGCCTTAAAATTAGTCCAAGTAGAGTATGAAATATATGAATCAATCCCGAAGGAGGTATTGGACAAAGCCTTGAAAAATTATGGAACATTAAGTGCTACCGAAAAGAAGGTTTTAGGTTTAATAGCAGCGTTGAATACTACTAAACAAATAGCGAATGAATTGTTTATTTCTTTGAAAACAGCAGAAGGGCATCGTTTTAATATTAGGAAAAAATTAGGTTTACTATCTGAAAATAATTTGACCGAGATAGCCATATTTTTAAGAGAAAGAATAAATTAAATGATAATCTCAAAATTTAAGGGGTACTACTTATTGACATTGTCATTAGAAACAGCATACCTTTGAAATAAGTAAAGCCCACCGAAGTTTGAAGACCATTGGTGAGCTTTATGAGTCTTAACTTTTAACAATTAAAACTTTCACAAAAGTATGAAAAAGAAAGCATTTTTCAGTTTATTTGTTGCCATGCTGTTATCATTTGGTATGATGGCAAAGTCGAGTTGTACAACAGCTAAAGTAAATTATAGTATGCAAAAAGAATACAAAAAAACTCCTCGAAAAACAATTAATGTTAGTTGTTTGGTTGTTCAGTTATCATGTATGAGAGCACTTGCTTGTGGATCTACTGGTGGTGAACTTGTTAGAGATGCTATAAGATTAGAAGGTGGTTTATGTGGTGAATAATAAATCAACGGTGGATATTTACTGAAAATTAAATATTCACCGTTAGAAATCAAGTAAAATTCTCAACTTTATAATATCAGTTAACCCTTTAAAATCGCATGAAGACATCAATTCTTATCTTATCTTTATTAATAAGTTCTAATTTTGGGATTTTTTCACAAACATCAAAAGATAAAGGCTATCTGTTAATTCGTTATGATGAAACATCCATATCAGATACAATGGATTTATCAAAAAGAATTACGATGTAATGGGTTTAGAAATTGGAAAGTCAATGAGTAGGTTTTATAGCATTTCTCTTGAAGAAACTAAAAAAGCACTGATGGAGCAATTAAAACAAACTAATGGTATTGATTTTAAGGCATTGAAAACTCCTAAGAATAGAAGGGGAAAAGAGAGAATTATCTTTAAAAATTATGGTAATAGTCAGATAACATCAATGGAGAATTTGGGGCTTTTTGAGTATACTGTTCAAGAACCAATGCCAAATATAAGTTGGCAAATCCAAACTGATACGATGCAAATTGTCGGTTATCTTTGTCAGAAAGCTATTTGCCAATTTAAGGGAAGAAATTATGAGGCCTGGTTTACTTCTTCTATCAATGTGAGTGAAGGACCTTGGAAATTTACGGGTTTACCAGGGTTGATTTTAAAAATTATAGAAAGCAAAGGACATTTTATTTTTGAGTGTACGGCAATTGAAAAAGTTGATACGGAGATTCCAATCCCTGTCGCAAAGGGAGAAAAAGTATCTAAGGAACAGTTTTTAGCACTAAACAAGTTATTTATTGAAGACCCATTACCATTTTTAAGCAGTGGAAAAGGTGGTACTAATTTTACTATTGATAATCCACCGACCAATCTCCCCAAACGTTCTTACAACCCAATGGAACTTACAGAAAAATAAGATTTTGAATGAAAAAAATAGTAATCGTTGTATGTTTTTTGATAGTAACATTACTTAGTTTTTCTGGTTTTATTCTCAGTTTCTGTCTGGGCGTGTGGTGGATGCACAAAATCATGTGCTTCAAGGGGTGAGTGTAAGGGCGTATTTGCCCAAATCAAGTATTATTCAGGCTTTCGCTATTACAAATGCCAAGGGTTTTATCAATTCAACAAGACTATTTCTTCTGATTCCGTGAAATTAGTCGTTGGGGCAATGGGCTTTTCCATTGAGGAACGGATTATTAGTAAAATTAATTTAGTTCAAGATTATGTACTCATTCCGAAGGCTACTGAGTTACAAGAAGTTAAAGTTAAAACTCCACCCATCAGAGTCAGTAACGATACTATTCGCTATGATGTCAAACAATTTGCCAATCCTTTCGACCGCAATTTAGCGGATATTCTCAAAAAACTTCCTGGTATTGAATTGGGTGAAAACGGGGTAATCAAATACAATGGCGAACCCATCAATAAATATTATACCGAAGGCAAAGATTTGTTCGAGGGTAAATACAAAGTTGCCAATGATAATTTCAAATGGCAAGATGTGGAACGAGTCGAAATCCTTGAAAATCATCAGCCAATTAACCTGCTCAGAGACATCGTTTATTCACAAAAAGCAGGATTAAATGTTGTTTTCAAAGAATCTGCCAAAGCCCAATGGCTCAAAAATGCTCAGTTAGGAATTGGTTTGAATACCGACGATTTGTTATACGACAACCTGCTCAACCTCGCCCGAATTATCTCTAAAAATCAGTCATTCAGCATTTTCAAGAATAATAATATTGGCACTGACTTGTCGCCTGATACCAAAGAACTGAATATTGAACAATTGATTAATTCTGGTCCACAATTGGCATATCTCAGAAACACACAACCCATTACGTCCGTTGCGGAACTCAACCGTCCACCAATTCAGCAAAAATATTTAACTTTCAATCAGAGTCATTTTATAACCTCCAAGCACCTTTGGGGTATTGGCAAAAAGTATGATTTAGTGCTTAATCTTGAATATTTGAAGGATAAACAAAATAATCAAGGGCAAATTGAGAGCCGATATTTTTTAGGAAAAGATACGCTTGTGGTATCGGAAAAGAAAAATAACAATTTCCGTCTCGACCAATTGGAAGGGACTTTATCGCTCGTGAGTAATCAGCCAAAATATTATTTGAGCAACAAATTGAGCGTGAAAAATAGTTGGAAGTATTCGGAGGGGATTCTCATGAACGAAAGTAATAATCTCAGTCAGACATTATTACAAAACAGTCCTTTCGATACGCAATGGCTATCAAATGATTTCAAATTGTTGAAAAAGACTTTAAGCAATAATGTTTTTGAAATTAGGGCTTGGGGATATTTTATTAAAGCACCGCAAACCTTGTCAATCAATGACGATAGATCTATCGTAGAACAAAATATCATCACTGAAAAAGGGACTGTTTGATACTTACGTGAGTTTTATGACTCATAAAAAATTAGGGATGAAATACAAAACTGGATGTAACTTATTCTACTCAAAAACTTGATTCAAAACTGGATGGTTTTATGGCTAAAACGCTCGTAGCGGATAGTGCGTTACTCGTTAAAAGTCAGAGGATTAACTACACGAAAATATATGGAGAAGTAGGTTATGCCCTTTCAAAAGAGAACATCAAATTAGAAGCTAAATTACCCCTCAGTTTTTTGTATTGGCAAAATCCACAAAAAGAGCAACTATTTTTTGATCCTAAAATTTCAGCAACCTACATTTTTTCTTCTCAATGGAATACAAGTGTTCGATATGATTTTTCCAATTATATTCCAGAAATTAACGAAGTTTATACAGGCTATTTACTGAATGATTATCGGACGCTAACTCAAAATAATGGAGTTCTTCCAACTATTCAGAAGCATACGGCAAATTGGGATATGAGATTTAGAGACATGATTCATTTTGGTTGGGAAGTATTGGAATCGGTTGACAAAAAAGTAGTCTGAATCTCTTGAAAGGGCAAAATAATGAAGGGCTTTTCATCAAACAGGTCAATCTATTATCCGATAATACGACTGAAAACTTAACTGCATTTGCTCAGATTAGTAAGTATTGGCACAGTATCTGAACCAAAATCACTTGAATGGAACAAATGTAAATAGTTTTTAAATCGTTTATTGACAAACAATCAGCTTGCCTTGATCAAAACCCAATCCCAGAATCTGACTTGTAATATTACTACATCACCTAAAAATTGGATTCAAACACAATTTGAGGTAAAATTTAGCCAAAATAAAAATCGATTGAACGAATTGGTGAAAATACTGAAAATAATCAAACAAATAGATTTATTTTTTAAAATAAATGCCAATCCCAGTAAATTATTAACCTTGGTTGATAAGTAACAATCAGATTATGGATGATAAAACAAACACAAAGCTACGTTTTCATAGATGTTTCAACGAGGTATAAATTCAAAAATAATAGTTGGCAAATTGGATTAAACCTTCAAAATATTACAATGAATCTTCATTTCGCTTGTTTAGTTTTTCAGAAAATAGCTATTTTTTATCAACATTTAGAATTAGACCACGCCAACTTGTATTAAATGCTAATTTTTCTTTTGAATTAAACCATATTCTTAAAACCGCCCATCCCAAATCAAAATGAATCTTTCCAAATTTTTCATGTTATTGCAATGTTAAATCAATTTCCAACCTAAACATTATCTACTTTACAGATGAAAATTCGCTACCGCTCTTGGTATCATTTTTTTACTTTGCCTAAACTCTCTTTTGCTCAGAAAACTTTTGATTGGAAAACTGCCTCTGCGGGTGGTTATACCTACAAATACGTGAGCAATGACCCCATGAAAGCCCGTTTTTATACCCTCAGTAACGGCTTAACGGTCATTCTGAGCGAAAACCACAAAGAACCCCGCATTCAGGCGTTGATTCCCACACGGGCGGGTTCAAATACTGACCCACGCACCAATACGGGCTTGGCTCATTATTTGGAACACATGCTGTTTAAAGGAACTGATAAATTCGGTTCGTTGGACTGGGCGAAGGAAAAACCGCTGCTCGACCAGATTGATGCTTTGTACGAAAAATATACAAAAACGCAGTACACCGCCCAACGAAAAGCTATTTACAAGGAAATTGACCGTGTTTCAGGCGAGGCTGCCAAGTTTGCCATCGCCAACGAATACGACAAAAATGATGGCTTCGATGGGCGGACAAGGCACAAATGCTTTTACGTGGTATGAACAAACTTGTTATACCGAAGACATCCCCGCTAATGCTCTCGACCGTTTTTTGAAATTACAGGCAGAACGTTTCCGGTAAAGCCTTGTTTTGCGTATTTTTCACACGAATTAGGCAGGTTTATGAAGAAAAAAATCGAGGTTTAGACAATGATGGTCGGAAAGGGCGGAAAACCGTAATGCGTCTTTCCCCAATCCCATAATTACATGGACAGCAAACCACCATCGGAACGATTGAACATTTAAAAAGCCCTTCGTTGGTGGAGATCGTAATTATTTCAAATAATATTATGTCCCCAACAACATGGCAATCATTATGGCGGGGATTTTAATTCGGATGAGTTAATCAAGAAAATTGATGCTTCGTTTAAATACATGGTTGCCAAGCCCGTTCCCGAATACAAACCTGCTCCCTGAATTGGCGATAAATGCCCTGATTGTGAAGGAAGTTTTTTGACCAACTCCCGATAATCTTACTATGTCTGAAAGTTATTAGGATGAAGCAGAGTAGCAGAAAATGGTGGAATAATGATAGATGAATTGAAAACTGCCGAACTAAAAAGAAGGTTGAATGGACTTAATGGAAGGAAGCCCAAAAGGTTTTAAGAGCCGAAGGGTCAAGCCTAGAAAGGAAAAAAGACTATTCAATTCTTGGTCGATGGAGCAACCCCTAAAAAAGAATGAATTTTTGAGGTCATAAAAACCTTTGTTAGTAGAGTTAGACAAATTAAACTGGAAATTTTGATAATCAATAATAAAGACAAAGCCACAATTATAGATAACGCATCAAGGTTTAGATAAATGCAATAAAATGTTGAATGGTTTGATAGATAGTTTTATGCCCAAAAGTAGCAAATGGAATAATAATGTAATTTGAATGAGCTTGATTAAAGTTGGAAGGAAACAGAGATTTTATTGACTTAAAAAGTACGGCGGAACGACATAAATGTATACAAACGTAAAAGAAGACTAAGATATTTCAAAGTGATAAGCTAATCATCACGCCATAGAATAAACCTGGAAAGAGAATCTCAATTTTTGATAGAAATACTAATGAAAGCCAAAAGGAAGAAATTCACAAAATGGATTTCTCGAAAGAATAAAGAAGGTATAAATTGGGAATTTAGAGGCATTTAGTGCAAAATAAGATAATGATTTGTTTAGAATGGTACATTTTGAATGGGTACCTGGAAAGAAAAAGCAAGCAACGTGCTCTGCAATACTTGCAATTTGTGGAACGGATAAAACAATGAACGCAATCAGCTAGATTAGTACGGAGTATATATGTTTTAATCAATCATATACCGACCACCATATTACCTTGAGAATGTCGTGGTTTGAATGAAAATTTTACTAAAACCGCTCAAGTCTTTTTGAAGATTTAATAACAAAATGTAAGAAAGACGATGCTACGCTTTCTAGAATTACTGAAAGGCAGACTTTAATTAAGCAAAGAAATGATGCCAAATTGAACAAAGGAGCAATTTTGCAAGGGCTTTCAACGTATGCAGCTTTTGGAGCAAAAAATCCAAGAAATGCCTTACAATTTACCGATGCTGAACTGAAAGCCTTAACTTCGGATGATTTGATTTCGTTTTTGCAAAACTTGTTTTCGTACAAACATTCAATTGTGTATTACTTGCAGTGGCCACAAACAATGGAAAATTTAGCGACAACTTTAAAAGGTATTCATAAAACACCTACTACTTTTAAAACGGATTTACCACTGGTAGCTAACTTTGAAGCAACTTCTCCAGAAAAACCTGTGGTATTATTCACTGATTATGATATGGTTCAAGCGGAAATCAACTGGGTTCGTCCGACCATTAAGTACAATGTAGCCGAAACACCAGTCGTGGAATTGTACAATAATTATTTTGGTGGTGGAATGTCCTCAATAGTGTTTCAGACCATCCGTGAGTCGAAGGCTTTGGCGTATTCAACCTACGCATTTTACCGCACGCCAAGCACCAAAAACGAAAAATATAACATGATTGCCTACGTGGGAACGCAAGCCGATAAAATCCACGAATCCATTGCCGGCATGAACGAATTATTGAATGTTTTTCCAGCTTCTGAAAAGGCTCTGGAAACCGCCAAGGCAAGTATGAAAAAGAACTACCAAACCGAGAGAATCACGCAGGATAATATTATTTATACTTATTTGAATAATCTGGAAAAAGGCGTTTCGGGCGATGACCGTCAGGCAATTTATCAGGCTTTGGATAAACTAACGAGCGATGATTTGAAGAAATTTCAAGATACGCAATTATCAAATAAGCCTTATAATTTGTGTATTGTGGCTTCGGAAAAAAAGGTAAATTTAGAAGACCTCAAAAAGTACGGAGAAGTGAAGAAGTTGTCTTTGGAAGAGGTTTTTGGGTATTGATTCGATAATTGTTTTTCGATATCCGATGTGACCGTCGGTCGGTTCGGATTTTCAAGGAAGCCTTCGTTTTGAATGAGGGCTTCCTTTTTTATAATCCTGTAACTTTCTTTCAAAAATTTCAGTTATCTACTTAAATAAACTTTCACCAAATCCGTTCACCTTTTACCGTGAACTTTTTACTCCAACAACATGAACATTGCTATTATCGCCACGTCGCCAAGACAGAACAGTAATTCTTTGCGTTTTTCTAAATATCTCCAAAAAGTATTGCAAGCCTCAGACTATCAAGACGTTACCGTTGTTGATTTTCACCATTTCGATATTCCATCGGTGGGCAGAGGAACGGTTAATAAGAATGATTTGACGGCTTTTCAAGCAGAATTTATCGGGGCTTGGGAGAAAGCCGATTTGGTGTTTTTCGTTACGCCCGAATATAATTTTACGGTCAATGGAGATTTATTGAACGCTCTTCATCAATTAGGGTCAAAAGATTTTGCCCACCTTTTCAATAATAAAACTTTTGCACTGGCGGGTGTTTCTTCGGGAAGAGGCGGTAAAGTACCTTGCTTAGAATTGACCACGGTTATCAATAAAATCATTAATTTCAGTAATCAATATTCGGTAATTTCTCCCCGCATATACGAATCGCATGAAACGCACAAGAATTTGGATGAAAATGCAGATTCAGTAGGAAATAAAATCTATGAAGATTCGGTGAAGGCATTTGTGGATTATGCGGTTGTGGTGGCGGAACGGTGGAGTTTGTAAATCTTAAAAGTAAAATACGTTTCACCAACCATCATTTTAGCTAATTTCTATTATATTTGAAAACAATTAAACGATACAAAGAACATGGAAAAATCAGCAGAAGAACGTAGTGCTTTATGGTTTGCTCGAACTTTGGAAGCAAATAAGCAGAAACACAAAAAGAGGTTGCAGGAAAAAATGCAAACTCCAGATTTTTTACGCTTGATAGAATCACTAAAAAATAATAATGTTACAGCCGTATAATTTTAAAAAAATAGATTCAGATAGTAGTGAATATGCTTTTGTTACCTCTTCTGGAATGATTTATAGTGTAGCATTCGTGAAAGCTGATTATTATTTTCCAAAAAATGAATCCTTTAAAAACGACACCTTCGAGTTAATTATTCAATTAGATGAATCTCAGAAAAATACGTGGGCTGGTAGAGATCTTAATATTCCATCAACGATTGCTGCCATTTTCAAAGATTTTTTTAAAGACCATGAGAAAGTTGTTGTTTTTTCATGTGATACGACCGATGGAAAACAAGGCGCTCGTAATCGCAAATTTGATGATTGGTTTAAGCAATTTGATGATGATTCTCTGTTGAAACTCAACGAAACTATTTTTGATATTGAAAATCAATCCCAATATTTTATGTCAATGATTTTTTCAAAAGAAAATCCTCACAAGAATGAAATAGTAATTGCTTTTAAAGAACTCACTAAGACTTTATCAGAAGCAAAGTAAAATATGTTTGCTAACTATGCACATTACCTCAAAACAACCCAATACCGAAACCACTATTTTTACCGTAATGTCAAAATTAGCTGCCGACCACGGAGCTTTGAATCTCTCACAGGGATTTCCAAATTTTGACTGTTCGCCCAAACTGACTGATTTGGTGAATCATTACCTCAAAAAAGGCATGAATCAATACGCCCCAATGGCTGGCATTCAACCTTTGAGAGAAGCTATTGCCCAGAAAATCAGCGATTTATATTCTGTAAATTATCATCCAGATACCGAGGTTACGGTGGTTTCGGGAGCTACCGAAGCACTCTATGCCGCCATCACTGCCGTGGTTCACCAGGGCGATGAAGTCATTTTGCTTGAACCTTGTTATGATTCTTACGCCCCTGCCGTCAAACTCAACGGAGGCACACCCGTGTATGTAACCCTCACGCCTGAAAACGAGTATCGAATTGACTGGAATATCGTAAAATCTAAGATTACGGAACGGACAAAACTCATCATTCTGAATACGCCTCATAATCCTACGGGAACAGTTTTGAGTCAAGAAGATTTAACTCAACTGGCTGATATTGTGCGAGATACCAACATTTTTATCATCAGCGATGAAGTGTATGAACACATTATTTTTGATAGTCTGGAACATTGGTCATTACTCCGAAATCCCGTTTTGAGGGAACGAGCTTTCATCTGTGGTTCTTTCGGGAAAACTTTTCACATCACGGGCTGGAAGGTAGGCTATTGTCTTGCTCCGAAGGCTTTATCGGAAGAATTTAGAAAAGTGCATCAATGGCTAACGTTTAGTGTGGTTACACCAATTCAGTATGCTTTGGCAGAGTTTTTGCTGAATTCTGATAGCTATCTTTCCATTCCAAATTTTTATCAACAAAAGCGAGATAAGTTTTTAGAATGTATTGCTGGCTCACGTTTTACCTACACGCCCGCCCGTGGAAGTTTCTTTCAATGTGTTAATTATCAGCAGATTACTGATGAAAACGATTACGATTTAGCTGTTCGTCTGACCAAAGAAATTGGGGTTGCCAGCATTCCAGTATCCGTTTTTTATCATCAGAAAAACGATTTCAAAACGTTACGCTTTTGCTTTGCCAAGGATAATGAAACTTTGGAACGGGCTGGCGAAAGACTCATAAAATTGTAAGCCTAATATTTGTCCTCCTATAAAATTACCGCTCACTCATTTCTTAATATTATTTGAATTTACAGATGTTGAAAGATGAATGTAATCGGTAAATTTGTGTCATTGTAACCATCAAAATAAATCTACTACTCAAATTCCGCCCGCTTCTTTTGCCCTTAATTTTATTGCTTTCCCATAAACTTAATTGCTAACACATGAATTACTCTTTGAACGCTTACTCACAGCCTCTCACTACGGCCCAAGCAGCTCATTTACTCCGAAGAACAACCTTCGGCCCCACCCAAAGCCACATCTCAGCTTTCACAGGAGTCGATGCTGGTTTAGCGATTGATACCTTGATTAATAACATCAATTATAATCCCACGCCACCCGTTGATTTGAACATTACCATGACGGCAACGGTAGGGCAACCTTACATTGGCACAGTCTATAATAGTGCTCGCAATGGTGATTTTATGTCTTACATCCGAAATTGGTGGATTGGCTTGATGGCAGCCCAGACTAATAACCCTTCGTTAGCAGAAAAAATGACGATGTTTTGGCAAAATCATTTTGTAACAGAATTACCCGAGGTAAATGAGTATCGTGCTGTTTATCAATATTTTAATCTTATCAGAACCAGTATCTTGGGCAATTTCAGAGACTTTGTGTATAACATCACCAAAGATCCTGCCATGCTTAAATACCTCAATGGGCATGATAACGAAAAGAACAGAGCCAATGAAAACTACGCTCGTGAGTTGCAGGAGTTGTTTGTGGTCGGAGAAAAGGATTTTGCAGGGAATAATAATTACACAGAAAACGATGTGAAAGCCGCCGCCAGAGTGCTGACAGGTTGGAGATATGCCAATTTCTATACTGCCAACACTTCTTCGGTAAGTACAACTTTTAGTCTTACCCGCCACGATACGACCAATAAACAATTCTCTACAAAATACCCTGACCCCGTAAACCCTACTTTGGGAACGGTTATTACGGGTCGAGCAACAAATCCTGTGGGTACGACAGCAGGAGATTTGGAATTGGATGATTTATTAATTATGCTTTTTCGCCACCCCGAAACGCCTAAGTTTATTTGTCGGAAATTATATCGTTTTTTTGTCAATCCTAATGTTACCCAAGCCGTTGAGGATAATGTGATTATACCCTTGGCTAATCTTTTCAAAAGCCAAGATCCCACAACGGGCAGAACTTTTGAGATTAAACCTGTCATTAAAAAATTATTAATGTCCCAACATTTTTATGATGAAGAAAATATGGGTTCTATCGTGAAAGCTCCCACAGAATTGGTTGTCGGCACGTTACAATTTCTGGGGTTTCCCACTCCTTTAATTACGGCAGGTAATTTGAGTAGTATTACAACTTATAAAAATTATACCGATTACATCTATGCCCGTTTGAACGAAATGCAAATGAGCATTTTGGCACAACCTACCGTTTTTGGTTACGATGCTTACTATCAGCCTGGTTTATCCCGCAATTGGATTAATACTTCCATGATTGGTTTACGTAATTCATTTGGTGATAGAATGATTACGGGTCAAACTTTTTCAAGCTCAGGAGTTACGCCCATAAACAGGGCAAAAATTGACTTTCTGACTTGGGTAGATAAACCTACAACACCCGCCCCCAATTATTATGATGCCTCAGACTGCACTTGCATAATAGATTTATTGACCAAAAATCTTTTTGCCACAGGATTGAACGCTAATCAAAAAAACTTCTTGATCGACACCATTTTTATGCAAAGTGAAGCTCGTGATATTTGGACTACTCAGTGGAATTTGTATAAAACTGCCACTTCTGCCAATCTTGCATCAAGAACTACAACCGTGCGAGTACGGATGGAAAATGTAATGAAATTCCTCTTTAGAATGGCTGAATACCAGATTTTTTAGAATACTGAGATATTATTTTGAAAGTAATCCTCTGAAAATGAGCCTATTAAATCTTCAAAATTAAAAAAATTTTAATCCAAATTTTATCTAAAAGAGTTGATGGCTCATTGCTGACAACTCATAGCTATAAAAATATGAAACGTAGAGATTTCCTTGCAGCATCTTCCTCTTTTATATTGCCCGTAATGGTAGAAGGTTTTGGCGTAAAAGCCTTTGGTATCAATTCATCGTTGGTACAATCTTTATTAACAACCAATGCCCTTGCCAAAGACCGAGCCTTGGTTATTATTTATTTGAGTGGTGGTAATGATGGTCTAAACACAGTCATTCCACTTGACCAAATGACTCAATACAACAATCTGAGGAGTAATATAGCAATTCCACAAGCGTCCGTTCTACCTTTGGGAGATGGTACCACGGGCTTGCATCCAAGCATGACAGGTTTGAAACAAATGTACGATAACGGTAAAATGTCTGTCGTGCATTCTGTATCATATCCAACACCCAGCTATTCGCACCAACGAGCTACTGATATTTGGATGACCGCTACCGATGCCGCCGTAACAGAAGATACGGGTTGGGCAGGGCGGTATTTGGAAGACCGTTTTACCAATTATCCAACATCACCTATTACTGACCGAGACAATTTGAATGCCGTAATGGAAGACCCATTGGCTATTCAGATTGGATTTTTGACTTCCACAACCCTCTTGGGAAGCAATCAACCCATGGCAATTGCCATTAATAATGTAGAGACTTATGCAGCCTTGGTTGGTGGTGGAAACAGTAACCTTCCTCCCGTGGATTTACCATGTAACAATGCTTGCGAGGCATCAGATTTAATCTCATTTATTCGTGATCAACAGGTTTTAGCTGTTGGATATGCCGCTGAAATTACAGCAGCTCATAATGCAGGGAATAGAACTCCTACCCCTGTTTATCCAACAGGAAATTCAGTAGCTGACCACTTAAAAATCGTAGCTCGTTTGATTGGTGGTGGACTCAAAACGAAGGTGTATTTTATTTCAATTGGGGGCTTCGATACCCACTCAAGGCAAGTACAATCGGGCGGTGGGACAAATAATAACTTAGGAAGTCACGCCACACTTTTGGGTAGAGTATCAGCAGGAATTAAAGCATTTCAGGATGATTTACAATTAAGAGGCATTGAGGACAAAGTAGTAGGGTTTACTTTTTCAGAATTTGGTAGAAGAGCAAATTCAAATGGCAGCGTAGGCACAGACCACGGAGTAGCTGCTCCAATGTTTGTTTTTGGGAGTAGCTTGAAACGTCAATCAGTAGGCAGAAACCCCAATATTGGCGGTTATTCAAACCTTCCAACGGATTTAAACGGAACAATTGGTAATCAAGATTTGAAAATGCAAATTGACTTCCGAAGAATTTATTGGGATATTCTCACTGACTGGTTCGGACGAAGTAAAGCCGATGCAGCATCTTTGTTTTTGAATAAATCGTTTGATACGGTTTCACTATTCACTGATGAAGTCTGTACAATAAAAACGGGAAGTTGGCACGATGAAAAAACTTGGTCTTGTGGACGAGTCCCTTTCACGACTGAAAACGCTCGTATATGTGCAGGGCATAGCGTAACACTTAATGCGAATGCGTCCGTAAAAAATCTGCAAAATTATGGAAATTTAACCATAGCGGCGGGGGTCAGACTAACCGTTGCAGGACTGTAAAATCTGCGAAAAAGCAAAAAGCGGTTGGCGAAAGGAATTCCTTTTACCAACCGCTTTTTGCTTTTTTTATGGGAAATTAAATAAAAATTACATCTTCAATAATATTTTGCCCAACTTCTTTGTTAATCATCGACACAATTTTATTTTTGGCTAATAACAATTCATTGCGAAGCGGAGAGGAGTCTAACTGAACAAACAGTTTAGATTCTTTAATATAAATTTCGGTAGTGCGTGAAGAAATAACCGTACCCATAATCTGCTCCCAATACGAAATAACGTAGGTTTCATTAAATTTTGAGCGAAGTTTATACAATTCCATCATATCCTCAATGGCATCTTTTAAAGGCAAAGCTTTTGAGCCTCTTCTAACGTTTTCTCGGTTGTATTGGTAAATTTGGGGCATAATTTTACAGTGAATAATTTTTCAACCAAAGATAATTAAATTTCAAGGGAGTATCTAAAAACAATTGGTATCATGTTTTAAATGCTCCTTTGCATAAAAAAATACCCTTACAATTTCAAAACTGTAAGGGCATTTTTAATTTCTTGCAATCAATCTTAAAATTTAGGACATTTCAATTCTCCTTTGCGTGGGCGACCATGTTTGCGTGGTTCTATCCAATCAGTAAATACATACGAAACTGAAATTTCATGAGCTCCACCCGTTGAACCCAATCGTGAAATAGTGGCATCGTAACTATATCCAATGGAAAAATTATCTTGTCTGAATCCAACCAAAATTACGGCAGCATCATTACTAATAATGCTTACATCGTCTTTGGTATAAGTCTTTAAGGGAATTCCTCTATACCATAAGCCCAAAACCATCGGCGAATAAGTCAAATAGGCCCCCACGTCTAATTGATCTGATGCCCCTTGACGCTTGTAATGAATGACGGGCGTGACGCTCTTTTCACGTTCGATGGCATCGCCCAAATTATTACCAATCATATAATCTGCCAAAGGGATTCTATAACCTGCCTGAATACCAATTTTCATGGGCAAACGAATGTCTTTGTCGTTAAAAGATTGCGAAGGTTGATTCAAATGGTGCAGCGAAGCACCCACCCAAAACTGTTCAGAATAAACCAAAGCTCCCGTTGAAAAATCCCAATATTTCAACTGTGGTGCTGTGTTTGCACCACCTTGCAAAATTTGGTCGGAAGAAAACTTCGGAAAAGCCGTGTAACCCGATGAAATGTAATTGGCTATCTGGTCACCGAAGGTATAATCGGCAAAATTGATTCCTCGATTAACGTAAGAACCTTGCATACCTAATTTGGCAGTAAGTTTATCGCTTAATTTCAAATGATAAGAATAAGTTGCTCCAATGTCCGTAGTGGTCAGATTGGTAAATTGACGGTCAGTAGTCATCAAAATACCCACGCCACTATTGAATTTATCAATGTACATATCCGCTGATAATGAGGACGTTACAAAGTTGGCACTCAATGAGGGCCACTGATTGCGGTGGTTGAAATTAACCCGTGGAGCCATTGCCGAACCCGTAAATGCTGGATTTAGATACAAAGGGGCGGCATAAAACTGGGAATATTGCGGGTCTTGGGCTTGTGCGAAAGTCCAAGAAACGATGCCTATTAATAGTAAAAAACCTCTTTTCAACATGGATTTAGGAATGTTTTAGTAAGTCTTTATTCGGAAATAATTTAACCAAAGATTACTAAGAACAGTTTAATTTTTGAACTAACAACTTAGATATGTATTTTTTAAGTTTAAAATAATACAATTTAAGGCTATTGAGAAATTTTTACGCTTAAATTACGTTTATTTTAAATATTTGAAGACTTTTTTACGTATGTCTTCTATAAAATCAAGCAAATTTAATGCCGACATTTTTTGGTGAATGGTACACGGTAAAAGGTGAACGGGTTTGTAGTCGAAAATCAACAATTGTTAAAGGTATTTATTTTAGAAAATTATATGAAACAACTATTCGCCTAAAAATAATGTCTTTTCAATAAATTACGAATAAAGAATTTTAAGTCGAATAGCAAAACCGTTCACCTTTTACCGTGTACCGTTTACCAGTTAAGACATAACGAAAAAATGATAAGAATTAGTAGCATAAAACAATTTATTTTACCCTTTCTAATGTTGGTATTAACATTCGGATGGTCAAATATTGCTTTTGCTCAATTTAGGGTTTCAAAAACCTGCATTCCCGAATGCCCAGATTCTACTGCCGCTACTATTTTTAAAGATACCATAACCACTTCAAAAGCCACCGCTTGGCAATGGGATTTTGGTGATGTGGCAAGTGGTGCAAAAAATACTTCAACCCTCAAAACAGCGGCTCATTTATATACAAGACCAGGTTCATATACGGTTGTACTCACTCGAACGGTAGATAGTTTGCCCGTGATTACCACCCAAAACGTAGTTATCAATAATCCACCCCAACCGTTTTTCTTGGGCAATTCCCCTTCTCAACAAGACACAACCATTTGTAAAGGCGATTTCTTGACCCTCGACCCCTACAAAGGTGGCGGAGATTCTAAATATAAATACATTTGGTATCCCAAGGGTGATACTACCCAAACTTTGCGGGCGGACACCACCAGTTGTTATTCCGTGCAAGTAACTGACACCACCACAGGCTGTTCGGCTCAGAACAAAATTAATGTAAAACTATGTGTTCCACCGCCACCAAAGCCTCCTGAAAACTTTTGGTACTTTGGAAATAATGCAGGGGTCAAGTTTTCGGGCGGTAGTGCCTCTGCCGATGATAAAGGTAAACTCAATACCAAAGAGGGCGTTTCATCTATTGCGGATGTCAACGGAAACCTGCTTTTTTATACGGATGGGCGAAAAATTTATGATAAAAACGGCACGGAAATGACTTCTCTGAAACCCGATGATTTGGCGGGTAGTGAGTTCTCAACGCAATCTGCCGTCATTGTGCCGCAGCCCAGTTGTCAGGGTTGCCAATCGTTGTATTACGTTTTTACGACAACGGAAATAAACGGCACTAAACAAATGAGTTATAGTGTGGTGGATATTCGCCAAAATAAAGGTGTGGGTAGGGTTATTGAAAAAAACGTAGTCTTGGATGATGAAGCCTCAACCGAACAGGTGATTTCGCATTTTGTGAAAAAAGATTCAACTTATTGGGTAATTTCTCATGATTATGGTACTGATTCCATTCGTTTACGGAGAGTTACTAAAAATGGCGTTACTATTTCTACGGTTGTAAAAATTGGGTCAAGAATCGACAGTACTTCCAAAGGTGAAGGTTATTTGAAAGTATCGCAAGATGGAACAAAATTAGCCGTTGCCATTCCCGGGGGAGCAAGAAATTTAGTGGAAGTTTACGATTTTGCGGATTCTACGGGGGCAATTACTAATAAAAAAACAATTGATTTGGGACCCAATCCACCCAAACTGTATGGCGTAGAATTTTCGCCCGACAGTAAAACACTTTTTGCCACTTTACAGGCAGATACCCTCAGAGATTCAACTTCCTTTTCGTCATTACTTCGCTTTGATTTGACCGACCCCGATTCAGCGGTTATTGCCAAATCAAAATCGTTGATTGATTCTTCTCGGAAAGAAATTTATGGTTCAGTACAATTGGGACCCGATGGTAGAATTTATCTCGCCGTCCAAGGAAGTACGTTTTTGGGACTTATCAAATTACCCAACGATACCATTCGCTACACTGACAAAGCAACGGGCAAAATTGACACTGCCTATTATCAACGAAATGGATTGAGCCTGAACGGTAAAACCAGTCAGTTAGGTTTGCCAACTACTTACAATATCACCAGTGAAGAAAATGAAGGCGTTGGAATCACCGCTTCGGACACCTGTTTGGGTTCGCCCAGTAATTTTCAAACGAATCATTTGTGCGGTGATAAACTAAAAAATTCTAAAACTGATTGGCGTTTTTATAAAGGTGAAATTCCCCAAGACGGCAACCCCGTGGGGACACCCATTGCCAGTATTCGGGGCGGAGAAGGCGATAATGGTTTGCAGGCAAGTTATACTTTTGCCGAGCCTGGAAAATATTATGTGGTCGTGAACATGGGTAATCGTTGCAAGCCCGATACGATGCTTCCACCACAACCTTTTGAGATTTTGCCGATACCCAAACCCGATTTAGGACCTGATTTAAACCTTTGTGCCAGAACCACTACCATTGACTCAAAAGTTACTTTGGACAGTAGTAATTACTTTTGGTTTCAGAACCGAAGATTTTTACCAAGAGATAGCCTAAAAACATTAACCGTCAGACAGTCGGGGGATTATGCCGTATTGGTAGAGCGTAGGGGGTGTGTGGGTGTGGATTCTATCAAAATTGTTTTGGCACAAGCTAAAGCCTTGAATTTAGGAAAAGATACGCTAATCTGTGCGGGTGAAACCATCCTTTTGGATGCTTCGAGTGCGGCGGGTGTGGGTTCGACTTATGCGTGGAGTACGGGAGCGACAACTTCCTCCATTTCCGTAACTACGCCAGGCAGATATATCGTTACGGTAAACACACCAATCGGAGGGATTCCTTGCACGACCAAAGATACAGTTGAGGTGCGGCAACGCCCAAGACCTACTTTTATCACCAACCAAACTCGCCCCTCGGCGTGTGCTTCAAATGACGGAGCAATAAACCTAACCCTCACACCACCAGGTACTTATACTTTTGTTTGGTATAAAGATGGGGCAGTTTTAACGGGGCAAACGGCATCGTCTATTACAGGACTAACGCCAGGTTCTTATAGGGCAGTGATTAACAGTCCGCTTACTTGTCAGGTAACATCTTCAACGGTGCTAAATTCATTGGCAACTCCTGTGGGTCAAATAAGGACAACTCCTTTGCCTGTATCGTGTGTGAGTGATGGGGGTATTAATATTGAAGTTTTAGCAAGTAGTGTATTCAGACCCGTTAATTTTATCCTTCGT
Organism: Arcicella sp.; assembly: GCA_034519515.1. GTDB lineage: Bacteria > Bacteroidota > Bacteroidia > Cytophagales > Spirosomataceae > Arcicella. Next base: position 127,285 of record JAXHOK010000055.1, read on the forward strand.
CAGCGTGATAATAATGATGCCATAATTTCAAGAGGGGCAATGTCTTCTATTTTCGTTTCAACGGGAAGATACACTATAAAAGACTTAATTACAGGCACTTACTACTTAGAATTGACGGATAATAATGGTTGTAAATTCATAACAAATGATGTTACAATTAATAAAATTCCGAGAACGGATATTAGACTTTCACCTCCGCCACCGTCTGAATGCGAGGGCGTGAAAGTAAGATTAACTGCCTTGAACAATAATAGCGGAACAATCAGATGGAGTACGGGCGAAACCACTTTGAATATTGATGTTGATAAAACGGGATTGTATGTAGTAACACTGACTTCATTAGATGGAAAATGTATTACCTCCGACCGTACTCAGGTAAATTTCAAACCCGCACCACGAGTTAATATTACATCGCCGAGCAGATTTTGCTTCTCTACCAAGCCTGTTCAATTGGTCGGTACACCAGCAGGAGGAACTTGGCAAGGGGCAAATGTGAGTTCAACGGGGGTGTTTACCGTTCCGATGTTTGGAATTTATCAAGTAAGATATGAAGTAAATCAGAATGGTTGCACAGGTTTTTACAGTCAAGATATTACCGTGCAGGATGCTCCAACGATTGATTTGGGGGTGGATAAGAGTATTTGCAGAAATGACAACACCACCTTGGTTGGCATAGATAATTTAGTGGGTGTAACCTACCGTTGGAATACTGGTGAAAATACTCCGAAAATACTTCCAGAAAGGTCTGGAAGGTATATTTTAACGGCTACGAAAGGGCTTTGCCGCACGCTTGATACAGTGGTTGTTACGCTTTTACCCGCACCAGTTGTATCATTAAAATCAGAAGTATCACTTTGTGTTCCGAGTACATTGCCTGTACGGTTGAACCCTGGCGGTGGGGCAGGGCTGACGTATAGATGGCAACCAAATGGTGAGACAACACCGCAGATTTCAGTATCAACAATTGGTATCTATTCTGTGATAGCAACCAACAGTTTTGGTTGTAAAACGCCTGCTCAAACCAACGTAATTGATAGATGTGAACCGAGTATTTTGGTACCTAATATCTTCACGCCCAATGCAGATGCTACCAACGATGGTTTTCAGGTATTTACTAACTATATTAAGGAATACAACCTTAAAATATATAATCGTTGGGGAGAGTTAGTTTTCACGGCAAAAGACCCCGAAGACCGTTGGGATGGTAAGTATAAAGGTGTTCCTGTGAAGCCCGATTCTTTTGCGTGGGTGATTACTTACGTGCCTGAATATTTCCCTGACCAAGGGTTGCAACGCAAAGAAGGGGCAGTAACGGTGGCTTGGTAACACAAAAAGGAAGGCTTCGTTTTGAACGAAGCCTTCCTTAGATATTATTGTAATCTATGCTAAAACCCTGTCAGAAGCCTCCAAAAGCGTATTTGTTGTAATTTCAGATTCAGATTCTTGGGGCTTGTGAGTGATATGAATCGTTCTTACTCCTGCCTTTCTTCCCGCCTTTATATCACGATGGGCATCACCAATCATCCACGATTTCATAGGGTCAATTCTGTATTTTGCCATCGCTTTTTCAATCATTAAAGAGTCAGGTTTACGAGTAAGCGAAGCCGTTGTAAACTTTTCGTGATGGGGACTAAAATAAATATCATCCAACAGATTTCCACATTGTTCTTGAAAATAATTATGGCATTTCATTACATCTTCACGGGTGTAAATTCCTTTGGCAATGCCTGATTGATTGGTGATGACAATTAGTAAATATCCAGCAGCTTTTAATTTTTGGAGGGCTTCAATAGTGCCTTCAGGAATGATAAAATCTTCGAGACGATACACATAGTCCACTCTATCCACGTTCAATACGCCGTCACGGTCTAAAAAAATACATTTGTTCATAATATTGGTTCTACATTTGATTTTGTCTAACATTAAATAGTAACGGGCGGGCTTAGGTAAATCTAAATAAAGGTAATTTAACGCATAAAATATAATTATCTATTTATTTTTTTGTACGAATTTAATATAAAAATTTATTTTTATCAAAATCACTCACAAAAAAACGCATACTTTTTTAGATTAGTCTGCGTTTTTCGTAGAAATTATTAAGTGGTGTTTTTGCTAACTACAAGGGGATGTATTTATTGGATATTCTATTTCAAAAAATCACAACCTGACAATTGAATTTTTGGTTCTATTATTATTTATACGGATTCCAATTTCGTAGTCCACGCAAGCCTTCGGTTTTCACCGAAAGCTTGCGCAATTCCGTACAAATCATAGCTGAACCAATTTTTAAACTTTTATTACATTTAAAACGTTAAAATCCTACAAATCAGAATACCATGGAAGCACAACAAACGCCCGATAATAAACTCGACCGTATCATCGAAGCAAGAATGAAATTGAAAAATCGGTTTGAGGAAAAAATGAAATTAACGCCTTCTCTGGCAGACGAAAAACCCCAAGGAAAAGGATTAATTAATCGACATGGAATGCCCAACACACCTGTTGGTCAGACACTTACAACCAAGTGGCCCGTGCTGGATTTGGGGTATCAACCCAAAATTCCGATGGATAAATGGAGACTCTTTATTGATGGGGAGGTGGAAAATCCCGTTACGCTAACGTGGGAAGATTTTATGGATTTACCCCAAGTTGAAGATGTTTCAGATTTTCACTGCGTAACCACATGGTCGAAATTAGATATGGTTTGGAAGGGTGTTCGCCTCTTGGATTTGGCGGCATTGGTGCAACCCAAAGAAACCGCCACGCACATCATGTGTTATGGCTATGATACTTATACGACCAATGTATCACTCGAAGAAGCCCTAAAACCTGACGTTTTATTAGGACATACCGTTGACGGTCAGCCACTTGCTGTTGAACACGGCGGACCTTTACGAATGATTACCCCACAATTGTATGCTTGGAAAGGTTCTAAATGGATAAAAAGAATTGAATTTTTGCCCAAAAATAAGTTAGGATTTTGGGAGGAAAGAGGTTATTCAAATACGGCATATCCTTGGCGAAATGATAGATATAGTTGATTAGAAATTTTGTTATTTAATCAGTAAAATGACAATTATTTTAGAGATTAGACAACTTTTAAAAAGTTGTCTAATCTTACTACTTATTTTATCCCACAAATTCAACAACTGCCTTATTCCCCCTAAATTCAAAAGAATCTCCCACAATTTTACCCATCAATAATGCTCCAATGGGAGATTGGGGTGAAATAATCATTACTTTTTGTCCATCAATTTCTACCTGACCAATACTGACGGACAAGAAAAAATCCCCCATCGAAGTTTTCATAAATGCCCCCAATGCTCCTTTTTTGTAAGTAATTGTATCGTCCAAACGTTCCACAATTTGGCGTTCTTGCTGGGCTTGCTGATACATCCGTCCATGCATTTCACGGTCAAGATGCCCCATTGCCCGTGAGGTTTCGTACTTGTCTCCCGCCGAGGATTTAGACTCGCTATTGGCAGATTCTTGGGCGGCTTGCATGGCAGCCATTGAATTTTGAATTCGTTGGTCGAGATGATTTTTGACGTATTCTATTAGTTTTTTCTTCATAAATAATTAATATGAAAAATGGAGATAAATATCATCTAATAGTTTGATTATCAATATTTTAAATCCATCCATCACTAATCATTAAACGTTAATCATTACAAAGCAGTCGAATCATAAACCACCACTTTCGACCATAGATTTTTATTATCGTCAATAAATTTTTTGTGTAATGGATGTACCAAATATTTCTCTTCCTCAGCCTTTGAATTAAAGACTAACATCACTGAAAATGAGTAACTTGCATCAGTTACGGGCTTGTCGAAATCGTTGATAGACGGTGAGCCGATGTGTGCCATTTTGACATATTCAATTTTACCTAAACCCTGCAAAGCGGCTAATAATTGAGCATGGTCTTTTTTGTTTTTGGCATCTTTCAACCAAAAGAAAACGTGGTGAACGAAGGGCATATCACCTTTGGGTGCAGTAGCTTCTGCAGATGTATTCGTGAGGGTGTTCATAATTGTACCTGCGGCTATGGCAGTGGTTGATTTATCTAAAAATTGTCTTCTGGATGAATTTTGCATGGTTTTTTGTTTTATGTTCCGAAACTTCTCGAAAGTTAAAAGAAATTCGGGAGGTTTACGTCCTCTTAAAATAAACTTTTATTTTTGGAATAATTTTTGAAATGTAAAACGTACCACAGGATTTATCCCGTAAATCGCAGTTTAATTTACAGGATAAATCCTGTGGTACATAAAACCCCAACCTGTTATGTCTAAGAAAAATAAAACTAATCAAGCGGCTATTCTTACCAATGTAGAAAAAAGTGAAGTGCCTGTAAATCAGAATGTTAATTATCAAAAGGGTAATGCAAAATCATGGTTTTGGATAAGCATAGTAGTTTTATCAATCTCGACTTTAATTGCTTTCTCAGGTGGTTTTGATAATAAATTTGTGGATTGGGACGATAACGCTTACGTTACTGAAAACAAAATGGTGCTGAAACCCGAAGGCAATTGGGGCAAGGCTTGGAATACCCACATTGCTGCCAATTATCATCCTCTTACGATGCTTTCGTTGATGATAAATTCATCCATTTTTGGAACAGAATCTGCTCGTTCTTTCATCATCACCAATACTTTAATTCATTTGCTGAACGTCCTTTTGGTGTTTTGGTTTGTGCTTTTATTACTCAAAAAGAAGGACGAAGTTGAACTACCAACGGCTGGAAAACCGCTATTTATTGCCTTTTTTACGACTCTGGTTTTTGCCATTCACCCGTTGAAAGTTGAATCGGTCATCTGGGTCTCGGAACGAAAAGATGTGCTTTACGGCTTCTTTTTCCTTTTGGGATGTATCAGTTATCTGAAATATTTAAACTCAGAGTTAAAGTTTAAGTATCTGACATACAGCTTTTTACTGTTAATTCTGGCTTGTTTATCTAAAGGTCAGGCGGTGGTTCTGCCTATCGTTTTTATTTTATTGGATTATTGGTTCGACCGTAAATTTGATACAAAAACCATCATCGAAAAAATCCCCTTTTTAATGATTTCTCTTTTGTTCGGACTTATTGCTTCCAACATTCAAGGCGGGGGTGATTTTTATGGACTTATCAACGGTAAATTTGAACTCACCGCCATCAGTGCCATCAATACCAAGCACGATTTGTGGAGTGGAATCAAATATGCTTGCTATGGTTTTTCGCAGTATTTTATCAATTTCTTTTTTCCTCATAACCTTTCTTCATTCTACCCAGTCGGGCTAAATGGCGAAACGGGAGCCCCCAATTATGGTTTTGGAATTGTGTTTACGTTGTTAGCCATCGTGGGAACAATTGCCAGTTTCAAATGGTCGAAACCAGTCTTTTTTGGCATTGCCTTTTTCGTGATTTCCTTTGTTTTAGTGTCTCAATTATTGTTGGTGGGCGGAGCAATTAAAGCTGACCGCTACACTTATTTGCCCTACATCGGTTTAGCTTTTGGAGTTTTTTATTTACTATCAAATGTTATCGAAAAAGGAGCTTTTCAGCGAAATGCCGTATTGGGAATTTCAGGAATTTTTATGCTATTTTTTGTGATAAAAACCCGTAGCCAAGTCAATGTTTGGGAGAACTCTCGCACGCTTATGAACCAGCGAGTGGAACTATATCCCAAAGATGCCCGAGCCCATTTTGTATTGGGGAAATACGCAGGGGAAAAAGAAGATAATTATGATTTATGTATCGAAGAATATTTAAAATGTATTGATAATGAGGACTCTACGAAAATTATTGAAGTTTATGGAAACGTTGCCACGGCTTATGCCAAGAAGTTAGATTATCCAAACGCTATCAAATATTATAGTATTTCCATCGTAAAAGAACCTAAAAATGGCTTGCATTATATGAATCGAGGCTTCCAATACCTCAAAATTCAGCAACCCGAAAAGGCTCTACCCGATTTAGAAAAAGCGGTTATTTTACCGATGAAAAAAGAAGACCGAGCCTCAATTTTTGGTGGTTTGGGAACGGCACAATTAAACGTGGGATTAGTGAAAGAATCTTACCAGAATTTCAACATTGCCATTGATAAAGAAGGTAGCAAAGATGCTATTCATTTCTTCAATCGGGGAGTGGCAAGATTGAAATTGACCAACGACAAAGCAGGAGCGATTGCGGATGTAAAAAAGAGTTTAGAAATCAATCCAAATTATGCCGAAGCTAAAAATGGATTGAAGGTTTTGGGGGTTCTGTAGCACGGTAATCTTTGCCGTGATTGGAAATAATAAAAATCTATCAGAATCCCAACCTAAAAACTGTCCCTTTACCTTCTGCAGAATTAACAGTAATCGTCCCTTTGTGAAGGGTCATAATTTGTTTAGAAAGGCTCAAACCAATACCCGAACCATTGGCTTTGGAAGTGAAAAAAGGCACAAATATTTTATCAATCAATTCTGCCGACATTCCCACGCCATTATCTTGTACTTCAATCACGGGGCGTTCTTCTTGATTCATAGAAACTGAAAGCGTAATAGTTGGATTGGGTTGTTCTTTAACAGCATCTATGGCATTGATAATCAAGTTGATAAGCACTTGTTCAATCAAGACCATATCCCCTTCAATAACTGCTTCAAAGTCTTTTATTATCACATCAAACTCAATATTGTGACGTTCCAGCTGATTTTCTAACAATATTTCAACGCCTTCAAAAAGGTCTCGAACATAAAATTCAGAAAAAGAAGTCATTGAAACTTTGGCTAATTGGCGGTAAGTATCGGCAAATTTCAACAGGTTTTCACTCCGTTTCCGAATCGTAGAAATCCCCAAAGTAATATCTGAAATCCATTCAATTTCATTTTTTTCGCCCGTGTCCCTTTCTCCCTTCCTCCGTGCAACCGCTTTTTCCATCGTCTCCGCCAATGAAGCAATTGGAGCAACGGAGTTCATAATCTCATGCGTCATTACCCGCAGGAGCTTTTGATACGCCTGTGCTTCGGTGTCTTCAATGGCTTCATTTACGTTCTGAAAAGCTATCAAACTGGTTTCAATTCCGTCATTCAAAAAGGTGGTTTTTGCTAATAGAACTTGCTTTTGATTGATTTTTACCAACTGACTATCACCATTTTCAAGATTCATAACTGTATGATATACAGTAGATTCTCTTTTTTCGAGGGCTGAGATATTTCGTAAATAAGGAACATTCATCATCCGCTTGAAAGATTCATTTATCCAGCCAACTTCCCCCGTTTGATTATAGGATAAAATCCCAGTATCTACCAATTCCAAGATTTTTTGGAGATACTGATATTGCTCTTCCCTTTCGGAATATAGTTGTTTGAAAGTTGAATTAATTTGATTGAAAGCCCTGCGGAGTTGTCGGACGGAAACTGGGGCATTTTTCTCGGTAAATTGTAAAGAAAAATCTCGATATTGAACCGCCTCAATGAATTGCGAGAGTTCAGTATTAGTTTTATTAATAAACTGAACGAAGTTAAAAATCTGAAAAATAAGTATTAAAACCGCAAAAATCAGCAAAGAATATTTACCACTAACAATGCAGTAAGCAGCAGCCGTGATGCTGGCGAGCAACAAAACAACTCTGACAGTAAGGCTGATTTCGTAGCGTGCTTTCAAATTATTGCGTTTGATAATTTTGCCACGAAGACGTTAAGGAACGGGAAAATAATAAGTGGATGAATTTTTAAATGTCATTTTTTGTGCCAATCAAGGCGATAAAACCGCAGTTTAGCATCGCTAAATGAGGATTTAATCTGGGCGGCATTCCGTAACGTAGAGTGGTGCAAAAAAGGGCATTTAAAAAACGTCTACTTATTGTTTTTCAGTTCCTAAGGCACAAAGTTTTAATTTAATTTTGTAAGAGAAAACATAAACTTTGAGCCTTAGTATCTTTGTGGCAAGTTAAATTCTTAAATATCATACTTCCCTAACCTCCGATAAAGTGCCGTGCGAGTCAAACCCAACTCACGGGCGGCTTTGGTAATATTCCCATCGTGGCGTTCAATGGCTTTCAAAATAGTAGATTTTTCGAGTTCGTCAATGCGTAAGGTTGAACTTTCGTTTGAAACTATTATAGGCGTTTCTAAGGATGAACTCAACTCTAAATCCCGTGCTGTAAGTTCCTGATTATCAGACATTATCACGGCTCTTTCCATACTGTGTTGAAGCTCTCGAATATTTCCTGGAAAAGCATATTTTCTTAATTTTTCCTTCGCTTTTTCATCTATTCCGAATAAAGTTTTATGGTATTTTTCGGCATAAATTTTCATAAAATAATCTCCCAAAACCACCACATCGTTACCCCTCATACGCAAGGGTGGCAACGTAATTTCGATGGTATTTAAACGATAGATTAAATCTTTACGATATTGATTTTTGGCAGCCATTTCGTTGATGGTGGCATTGGTTGCCGAGATTAACCGAATATCAATCGAAATGGGCGAATTTGTACCTAATCTGGTTACTTCCCGATTTTGTAAAACCGCCAATAATTTAGCCTGTTGGGGCAATGAAATATTACCGATTTCATCCAAAAAAAGCGTCCCTTCGTTAGCGGCTTCAAAACGTCCTGCACGGTCTTCACGGGCATCGGTGAATGCTCCTTTTTTATGTCCGAAGAGTTCAGATTCAAAAAGACTTTCCGTCAAAGAGCCTAAATCAGCGTGTATGAAAGGGTTTTGACTCCGTAAGGATTTTTGATGAATTAATTTTGCAGCTTCTGTTTTACCCGTTCCGTTCTCCCCTAAAATCAAAATATTGGCATCGGTTGGAGCAATTTTATCGATTTTGTAAAACACATCTTGCATCGCTTCGGATTCGCCAAGCAATGAGGTTTGAGAGGAGAGGCGTGAGGAAGGTAAAGTTCCGCTTTTTACAGAATCTTTTTTACTCATAGCTAATTGCAGAACGCCTCCCGACTCAATGCTTAAAGCTATTGTCTCCAATAATTTTCCATTTCGCCAGGGTTTCAACACAAAATCATTTGCTCCTTCTTTCACTGTTCTGACTGCCAAGTCAATATCGCCATACGCCGTAATCATAATCACGGCAACGGTTTTATTGATTTCTCTGATTTTGCGAAGCCAAAAAATACCCTCATTGCCCGTATTCAACGAACTTTTGTAGTTCATATCCAACAAAATAAGGTTAAACTGATTTTGGGCTAAAAGCGAAGGGATTTTTTCGGGATTTTTTTCGGTAATAATTTCTTTAACCTCGGGACGAAGAAGCATTTTCACTGCCACCAAAATATCTTGGTCGTCATCAATGGCTAATATTTTGGCGTTTTTTAGTAGCATAAATTGGATTCTGTAACACGGACAGCCTGTCCGTGGTGAAGTAAATTGAAATTACATCATTATTTTCAAATCGAATACTTTTTAAAGATGTAAATTTTGCGGAAAACGTTGCAGCATAATTTTTAGAGTGTTGAATCAAGCAAATATTACTCAATCATCTCCATTCCTTCATATCTTTGCCTTGATAAACAACGACAACAAAATGAATGATATTTTCAATAATTTACCCCAAACCAGACAGTCGCAATTAATGGCTTTCAACCGTTTGCTCACCATTATGGACGAGCTTCGTGAACAATGTCCATGGGATAAAAAACAGACCATCGACAGCCTCCGCCACCTCACGATTGAGGAAACTTACGAACTTTCGGATGCCATCATGGATGGCGATTTACAGGAAGTCAAAAAAGAATTAGGTGACGTAATGCTGCATCTGGTTTTTTATTCAAAAATAGCTTCCGAAACCAATACTTTCGATGTTTCCGACGTTTTGAACGGTATTTGTGAGAAACTCATTCACCGCCATCCACACATATACGGAGACGTGAAAGTGGAAAATGAAGAGCAAGTAAAGCAAAATTGGGAAGCCATTAAATTGAAAGAAGGTGGGGGAAATAAAACCGTTTTGGGCGGTGTGCCAAAGTCTTTACCCGCCTTAGTGAAAGCCATGCGAATCCAAGAAAAAGCCCGAGGAGCAGGTTTTGATTGGGAAGAAAAACATCAAGTCTGGGAGAAAGTCGAAGAAGAAATGAATGAGTTTAAAACTGAGTTCAATGTGATTGATAATCAGGCAATTAATAAAGAAAAAGCCGAAGCTGAATTTGGCGATTTACTGTTTTCGTTGGTCAATTATGCCCGTTTTATTGATATAAATGTGGAAACGGCTTTGGAAAGAACCAATCGAAAATTTATCAATCGTTTTCAATATTTGGAAGCAAAAGCCAAAGAAAATGGCAAAACTCTGCAGGAAATGACTTTGGCAGAAATGGATGTATATTGGGAAGAGGCGAAAAGGCTGTAAATTATTAAAAATCAGGATTTTATAGGAGTTGGGAAGGAAGCCTTCGCTTTGAGCGAAGACTTCCTTAAATACTGAAATTTAAAATCCATTCTTTCGTTTTACTCAAAAAATTATACCATGACATTTTATAAAACATTGATTTTAGGACTTTTATTAATTCCTACGCTCATTTTTGCTCAAACCGAATCTCAAAAATCGGCTTTGAAAAAAATGGTTGAAACCGAAAAGGCTTTTGCCCAAACTTCATTGGATAAAGGTACAAAAGATACTTTTTTAGAATTTTTAAGTAACGATGCTATCGTTTTTGACAAAGGAACTGCTATAAATGGATTGGAATATTGGCAAAAATTAGATTTCAAAAACCTCATGATTTGGCAACCAACTTTTGCAGAAATTACTGTTTCAGAAGAACTGGGCTATACTTTGGAGAATTTTCAAGTGCGTAGTTTAGCCATTGACAATAGACCCATTTCCTACGGAACGTCTTTTTCACTTTGGAAAAAACAAACGGATGGCAACTGGAAAATAGCGGTTAATTTTAAAGTAAATCATCCCGAAATCAATCCTGTAACTCCTTTGATAAAAGAAAGCTTCGCTACTTTCAAACCCAACGAATTAAAAAATACCGCAGTTTTGGCAGAAAGAATGGTGTTTATGAATGACTTTTTTTACTGGAAAAACGCCAAAACTTCCCTCAACCCCTTTGAACCTCATCTTTCACAAGACATTAAATTATATCGAAATAATGTATTGCCAATCTTGGGCAGAGAAGCAGCAAAAAATTACTTGAAAAAGACTCACGATAAGGCTATCGTTTACACGGGTTTGAAAGCAATTCCCTCACAAGCGGGTGATATAGTATGTGTGTATGGTGTAATTTCGGGCAAGGGCAAAATGGGGGAATACGTCAGAATTTGGAAACAAGAATCCAAAGATGTTTGGAAGATTGTGGTGGAAATGGTGAATATGAATTGATATTCGATATTCGGGCGGAAACTGCAAATATCGAAAAACAAACTGAGCGACGGTCGCATCCAACATCGAAAAATTACATCCCCTTCACCAAAGTCTCCGCAATAATTTTATGAGCCATCGGGTTGGGATGATTATCATAAACGGTTGAATCTTTTTGATTAATTTTAGCCCACTGAACGTATTTAGAGTAGTTTTCACCCGTCCGTATGCCCGCCCGAAGCACCGAATCTGCATCAATAAATTTCACATTTTTGACCAATTCCAAAGGCATCGTTTCCGTAAACTTCTTTCGGTCATAATGGTTTGCCATCCGCTGTTCGTCCGAATAACCAAAACCTCCCACATTCAAAACCACCATCTGTACCTTATATTTTTTACATAATTGATAAATCTTTTCGTAAACGTAACGCTCAATTTTTTGATTATCAGATTCTGCCGTGGGTAAAATTCCCAAAGTCATTTTCCACTTGGCAATACTTTGTTTCCACGAATCTAAAATCGCTACGGGAAAGCCTACTTTAAAGAAAAAAGACACTTTATCCGAAAACGAAGCGGGGGAAGTTTTGAAATATTTATAGTCTGGATTGTACAAAGCTGAACGAAAAAATGGCTCGTGAACGTAGAGTTCTTTTTTATCATTTTCAGTAACAAAAGGAAAGGGCATTACACCGTGGGCAGAAGGAAAAAACATAAATCTGGCTCGATCAGCCAACCACGGCGAATACTGAACACAAAGCACTTTCGGGCGATGTTGCGGAATTTTTCTTTCTGCCAAAATCAACATTTGGGCTAATCCATAAGCATCCGTTCCACAGTTTAAAGGCTTGTATTTCAAAGACTTAACGGCTTGTGAAGAATAATTTTCTTCCGCCAAAGAATAATCCCCCCACGTGAAAGAACAACCCAAAAACATCATCAACGTATCAGAATCCGCAAATTGGGGATTTTCGGGGATTCTGAAACCTTCATCACTCAACTTTATCGGCACACTAATTTGCCCACTATCCAAAGGAAAAACACTTCTACCCGACCCATTCGGAATGCCCCGATGCCCCAAAGTATCGTCTGCCGTGAAGACATCACCCACGACTCCGATGTTCTTTTTGTAGTAAGAATACAATTTATCAACCGCTCTGAAACTGGTATAGATTTCTTTTATCAGGAAAAAAGAAAGCACAAAAATCAAGGCAAAACTCAGAGCAGGTACTATTTTTTTGAAAGTAGTGCCGTCCCAATATATTTTATAAGTGATTGATAATAAATAAAATAAGGCAATAAAAATACCGAAGGCATCACAAATTCGTTCAATCAATATCACGTTAGGTTGAATGTGACGAAAACGAGCATGGTCAAAAAACCAATGGACTAAATTAGGAATTTGATATAAACCCAGAATGATAATGAGTATTGTAAACGTCAATTTTAGGTTTTTCATGGATAAAAACGCTTTTATAATTTTCTTTCAAAAGATTCTGAAACTTTACCACCGTATTTCAAAATTTTCTTATAATTTTGGATGGGATTACCGCCAACAAATTTAGAAAAACAATACCCAAATCCCAATTCCGCCGTTTCAAATTTGCTATTTATCATTTCCCCTAAAAAATCCTTACCTGAACAATTATGGCTTTTTACGACAACAGTTTAGACATTCCTTCCGAAGGCAACAAAGATGTAATCATCAAAGTTATTGGTGTTGGTGGCGGTGGCAGCAATGCCGTCGAACACATGTATGAAATGGGTATTCAAGATGTAGATTTCATCGTCTCGAATACTGATTTACAAGCACTTAACGATAATAAAGTTCCCAACAAACTTCAATTAGGTGCCATCCTCACCGAAGGTTTGGGGGCAGGCACAGAACCCGAACAGGGTCGTTTGGCGGCTTTGGAAAGCGAAGCCCAAATTAGGTTGTTACTCACCGCCGATACTAAAATGGTGTTCATCACCGCTGGTATGGGTGGCGGAACGGGTACGGGGGCAGCTCCCGAAATTGCCCGAATCGCCAAAGATTTAGATATTCTCACGGTTGCCATCGTTACGGCTCCTTATTCGTGGGAAGGCACTGAAAAAATTGATGCCGCCAACGAAGGTATCAGAATGTTGCAAGAAACTTGTGATACAGTTCTGGTAATTTTGAACGATAAACTACTCGAAATGTTTGAAGACCTCAACATTTTGGAAGCCTTTGAACACGCTGATGATGTGTTGGCAAATGCGGCGAAATCGGTGGCGGAAGTCATTACAAAATCGGGTAAAGTCAATTCAGATTTTAAGGACGTTAAGAAAGTTTTGAGCAATGCAGGGCAAGCTGTAATGAGTAAAGCAACCGCCACGGGACCAAACAGAGCCACCGATGTTATCATCAAAGCCCTTGATTCACCTTTATTGAACAATCGTGACATCAAAGGTGCGGAGCGTATTTTGGTAACAGTTGCCACGAGTAGCCAGAAAATTATGGGCGTAAAAGAGCAAAAAGTTATTACCAGCCATATCACAGAAGCTATCGGCGGAAAACAACCCAAAGGATTTAAGTTAGGTTTTATCATTGACGAATCTCTGGGAGATGCCATGAGTATCACCGTTTTGGCAGCTAAATTTGATAAACCAACCGCCGAGCAAGTAATTGAAATTGTGGAAGTTGAGGAAGAAATTATAGAGGAAGAAGAAGTTGTGGAAGTGAACCAACCTCTATTAAAAACAGAGACAGAGACACTACAAGTTGCCCAAGAAGTGGTGTTCACGTACAGAGAGGATGACACCGTTCGTTTACGCAAAATGATTGATAACTTCTGTCAAAAAATGCCTTCCGAAACGGATTTAGAAGCACCAGCTTTTCAACGTAATGGTATAAAGTTGATGGATGTTGCTGACATTAAAGGTGTTGATTTTCAGACACATACGTTGTAATTAGGTGTCAGAGACTGGGTGTTAGGGGTTAGTGAAATCATCCCGATATATTCGTTCAGATTGCCTTACCAATATTACAATCATAAAAAATCCCGCAAGATTTCATCTATTTTGCGGGATTTTGTTTTAGGGAGCATACAAATTTAAACATACCCACTTCTGGTATGAACTTCCCGAAAGTAAAAATAACTTTCGAGAAGTAAATCTCTCGGTAACTTCCCGAAAGTTATTTCTACTTTCGGGAAGTTTAATGGAAGTCATGGGTACTTTATTAATTAGAAACTCCCTTAATCCTAATTTTATGAAATTTCTTCTTATTTTTCTTCTTACTTTTTTTTCAATTACCTCTATCTCAGCCCAAGAGGAAATCAACAAATTGACCATTGAACGAGAGAATCTTTATCGAAAATATAAAGAATCGGAAAGCCTTTCAACGGGGCTTTTTGGGAATCGTTCAAAAGATGATTTAAAAACTACAATTGATGTTTTGAACGAAATTATCAAAAAAGATAATGAGATTTTGGACGAATTGAAGCATATTCAGACCGATTCAAAGATAGAGTTTACCAATAAATACAATGATTTGATTCAGCAAAATAATGATTTGAGCCAAAAAAATCGGGAGCTTATCGAACTCTCGGAAAGGCACAAAGGCTATTCCAAAGAAAACCATGAAATATTGCAAGCCACGGAGGATAAACAGATTTTATTTATGTCGCTTTTGGTGATATTTACTATTTTGTCGGTGGTTTACATCGTAAAATATTTTGTTTTGAAAAGCGAAATGAAGAAATAAACGTACCACGGCAATCTTTGCCGTGTAATCTGAATACACGGCAAAGATTGCCGTGGTACGTTTATCCCTCCTTATCAAAAATTACCAAAGCAAATCTAATTTTGTCATAACTATATTTCATATCCATCGCTTCAAAAAGGGCTTTCATGCCATCACCTTTTTTTACACCCATCACCTTCGCTGCTCCCATGATTTCTCGGTATTCGGTTTGGTTGATAAATGCCCACGGGTTTATCGGTTTCCCTTCTTCGTACAATCTTCCCAAATGCGAAATAATAGTACCAGCATTTAATCCTCTGGCTTCGGCAATTTCTTCTATGGTGTTGCCCTCCTGATACAATTTGAAGGTGAATTCGTAGGTACTCATGCCCGCTGGAGGGTTTTCTACGTTTGATGTAACCTTTGAATTTGTACTTGACGAAGGACGATTTACGCCCGGAACGGTTTTCAAAAATGAAGCTATTTCACGAATAAAAATTTCACCGTATTGCTGATATTTTGCTTCACCCACACCCGAAACGTTGAGCATATCCGCCTGTGTGAGCGGTTTCTTCTGGGACATATCCGATAATGTGGCATCCGAAAAAATTACGAACGGAGGCATATTTTTTTCATCTGCCAAACGCTTCCGCAGTTCACGGAGTTTCTCAAAAAGAGCGTCTCTGACGACTTCTTTCTTGGTTTTTTCCTTCGGAACGTCCGCCTCACGGATGGCTTGGCGTTCTTCAAAGGCTTTGTATCTAACCAATTGCACTTTTCTGCCTTCCTTCAAAATCGCCCACGAAGCATTGTTCAATTTATAAGCGTGTCCTTCGTCATAGGCAATATCCATCACGCCCGAATTGAGCATTTGTTGGAGATAATCCGCCCACTCATCGGCTTTTAATTCCTTGCCAACACCAAAGGTTTTGAGTTCGTGGTAACGTTGGTCGATGAGTCGTTTATTGTTTGAACCTCGCAAAATATCTACCAACATTCCCATCGCTACTTTCTCACCCGTGCGAGCCACGCCCGAAAGAGCTTTCTGGGCTAATAATGTAGCATCAAACCGCACAGGAGGATTTTTACAGACATCACAATTACCGCAATCTTGGGTAACTTCTTCGTTAAAATAACTCAACAATATTCTTCTGCGGCAAATTTCGGCTTCCGAATACTGCTTCATTCTGTCCAATTTTGCATTCTGAACCTCCTTCATTTCGGCAGGTAATTCCGACCCCGCAATCATGTCTTTTCTAACCATCAAATCTTGATAAGAATAGAACAAGAGCGTATCAGCTTTTACGCCATCACGCCCAGCCCGACCAATTTCTTGATAAAAACTTTCCACATTCGAGGGCATCGAATAATGAATTACCCAACGCACATTCGACTTGTCAATCCCCATCCCGAAGGCAATCGTTGCCACAATCACTTGCACATCATCCCGCAGAAAGGCATCTTGAACTTTCGCCCGTTCGTCAGCAGGGAGTTTAGCGTGATAAAACTTGGCTTTAATACCCGCTTTTTGCAAAGCCTCGGCAACGGTTTCAGTATTTTTACGACTCAAACAGTAAATAATTCCTGCTTGTCGGGGGCGTTCGGCAATGAAATTTTGAATGATTTTGATTCGATTTCTACCTGGCAAAACCGATAACGAAAGGTTGGGTCTATCAAAAGAAGAAATGTAAGTTTTGGCTTCGGGAATGCCCAATTGTGTCAGAATATCCTTGCGAGTAACACGGTCGGCAGTGGCAGTTAAAGCCACCATCGGCACGTTTGGAAAGGCTCGTTTCAGCACGTGCAGATTGGCATATTCAGGTCTAAAATCATGTCCCCAAGTAGAAACACAATGCGATTCGTCAATGGCGAATAAGCTGATATTCAAAGACTTAATCCAATCTAAATATCCTTGGGTAAATAATTTTTCGGGAGAAATATACAGTAATTTTAACGAACCATCATTAACCCGTCTTTCAATGGCAGATTGTTGCTGACCCGTGAGCGAAGAGTTGAGATATTCGGCAGAAATTCCGTTGGCTTTGAGGGCTTGCACTTGGTCGTGCATGAGGGCAATCAAGGGCGAAATCACCAGTGTAAGTCCCTGCATCATGAGGGCAGGAACTTGAAAACAGACCGATTTTCCACCGCCCGTGGGCATCAACACCATCGCATCTTGTCCGTAAAGAATCCAGTCAATAATATCGGCTTGGAGGGGTCTAAATTTATCGTAACCGTAATATTGTTTGAGGACTTGTTCTTTGGTGAGCGGCATTTTATTTTGTGATTATTGAAGAACAAAGATAAGTAAATTTGATTATTTCGGTAACAAAATAAAACCATCCATAGATCAAAAGACATTGACTTGCGGATGGTTCAAAAAGAAGATTTAAAAGATTTATTTATTTTCAGCCCTTATTTTTTCTACAAATTCAACGCCTACAGAAGCCAAATTAGCAATTTTTTCTACTGAAAAGTCTGTACCATTCAGCAAACTGATAACAAATTGACGGTTTTTATTTTCCAAGGTGCTTTCAACACCTTTTTCGATACCTTTTAAAAATAAAACGTCCTCTTCAATTTTGATATATTGTGATATTGAGTCCATAATTTCTTAAATATTTAACTCTAATTTACGAAGTCTTCCCAACACTAACAACTGTTGGAAAACTTTTTGTTTCTAAAGGGTTTGAGGTTCCGATTGCTCTATTCTTTTTACTACTTCATAAACAACTTTGGCGGCGGTATCGTTTCCGTAATCTCCTAAAATGGCTAAAATCATTTCTTCGGCTACGGTAGATTGTAAGAATAACTGGGAATCTAATTCCTTGAAGTTAATCAAACGATAATGAAATTTCATATTTGACTCATCAATTTTAGCCCTCATTATCAGCTTTTCATTGCCCAAAAATATTACATACTGCTCTACCTGTAAGCTGTATTTTCTGACCAATAGATTCCAGTAATCAATCATGCGATGCACCATGTCTGAGTCATTGGCTACTTGATATTCAATATGAAGAATAAATTTTTCGCCTTTATCAGTAGTAATAATTTTCAAGAAATCTGCTTCTCGTTCCTTTGTTCTTTGGAGTTTCAAAACAATCTCTTCAGATTCTGTTATGTTAATTTTCAAGATTTTATGAATGAAACTATCAATAGTGGCATCAACATTTTCTTTGAAAATCTTATCATATAGATTTCCTTATTCGTTGACCTTCTTCTTGTTCATTAGTGGTTTTATTTATTAGCGTAAATTTGAACGTCATTTCAACATTCCATCCAAAGAAGCCTTAATTGCCTCCGTTTCGCTGGGACGAGGGGCATTATCATTCACCACATTACCTAATGAATCAATCAACATATATCTTGGAATGGAATTAACCGCAAATTGGGCAGGAATGGAAGAAGCTGAGACATTAGGCAACACAAAGCTATGCCCCGCTGGCAAAGCAAATTTAGTATTAGCACCCATCCAATCATCCGAATCTTCATCCAGAGAAATATACACAAAGTTGACATCTTTGCCTTTATAAGCCTCTCTAAGTTCCTGAGCAGCAGGCATTTCACCCCGACAAGGACCGCACCAACTCGCCCAAAAATCCACATAAGTTACTTTGTGTTTGGAAGTAATATCCTTAAACTCAAAGACTTTCTTATCAACATCATAAAGCGATGTTGCTGTTAAATTAGTGTTTTCAACGGTTGAACTTTCGGCTTGTTTTTTGGACGAACAGGCGGTGAAAAGTAGTGTGGAGGTTAGGGTAAGTAAAATGAGGGATTTTTTCATTGTTTTTGATTTGGAGTAAATGAAATTTATGGTTTAAAATTACGGTAAAATCTCCCAATAACATCAAACCAACTATTTGGATTAAATTTTGTTGTATATTTGGAAAATTTTTAAGACCATGTACATCATCACAAATCCAGATAAATCTGATGCTCAACCTAAAAGAATAGGAGCAAAAGCGGAGTCTTTTATCAAAAAAATGATAGAAGATAAAAGGATTATCCGCACCTATATTGAAGAAGGAAAAGATTTATCAGAACTAACCCAAAAAAGAGGAATTCGTTTTGCAAAACCCCTATAACCTCCGTGAAGAAGATGGTGATTTTGTTTTTATAACCGATTTAGGGTTAGAATACAGAATCATTTTTCAAAAATATAACGCCTTTGATGATTTGGGGTATTATTCCTACGAATTTAGTTTTTATCCAGTTGGTAAACCTGAAACTGCTTACGATGCACGTGTAAAGCCAACAATTGTTAATTCACTTCAAACATTCTTCAATCAAAATCCCGACAGTATTCTCATTTACATTTGCGACAGTATGGACAGTCGTGCCAGAGAGCGTAGTATGTTGTTCAATCGTTGGTTTCGTGATGCTTCATCTTCGGGGGAAATAATTAAATTGAACCGTAAAATCTATGATACTCAAAACGATTTGGTATACTACTTTGCCATTGTATTTAATCAAAATTATATCCCAATTTCAATTTTGGAAGCGTTTTTAGAGACTGAAATCGAGAATTATGATAAGTGATAATTAGTGTGTAAAATTATTTCAATAACTCATCTAAAACTCCTCTAATTCCCTTATCGCTCGGTCTTGGGGCATCATCGTCAATTACTTTTCCGTTTTTATCAATTAGCATATATCTTGGAATTGAGTTGATTTTGAATTGTTTTTTTAAGGGGTTTTCAGAAGGATTTGGTAGTAGAAAACTCATATTGTCAGGTAAGCCTATTTTTTTATTTGCCTTATCCCAATCAGCAGCGTTTTCATCAATTGAAATATAAACAAAATTCACGCCCTTTGATGCATATTCATCTCTCAGTTTCTTAGAATCGGGCATTTCGGCTCTGCATGGAGCACACCAATTCGCCCAAAAATCTACATACGTTATCTTATTTTTAGAAGTTATTTCCTTAAAATCTACCAGTTTTTTATTGACATCATAAAGCGAAGTTGCTGAGATTTTATCATTCATTGGCATAACACTTTTTTGAAAATAATCTACGTAACGCTCTGTTTTACAAGTAGATATAAATCGTTTTTGATAATTTTCAAAATCCGTTTTGGATAACTTTTTGCCTTCATCAACCATTAAATAAGTGAGCAATAAATCACGAGTTTGTCCTTTGAAATTATCTTCTGCAATTTTATAATCTACTTTGAAATCTGGTTTTAAGTTTCCTGTTTGAGCATATTTAATTACTTTCAACATCTGTCTTGCCATCCAAGAATAATTTTGAGTTTTAATGTATGGATTATCTCCTTGAAATTCTGATTTCAAATTTACAAATGATTGTACTTGTGCTTTTGTCCACTTATCATTAGCAAAATTAAACATTCCGAGTCTATCCGATATTCTTCCAAAGTTTAAAATCAGTTTCCATTGACTCAATTCAAGGCTATCTAATTTGTATTCTTTGGCATATTTAATTAAATACTGCATTTTCTTTTGATACCTTTTTTCAACCTCAAATGCCTGATTATCAGGATTTTCAGAATATTTTTTATTATTTATAAAGAGGGATTTGAAGGAATCCTCAGGAGTTTTTATTGGATCTTCATATTTCCTGTAACGAGCATAAAAATTTAGAAAATTGTCAGTTTTTAAATCTCCCGTTTTAAGTTCTGCCACTTCATTTATGGAATCAATTTTTATAGATTTATACTTCAAATCAATAATTGGATAAATTGCTCCCGAATGCCAACTTATATTTCTTAGAAATACATTATTTGAGATTTTGTTAATTCCAGGCACAAACGGATATTCTCCAAATTCATCTGAACCATAAATAATTATATCATCAGCCTCATTCTTAGGGTCAGGAGTCCAAGGGTAATTTACTTCAATGCTATCAACTTGAGCTACATTTTGAGTTGTTTCGCCCTTTTTTGTAGAATCAGAAGTGCAATTTGAAAAAAATGAAAAAAGTAGTAAGTAAGCAGAAAGTAAAAAAAGATTTTTCATGTGTATGTTTTTTTAAGGTTGCAAATAATCTACTATAAATTTAGTTATAAATCCCCCAACTCCAAATAAAGCAAAACAAATTCTAAAAATTTTCACAAATTGTTATGCAAGCATACTATTTTTTGGTGTGAACTTCCCGAAAGTAAAAATAACCTTCGGGAAGTAAATCTCTCGGTAACTTCCCGAAAGTTATTTCTACTTTCGGGAAGTTTAATGGAAGTCATGGGTACTTTATTAATTGGATGCTCCCTAACAAACTGTTCAATATTGTATTATCAAATGATTTTATATTCATCTCTCCAAATTTTGTGTCGAAATCAAACGGATAATTTTTATTCAATTTCTGTGGAAAAAAAGTAGTTGCTCTTGTGTCATGTAGATGTGCCAGCATACTATGCTGTAAATAATAACGGAATAACCAATAAGCTGAAATAGTGTCTTTTTCATTATTTTGAGTAACTAAATAATCTACTATAAATTTAGTTATAAATCCCCCAACTCCAAATAAATCAAAACAAATTCTAAAAATTTTCACAAAATAGTATGCTTGCATAACAATTTTTGTAATTTCGTATTTCAATTTAAAATCAAATCTCATTAACAATGAATCACGCATATATTTATGATGCTGTCCGTACACCACGAGGTCGTGGAAAGTCGGACGGTTCGCTTCACGCCATGCAACCCGTGTCGTTGGCTCAACAAGTTTTGGAACAACTCCGTGACCGTAATCATCTGGATACCAGTCTGATAGATGATGTAATTATGGGTTGCGTTTCACCCATTGGTGAACAAGGAGCAGATATTGCTCGTACTGCCGTGATTGCGGCTGGTTATAATCAGTCGGTGGCGGGTGTACAAATTAACCGTTTTTGTTCGTCAGGTCTGGAAGCAGTCAATATGGCGGCGGCGTATATTATGTCGGGTCAGCAGGAACTGATGATTGCGGGCGGAATTGAGTCGATGTCAAGAGTAGCGATGGGGTCAGACGGTGGGGCAATGATGATGAATCCGCAATTGATAGCCGAGCATAAATTTGTACCCCAAGGAATTTCAGCCGATTTGATTGCCACAAAATACGGTTACACCCGTGAGGCGGCAGATACCTACGCCGTGGAGTCGCAGAGACGGGCGGGCGAAGCACACAAAGCGAATCGTTTTGCCAAATCAATCTTTACGGTAAAAGACGAAATCGGTCTTGATGTTTTGGCTTACGATGAAGGTATGCGACCCGAAACAACGGTAGAATCTTTATCACGTTTGAAGCCATCTTTTGAGATGATGGGACAAATGGGCTTGGATAGTTTAGCCTTAATGAAATACCCAGAATTTAATGAAATTAATCATATTCACCACGCAGGAAATTCATCACAAATTGTGGATGGTTCAGCAGGAATCTTGATTGGGAGCAAAGCAATGGGCGAAAAATTAGGTTTGAAACCAAGAGCGAAAATCACCGCTTTTGGTGTTTGTGGCTCAGAACCAACCATTATGCTAACGGGACCAGTACCCGCAACGCAAAAGGTTTTGAAGCGTAACGGTATGAATATCAACGATATAGATTTATTTGAGATAAATGAAGCTTTCGCCGCAGTACCGATGTTATTTATGGATATTTTGGGTGTTGATCCTTCAAAAGTAAACGTAAACGGTGGAGCAATTGCCTTGGGGCATCCACTTGGAGCAACGGGTGCAATCATCCTAATGACGCTCTTGGATGAATTGGAAAGAACAGGAAAATCAACGGGTTTAGCCAGCTTGTGTATCGGTGGCGGAATGGGAATTGCTACGGTTATAGAAAGAGTATAACGGGAAACGGTAGAACGGGGAACGGAAAACGGGAAACGGTAGAATGGGAAACGTTTCATAGAGAATGAATATAATATAATTGGGTAAAGTGACTTGTGTTCCGTTTCCCGTTCCACCGTTCCCCGTTTTTCGCTCAATCGTTTCCCGTTTAACCATTTATCCGTTTTCCGTTCCTCGTTCAACCGTTCCCCCTTAAAAATAATGATACAGTCTTTTGAAGATTTAGATGTTTGGAAAGAGTCGATGCGTTTGAGTATTGAAGTTTATAATTTACTGAAAGATTGTAATGATTTTGGACTTCGTGGACAAATGCAAAGGGCTTCGGTTTCTATTCCTTCAAATATTGCAGAAGGCTTTGAAAGGCAGACGAACAAAGAATTTATACAGTTTTTGTATATCGCCAGAGGTTCGTCAGCCGAGTTGAGAACCCAACTATATTTAGCAATTCAAATAAAAGTGATTGAAAAACAAGTTGGCTTAGAGTTAATTGATAAAACCAAGAAAATAGCTTCGATGCTATACAATCTTATTCAAACCAGAAAAAATAGGGAAATAAAGAAAGGTGTTTGACCTAAAATCCGTTCAACCGTTCTCCGTTCAACCGTTCTCCGTTTCCCGTTTACCTTTTTTACAATGATTTCATATAATATAAAAAATAACGTAGCTATCCTCAGCATCAACGTGGCGAATCAGCCGATGAATGTTTTGAATAGCGAATCAATGCCCGCTTTGGCGGAGGCTTTGGAAAAGGCTTATACTGATACCGAAGTAAAAGGAATTATCATCACTTCTGAACGTCCAGAATTCATCGCTGGGGCAGATTTGAAGATGATTTTGGAAAATAATGGTAAAGCTCCCGACGAATTATTAAAGCTCTCATTGGGCTTGAATGGCATTTTTCGGAAGATGGAAACCAACGGAAAACCCGTAGTGGCTGCCATCAACGGCACGGCTTTGGGCGGTGGTTATGAAGTCTGTTTGGCGTGTCATCACCGAGTGGCTTTGAACAACCCGAAGGCAGTTATCGGCTTGCCCGAAGTAACAGTTGGCTTGCTCCCAGGCGGTGGCGGAACGCAACGTTTGCCCCGCATGATTGGTATGGAAATGGCGGCTCCTCTTTTGTTGGAAGGCAAAAAAGTTTCTCCCAAAGAAGCCCTTTCGATGGGAATGATTAACGAATTGGCAGAAACTCCCGAAGAAATGATGGAAAAAGCCTTTGCGTTTATCAACACCAATCCAAACGCCATTCAACCTTGGGATGAAGTGAATAGAAAAACGGGTAAAATTCAGGCTCGGGAGAATTTTAAAGTACCAGGAGGAAATATTTTGACTCCCAAAGGCGTACAATTGATGATGGGTGGCACGGCAATGACCTTGAACAAAACGCAAGGAAATTACCCTTCGCCAGTTGCCATTTTGTCTTGCGTTTATGAAGGACTTTTGGTGAATATTGACAAAGGAATTGGCATTGAAGCACGTTATTTTGTAAAAGTCGCTAATTCATCAGTTGCCAAAAACTTGATTCGTACCATGTTTTTTGGTTTGAATGAAGTCAATAAAGGTGCTGGTCGTCCGAAGGAAATTGATAAAACTGATGTCAAAAAATTGGGTATTTTGGGTGCGGGTATGATGGGTGCGGGCATTGCGTATGTTTCAGCAATGGCAGGAATTCAAGTAATTTTGAAAGATGTTTCGATGGAAGCCGCTGAAAAAGGTAAAGATTATTCAAGAGCTTTATTGAAAAAGGCGATGGACAGAGGCAAAATGGATTCTTTGAGAGCCGAGGGTATTTTGAACCTTATCAAAGCCACCGATAATTATGCCGATATTGAAGGGGCAGACCTCATCATCGAAGCCGTTTTCGAGAATCGTGATTTGAAAGCCACCGTAACCAAAGACTCTGAACCATTATTGGCTTCGGGAGGCGTATTTGGCTCAAATACTTCCACTTTACCAATTACAGGCTTGGCAGACACCTCAGCAAAACCAGAGAACTTTATCGGAATCCACTTCTTTTCACCCGTTGATAAAATGCAATTGGTGGAAATTATCATGGGTAAAGAAACCTCTGATTATGCCTTGGCAGTGGCGATGGATTACGTGAAAAAAATCCGCAAAACGCCAATCGTAGTAAACGATTTTAGAGGTTTTTATACATCAAGAGTTTTCGGAACGTACACCTCAGAAGGCATTGAATTATTGAAAGACGGTATTGATCCAGTAGTTATTGAAAACGTGGCGAAGCAAATCGGAATGCCCGTTGGACCGTTGGCAGTTTCGGACGAAGTGGCTTTGGATTTAGCTTATAAAATTTCGGGTGCAGCCGTGAAAGATGGTGTGTTGTCGGAAACTGATACAACCTACCAAGTAAGTAAGCAATTTACTGAAATGGGACGTTTAGGCAAGAAGGCAAAAGCAGGGTTTTATGAATATCCAGAAGGCGGCAAAAAGCACCTTTGGAGCGGATTGGCAGAACTTTTCCCCGTAAAAGAAGAGCAAATCAGTACGGAAGATATTAAGAAAAGATTGTTATATCGTCAGGTTTTAGAGACCGTAAAATGCAAAGAAGAAGGCGTACTTCGCAGTAATTTGGATGCAGATTTAGGCTCAATTTTCGCCTGGGGTTTCCCTCCATATTTAGGCGGAACACTCTCATTTGTGGACACCGTGGGCATCAAAACCTTCGTGGCAGAATGTGATAGATTAGCAGAGGCTTATGGAGAACGATTTAAACCAACGGATAAATTGAGGGAGATGGCGGAAACTGGGGTTGGGTTTTATGCGTAGGGGATTTTTGAAAGGAAAAGGCGAGTCGTGAGGCTCGCCTTTTTTTGTGGGTTTTACCAAATACAATCAACATCATAATCATCAAAAGCACTATTTCTACTAACGATTTTGATTTTTTCGGTTATAGTTTGAGCGATTAACATTCTGTCAAATGGGTCTCTGTGATGGAAAGGCAGTGAAGAAACACAAATAGTATGTTCGGGAAATATTGGGAGTATCGAAAACCCATTTGCCTCAATTTTGCTAATCATGTCAGGAATATCAATAGCTATTTCTAACTTTCCGAGACTCGTCTTTATGGCTATTTCCCACAGGCTAACAATACTGATAAAGATTTCATTTTCAATATCTTCTATTTGAATTCTGATTCTTGATGGAAGGTTTTCATCATTTTCAACAAACCAGATGAAGGCGTGGGTATCTAACAATAAGGGAGCATCTAAAAAATAGCATACCCACTAAAAGCCTCACCCTAAATCCCTCTCCCGTGGAGAGGGACTTTTAAAAGGTATATTATTTCTTAGACGCCCCCTAACTTAATGATAAAGTTATATTAGGAACTGAAAAACAATAAGTAGACGTTTTTTAAATGCCCTTTTTTGCACTACTCTACGTTGCGGAATGCCGCCCAGATTAAATCCTCATTTAGCGATGCTAAACTGCGGCGACCGTCGCACGGTTTTATCGCCTTGATTGGCACAAAAAATAACATTTAAAAATTCATCCACTTATTATTTTCCCGTTCCTTATCTATTTCTTCTTCAAATTTAATCAACATTTCCTCATTTCTAAAAGAAGCGGAGTTTGTCGAAAATTCAGATATGTTTAGCAGAAACTGTATATCCAACTAATTTTCTCAAACCACAATAGGGGTAAAAAACCCCAAAATTGTCATACCCACAGATACCTGAGTAAATAGTTTTACCCTTTTTTAAACTTTTCCATTACAATCATTTCTAAACAATCAAAACACTACGAATATGAAAAAGATAGGAATTCACAAAAAACTAATGATGCTGACTGCTGTGGTTGGTATGATGCTTTTAGTCACTTCGTGTGGACGAGGGTACGTGAGAAGCGGGTATGGATATGGTCGTCCTTATGGATATGGTTACAATTATCCCCGTCCGTATCGTTATGCTGTGCCACCGCCTGTGGTGGTTGTGCCGAGATATTGCCCACCGCCCAGACGTGGAAATGGAAGAGCGTATGGAAGACGTAGATGGTAATAGAATAATAATGTAAAAAATAGCAAAGCCGTAACCTAAAAAGTTGTGGCTTTTGTATTTTTACGGCATGAATACAATCCTGATATTGAATGCCCAAGTGGTAAACGAAGGCATAATCGAAACGAAAGACGTTTTTGTAAAAGACGGTCTTATTGATAAAATTGGTAGTAATTTGTCTGGTTCACAGGCAGATATCATTATTGATGCCAAAGGAAAATATCTTTTCCCTGGCGTAATTGACGACCAAGTACACTTTCGTGAGCCTGGACTTACCCACAAAGCCTGCATCCATTCAGAAGCTCGTGCGGGGGTTGCGGGGGGCGTTACTACTTTTATGGAAATGCCTAATACAGTTCCGAATGCTTTGACCCAAGAACTTTTGGCGGATAAATATGAGATTGCCGCTCGTACTTCTTTGGCAAATTATTCTTTTTATATGGGTGTTTCAAATGATAATTTGGAAGAAGCTCTAAAAACCAATCCCCAAGATATTTGCGGACTCAAAATTTTTATGGGTTCCTCCACGGGAAATATGTTGGTGGATAATGAGCAAACGCTCGAAAATATCTTCTCGAAAAGTGAATTATTGATTGCCACGCATTGCGAAGTGGAAGGAATTGTGAAGGCAAATGAGGCGATTTACAAAGAGAAAATGGGCGATAATCCGCACCCAAGAGTTCATCCCGAAATCCGTAGTGTGGAGGCTTGTTATAATTCTTCTTCGATGGCGATTGAACTGGCAAAAAAACATAATACACGCTTGCATATTCTCCATATTTCTACGGGTGAAGAAACTGAATTATTCAGAAATGACATTCCTTTGAAGGAAAAACGCATTACTGCCGAAGTTTGCGTACATCATTTATACTTCGATGCCCGAGATTATGAAACGTTGGGCAATCAGATAAAATGCAATCCCGCTATCAAAGCCGATGGACACAAACAAAAAATTTTTCAAGCACTTTTAGACAATAGAATTGACGTTATCGCCACTGACCACGCCCCCCATTTGTGGACAGAAAAACAGAATCCATATTGGTCTTCGCCTTCGGGTTTGCCTTTGGTACAGCATCCGTTGAATTTGATGTTGGAATTTTATCAAGAAGGCAAAATTTCTCTGGAACGCATCGCCGAAAAAATGGCTCATGCCGTGGCAGATTGCTTCCAAATTTCAAATCGTGGCTATATTCGTGAAGGCTATTGGGCAGACTTAGTTTTGATAGATTTAGCCGCAGATACGACCGTGAGTAAAAACAATATTTACTACCAATGCGGATGGTCGCCTTTGGAAGGAAAAACCTTCAATTCACGCATTACGCACACAATTGTATCGGGGCATTTGGCTTTTGAGGAGGGTACTTTTGATGAAAGTGTGGTGGGGAAAAGGATTTTGTTTGAGCGGTAGAAGTTCATTACGATAATAGAATCCATTTTGAATACATATTTTGACAATTTTTCGTAAATTTGGCAAGTCTTAAAATAAAAATATGCTCACTACAACCATCACGGGGACATATCAAAATGGGCAGGTATTTTTAGAAAATATACCCAAAACAAAGAAAAAAATGAAGGTATTTGTTACTTTCATGGAAGAAATTGATGTGGTAAATCAATCTATATCAAAACGACCTTTTGGAATTTTAAAAGGAAGTGTTACTCTTTCTGATGATTTCAATGAGCCGTTGGATGATTTAAAGGAATATATGTAGGATGGATATTTTATTAAACACCCACGCTTTAATTTAGTATTTGGAAGGCGATGAACAACTTTCTGAAAATGCTAAGAATCATATCCAGAACACTCAAAATACAATTTATGCAGGCCATGTTAGTTTTTTTGAGATGGTAATAAAGATGAAATTGGGTAAGATTATTACCAAGAGAAATTTAGACGATTTTATAAAAGCAACCAAAGACAGTTTCATCGAAATATTACCAAGTGAGGAGGAGCATTTTACAAAATATTTAGAAATTCCCTTCATTGCTGAACACAGAGATCCTTTTGATAGACTTTTGATTGCAACTGCCATTTATGAAAATTTGAGTATTATTTCGGTTGATGAAAAGTTTGACTATTATACAGATTTAGTGAATATAATCTGGTAAAAACTAATCACATATTTACATTCTTTCCACATATTTAATCATAAAACTATGCTCGCCAAAACCTTCGGAAGTGCCTTACATGGCGTTGATGCAACTATTATCACCGTTGAAGTTAGCGAAGGACAAGGGCAATTATTCTTCATTGTGGGTTTGCCTGATGGGGCGGTTAAAGAGTCCACGCACCGTGTGGAGTCTGCCATTAAACAGGTTGGTTATTTTTTCCCTCGTACAAAAGTAGTTGTTAATCTTGCCCCTGCGGATATTCGCAAAGAGGGTTCGGCGTATGATTTACCCATTGCTCTGGGTGTAATTCACGCTTCTGGACAAGCCAATTTGAAGGAACTTGAAAACTATGTAATTATGGGTGAATTAGCCCTCGATGGCTCACTCAGACCCATCAAAGGCGTTTTACCTATCGCTATCGAAGCCCGCAAAAAAGGTTTCAAGGGTTTTATTCTGCCCACTGAAAATGCTTATGAAGCATCCATCGTAAATAATTTAGATGTTATCGGTGTTACAAGCCTTAAACAAGCTGCTGAGTTTCTGAAAGGTTCGCTCGTGATTGAGCCTTTGGTTACGGACACTCGTGATATTTTTACTAATTCTCAAAACGATTATGATGCTGATTTCTCGCACGTACAAGGGCAAGAGAACATCAAAAGAGCCTTGGAAATCACGGCGGCGGGTGGACATAATGCCATTATGATTGGACCTCCTGGGGCGGGCAAAACCATGCTGGCGAAGCGGATTCCCAGTATTTTACCCCCACTTTCTTTACAGGAAGCCCTCGAAACTACTAAAATTCATTCCGTTGCGGGTAAATTAGGAGCAAAGGCAAGTTTGATTTCTACCCGTCCGTATCGTTCGCCCCATCACACTATTTCGGATGCGGCTTTGGTGGGTGGCGGAAGTAATCCACAACCTGGCGAAATCTCTTTGGCACATAACGGAGTCTTGTTTTTAGACGAATTGCCCGAATTCAAACGCTCGGCTTTGGAGGTTTTACGTCAGCCCTTGGAAGAACGAAAAGTTTGTATTTCAAGAGCAAGATGGGCGGTAGAATTTCCGTCCAGTTTTATGCTGATTGCCAGTATGAATCCTTGTCCGTGTGGGTATTACAACCACCCCGAAAAAGAATGCGTTTGTGGCCCAGGCGTAGTGCAGAAATATTTGAATAAAATCTCAGGACCACTTTTGGATAGAATTGATTTGCACGTGGAAGTTACACCCGTGAAATTCGAGCAATTATCTTCGATGCGGAAATCAGAAAGTTCAGCCCAAATTCGGGAACGAGTTATCAAAGCCCGTGAAATTCAGACTGTTAGATTTAAAGATTATCCAGAAATATATTCCAATGCCATGATGCCTTCGCAGATGGTAAAGGAGGTTTGTGCTTTGACCGAAGCAGGAATTGCCCTTTTGAAAAGAGCGATGGAAAGATTACAACTCTCCGCCCGTGCCTACGACCGTATCTTGCGGGTAGCCCGAACCATTGCAGATTTGGCTGGTACTGAGGATATTAGAACGGAACATTTGGCGGAAGCAATTCAATATCGGAGTTTGGATAGAGAGAATTGGGCGGGGTGATTTTTAGTTATCAGTTATTAGTAAACAGTTATCAAAAGGAACTTACGGGGGTGGCACGGGTTTGAACTGTGCCACCCCTAATAAGTTTAAATAACTCGTAAAATACTGAATTATTACAAACTAATAAGTTACTGATTCAAGAATTAGTAGCATTGATTGAAAACGGTAAAAGCAATTGGATTATGCCGCTAACGCCACAATTGCATTTCCGTAATGGCAAGTTGGAAGGCGAATCAATTTTATGTCACTACACGAGTTTAAAATATACCTATTCTGAAAAATCACTTGAAGACGCTATTTTGAGAGGGTTAGAGCAATTTATTTTAGAACTGGGCAGTAGGTTTACTTTCGTAGAACGCCAAAAGCAGATGATTTTTGATGGAGAAGATTTGAAGCTAACAAGTACTACAACTAATAATTTAAGCCAACCAAGGAGAGGATTTAGTCAATTATATAAAAGTATAGATTTCGACACAAAAAAGATATTGGTTACCGTGTAACTTTACATCTTATGTATCCATACGAGCCAAATGAACTTTCATAGTTACAAGAATATCTTTGTTTTTATAGGCAAATAATCGTTTATTGGTTTTCAGAAAACGGAGAGTTAAATTATTCCAAACATTGCAAGACCTTAATTGAGCCTCTTTTGATAGTATAAGGGAGCATATAAATTTAAACATACCCACTTCTGGTATGAACTTCCCGAAAGTAAAAATAACTTTCGGGAAGTAAATCTCTCGGTAACTTCCCGAAAGTTATTTCTACTTTCGGGAAGTTTAATGGAAGTTATGGGTACTTTATTAATTGGATGCTCCCTAATATGAAAGCCCCACAATTTAGTATGCAATCAAAAGAGCCTTCTAATATTATGACATATAGAAGGCTCTTTTGATGTTAATCTTCTTTTATAAACTTACGCTAACTCCGCAATTACCGTCTCCCCTCCTATTGGTTTATCATCCAAATTCACTAAAATTTTAGCGTCTAAGGGCAAATAAATATCAATCCTTGACCCAAATTTGATGAAACCAAATTCCTTGCCTTGCTCCACGGCCGTTCCTTTGTTCACATAACAACAGATTCTGCGAGCCAATGCTCCTGCAACTTGGCGGAAAAGCACCTCGGTTCCGTTATCGTGTTTTACCACAACTGTTGTCCGCTCATTATCGGTACTTGACTTGGGATGCCAAGCTACCAAAAATTTTCCTGGGTGGTATTTAAAATAAGAAACAATGCCTGCAATAGGATTGAAATTGATGTGTACATTGATGGGTGACATAAAAATTGACACTTGGCGGCGTGGCTCTTTGAAATATTCAGTTTCTACAACTTCCTCAATGACCACCACTTTACCATCGGCTGGGGCAATAATATGCTTTGGATTTTTGACCGTTGTCCGTTCGGGTACACGAAAAAATTGGAGTACGATAAGAGCAAATACTATGCTCAAAACTATGACTATTTTACGTAAAAGGTCACTTTCTGGAAAAAAATAAGCCGTAGCACTATTCAAAACTATCAAAAAAATGGTAGTTACCAAGATAGTTCCTTTGCTTTCTCTATGGATTGTCATGTGTTTTTTGGGGATATTGCTTAGACAAAGTTAAGAAAAATCTTTGGTTTTAACTTCTTGGATTTTGACACATAAACGTAAACATTGAACATTAAATAGGGGTTACGGGTTAGGAATTAGGGATTAGGCTTGTAACTCGCTATCATTCAAGGAATTACAACACTAATTCTTAACTCCTATCACTATTTCTCAATTTTTAATGATAGACGCAACCTTTCATAAATAATAATCGTAATTTACTGGTAAGTTCCTCAAAATGCCCGTTATCATAGATCATACCAAAACGCTCGAAACTTTACTTGACGGTTGCCGACTGGGTAATCCCAAAAGTCAGGAATTGCTATATCGGCAGTTTTATGGGTATGCTATGAGTGTGTGTTTGCGGTATTCACGCACGAACGATGAAGCAATTGAGATTGTAAATGATGGTTTTATCAAGATTTTTAATCATGTGGATAAAGTTGATTTAACAAAATCTTTCAAGAATTGGCTCAGAAAAATTATGGTGAATACGGCTCTGGATTTTTACCGTCAAAACCATAAACATTATAATCATGAGGATATTCAAGAAACTGAATATCATATCACGGATGGAAAAGATGCCTCTTCTGATTTATCGTATCAGGAACTTTTGGAGGTTATTCAGCGGCTTTCGCCTGCATATCGAACGGTGTTTAGTCTTTTTGTAATTGATGGATATTCGCACGAGGAAATCGCCGAGATGTTGAATATTTCTATCGGAACTTCTAAATCAAATTTGGCAAGGGCGAGGATTAATTTGAGGGAAATGTTGAGTAGGCAGTAGAAAAGAAGAACCTCCCGAAAGTTCTTTTTACTTTCGGGAAGTTAGGTTGGCATAAATTAACAAAATAATTAACCAATAATTTGTAATACAATTACTAAAAAAATGTCAGAAAAGTGGTGGGATATGTCAGATGACGAATTGGATGACCTTTTCAGAGAAGCCTCTGATAAAGCGGACATCCCTTTTGATTCATCGGCACTTGATAAACTGAGGCAGAAAATTGACTTCAAACCAACACCTCCTCCTTTGCAAGGTTTCAAAAAAGGATGGTTGGCCTTGACGGGTCTCTTACTTCTTCTTGGGGTGGCATTATTGTATATTTTTTCTGGTGAAAATGACGGTTTACCTCTTAAAAATCGTCCAAATACAGTTTTTGAAAACAAATCACCTTCAACAAATCACATACCATCCGATTCAATTGAGAATAATCAATCTAACTTTTCTCAAAAAGAGAAGTTAGATAAATTAGAAAATTTGCCAAAAAGTAATAGAACGGTCGTTATTATTGATGAAAATGAATCAAAAGTAAATTCTACAAGTTCAAAAAATACAACTGAAAGTAAGATTATTAAAGACAAGAGTTTAATACCCTTAGAAAATTCTTCCAATCAAAAGTGGAATAAAAAGCTAATAAAAAATGGTTATTCGTTAAATAAAAAATCATTCGTTAAAGATTTGTCTAATAGCATTTCAGAGGACAATTCATTAGATATTTCAAAAATTAAAGCTAATAACGAAGAAACCAAAGCAATAATTAGTGAATCAGAGAAGAATCAAATGAGTGTAAATGAATCCAATAACAACAATAGTGAAGAAAACTCTTTTATTGTTTCTAATGCGTCAAAACAAAATAGGAAAACGTCAAAACTAAAAAAAATATCGTATAATGACGGGCAGGTTAATAATTCAAGCCTTTATTCAGAAACGAATACTTCGATTTCAACGCCCATAACTATTTCAGAAAACAAACCTTCACAAGAAGAAACGATAGCGGAAATGAACTTTCATCAGATTGATTTTCTGAGTAATAAACCTATTAAATCACTCGAAACGAATATAACATCAGAGCCTCTAACGTATGTAGATGCACCACCGATTGTGTTGAAACAGCCTAAGTTTTCACGTTTCGGAATTCGTTTAGCGATTGCTCCCGAAATAAGTTCTATTGAAAAAATGGAGACTTCTGCTGTGGTCGGAGGTTTGTTCGGACTTTTGTTAGAATATCGCTTGACGAAAAAATTGACTTTACAAACAGGCATAAATTATTCCAAGAAAACCTACACTGGCGATTTTGAATATTATCGTGCTTGGATGGATGTAACAGGCACAAAACCAGTAAATATTGATGGTATCTGTAACGTTGTGGATATACCAATCAATCTACGATTAAATGCTTTTCAGATGAAATATAACACTTTTTTTGTTAGTGGGGGTGTTTCTTCATATCTGATGTCAGACGAAGTTTACACCTATAACTACGCTTGGGGACCACCAAAAATCAGAGATTGGACTGGAAGTTCCTCAAGTTTTTATTGGAGTACTTTGAATCTTTCGGTGGGAGTAGAACGCAAAATGAACAAACATTTTACCTTGCAAGTAGAGCCATTTTTAAAAACTCCACTCATGGGAGTAGGACGTGGATTGGTGAATTTATACAGTAGTGGATTATTGTTTTCTACGAAATATGAATTTTAGATTTTTCGATGTTTGATGCTTGTTTTCCGATGTTCGGTTTTGACTAATTTTATCCACCAAAACCTTTCACTGTTGACCGTGAACCAAAAGAACCATAGATTCCAACGTCAGTCCAGGACCAAAAGCACAGCTCAAAATGTTCTTACCAGCCTGATTATTAGCATCGTCTTTCAAAATTTCATTTAATACAAACAACACAGTACAAGACGACATATTTCCGTGATTTTTTAATACTTCATAAGCATACCGATTGTCCTCTGGTTTCATTTCCAAAGACGATTCAATAGCTTCCAAAATTGCCTTACCTCCTGGGTGCATGGCGTATAAATCAATGTCTTGACTTGTCATTTCAACGTTACTTAACAATCTATCAATCAGAGATTTAATGCCTGATTTTACTAATTTTGGAATGTAAGAAGTCAAGGTCATTTCAAAGCCAAAATCAGCCACATTCCAAGCCATATCTTGTTTGCCTTCAAAGTATAAGTCACAGAAAAATGACTTTAACTCTAACGATTTTTGATTAGTATTTGGGGGCTTAGATTCTACTAAAACTGCGGCTGCACCATCGGCAAAAAGGGCATTTGACAGTAAGAAATCATCTTCCATTCTCTTCTGAAAATGAAGCGTACAAAGTTCTACACAAACCACCAAAACCTTCGCTTCGGGATTAGCTTTACAAATAATATCCGCCATTTTCAAGCCGTTAAAAGCACCGTAACAACCCATAAAATTGATGGCTGTCCGTTGAATAGTCGTGTTCAGCCCAAGCGTTGAAATAATCTCAATATCTAAGCCTGGGGCATACATACCCGTACAACTGACCGTGATGATGTGGGTGATATTGGAAACACTTTGATTAAGGTTTTCGATTGCCCTCAAACACAAAGGCAAAGCATATTTTTGATACGCTTCCATTCGCTTTGAAATAGTTGGAAATGGCTCTAAATCAGCACTTTTTGGATAAAATTGATGATCAGAGAAAGGTAATCCGTAATCTGGTAAAACGGAATATCGTTGGGCAATTTTGGTGGTGCGGTATAGTGCTTTCAGCCTCCTTTCATTATGTTCATCCATCTGCAAAGCCGAAGCCATAAACTCAGCAATTTGCATTTGAGAAAAACAATTTTCAGGAACGGCAGTACCAATGGAAGTGATAAAACTCATTTAAAATTTAGGGTTTGATACTCTCTCTCTTTAATATACGAAGAAACAGGATAAGTTGTTTTGAAAAGGTCGGCTAAATGTCAATTACTAAGAAATTGTTCCACCCCCTAAAATTGGATTAGGAACGGGAAAATAATAAGTGGATGCATTTTTAAATGTTATTTTTTGTGCCAATCAAGGCGATAAAACCGTGCGACGGTCGCCGCAGTTTAGCATCGCTAAATGAGGATTTAATCTGGGCGGCATTCCGCAACGTAGAGTGGTGCAAAAAAGGGCATTTAAAAAACGTCTACTTATTGTTTTTCAGTTCCTTAATATTAGAATTTCAGAGAAATTTAAACTAAATAAATGACTTTTGTGTTATTATATCGTCTTGACAATGAAGATATTACGACACACATTATCTTTGTTTTCAGTTTAATTTACTTTGTTTCATTTAAAACTATTACCGCCGATGCAACACACACCCATCATCCTAACGTCCGAATCAGTTGAGGCGTTAGTGGCGAATATCGCCGAAGAATTATTGAAAGGTCATAACACGTACAAGTCTGAGACCGTCGCCCTGAAAAAGAAAATCAAAATCGGAGTGTTGAGGACGATTTCATATCAGGAAATGATGCAAACAAAAAAACAGCATTTACACGCTGTTTAATTGATGATTTTAAGGAAATCCTACCGCCATAGGGTTTTTATTTACACCTTCCCCCTCAAAAATTTCGCTGTATAATTACTCTCTTCCATTTTCACCATTGCCTCAGGTGTGCCTTCAAAGGTAACATATCCGCCCTTTTCGCCTCCTTCTGGACCGATGTCTATGATGTGGTCTGCCGATTTTATTACTTCCATGTTGTGTTCAATAATAATTACTGAGTCACCTTGTTCAACTAAGGCGTTGATGGCTTTTAGTAACTTTTTGATGTCATGAAAATGTAGTCCCGTTGTCGGTTCATCAAAGATAAAAAGGGTCTTTCCTTTGTTGGGATTGCCTTTTCCGAGGAAACTTGCCAATTTTACTCGCTGGGCTTCTCCGCCCGAAAGTGAGTTTGACGACTGCCCCATTTTGATATATCCCAAACCTACTTCTTGCAAAGGCAACAGCTTTTCGGCTAAACGGGGTTGGTCTTTTTGGAATAATTCAATGGCTTCGTCCACCGTCATATCCAAAATATCAGAGATGTCTTTTTCTTGGTATTTTATATCCAAAATCTCTTGTTTGAAACGCTTTCCTCCGCACGATTCGCACTTCAATTTCACGTCTGCCATAAACTGCATTTCGATGGTTACGAAACCCTCGCCCTGACAGGTTTCGCATCGTCCGCCCTCCACATTAAACGAAAAATTCCCTGGTTTATAGCCCCTCGCTTTCGCTACGGGTTGTTCGGAATACAAAAGTCTGATTTGGTCATACGCCTTCACGTAAGTAACTGGATTTGAGCGTGATGACTTCCCAATCGGGTTTTGATCAACCATTTCCACAGCTTCAATTTTCTTAACACTTCCTGATAATTCCGCCATTTTTCCCGATTCTTCCGCATAAGTACCCAAGATTTTTCCAAGGGCTGGATATAATACTTTTCTTACCAAAGAAGACTTTCCCGAACCACTTACACCCGTTACCACCGTGAGGATTCCCAGAGGAAATTTTACCGAAACGTCCTTCAAATTATTCTCATAAGCCCCTTTTACCTCGATGAAACTGGTATATTTTCTCCGAAATTTTGGGACTTCGATGGAGTCTGTCCCACTAAGAAAATTTAAAGTATGAGAATTTCGATGTTCGTCGTTCGATATTGGATGTTCGATGTTCGTAGTTTCCGTCTCGTGGCTGATTCTGCCCCGAACATCAAACATCGAATCACGAACATCAAAACTCCCTTGCCAAATCAATTCTCCCCCATGACTCCCCGCATCTGGACCAATATCAATAATTTGGTCGGCGGCACGCATGATTTCCTCTTCGTGTTCAACCACGATAACGGTGTTACCCATATCTCGCAAAGATTCCAAAACCGAAACCAATCTTAAAGTATCTCGTGGGTGTAAACCAATGCTGGGTTCGTCCAAAATATACATCGAACCAACCAAAGCACTGCCCAAAGAAGTGGCGAGTTTTATCCGTTGAAATTCACCACCCGACAGCGTTGAAGACAAGCGATTCAAACTCAAATATCCCAAGCCCACTTTGTTCATATATTCCAAACGAGTAGTGATTTCTTGAAGTATTCTTTTGGAGACACCGTACTGATAATCAGGCAATTGCAATTCATTAAAGAAAGTAACAACGTCTGTAATGGGCATCAAAACCAAGTTGATTATCGACTTCCCTCCTATTTTTACATAACCTGCATCTTGGCGTAAACGTGAACTTTTGCACTCGGGACAAGTAGTCCGTCCACGGTAGCGTGAGAGCATCACCCGATACTGGATTTTGTGGGTTTCGCCTTCCAGCATCTTGAAAAACCAGTCTAATCCTTGAAAATATTGATTACCCGTCCAGAGTAAATCTTTCTGCTCTTGGGTTAAATCTTTGTAGGGGCGATGTATCGGAAAATCAAACTTTGTGGCATTTTTGATGAGTGGAATCAAATGTTCGCCCATCTTTTCAGACCGCCACGGAGCAATTGCCCCTTCATACACCGAAACGCTTTTATCAGGGAAAACAAGGTCGTTATCAATCCCCAAAATCCGCCCGAAACCATCGCAACGTTTACAGGCTCCGTAGGGATTATTGAAACTAAAAAGATTGAGCGAAGGCTCTTCAAACAAAATACCATCTGCTTCAAAACGGTCGGAAAATGCTTTAGTTATTCCGCCCATTATTTCCACAAAACACGTGCCTTCTCCCTCAAAAAAAGCCGTCTGAACGGAATCTGACAAACGAAACTGGGTTTCTTCTTCGGGCTGACCGTTGGCTTCTTTTTTTACGGCAATACGGTCAATCAGTATTTTGTAATTATGACCGATAACATCAATCGGAGGCAGATTTTTTAGTTCTTGTTTATTATCTATAAGTTCTTCCAAAAATTTCACCTCACCATCCACCGCAATTCTGGTATAGCCTTTCTGAATCAAAACTTTCATTTCTTGGACTAAGGTTCGCTCATTTTTCAATAAAAATGGTGCAAGTACCATTACTCGTTGCGATTCTTCCAAAGCAAAAACGTAGTCCACAACACTGGAAACGGTGTCTTTCATAACTTCTTTACCCGATACTGGCGAATACGTTACGCCCACCCGAGCGAACAATAATTTGAGATAATCGTAAATTTCAGTAGTTGTACCAACGGTAGAACGAGGATTTTTGGTAGAAACTTTTTGCTCAATGGCAATGGCTGGCGAAATACCTTTGATATAATCGATGTCAGGTTTTTCCATTCGCCCCAAAAACTGACGAGTGTATGAACTCAAACTTTCTACATACATCCGTTGCCCCTCCGCAAAGAGCGTATCAAAAGCCAAAGACGACTTCCCAGAACCCGACAGACCCGTGATTACCACCAATTTATTCCGAGGAATGGCAACATCAATATTTTTAAGATTATTGACTCTTGCCCCTTTAATGAGAATAAATTTCTTGGGGTCAAGGTCTTCGATGGGTGTATTGTTGTGAGCGCTGATTTCGGTAATGTTCATAAAAGCATTGGGCTATGAGCAATAAAGGTTGAGTATTTGTAAACAAAGATAAGAAATTTCGTTGTTTCATTTTTTGTGTAATTAGTGAAGGCTTCGTTTAAAACGAAGCCTTCGCTGAAAACAAGCATACCTGTTTGTATTAAGACATATTTTCAGAAAAGAATGTTTCGTATCTTGCAAGAAATTAAAGCACATTTACGTTTTATTTAATGTAAATACAGTTTTGTCATATTCTTTAAATATTTAGCAAAATCAATCACTAAAAATGAAAAAAATACTTTTCTTTTTATTCGTCTCAATAGCTTCATACACAAGCACTTACGCCCAAGACCCCATCGTTATTAAGCAAGACAGTACCGTTCGAGATTTGGATGAAGAACAGGACGTTCGGGATTTGCCATTCAGTCAAAGAATTAGATTCGGAGGTGGAATTGGCGGTTTACAATTTGGAAATCCAACGGTGATTGGTGTTTCGCCAATGGTTGGTTATCAGGCAACTAACAATTTCACAGTTGGTCTGGCGGTTGATTATCAGTATTTTAAGATTACGGGAATTGATGCGCAAAACCAATATGGTCCCCGTTTATTTGGGCAATATCGTTTGCAGTTTTTAGAGCAAATTCTTTCAAGGGCTTTTGCACAGGCAGAAGTTCAGAAATATTACGTCTCTGCGGCAGGGCAATCATTTAGTTATGATGTACAGACGCTGGCGGGCATCGGTGTTGGATTCGGAGGTTTTCAGATTACTGCTCTTTACAATCTCAATTACAATCAATTCACTTCTCCTTACGGCAGTCCGTTGGTTTTACGAGTAGGTGGTTTTTTCTTCTAATATTTTCTAAAAAAATAAAAAAACAGGGCTAATTTGTGAATTAGCCCTGTTTTTTATTCCAACACTTCCCATTATGGGAATTTTGTGTATATTTGTCTTGTTATGAGAATATTTACGAAAGGAACACTTCGAGATTTTTGGGAAGAATATCCCGATTCAATGGCTTCGCTTCAAACTTGGTATGAAGTTAATGAGGAAATAGATTTTAGTAACCCCAATGAAGTAATTATGCTTTTTAAGGACTCTGACATTGTAGGAAATGGAAGAATTGTATTTAATATTTGTAAAAATAAATACCCGTCTAATTGCTAAATATGAATACACAAAAGGCTTCGTTTTCGTAAGATTCATTGGTACTCACAAAGAATACGACAAAATCAAAGACATTAAAGATATTTAATCAACACAATATGAAAATGCTCACTATAAATTTAGAAGATATAAAAATAAAGCCAATCGCTAATGACGCTGATTTCAAGGAAATATCTTCATTGATTGATGAATTGGTTGATGCTGATTTGATAGAAAACTCCGAGGAAAGGCAAAAAGCAATGGATATGCTGGAAGTTTTAACGGTATTAGCTATTGAATATGAAAAGAAACATTACCCAATTCCTAAGCTAAGTTCTATTGAAGCAATTAAACAGAGAATGGAAATGCTTAATCTTTCTCAAAAAGAAGTAGCAAAATATTTTGGAGGAGAAAACCGTGTTTCAGAAGTTCTGAACGGGAAAAGACAACTTACTTTGAAGATGATTAAGAATCTGTATCATAACATGGGCATTCCTGCGGAGGTTCTGTTAGCTATATAATAATGCCCGAAAAACAAAATCCCTTCCAAAATCTCCGCCCAATGTTATTAGCCGTAACCATTGGAATGTTGCAATTATTCTTTTGGGTTGAAGTTTTAGTAATGACTTTATTAGGATATTTTTGGCATAAAAACCCCGAAGAAGCCACAAAAAACAATACGCCCGAAGGCTTTGCAGTCTTGGGCGTATTGCTGATTTTAACATTTTTAGTGAAAAAGAAAATTGAGAAATTATTGAAAATCACTCTTCATAATAATACCCAAAAATAATATTCATTTCATCATCGGAAGTCAAGCCGAAAGATATTTTCTGGTTTGAAGTATTATTATACGTTACGACCGAAGTAAGTCCTTCACCTTTCTTCAAAACGATGGGTGTTGTAAAATTTTTCACCAAAGGATGTTCCCAGTCCAAATTTTCATAAACAACCTCTCCATCTCTGCTTCCTCCTTTGATTTTGATAATGTATTTTTCACCGTACTTGTGCGTATGCGAAGTCAGTGATACGATTTTTACATTTTTATCAAAAACAAAATCTTTGGTAATCGTTGTCTTTTGATTGGCTGGAATATTTAGGTTTATATTATTAAAATCAATCGTTTTTACGACGTATTTGACCTTTGCTTTATCGGTTGTGTAAAGATTTACCACATTTTCACCCAATAACGTACCATTCGTTTTATTAAAATAATGTGGATTCAAATCTATTGAATAATTGGCAGGAAGTAGCAAAGCTGTTCCTTCTGGAAAATCATAGATTTGATTTGCCTCCGTACCACCGCCCAAAAAAACATGGTTAGACATTTGACCAAACGTTACAAAATTCAAAGAATTGTTGGGGTTGCGAAGATCTCGAACTTCGTCAATCGTGGGTAAACCTGTTTTATTCCTGAAATCATACAAAACCATGTGATGACTATTTGGGCGAGACTGCAATTTGATTTTATTGACGTAAATTTCGGTAGTATTTCCTATATTTCTTCTCACGAAAAGTTCTCTTTCAAAATTGGGCTGAATCGTAAATTTATCTACTTTCAACTGAAACCCTACCAATCCCTCCTCTTTGGGCGTTTTCATCGCTACAAAATTATCCACAACTGATACACTGGGTGTTTTATCATCCAATAATTTAGCATCGGCAACTTCGCCCGTTTTGGGTGCTCCTGCCTCAATCCAACGGCGGATAAACTCAATCTGTCCCAAATAAAGTGCTGTGCTTCCCAGAGGCATTGGTGCGGCATATTGCTTGCCCCCATGATGCGATGAATCCCAATTGAGTTTATGAAACAACAAACTTTCCAAAGATTTATACGCCTTCACTCGTAAATGTCCATCCGCTTTTGAAAGAGCATTAAGGGGTGTTACACCCACTAAGTTCTCATAAGCCACCGTCTTTTCCAAGACCAATCCATGCTGTTTGAAAGAACCATCCGTAACGGAAGCATGACAGCCTGAAGTAGCACAGGTGGGCGTTAGAATTTTGTCTTGTATCAAACTAAAACTTGATACTTCCGCAACCTTTGGAGCTTCCTCGGTTATCGTTTTGGTACAGGCTGACAACACTGCTAAAAAACTGATTATCAGCACAGTAGTTTTATAATAATACATTTTTATTTGATTTTATTGATAAATTCTGAGCGATAAAAACTATCTTATATTTTACATTGCATACGCTAAAAAGTTTAAAAAAGATGCTTATACATAACGTAAATATACCATTTTTTATGATAAAAATTAGAGTATATCACACCGACAGTTCAAAACAAGGCATGATTAATTCATGTAAAACCACGAAAAAGCACAACTTTTACCTCGAAAAATGGTAGATTTGGACTTAATTTCAATTCTGAAAACCCTAAAAACTCTTTTCATGACACAACAATCAACTAAAAGCAACCAATCTGCTCTTTACACTTTAATGACCGTATGGTTTTTTTGGAGTTTCGTAGCGGCATCCAACGGGATTTTGATTCCACTATTTAAAGAAAAATTTACGCTTACTCAAACCCAAGCCCAATTGGTTGATTTTGCATTTTATGCGGCTTATTTCATTGGTTCGATACTTTATTTGATTTTTTCCCGCATCATGGGTGGCGATATTCTGAATAAAATTGGTTACAAAAACGGTATTGTCATTGGTCTGCTCATTTCTGCCCTCGGAACGTTAATGTTTTACCCTGCCGCCCAAACGGCTTCTTATCCGTTATTATTGGCAGGTTTATTTATCGTTGGACTTGGTTTTTCACTCCAACAAACTGCAACCCAGCCTTTTATGATTGCACTTGGGCCACCCGAAACTGGAGCTCAACGTATCAATTTGGGCGGTGCGGTAAATAATCTTGGTGGAACAATTGGGCCAGCTTTGGTTTCTTACGCAATCTTCGGTTCGATTGCAAAAGATGCTGCCGCCAATGCGTCAATCGAAGATGTAAAAATACCTTATCTTATCTTAGGTGTTTTGTTTGCTTTGATGGCATTATTTTTCTGGATTTCTAAACTTCCTCGCATCAAAAACGATGAAGACGTACAGGTAAGCAATATCGTAATCGGTCTTCCATTGGCATTTTTGGTGCTTTGTGTAGGTGTTGCCGTTGCTTTTTCTATCGAAATAGCCATTACATTTACATTTATTCTTATAACAATTTTGATGATTGGCTACATGATTTATTCATTAGCAGGAAAATCAGGTGCAGTACAAAATGCAGGTTCGGTATTGAGCTACCCACAAGCAGTTTTGGGTATGACGGCTATTTTTGTTTATGTAGGCGTTGAAGTAACGATTGGCTCAAACCTCGGTGAATATTTAAAAGCAAAGCCGAGAATTTAGATTCTTCGCAAATCTCAAAATACGTTTCTTTGTTTTGGGGTAGTATGATGATTGGTCGTTGGACGGCTTCAATTAGCAATTTTAACCCTTCCGAATCAATGAAAAAGATCCTTAATTGTGGTTGTGCCGTTTCGTGGCATTTGCCATTGTGTTGATTGCCAACTCATTATACAGTGGCGATGTTACCGACCTTCTACCCTACGCAGTTTGTATTCTGGTGATGATTATGGCGTATTTTGCCAGTAAAGAAAAACCTGTTCGCCTGTTGCTGATTTTCACGGCATTAGGGGCAATTATGACCATCATCGGCGTGATGACTACTGGCGATACTGCACTTTTCGCCTTGACTTCGGGTGGCCTATTCTGTTCGGTTTTGTGGCCCAGTATTTTCTCTTTGGGAACGGCAGGTTTGGGAAAATTCACTAATCAAGGAGCCGCATTTTTGATTATGATGATTTTGGGAGGTTCAATTATTCCCGTAGTTCAAGGCAGAATTGCCGACACTTTTGGCATCCAAAGTTCTTATCTTTTAGCGGCAGCTTGCTTTGCTTATCTATTCATTTTTGGAATAATCGTACAAAGCGTTTTGCGTAAACAAGGCATTGATTTTGATAAAGAAGTAGTGGCGGGCGGGAAATCTGGACATTAAAAAGAAAAAATGGAATTTGATGAAAATGGTTATTTGAAACCTTATAAAATTACTGAAATAGACATAACTACATTTGAGCGAACCTTCGTTTGAAACGA
Source organism: Arcicella sp. (assembly GCA_034519515.1). GTDB lineage: Bacteria > Bacteroidota > Bacteroidia > Cytophagales > Spirosomataceae > Arcicella. Next base: position 171,870 of record JAXHOK010000055.1, read on the forward strand.
TGATAGGAAAAAGTTGTTCGATGAATACCTGAATTATATTATCTTCTTGAAAGAGTTTGATTTAGGCATTTTTTTTTTCAGGGGATAGATGGGAGTTTTGTTTCAAAGAAAGTAAAACCTAAAGATATAGATATTGTTACTTTTATTGAATACGAAAAATATGACCTTTATTTCAAAGAAATCACTAAATTGCAGAAACAATTTAAGGGATTAGATACTTATTTCGTAAAGGTTTTTCCAGAAAATCATCCCTCTGAGTTTCTCTATAAATTAGACAAAACAGAATGGGATTTTCAATTTTCATTCTCTCGAATAAACCCTAAAACTGGTAAATCTTCAAAAAAGGATTCGTTCAAATTAATTTTTAAGTATGTGGAAGGATATATCGTAAAATCATTGGCAAATGTTCTGGAAAGAATTGATAGATTAAATACACCGTTTAATAAGTTTTTTGGATAATTTTTACCCTAAAATCTTCGATTGGAGAACTTCCCGAAAGTAGAAACAACTTTCGGGAAGTAGCTTAGGAATTCACTTCCCGAAAGTTACTTCTACTTTCGGGAAGTTGAAATAACTTATTAAACAGTGTATTAAATAATTTGATAAAAATTCATAAAAGTCAATCAAATCCTGATATTTTGGCAATTGAAGGGTATCAAAGATTAAAATTTCGGTATTCAAATCAAGTAAAAGAACTACTACATGAATTTGAAATAGAAGTAGAAATCCACGAAAATACAGTTTGAAATCATTGAAATTACATTATCAAAAAATAGGAAATAACCCGAAAATCCTGCTCGCCTTTCACGGAATGGGGCAGGATTTTTCGTGTTTTCAAAATTTTGCCCAAACCTTTGAAAATCAATACACTACTTACCTTTTTGACCTGCCATATCACGGTAAAAGCGTTGGAATAAATGGCAATAATTACGTTAAAAATGAAATTATTACGAAAGAAATTTGGAAGGAATATTTAGCGAAATTTTTAGCAGAAAACAACGTCCAAAACTTTTCCGTCATCGGTTTCAGTATAGGCGGAAGATTTGCTCTGGCAACCGTTGAAACATTCACCGAAAGAATCGAAGAACTCATTTTATTGGCTCCCGATGGCGTAACAGAAGACCCCAAATATATCTTGGCAACTCGTTATGGATTTACTCGCAAGATTTTTAAGTACGTTGTCCAAAATAATGCAAAATATCACACCTTCGCAGATTTACTCGCACGCAGGGGTATTGTGCATAAAAAAGTAGTAAAATTTGCCAAAATGATGGTGGACTCGCCTCAAAAACAAGAGCAAATTATCAGGGCTTGGATAGGTTTTCACCAATTACGTTTTAACCTAAATAAATTGACACAACTTATTAATAATCAACAAATTAAGACTAAAATATTTATGGGAAAATATGATAAATTATTACCCACAAATAGAGTTTTCCCATTGACAAAAAGGCTAAAAAATGTAGAATTAATTGAACTTGAAGCAACGCATAGAAATTTGATTGAAAAGGTAACTAATTATTTAAAAAATAGCTGAATGCCTAAAAAATGAACAAAATCCCATGACATACCGAACATCAAGCAACGAACATCGAATTAAACCATCAACGGCATCACCAATTTAAACTCACTCCCCTCTCCTATTTTACTTTTCAATTCAATTTTTCCTTTGTGTCCCTCAATCATTTCCTTTACGTAATATAACCCCAAACCAAAGCCTTTCACATTGTGTACATCGCCGGTGTGCACTCGAAAAAACTTATTGAAAACCTGTTTTTGGTCACGTTCTGCAATACCTATTCCATTATCTTTAATACTGATAATCAAGTCATTAGCGATACTTTCAGTAGTAATTTTAATTATAGGATCACGTTCACAATACTTCATTCCATTGTCAATCAGGTTATGTAAAACATTGGTGAAATGTAATCTATCGGCTCTAATAATCACTTTTTTAGCTTCTAAATCCACAATCAAGTCTCCGTTTTTTTCCTTGAAAAGCGGCTCGCAACTGATGGATAAATCCTCTAAAAGTTCGTGAACATCCACTTCTTCAAAGTTTAACTTATCAATTTTTTGGGCAATATTAGCAGTTTGTAAAACCGTATCAACGTTCTTTTTCAAGCGTGCTGCCTCCTTCCTAATAATGGCGGCATAGCTCAATAATCGTTCAGGATTATCAACAATTTCGGGTTTCATTAGCACTTCGCTCGAAATAGAAATCGTTGAAATAGGCGTTTTAAACTCATGCGTCATGTTGTTAATAAAGTCATTCTGAATTTCTGAGAGACGCTTTTGCTTAAAAATTAGCATCAATGAATACACAAAAAATGCCATAACTACCAACAAAATTGCCGAAGAGATAAACCAATTATCCAAATCTCCCAAGAGATACCTTTTTTTATCTGGAAAATGAACGCCAAAATAATAATTTGAGTTAGGAATATTCAAGACAGGAAAATCATACCGCATCGAAGAATCTGGACGAACGCCATTTTCAGATAATTCTATAAAAGATGAAAAAGTAATTTTTCGTTTATCACAGTCATAAATTCCAAACTCAAAATTGAGTCGGACATCAGTTTTTACAAATTCTTGTTTCAGAAACTCTTCCAAAATAGCAGGATTAATCGTGTCATTTACCTGTACCGTATAGTAATTTGAAGTAATCCGCTCAACGGGTTTCAAAATCCTATTGTTCGGATTATTATTGAAATCCAGTAATCGCTTACTCACTTTTCGTAATGCGTCCGTAACTCGCTGATCAAAATCTCGGTCTTCAAGGTTATAAGCCTGTTTAAACCAAAAATATTGCACCAAAACAACCCCACCCAAAAGCAGAATTGACAATGCCACGAAAATTCTAAGTGTTTTTGAATTCATAATTTTGTATCACGGGAATCTTTCCCGTGAAGCGTTATCCATTGTGCGGGAAAGATTCCCGTGATACATTTCATTCAACATTTAACGAACCAGATTCATTCAGATTATAATATCTTAATCCTAATTCTTCCGCTTGCAAAGATAATTTATCAGCATACCAGTTAGTGTATGAAGCATCAATTATTAAATTTTTAAATTGTACTTTACCAATAATTTGCCCTAAGTCTTTAACTGATTTATTTGCCAAAATTAAATAATCAACCGATACATTTTTAGCCTCAAAATCTTTATGTTTCATGTTTTTGCCAATCCACAAAAAGGTTTTATCTTGCCACGAAAATATCGTGATGGAGTCAGTACTACAAACATTGACCAATCTGTTTGCATATTTGTAATTTTTCAATAAATTAACTTTTAACGTATTTCTTATGCCAAGACTTGACCAATAATTATTTACCCGAAAACCAACATCATTTCTACTATCTAAAAAGGCTTTATCAGCCAAAAAAATGGCATTTTTACCTTCCACAAAAGTAATTCCAGAATGTTTAGGTATGGATAAAATTGTGGATAACTCTTGATTTTGTCTTTGCATTTTTCCGAGAATCAGTAAAAAAATTAAGTTACCCACAATTCCACAATTTATCCACACCCAGTAATATTTACGAGTTTTCCATAGAGCAATTAATCCAAAAATCAAGCCATACATCAGCCACATTTCGTAAGTAGAAACCCAAAGAAATTTAGTGATTGAAAACGGCAAATTCTCTACAAAAAGCACGCTTTCGTTCAACCATAAAATTGTATATTTCAAACATTGACCTAAAAAATGGGTAATTGCAATTAAGTCAAAATAGAGAAATATGGAGGCTAAAATAACGAAAGATAAACCCACAATAAGCACGATTGAAGACAATAAAATCACGATGGGATTGGCAAAAAGAAAGTAATTTGGGAACTGATGAAAATAATAAATCGTAATCGGGAAGGTAGCGATTTGTGCAGCAACTGCTACCGTGGTAACTTTCCACGTTCGGTCGGCAAGCCAATGGAAAATACTTTTATTTTTGTCAACAATAAATAATGGGTTGAGTTTGGGTTGAAAATAAATCATTCCAAAAACTGCTAAATAAGATAATTGAAAGCCAACGCTAAAAAGAAAGTACGGATTATACAGCAATAATACAAAAACCGAAAAAGCGACTGTATTGTAAGAATTATGCTTTTTCTGAAAAGTTTGAGCAAATAGAATTATTGAAAACATAATCGTAGAACGCAAAACGGGCGAGGACAAACCCGTTACAAAAGCATAAAACCAAAGCACACTAAAAATCAAAAAGAAGAAAACGATTTTTCCAGATTTCCCTTTTTTCTTTAATCTTCCGAAAGCCCAGAGTAAAACTGCATAAATCACACCTACGTGCAAACCCGAAACCGAAAGAACGTGAATTGCCCCTGCGGCAGAATAGGCTTGCATCAAATCATTTGATAAATCATCCCGCTGTCCCAAAATCATAGCATTAGCAACTCCATACTGATTTTTACCTTCAACAAAGCCTGTGAGAATCGAATCTGCGTGAGCATTTGTTCGTAGAGCAAAATTTATTAAAACGTCAGAGGGTTCAAAATCTATTTTTTCGATGTTTTCTTGTCTTAAATACTGCTGAAATTCAATTTGCTGATAAGATAAATAATGTTTATAATCAAATTCTTCTGGATTTTTGGGTGAAGCTATTATTTGTGGAATTCCTTTTACAAAAAAGATGTCTCCGTAACGGGGCTTTTCCACAAAATGATTATCAAGATATAAGAGAATTTTTCCCGTAACGGGTAAAATTTCATTACCTATTACAACCGACCGAAGCTCACCCACCGTCTTCCATGAATTTTCTTTTTCTTCGACCAAGTTATCTACAACAACCTCAAAATATTCAAACTTACCCACATGGTGAGAATAATGTTGAGAATTATTAACTTCCGTTCGGAGGAAAGAAATGACATAGCCAGAAAATATCAAAATCAAAGCCCCGAAAATTCCAGAGAGAATTTGGCTTTTGAACCTCGCTCTAAAAACAAAAAAAAAGACAAAACCCACCATCAGAAAAACAAGAAGTCCAATCAGAAGTTCAAGATTTTGAACAGGAGAATAATGATAGAGAACTATTCCAATAATTAGGAAAAATGTAAAACGAACAAACGGAAATGCAGAAAAGTGATTCATAATTATTATTTTAGTAATCAATTATACAAAATAGAGAATTATTAGCAAAAAAAGAAATTTTTAAAATTGATTAAAATCTACTAATTTCATATTCGTAATATAACCGCTCAACAGCATAATAATGAAATTACGACCGCCATTACTAACTACAATTACCTTTCTACTTTTTTCTATTTCAATCTTTTCTCAACGAGTTGTAAAGACAGATGGATTTTCCATTACACCCAAACTTGGTGTGGCAAGTTTAATTGGTGAATTAGGAGAAATCTGGACAATGAATCCAAATGTAGGCTTTTGCGTCGAAAAAGGTATTTCCGAAAAAATTTAACGTTTGGTTTAGAAATCATCGGAGGTAATCTTTCGGGTTTGGATAAAGATATTTATTCCGCCCGATTCCAAACAGACTTCTTTCAAATTCAAGCCTTAGCACTTTTCAACCTTTCTCGCTTTTCAAAAAATTACCTTAAAAATAATTTTGAAATTAAGGCTTATACGGGAGCAGGTTGGATTTGGTTTCATACGGATGTTTTTGATTTAAAAATGGGGAATTTCCTGAGAACTACCGCTGACGGCACAACTCGACATACTCAAATATTTCAGCAAGCAGGGGCTGGGGTGGGAGAAAAAGGTATTTTTTACACTCGGGAATTGGTTATCCCCATAGGATTATTATTAGATTGGCAATTTGGAGAAAGGATTGGATTGACCACAAATTTTGGTTACAATTGGGTTTATAATGATAAATTAGATGCCACAAATTCTTATAATCTACAAAATCCAAACATTATCGGAGGCATAAATTCATACAGCGAAACTGCTAATGATGGTTGGATCAATCTTTCAATTGGCTTAAAATATAGATTTCATGTCAAAAAATCTTGGTTACAAAGAGGTGTATAATAACACACAAAAGCCTTCAAACAAATTTAGTTTGAAGGCTTTTCAGTATTTTCTAAAATCGAAACTTAGTCTCTTCGTGCGTAACGTCTTGACTTTGTAGCTCTGATTTGTCTCATTCTTTCTTCTAATTCCGCAATTACTCTTGCTGAATTTTCTTTACTTGCCTCATAAGTCTCGTTTAATGACTTATAAGATGCTTGTAACTTGTTGTAATCGTCTAATAAACGATTGTATTTTATGCTCAAAGTCTCGAAAGTTTCTTTGCTATCTTCCTGACATTTCACATAATCTTCACTTTTTTTCTTGAACTGACTTTCCAAACTGAAACGGAAACTGCTTAATTCAGCATTTTCTTGACGTTCTTTCAATACTTGACTTTCGAGGCGGCGAACTTGGTCTTGTAATTCGGTGATTTTTTTGGTATCAGTACAGCTTGACATCGAAACGGCAAGAGCTACAACAATAATGGTAAATTGTTTTTTCATGGGATTTTAAGGGGTTGATAGTCAATTATTTAACTCGCAAACACAATGCCAAGTTTTATTGCCTGTCTGGGTTGTATATTCTTAGTAGTTAATTTTAACTATTAAAAATAATAAGGATTATTTGAATAACAAAATTAATCGAATTATTTAATATTAGAGTAGTGATGTATTTTTTTTTCAGAATAATTCTTATTTGAACGTTTTGTTGTTTAAATTTGTATTAAATCTATATACTTAATAGACTAATAAGATATTACTATGCAAAGTTTTAGAACAGAACTCGAAAATTCACTTGTTGAAAAAGACATCGTTGATTTAGCTCGTAAAATAGAATTATTCCGTGAAGGAAAAATTCACGAAGAAAAATTCCGTAGTCTTCGTTTGGCTCGAGGAGTTTATGGGCAACGCCAGCAAGGTGTGCAGATGATACGGATAAAATTGCCTTACGGAAAGATGACTTTTAAACAATGGAAGCGAATCGCTGATATTTCTGATGAATATTCTACGGGAAACCTTCATTTGACCACTCGTCAAGATGTTCAAATTCACTTTGTTTCTTTGGACAGAACGCCCGAGTTATGGTCGAAATTAGAGCAAGATGATATTACATTGAGAGAGGCTTGCGGCAATACCGTTCGTAACGTAACTGCCTCACCCTCAGCAGGTATTGACCCCAAAGAACCTTTCGATATTACGCCTCATGCCGATGCGGTTTTCCGTTATTTCCTTCGCAATCCGATTTGTCAGGAAATGGGACGTAAGTTCAAAATTGCTTTCTCGAATACGGACGAAGACACCGCTCTTACCTACATGCACGACATGGGTTTTATTCCAAAAATTCAAGACGGAAAGCGTGGTTTCAAAATCGTGGTTGGTGGTGGTTTGGGTGCCCAGCCGATGATGGCAAAAGTAGCTTACGAATTTTTGGAAGAAGACCAAATCATTCCGTATTTGGAGGCTACGCTTCGGGTTTTTGACCGTCACGGGGAGAGAAATTCAAGACACAAGGCTCGTATCAAGTTTTTGATTCAAAAAATTGGCTTTGAGGCTTTGGTTGAATTAATCGAAAACGAAAGAAAAGCCCTCAAAAATCAATCCGTAACGATTGATACTACTTCGGGAAAATGGGCGGTTTTAGACCATGAAATGCCTTCAAAAACGGCAGATTTTAAGGTTGAAACTACCACAGGTTACGAACTTTGGAAGGCAACAAACACTTTCGAGCAGAAACAAGCTGGATTTTATGGCGTATATATTCGCATCTTGAATGGTAATATTAGCTCGACAGATTCACGCTCTTTGATTGGGCAATTGGAGGGTTATATTGCTGATGATGTGCGTGTTACGATTAATCAAGGTTTGATGTTAAAGTTTGTTCCAGAGGCTAATCTTTCTTATGTATATGCAGTTTTAGATGCTCACGGATTGGCGGCGGCGGGTGCAAATTCAATGGCGAATATTACGGCTTGCCCAGGAACTGATACTTGTAACTTGGCAATTTCGGATAGTACCAATATTACTTCAAAATTAGAATCAGTCATTACCGAAGACTTCCCTGAGTTGATTCATAACAACGAAATCAAAATCAAGATTTCGGGTTGTATGAATTCTTGCGGACAGCACGGTATGGCAAATATTGGCTTTCATGGTTCGTCTCTGAAAGCGGCAGATAAACGTGTTTTACCCGCTTTGCAAGTGCTTTTGGGCGGTGGAACGGTGGGCGATGGATTAGGCAGAGTGGCGGATAAAGTGATTAAAGTACCTTCAAAAAGAGGTCCAGAGGTGTTGAGAGTAGTGTTGAATAATTACGAAGAAAATGCCAATGAAGGCGAATATTTCAATGATTATTATGACCGTCAGGGTGAAAAATACTTCTATACTTTGTTGAAACCAGTGGCAGATTTGACAACTTTGAAAGATGATGATTTCATTGATTGGGGACAATCAGAGCAGTTTGCTACTGAAATTGGTGTGGGTGAATGTGCTTCGGTTATCATTGATTTGGTGGCTACTTTATTGTTGGAATCCGTAGAAAAAATGGAATGGACAAATGCCGCTTTTGAAGAAAATCGCTTTGCCGATTCCATCTATCATGCGTACAGCGTATTCGTGAGTGCGGCGAAGGCTTTGTTATTGGATAAATCAGTGAGTGCGTCCTCACAAAGTGGCGTAATTGATAAATTTCAAGAGCATTTTGTGGCAACTGGGGATATTTCTTTGGGTGGAAAAACCTTCCAAGAATTGGTTTTACAGATTAACCAAAATGAACCTTCGGAAGCATTTGCAAAATCGTATGTAGCTGATGCTGAGGCATTTTTGAATTTGGCGAAGGTGTATCGAGAGGAGTTAGTAGCGGTTTAGTTATTCGTTTTTCGATGTTCGATGTTCGGATTTTGCCCCGAACATCGAACATCGAAAAACTAACATCGAAAAATGAATTTAGAACATTTCCATACCTTAGACCCTCGCCCAAAACTTACTGTTGTGGGTGCAGGACCTGGTGACCCTGATTTGATTACGGTTAAAGCCATTAAGGCTTTAAAATCAGCAAACGTTGTCCTTTATGATGCTTTAATTGCGGATGAATTATTGGATTATTGCCCAGCCGATACTGAAAAAATATACGTGGGAAAACGCCCAGGCGAGAGCCATTCGCAAGATGCCATCAATTTTATGATTGTCGAGAAGGCGTATATGTATGGACACGTAGTACGCTTGAAAGGTGGCGACCCGTTCATCTTTGGGCGTGGAATGGAAGAGATTGAATATGCCAAAAACTTTGGTTTGGAAACGGCTTATATTCCTGGGGTTTCCTCATCCGTTGCAGCAGCAGGTTATGCAGGTATTCCCCTGACAACCAGAGGAGTAAGTGAAAGTTTTTGGGTAATAACGGGTACGAAAACGGACGGTTCTTTATCAAAAGATTTAGAAATTGCTTTGCAAACCTCCGCCACGATTGTAGTATTGATGGGCATGAGTAAATTAACCCAAATTGCTGAGATTTGTGAAGGTTTAGGGAAAGAAAATTTACCAGTAGCCATTATTCAAAATGGAACAACTCAACAGCAAAAGGTAGGGATTGGATTAGCCAAAAACTTAAAGAATATTGCCGAAGAAAATAACTTATCGAACCCTGCGGTGATTGTATTGGGCGAAGTGGTGAAATATGCTTCGGTTGAGGAATTGGCTGTGGTTTCGGAGAAATATAATTATAAATAATGATTTTTTAGGGTGATTAAAAAGCCTCTGAATGTGTTTTCAGAGGCTTTTTTGTTATCGGAAAATTCCCATCGGATCGGGCTGTTTGGTCAATAATTCAGCTACAAAATTCGTATCAATAAAAGATGAATCCAACGTTCTGCATTTGTGAAAATAATCCCAAGCCTTTTCGTAATGTTCTAATTGAAACTCGGCGATTGAATATTTTAACCAACCGTTGGCATTGGTAGGGTCTTTTTGGAGTGATTTTTCTAATAGACGAAGAGCATCGTCAATATCATCGCAATTGCGTTTTTCTTTATAACAAGCCAACTGCACGGTGGCAACGTCAATCATTAAAGTCGTATTGTCGGGCGACAAATCTAAGCCTTTTCTTAGTAATTTGGTCGATTCTTCGTAATTCCCTTTCTGATAACTAACCGTCCCTAAGCCCCAATATGCTTCTACGTTGTCTTTATCCAAGAGAAAACAAAGATTAAAACGGTAGGTGGCAGTGTCTAAAAGTCCTTCGCTAAGATATTCCCAACCACGTTCGGCAAAGAATTTACTGGCATCTAATCGGTCTTTGAAACTGGCATCACATTTCATCAAAAATTCCGTAGCGTTCAATAATTGTTCCTCCGCTTTTTTCTTACTTCCAAACAAAGGCAAACACTTAATATCCTGATTATCAAGGACTGAATCTTCTTTTTTGGTACTCTCACGTGTACTTGCAAACGGCAACAACGGAGTTTGCTGTGCCAAGACCGACAAACTCGAAGACCATAAAATGATATACAAAAAAGCTTTCATAGGATTATACATACCCAACTATAACGCCAAATAATGTTTCGTTATTGTTTTGAAAATTAAGGCTCATAAATGTAGAAGTTAATTGTCTGAAAATCAAGCGATAAGACTATTATATTTTCAATTAAAACGTGGCATTGTCTTTGATAAATTGATTATTGAAATTTAGTATAAGGTATTGATTTTGATTGTATTATCCCTTATGTTTGTCATCCTGTTGCATTGAGCAAATCTTACCAATATCTAAATTTAACATACCCGTAAAATATGAATCGATTATGAATACCGTGCGTACCTCTGTAAAGAAAAATCAAACTTTGCCCTTGAATGGGTTTTTGGATTCGCTGTGTTATACAGTCCCTGTTGGAATGTTTCTGACGGCGTGTAATTTTATGTTTGAATATGTGCGAAATTATTATTTCAATTGGTGGATTGTAGTATTGCCGACTGTGGCAATTTTTGTGATGAGTAATGCGTATGAGGCATTTTTGATTTATCAGAAAAGTGAGAAGAAAGAAGAGGTATTTACCTCAAAACCAAGTGGTTATGTGATAGCGAAGTCGAAAATTGTTGGTGAACTTGTGTAAGATAACAGAGTGTAGAGATTAGAGAATAGAATTTAAGAAAAGCGGTTCAGCATTGGTTGAGCCGCTTTTTTTGTTCGGGCGAAATTATTTTAGCTGAAAATAGTGATTATTTCAGCTAAAATATTAGTAAAATCTATTATTTTAGCTGAAAAATTAGTAAATTATGGCTAAAATAATTGGAAGAAAAGATGAAATAGCTCTTCTGCGACAAATTCAACAATCCGACCGTTCTGCTTTTGTGGCAGTTTATGGTCGGCGTAGAGTTGGTAAAACGTATTTAATTCGTTCATTTTTTGAGGAAAAATTCACTTTCCAATTAACAGGAATTGCCAATGTTGAAACAGAACAGCAACTTACAAATTTGCATTCAGCATTAATTAGAAATTTTCCAGAGTTTGAAGATAATCCAATGGCAAAAGATTGGTTTCAAGCGTTTCAGCAGATAATAACCGCTATTGAATCATTGTCAGATTCTGAAAAAAAAGTATTATTTATTGATGAATTACCGTGGTTAGATACACCCAATTCAATGTTTATTCCTGCCTTAGAACACTTTTGGAATAGTTGGGCAAGCACTCGAAATGATATTATTTTGGTTGTCTGCGGTTCGGCGGCATCTTGGATGATTAATGAGCTTATCAACAACACGAGAGGACTATACAATCGTGTTACGCATCCTATCCAGATTGAGCCTTTCACCTTGGCAGAATGTGAGGCTTTTTTCCAAGTTAATTCTCCTGGTTACGACCGTTATCAACTTATCCAATTGTACATGGTTTTCGGAGGAATTCCGTTTTATCTGGATTTTATTGATACTCGAAAAAGTGCCACTCAAAATATCAATGACCTTTGTTTTTCGCCCAAAGGAAGGCTTCGTAATGAATTCCAAAAATTATACGCTTCGCTTTTCAAAAAGCCTAATAAACATATTGCCATCATCGAAGCTCTTGCTCAAAAAACCAAAGGACTTGAACGTGATGAACTGTTGAAAACGTCTAAATTATCAAATGGAGGCACAACAACGGCTATTTTGAGAGAATTAGAAGAGAGTAGTTTTATCAGAAAATATAATACTTTCGGAAAATCAAAGAATAACGCCATTTATCAATTAACTGATTTTTATTCTCTTTTTTACTTAAAATTCATCAAAAAAACGAGTGTATTTGATGATGATTTTTGGATAAATGGCATTGATACACCCGAAATTAGAGCATGGTCTGGTTATGCCTTTGAGCAAGTTTGTATGTTTCATACTCCACAAATTAAAAGAGCCTTGGGTATTGCTCAGGTGCAGACACAAACCTCCGCTTGGTTGGGTGGAGACGAACAGAATAAAGTGCAAATTGACCTAATAATTGACCGCCGAGACCAAGTGATTAATCTTTGCGAGATAAAATTCTCTATCAATTCTTTTACAATTGACAAGGAATATGCAGATAGTCTTCGTAGAAAAATGGGTGTTTTCAGGGATACTACCAAAACTTCAAAGGCTATCTGGCTTACTTTCATCACTACTCACGGGCTGACCCAAAATAGTTACTCTCAATCATTAGTTCATCAATCTTTGACGATGGATTGCTTGTTTGGGTAATGATTTTAGTGAGAGGAATTTAATCAAAAAGCGGTTCAGAATTATCTGAACCGCTTTTTTAGGCTTTTATGAGGATACGGAAAGGATTCCCGTGCTATGTTCTATTAGTTTGTGCGGAAACACGGGAAGGATTCCCGTGCTACGTTTTACGGCAAATCCAACAAAAACCCAATCGTGAAATTGGCTTCCCAGTCAAACACAAATTGCTTGCAACCCGTTGATTCTTTGATAGATTTATAGATATTTAATCCTGCTTTTGATTTGGCGTTATCTAAATTATACGTTGAAGGAGCATCCAAAACGGTGTAACGTTCTTTACCCTGACGAACTTTTTTCGCTAATTCAAAAGGTACGCCTCCAATAATGAAACATACTTCACGCTTACCTGATGGAATTTGTTTGGCTTTGGCTTCTACCTCCTTAGCAACCACATCATCTGAAACATTATTCTGGAAATATTTGGCTCCGTAGGTTTCTATGGCGGATATTTTTCCACCTTCTTTCCACGAAATTTTGGTATTTCCCGAACCAATGTCAGTTACGAATGAGTTATCCACAAATTTGGCGGGTTGTACACATTTCAGGGCTAATTGCCCTTCTTTTTCGGGCGTAACGGTGTTTACGAAGTATTTTAAAGACTTCAATACGTTGATAATCTTTTGAGTTCCTTCGGCTTTTACGGCTCCTGAACTTACCACGAAGTGAATATCACGACCACTTACGCCATAATCTAACATTCCACCAATGTATTTTTTCAAACCTGCCCGAATATCATCATCCGAAGCCATGTTTTCCATCACTAAACTATTGCCAAATTCGGCTTTTTCTTGTTTCCAGTTTTTGTCGGCATCAATTCTGATAATGAACGAATTAAAACCCGATGCTCCTAATTCAACAACGCCTTTTAATTTACCCGCCACAGGTCCAGGAGGCGTATAATCGAAAGTGGTCTTTTGTCCACCGTCCGAAGCCACAGATTCTGAACTTGACGATGAACTACTTGATTCGGAGGAACTTTCAGAAGATGATTCTGAGGTTGTTGCCGAAGTTTCTGTTTTAGTTTCGGGAGCTAATTTTTTGAGGGCTTCGTTGCCACCAAACATTTTGAATCCGAAGTAAATGGCTGCGATAATTATGGCGGTGATGATTAATCTGCCCGCAACGGTTAATCTTTGCATGAGGTAAAAGTTTTTAGGATTTAATTTATGCTTAAAGATAAAGAATCTGCGGGTTTCTTACAATTCTGATTAGGCTGTTTGGTAATTTGGTCTTGTAATTTTGTAAAAAATGAGGATGAATTTTGTAGTGATGAGATATGAGTGATGAGGTCTGAGCGAAAATTTGTGATTTTCTTACCTTTATTGATTTAAACAAAGAGGTCAGGCAATTTGATTGTCTGACCTCTTTGAGATATTGGTTGTAAAAATTATCCTGCTAATAAAGCATGTCTTTTTCTTCTGGAAACGGCTAATTGAGTACCACTTTTTAGCAAAAGAAAATGGGCATTCTCTTTTTCATCATAATATTCAATATGTTCTTTATTGACACAAAATGCCCGATGAATTCTGATAAAAGATTCATTTAAGGAGTTATTTACATGAAATAACAATGTCCTTGGAGATAGTTTTACCTGTCCACCTTTCAAGTGAATAAGCGTGTAATTGATGTTACCTTCCAAATAAAGAATCTCCGAATAGGGGATTTTTTCAACTTTCCGATGTTTATTCGGAAGTAAAAAATAAGAGCTGTTTTGCATGGTTTTATATGTTTTGAGGTAAATGATAGCTTTGAGCAATGAGCGGTGAGCAAAAGTATGAAATATCATTTTTTGTTACTCGTTACTCATCGCTCGCTCCTCACTGCTCTCTAAAATCCGATATTCAATTTAGCCGCCGCACCGTTAAATTTAATATGCCCCGTACCTCGATATTCAATATTTTTGGCAGTGGCAGTCGTTTTAATAGTTACCACATGACTATTGTCAATAATAACAACATCACCCAATTGTGGAACTTTGAAACCTACCCACGTTGAACTAATTTCCCAATCGCCTGTCTGAGCAGAGATAACCAAATTTGAGGTTGGACTTCCTTGGAACTCAAACGCTCCCATATCGACAGTTCCACCGTTGAATCTTCTTAAATTACCCTCTAAATCTATATCCGTCAGGCTGATACCAGTGTTATCTCCTCGGTCAATTGCCAAAGAAGAACCCTGTAAGCGGTAGTCCCCGTTGGCAGTAGGCGATAAACCTTCGGGGATTGAATTGATAAACTGAGGGTCATAATTCAAGTTACCCGTTCCTGCATAACCGCCTTGAACAATTGAATAAGTAATGACTGACTGCGTGTCATTAAAGGGCGATGCGTTGTTCCAAAGAATCGTATTTTTTATGGTGGGCTGACTCGCAGAATTGAAAATACCTCCGTTATAACCCCCATTTCCAGCAATTGTACAATTAATAATTACGGGATTTGATTTATTACTGTAAATGACTCCAATGCCTCTATTACCCGAAACTAAACTATTTCTAACGATACCATTACTGCCATCTTGAAAATAAAATCCCGAACCAAATGTGGCTTGATTTGATGTAATTACACAGGACACAATATCGGGAATACTGGCATCACCAGCATAAATACCACCACCCGTCACTGCTGCATTATCAACAATCGTACAATTGGAAATAATGGGCATACCTGCATTTTGAACCACAATACCACCACCCGTTTCGATGGTGACGGTGCTTGGAGGAGCAGCAATGGGAATTGCTACGAGTCTTTTGGTGTCAAAATTGGCGTATCCACCCGTGATGGTGAAACCGTCTAAAACAGTAGTATTGCGGCTGCCATCAAAACTAACTACATGGTAAGAATTATCCGATACCATATTAATCGTTCCAATATCGCCACTCAAAACAGAAATATTTGTTCTGAAATTACGGTCAATCAAATTATCTTCCGTACCTACAAAACCACCGTAAACCACAACGCCACTGGGAATATTAAAATAAATAGTTCTATCAGTAGTAGTGGTTGGTCTATAGGTTCCCTTTGCCACCCAAACTTCCACGCCTGCCGTTGCAGCGGCTAATCCCGTTTGCAGGTTTCCGTAGGCGGTTGCCCACGAATTTCCGTTTTGAATTGGGGCGGAGATTTTATTAATATCCACAAAAATTCTGTTTGCCACCGTTACCGTTACATCATTACTTTTTACGCTCGTACACGTGACGGAATTAGCGGTTTGCTCGCATTGGGCGTAATATTGAGTCGTTACGGTTGGCGATACTGGCATTATAATTAATCCATTATCCGATGTCTTATACCACTTTATCGTGAATCCTGTACCTGTGCAACCTGTGGCAGTTAATGAAATAGATTGCCCGTTATAGATTGTTCCGCCCGTGGCTACTGGCGTGGGTGGGTTCAAGATGGTCAAAGTAACTACATTAGATTTTTCGCTTACTGCCGTTACTGAGTTGAAAGTCTGTTCGCATCTGGCGTAATAATCAGTTGAAATTGAAGGTGAAACGGGCATCATCACCAAAGCATCGTCAGCGTTTTGATACCACTTCAAGACGAATGTCCCCGTGCTTCCCGAACAACCCGTGGCGGTTAGCGTTGTGGGAGTTGCCAAACAATTGGTTGCACCCGTTGCAACGGGTGGTTGCAGTTGCAACACCGTGACCGTTACGTTGTTGCTGTTACCACTGATACAGGTGATTCCATTGGCTGTTACTTCGCATTTAGCATAATATTGAGTCGTGACCGTAGGTGAAACTGGCATCGTAACCAACAAATTATCCGAAGTTTGATACCATTTCAATACGTCACCTGTTCCTGAACAACCTGTTGCCGTTAAACTTATACTTCCTCCAAAAATGATTTGGGTATCAGCTTGCGGAGTGGGTGTGGCGGGCGTTGGATTCACCGTTACCGAGGTCGTGGCCGAAGCCGTACAGCCATTTATATTCGTTACCGTAACTTGATAAGTCCCTGATGATAAAATACTTGCATTTGGAATACTTGGATTTTGGTCGGTTGAAGTAAAACCGTTTACGCCTGTCCATGAATATGTACCTACGCCTCCACCTGTGAGATTTAACGTTGTTCCTGCACAAATGGGCGAATTACTACTGGCCGTTGCAGTTGGTAAAGGGTTTACCGTTACTGAAGTGGTGGTCATTGCCGTACAACCATTTGGGTTGGTAATAATTAGTTGGTAAGTTCCCGTAGCTGCGGTCGTTACTGATGGGATACTTGGGTTTTGTAAAGAAGAGCTAAATGAGTTGGGCCCTGTCCAAGCATACGAACCAGTAGGGGCAAGTGTTGGGATTGATAGCCCTCCTCCCAGTAAGTTTAGGGTATTTCCAGCACAAACAGGCGAATTACTAATCGCCGTTGCCGTTGGTAAAGAATTGACCATTACTGAAACCGTTGCGGTACTTGTACAACTATTAGCATTAGTTACGGTTATCGTATAAGTGCCTGTTGTTAAAGTTGTGGCATTCGTAATCGTTGGATTTTGAGCTGTCGAAGTAAACGAATTTGGCCCAGTCCAGCTATAAGAAGCGGCTGTTCCTGAAGTTAGATTTAAAGTATTTCCTACACAAATTGGCGAGTTACTACTTGCCGTTACCGTTGGATTGGCATTTACGGTTACAGCAGTTGTCGCATTGGAAACACATCCACCCGCATTAGTTACACTGAATGTATAAGTACCAGTTGCCAAAGTTGTGGCATTGGCAATACTCGGATTTTGCAAGGTTGAGGTAAAGTTATTAGGCCCTGCCCATGAGTATGTTCCTGTTCCAGTACCTGTCAGATTCAAGGTGTTTCCTGCACAAACTGGCGAGTTACTACTTGCCGTTGGTACTACTGTTAATCCTGGTACATCTATTCTTAAATCATAATTACTACAACCAGTTCCAGAATTCACTTCGTGTACAACTACTACAATGGTTCCATTGGCAGGAATAGTTGCTTCATAAAATGCCGTTCCTGGAAACGATGAGCCTGGGTCCGCTAAGTAATTAGTGACCAAAGAGTTAGGGTCAAAACTGCCCAAATAAGCCGCTGAAAAAAGACTTGTTCCGCAACCCGATGATAGACCAATGGTGGCACAAATGGGTGCATTAGTTGGGTTTGTAACAGTATAACTGTCATAGAATCTTGCTCCAGTTGTGGTAAAATTGCCTGGGTAGCCTTTGGGAGCTGCACAAGTAGATAACTCTGCAAAACGATTCATTCTTCCTGTTTGTTGAGCATCACCAGCACTCAACGAGCCCCTAAATACAAAATCCCCAAATTTTACTGCGGTTGTATCACGAGATGAACAGTTATACTGATTGGTTACAACTGCTCGATAAACCCCAGATGTTGTCACCACTTGGGTTTGGGCAGTTCCTCCAAATGCTGTAAATGAATTAGGATTCGCTATTCCCGTTAAACTTCTTTCCCATGCGTAAGTATAATTTGGGTCGGCAGGTACGGAAAGCGTTGTACTAATTCCAGAACAAAAAGCCGTTCCTCCATCTGTTATTATTGCCGTTGGATTTGGATTTACGGTCACCGTTACTGTGATTGGTGTACCTGTACACGCTTTACCTGCATTAGTATAGGATGGCGTAACAGTAAAAGTAACTGTTATTGGTGAAGCTGTTGTATTGGTTAAACTTCCCGAAATATTACCCGACCCACTGGCAGCAATGCCCGTTACAGTAGCAGTATTATCTCTTGTCCAGTTGAAAACCGTTCCAGCCACAAAGCTACTAAATGCAATGGCTTGGGTCGTATTAGTTTTTTCAGTTGGAACAATATCTGAAGACGGGTCTGGTGTTTGTGGCCCAAATGCTGGCGGATTATTAAAGGTAATACCTGTAATCGTCGCTCCAGAGCATATTGATTGACTTGGAGTACTGGCGGTTACCGTTGGAGTAGGGTTTACAATAACCGTTGCAGTGGTTGGTGTTCCATTACAAGAACCCACTGGCGTTATCGTAAATGTTACCGTAATGGGGGCTTCGGTGGTATTGGTCAATGAACCCGAAATATTACCCGAACCACTATCGGTAATACCTGTTACAGAGCCAGTATTGTCCCTTGTCCAAGTATAGCTTGTACCTGTGCCTGTGATGGCAAGGGTTGTAATTGCATCACCACTACATATCGTTTGGTTGCTTGGGGTTGCATTTGCCGTTAATACACCATTTACCGTTACCGAAGTCGTTGCCGTACTGGTACAACCACTTACATTAGTCACCAAAATGGTGAAGTTGTAAGTTCCTGCAAACAATGTTTCACTTGCAATACTTGGATTTTGAGCCGTTGAAGTAAAACCGTTTGATCCATTCCAAAGATAAGTCCCAACGCCTCCACCCGTTAATTGCAACGTTACGCCCGAACAAACAGGAGAGTTACTGCTGGCAGTTGCGGTGGGAACTGCATTAACCGTTATGGAAGTCGTTGCCGTTGAAGTACAGCTATTGGAGTTGCTTACCGTTATGGTATAAATCCCCGTTGCTGAAACCGTTGCGTTATTAATGGTGGGGCTTTGTGCCATGGATGAATAACCATTAGGCCCCGACCACAAGTAAGTCCCAACACCTCCACCCGTCAGCGAAATATTATTTCCTGCACAAATTACGGGCGTACTACTACTGGCGGTTGCCGTGGGAACTGCATTTACCGTTATTGAAGTCGTTGCCGTTGAAGTACAGCTATTGGAGTTGCTTACCGTTATGGTATAAATCCCCGTTGCTGAAACCGTTGCGTCATTAATGGTGGGGCTTTGTGCCGTGGATGAATAACCATTAGGCCCCGACCACAAGTAAGTTCCAACTCCGCCACCCGTTAGTGAAATATTGCTTCCTGCACAAATTACGGGCGTACTACTGCTGGCAGTTGCCGTGGGAACTGTATTAACCGTTACGGAGGTTGTTGCCGTTGAGGTGCAATTACTTACGTTGGTTACAGCAACTGTGTAAATACCAGCTGATAACGATGTTGAATTTGTAACATTTGGACTTTGAGCGGTTGAGCTAAAACTATTTGGTCCCGACCACGCATAAGTGTTTCCCGCAGGATTCCCAATCAAACTCAAAGGTGAACCCACACAGACTGGCGAATTACTACTCGCAGTAGGCGTGATTCTTGCTCTGTCATTTACCGTTATCGTGAAGGAATATGTACCTACACCACAACTATTAGTTGCCGTGAGTACGATAGTTGATGTTCCGACGTTGAAAAATGTACCACCGCCATTACCACTGCCCGATGCGGAGGTTGCCCCTGTAATGACGTAACTAACAGTCGGTGTTGGAATACCCGTTGTACTGGAATTATACGGAATAATTTTACCACATTGACCTACCGTATTGTTATCAAGAAGGTTTGCTACAGAGGTGATAGTTGGTTGCGTATTTACCGTAACTGCTACTGTTGCAGTGCTTACACAACTCCCCGCACCCGTTACAGTTATCGTGTAGGTGCCTGCTGATGAAGTGGTTGCGTTCGTAATTACGGGACTCTGTGCCGTTGATGAATAACCATTGGGGCCCGACCACAAGTAAGTTCCAACACCCCCACCCGTGAGTGAGATATTGCTTCCCGCACAAATTACGGGCGTACTACTACTGGCGGTTGCCGTAGGAACTGCATTCACTGTTACAGCAACCGTTGCAGTAGCTGTACAACTACCAGCATTTGTTACCGTAATCGTATAAGTACCTGTCGCTAAGGCTGTTGAGTTTGCAATACTTGGACTTAATTCAGTTGAGGTAAACGAGTTTGGACCTCTCCATGAATAAGTATTACCCATTGAACCACCCACTAAATTTAACGTTGCACCAGCACATATTGGCGTATTACTACTTGCCGAGGCTGATGGAGGGTTAGACACCGTAACCGCACTCGTAGCAACCCGTCCACTTATGCAATTAGTCGCTTCACAAGCGGCATAATAAGTAGTGGTAACTGTTGGAGAAACTGATAAATTTGTTCCCGTTCCAATATTTGAACCTCCCATTGCGGTGGTGTACCAAGTGAGCGTTGTACCACTCGGACACGTACCCGATAGCGTTACACTCGCACCCGTACAGATTGCTGTATTATTTACTGAAACCGCCGTAGGTTTTTTATTTTCAAAATTAAATGGTACTGTGAATGTACAAGTTCCATTGGTTACTTGGGCGTAAAGCGTTTGTGTACCTGTTGGAATAGTATTGTTTGCGGTAAATTTATTCCCTGCTGAAGTATAAGTGCCTGCTGAGGTGGTTGCTCCTGCATCAGTGAAAATTCCACTGACTGTATAATTGTTAGAACCAGCCAAAGTAAAAATTGGGCAAGCATTGGTAACTACCATTCTATTATTGGTAATTCCCGAAACAGTGTTTGCCTTCAAAACTCCATTATTGGTAAATGTGCCTGCGTTTGTGAAATTATGAAGATTTGGCATTTGGATTAATCCTGCATTGGTGGTTGTACCTGCATTTTCATATTCCCCTGCCGACATAAATATTTTACTACAAGCATTATTAGTAATGGTCGAACCACTTGGATTTGAAATACCGCTTCCTCCCGTAATATTGATTGTTCCATCGTTTATCACATTTGACCCAGTATTCAAACTTAAAGCAAAAGTACCACCTGCATAATTGATTGTTCCACGATTCGTTAGAGTTAGAATATTATCATTGACTTTAACATCACCATTATATATTCCCGTGCCTTCATTGGTGAAAGTAAGATTACCAAAACCGAGTGCTATTCCATAGAGGTTATTGGTAGTGATGGTTCCTCTATTGGTAATACTTGCCGTAGCCCCAATACTAATCCCAATGCCACTTCCTCCACCGCTTAGGTTTATTGTTCCATCATTGATAAGATTACCACCTTGCAATGTTATTGAGGCTACGGTACTATTTGAATTCAATGTACCTCCACTACTGACGGTAAGTATTGCATTAGCATTAACGTATATTTGTTTTACAGCAGGTACAGTACTCGTAATAGTAGGTTGATTCGTTCGTAAATCAATAACCACTGCACTATTCGTAGCATCTGGCACCCATGCAGGGTTCCAGTTACAGGGGTTATTCCAGTCGGTACTTATTGTTCCCGTCCAATTAATGCCTACATTACCTGGCGATGAAGCCAATGGTGTACACGGAGTATAAGTGACTGATACATTTAGCAATACGTAACTG
>JAXHOK010000023.1:0-61621 GCA_034519515.1 Arcicella sp.
AGCGGTTATGCCAAAAAAACTCAACAGACGAATAATAAACGCAATGACTAAAAATAACAAGTGGACAAAAATTTGGTTTTGGACAGCCTTGATTTCTTCTTGGCTGACATTTGAGTTATTTTTTACTTCACCATTTGGACTACTACTTTGGATTATTGTTTTAATATTTTTATTTATCCGTAAGACAAATTTAAAATGGTACTTGATTTCATTTTCTGCATGGACAGTCATACCTATTTTTTGCTTTTTGGTGGCAACAACTGATTACTTTACAGGACAAGCAAAATTCAGAGAAGTTGGTATGCCTGATAAAGAATTTTATAACCTTGACAGAGAATATAGAGTTGGAAATTCAACGACAGGTTGTATAGTTTTGGGCTTTGAAGCATTTACACATTTGCCAAACAATGTTGCGGTTAGACTTTGGACAAACCTATTTGGTTTTCAAAAAGGGGTTTACAGCGGACAATATCCTGACAAATTACAGACAGAAAAAATATTAGAAAAGGTTAAACAGGAGGTAAAATTTGAAAAGGATAGTTTGAATTTTAAATTTGACTTAGACAAAATAACATACCGCATTCAAGACACAGAACATCGATAACTCGCAAAAATTGATAAACTCAACTTCCGCAAGAGTTGTGGTAATTGACAAGAGCTTGGTTATTTTTAAACCTACGACAAAAGACGAGGAAACAGTAACTTACTTGGCGGACAATGAAACGGGGAAAATATTTGCGAGATATTACGAGTACTCGAAAGAAGGCACAAACCGCTAACATGGGTTTGTGGCAAGTGGGGCGGACGTAAGTTATTGAACATTGGGAATTTTATTGTACTTTTGTTCCGTCGGACGGAAACCTACTGAACTTTTGTAAGTAATTAAACAGCAGTAATTTATGTCGGCGGACGTTCGGGCAGACGAGTTTCAAATTCCCCACCTGCAACACAAGCCCTGTACGTTGGGTGCCATATTACAACATCCCAAACAAGAAAATCAACCAATAAAATCAAAAATAAAATATGGGACTATTTGACATCTTTAAAAAGAAGGAAGACAAGCAAACGACACAAGTTTCAGCGGACTATTCAACAATTGATAGTGATGAGAAAGCACAAAAATTATTCACAAAAAAAGAACTTGTAAAACTTTATTTAACACCTTTGGAATTCGGTGGACCAGATTTGAGAATGAACATATTATTTGTTCCACCGTTTGCAAATAGTCAAAAAATAGACTTCGATACTAAAATCGGAAAGATGTTACAAGACGGTTTAAAACTTGGATATTCTGCAAACCCTAAATATAAAGGGAGTAGCTTAATCCCAAGTCAAATTATCTTAAACGTAAAAGGAGATAGTACTATTACAGAAACAATTAACATTTGGTAAACAACCACAAAATAACAACTAATTCATTATGGGACTTTTTGACAAATTTCTTGGACAGTCAGGCAAGAGCAAATCCTCTGACGACTTACAACCACAACCAGATTTAACACCTTGCAAAACAGAACAAGAACTAATTGAACGTTATGGAGGAATTGTACTTGATAAACAATTAGATTTTGGAGAATATATTGGGACATCGGGTTGGAATTTTAATACTGAGAAAGGAGAAATTAGTTTTGGACCAAATATTGTTTTTCCAATGCAAGTTCTTGGTACAATTTCTCATTCATCGCAAACTTGGCTTTGGGCTTGGGCAAATCCGAAAGCGGGTCACCCTGAGAGCATTATTCAACAGGCTCTTAATCTTAAAAAGTATGGTGAAGACAATGGGATTGACTTGTTAAGACTTGATACTTTTGACTTCACAAAAGAAGAATTACACTTAATGGGACTTATAGGAGCAGGAATTTCTAATTCAACTGCCTACTATATTGCCGACTACGGGCGAGGTGCAATGGTTATGACAATAAAAAGCGATAAATTAGATAAACTTAGAAAGGAAAATCACGATAGAATTTCAACAGTTTTTTTACAGCTAATTTCGCAATTTGATATGAACCATAAACTTGCATTTACCCATTATTTAACTGCAAAAGGTTATACAATTTTAGAGGAGGGTAATAATGTTACGGGAACACGAAATGATAAAAGTATTACAGGAGAGTTTGACAATTTTTCAAGACTATCATCATTAACCGCATAAAAAATACGGCACCCAACATGGGTTTGTGGCAAGTGGGGGCTGACGGAAGTTATTGAGCATTAGGAATTGTTTTGTACTTTTGTTCCGTCGGACGGAAACCTACTAAGCTTTTGTAAGTAATTGAACAGCAGTATAATATATCGGCGGACGTTCGGGCGGACGTGTTTCAAATTCCCCACCTGACCACAAGCCCTGTCTCGTTAGCGGTTATGCAAAAAAAAACTCCACAGACGAATAATAAACGCAATGACTAAAAATAACAAGTGGACAAAAAATTGGTTTTGGAGCAGCCTTGATTTCTTTTCTTGGCTGACATTTGAGTTATTTTTTACTTCACCATTTGGACTACTACTTTGGATTATTGTTTTAATATTTTTTATTTATCGCGTAAGACAAATTTAAAAATGGTACTTGATTTCATTTTCTGCATGGACAGATAAAGTACCTATTTTCTTAGCTTTTTTTGCGGCAACAACTGATTACTTCACAGGACAAGCAAAAATTCAGAGAAGTTGATCGGTATGCCTGAATAAAGAATTTTTATAACCTTGACAGAGAATATAGAGCTGGAAATTCAACGACAGGTTGTATAGTTTTTGGGGCTTTGAAGCGTTTACACATTTGCCAAACAATAAAGCAGGTTAGACTTTGGACAAACCTATTTGGTTTTCAAAAAGGGGTTTACAGCGGACAATATCCTGACAAATTACAGACAGAAAAAATATTAGAAAAGGTTAAACAGGAGGTAAAATTTGAAAAAGGATAGTTTGAATTTTAAAATTTGACTTAGACAAAATAACAGTACCAAATTCAAGACACAGAACATCGTAACTCGTAAAAATTGATAAACTCAACTTCTGCAAGAGTTGTGGTAATTGACAAGAACTTAATTATTTTTAAACCTACGACAAAAGACGAGGAAACAGTAACTTACTTGGCGGACAATGAAACGGGGAAAATATTTGCGAGATATTACGAGTACTCGAAAGAAGGCACAAACCGCTAACATGGGTTTGTGGCAAGTGGGGGCTGACGGAAGTAATTGAACTTTGGGAATTCTTTTTGTACTTTTGTTCCGTCGGACGGAAACCTATTGAACTTTTGTAAGTAATTGAACAGCAGTAATTTATATCGGCGGACGTTCGGGCGGACGTGTTTCAAATTCCCCACCTGCAACACAAGCCCTTTTCGTTAGCGGTAATTTTAGAACGACACGATGAAAACAATATTAACGACAATAATAATATATTTTCTTTCATTAACTTTTACTTTTGGACAGACAGTAACTGATGAACTGAAAATAACGCATTTAACAGGCGACTTTTATATATTCACAACCTACAAAATGTTTGGAAATTAAAAAAGCAATCTGCAAACGGAATGTATTTAGTGACTGATAAAGGAGTTGTGCTTTTTGACTCACCTTGGGACACAAGTCCATTTCAACCATTACTCGACAGCATAAAATTAAAACATAATAAAAACGTCGTAATTAACATTGCAACACATTCTCACGAAGACAGAACTTCGGGACTTGATTTTTATAAACAAAAAGGAATAAAAACTTTTACTACAAAACTGACTGACGAAATTAATTCAAAAGAAAAATGAAAGACCACAGCAGAATTTTTGATGAAAAAAGATACCGTTTTTACAGTTGGACAATATAAATTTCAAACGTATTATGGAGGAGAAGGACATACAAAAGATAACATTGTAATTTGGTTTGACAACGAAAGAATTCTTTATGGTGGCTGTTTAGTGAAAAGTATAGAAGCAAAAGATTTGGAATATGTTGGAGAAGCTAACATTAAAGAATGGTCGAAAACAATAAGAAAAATTAAGAGAAAATTTAAAACGCCGAAATATATAATCACAGGACACCATAATTGGAAAAACAATAAAGCATTAGAACATACATTGAAACTTATTAAACAACACGAAAAGAAAAACTACCGCTAACATCGGTTTTGCAATAGAGTGGCTGACGGAAGTAATTGAACATTAGTAATTCTATAAAACTTTTGTGCTAAATTTGAGCTGACGTATTTCAAATCCCACTCCATCGCAAAGCCGTAGCCGTTGGTGGCAATCGCAATGGAACAAACTCAACAGAACTTCCACGAAAATATCATCAACTCACACTGTTCATCGAGTCGGTGGGCAGATTTTTATCTAAACAATTTTCAAAATGGCACAAAAATCTCAAAAATGTAAAACTTGTGGGCGAGTGACAGTACACGAAGAATTTGATGACAAATCAATTTCAAAAGTTAAATCAGGATTAGCTTTGATGACGGGAGGCTGGTCATTACTTGCAACTGGCTTAAAAAAAGGCTCAAATTATTATTGCTGTATTTGCGGAACTGTAAACTAAAAGGTGATGATACATAAACAAAAACCTGTTGATACTTACTTTTTAGAAGATTTTATTGATGTAACCAAAATTGAAAATGAAACATTTGAAAGGTGTATATTCACTTCAAAGAATAATGAACAATATAGACAGTTTCCTCTTTTTCAATTTGAAAAGTGTATTTTCAAAAACGTAAGATTTGAAGGAAATTTTTATATTGACAATGCTTTTATTGAATGTACTTTTGATGATGTTAGATTTAACGTTAAATTTGGTGGTGATTTGGTAAAATGTACTATTGGTTGGAATGGATTAGAATTCAATAATTCATACACAAGTGGCAGAATTACACAAATGCACTTTTCAAGACACCTTAGTATTTTCACCAAATAATTTTTGAAGATATGAGATGTAGAATTGAGTTTATTCAATGTAAATTCTTAGAAGGATTATATTTTCATATTGCTGAATCTAATATTTTGGTTGACTCCAACTTTTTTGATGTTTTAATTAGAAATAATGATTTTGCGAGAAATTATAAAAATCATCCAAATGAGTATTATGTCAATCATTTAGGCAGAATTGTCAAGCGAAACTAATATCCATATAAGTTCAAAAAATAATTTAATTTTCAATAACTTTGCTTCATGGAAGCAAAAAAAGAAAAACCGCCAATCAAGCCAATACGACAAGATTTTCAAAGAAAATATTGAAGCCGTAATTTCAAGTATCATGCAAAATGTACTTGAAATTACGGCTGTTTCTATGGAGGAACTGCCCGATGATATTCAACATACCAAAGAACGTAAACCCGATGTACTCAAAAAAGTAACTGATACCAAAGGCGACACTTTTGTACTTCAAATTGAGTTTCAAGTCAAAGATGAACCCGAAATGGTTTACCGAATGGCAGAGTATTTTATCATGCTTGAAAGAAAATACAAATTACCAACAAAGCAGTTTGTTATTTTTCTTGGTGCAGACAAGCCAACTATGCCAACTGAACTGGATAGAGAACGACTAAAATTCAGTTTTCCGCTTGTTTCACTTTCTACACTTGACTATCATATTTTCCTTAACTCGGACAAACCCGAAGAAATTATTTTGGGTATTTTAGCAAACTTTGCAGGAGAAAACCCCGAAAATGCTCTAAAACAGATAATTGGCCGTGTCAAGGAAACTACCAAAGGAGATTTTTCGTTAAATAGATACTTTAATCAGTTGCGAGTTTTAGCACAACTTCGTAACTTAGAACTAAATTTAAAAAACGCTATGGACAGCATCGCAGAATACATTAAAGAAGAAAGAGATGTTCTATTTTTGAGAGGTCTTGAGAAGGGAAAAGAACCAAGTTTGTTAAGTACCTTTTAAACGAAGGTAACAAGACTTTTGAACAAATAGCTGACATTGCAGGAGTGACGGTGGACTTTGTTAAAGCGGTTTATCAAAAGCTAACTGGCAAATAGACACTTGTGGACTTTTTGCTTATGGACAGTTGGCTGGCGAAGAAAAGCGGCAGCCACCAACATGGGTTTGTGGCAAGTGGGGCTGACGGAAGATATTGAACTTTGGGAATTTTTTTGTACTTTTGTTCCGTCGGACGGAAACCTATTGAACTTTTGTAAGTAATTGAACAGCAGTAATTTATATCGGCGGACGTTCGGGCGGACGTGTTTCAAATTCCCCACCTGCAACACAAGCCCTTTTCGTTAGCGTGCAACTATGAAACTGTATAGGTACATAATAAAGAGCCAAAAACGACGTTAAAAATTCATAAACATTATCTCCTTGAAATACCCCAATAACATATTACGGTGCCATGAATTGCTCAGAATACAAGAGCAACAAATCGCTGTTCAGGGCAAAGAAAATATTAGACAAGGCAAGCAAATTGCTAAGCAAGACCAAGAGATATTACACTTGCATACGCTGATTTCGGAATTCTCCGAGCAGATGGCAAAACTTAAAAATCAATTAGGTAAAAATTCCACCAACTCTCATAAACCATCATCAACTGACCATTTTTTTCGTAAAACCGTAGCCATCGAAGTCGGTGATAAAGCCAAAGGTGGTCAGAAAGGGCATATCGGTAACACCTTACGAATGGTTGAAAATCCAGATGAATTTGTTATTCACGAGCCAACGGTATGCACTTGTGGGGGAGATTTAGCGGGAATTACCAAGGAAATAGAGCAAAAACGCCAACTCTTTGACCTTCCAGTCATTAAGTTTGAGGTAGTTGAGCATCAGATTACTTCCTGCAACTGTCCCAATTGTGGCAAATTAGTGGTAGCCGAATTTCCCCGCACATTACTGCACCCGTCCAGTATGGTAATCGTACCAAGGCATTTTCGGTGCTTTTAAATAACAAGTGCCAAGTTTCATTTAGGAAAATAGGGGTGGTCTTTGAAAGTATTGCAGGGCAAAGTATCAATCAAACAACCTTGCAAAACGCCAATAATGAGGCGTACTTAGCCTTAGAAAGCGTTGAGCAAAATAACATTGAAGATTTGAGAAATGCCCCAGTGGTCAGAGCCGATGAAACCGTCTTGAAAGTGAGGGGTAATTTTAACTATATTCACACGGTAGCAGATGAGAAAACCACGCACTTGTGGGCTTCTAAATTTCGGGGTTCAAACGCTCATGTGGAAGGTGAATCACCCTTGATGGGCTTCAAAAATACTATGATGCACGACAGACTGCCCCTTTATAATCAGTTTAATAAAGCTAATCATTTATACTGCAATGCACATCTGATGCGTGATTTACAGTCACTATGTGAACAAAATTATGCTTGGGCTATCCGATTATTAAGAGCCTACCGACAGTTGTACCGAATGAGTAAAGAATAAGCCATTGACAGTAGATTTAAAGTGAAAATAGACAAGTGGTTTGACCATATTATCGCAGAAGCCTTGAAGCAAGAACCAGTTCCAAAGTTGAATGTAAATAATGGTAAACCTTCTAAAACCGAGTCTCGACTTCTTTTAGAATTCTTCCAAAAACATCGAGCAGAAGTCTTGGCATTTGCTTTTGACAAATCAATGCCCTTCTCCAACAATTTGGCGGAACAAGCGTTCAGGCACGTGAAGACCAAAATGAAAGTCATTGGAGGATTCCGCCTCATCGAGGGGGCTAAAACCTATGCCCGATGTCAAGCAGTAATGGACACTTGGCGGAAGAGGGGGCAATCTGCCTACGAAAACCTAAAAATAGCCCTTGATGTATGGCAATTATCCCCAAAATTTGCCTAATTTAGTACCTATACATTCACTGCAATTATAATAAATACCGTATGAAAGAAATTAAAATTATTACAACTGACAATTTTGAGATTATTGCCAACCATTTTTCGCCTGAAAAATCAAACAGTAAGGTAATAGTAATTAATGCTGCGACAGGCATTAAGCAGGGTTTTTATTTTAAATATGCAACCTTTCTTAACTCAAAATGGGTACGATTAGTTGTCATTACTTATGATTAGTAGAGGAATTGGTTTATCAAAACATCAACCTTTGAAGGGATTTGATGCGTCAATGACAGATTGGGCTAGCAAAGACTTTACTGCGGTGATTTTATATGTAAAGTCAAACTTTAACACTCATAAAAAAATATTAGTTGGACATAGTTTTGGAGGAAATTCTATTGGTATGTCAAGCGAAGCGAATAGTTTTGACGCATACATAACAATAGCCTCACAATTTGGATATTGGAAATTTTTCAATGCAAGTTATCAACCATTTCTTTTATGGTTGTTTTTTATTGCTATGCCACTAATGACAAAAATCTATGGGTATTTTCCCTCACGAGTAAAAAAATTAGGTGAGGAATTACCCAAAGGAGTAGCATTAGATTGGATAACTTTGATGACAAATTCTAATTCAATGTTAACATTATCGGCTAAAAGTGGAAATTTTTACGAAACTATTAAAAAACCAATGCTCATTATAAGCATTAGTGACGACCAATTAGCACCGCAAAAAGCAGTTGACGAATTATCAAAAAGAGTTTATAAAAATGCTTTAACCAAAAGGTTGCATATTGTAGCCGAAAAGATTAAGCCAATCGGACACCTAAATTTTTTCAAAAAACAATTTGAAACAGACTTGTGGACGATTCCAACAAATTGGATTGAAACACTTGAACTAAAATAAAAAGAACTGCACACAACATGAACTGTGTAAAAAAGCAAATTTAGGTGGTTAATTTTTTATAATTTTTGTCATATTTGGTTTTTGAACAGACAACGCCAAAAATCTGTTTTAAGAGCTTGTTACAAACGGCTATTAGGGCTACTCTTTTGTTCTTTCCATTCTGTACTAATCGGTCATAAAAGGTCTTGCATTGCGGATTGTTTTTTATACTATTCATGGCACACATATACAAAATATGGCGTATTTTCTCGCCTCCCTGCTTGCAAATTCTCGACCTCCCTTTCACACTGGTTCCACTCGAGTTTTCTACCGGAGCCAGTCCACAATAGCTGATCAATTGCTTGTAATTTTCCATGCCATCAAAGCCTCTTGTGTGAATGATTAGCTCGGCCGTTGCCCGCTTTCCTATACCCACCACGGAGCTGACTAATTCGACTAATTCGGGCTGCCACTGTTTGAGTTTTTCGTTGAGTATTTTATCCAAATTTTTGATTTCAGTTTGCAGATTCAGGATGATTTTTTGGTAAGTTTCTCGTGCAATTTCGGCCCCAATTGGTAGCCTATCGAGGCTATGAATCTGGTTCTTAAAGGCGGTGATTTGGTCAGTAATGGCTTGAATAGCATTGTTGATAGCCTTGCACTCAAATGATTCCTTATCAGGCATTTGCGATGCAGTTAGTGGTGTTTCAACGGCAAATTGATGAATCCTTTTGGCATCTTTGACATCGGATTTGTTTCGATCGAGTTTCATCTGAATGAATCGTTTGATTTTTACCGGATTAACGACCGAATACTTGCAACCCATCCGATCTAAGAAAAACATCAAATGTAGGTGGTAAACCCCCGTCGCTTCGAACACAAAATGACACTGTTCGCCGGTTTTTTTGAGTAGTAATTCGAACCCTTTTTGGGAGTTAGAGATCTGAATTTGTTCGGGTTTGCAATCCCGACCGAGGTAGCAAACATCGAGGGTTAAATTAGATACGTCAATGCCGCAAAAAGAGGTTGAATTGTTCATGAGATTTGGAATAAAACGGATTTATTAATAAATTGTGATGGAAAAAAAATCGACGAAACTGAAAGAACAAACTTATGGGTGCTACCTATCCTAATTCAAGCTCTGAGCTTAATAAACTGTTCAGCATTTGTAAGTAAAAAGTCGGGGATAATCATCAATATGTTCGCCAAAATCGGCTGGTTATAAAATAAAAGCACTTCTACTATTGTTATAAGGTTTTCCGACCTAAACAACTTGTAAAAGTGCAAATAATTACCGAACTATTGGACGTACTGTCTGGACAATTCAGTGCTACAAATTTACAACATTTTGCTATCATTATTGACAGCATTTTGGGAATTTCTAATTCAGTTACCACTTTATCAGTAGCTCGATATAGCTCACTAAGCCATCGAACTGTTCAAAGATTCTATGCTTTGAAGGATGTTAATTGGTTATTAGTGAACCTATTTTTATTCAAACACTTCATCTACAAAAAAGGTAAAAACTATCTTTTTGCAGCCGATGAGACGGTCAAAGGCAAAGCGGGTAAAAAAACGCATGGTCTTGGTCGCTTTTATTCATCAATGGCAAAACAAGTAATTCGTTCTGTTAGCTTTTTAGCCATTTCTATTGTCGATATTGAGAAAGAGGAATCTTATATTTTAGGATGCAAACAACTGATTGTTAATAATTTAACAAAAGTAAATAATGATAAAGAGCCTAAATCTAAGTCAAAGAAAAAACTAAAAGCTAAACCGAAAACTAAATCGAAAGGCAGACCAAAAGGTTCAAAGAATAAAATCAAAACCGAACCAGAAAGTACTTCTTATCAAGTCCTTAAAACGTTATTAGACTTGGTTCAGAGCCAATTGAAGGTATTTTTGCCCGAATTAAACTGTTTTCATTTAGTCCTTGACGGCTTCTATGGTCACGAAGACTATCTACTTTTAGCCACCAAAAATGGGCTGAATATTATCTCAAAGTTTAAGGTAAACGCTCATCTAATTTTACCTTATCAAGGGGAGCAATCAGGCATTGGACGACCTAAAACTTTGGGGGATAGAGTGAATTTAGATAATCTTGATGAGAAATTTTATATCTCATCAATTCAAGATAAAGATTCTAATGTTTCAACCAAAGTATATCAGTTTGAGGCTTTTACCCCTAAAATGGCAGGTCTAAAATTGAATGTTGTGGTGATGATTCATACTCATCAAGTAACCAAACAAGTTAGTCGAAACATAATCTTTACTAATGATTTGACTTTGGATGCTCTAAAAGTTATCAAATATTACTCTCTACGATTTCAGATAGAATTTGATTTTAGAGACGCTAAACAATTTTATGGACTCGCTGATTTTAAAAATTATAAAGAAACTCAAGTGACTAATGCGGTCAATATTGCTTTTACAATGACCGTTATTGGCAAGCTGGTCTTAGAAAAGTACAAACTTAAACTCGACTGTCCCAACATGGGCATTATTGACCTAAAAACTGTATTTCGTACCCAAAAATGTGCAGAAATACTTTTAAATAATATCAATTTAGACTCAGATGAATTTTTAAGTAGTTCCCAATTCCTTAAAATCGCCAGATTAGAGGCTATTCACATTTAATCTTGGCGAACGTATTGAAATAATCATATTACAAAAGCCAGAGACCTGATTTTTCAACCTAAGCTTTTTTCTTTTTGCCGTTTTTTTTTGAAAAATTTCCCGATATCTACTAAATAAAACCATCCAAAAATGGGCAACCTATTTTAAGGCTTGACAGACAATCAATTGATTATTTCAGCTTCAAATTTTTCTCCCCAATTCAAACTCTTCCAAATAATCCGAAACTCGTTTCAAAAACATTCCACCCAACGAACCATCCACTACACGGTGGTCGTAAGAATGTGAAATAAACATTTTCTGGCGAATACCTAATAGATCGCCTTGTGGGGTTTCAATAACTGCTGGTTTTTTCTGAATTGCTCCAAACGCCATAATCGCCACTTGTGGTTGCATAATGATGGGCGTACCCATGATATTTCCGAATGTACCAATATTTGAAAATGTGTAAGTACCACCTTCCAAATCTTCGGGCTTCAACTTATTTTCTCTGGCTCGCTTCGTAATATCATTAATCTTTTTGGCCATACCCACCAAACTATATTGGTCGGCATTGTGAATGACGGGAACAATCAAATTACCCGAAGGCAAAGCCACCGCCATTCCAATATTAATATTTTTCTTGACAATTATTCTGTCCCCATCCACCGAGGCATTGATATTCGGGAAATCTTTGATAGCTTTTACAATTGCCTCCACCAAGATTGGCGTGTAAGTTATATTCTCTCCGTATTGCTTTTTGAAAGCATCTTTCATTGCATTTCTCCATAAAGCGGCATTGGTCATATCGGTTTCAATGAAAGAAGTAACGTGTGGAGCAGTGCGTTTAGAATCAACCATTCGTTCGGCAATCATTTTTCGCATTCTATCCATCACGATTATTTCATCATTGCCAGAAACGACTACAGAACTTGATTTAACTACCTGTTTTTCAGCAACTTGTTTTGCAATTGGCGTGTTATTTCTACTATCTAAATAAGCAAAAATATCATGTTTTGTAACTCGTCCGTCTGCACCCGTACCCGCAATAGTTTCCAATTCTACACTTGAAATTCCTTCTTCTTTACAAATATTTAAAACTAAAGGTGAATAAAATCTTGAACCACTATTGCTCGAAACCGACGAAGGAATTGGGTCAAGGTTAATACCCGTCAATACTTTAATTGCTTCAATTTCGCTTTCTAATTTATTGGAAACTTCAACAGGTTTGGGCAAATTATTCGTTTCTTCTCCTTCGGCTTGAATAATACAAATAGGTTTTCCAATTTCTGCCACTTCTCCTTCTGGAACTAAAATTTCGGTTAAAATTCCAGCGTGTGAAGAAGGCACTTCGGTATCAATTTTATCGGTGGCGACTTCCAACAAATATTCATCCGCTTCCACATAATCACCGACGTTTTTTAGCCATTTCAATACGGTGGCTTCCATGATACTTTCGCCCATTTTGGGCATAATAATTTCGATTAGAGACATTTTATTCTTAATAAATTTAGTATGTTGATTGCTGTTAGATGAATATTTTGTTCTCGAGAACCACCCAAAGTTAATTGTTTGGTAATGGTTTCTTTTTCGGATGAAATCGCTATCCAGATTGTCCCTACGGGCTTTTCGGGCGTTCCACCATTGGGCCCTGCTACGCCGCTGGTTGCCAATCCGTAAGTAGTTTTCATCAATTTACGGACGTTTTCAGACATTTCAGTGACCGTTTGTTCTGAAACTGCCCCGTGATTTTGTAAAGTCTCTGATTTTACATCTAATTGGTTGATTTTTATTTCATTATCATAAGACACTATTCCGCCCATAAAATAAGCAGAACTGCCCGAAACTTTGGTGAATTGATGAGCCAAATAACCACCCGTACAGCTCTCTGCTACGGAAATGGTTTCTTTCCTCTCCGTTAAAACTCTACCAATAACTTCTTCCAATTCGTCTTTACCAAAACCATACACATATTCATGAATAGTTGGCAAAACTTTGTAAAATTGCTCTTCTACTTGGTTTTCAACGACTCGCAAATCTTCTCCAAAACCCGTCAATCGTAACTTCACATTTCCCATCGCAGGCAAATAGGCTAACTTGATATTTTCAGGCAAAGTATTTTCCCAATTCTCAATCATTTCAGCCAAGTAAGATTCACCAATTCCGACGGTTCTAATAACTTTATGAAAAATGATGGGAGTTTTGAAATGTTCTTTTAGTTTAGGTAAAATCGTCAAACTCATCATGCCCTTCATCTCAAAAGGCACACCTGGCATCGAAATATAAACTACATTATTTTCTTCAAACCACATTCCTGGTGCAGTTCCCATTGTGTTTGGGATAAAAGTTGCATTCGCAGGAATTTCCCCTTGACCTTTGTTCAAGTCCGACAATTCACGACCTCTTTTCTTGAAAAATTCCGTTACATCCGCTAAGGCTCGTGGATGTATGATTAATTCAGTATTAAAGTATTTACAAAACGTTTTTTTCGTAATATCATCCTTCGTCGGACCCAATCCGCCCGTTATAATCACTAAATCTACTCGTTTTGAAGATTCTTCAAAGATACCTAAAATTGCCTCTTCCGAATCACCAACGGATGATTTACGGATAGTTCTGATTCCTATTTTATCTAATTCTGCACTAATCCATTGGGTATTTGTATCGGTTATTTGCCCGTACAAAATCTCATCGCCAATGGTAATTATCTCTGCTTTTATCATGTTTAACTATTGTATTATGTATTAGGTATTAAATATTAATAAAATAAAAATACAACTATAAGCAAAAAATACTTAAGACTTGATACCTAATACTTAAGACTTCCTAACTATTTTTGTCCAAAATTACACAATTTACAGGGTTTTAACGTTTATTGGCAAATGACATTTTGGTAATTTTTTTTTTGCTATTTAAACAATCACTAAAAATGAGAAAAATAATCTTATTAGCCGCCATGATGGCATCTGTTAGCAGTTGTCAATCACAAAATTTTGGAAATATCCTCAAACAAGCCAATGATGTTCTGGGAGGTTCAACGGGTGGAGCTTTAACCACCGAAGAAATCGGGCGAGGTTTGAAGGAAGCCCTCACCGTGGGTATCAAAAACAGTTCATCACAAGCCTCAGCCTTGGATGGATATTTAGGAAACCAAACCATTAAATTATTGTTTCCGCCCGAAGCCCAAAAGGTAGAAGCCAAACTTCGTCAAATTGGTTTGGGCAATGAATGTGATAAATTTATTACATCCCTGAACCGTGGAGCCGAAAAAGCTGCAGAAAAAGCCGTTCCCATTTTCGTGGATGCCATCACACAGATGACCATTCAAGATGCCTTAGGAATTTTAAAGGGAGATAAAAACGCTGCCACAAATTACTTAAAGAGAACATCATCTGTTGCCTTAACAAATGCTTTTGCCCCAATTATGCAAGATGCCATTAATACGACAGGAGCGACAAAATTGTACGGAGATATTGCCAGAACGTATAATCAGATACCTTTTCAACAAAAAGTTAATCCAGATTTGCAACAATATGCAACTCAAAAGGCAATTGATGGGTTATTTCTGTTAGTAGCTCAGGAGGAACAAAAAATTCGAGATAACCCTGCGGCTCGTGTATCAGATTTATTAAAAAAAGTTTTTGGAGCTAAGTAATTGATGAGTTATTGATTGTTGAATTGTTGGAATAGCAATCGAATATATCAACAATTCAAACTTCAACAACTCAATAATTAAACACATGAAACAATCAGAAATTAATTTTCAAATTAAATTAGACGATCAAAGTATTCCTGAACAAATATCTTGGTCGGCAACTGACAATCCCAATGAGGGAATCGAAGAAACCAAAGCCATATTCGTAGCCGTCTGGGATCATTATCACAAAGGACTTTTAGCCTTGCCGCTTTGGACAAAGGATATGGAAGTTTTTGATATGAAAAGATTTTATATCGAAGTAATTGGCAGCGTTGCCGACACCATAGGAAATGCCACAGGCGATCAGAAAATGGTGGGACATATCGAAAATCTTTGTAAAATATTAAGCAAAGATTTACAGCAAGAAATTAAAGAAGCAGAGAAAATAGGAAATAATTAGTAAAATTTGTTAATCATTGTTAATGCCAATCTCTTTTGAAGGGATTGGCATATTTTATGTTTAATTTGTAACAAATAAAATCAGAATCCATGAAAAAAATATCACTACTATTGATTATAATCCTCTCATTATCAGTCGCTAAGGCTCAAAAAGGAACGGCTTTTTTGCAGGGAGGAAATCTCAGAACGCCATTCGATTTGGCAATGGCTCAAAATAAACCAGTCATGTTGGAGGTGTATGCCCCTACTTGTCATGTTTGTAATGCCTTCAAGCCTACCTTCGAGAATGCACAAGTTGGGAATTACCTCAACCAAAATTTTATCAGTTATAAATTAGACATTACCACGCCCGAAGGAGCAGCTTTTGTCAATAAACAAGGCATTTGGATTGCTTCAACCCCTACCCTATTATTTTTTGATAAGAATGTTAAATTGATGCACATTACGGTTTTAGGTGAAAATATGAATACGCCTCAAACCCTGATTGATGCGGCGACCAAAGCCTTGAATCCTGCTCAAAGGACGACTGCTTATAAAGCCAGTTATCAATCGGGAAATCGTGAGCCTAATTTTTTGATTGAATACGGAATGATTTCCAGAATCGTGCGTGATACCGTCAGTAATATTGCTGCCATGAATGAATACGCCAAGAAAACACCTGTAAGTAAATACGGAAATAATACAAGTTTTTTGATATTACAAAAAATAATTATGGACGATGAAAACGCTATTTTCAAATATATGATGGCTAATTTGGCTGAATTTAACAAAAAATATGACAGAACATTAGTGAAACAAACAGCAGAAAACATTTTGATGTATTCTTTGTATAGTCCAAGAGGAATGAAATATTCAGTCTCGAAAATTAATACTGTCAGAGCCAATTTAGCAAAATTGGGTGTTGATAAAAAATCAATTGATGGAAGAGTTTGGCGAGAAGAAACTAATGCCTATTTCAAAGAAAATAAACCCGCACAAGCAATAAAAATTTTGGAAAGTTTGTTGGATGCAAAATCGACGAAGGAATCTTATAAGTTTTTAAGTACGTGGGTAAAGACGAAGACCTCGGATAAGGCAGCACTGGCAAAAGCAGCAGTTTGGGCAGCAAAAGGGAAATAAATCAAACCTCCTCGAAATTGTTTTAACCGCAATCGAAATTGTTTTGATAAGTTTATCAGATATATAAAAAGACCTTTCAAATTGATTTTGAAAGGTCTTTTTATGTTTTTCCCTTACGAAGGTGATTGAATTTTGTTGTCAAAATATAATCAGAATCTTCATCACCTAATTCGACAGCACGTTTAAAATCATTAATTGAGTTTTCTATTTGCCCGATACAATAACGAGCCATTCCTCGCCAACGCAGGGCAACCGCATTTGTACTCCGATAATACCAATCTGCTTTGTCAAATTCCAGAAAGGCTTTATCGTATTCTTCTAATTTATAGAGTGCTTTCCCTTTCCACACGTAACTTTCAGCGACGGTATTATCAAATGAAATGGATTGTTCAAAATCAAAGAGAGCTGAGTAAAAATTTTCTAAACCCAAATTAGCTTGCCCACGCAATAAAAAGGCTTTGGATGACTTTGGAAATACTTTTAGTTTTTCGGTAAAGAATAATTGAGCCTGAGCATATTTTTTCTCGTGCAACATTTTTTCCCCATCCTCCAATTTTTCCCTATCTCTAAACACAAAAAACTTTTGCTCTAACCAATTGAAAAACATCAAGGTTAGCACAAAAGGCATAAAGAAAAAAAGTAATATCCACTCCATAGGATTTCGTTATTCGATGTCTAATTTTCGTTACTCAGTTCAAAGTAAATCAAATTCCTCTTTCTGTTTTTTTGTAAAACTTGCAACAACCGTATCAAAAGAATGATTAATTAGTTCTTTCATCAGAACTGTTGAAGCTATTTCACAGTTTATCGTATTCCAATGTTTTTTATTTAGATGATAACCTGGCACAATGTAATCATATTCTTCACGAAGTTCGACTGCTTTGTCGGGGTTACATTTCAAACTTGTACTGAACAATTCAGTATTCAGACTTGTCAGGGCAAATATTTTACCCAATACTTTATAAACTAAAACATCAGGACCAAAAGGTAATTCCTCGGTAGCACGTTTTTTGGCAATACAAAAATCTCTAAACTCTTCAATATTCATATTCTATCTAAAAAACGCTCGATAAATCATAATACAAAGACATACCAAAAACATCGAGATTGATATTTTATTGATAATATGCATCGTTTTGAGGTTAAAGTTAGTAGGTTTTGAAGGGTCAGGTTTCTGAAATACCCTAAAAAAATACCCAAAGGCTTCGCCTAATTTGAATTGCTCTTTTAATTTTGACATGATTTCTAATTTGATGATTTGAAAATTTGACGATAAATATCAATTTTTCGACTTTTCTTTACGATCTAATCTCTGTTTTCTAAACCCGCTTCAAACCAAATGCCATCTTCTTTAATTAACTCAATTAGTTCGTTTACTGCATTATCAGAATGAACAGACTTTTTGATAACTTCTTGTCCACGATACAGCGAAATTTTATCCTTGCCAACTCCCACATAACCATAATCTGCATCCGCCATTTCGCCTGGACCATTTACGATACAGCCCATAATCCCAATTTTTACCCCTTTCAAATGTTCCGTTCTTTTACGAATCATAGCGGTGGTTTCTTGTAAATCAAAAAGCGTTCTTCCGCAAGATGGACAAGAGATATATTCGGTTTTGCTCATTCTTGTGCGAGCCGCTTGCAAGATTCCAAAGGCTGTAGAGTTGTAACTTTTTGAGATACTTAAAAGTTCTGATTTATTGAACAAATCTGGCAATTCCAACAAAATACCGTCGCCAAAGCCATCAATTAATAATCCTCCACAATCGGTTGCTGAAAATAATTGAAAATCACTTTCCGATAAATTATTATATTTTCTTGATAAAATAACGGGCGTAGTGATTTGATTATCAATTAGTTCAAAGAAAAATCTCCGCATTTCGGGCATTGCGTGTGCATTGTCAGTGTGTAGGCAAAGAACATTTTTTTTATCGGCTTTTAATATCTTAATTAAATCTGGGTTCAATTCCGATAAACTGATTTTTAAGAAATTCAACACATCGTGTTGTGTGGTACTTTGCTGATATTCCGAAACAGATAAGATTGGAAATTTATTGACTTTATCCTCCTGATTTTCCCAAACTTCAAAATCTAAAATCTCTTTTAAACCCATCGGGAGCATATAACTTGCAGGATTTTTACCTGTATAAATATAATCCGCTCCTAAATCATTCATAGTCCATTTGTCTGGAAGAGGCAAATAATAATGTCCAATTGGTTTTAGATGAGCATGCTCTGCAATTAAAATTTGTTGATAATCTGAAATAACTCTTGGAACGTTGTGTCCTCCGAAATTTGCAACTTCGTGGGTATTTCTTCTAAAATATTGGAAGGGATTAATGGGGGAGTCGATGCTCGAGGTTCGAGGTTCGAGGTTCGAGGTTGATGCATCAAATCCTGGAATAGATTTTGATTCTGCTTTTCTATTGGTGTATCTATCAATTAAAGCCTTTGCTACAGGTGCTTCAAATTCGGGATCTTCGGTTAGTGAAACTCTTACAGTATCACCTAAGCCATCTTCTAACAATGTACCAATACCGACGGCTGATTTTATTCTACCGTCTTCGCCTTCGCCTGCTTCCGTCACCCCCAAGTGTAGAGGATATGGTTTCAAACCTTCTTCGTTCAATTTTTTACATAATAAACGGTATGCTTCCACCATAACCTGCGTGTTGGATGCCTTCATCGAAAGTACAATGTTATGATAATTTTCACCCTCGCAAATTCTTAGAAACTCCAAAGCTGATTCCACCATTCCGAGGGGCGTATCTCCATAACGGCTGAGTATTCTATCACTTAATGAACCATGATTTGTACCAATCCGCATCGCTGTGCCATATTCTTTACAGATATTTACCAAAGGCAAAAATTTTGTACGGATTCTATCCAGTTCGTCTTGATAAGAAGATTCCGTATAATCAATGGTCTCAAAGCGTTTTTTATCAGCATAATTTCCTGGATTTACTCTCACTTTTTCCACCAATCGAGCCGCTAATTCTGCCGCATTTGGCGTAAAATGAATATCAGCAATCAAGGGAACAGAATAACCTCTCAATCGTAACTCCTTCCGAATATTATCTAAATTTTGGGCTTCTTTCACGGATGGAGCTGTGATGCGTACATATTCACAACCAGATTCAACCATACGTATAGTTTGTTCCACCGAACCCCGAGTATCCATTGTATCAATAGTGGTCATGGATTGCACACGGATAGGGAAATCAGAACCCATCGGCAAATCTCCGATAGTAACAGTGGTGGTTTTTCGGCGAGAATATTCCGTTAATGAATTAGCATAACGGTTTCCGTTTTCAATGAGGTTAATTATCTGTGAGTTATTATTTGACATTGTAATTTATTTGGTCGGATAATTCATTAATGATTCTAAGATGAGCATAAAAGATTACTCCAAGTATTTAATTTCTATTTTTGAAAGTCCAGTAACTTTCAAAATATCGTCATCTGACATACCAATATTTTTCAAATTTTGAGCAATTTCCAAAGCAACAGATTGCTTCATTTTCAACGTGGCCACCTTATTTGATTCTTTTTTCTTGGCTTCCGCCAATTCAACGGGCGATAAATCTTCAATACTAATTAAATCAACCACTCGCTTTATTCCTTCATTTACTACATTGACATTGGGTCGCTCTGGGCTATGAATTGATTGATAAATTAAATCTAACCAATCTCTGATTCTTTGAGGAGTTCCTTTATCGGGATGATTGGGGTTCAAACAAACGAACTGATGTCCATAAATATCTCGTTCTTCTCCATTAAATGTTTTTGGATTGATATTTACCATCAAAAATTCATCTTTAACAGGTTTTCCATTTTTCTGATTAATTGAATAAGGTACAGTCAGAACTACAATCATGTACACAATTTGCTCTATTCCGTATTCAGCACTACGCCTTTGCTGTTCAGCGATTACCATGAAAAAGTAATGTAAGAACCTATCAAAGTTATGATCATATTCTACTTTTTGAATTTCAATAACGATTCGCTTATCAATTGTTTCTGCAAAGATATCAAGCTCAAAATCTATGTGACCAATTTTGGGGTTAAACCTCTTTTCAGTTTCAATAGTACCAATCTCTACATCTATTTCCAAAATGTCTTTGACAAACTGTTTAAAAACAATCTTGTCGGTAAAGGCTTTTTTGAAAAAAACTTCGTTATCTAAGTTTCCAAGCATATTTGTATTATGGTTGTGTGTTGTGTTGTTTGATGGGTCCCTCCCCTTTGTGCGTTATGCGCGATTGTTTTGCCGTTTTGCTGTCCGGCCTTTTGTTTTTTTGTTTGTTGCTTTTTGGCCTTTTGGGGGTGTATATAATGGGTTTTTTCGTTTGGTTGGTTTTGGTGGTGTTTTGGGGTTTTTGTATTTGAAGGTTTGTTCGTTTTTTACAGATTGGTTGTTGTGTTTGTGGTTTTTGCTGTCAGTTGCCTTTTGTGGGATTGGTTTTTGATTGGTGGAATGGTGTTTTTAGTCGGTGTATGGTTCTTGTGATGGAAAATTGTTTTGTTTGGTTCTGAAGTTGGGCAGACGGTCGGAAATAGTGTGGATTGGGTGTCCGTTCTGAAATTTGTTTTGCGGTTGTCCGAGGAAATGGTTTTAGATTTTTGCCAACACCAATCCCCCTTTTGCCATTGCTTTGGCCCCGTTTTCAGCCGCTGCTTTTTCGTTTCAGACTTGATTTGTTGGTCGCCCGCACTTTTGGCGGAGTTCAAATTTCCGTGTCCTTCTGAAGTGAGAGAACGTGGGAAATGTTTCGCCGAAGGTGGTCTGATATACAGAAAGTGCTAAGCGTTCTCGCTCTCGTGAATAGGGATTCATCCCACGGGAAATAGCGCTGGGGTTCACGTGGGGCTAAGGCATTTGGCGAATTCTTCTGGTAGGAGGTCTCATCCTTGTCGCTTTGCTTTCACTGGCTTCTCCGTCTGAAATTTAAAATGGTCTTTTTTGTTTTTGGTGCTGACTCTTTTGTTGTCGTGCCCTTTTTGTCCCCCTTTTGTTTGTGTGGTGGGGGGGGTGGGGTTGGTTATTTTTTCTTTTTTTGATCCTGCATTATTTTGATTTCTGTACAAAGATAAAAAAATCCCTAAACAAACTTATAACGTTTATTGAGGGATTAAAGTTAGGGGATTATTAAAACTAAAAATCCCCAAAAGTATCAACTAAATATTTTTGCACAATCGAAATATCGCCTTTGGAAGTCAGATCTGGCACATTTTCTTCAACTGAAACAGCAATGACTTTCTTCGGATTTTCACTTGCCATTTTCATTACCGCAGTCGGTAACTCACGCTCATTTCTGATGGGATTGAATGGTTCTTTTCTTACATATTCCAAAATGTCATCATAATTAAAGTGAAAAACATTCATGTTCACCCCAATCTTTCCGTTTGAATCTCTTGCTGATTCAATTTGTTCACTGTTGGGTTTTTCAATGATGACTTCCAAATACCCTTCTTCATCAGATTTGATTACAGCAAACGATTTAACTCGCTCAGGTTCAACACCTAAGGCAATACTCTCGTAAGAAACCACAGCATTTTGAACTGGATTTTCACTCAATAATTTTAGTACATTTACCGAATATAAATTATCCGAATTGCAAACTGTAAATCTGTCTCCTTTCCACTCGGGCGTTTGTTCCAGAGCCTGTTGGATGGCATCGGCAGTGCCTGCGGGTTTCTCACGGTCTGGAGCAATTTGTTGTGTTGCGTAAAGAAACTTCATTCCCCAGGCTTTATTGCCAGCTATCAACTTATCATAATACGGTTTTGTAACTTCATCTTTGGGATTTTTCAGAATCAAAACTTCATCATATCCTGCTAAATGAGCGTTGTAAATGAGATAATCCATAAAAGGGCGACCATCTTTACCCACGCCTATCATGCCCTTTGGTAGTGAATTTGCTTGTTGAATTAAGGTAGAATCCAATGCTTCTGAGCCCTCAGTTTTTTTCATTCTTGACGACATACCGCCCGCCATAATTAATAATTTTGCCATTCTTCTTTGTATTAAATATTAGATACGATGTATTAAGCACCTCATTATCAAACCCTTTGACTGTTTAGCCTTAGAAGCCGTTTTAAAATATCTTACGACAAATTCTGATTGTCTTATT
Organism: Arcicella sp.; assembly: GCA_034519515.1. Classification (GTDB taxonomy): domain Bacteria; phylum Bacteroidota; class Bacteroidia; order Cytophagales; family Spirosomataceae; genus Arcicella. The sequence continues at coordinate 22,612 of JAXHOK010000023.1, forward strand.
CTGACTATCGAAACCATATTTTTTACACAAGATACGCTGTATATTCCTTAAAAAATATGATTCCGCTACTCAAAAAATACAATCAGGCTTTATTCAGAATATATTTTAAAACGGCTTCTTAATCTTTTACCGATAAGAAAGTCCCCTCATCCACCGAAATAATGTACGCTTTACCACCCTGACTTTCAATAGATTGGGCTACTTTTTCTGGATTCTGAGGAGCATACGCAAACATACATCCGCCTCCACCTGAACCATTTATTTTTCCTCCCAAAGCTCCTGCATCTAAACTGGCTTGAATCATTCGGTCAATTTTTGGCGTTGAAATTTTAAGGTTTTCCCTCAGGTTAAACTGATGATGATTTAATAATTCTCCAAAATCTGAACCTTCAAAACTTTCTAATTTTAATAATTCCAGAGCCTTGTTCAAAATACGGTGATTATCAATATTCCCCGAAATTAGTTCTCGTTCTTCAAGAGTCAAGGTATTTTTAAGATTGTTCAAATCTTCAAATGTAGCGGTGAAAATAGAAAAATCAGGATTTACTTTTTTGATTTTTTCAATTGCTCCCAAAATTCCGCCTTTCACTCTTCGAATCAATCCAACAGTATCTTTTGGTTCTTGCGAATCCCCTAAAACAAAAGTACCCAATTGGGGCTTCAAGACTTCCACTTTTATTTTAGGAGTAGATTCTAAATAAATCACATTGCCGACTGCCGTGGAATAATGATCCATCATACCGCCCGCTTCTTTAAATTCTGCCACCTCCGCCTGATACCCAATTTCAGCTATGGATTCAACTGAAATAGACTTCGGATTATCCGCCATCTGAGTCAAAAAATAAATCCAACTAATCAACAATGCGGAAGAACTTGATGTACCAGAATTTATTGGAATATTACCTTGAACGGTACATTCAAGACCTTTTTTGAAGGAATAACCTCTTCTTTGTAAGATATTTAGGGCTGAGCGAAAGTAATCTCGTTGGTGCACATAAGGCATTTCTGGAAAAATATCAAAAGCATTTTCACTGCTGATATCAGGCAGGTGAATGATGGCTTTCCCATCGTTTCTATTAAAACCTTCAACATTGACTCTTCGAGAAACGGCTGCTGCAATCACGGGCAAGCCTAAATAATCTTGATGTTCACCAAATAAACAGATTCGTCCTGGTGTGGAAACAGTTAAGGTTTTGTTCATTTATTAATCGGTAATAAATTACTGCAAAGTTAATGAAAATATTGTTTGTTCTTAATTCAGACTTTTTTTTTAATATTCCCCGTCCAATCCAAAAATCCGCTTATTGGTTTTCCATTTTCCTCGGGTGAAATCAGGAATTTCTACTGATGCTGAATTTTTAGCAATTGATTGCTCCGAAAGTGGGCTAATTGCTGACCAAACTGCGGCATCATACACGTCAATCGGTGGGGCAACTTTGCGTTTTATTGATTCTATGAACGCTCTTAAAACAAAATAATCAATACCCCCATGTCCTGCATTTTCGGCACTCTGAGCATGATTTTTCCACAATGGATGGTCATATTTTTCTTGATATTCTTTAAACGGCTCCCAGCGGTCGTGAACTTTGGTTACACCATCTAAATAGATAGATTTATTATCATCCATCCAAATTCCTTCTGTGCCTTGAACTCTGAAGTTTAGAGAATATGGCCTGGGTAGATTAGTATCGTGCGAAATCATAATTGTTTCACCATTGGCACATTTTATTAAGGTTGTAACTACATCACCTAACTTAAAATTCACCTTTGCATTTGGATGGTCTTTACCCCCATTTTTTACAATATAATCGTGCAACCCCCTTGACTTTGAGGCAATTGAAGTCAAATATAACATTCGATTGCCTCTGTTAATATCAATCATTTCCGCCACCGGACCCAGCCCGTGCGTTGGATAAACATCCCCATTTCGATCAATAGAATGTTGAGTTCGCCACTTAGATTCAGAATATCCTTTTTCACCAAATTCAACGCCTTTACCGTAAGCACTTTTACCGTCATTAAATTTCACCCCTCTTAAATCGTGCTGATAACCACATTGAAGGTTGATTAATTCCCCAAACATATTTTGACGAACCATGTTCAAAACCGCCATCACATCTCGACGGTAACACACATTTTCCAAGATCATGCAGTGCGAACCCGTTTTTTCAAAAGTGTTTACCAAATCCCAAGATTCTTGGAGCGTTACGGTTGCGGAAACCTCCACCCCCGCATATTTACCCGCCTTCATGGAAGCAAGCGACATCGGAACGTGCCATTCCCAAGGAGTAGAGATAATTATACCATCCAAATCATCCCTTTTAACCATATTCTCAAAATCCCTCTCTCCTTTTTGATAAAGCACAGGTTCTTTTCTTCCTTTGTCCTTAACCATTTTCAAAGATTTCGCAATAGAATTTGGGTCAATATCACAAATAGCATTCACCTCCACATCATCCCGAAACATTGCCATCGCTAAATGATTTCTTCCCCTCTCTCCTACTCCAATAAATCCCAAACGGACTTTCTTTTCCTCGGGTTGTTTGCCAAAATTAATATTGGGGATTAGTGCTACTGAACTCGCAAAAGCGGTTTTTTGAATAAAATCTCTACGTTGCATAAATACAGAATTAAAAGTGTGATGAAAATCGAATCTCAATTTACTTAATTAACATAAATAAAATCTATTCCTTTGAGACTTTATTGAACCCTGCACGTCTGAATAGTGTTTTACCATCGATTGTTAATTATTTTTGTTTAATCAATTATAAAAAAATATTAAACAAAACTGAACAATTTTTACTCAATACAAGTTATAATATTTGTATAACAAACGCCGATTTAGTTTAATAGTATTGCTGACAACCTTTCAGACGGCTTTTAAACTTAGAGACTAAATCCCCGAATGATTGTCTCGTTTTCTTACGGAGTAGCTAATCGTAGGTAAACAAATTTTCAACCAATAATTTTAAGGAAAGGAAAGTATGATGCCAAAAAAAGTGGCGGTGTTTAGGAAAGAGCATTTTAATGCTGCCCACCGTCTGAATAATCCGAACTGGTCGGATGAAAAGAATGAACGTGTCTATGGAAAATGTAATAATTTTAATTATCATGGACACAATTACGATTTGATTGTTCAAGTAACGGGTGAAATAGACCCAGAAACGGGGTATGTGATGGATATGAAAGTATTAAGTGATTTGATTAAAATGGAGATTTTGAACAGATTTGACCATAAAAATTTAAATCTTGATACAGAGGAATTCAAAGATTTGAACCCCTCAGCCGAAAACATTGCCGTGGTGATTTACGATAAATTAAGAGAAAAACTACTTACTAACTTAGATTTAAAAATTAGATTATATGAAACAGAACGAAATTTTGTTGAATACCCTGTTGGTTGATAACGATAAAAAAATAAGATTTACAGACGAAGAAATCGGTGATGACCATATCATGACTTCAATTGACACGCCCATGGTGGCAGGTGCTTTTGACAAGAGTGATGATGAAAAAATGGCTCAAATCGAATATCATTTTCGCCAAATTATGGAAACATTAGGTTTAGATTTAACCGATGATTCCTTGAACGGAACTCCCAAAAGAGTTGCCAAAATGTATATTAAAGAAATATTCAGCGGTCTCGACCCAAAGAATATGCCCAAAATTGCTCTTTTCGATAATAAGTATCAATATAATGAAATGCTGGTTGAAAAGAATATTACTTTTTATTCAAATTGTGAACACCATTTTGTGCCAATCTTCGGAAAAGCCCATTTGGCATACATTGCAAACGGACAGGTGATTGGACTTTCAAAATTAAACCGAATCGTGCAACATTTTGCCAAACGCCCACAAGTCCAAGAACGCCTTACAATGCAAATTGCAAAGGAATTACAGAAAATTTTGGGTACTGATGATGTAGCGGTGATGATTGATGCCAAACACCTTTGCGTTTCTTCAAGAGGTGTGAAAGATGAATCTTCAACAACTATTACCAGTTTTTATGGTGGTAAATTTCAGGAAGAAGCTACAAAGGCTGAGTTTTTGAAATATTTGGGATAGGTTTTGTAAAACCTAATTCAAAACAAACAAGAAGCATCTGAGGTTAATTTCTCAGGTGCTTTTTATTGTAAAAGTAATATTCAAACATTCAAATTAAATTTCATGTCAAAAAATATTTTAATTATCGGTGCGAGTTCGGGGATTGGTCAAGAAACCGCCTCTCAATTAATTTCAAAGGGGTATTCGGTGTTCTCCGCCTCTCGAAATCAACCAAATATTGTGGGTATTTCCCACATTACTTGGGATGCTACCAGTCCTGATTCATCGGTTTTTGCCAGCCTACCTGACGAACTTCATGGGGTTGTTTACTGTCCAGGATCGATCAATTTAAAACCCTTTCATCGCTTAAGTCAAGATGATTTTAAAAACGATTTTCAGATAAATGTTTTGGGGGCAATTTCGGTCATTCAAGCAGTTTTACCTAAGTTAAAGAAGGCTAATAATGCTTCAATTGTGATGTATAGTACGGTGGCGGCAAAGATTGGAATGGGTTTTCATGCCTCGGTAGCGGCTTCAAAAGGAGCAATTGAGGGCTTAACAATTTCTTTGGCGGCCGAATTGGCTGGTGCTAAAATCAGAGTAAATTGTATTGCTCCATCCTTGACTGATACACCTTTGGCAACTAATCTTTTATCATCTGATGAAAAGAAAGAAGCCTCCAACAAACGCCACCCAATTGGACGTTATGGAACATCTGCGGATATTGCTAACATGACGACTTTCTTACTGTCAGACGATTCAGGCTGGATTACTGGGCAAATTTTTGGAATTGATGGAGGAATGGGGTCGATAAAAATGATGTAATGGCTGTCGGTTATTCGCTTTCGGCATATTTTATCCACTTGCCAAAAGTCATAACATTACCGCTTACAGCCAAAAACTAAATATTCATCAAAAAATTGAAGACAACGCCAAAGTTTTATGTACTTTGGCGTTGTCTTTATTATCACCCTTAAACAAAATCAAAAAATGAGCTTTTTACTTTTCCTTTTAGCCTTTGGGGCAATCATCGTTTTTTTATCCATCGTTATCGTGAATCAAGGAACGGTGGCGGTTATTACAGTTTTTGGTAAATATCAGCGAATAATGACCCCTGGTCTGAATTTTAAAATCCCTTTTATTGAATTTATCTTCAAAAGGATTTCAATTCAAAATCGTTCGATGGAACTTGATTTTCAAGCAATTACCTCCGACCAAGCCAATGTAATTTTCAAAGCTATGTTGGTTTATGCAGTAGTGAATCAAGAAGAAAACACCATTAAAAACGTTGCTTTCAAGTACATGGACGAGCGTTCTTTTATGCAAGCCCTTATCCGCACGGTTGAAGGAACAATCCGGGCTTTTGTTGCCACTAAAAAACAGGCAGAAGTGCTTTTATTACGTGGGGAAATCGTGGAGAATGTAAAATTAGAATTGGACGAAACCCTCGAACAATGGGGTTACCATTTGATTGACTTACAGCTCAATGACATCGCTTTTGACGAATCAATCATGCGTTCAATGGCTCAGGTGGTGGCTTCAAACAACTTGAAAGCAGCGGCTGAAAACGAAGGACAAGCCCTTTTAATTACAAAAACTAAAGCCGCAGAAGCTGAGGGAAATGCAATCAGAATATCGGCAGAGGCCGAAAAAATTGCTTCTCAATTACGTGGACAAGGTGTCGCTCTTTTTCGTGAGGAAGTGGCAAGAGGTATGGCAGAATCAGCAAAAGTAATGTCGGATGCTAAACTGGACTCTTCTTTGATTTTGTTTTCAATGTGGACGGAAGCCGTTAAACACTTTGCCGAACAAGGTCAAGGCAACGTTATTTTCTTGGATGGTTCAACTGAAGGCATGGAAAAAACGATGAAGCAATTGATGGCTGTACAGCAAATGCAGGGATTAACGAAGTAATTAGGGAGCATCTAAAAAATAGCATACCCGTTAAAAGCCTAATTCTAAGTCCTTCTCCCGTGGAGAAGGACTTTTACAAGGTAGATTATTTTTTAGATGATCCTTTATGATTATGTCTGAATTTGGATTGCGAAACGTCGCACCGTATCAGATTAATGGATTTATTGGATTATTGAAAAAAGTTTCAATAATCCTAAAATCTCTAAATCTGACATGGTACGACGCTTCGCAATCCAAATTCAGACAATTTATTCCATTTACATATCCAACAAAACCTCTCTAATCAACTCATACCTTTCCGAAGTTAATAAATGACCATAGTCGGGCAAGTAAACAAATTTCTTCGGAGCATTAGTTAAAACAGAATCTACAAAACGACCATTAGATGGGTCAATAATCCAATCTTTTCCGCCTTGTAGAATCGTTACGGGGCATTTTATTTTTTGCCAATCTGAAAGGAGTTTGATTAATTCAGCTTGATGAGCAAATTTTTCATCACTGGCTCGGTTAGCGTACTTTGGCAGAAAAAATCTTGCAAATTTTGAATTCACAGGCTTTGAAAACCACCAAAATTTCTCCTTCTCAGGGTCGCAAGCGGGGGCAATCAATATTAGTTTACTAACCAAATTTGGACAATCCGCTGCTAATTTTGCCGCAATTGCTGCTCCATAAGAACGTCCCAATACAATAATTTTAGAGTATTTTTTCTGTGAAAGCAAAGGTTTTAAAAAATTAGCTTGCTGGGCAATTGACAATTCTTTTTCTCCTGAATTATGATAACCTGCACGATCGGGGGCAATAATTTGAAATTTATTCAACAATAAACTATCGTGGAAGAATTCCTTATAGCCAAACCATGCCCCAGGAGCACCATGTATGAGAACGAGAAGGGGCTTTTCAGAAAACTGAGTGTGAGCAAAATAGATTTTCCGATTCAAGGTATCAGAATACGCAAATTGAGGCATAGGTGGATTTTTACCGTAATAATCTACCACCGTCTTATCACTCATTTTGAAACTTTGCATACAGCCATAAAGTCCAAAGAATGTTAAAATTGATATGATATTTTTAAAAACTTTCAAGAAAATGTTTTTGATTTAATGTTAAGTTTACTTTGTTCCAATTGATTGTTTTGGTCGATTCCGCAGATCGAATGGAACAATTATTTACATTGCAATAATGACAGCATTCGGGCAGGCAAGGGTCGGCATGAATAAAGATTTCCACATTGGAAGGAAATTCTTTTTCTAAAATTTCTTCAAATTCATGCACAGTTTCATGCACTTTTTCCAAAAGCCAATAATTGGGCAACGTTAGATGACAATCAATGTGAATATCAGAACCATATTCTTGAATTCTAAGATTGTGAATATCAATCCACCCATCTTTTTTATGAAATTTCAAAATATTAATCACTTTTTCCAATACCTCTACATTGGTTTCATCCATCAAGCCACCAATAGACTTTCTGATAATTTTTACGCCATTCCAAGCCATGAAAAATGCAAAAAACAAGGATGCAAAACCATCAATCCAAGCATATCCCAACAAATAAACTAATAACACCGCAACCACTAAAATCAATCCGCTAACGGCATCTAATTTTAGATGTTTTCCATCTGCAATCAGCGTTGGAGAATTTTGAATAACTCCTTCTCTTTCAATGAAATATCCCAACAAATAGTTTATCAAAGTTCCCGAAGAAATGATAAATAAACCTATTTGTAAATCCTTAAATGGCTGGGGATTTATTAGGCTTTCAGCAGCGTGTAAAACTATAAATATACTGGCTAAAACGATTAGTACGCCCTCCAATCCAGCAGAGAAAAATTCAATTTTACCGTGTCCATAAGGATGATTCAAATCTCGGGGTTGCGAGGCTAAATAAACCGCATAAAACGCAAATCCACTGGCAACAACATTGATAATTGCCTCCAAAGCATCCGTTAAAATGGCACTCGAATAGGTAATATAGTAAGCAACGAATTTTACAATCATCAATATCAAACTGACTATAAAAGAGGTTAGTATGAGCTTATATTTTTTGTTCATTGTTTTAATTTAAAGATTTGAAAATTGGTTAATTTGGTAAGGAAGCATCTAATTAATAAAGTACCGATGACTTCCATTAAACTTCCCGAAAGTAGAAATAACTTTCGGGAAGTAAATCTCTCGGTAACTTCCCGAAAGTTATTTCTACTTTCGGGAAGTTCATACCAGAAGTGGGTATGTTTAAATTTGTATGCTCCCTAAGTAACGCAAATTAAATAACCTCACCCATTACTACTCATTCTTTTTGCCCCGTTCTTCGTTGGTAAAACCGAATCGTCGGAACGCCTCATTTAGCGATGCTAAACTGCGGTTTTACCGCCTCGAAAGGAACAAAAATAATCGGGCGGCGTTCCGCTTCGTATCAATGGATGATATTATTTAATTCCCGTTACTAAGTGATAAGCGTGATTATTGTTTTAATTTTTAAATTACCAAATTTTCAAATTGAAGTAGCAAAGGTAATCATTACAAATTTTAAAATTAAGCATTGTTAGGCTACCTTTGCAAAATGATAAATTATGAAAATCCTTGGAAAAAAATCTCTTCCGAATTAGTATATGATAACCCTTGGGTAAGCGTTCGCCATGAGGAAGTAATTAAACCAAATGGGCAGCCTGGAATATATGGTTTGGCACATTTCAAAAACTTTGCAGCGGCAGTTTTACCACTCGACGATGAAAATAATACTTGGCTGGTGGGGCAATATCGTTACACTCTGAATGAATATTCTTGGGAAATTCCGATGGGCGGAGGTATTTTAAATTCAGGTGTTTTAGAGTCCGCCAAACGTGAATTGAAGGAAGAAACGGGTATGGAAGCCAATTTATGGACGCAGATTGGTAAAATACATACCTCCAATTCCGTCACGGATGAAATTGGATACTTATTCTTGGCAGAAGATTTAACTTTTGGAGAATCACAACCCGATGATACGGAAATTTTAGCCCTTAAAAAAGTAAGTCTATCAGAGGCAGTCCGTATGGTTATGAACTCAGAAATTACTGATTCATTGAGTATTGCCACTATTTTGAAGGTTGCTCGCCTAAAAGGAATTTAAACCCATCACAATGACACAAGCCATAATTTTTGGATTTTTATACGGTTTTCTTCTATGTTTTACTTTCGGTCCAGCCTTTTTTAGATTAATTCAAACGAGTATTGATACGGGCATAAAGCGAGGCGTTCTCATTGCTTTTGGCGTAACGATGGCAGATGCTTTTCTCTTTTTCATTGCCCTTTTTGGAACAAGTTATTTCCCAGAAATTAAGCATCTTAGCGTTTATGTTTCACTCGTTGGGGCAGGCTTACTTTTTATTTTGGGTTTCATTAGTATTTTCAAACAACAATCTCAAATCGTGTATCCAAGTTCTAAATTAGGTTCGTTTGTCTATTATTTTATTTCTGGATTGCTGTTAAATCTCTTGAATCCCTCCAATTATGTAGCAGTTTTTGCTACTTCAACGTATCTAATCACGCAGGGTTTTACCTTGAATGAACGAATTGTTTTTTTTGGCGTAAGTTTATTAGCAACTATGCTTGCCGAGTCACTAATTGCTTTTTATGCCCATAAAATGAAACGAATCATAACGCCAAAAATCCTGAAACGAATCAATCAAGTGGCGGGCTTGATTTTCATCAGTTCAGGACTTTTAATTTTATGGAATCAGTTTATGAAATGATAGAGGACCTAAAAAAATCCCTGCGTCAAAAAACTAATTTCAATTACATTAGCCCAGACCATCGACAAGCTATTTATTCAAAAAATCTTCCCAATCATTAATCAACTCCGCTTTTTTCAAAACCCTCGGAAACTTATTTTGCCCCCCTATCTTTCCTTTCGATTCCATAAATTCATAAAATTTAGTAGTAGGTAAAACGCTGATTTTCATATCTTTCAGAGCGTGTTTCCTTTCAACAGAATAATCATCGTTTATTTCACAAAGGGTCTGGTCAATAAAATTCAACAACTCATCAGCATCCACTTTATCATCCGTGCCTACGTACCAATGATGCCCGAAAGTTTTATCATATTTCTTGCCCACTACGGTAAATTCTCGAATATCTATCTTAAATTTTCCACAAGCCAATTCAATGGCTTTGTTCATATTATCGACGGAAAGATGTTCTCCACATAGACTCAAAAAGTGTTTTGTTCTGCCCGTGATGATAATTTCTGCTTTTTTCTTATTGGTAAATTTTATGGTGTCACCAATTAAATATCGCCAAGCTCCCGAAACCGTAGAAATCAAAAGTGCATATTCTTTGCCCTCCTCTACTTCATCAATCATCAAGGTTTCAGGCTTTTCTACCATATTTCCATCGACATCAAAATTTTCGTCATTAAAAGGGATGAATTCAAAGAAAATGCCATTATCCAGCACCAAAGCCATATCACTATCGGGGTGCGTTTGATATGCCATAAATCCTTCCGAAGCCAGGTACGTTTCAATATAATTAATCGGACGACCCAATAACTTTTTAAAACCCTGCTTGTAAGGCTCAAAACTTACGCCACCGTGACAAAAGACTTCCAGATTAGGCCAAATTTCGTGAATATTATTGAGGTTATATTCCTTGATAATTTTTTCCATCAATAACTGAATCCAAGCGGGAACACCCACGATAAAACCAATATCCCAATCTTTCGCTTTTTTAGTGATTTTATCTAATTTCTCGCTCCAATCCCTTGTTTCGGCGATATTTCTCCCAGGCTTATAGAAACTTTCAAACCAAAAAGGAATTTTCCCAGCCGTGATTCCGCTTAAATCTCCTTCAAAATAATCACCCATATCCTGTAGTTTAGTGCTACCACCCAACATCAAATACCCTTTTTCATAAACCTTTGCAGGTAGATTTTTATACGCAGAAAGAGCCAAAATCTGACGAATGGAAGTTCGATGAATAGCTTTCACCATATCTTTCGTAACGGGAATATGCTTTGAAGCCGATTCAGAAGTACCCGAACTCAATGCAAAATATTTCACATCGCCCACCCAAGACACATTTTTTTCGCCTTCCAGCGTTTTGTGCCACCAATCTTTGTACATTTTATTGTAATCAAAAACAGGTACTTTCTTTTTATACTTAGTATAAAACTCTTTGTCATTGGAATAAAGAGCCGCATTCATCACTTCTTCAAAATTGAAAGCCTCGCCAAATTGCGTAAATCGCCCTTTATTCAGCAATTTGACCAAGGTTTTTCGCTGAACCTTTGCCAAATTAGCCTTTGGTCTTTTCACCAAACCTGTCAATTTGATTCCTCTTTTAATAATATTTCCTACAATTGCCATATTTAGCTATGAGTTATGAGGTTTGAGCTATGGATTACGAACAGTTGAAAATCTCAAAGCTCATAACTCACTGCTCAAAGCTGTATTAAAACCAAGACTTCAAAGTCTCAACTGCTTGATAATCAGTCAGATCAAACTTGGACGGAACTATTGATACGTAATTTTCACTCAGTGCGTCTTCGTCAGTTCCACCGTCTTTGTCTTCGTTCAAAAGGAATCCATCCATCCAGTAATACGGTCGTCCGTAAGGATCTTTTCTTTCCTCAAAAGATTCTTTGAAAAGAGCATTCGCTTGCCGACAAATTTTTATGCCTTTGATGGCTTCATCCGATATTTTAGGGAAATTCACATTCAACGTAACGCCCTTTGGCATACCATTTTCCAATACTTTTTGAGCAATTTCTTTGATGTATTTTCTCGTATGTGAAAAATCTGCATCGGGGGAAAAATCTCCCAACGAAAACCCAATCGCAGGAATTCCTTCGATGGCTGCCTCAATAGCCGCCGACATCGTTCCGCTGTATAAAATGGCAATCGAAGAGTTTGAACCGTGATTTATACCAGAAACCACCAAATCAATTTTACGCCCTTTCAATAAAAAATGTTTTCCAAACTTTACACAGTCTGCGGGAGTACCATTGCATTTATAGGCTTCAACATTAGACAAATAGTTTTTTACTTTAACCACCCTCAGCGGTCGGTCGAGCGTGATGGCGTGTCCCATCCCCGACTGGTGCGTATCGGGGGCAACCACTACCACTTCTCCAATTTCTGACATTGCTTCTGCCAGTATTTTAATTCCTTTTGCAACGATAGAATCATCGTTTGCGACTAATATTAACGGTTTTTGCATACTTTCGATAAATAAATATGGATTCATGCGAAACACAAATCGGATTTAAGTAGTTTTGTTTCAGACAACAAATGTACCATTATCAAAACAAAAACATGATAAAATTATTAGGGAAAATTATTTTAAAATTGTGGGGATGGAAAATAACTGACACTACACCAAATGGCGTTTTGAGCTATAAAAAAGCCGTTATGATTGCCGCACCACATACTTCCAATTGGGATTATCCTTTTACGATGGCAATGTTGTATTCATCAGATATTCCCCTAAAATATTTAGCGAAAGCCTCCCTCTTTAAATTTCCGTTAGGCTTGATAATCAAAGGTTTAGGGGGTGTTCCAGTCAACCGTAATCAAAAGAATAATTTAGTTAATGATATGGCTGATATGATAAAAAATTCAACAGAACCCATCAATTTAGTAGTACCCGTGGAAGGAACACGTGGCTTTACGAGTGAATGGAAATCGGGCTTTTATCATATTGCCTTAGCGGCAAAAGTTCCCATTATTTTTGGATTTTTAGATTTTGCTAAAAAAGAGGGTGGATATTTAAACACTTTTTATCCAACTGGAAATTATGAGCAAGATTTAGTGGCAATTCAAAGACAATATCTTCACGTAACGCCAAAACACCCAGAATTTAATTCTTTGAAAAATTTTAAAGGCTAAATGGACACAATCTTTTCCAAAGCACATTTTATTAAGTTATCTACTTGTTTTTCAGGCTGTTTGGAGAATTCATTAGTCATTCGGTTTGCTAAAATAGCACTAACTGACAGTACTTCATGTCCCAAAATTTTACCTAATAAATAATACCCTGCCGTTTCCATTTCAAGATTGGTCAAATTAATTCCATCAAATTGAAAATTATTCATTTTATCTAATAAACCATCAATTTTAGGATTATATCTGAGTACCCTCCCTTGGGGAGCATAAAAACCAGGACAAGTTACGGTTGTGCCTTCAAACCAATTCTGCGGTGCTTTTTTCCAAAAAACATTATATAATTTTATCGTTGCACTTAATGAATATGGTAAAAAATTTAAGTTAAGACTCCTTTTTAAAGCACTATTAATTGGCATCGCAGTTGAGGGATAGAAAGCACCTAAATTATCTAAACCAACTGCTTTGCGAGAAATCACAAAACTATCCACAGGAATATGCTTTTGCAAACTCCCTGATGTGCCTAACCTAATAATATTCAACGACTTATGATATGGTTTTGCTTCAAAAGTTTCCAAGTCAATATTCACCAAAGCATCCAACTCGTTCATCAAAATCTCCACATTATCCGTTCCAATCCCACTTGAAATAACAGTTAAACGCTTCCCGCCTAACGTACCCGTATGCGTAACAAATTCACGTTTATTGATTCTAAATTCTACGGAATCAAAGTACTGAGAAACTTTCTCAACACGGTCGGGATCACCAACAGTAATGATGGTATCCGCTACATTTTCAGGACGAAGACAGAGGTGATAAATACTTCCGTCAGGATTTAAAATGAGGTCGGTTGGGGAAATTCGCATTAGAATTCGGTTTTAAATTTCTTAAAAATCTCAGTATTGACAACTGGACTTGTTTCAATTTCAATGATTTTTGACTTGCCTTGATTTGATAAAAAGTCTGGTGAATATTTCTCTAAATCTTCAATCGATTTTACCCTAAAATAATCCATTCCAGCATCGGCGGCTGTTCTTTCAGCATTTTGAGATTGGACGGTTTCAAAATAACCTTCTAATTCTGGTTGTTTACTGGGTCCTTCAATCATTCTAAAAATTCCTCCACCGTGATTATTCAATAAAATTATTCTTAAATTATTAGGTAAATATTGATTCCATAATCCGTTGCGGTCATAAAAAAAAGCAACATCACCCACCATTAGAAAAACTATTTTATCAGTAGAAAGAGCTTGTCCAAAGGCTGTACTTACACATCCATCAATTCCACTCGTACCACGATTAGCAAATATTTCAATATTTTTATTTGGTTCAACGCCAACATAATTTCCATAACGAACCGACATTGAATTAGCTAAATTTAATTGGCAATCATTTGGTAATGAGTCTATTAAGTATTTAATACAATAAAACTCATTAAATTTCTCTTGATGAATTTTATCCGCAAAAAAACATTCAAGATAGATTTTCGCTTTTCGTTCTTGGACAAACCAGTCGTTTAAATACGTTTCATCTTTTTCATCTTCATCACCATTTTTAAACTGCTCAAAATCTAAATCTTCATACAGTTTTTTGAAAAAATTTAGGGGTTGCATGGGGATTATTTTCGTTAAAGATTGAAAAGTATCAATCAGATGGTCACCTAGCTGCAAATGCCAATGTTCAATGGCTTTATTTTTACGTAAAAAAGTCTTTAATCCTTTGGAAATAAATGACTTACCAAAAGTTATCAATAATTCTGGCTTGAATTTTTCATCATCTGCTTTCAGAAAAATATCGTGTTTTGCAATAACTTCAAACCCCAAATTAGAAATGGAATCACCCAAACAAACTACTTGAAATTCCTCTTGTAAATTCCTTAATATTTGGGATAATTCGGGATTTGATTCCTGCTGACCACCTGCAATTAATATTTTATCAAAATCTTGAAATTGATTCAATAAATCTGACCAAATTTTCTTACTTAAATTTTTCTCATTGGGTAACAACTCAATATTCCTAAATTCAGATTCAAACGTAATCTCCTCATTTTCAGATGGATAAAAAGGCTCACGCAAAGGTATGTTGATATGAACGGGGCCACGAGGTTCTGTATTTGCCAAATTTACGGCATGGTTTACCGTTCTTTCAATGTGCCAAATCGCATCTTGATGCCCATAATCAGCCCCAATTTCAAAACTCTGTTTGACGTGTTTTCCAAAAATATCAGTTTGATAAATTGTTTGTCCATCGTGTTGATGAATCCACTCTTTTGGACGGTCCGCCGTAAGAATAATGAGGGGGATTTCTTGAAAAAAAGCCTCTGCCACAGCTGGAGCATAATTATAAGCTGCCGAACCCGAAGTACAACAAATAACGACGGGCTGTTGGAGGTTCTGAGCCATTCCCAAAGCTATAAAAGCCGCAGATCGTTCATCAGAAATAGATTTTGAGATAATTTTGGGATGTCTGACCAAGGCAATCGTCAATGGAGCATTTCGAGAACCAGGAGAAATAAGAGCATTTTTTACGCCTTTTCGAGCTAAAATATCAACGAGATTTATGATAGGTTTGAGTAACATTTTGTTTTTTTATTAACAGTTAATAAATTATTGATTTGTAGAATTGTTGCTATTATCAGTAAGATTTTACGTAAAATCAACAATTCAAACTTCAACAACTCAATAATTTATTCTACAAGCCACAGGTCACTTTCTTTTAAATAAACCAAATGGTCATTCCAGAGAACTCTCCGCCAAATATCATTTCCACCAATAACATTTAAACGATTACCTTTATTAATTTGCCCCGCAATTTGAGCAGCAGAAGAAGGTTCTGCCCTCAAGAAAACGCCATCATGGTTGATGATTCCTTGATGGTATTTATCGGGCAAATTCATTAGTAAAGCCACTCCCACTAAGTAAACTATCAAAAAGGCTTTTTGGTTGGTAGGGATATATTTATTTTTGTATTTTTTAATGAATAGGATCACAAAAATATAGATGCCCAGAATCAATAAAAGAGCTACTAAAAAGCCTGAATACTGTTTATAAAAAAGAATCAAAAAGTTAAAATCGCTCAATTCGTACCCTTTTAATTCGTGAAGTACAGCAATTTCGTTGAGCTTTGCCAAGATTTTTTCATTGGGGTCTAATTCATAAGCCTTGTTCAAAAAATAAAGTGTTTTCAAAAAGTCACCTTTTTTTTCCTTGATAAACGCTAATTTCAAAAATAGTGATTTAGATGGATTTTTGATTTTTACCAAACTTTGCTCATAAATCAATTCCGAAGCCCCAAAGTTTTCAGTTTTATACAATGAATCCGCTTTTTTCAACAACCTTACATCCATCTGACACTTAGCGAGTTGCAGAAAATTAAGGTTTAAAAATAAAAAAAATATGATTTTTTTTAGATAGTATGCTTGCATAGTGTTTTTAAAAATCGTAGTTTTGCACCGCAATTAGGGAAAACAATTCGATAAAAACAAAAGAAGTTTGTATCATTTTTCTTGAAAACGCAATGATTCCGTAGCTCAGTTGGTAGAGCAATACACTTTTAATGTATGGGTCCTGGGTTCGAATCCCAGCGGGATCACGAAGGTTATAAGTTATAACTTTCCCTTCGTGCCAGAGTGCACATTTAGTATATACAAACTTCGGTTTGATGATTCCGTAGCTCAGTTGGTAGAGCAATACACTTTTAATGTATGGGTCCTGGGTTCGAATCCCAGCGGGATCACATCAAAGTCTTCAAATCTGAGATTTGAAGACTTTTTGTTTTTAGTCAAAAGTCGCAAGTTTTGTGAAGTCATAAGTCAAAAAGTCGTATGTTATAAGTTTTGCCAGTCAAATTTTAAAGGTTTTATAAAACCGACGAGATTTGACTTACGACATACGACTTTTTGACTCACGACTTTTTGATTCACGACATACGACTTACGACTAAATTTAGAACGGTAAATCTTGGTCTGCCTCGCTGAATGAAGGCAGGTCTGCCACTGGGGGGGCTGGACGTGGAGCGGCTGGTGTTGGGGCAAAACCCTGACTGGCGGCTGGTGCAGAAGCACTTGGAGAACCTCCGCCACCCACGGAGTCAATTCTAAATGCTTTGAGATTGGTGTACCATTTCTCATTGTATTCACGTGACTCTACGCTGAACTGAACTTTTATCTTTTCGCCCAATGAGAAGGTTTTTAAATCCGCAGATTTATCGCCCCACGCCGTGAAACACGCTTTTTGTGGATATTGATCTTCGGTTTCCAACACAAAATCTTGCTTTACCCAAACACCTTTTTGCCCTTGTCCTGTAACTTCTGGTAGGACTTTTACTAAATTTCCTTCAAATTCTAATGCCATTGTATTTTTTATTTATTGGTAATTATATTGATTATCAGACTGTTAAAACATCAAATTAAAATCTAAGATTTCTCCAGTCTTAATTAGTTTGCAAATAACTAAATTTTCTTTAATTTTACATCATCAAAACGGCGATGTGGTGAAATTGGTAGACACGCTACTTTGAGGTGGTAGTTAGAGCAATCTTGTAGGAGTTCGAGTCTCCTCATCGTCACAAAATCCTTCTGAATTAATTTTTGGAAGGATTTTTTGTTTCCAGCATTGAGTAGTGAGCAATTAGTATTGAGAAAAATAATCAAAAGCTAAATCAGAACTTATTGCTCAAACCTCACTACTCAAAACTCAATTTCAGGCGGTTTTTCGTACAATAATGCCTTATCTACTTTACTAATAATTAACGCCAAATCAGTTGGATTATTGACAAAATCAAGATTATTGACATCTAAAATTAAGATTTTCCCTTCTTTATAATTTTCGGTAAATTCTTGATAATGTTCGTTCAAATCTGAAAGGTATTTTTCTGAAATATTTGATTCAAAATCTCTTCCACGCTTTTTGATTTGAGAAATTAATTTTTCTAAATCCGCTTTCAAATAAATGGTCAAATCTGGAGCTTTTACGGATTTCATCATTAAATCAAAAATTCCTCGATAAGTTGCATAGTCATTAGCAGACATTATACCTGATTTATACAAATTCATCGCAAAAATATACGCATCTTCATAAATAGTACGATCTTGAATGATTCTACGGTTCGACTTTTGAATTTGGATAACCTGTTCATATCTACTTTTCAAGAAATACATTTGCAAATGAAACGCCCAACGTGGCATATCTTCATAAAAAGGGGGCAAATATGGATTTCCCTCAACGGCTTCATACAAGACTTCCCAGCCAAAATGTTCCGCTAACTTTGCGGCTAAGGTGGTTTTACCCGCTCCGATGTTTCCAGTAATTGCTATGTGCATAGTGTGGTTATTAGTAATCAGTTATTGGTTATTAGTCATAACCATGATTAAAATTAAATATTCTTAAATTTTGAAATACAAATTTCAGTAAAAAAAATTTCTATTTTTAGTACCTTTGTATTTTTATTTGTTATTCTGTACTTACAAACCAGAAACCGAAAACAAACAACTGATAACTAAACTGTAACTCATGTTGAAGATGAATCCATACAGTGTAATTCTTTATTACAACTATACGCCCATTGTGGACACGGAGGCGTACCGTGAAAAACATCATTTATTTTGCTTGGAGAATAATCTTTTGGGCAGAATAATCATTGCCGAAGAAGGGCTAAATGGCACAGTTTCAGGCTTGACCGAAGATTGCAATCGTTATATGAAATGGCTGGAAAATGACCCATTATTTGCGGGAACAAATTTTGATTTCAAGGTTGAGGAACACGAAACTAATACTTTTGCTAAACTCCATGTACGAGTAAAAAATGAGATTGTTAATTCTGATTTACCCGTCAATCCTCATGTACGGACAGGCAGGCACTTAGAACCTGCCGATTTTAAGGCAATGAAAGACGATCCCGATGTGGTTTTGGTGGATATGCGTTCAAATTATGAACATGCTGTCGGTAAGTTCAAGGGGGCAATTACTTTTGATATGGATAATTTGCGTGAATTACCCGACCACGTGGAGGAGATTGCTCATTTGAAAGACAAGAAAATTATTACGTATTGTACGGGTGGTATTAAATGTGAAAAAGCCTCCGCTTATCTCTTGGAACGTGGTTTTGAGAACGTTTATCAACTCCACGGAGGAATCATTAAATACGGTTTGGAAGAAGGCGGAGAAGATTTTGATGGAAAATGTTACGTTTTTGATAACCGAGTGAAGACGGATGTGAATTCGGTAAACCCAAGTGTTGTTTCAAAATGTCATATCTGCCAAACACAGTCCGACCAAATGGTCAATTGTGCCAATCCAGAATGTAATGCTCATTTACCGATTTGCCCAACTTGTTTATTGGGGATGGATGGAGCGTGTTCGCAGGAGTGTAAAGAACACCCTCGCAAGCGACCTTACAATGCACAGGGTTGCTATTCTAAACAATCTAAAAACTATACGGCAGCATTTGGATTTAAAAGTCGTCAGCGGACTAAGGTCTATTGATTAGCCCAAGGATTTAATGGATTAGAGACGGATTTTTCAAGGGGAATTGTAAATAAAAAAGTGCCGTGTTTGACTTGAAAGAACTTCCCGAAAGTAAAAAGAACTTTCGGGAAGTTAAACGGTACTCGTATTTTCAATTTCCCTAAATTAAAATAAATCTGTTGAAATCCGTCCAATCTGTAAAATCTGTGGTCTGATTCTAATTCAGAGTCTTTGCCAAATCAAAGTTTTCCTTCGCTTTCAGATTATCCCCTTTTTTCTGATAATAAAGTCCTAAATTTTGGTAAGCTGTTGCATTTTTATCATCTAATCTAATGGACTTTTCGATGATTTCTTTTGCTTCTTCCAATTGCCCTAATCCCATCAAAATCAGGCCTTTATTGTTCAAATAATAGGGTTGTGAGCGATTGATGTTCAAGGCTTGATTGATGTATTTCAGAGCCTCTTCATTCTTACTTTCTATTGATAAGATGTACGCCAAATTATTTAAGGCGAAATCTTGTTTGGGGTTCAACTGAATGGCTTTTTGAAAATCTTTTTTAGCCAAAGCATAGTCTTTATTCTCAAAATAAATAAATCCGTGGTTGGTGAATGCTTCTGCATTTTTGGGGTTTAGTTGAATCGCTTTTTCATAATCAGCCGTTGCTCCCGAAGTGTTTTGTAATTGTACTTTCACATTGCCACGAGTAACGTAATAAAAAGACGAATCTTTGAAAGGAACGGCAATTTTATCTAAGTCTGTCATGGCATTTTGATAGTCCCCTTTTACAGAAAACGCTTCCGCACGGTTGTAATAGGCTTGCCAATATTTTTTATCCAATTCGATTGCCTTATCGAAATCTTTGATTGCTTCGTCAATTTTCTCTAATTTCTGATAAGCCAGACCACGATTATTGTAGGAATCGGCAAAATTTGGATCTTGGATAATTGATTCATCAAACCAATGCACGGCATCCGCAAACTCACCTTCTTTAATTTTCTGGTTTCCTCTTTTGAAAAACTTAATGGATTCTTCTTTTTTGTCTGTTCCACAAGCAAATAAAAAGAATATAATATTGACTATGAATAAATATTTAGCTATTTTCACTTTGTTGAATTTAATAATTTTGGTTATCTGACAGTTTTTATGGACACAAAGTAACACAGAGTATATCACAAAGTAACACAGAGTTTTTCTTCGTATGAGTCTGTGAAAACTCAGAGAGAATTTGTGTCCACAAAAACTGTCAGATAATCATAATTTGAAAGTATTTTTATTCGGTAATGATGCTTTGCAGATTACCGTTCACCCTTAACCGTTCCCTGTGAACTGTAATTTTATGGAAAATGCAAACCCAAAAAAATTTGAAAGTCTCCAAGAATTCTACCCTTTTTATTTGACCGAACATTCTAATTCGACCTCAAAATTACTGCATTTTATTGGCACAAGCCTATTTTTTGTTATTTTGATTTACAGTATTTACACTGCCCAATACTCTCGCTTGTGGCTTCTGCCCGTGGTGGGTTATGGTTTTGCTTGGGTTGGGCATTTCTTCTTTGAGAGAAACAAACCCGCCACTTTCCAATATCCATTTTATAGCTTGGCGAGCGATTTTATCATGTATTTTGATATTTTACGGGGTAAAGTCAAAATTTGAACTATGACAACAAGGCTTTTGTTGCTAATTTTGTAAAAAAACAATTTATAAAGATGGCAAAAGCTGAAATGCTGACCGATAAAGGTCTAATGGTTATTGAATTTTTCGAGCAAGATGCTCCTATTCACGTAAAAAACTTCTTGGATTTATCAAGAAGTGGGTTTTATGATGGCGTAACGTTTCACCGTGTACTTCCAGATTTCGTAATCCAAGGTGGCGACCCCACCGGTACAGGTGGTGGTGGTCCTGGATATTCGATTCCTTGTGAATTGACGGGTGGAAATCAATATCACGACCGTGGAGTGCTTTCGATGGCTCACCGAGGACCAAATACGGGTGGTTCGCAATTTTTTATCTGTCATAGTCGTAATAATACATCGCATTTAGACCGTAAGCATACTTGTTTTGGTAAGGTTGTGGAAGGTTTGGAAGTGATTGATGCTATTCGTCAGGGTGATAAAATTCAGAAAATTACGGTTATTGAAGACGTAGCTTAAATAATTGTTGAATTGTTTATTTGTTGTTTCATTCGGTAACAATTCAACAACTCAACAATTAATAATATGTATTTCATAGGAGAATTAAGCGGTTCGAGTCCGGACTTGAAGATTTCTTTGTACAAATGGAACGCCAAATTTTTTGTAAAATTTGAAACGCCAGATTTGGAACAAGTTTATAAAATTTCAGAAATGGATGCTGACGAAAAAACCGTTCGTGAGATGATTGATGAGGTTTTTATTCAGAAAATTATCAAGCGATTTCACGAAATGTATCAAGATATTGGTGAATTATTGTAATCAAAAGAGCGTCAAATTGAGTTTTGATGCTCTTTTTACTTTACAAGGAAAATTTATATTTTTCGTATTGACAACCAAATAATAACGATAACAAAAGAATTAGTGTCTGATATTATGTTGGATTGAAAGTAATCTATAATTTAGCGTTTTAAGAACTTCAAAATACGTCATCACAAACCCATCAACGTTAATCTATGAAAAGACTTATATCCATAATTTTTCTGAGTTTAATCGTCATGAAAATTGGGGGGTATTTTTCTTTTTTAAAGGTTCAACAATTAATTTTCAAAGAAGAAGCTAAGGAAAAAATTATCTGTCATTTACCAAAGGAAAAATTGGTGAAATTCAGTTTTTCAAAGCAAGAGTTTGTTAATCTTGATTGGGAAGAAGATGGCAGAGAGTTCTATTTCAACCATAACCTTTATGATATTGTTCGTTCGGAATTTGATGGAAAAATTCACACGCTGTACTGTTTTTCGGACCATAAAGAGACGGCAGTTTATGATAAAATAGTAGAGCTTTCAGACGCTCATAATGACGAATTACCACAAAAAAATAATATGGCTTCGTTCTTGAATTTATTATTACTCAAATATACAATCCCTCCAATTTTTTACCTTGACAACAAGGCAACTTTCGTCTGTATTTCACCCATAAAATACGCTAATTTGAAGTTGTCTTATTCTTCCATTCCAACTTCATTATTTATCCCCCCCCCAAACCAATAACAACTATTATCGGTAATTTCTTGCACATTTTTTGAAATCAAGAATTTTGGTTTCAAAAAACTGTGTACAAATCATGCTGTAATTATTGTTTCATACGGAAGCCTTCGGTCAAACTGAAGACTTCCGTAAAACACGAACGATTAAATAAAAAATAATGAAAAAAATATACATAATTTTAATACCTATTTTCTTATCAAATATTTCCCAAGCACAAACAAACCATAAAGAATTAGACGAAGTTATTGTAAAAGAAAAGAAAAAAACGGAAAGAGAAAGATCTGAATTCATTCATCATGCTCAAAGTATAAAGGTATTGACCGAAACAGATTTGAACCGAAATAATCCTGCTTTTATTGAGCAAAGTTTGAACATCATAGCGGGCGTACAAATGGATAAACGTACACAATTGGGCGGGCAACGTTTGATTATTAGGGGTTATGGCAACGACCAAAAATTTAATAGTTGGGGTATAAAAGCGTACTACAATGGCGTTCCAATTACGTCAGCAGAAGGCATTACGGTGATGGATGATATTGATTTTGCGAATCTGGATCATGTGGATGTCATTAAAGGACCTGCCGCCACTTTATATGGCGGTGGAGTTGGGGGTGTGGCTCGCTTTTATATGAAACCTTCGGAAGAAAAAGGGATTTCTGTAACTGAAAAATTTGCGGTTGGTTCGTTTGGACTTTTCCAGTCCAATACTCGAATTGATTATGTTACGGACAGTTCTTCGATGATGCTGAATTATGGACATTTACAATCGGATGGTTATCGTCCTTTGGGGAGCAGTTTGAAGAATTTTGTTTCTTTTTTGGGCGAGCTCAAATTAAGCAGAAAACAGACCTTAACAACCTTTTTGAGCCATAATTATTCATTGGAAGGCATTACGGGGCAAATTCCTTACGCTGATTATTACGCTGGAATTGATAAAGGTAATTTGGCTTATACCAAGAAAAATTCAAGAAATGACTTTCAAACAACTCGCTTTAATTTGACGAATAGTTATACTTTTTCTAAAAATTTCACTAACACCACTTCATTATTTTTCTTTCTTCAAGATTTCAAAAGAGTGGTGGCGGGGGCAGACGAAAATAGCATGAGTCCGAGTTATGGGATTCGTTCGGTTTTTGATTGGAAGACTAATTTTTCGAGTTCCATCAATAACAATTTGACTTTCGGAACAGAAATTCAGCAGTCCCGTTCGTTGATTTCTAATTTTCGTTTCTTAGGAACTGACGACACCAGCCCCCTAAAATTGCAGGATATTTCAAGAGGCTCGTATTTCAAAAACATTACTAATCAGGCTTCCTATTTTTTCATAAATCGAACCACGATTACTCCTTACGATTTGTCTTTGATTGTTGGACTGAGTGCTAATAATATCGGTTATTCACGAGCCGATTTATTTGGTGGACCTGGCTTAGTGACTGGCTATAACAGGGATTTATCGTTTGAAAAAACTTTTAGTACTTCATTTAATCCACACGTTGCCTTACAAAAAGTGTTTGGTAAACAGATTGTCAATTTGAGTTATAGCGAAGGATATAATGCCCCAACGGCTACTTCGGCTTTTATCGGAACAATCAATAAAGCCAATGATGATTTGTTACCCGAAAAAGCTAAAATGATTGATTTGGCGGTACAGGGCTTGCTTTTTGATACCAAACTTGATTACCAGATTTCGTATTTCGGGATGGATATCACCAATAAATTAACGCAATTATCGGGCGTTCTTGCCAACGGAGGGACTTATACATACTTTGCCAATACGGGAAATCAAAAAAATAATGGTTTGGAATTAAGTCTTGCCTATACTTATGTGGGAACAACAAAATCATTTTTGAAAAAAGTACAACCATTTTTGAGTTATTCAAATTATGATTTTACGTACAGTGATTTCAAAACCCGTTTCGGAGGTGCATTGGTGGATTATTCGGGCAAAAGAGCGGTTGGTTTGCCGAACCAAAAATATGCACTTGGTTTGGATATTTTAACAAATTGCGGGTTATATCTCAACAATACGTACACCATGATTGACGATGTTTATACCGACTTTGCCAATACCAATAATGTAAAAGGATTTACGCAACTGAACAGTAAAATTGGGTACTTATTAAAAACCAAGCGAATGGAATTTGATTTTTATGTGGCGGGAAATAATTTGACCTATCAAATAAATTATACTTTTTTGTTTTTGGGAAACAGCTTTGGTGATACTGATCCAGGCAATGGTTTTTCAGCGGGAGCAATTACGGATGTTAATCCAGGACCGAGTAAGGCTTATTATTTTGGTGGGGTGAATGTAAAGTTTAGGTTTTAGGGATTTGTCCTTTTACTCAATTGGTTTACTACATTATTTCATAACTATTTGATTATAAATATTTTATTTTTAGGTTTGGCAAAATTGTAAAATTTGTCAAACCTTTTTTATTGAATAATTCTTGCATAACATCATCCCATGAAAAATCTATTATTTATTTCACTACTGATATTTACTCAAAACGACGCCTTTGGACAAGAAATTTCGCTCAACTTATTACCAAGATTCAGCCTCGGAGCAACTATTCCGAGTAAATATGAAGTAATACAAGGGCAAAGTTTTATTACCACCAGCATCAAAACTGATTTCCAGGGTAGCCTTTTTGCTCCAAACGGTAGTTTGGTTGAATTTGACCAATCAACGCACGGTTTGGGCTTAGATTTTTTAGTAAATCGTACCAATGAAGAAAGCAAAAATGCTTGGGGTTTTATGTTTGGTTTGTATCAACATAAGTATTTACAATATTCGGTATTTCCACAATTTGACTGGAAAGGAAGTACACTAATAAGTCAATACGATTTTTACCGAACAAGAGGATTTAATTTTGCCATCCGTAGAACTATCTTTAATACTAAACCCATTGGATGGTATTTTCAATTGGGCGGAATGTACAGCTTTCAATTAGAATCATTAAATACTCGGAATAATGGTTGGGCAACAACTACATCCGAATCGAACAGTTATTTAGAAAATGGTGTAGGAATCACAGGCATTTCTTCAAATATTAGTCCAAATACGCTTACCATTAATCCTGAAATTGGGCTAATTACCAAAGGAATTATTGGTTTAGAGGCCAGTTTATCCTATCAGATTCCAGTTGGCGCACCTTTAAGCAATTCGCAAGTGACTTATTATCAATCCAATAGGATTTTTGGAATCGAAAAAACAAATATTACCCAAGAATCAATTTGGCTGAATTTGAGACTTCCTCTTCGGATTTGGACTCGGAAGAAGTATGTACAAACGACTACAACCACCACAAAATATGAACCGCCTGTTGTTGTAAAGAAATCTCCACCAACTCCTTCACGTAAAAAATTGCAAGACTTATGTTTGACCATCATAGACTCGAAAACAAAACAGATTTTACCCAATGTTAGGGTAAATATTGAAGGACGAATATTTTTCAGTAATAAAGATGGTATGGCAAAAATTTATGAAGTTCCCGTGGGTAAAAGAGGAACATTTACCATTCAACTATTAAATTATCAAGCGGGGAAATTAGATTTTGAATCCTTTGCCCAAGACGGTTGCCAAGCGTTGAAAGTTGAAATTGACCCGATTGAAAAACCAAAACCCGAAACCGTTGAAATTGATGGAAAAATAATAAAAAAGGGCGAAAGCGTAGTTTTGAACGCCATTCAGTTTGAACAAGGCAACAGTGATTTATTAGATAATGCCAAAACGGAATTGGACAAAGTGGCAGATTGGATGAAGAAATATCCAAATCTAAGTATTGAGTTATCAGGGCATACTTCCAACGAAGGTGACCAAGAAGAAAATCGCAAATTATCAGAGGACCGAGTGATTGTTTGTAAAGAATACATTGCAAGACAAGTAAGAGGCAGCAATGCCCGAATTAGAACGATTGGCTATGGTTCAACTCGCCCAAGAGTATCGAATAATTCGGAAGAGAATCGAAAGAAAAATAGACGAGTTGAGTTGAAGATTGATAGTTTTTAAAGAAGTACCACAGGCTTTAGCCTGTTTGTTCTCAAAAATAGGCTGAAGCCTGTGGTACTTTTCTAAAACGAATACGCCAAACTTAATCTCCCAAAAAATGGAGTGCCAGGCGTGAAGTGAATTTCTTCAACGGATTCGGTTTCATTCTGTAACCTACTTTCCGTGTTGAACTGCGTTTCCTTCCAACGCACATCGAAAAGGTTTTGGATTGATAAACCCAGATTGTATTTCCCTTTGGTATAATTCAACTGCAAATCGTTCACAAAATATCCCTTCGCTACCACTGAATTATCTTCGTTGGCAGGGCGGTCGGCGATGTATCGGTATCTGATTGAACCACTAAAACCCGTGGGACTTTGCAACGATAATCCACCAACAGTTGTGAAGGTTGGAGCGAGTGGTAAAAAATTGTTTCCCGCTTCTTCATCAACGGCTCTGGGCGTGGCGGTATTTAAATCAATATCGGCAAAAAGTGTTTTCGTTAATTGGTATCTTACCGAAACGTCAAATCCATACCTGCGTGAGCGTCCGCTTGGTTCAACTACGCCTTCATCACCCACGTAAACAAATTCTTGCTCCGACCATAAATACCATAAAGCACTGTTTATCAATAATTTAGAAAATGGTTTATAGACAAATCCTAAGTCGGAACCGTAGGCGGCTGGCAAAATTTGCAATCCGCCCTGTGGAACAACTACCCTCGTATCATTCGAGTGAAACCCTTTTCCAGTATTCAAATACAATTGAAATCTTGGATTGAAAGTATAGTAAAAATTCAATTTGGGTGATAATATTGTCGCTTCTGCCGTACCCGTATTTTCATTTGGACTCAGTAATAAATCTTCGTATTTATTATGAAAATAATCAAATCTTAATCCTGCATTTACCGTAAATTTATCCGAAAACTTGATGACCTCATCCGCATAAATGGCGAGATTTTTTTCGTTGATATTGCCCAATTTCAAAGGGTTAATCGTAATTGTTCTATCTTTTGTTCTTGATAATTCTGTTCCGTTGGTAATATCCTGACGATATTGAACCCCAAAAGTTGTGGTTAAATCTTTATTTCCGAGGTAAGAATTGATGGAATAACTTCCGTTATAACCAAACAGATTGCGTTTCTCTTTCTGGCGAATTTGGTCACCATTGATGGAATCTTCCTTGAAAAAAGTAAAATTTGAGTACAATTCAAAATTATAATTACTGTAAAAAAGTTGATTTTTGATGATGTTATTGTTGGGTGTAATGGTTACGAATTGAGCATTAAAATTGGTTCTGCTCGTTTCCCCGCCTTCGGTTGGATCAACTGAACCAAAGAAACCCGTCAATCCTGATGCAATGGCACGGTCAGGAATCTGTCCCGAATGATTCCACTTACTCCAAAAGCTTGAACCTGTTAAAGTCAGATTGGTATTGGGCGTCAGGTGTCCGTGAAATTTACCAATAATATTGAATCGTTTAAAGTTTTGTGGATTATCAAAATATGAATCACTGTATGAATATTCGGAAGCGATGTAGGCAGATTGATTTTTATCTTTTCCTTTCTGCCCTAATAAATCCAATCCCCCCACGGCACGGAAGGTTTTGTATTGACCACCTTCAACTTTTAAAAAGGAATTTTCAAGGGCATTTTTTGTTCTAAAATCAACCCATCCCGCCGTTGAGAAATTACCTTTTTCAGTATGATAAGTTCCTTTTTTAAAATCCACGCCCTGAATCAACTCAGGAATAACGAAATGCAAATCGGCATAACCTTGCCCGTGAGCGTGTGAAACCATATTTACGGGCATTCCATCAACGGTGAGACGAATATCCGTTCCGTGGTCAATATCGAATCCACGTAGGAAAATTTGCTCTGCCTTCCCTCCTCCTGCGTGTTGCCCAATGAATAAACCTGGCACCATTCTGAGGACTTCTTGGGAGTTTATAATGGGGCGTAATTTTATATCCAAGCTGCTGATAAGCTGTTGGTCGTGAGGGCGTTGTGATGAAACCACCACTTCACTCAATTCTATATTTGAAGCATTTAAAGTTGTTTTTACCGATGTAATTTCATCGTCTTTCACATTGATAACCACAATTTGAGAAGCAAATCCGATAAATGAAATCTCGATTTTGTAAGGTGCTTCGGGTAAGTCCTCAAAGCGATATTGTCCAAATTCATTAGTAATTGTTCCTTTGTTCAAACCTACAATTTGAACATTTACGCCTTTTATTGCCTGATTAGTGGCATTGTCGAAAACTGTTCCTGTGATGCCTCCTAAGTGAGCAAAAGTTTGGAACGAAAGGCACGAAATGATGAAGAGAAATAGTGTTTTTTTCATTTTCTGATTTTGTACGAACTTCCCGAAAGTTCTTTTTAGTCTCGGGAAGTTGATTTTATTTTAGAGCTTCCCGAAAGTAAAAAGAACTTTCGGGAAGTTGAACTCAAATCCGTTTGCCGAAATTTCACAATACAAATTTGGGATTCGCTTTTTTCGCTTGTGCAATTAAACGATTTCCTTCCGTGTTATTGCCCAAAGCCAATTCCGTTTTAGCAGCAATTTGTAATAATTCGGGGTTCTGACTTCCCGTTCTCAAAGCCACCAAAACGTGTTGCTGGGCTTTTTTGTAATCTTTTTGGTTGAAATAAACTGTTGCTAAAGCGTGATTTACGTCAATATTTTTAGGTCGTTTTTTATATTCAATCATACCGTATTTCATCGCCAAATCGTTTTGACCCGTTTTGGTATATAATTTACAAAGTTCCAAATCAACAGCGTGTCCCGACTGGGCATCTTCATCCAACATCTTCACCACTTCCTCATATTTTATCTTCGCTTTTTCTTTATCACCTTGCAAAATATAAATATCCGCCATTTCTTCGTGGAATGAGAATTCGGGCATCACGGCAGCCGATTTTTCTAAGACTACTAAGGCTTGGTCATACTGTTTTGCCTCTTTCAAAACCTGAGCCTGTCCACGACCTGCAAACGCATAACTTGGTCTAACCACCATAATATCATCATATTGTTGCTTGGCGGCTTGCATCTGTCCAGTGGTTTGATACAGTTGTCCCAAGGTATTTTTGCTCCAACAAAATGGTTCTGAGCCTGGCAAACCCGCCTGTACCGCCATTTTCATTGCTTCAATTGAACCTTTATAATCACCGTAAATTTCCCGTAAATAAGAAGCACGTGAATAAGATTCCAAAGATGGTTTCAATTGTTGCATTTTATCAGACATTTTTACGGCTTCTTCATAATTGCCCAATTCCACGTTAGCATCTACCAATACGCCATATACGTAAGCATTGGCAGGATTAATTTTTTGAGCTTTTTCTGCTAACACTTTTGCCTCCGCAAATTGGTGCTGAGACATTTTAACGGATGCCTTATAGGTTGTAGCTTCAAAGTTATTTGGGTCTAAATAAAGAACGCCATCTAAAATATTAAGCACCGCTGGATAATAATACGGATGTTCGCCCGTAATCCTTGCCTCGGCTAAATAAATAGTGGCAATCTGCAAACGTACTTTAATATCGTTGGGGTCTTTTTCAAGTTTTTTGTTTAACTCAATAATTTTCGCTTTGGTTTTATCCCATTCTGAAGCCTTCGCTAATTCGCCTTTGCGGTCGAATAAAGCAGGAATTTCCAAATTCGTAGCATTTGATTCTGAGGTGGAATTACTACTATTAGATTTTTTACAACTGACTGACAATAAGGAGATTGATAATAAAAAAAGTAAAATAAAAAAAGAATTTTTTGGATAAATTTTAATAGTTGCCATGACTTTTGATGGTTTAAATATGGTAAAAGGTGAACGGTACACGGTGAACGGAATTTGGATTCATAATCCGTTTACCGTTCACCGTTCACCGTTTACCAAAATAGATTATTTTCTAATCACCTTAAAAGTATTCTGTTCAGTATCAGTGCTTGCTTTGATAAAGTAAACACCTGTCTGACTTCCCACTCTTACGGTTCTGCGTTCAACTGTTCTTGCATCATCAATTGACTGATGACCAATCACCATTCCTTGTGAATTGATAACATCAACATTCAATGCTTTTCCTGATGCTCCTCTTACTTCAATGACAACTTCATCTTTATCAGTAGGATTGCCTAAGGCAGAAATACCCAATTTATTCACTTCGTCAATTGATTCAGAGGCTTGTCTGCCGTTGGCTAATTTTGTTCCTGCATAAGAATTACCACGGAATGCTCTCCAAGGATTCTGCTCATAAGGGAAC
The DNA here is from genome assembly GCA_034519515.1 of Arcicella sp. Taxonomy (GTDB): domain Bacteria; phylum Bacteroidota; class Bacteroidia; order Cytophagales; family Spirosomataceae; genus Arcicella. Next base: position 53,307 of record JAXHOK010000023.1, read on the forward strand.
ATTGCCTTGAAGGTTGTATCGTTTTTAGTAACACCTGCGTTGAAGGTTAGAGTGCTTAACAATCTTGGTGTAACTGGACTTGCTGTTACGTTCACGGTGTAATCATCATACCACAAACCAATAGCTGCCAAAACTACGCCACCAACTGCTTGCAATTCGATGGTTGTTACATCATCTTCCAAACGACGACCATTTGGAAATCCATCCATGTTTGGAATCATTTGCAAAGCTGTCGAAGCATTAAAACGTCCGTCTGTCAAACCCATAACCGCTGCTTGAACCAAGCCTAATGAACTGAAATCTGGGCTATTACGTGGCGTTGCTGGAACTGCCATGTTCAAACGAAGATTATCTCCCAAAGTTGGTAAGAAGTTGTTAATGAACGGTTTACCTGCTGCCAATGGATTACCAAACTTACCCGTAGCCAATTGATATGGAGGTAAATTAGGAACGCCCGTATAAAAAATTGGCAATAAATCAACCGCACGTGGACTCTTATTATCTGGTAATAAAATCTTTCCAAAAGCTGCCTCTGCTAACGCTGTTCCATTCAAGGCTGCATTTCCTTTCAAGGGGAACAAACCAGGTTTACCATTACGGAAGTCAAATGAACCCAAAGATTTTGATTGAATTCTCAAATCAGCCAACCCTGGAACGGCTGCCCCAAATTGTGAATCATCCATATATAATGCTAATTCAGGATTCACAAAATACTTAGCAAACTGTAAATCAGCCGCAGGGGTAACCGCATTCCATTTATCTTTCATTTCTACTGGAATAATGGCTTCGTTGGTTAAAGGCATTCCTAAGCGTGAAACCTGTCTCCAACCACCATCAAAAGCCATATCACCAGAATTGTAGATGGTTCTAATCATTCTTCTGCTTGCCGAAGCATACACACCAATTACATAATCTCCATCTAAAATATTAGCAGCTTGTGCAACTGTTTTTCTGTCTTTTTGTAAAACAGAAACTGGTACTTCAATCGCAATAGTATGACAGTTAAACTTAGCTACGGCATCAATTCCACTGTTTTTACGAACATTACCTACATCAAAAATACCTCCCAAATCCACAAAAAATGGATCATCAACGGGTCCGCAGAAGATTTTTTCTCCATAAGGTGAGGTTGCAATAGCTTGATTAACAAGCTCTTGATAAGGTTTTCCTAAGCCAACCGTAGTATTTTCAATTGAACGAGGTCCGATGTTTGGGGGAGGCACTTTACCATTTTGAACGATGGTCAGCCAACTGTTTCCACTGTCTGTACTACGTTCGCACATATAGGTTACTTTGTTATTTTCTTTACCCAATCGGATATTGAAAAAAGTTGTTGGGTCTTCGTTTACCTTCGTGAAAGTGAAGCGATAAATAATATCTGCCCCAGGCGTTACGGCATTGTTGTCCACGTGGATTTCGTAACGGATTCCTTCTCCGAAAGTATACCAGTTTGGACCTCCCGCAGGATGCTCAAAAGGAATATAATTCGCAATCAGAACGATGTTTTCTGGATTACTCGGACTCTTGAAGGCATATACGTCTGTATTATCTGCCAGCGGGTCATTGGAAATTAATGGGGCTTCTCTGTGAGAAGATGCCATTACGTTTGAAGAAAATTGGCATAAAAAAGCCACAGCCCCAAACAATGATAATATTTTTTTCATCTTGAATATTTGTTTCGATGTTTGTTTTTCGATGTTTGATGTTCGAGAAACAAACAGTTTAGTTATTTGAATACCAAAAACTTATGATTTGATTATAATCAAGTGGAATACTAATTCCTGACATCTAATCTCTAATCCCTAAATCCTAATCCCCAAATTAAAATCTTGCTTTTTGAGGGTAATCAAATCCTCTCCATGGGCTTGCCATGTATGGGAAACCTGTTCTGAAAGGTGCGTCGTTCTTGGTTGGTCCAGAATTGAAACCTAAAACGCTCAACAATCTTGGAGAAACTGGGGCTGCTGTGGTGGCATCGTCATAAAATAAACCTACTGCCGCTAACACAACACCCGAAACCGCTTGCAATTCAATGGTTGTAACATCATCTTCTAAACGTCTTCCATTGGGAAAACCGTCCATATTTGGAATGAATTGAAGGTTTGCATTTCCGTTATAGGCTGGATTTGTAATACCTAAAACTGCTGCTTGAACCAAACCCAAAGAACTAAAATTAGGATCATTACGTGGCGTTGCGGGTACCGCCATATTCAAACGTAACATATCTCCCAAAGTTGGTAAGAAGTTGTTGATGAAGGGTTTACCTACTGCCAAAGGATTTCCACCTTTGCCCGTTGCTAATTGATACGGAGCTAAATTTGGAACGCCCGTGTAGAAAATCGGTAACAAATCAACCGCTCTTGGGCTTTTATTATCTGGTAATAAAATTCCTCCGAAAGCGGCTTCTGCTAAGGCTGTACCATTCAAGGCAGGATTTCCTTTCAAACCAAACAAACCAGGTTTACCGTTACGGAAATCAAATGAACCTAATGATTTCGACTGGATTCTCAAAGCATTTAATGAAGGCACTGCTCCACCAAATTGTGAATCATCCATGTATAATGCTAACTCTGGATTGGTAAAATATTTAGCGAATTGTAAATCTTCACCACCGTAAGGACTTGTTGCATTCCAACGGTCTTTCATTCCAATTGGAATAACAGCTTCGTTTGTTAAAGGCATTCCCAAGCGTGAAACTTGCATAAATTCACCGTCTTCGCCAATATCTCCATCTGTATAAAGCGTTTTAATCATTTGCCGACTTGCCGATGCCCAAACACCAATTACGAAGTCTCCATCAAGAATATTGGCAGCTTGGCTAACGTTCTTTCCATCTTTTTGCAATAAGTTTACTGGAATTTTTAAAGCAATTGTATGCACATTAAAACGATTCAAGGCATCAATGGTTTGATTGGTTGAATTACCCTCTGGACGGAAATTGCCCACATCGAAAGCACCTGCTAAATCCACAAAAAATGGATCATCAACGGGTCCACAGAATACTTTTTCACCTGATGATGCCGTTGCAATTGCTTCCGCAGCCAAAGTTTCATACGATTTTCCTAAACCTAAACCTGGAGTATCAATAGAGCGAGGTCCAATATTATTTGGGGGAACAACACCATTCATAATAATGGTTGTAAAAGTTCTTCCACCATCCATACTTTTTTGGCACGTGTAAGTAGTTTTTAGATTTTGTTTGCCGAGGCGAATGTTAAAAAACGTACTTCCATCTTCATTCACACTTTTGAACATAAAACGATACAAAATATCGTCTCCCATGGTCGTGGTCTTGTTCTTGATGTGAATTTCATAGCGAACATTTGTCCCAAAATTGTAAAAATTAGGTCCACCTTCGGGCGATTCAAACGGAATATAATTAGTAATAATCGTAATAGAATTTGGATCATCGGGGCTTTTAAACGCATAAACATCGGTATTGTCCGCCAAGGGATCATTGGAAATTAGCGGAGCCTCTCGATGGCTGGAAGCATAGCTCAAGTTTGCCACAGCAAGGGAGGTCAAGAAAAGAACGCTTTGAAGCATTCTTCTTAATAGTAAACTGATTCTTTTCATGAGAATTTGGTTTTAACCGTTAAAAAAAATTGAAAAATATGTAACTAATAATCCTAAGATTCGGAATAAGTTAAAAGAGAGTGGAATAAATTAATGGTATTTATTAAGCAAGAAAAAATTATACTTTTAAAAGAATCTTAAAAAACTATTCCATCAATTCATGTAGATTTTAATACCCCGTAAAAAAACTATTTTAAGATTAATCACTTCACCAAAGCATTAAAACTATGTCATTAATAGTAGATATTTATCAAACAAAAAGTACTTTTTGACTCAATTTTATTAATATTTTAGATGAGGGAAAAAAAGGGAAGAAAGGGAGCAAAACCGGGAACAAGCCAGGGGGAAAAAACACAGGGGCCGGACGGGCGAGCGGGCCCGGGGCGGGGGAAGGGGGGGACGCCCGGCCCCCGCGGGAAGGTTTGCTTGATCAATTAATTGCTATAGCAGGCCCTTTAATATATTTACTTTTAACTACTCACAACTACATACGCAAAAGGTTTGTATTTGGATTTAAAAACAAAAAAATATTATTTGAAATATATTCCACAAAAAAGCCCCGCAATACTATTTTGAGTATTATGGGGCATATAAACTAAAGTCTATCGTGTATTTTATTTAAAATATCTTCTCAAAGTCCAAGCCATAAACTCATGTTTTTCCATTTTTTGAGTAAGGAAATCTGCCGTACCTGCATCACCTGACAGACCGTACATTACCTAATAAAACCACCAGCAATTGCTAATACTTGATCTTTTGTCAAAGGTTCGTCAAAGGCTTCCGATACTGCATTATCCGACTTTCCAGCCAAACCTGTTAAGTTCACACCGCCCTGAATTCTGTTTTCTTCACCTGCATAAACTGCCGTTACAGCACCTTGATTTCCCGAAATCCACCCTTTTGTACCTGGTGCAAAACCGTTAGTGTTCAACAAACGTCTAACAACAGCTGCGTGACGTGCTTCCACCGAGTGAATTTGTAGAGCATACTCCAACAATGGCTTGTCTTCTGCTGCCATCAAATTACCCGCTTGTCCTTTGTAAGCACGCACACCTGTATCTTCCAAGGCACTCGCAACAGTAGCAAACGTTTTGTAATTTGAAAATACATCCGCAAATGCTCCTTTTGCTGTAAAATCAAAATTTGGCTTTGCCACTGCTCGTGTTCCCAAAGCTCCCTTCAAAAAGGCAACGTGCTGTGTTTCGTGCTTAGCAATTTGGTTAAATAATGGTCTATCAATTGTAGGAATTAATCCACTCGCTGCTAAACCTGCTCTGTAAAACTCATCTTCGAGATATTCTAATGTCAAGGCAAAATTCAATACGTCAATTGCCGCTGGCGTTGCAGCATACGTTTTATTGATACTTGTTACCAACAACGTTGGAACAGCGAATGCGGCTACGGTTTTCCCCAATCTGCCAATCATATTACGACGAGAAGTGTGAGCGATTCTTTCGTGAATGTCACCATCTACTTTTTCTAATTCTGATATTATATTTAAGATATTCATTTGATTTTTTTGTTAAAAGATTAATAGTTTAATACTTACGCAGTTGGTAGATTTGCTCCTGATAATGGAGTTTTCACAAAAGGTTGAACTGCCATCAATATTTCAGAAGGCTTTGTGGCTTTATCTAAACCATTAGCATCAAGAATATCGTCCCCCGCAAAGGATGTAGAATTTGGCATTAATAAATCACGAATCACACCTGCGTGACGAGCTTCAACCGACACAATTTTTCCCGCTAACAATAAAAGATTAACATCTTTAAGTAACTTACCAGCACCGTTATAGGCACTAACACCCGTATCTTCAAGTACTTTTGCTGTCCCCAAAACACTGGCACGACTTGTAAAATCAACCGAAGAAAAATTCACTTCCAAATCCTTAATAGCGTTTGCACCTAAAGCTGCCTTGAAAAAATCACGGTGGATAATTTCATGATCTCTCACATCGGTCAACAATGATTTCTCCGCATCAGTCATCCCTGTGTATGGCGTAGAAATTACTTGAACATAAAATGCCGCTTCCAACTGTTCCAAAGCATAAGCATAATTTAAAATTCCTACATCACCAGATCCTAAATCCACGGCACCTGCTGGTGTAACAGGGTCGGTATCTTTTTTACAACTTGCCATCACTAATGTTCCTGCGACTGCTGTCATACCTGCTCCCCTCAAAAAATTTCTTCTGTTTACGGATTTTACAGGTTCATCAGTTTTAATAAATTCTGAATACCCATTTTGATTGTTGTTCATTTTTATATAGTTTAAAATTTGTTGAAAAATTTAATTAAATTCTCACTAAGCACACATTTTAGGCGATGAAAGTCTACTGGATTCCACTAAATTCGTCAATTCAACCAAAATATGATGTTTACTATTTCTGTCTTCATTTACGTCTGTATATCCCCTTGCTGCGGGCAGAACAGTCGAAACCAAGAATGTCGATTTCTTAGGTCAAGCACCTAAACCATTAATCAACACAAACAGATATACGGCAGATAAGGGTTTAGTGGATTTCAAAAATGAAAATATTTTTTCACTTTTTTATTTGAATGTAGCCCATTAAAAATCTGGCACATTAAAAATTTATTGACTACTAATCAAAAAATATAATAATGTGCCAGATAATACTCTGGAATTCAATTATTTAGACTGATTTAAACAATGAATTATTTGCAGTTGATACTTCGGCTTAGAATCTGATACCTAATTGCTTAAATTAATATTAGCACCACCCGTGAAGGATAATACAATCTTACGGATATTGTCTGTTTCGAGTAATTTTTGCTGTTCAGCAGTCGTTGTTCCACTGGTGAAAGTATTTTTCTTGTTCAACAAAAAAGAATACTGAGGTCCAGCCAAACAAAAGCACCCGCTACCAAACCAAATTTTGAGTCTGCTACAAAACTCTGCCCTTCCACATCATATACATTTGAAAGATTAGAACCTACTTTTAAACCAAATCGAAGATTATCTCGCTTATCTTGGGCGTTGCAGAAAGTGTTCACCAGAACAATTACCGCAAAAATTAATATAATTTTTTTCATTTTATTTAATGTTAATTCAGAATAAATATGTGTTTAAAATAATTCTGTTATGAACATTTGAAAAAAGTCCGTGCCAAGAACAATTTGAGTATTTTTTTACTTGTTTAGGCTATTTTTCCCACAATTGGGGTTTTCAGTAATATTTCTCAGAAAAAACAAAAATTTAGAAATTAAAATAAATAAAATTTGACACGATAGAAACAAAATAAAATGGGGAATTTAATACCAATTTTTTGTGCAATATTTTCCACATTTCAAATCGTGTGCAAACAAAAAATCCATCTCAACCGAGATGGATTTTGCATATTACCCTAACCACTATTAAAACAAAATCTAATTATATTTTTAAGGAATACCCTTCTAACCACTTAATTAACACTATTCACCAGAATTATTAAATACTTCGTGTTCATTTCACAATACAACCTAAAAATACTGTGCCATCAATTTGAGATTCTTTCATTTCGTAATCTATTCGCTTTTTTATCTCTCTTGATAACATAATGAATTTCTTAATTTTAAGAAGAATTGAATTACACATTTGAAGAACAAATTGTAAAATTCACACCTTCAAATACAAAGTTGATTAGACCAATATGATACTTCTTTTTTTATATTTAGTAGGTAAAAAAAGCCTATCAAATAAATCTGATAGGCTTCTAACTGAAATTTTAAAATTCTGCATCAGCGGGTTTATTCAAATTTGGTTTGATAATTCTTAACCAAGTCAATATTTTAATGACTGGATAAGTTGGATCAATTTCATACCACTTCGAGGCAAAATTCATATTATTTGGCAGCTTATGATGATTATTTTGGAATAACTCGCCCATCATCAAAAAGTCGAAAATCAACGAATTTTTTGACTTATCGTTATTATCATGGTTTTGGTAACCGTATTTATGCCCTGACCAATTCACAATCGCTCCGTGAACAGGTCCCATCAAAAAGTGAATCGGTAATAAAAAGAAAAATGCCCAGTGCATATCAAAATACATGAAAGCTACAACATAAAATGCCACATATCCAACTCCCCAACCCAATCGAGAAGCCCAGTGGTCACCTAATTTTTCAATAAATTCTGAGTAGGGATAATTATGATCAAAACGCTCTTCAACTTTATTTTTGGCATTCATCAAGGCGTTATAAATATCCTTGGTTTTCCACATCATCGTAAAGACATTTTTGGTATGATGTGGTGAATGGGGATCTTTTTCGGTATCACTAAAAGCGTGGTGCATACGGTGCAAGATTGCGTAGGCACGGGGACTCAAATAAGATGAACCCTGAGAAACATAAGTAAGAAAATAGAAGAATTTCTCCCAAAAGGGCTTCATCACAAACATTTTGTGAGCCGAATAACGATGCAAAAAAAATGTCTGACTAAAAAGGGATAAATACCAATGAAGAATAAAAGCGGGCAATACTAACTGCATATTGTTAATAAAATTAAAGTGTTCTACAAAACTACGATTTGATGAATTAAAAGGTTTAAAAGTAAAAATTATTCTGACTTTTAAAAAGAAATGAAATTCATGAATCAACAAAAATCAAATAGACTTCAAACAATAAAACGCCTTTCATCTGAATTTGGATTCATCAGATTTGTGGATTTTTTAGATTAAAAAGTCCGATTTTTTAATCCTACAAGCCCTTTAAATCTGACGAATCCCAATTCAGAAGCAC
>JAXHOK010000013.1:0-50221 GCA_034519515.1 Arcicella sp.
CGTAGTGTTAAATGGAGCATCCCCACCAGTCCCCGTTACGAAGCCAACCGTTCCCAGGAAACTGCCAATGTAATCATCATAATAATTCACCTTCATCACTTCGGCATCCGTAATGGCGATACTGCTGGGAAAACTTTGGGTACTGTATAACAAAGGCTTGGTGTTATCCTTGTTTTCGTAGGGTGTCGTAATACCGTTGAAAAGCGTTTGCAAAGCATCACGGTCGGAGCTATTATATTTATCGGTAATCCCATTTTTTATTACCCTCGAAAAAGCATCGTAAACAATAAATTGCCACTGCTTGGGCGTTTTTGAACCTTCCTGCTGGTCTTGCGACATCACGGGGCGGTCAAGTTTATCGTAACAAACTTCCGTCCACCCCGCCCCAGGAATATGTTTTCTAATATTACGCCCCCGTTCATCGTATCTGTACGAAAAGACTAATTCCTTAAATTCAGTATCACTTTCTGAAATACTCAAATGGTTGTTACTGAACAGTTTATAGGCTTCGGGAGGTATGCAATAAGCTAATCTTTGAAAAATATCATAGACGTAATGGGTCGTTAAAATAGTGTCGGCACTCACTTCTACATCCTTTCTGATTACTCGGTCTTGGAGGTCTCGATACTCAATAATCTTTTTGCCCCGCTCGCTCGTGGAAGTCGTCATCGTCAAATCATTCGCTCCGTAATACCGCAAAGTCGGAGCAGCATTGGGAGCGTTGGGTGTATTGTCTGCCGCCGTGATTCCTTCAAATTCATACGAAACTCCTTGGGCTAAATTCTGGGCTTTTTGTTCACTTGACAGGGAAGAAGTATTCGCTCCAATCCCTGCTAAACCCGCCTGAAAATAGATTACCGTGTTGGGGTCGGGGATATTATACTGCACATTAACGGGTTTGGTGCTGCCTACCGTTCGCCACGCCTGTCCCGCTCCAAAACTGGTCAGGGGACGATTGAGGGGCGAATTATCGTAAACCGTTACCTCCGTATAAGGGTGCGTATCGCCATAAAACGCATTGGCTTGGCTTTGGGGACTGGCTAAATAGGCTCCCCCTGCGGTGCTGTTGGGCGTGGGCAGAAATCCCTTCGTGGCTCTACCAAAATTATCATAAACGGTGGTACTACCCACAATATCGGCTGTGCCGTCGGCAGTACCCCGCACGACGATGGTCTGGACGGGTCGCCCCAAACCGTCCAAATAACTGACCGTACTTTGCACATCCGTGTAAGCCGTGGCATTGGTCAGTGTGGTGAGTGCCTTGCGGGGCGTTTGCTCAATAACGTAGCTACGAGTGGTGCTGGGCGTTATTTGGGCATTGGCAATGAATACACTCATGAGCGGAATGAGTGTTGATAGTATTTTGATATATTTATTTTTCATTTTGATTTTGTTTGCGGTTTACATCCCCCTGCCCCCTTCAAAGGGGGATTTTCCCGACTCAGAATTTATTACTAAAAATGAAATCAATGGTGTTCACATACTCTTCACAGGGTGGTCAGTGAAAACATACAATCTTCACTTATTCATCCAAAGTAGAATTAGGATTGGTCTAAATCCCCCTTTGAAGGGGGTAGGGGGATGTTTTACACATTTCCACTTTTAATACTTATACTGATATTTCTTCACAATTTTCAAATTATGGTCTTTAATCTGCAAAAGCCTTCCGAAAGTATCGTACTCAAAATAGGTTTTCAAATTATTGGGTTCTTTCAAAAATGACATTCCCAATAGTGGAACATCAAACCCAAAACTGGTTGTCAAACTCTTGTGATTGCTGGGGTTCGGGTCAAGATATTGTTGAATTTCACTGAAAGGATAAACAAACGAAAGCCCATCATTACTGTCATTGTTGTACACATATCGGGTGCTTGCCCCATCACTTTGATGCACAATTTGAAGATTTCCGTTGGTATCATATTGGTCAAAATAGATTCGGGGTTTGTGATTCACATTGCGGGGAATCGTACTGGTGTGAGTACTCGGATTGAACAAACCACTGGCAGGAGTAAAGTTGAGAGTATTATTGGCATTCAAAAAAGTATTCCAAACACATTCCGTCAAAGAAACTGTTTTGGGAACAATGGCAGTCTCGGTAGTCGTTGAAACTCCTCCTAAGATTACTTCAAACGTGGTAAACTTTCCGCCCATAATCGTCAAATTGGTACTCAATAAATCTTTGGTATAATCAATTTCTTCAATAGGCGTATTCAAAATATTACGTTCCTGCATCCTTTTGAGTGCCAAGACTTCACCCGTAACGGCGGTGCTGCTGGGAATCGTGGCAAAATCTTGGGCGTACCAAAGGAGTTTTCCCAATACTGTACTGTTTGAAACGTACTCTTTCATTTCAACAGGTTGAAAATGCGTTGAACTGTAAACCGTCTCTGTTTTCTTGGTTGAAAACTTGGTATCTACTTGATTATCATAATATTTTTCTTCCGAACTATTCAGTTTCACTAAACCGTAATTCCAAGTGATGGGCAGAATGGGGTCGAAACTATCATCATTTTCCAAACAACCCAGCTGATTGGGAGAGTCACTATTGAAACGAATTATAGACTGACCAATTAAATAGCCAATCGTGGGAGAAAGCCCCGTTTGGAGCGTTGTATAGCTATTGGTCTGCTCATATTTTTTCTTACCGTCTGCTCCGTAAATTATTTTACTGAGCAATTGCCCACGATTCCAGAAACGGTTTCTTTGGGCAGATTTGCCACTGGAAGGAATCGTTATCAAATCGTCACTGGCATTGTCCTTGAAAGTATAAACTGTTTTTCCATTATCTCCCGTGCCGTTGTCTTCATATTCCGTTACGATGGGATAAGTTACGGGACTACCTTCGTTGGCGTTGATGGCACGAGTCAAAGACGATGAAAATGTCCGAATATCATAGAAGTATTCTGGGGTCTTTGCATCGGGAGAGTACTGTTTGATGCGTTGAATGGTCGGATAATATTGGAATGCTAAACTTCTGATTGTGCCGTTTCCTGATTCTGCCAAGCCGTATTTATAGGTCTTGGTTTTGGTCATGTTTGAAGCATCATTACTCACGATTTTGGCAATCCGCAGACCTCCTGCCAAACGGTTGGTTGTGCCGTCTGAATACTGATTTGATTCGTAGGTAAAATCTGTAAAACCTCCCGTTGGATAGGTAATTTTAGTGAGCATCCAAGCCTGTGCAAAGACACTATTGACCGCTCGGTTTGCTCCACCCACGTTGAATGTGAGTGGAGTAGGATTGACGGCATAGCCCGTTGCATTAAACGAAAAAGCGGGAATGAGGGTTGTGTTGGCGGTTTGTCCGTTGTAATATCCCCAATAATCTCTGGCTCGTGAAGTACTGGCGGGTAAGGCTTGGGTATTGTAACTCATGGAATAAGTCCCGATTATCGCATTATCATTTGATAACATCTGAACTCTATCCAAAAACATCACCACGTCACCCACAAAAGAATTAATCCGCTGTTTATAGACATACACAAAAGCATATTTCTTTATCAAAAAGTATTGATTAGTGGACACATTCCAACCGTATATTTTGAGCGTATCTAAGGATTTCCCCAAGTTATCTTGACGATTGGCTACGCTGGAAACGAACACTACTTTACCCATTGGAAATACAATTTCTTTGGGTAAGACACTCAAAACACCTGGGGAGTCGGTTGTTTGAAAAGTATTCTGATAACCCGCAGTGATGGAATTAGGAATGTTTGAACCCGAAACGTCAGTATGAAAAACCTCCGAATCCACGATTTCATTTGTAAAATTGAAATTTGAAGCCGTTTGATAACTAAATTTAACCACATCAGTCGCTTTAACGCCTTGTATTTGCGTAATGTGCCACGCACTAACCGCACCCGCACCCGTCAGGAGTGAAGTTGTTAGTTCGGGATTTCCATAATTATATTTTGTTCCACTTTCATCCGTGAGGGTAAGATTTTGCAATGCTCCCGTGTAAGAAAAAATACTTTTGTCGGGTTCTTGCCAAACGATTCCTTGGTTAGGAGTAAGCACAAACGAATTGCTTTTGTTTGGTGTGTTGTAAGTAAAAATATCTCGTTCAATATCTTTTCCAAAATTGACATATTGATTAAAATCTGATTTCAGTTGAGTCGTCAAACAAGGAGTAAATTGTTGGAGCGATGGAAGATTATTTTGTAAAAGGCTATTGTTAGCCGCAAAATCGCTTTCATCAGCTTTGACCACGAACATTTCTGCTAAGGGTTAAAATCTCCCGAAATGCTCCATCCAAGCCCCACCCAAGAGGCATTATCATTGACTTTATTGCCAGAAGAATGATACATCATTTTGATGGGAATATTAATGTTACCCACTTTGATGTCATACAAAGGAATTTCAATGGAAGCCAACCCCGAATACATACTCACGGGATAATCACCAAAGCGTTCTATGGCTGAAACATTGGGAGATTTGGGCGTGATTTGAGGGAGTAATTTTGAGACATCACCAGCCGTAAGAGCCGTTGGAACATCCTTTAAAGAATCTTTGGGAGTTTTTTGAGCAAAACACTGCATGGTGAATGCAATTAGACAGGCGAATAAGTAGATTTTTTTCATGGTGACTTTTTTAAAATTGCGTATCTTGATTACAAAAAGGCATAAAAATAGCGTGGACGATATTTTTACTTGTTTCTGAGGCTCTGCAAAAACCGTTGGACGAAGTAAAGTAACGCCACGCTTTAACGTGACGTTTTAAACCTTACTCCCCGTCCAATACTTTCAGTTTTGCAGACTTTCAGAAACGGGAATATTAGTTAAAACGCTATATGTTTTTATGTTCTTTTAAATTTCTGCTACAAAGCTAAGAAATAGGATTTGTATATTTTAGCGTAGAATTACCTAATCTTTGAAAAAGTTGAAACTTTTTATCAATTCACAAAAACGAGCAGCTGTTGATGAAAATAATTTCATGTCGGGGACTTCGATCTTCTCATTTTGCTTTGCTTCCAACAAAATTTGTTTATTTTTCATAAATTTTCCATAAGGTAATCGAAAATTTTTCGATTACCTTATGGAAAATTTATGGTTTTGAATACTTCACAACTCCATCATCAAAATAATCAATTTCTCCAATTCTCGTGTAGCCGAACCGTAGTCTGAATTGTATTTATTCAGCATCATCGAAAAGCACATCAATTCACCGTTTTTATTGGTAAAATATCCTGCATAAGCACGCACACCATCAATTGAGCCACTTTTTGCTCTCACGTTTCCAACGGCTCTGGACTTTTTAGCTAAATTCTGTACCGTTCCCGATACGCCCACGATAGGGATAGATTCATAAAAAGCATTAAAGGATTTTTCAGTCGTTATTAGGCTCAGAATATCGGTCATGTTATTGGGTGTAATGCCATTAGCGGGAGACAGTCCGCTACCATCCTTCATTCGTAAACCCTCCATTTTCAAGCCTTTCCTTTGCCAAATTTGTTTTAAACCCTTGATAGCAGCATCAGAAGTTCCACCTAAATTCATCAAAACGGATGGTGTTTTCAAACAAGCCTCCGCATAAAGATTGATGCTGTGAAAATTACATTCACGCACTATTTCATGTAACGGTGGCGAACTATACGCTTCTAAAATAGTAGTTTGTGGAGGTCGCTCAATGTAAATATTTTTCTTATTGGCATCCATCCAAGACATGGGGGCTTCCGTAATTTTCAAGCCCGATTCTTTGAGTTTTTTATCCAAAAAATAAGCAGAAAATAAAGCAGGGTCAGGGATTGAGCCTTTTACGGAAAAATTATTACCCATAGGCACAAAACCCTGCATTATCAACACATCTTGATAAGGTGTTGCGTAAATATTCACTTGGTCTCCAGTGCCAGCCTTATCCGTAAGGACTCGGTTAATTTTGGGGTAATAAGGTAAATCGGGCGAAGTTTTTACGAGTACTGCCCCTTCCAGATAATCAGCAGGTTTGAAAGTTACCCAATAGAGATTTTCATTGAAATTCAAACCGTAAGCCGCCGCCCCGTAATAATTACCCATATCGCCCCAAGACCATGTATCGGGAGCAACATTTTCATCCATAAAATTACCATCACCAAAAACTCGTCCTTGAATTTCTTTGATGCCCAAATCTTTGATTTTCTTTGCCCAAACATCGGTCAATTGCTTATAATCAGGATAATTTTTAAATCGCCAACTACCCAAAGTAGGGTCACCCGAACCTTTGATAATAATGTTTCCCGTTAAAACTGAATCTTTGATTTGTCCACTGTATTCGAGCGTTGTGGGATAAGAATAGTTTTCGCCCAAAGCCATTAAAGCAGTAGCAGTTGAGATTAATTTCAACGTTGAAGCTGGTGAAAGGCTTTTTTGAGCATTAAATTCCACTACGTTTTGCTGATTTTTTGCAGAGCGAATACTCACACCCACGAATCCATTTTGAAGGAAAGGAGAATTAGCCAAACTGTCAATTTTCTCTTGAATCACATCAATTGGTGAGATAACCTTCACAGAATCAACGGTTTGTATTTCTTGGAAAAATAGTTTTATAGAAAGAAGAAGGATAATTTTCATATTTAAAAATCAAAAAAATATGGTCCTATTATTCAATGTATTCGCCAAATTTAAGGAAGTCTTCGCTTGAAGCGAAGACTTCCTTAGATAATCCCAATATTTAAAAATGGGAGAATGCTTTTCTTTTCTATCTCTAAATGTAAATGATACATAACAAAAGAATTACTTCTTCAAATAGAGCTAATTTCAATTGGCGAACGTATTGTTATTATTATTATACGAAATTTAATATTACCTAATCCAACACATCGACTACAACTTTACTATTACCATAAACTCGCTGAGTAGCCTTAATAAAATCAGATTCATTAGCTTTATAAATATTCTCCACATATTTCTGTGGATTAATATCAAATAAAGGAAAAGCCGTTGATTGAACTTGAATCATGATTTTATGTCCTTTTTTGAACGTATGCAACACATCTTGCAAACGGAAATTAATATCCGTTATTTGATTGGCTTTCAATGGTTCAGGCTTGACGAATGAACTTCTGAAACGTGAACGCATCACTTCACTACGCACCATTTGCTGATAACCGCCTAACGTAATGTATGCAGGAGTGTAAGGCGAATTGGGTTCGTCACCTGGATAAACATCAATTAGTTTTACAAAAAAATCAGCATCCGTTCCCGTACTTGAAATTTTCAAGTTTGCCTTAATTTCACCTCCCAAAGTTATATTTTCCGTCAAGACATCCGTTTCAAAAACCAAAACATCAGTTCTCCTCCCCGCAAAACGCTGGTCTTCGCTCATGTATCGGCGTGGAGAAAACCCTAAAATTGCCTTTGGGTCTTCAGTGTAGGGAACTGGTTTTGCAGGGTCAGAGACGTATTCAGAAAAACCATTTGCCATTTTTCCATTATCTAATTTTCCATTGGGATTTAAGTAAAAATCGACCTTTTTAGCTGTTTTGGCAGGATATTCTGAAAACTCACGCCATTCCTTTTTACCCGTATCAAACAAATGAGCCTCGGGCAAACCCGATTTTCCATCGCCCGAATCTTTCAAAAAATGCTTGAAAAATTTTAGTTCCACATTCTTCTGAAAATAAGTTGCAATGCTATCCCCAAAATAAATATTTGAATGAAAATGGTGTCCTTGTTCTCTCGCCCAGTCGCCATGCCCAAAAGGTCCCATCACGAGTGTGTTATAATTATTAGTATTATTTTTTTCAATGGTTTTATAGGTAGCCAACGGTCCAGTGATGTCTTCGGCATCAAACCAACCGCCCACAACCATCACGGCAGGCGGATTTTTAATATTTTTCAAATGAGGTAAAATGCTTCGCTTTTGCCAAAAATCATCATAATTAGGATGTTCAACGATTTCGTTCCAAAAGAAATTATCAGCATAAACCTTTGAAAAATTCTTGAGCGGAGTCATTGTTTTATACCAATCAAAACCATCACGAGTATTGATTTTGGGATAATCGTTATCATACCACGAATCGGTCATGGGTTTAGGGTGTTGTTTTCCAAAAACAGGGTAAGTCAATCCATAACCCATTGTCAAAGCTCCATTATGATGAAAATCCTCAAAAAAGAAATCTGAAACTGGTGCTTGTGGCGATGAGGCTTTTAAGGCAGGATGCCCCGAAAGAATACCTGCCGTGGTATAAAATCCAGGGTAAGAAGTGCCGTACTGCCCCACTTTTCCATTATTGTTTGGAACATTTTTTATCAACCAATCAATCGTATCATACGTATCCGAAGACTCATCAATGTCCGTTTTCTTAGTTTTATTAGGAATTTGTGGGGTCATATTCGTAAAAACGCCTTCCGACATCCAACGACCACGAACGTCTTGTTCCACAAAAATAAACTTTTCACGCATCATATACCGTGAATACAATTTATTCGGATATTCATCTTTGCCATAAGGTGAAACGTCATAACAAGTACGTTGCATCACAATTGGGTATTGATTAGTCGGTGAAGCATCTTTTGGTGTGTAAATATTGGTAAACAATTTCACGCCATCTCGCATTTCAATTTGTGCTTGCGTTTTCACGTAATTATTCCGAACAAATGCCGAATCTTGTTGAGCCACCGAAAGATTTTGGGCATTTATAGAAATTGATAAAATACTGATAATGAGTACTATACAGATTTTTTTCATGTTTGCTGATTAGTTTTATAAAATTAGGAATGATACAAAGAACAAATATCGAATAATACACCATAAAACACAAAAAAGCCTCTCCGAAAATAATCGAAGAGGCTTCTATATTAAAGTGGAGAATATCGGATTCGAACCGATGACCCCTTGCCTGCCAGGCAAGTACTCTAGCCAACTGAGCTAATCCCCCTTTTAGTTTTACAAAAGTAGGCATTGAACCCCATTTTGCAAAACTGAATTATGAAATATCTTAAAAATTTAAGCGAACCCCTGCCCCACCTTGTGGATGAAAGTATAAGATGGATGGAACAAGCTCCACATAAGCTCCTGCTTCCAAAAAAATGGAGATGGGAGAACTTGGTAAAAAATATTCAATGCCAACTTGTCCCAAACCGCCCAAGCCCGTTGTTGGAATTTCGTTTCTTCCTGTTCCATTGGGTACGTAATAGGAACGAGTTGTATATTGAAGACCGAAACCGTAATAGTTTTTGAGGTTGGTGGTCATTTCATTGTGCCACATATATAGACCACTGAACGAAAATCCAGCACCATCGAAAGCTCCATCTTTATAGTTTCCTCGAAGCCCCCAAATACCTCCATAAACCCCAACGTTTACTTCTACTAAATTTTTATCATTCGATAAATAATGACGAATATTTAAGCCAATGGGGTCACCGATTTTTCCACCAACTGCCCAGTTTTTTTCTTGCGAAAAACTATTTAATGAACTGATTATCAAAAAGATAAATAACAATATTTTTTTCATATCAATATTTAATTTAATGGCTTATATGTATTTAAAAGGCTGATTAGTTGTTCATTTTCGACTTCTGTGCCCACTGAAATTCTTAAGGAATCTTCACACAAAACTACTTTTGAACGATCTCTTACGATCGTTTTATGTTCAATTAAATAATCAAAAACTTGCTTGGCTTTTGTAAATTTTACCAATAAATAATTGGCATCGGAAGGAAATATTTTGGTAACGATTTCTAATTTATCGAGGTCATTACTCAGTTTTTCTTTATTTTGAGTTAAAGTCTGAACTGTATTTTTTACGAAATCTAAATTATCAATATTTTCTAATAAAGCCTTTTGTGTCAAGCCGTTAATGTTATACGGATATTTAATTTTGTTCAATAATTTAATCAATTCTTCTCCCGCAAATGCCATACCCAAACGCAAGGAAGCTAACCCCCAGGCTTTCGAGAAAGTTTGCAAAACCATTACATTCGGAAAACTATCTAATTCTGAAATAAAAGAAGGTTCATCCGCAAAATCATTATAGGCTTCATCAATGATAACGATTCCGTGCTGAAGATTCTCAATAATTTTTAGAATTGAAGCCCGATGGATAATATTCCCCGTTGGATTATTGGGGGAACAAATAAAAACCAATTTCGTTTTTAAATTAATTGAAGCCAGTATTTTATCAGTATCTAATTGATAGTCAGCCGTTAAATTAATTTTCTGAATCTCCACATTATTCACCGACGCACTCACTTCATACATTCCATAAGTGGGTGGTAAAATGATAATATTATCTTCCTGGGGTTCACAAGTGAGCCTGATAATCAAATCAATCGGTTCATCAGAGCCATTTCCCAAGAAAATTTGTGAAGGGCGACAGCCTTTTATCGGAGCTAATTTCTTTTTGATTTCCCACTGATATGGGTCTGGATAACGATTCCAATTTTCGGGCGTTGCCGAACCCAACGGATTTTCGTTGGCATCCAAAAATATTCCTTCTTTACCCGTATATTCATCCCGTGCTGATGAATAGGGAGCTAAGGAAAGTATGTGTTTTCTGACTATATTTTGTAAATTGAATGTGCTCATAATTACGGACTGGCAGTCCGTGTTACAGTTAAAATATTTTCTTGTAAATCTCTCTTAATGAGACAGTTAAATTATCAATTATCGCCACATTATCCAATGAATCATAATCAGTATTTATCCAAACATTGGGTTCATTAGTTCGTGTAAAAGTGGAAATCCAAGGTTTTTCTTGGGCAACAAAAATAATTTGTTTGATAGTTTCGATGGATTTATAATTGACCAATTTCTCACTCATGTCAAAATCTTGGGTTGATTTTGACAACACTTCAACTACAATGTATGGATTCAGTACTTCTGTGGTAGAGCCAGGTTTTAATTTTATCTCTCCATTTATTACTGTCATATCAGGTTGGTAATAGCTTTTTAAGCTTGGAATATGTACGCACGCTCCACTTTCTAAAATATCAAATTCATTCTCAAAAGTTGAATAAAAATTATGTAGAATAACTCATATCATAAAGGATAGTCTCGAATGATTTGGTGTAACCTGACCAATAGTGGCAATAATTTCTTCGTTATGATATTCGATTTTCAAATCTCTTTCGAAAGCAACACTTCGATATTCTTCCACGGAAGCAGGAATTCTGAGGAAAGGCTCTGTCAAAAGTCGCTCACGAATTTCTTGTAGTAATTCAACAGTTTGTGCCATGATATTGAGGTTTAATTTGATGCTAAACGTACTCTCACCGCATTGGCATGAGCCTCCAACGACTCCGCCGTTGCCATTTCAATAATCGTTTTACCTAAATTGTTGATGCCTTCTTTTGTAATATTTTGAACAGTGATTTTCTTCATAAAACTATCCAAACTTACGCCTGAATATGCTCGTGCATAACCATTTGTGGGTAAAGTATGATTCGTTCCCGAAGCATAATCTCCCGCTGATTCTGGCGTATAATTACCCAAGAAAATTGAACCTGCATTATAAATTTTCTCAGAAATCTCTTCAGCATTTTCAACCGCCATAATCAAATGCTCTGCTGCATATTGATTTAGCATATCCAAGGCAATTTCCTGAGTTGAAACCACAATTGCTTGGCTATTTTTGAGAGCCTTTGCTGCAAAATCCGCTCTTGGCAAAACAGCTAATTGCTTGTCAAGTTCTTGATTTACAGCCTCTACCATTTTTTCGGAAGTAGAAACCAATAAAACTTGCGAGTCAATTCCGTGTTCGGCTTGGGACAATAAATCTGCCGCCACAAACACGGGGTTCGCTGAATCATCCGCATACACAGCTACCTCAGAAGGACCGGCGGGCATATCAATTGCCACGCCTTCTTTATTTACCAACATTTTGGCAGCCGTAACGTACTGATTTCCAGGACCAAAGATTTTATACACTTGGGGTATTGATTCCGTTCCATAAGCCATCGCCGCAATTGCCTGAGCTCCACCGATGCGAAAAATCTTAGTGATTCCACACAACGAAGCAGCATAATAAATAGCTGGGTGATTGGAAGGCGTACACAAAACCACCTCACGACAACCAGCAATTTGAGCAGGAATTCCCAACATCAAAACCGTTGAAAACAAAGGAGCTGTTCCGCCTGGAACATAAACGCCCACTTTGTCAATACCAACAGATTTACGCCAGCAAATTACGCCCGACATGGTTTCAATCTTTTCGGGAATAGATTTTTGGGCTTCGTGAAATTTATAAATGTTACTATATGCTTGCTGAATGGCAGTTTTTAAATCTTCGGTAAGTAATGAACCTGCATTTTTGATATCGTCAGGATTTACTGATAAAGAATCTAAAAATACATTATCAAATTTCAAAGCAAATTCACGGAGAGCGGAATCGCCTTCTGATTTTACCTTTTTTAGAATGGGTAAGACTCGCTCTTCAATCACCGAAATATCTTGGGTTGGGCGAGTTAAGATTGCTTTATAATCTAATTTTGAAGGATATTTTATAATTTTCATTTATACTTTTTTGTAAAAATCAGCAATGTATTGCAACACACCGAGAAGCCTATGAAGGGCAAATTTATCTGAATAATAACGGTCAATATCTACCGATAAAATATTATTTTCAAGTTTGAGAAAAATCCAATCCACTCCGTTTGTTACACACCCAAAAACAATTGGAGTCGGATTTCGTTCTTGTTCGTTAAAGATTTGGGCTGCCAACATTTCTGCTCCTGCTTGCCCTGTTCCTTCTTCGATTGCCCTACTTTTGGCTTCAACAGCACAAAATACTGGTGATTTGATGATACTGGTTTTGGGTTTTTGAGTCAATAAATAGTCACATACGCCTGTTAGACCTTTCTTTTTATCTACCTCAAAAGTGTAACCAGAGAACAGATTGAATGATTTATGACTATTTCTCCATAATTCCTTAAAAATGGGAGAAATCATCAACTCAGATTTTGACTTTTCACTCAAATTAGGAATTTCATCACTTTCTTCGAGTTCATTTAAAAGCCATTTCGTAGGCTGAACATCAGCGAGGGATAACGAAGAAAACAGCCGAACTCTTTCTTCTTGAACCCCAAACTTTGTATCTAAATCTTTCAAAGAAAAATCGCCATATTCCATTTCCGCAGGATCAATATATCATTTTCTCAATCGGCATCACCAAAATTCCTTCTGCACCTGCTTCACGGAGTTTTTCGATGTTTTGCCAAAAATCATTTTCATTAATTACTGAACTCATCGCCGACCAGCCCAATTGTGCCAAAGGAACAACTGATGGTGCTTTCATACCAGGCAATAATTTTGAAATCGCCTCAATGTTTTCATTTTTCGTATTCAGAACCACATATTTATTGTTCTTAGCACGTTGAACGGCATCAATTCTAAACAATATTTGGTTTAAAATTTCTTGTTTTTCAACATTCATTGTTGGGCAACCAATCATAATGGCTTCCGAAAAGAAAATCTTTTCAACTTCCTTTAATCCATTACTCAAAAGGGTTCCACCCGAAGAAACAATATCACAAACGGCATGAGCTAAACCAATACTCGGAGCAATCTCAACCGAACCCGAAATCTCGTGAATGTGTGAAGTTACTCCGTTAGATTTCAGAAAGTTACCTAAAATTATTGGATAAGAAGTGGCAATGTCTTTTCCTTCTAAATCTCGAACTGAATTATAAGTATCTTCACGAGGAATAGCAATGGAAAGACGACATTTTGAGAAGCCTAAAAGTTTAACTTCTGAAACATTTTTGTGTGATTCCACATGAACATTCTGCCCGACGATACCAATATCCGCTACGCTATCTTCCACGTAACCAGGAATGTCATCGTCTCTAAGAAACAAAAACTCAGCGGGGAAGTTTGAAGATGTGGCTT
This sequence comes from Arcicella sp., assembly GCA_034519515.1. Lineage (GTDB taxonomy): Bacteria > Bacteroidota > Bacteroidia > Cytophagales > Spirosomataceae > Arcicella. Next base: position 13,804 of record JAXHOK010000013.1, read on the forward strand.
TTAATTTACCCGCTCCGTTGTCGAATTTAATCCCACATTCTTTAAATAAATTGAGAGAATCCTCACTCAATCGTCCAGATTTCTGAACGGCAATTCTTAAAATTGTATTATCCACTTTTTGTCATTTATCTTTGTAATACACAAAATTACTCAATGAAGTTTAGCTTTTGGGTGCTTTTCTGCAAATTGTAGCTAATAAAATTAAAATCGTAGATAAACAAAAAAAGCAACCTCAACGAGATTGCTTTTCTGAATTACACTTCATCAACAAACTAAAAACCAAATAAAACTACATGATTACTCATCGTAGTCAATCTGAGTATTTGAGAATAAAGATAGTAAATAATTAATGTTTTGTCAAATGAATTATTCTCAAATCATTCAAATAATTGGCTGTAGGAGAAGGACTCGAACCTCCACGGTGTGATTAGGTATAGTACAAACAGCGGTGGTCCACCCCAGTCTATCTTACGATAGGCATTATGCTAACTTTATTTCAAATTCACCACCCCCGAGACAGGAGGGTACGTCTGCCAAATTTCATCACCCTACAATATGATTGCCTTTATGACTTTACAAAAGTAGTACATCTGCAATTAATTTACAAATATTCAATAAAAAATAAACTATATTTACATTATTCTTAACGATTAAGCATATTTATTAAAATATTGATAAAAATATATTTTCAAATAGCCCTTTTATTAAGAAATTTTCAACGGTAATAATTCCATTACTAATTTACTCATTACTCAAAGCCATGAAAAACATAGAAATTGACGATGTTGATATGAAAATCTTGAATCTTCTGATGCAAGATGCCAAAATGCCTTACACCGAAATCGGAAAAAGAATTAACCTTTCGGGTGGAACAATCCACGTGCGGATGGGCAAAATGGAGGAGGCTGGTATCGTAACGGGATCACAGTTGGTAATTGACTACACCAAGTTAGGCTGGGATATTTCGGCATTTTTGGGAATCTATTTAGACAAAAGTTCTTTGTATGAGGAAGTTGCCCAACAATTAAAAGAGATTCCTGAAGTGGTTAGTATCAATTATACAACGGGTATTTACTCCATTTTTGCCAAAATATATTGTCGAGATACTGTTCATTTAAGGGCAGTTCTCCACGATAAAATCCAGAAAGTACAAGGCATTCAACGAACGGAAACTTTTATTTCCTTAGAAGAATCATTAAATCGACCAGTACCTTTTTAGCGGTAAGCAACAGGCGGTAACTTACTGCTTAAAGCCTATTTAAAATAATTCCAATTGACAGAACCTTTATCCTCACTTTTGAGTTAGTTTTATTAAGATAAACATTACCAAAATCATGGCTAAAGAAGAAATAGATATTTTAGAAGAAATAACCTCATCAGAATACAAATACGGTTTTCATAACAATTTTGAAGCTGATGAATTTCCAATCGGATTAAGTGAAGAAACGGTTCGTCAGCTTTCGGCAAAGAAAAACGAGCCTGAATGGATGTTAGAATACCGTCTTAATGCCTACAAGGTTTGGTTGGGCATGAAAGAGCCTAAATGGTCTAATGTTAATTATGTACCCGTTGATTATCAGGCAATTAAGTATTATTCTGCACCAAAAGCTGCCAAAGTGGTGGACTCAATGGATGATGTTGATCCAGAATTAAGAGCCACTTTTGAGAAATTAGGAATTTCTTTAACCGAACAAAAACGTTTATTGAATGTGAAGGATGGCGAAGAGAAAGAATTATCAGGAATTGCCGTTGATGCCGTAATTGACTCAGTTTCAGTGGGAACAACTTTCAAGGCTGATTTGGCAAAAAGAGGCATTATTTTCTGTTCAATTTCTGAGGCAATTCAAGAACATCCAGAATTAGTTAGAAAATATTTGAGTTCAGTTGTTCCTGTGAAAGATAACTTCTTTTCGGCACTCAACGGAGCAGTTTTCTCGGACGGTTCGTTTTGTTATATTCCCAAAGGCGTTCGTTGCCCGATGGAACTTTCAACGTATTTTAGAATAAATGCCGCTAATACTGGTCAATTTGAGCGTACATTAATCGTTGCAGATGAAGGTTCGTATGTGAGTTATTTAGAAGGTTGTACAGCTCCAATGCGTGATGAAAATCAACTTCATGCTGCCACCGTTGAGATTTTTGCTCATGCGGGTGCGGAGGTGAAATATTCAACCGTTCAGAACTGGTATCCTGGTGATAAAGACGGAAAAGGGGGAATATATAATTTCGTAACCAAACGTGGAATTTGTGACGGAGATAATTCAAAAATCTCTTGGACACAAGTAGAAACAGGTTCGGCAATTACGTGGAAATACCCTTCGGTTATCTTAAAAGGAGATAATTCAATCGGAGAATTTTATTCGGTTGCCGTGACAAACAATATGCAACAAGCCGATACGGGTACAAAGATGATTCATATTGGTAAAAATACTAAGTCAAGAATCGTGTCAAAAGGTATTTCGGCAGGGCGTTCACATAATTCATATCGTGGATTAGTTGAGGTGATGAAACGGGCAGATAATGCACGTAATTTCTCGCAATGCGATTCGCTTTTGATGGGAGACCGTTGTGGGGCTCATACGTTTCCGTATATAGAAGTTAAGAATAAAACTGCTACGGTAGAACACGAAGCCACCACTTCAAAAATTGGCGAAGACCAACTGTTTTATTGTAATCAAAGAGGTATTTCAACTGAGGCAGCCGTTGCATTGATTGTAAATGGATACGCCAAGGAAGTTTTAAATCAATTGCCAATGGAATTTGCTGTGGAAGCCCAAAAATTGTTGGCAGTTTCTCTGGAAGGTTCAGTAGGGTAGAAAATGGGTGAACGGTAAAAAGGTGAACGGTACACGGTAAGATTGTGAACTGTTCACTTTTCTGATTAATTCCAACAAACCGTGTACCGTTCACCCTTTACCGTTCTCCGTAAAAACACACAACCACTCAAAAATATTATCATGAAGAAAATCTTGTTCCTTATACTTTTTCTTCCGCCATTTCATTTCTCTTCTTTCGGTATTGATTATTTCAAGGGAAATTTTCAGGCTGCCTTAGACTCCGCTAAAAAATACGATAAGCTAATTTTTATGAATATTGCTGCCACTTGGAGCGGAGTGTCCAATCGGATGGAAAAAAATGTTTTTCGGAATCAAGTAATTGATAGTTTGATAGTTGAACGTTTTATTCCTTTGCGTTTGGAAGCATCTTCACAGGAGGGGACAATCATCCAACAGCAATTTGGCATTGCGGCTTTGCCTGCTTATTTGGTGCTTAACAAAAGCGGGAATGTAGTTAGACTAAGAATTGGCGAAGTTTCATTAGACGCTTTTCATGCTTTTTTGAAAGATGCCATTCGTGAACCTTTGGGTTATCAAAATTTGGAAAAGGAAACCATTTCGAGTTTCAATTCTACTTCCAAAACAGCCAATGATTATTCTTGGGCTACTTATAATTTTAATTATTTACTTTCAAAACCAGAAATGGCTTTGGTTTTTTACACCAGTAATAATTTTAAGCCCAAAGGCGTGGCCAGTAAATTAGAGATTTTTCATGTGTTGTGTAACTGTGCCAGAAAGGCAGGAAAATCAAATAATGTGGCTCTATTGAACGAGGTGGGGATTTATGCCGAGAAAATAGGTTTTGGTAAACGTGAACTTTCGATGATCAATCTGTTTTATTTTTTGGAAAAAAACGATGTTAATCAAATTAAAAAACGGCTAATTGAATTGGCAGAAAATAAAGATCGCTTTACTGATTTTCAGTTTACTGGTGTGATTTTTTCAGAATTTATTAGAAGTATCTCGGAGATTTATTATCGTACTGCCGATTCTGAAACGTTACTTAACACACTCGAACAAATAAATATTCAAAACAACAATTTTGAAAGAGTGTACTCGAATAGAATTTATAAATATTATCGAGCCATTTTATTGAATAAAGTGGGGCATACGGAAGAAGCAAAAGCAATTGCTAACGAAATTCTGAAAACTTACGAATTTGTACCAGCCGATAAAAATTATGAGGAGGTTGTAGCTGAGTTAGAAAAAATTGCTGACGAAAGAGAATGATAAAGTATAATCCCAAAGATTGGTTTACGTTTGTATTCAAGTTTCACAAAGCTGATACATTTCAAAAATTGACTCCACTGATGTTAAGTTTATGCTTTTACGTGGGATTAGTAGCCTTTTTGGCAATTACAGTCTTTAAATTGGGGGATGACAGCCACTTGAAAAACATTACGGTTATGCACGGAATGTTGGGTTTCGTGATTTCATTATTGTTGGTTTTTAGAACAAATACGGCTTATGAAAGGTGGTGAGAGGGACGAAAACTATGGGGGAGTTTAGTGAATAATTCAAGAAATTTAGCCTTGAAAATTAATGTTTTAATTCCCCATGAAAAACATCAAACCAAAATAGAATTTAAAGGTTTAATTATTGAATATACTTTTGCTTTGAAACGCCACCTCAGAGGACATCAACAGAATAGTATTTTATTTGCTTCAGAAATTTCTTCGCCCGAAGGTTATCATAAACCTAATTTTATTGCCAATTTACTTTTTAAGAAGATTCAAGTTTTGAAAGAAGGAAAGAAAGGGAAAAAAGGAAGAAGAAAAAAAAAAAAAAAAGAAAAAGAAAAAAAAAAAAAAAAAAAGAGAAAAAAGAAAAAAAAAAAAAAAAAAAAAAAAAAAAAAAAAAAAAGACAAAAGAAAAAAAAAAAAAAAAAAATATTATACAAAAAGAATATCGGGTAAGCAATTATTGTATCTCAACAACGAATTAAGTGCTTTTACGGACATTTGTGGGACTTGCGAACGCTTCAAAAATACTCCAATTCCATTCTCATATTCTGTTTTTATTAAGAAATTTGTCTTCTTCTATGTGATGACGTTGCCATTTGGTTATGTTTTTACGCTTGGATATTTAACTATTCTGATTGTCGTTTTTGTTTTTTATGTATTGTAAAGCCTTGAATTGATAGATTGAAAATCCTTTCGGAAAAGATGCTAATGACCTGCCCCTCAATCAGATATGTAAGAATATCCAAAAATACGTTTCAGAAATCTTGGAATAAGTAGGGGTTAGGATTTAGGTGTTAGGGTACCAGCCCTTAAATCTCACCTATCTAATTCATCAGAGCGACCTTGTAAACCGCCCGTATGAATGACTACAACAGTCGAGTTTTCTTTGAATTTACCTTTCTGAATCATATCATAAATTCCAAACATCATTTTGCCCGTGTAAACTTGCTCTAATTGAATATCGGGATTTCTTTTTTCAAATTCTTTAATAAAACCAATCAACTCGGGCGTTGTTTTACCATAATTCCCGAAATGATAATCATTTTTTATCAATTCAAATTCGGTATTTTCGGGAATTAATTTTTGAACGGCTTTGGTAACTAAATCTCTGATGTCATCTTTTAACACCAAAATTCCCATGGCTTTTGTATCGCCACGAAGCCCATTGACAATTCCTGCCAATGTTCCACCCGTACCAACAGCACAGCAAATGTAATCGGGGGTCATCTCAGCATAAATTTCATCAACCATTTCAACTACTCCCTTGATTGCCAGTTTGTTAGTTCCACCTTCGGGCAGAACGTAGTGGTCTTTTTTGTATTCACGGGTGAGTCGGTCTTTGTAGCCATAGTCCAATCTTTGTAAAAAAATTAAATCCATTCCGTTCAAAGTGGCATACAATAAAGTACGGTTTGAGGTAGGCTTAAGTTCTTGCCCACGGATGAGTCCGATAGTTTTGAAACCAAAGTGTTTACCCGCCACCGCAGTTGCGGCAATATGATTGGAATATGCTCCGCCAAATGTCAGTAAAGTATCAAAGTTCAATCTGCGGGCTTCGAGGAGGTTATATTTTAATTTTCGCCACTTGTTGCCCGTAATATCTGGATGAATTAAATCATCTCGTTTGATGTATAATTTAATATTGAATTTACTTAAAATTGGGTCATTTATGAGTTGTAATGGGGAAGGCGGTAAGTGAAACATAATTTTTTGTTTTAAATTTGGAGAATATTTATAAACAGCAAAATGAAATTGCAAATTAGCACTTTCAATTTAATAATTACTAAAATACCAATAGTCTAATTGGCTATTTTTCAATAAAATAAGATTATGCAAGGATTCGAGGAAGAAATCGAAGAAAGTGGAGATGGATTATACGAAAGACATCGTTTTGTGGCAGATAAAGGGCAAGCCGCATTAAGAATTGATAAATTTTTGATGACTAAAATTGCCAACGCCAGCAGAAATAAAATTCAAGACGGTATTGAGTCAGGCTTTGTAATGGTGAATGATGCGGTAGTAAAGGCAAATTATAAAGTGAAACCGTTGGATGTAATTACAGTTTCGATGGATGAACCACCCCGAGATACTGAAATTATCCCTCAAAATATCCCCTTGGATATAGTTTATGAGGATGATGAATTGCTGGTAGTCAATAAACCTGCGGGTATGGTGGTACATCCTGCCCACGGAAATTGGAACGGCACTTTGGTGAACGCCTTGGTGTATCATTTTCAGAATTTACCGACACACCGAAACGGAGAAATTCGTCCAGGGTTGGTGCATCGAATAGATAAAGATACTTCGGGGTTATTGGTGGTTGCTAAAACTGACCAAGCTATGACCCATCTGGCAAAGCAGTTTTTTGATCATTCCATCGAAAGAACATACTCCGCCATTGTGTGGGGAGAACCAAAACAGGACGAAGGAACAATTGAGGGACACATCGGCAGAAGTTTAAAAGACCGTAAAATTATGGCAATTTTCCCCGACGGTTCGCAAGGGAAGGAAGCCGTTACGCATTACAAAGTTTTACGAAAAATTAGATATATTTCGCTGGTGCAGTGTAATTTAGAAACTGGTAGAACGCATCAAATTAGGGTACATTTAAAATCAATCGGTAATACACTTTTCAACGATGAAACCTACGGAGGAAACAAAGTGCTACGTGGAACGGTTTTTTCTAAATATGAAAAATTTGTAGAAAATTGCTTTAAAATATGCCCCAGACAAGCCTTACACGCAAAATCATTGGGATTTATTCATCCAAAAACAGGTAAATTTATGCAATTTGATACCGAACTTCCCGTTGAAATGGTACAGGTAATGGAGAAATGGGAAGGATATGTGAATAATGAATGAGCTTTGAGGTGTGAGCGGTGAGGAAAGAAAACCACCCACTGATCACCGCTCAAACCTCATCGCTAATAGCTAAAAATAACCACTTACAATCAAAACAGATAACTGAATTTATTAACAGATAACTGAAAATTGAAAGTCTATGGAAATTTTAAATGATTTTAACGATTTTATCGAATTTATGGGCGGTATGGAAAGAGATAACCGCCCCAAAAAAGTAAAATCTCTGAAAAACTACATCACGGGATATTATGAAGGAATCAAACATTCCAAAGTAAATCCGCATGAGGTGATAAAAGAAATGGAAGAAAAAAATCTCATATTTTTGGGATTAAACAGCGAAGTAATTTACAATTTTTAGATATGTCAGTAATTATCCGAGAGAGTGTGCGTGAAGACGTGCCAGCCATGTTTGAGTTAATCAAAGAGTTGGCTCTGTATGAAAAAGCCCCCGAACAAGTAACCAACACCATTGAACAAATGTATGTGGACGGTTTTGGCGAAAATCCTATCTTTGGAACAATCGTTTCCGAAGTCGGTGGAGTTGTGGTGGGTATGGCTTTGTATTATTTTCGCTATTCAACTTGGAAGGGTAAAAGATTATATCTGGAGGATTTAATTGTTTCGGAAACGATGCGAGGCAGAGGTTTGGGTGAAAAACTGTTAGAAGCCATCATCGAACAAGCTCGCAAAACTGCCTGTACGGGCTTGATGTGGCAGGTTTTGGATTGGAACGAACCAGCGATAAATTTCTATAAAAAATTCGGAGCAAGGTTTGACGAAGAATGGCTAAACGTGCATATTGACCTTTAAGAAATGCCACGCTGATTACGCAGATGCTTCGCAACGCAGATTTTAAAAAAAGATTTAAGAGGTAAAAGTTCAGGTTGAAAATTTATTTGCCTCACTGGTAATTAAGTATTTATTATGCAATAATCACTAATCTCCACTCAAAAAAATCTGCGTTGCCGTAGGTATCTGCGTAATCTGCGTGCCATCACCCCTCACATGATTAGAACTTTTCAAATTGCCATCGACACGGGTGGAACTTTTACGGATTGCATTGCTACCGATAATTTTGGAACGGAATATCGTTGTAAAATCTTGTCAAACAGTAGCATTCGTGGAGAAATTACAGAACGTATTTCTGATACAAAATTTAAAATAAAACAATCATGGTTTTTGAGAAGTGATATTCTTGGAGACTATGATTTTTTGCTTTTGGGAGAATCTTTTTCTGCCAAAATTATCTCGTTTAACGTTGAAAAATCTATTCTTGAAATTGACAGAAAACTATCGCAATATTCTGATAATCAAAATATTAGTTTTGCTTTGACCAGTAATGAAGAAGCTCCCATTTTGGCAGCGAGAATTATTACAGAAACATCTTTATCCGACCCCTTCCCTCCTATTTCCATGCGGATTGGTTCAACCAAAGGAACAAATGCCCTTTTAGAATTGAAGGGTGCCAAGACAGCATTCTTTGTTACCAAGGGTTTTAAAGATTTGTTGGTCATCGGTAATCAGGCTCGTCCAGATATTTTTGCGTTGAATATTATCCGTCCTGAACCTTTGCACGATGTGGTGATTGAGGTGGATGAACAAATTGATTTTGAAGGGAATATTATTAAAGAAATGGTGTTCACGGGGTCGCCCAGACCAAACACACTAAAACTGATTCAATCGCTTAAAAATCAGGGAGTTGAATCAATTGCCATTTGCTTAAAGAATGCCTACAGAAATGATATTCACGAAAGAAAACTCAAAGAAATTCTTGAAAAAGATTTTAAATTTATTAATATTTCTACGGAATTAAGCCAGCAGATTAAGTTTTTGGATCGGGCAGAAACCACGGTGGTGAATGCCTATTTATCACCCATAATTTCCAATTATCTTCAAAATATTCAAGCCCAATTACCCAAGCAATCTATCCACGTGATGACGAGTGCGGGGAGTTTGGTGCGTTCCGAAAACTTTTATCCCAAAGACAGTCTTTTCTCGGGTCCTGCGGGGGGCGTGGTTGGTGCGGCAAATATTGCCCAACAAGCTAATAATCAGAAGATTATCGCTTTTGATATGGGAGGAACAAGCACGGACGTTGCCCGCTTTGATGGTGAATTTGAGTATCAGTTTTCTCAAAAAATCGGCAATGCTCAAATATTTAGCCCATCCTTAGCCATCGAAACCGTTGCAGCTGGTGGTGGTTCGATTTGTAGCTATGATGGTTTCAAACTTTCTGTCGGCCCCGAAAGTGCTGGAGCAATGCCTGGACCAGCCTGTTATGGGGCGGGTGGACCTCTGACCATTACAGATGTGAACTTACTGTTGGGTAGAATTGATACTTCCCAATTTGGTATCCCTGTATATGTAGAAAAAGCCGAAGAAAAACTACTTGAAATTTTAGAATTATCTGATAATCAGATGAGTAAAGAAGAAGTCTTGGAAGGATTTAGAGCCATTGCCAACGAAAAAATGGCAGATACTGTTCGGAAAATTTCTATTACGAAAGGTTATTCTGTGGATGATTATGCGTTGGTAGCATTTGGTGGAGCGGGTGGTTTGCACGCTTGCGGAATGGCAGATTTATTGAATATCAAGACTATTTTATTACCCAAAGATGCTGGAATTTTATCAGCTTATGGAATTTCAAAAGCAAAAATTGAACGTTTTGCGGAGGCTTCTATTTTGCAAATTTTTGAGAACAGTTTTGTCAATACAATTGAAAATGAGTTTGAGAAATTAAAGAAAAGAGTTGTTCAACAATTGAAGGCAGATGATGTTTTGGTGAAAAATATCTCTTTCAAAAGCCATTTTATCTATTTACGTTTCAAAGGGCAAGACTCCAGTATTGAACTGGAATGGTCTGATTATGAAGACGTTATTGAGAAATTCAAAGGAAAATATATTGCTATTTTTGGGCATTGGGTTGAAAATCGTGCGATTGAAATTGAGAGTTTGCGGGTGATTGCTTTTGAATGTGAATTGTCCAACGTTGTCAAGGTTCAAAACCTTGACAACGTTAAAATAAAGGAATATATCCCAAAACCATGTCACCACACTAATTCCTTTGTAGAAAATAACTATAAATCTGTTCCAGTATTTATCAGAGAAGATCTAAAGTCAGGGGCAAAAATTGTTGGTTATGCTTTGTTGTTGGATAGATTTAGTACAACGGTTATTGAGAAAAATTGGGAGTTTATTTTGGATGAAAATGGAACTGGTATTGTTCAGAAAGTACCTCACCCGAAGCGTCGGTCGCCTAAATCCCTCCGTAGCGACGGTTGCTCCCGTGGAGAGGGACTTCAAGAAAATAACCTTCAAAACGAAGCCTCTCAATTAGAATTATTCACCAATCGCTTAATGTCTATTGCTGAAAATATGGGCGTTTTGTTGCAACGGACAGCTCTTTCGGTGAATGTCAAGGAACGTTTAGATTTCTCTTGTGCTTTATTGGATGCGGAGGCGGAACTGATTGCGAACGCCCCACATATTCCAGTGCATTTGGGTAGTTTAGGCGTGTGCGTGAGAAGTATTTTGAAATATATTCCGATTGAAAAAGGCGATGTTGTCATCACTAATCATCCGAAATATGGCGGTTCTCATTTGCCCGATGTTACGCTTGTTTCTTCTGTATATTCTACTGATAATCAATTGATTGGATATGTAGTTAATCGTTGTCATCATTCCGAAATTGGCGGAATTCGTCCTGCTTCGATGCCGCCTTATTCTAAAAATTTAGCTGAGGAAGGAGTGGTTATCCCACCGATGTATTTAGTCAAAAATGGAGAAATTCGTTGGGAAGAAATTAAACAAGTTTTAACTAACTCTAAATATCCAACCCGTGCTTTGGAAGAAAATTTGGCAGATTTGAATGCTGCTTTGGCTTCCAATAGAAATGGTGAATTGGCTTTGCAAAAATTAGTTTCCGAACATGGTTTATCAAAAGTTCATTTTTATATGAAACGTTTGAAAGATTATTCAACCCAGAAAATGCAGTTGCGGCTACAAAATTTAGGCAAAGGAATTTATGAAGCCGAAGAGTTTTTGGATGATGATTCCAAGTTGAAAGTTAAAGTAGAAATCCTTGATAATGAATGTATTATAGATTTTTCGGGTAGTGCAGACACCCACAAAGGAAATTTAAACGCCAACGTTGCTATTGTCAATTCGGTGGTGGTTTATGTATTGAGGCTTTTGTTGAATGAGAAAATTCCACTGAATGATGGTATTCTGAAAGCCGTGAAATTAATTATTCCGAATCAATCCATTTTGAATCCAGACTTTCCCGATAATCCCGAAGATTGCCCTGCCGTGGTGGGTGGAAATGTGGAATTGAGCCAACGACTGACCGACACACTTTTGAAGGCTTTTGGCGTTGTGGCGTGTTCGCAAGGGACGATGAATAATTTTCTTTTTGGCAATAAAAACTTTGGCTATTACGAAACCATTTGTGGTGGTAGCGGTGCAGGAGAAGGCTTTTCAGGGACTTCGGGCGTACATACTCACATGACAAATACCCGCATAACCGATGCAGAAATTATGGAATTACGCTATCCCGTTTATCTAAATCGCTTTGAAATCAGGGAAAATTCGGGTGGTGAAGGTGAATTCAGAGGAGGCAACGGAATCATTAGAGAAGTAGAGTTTTTGGAAGAGGTTGAAGTTTCGCTTTTACGACAACATCAAATCCAGAAACCTTACGGAATCAACGGTGGCGGTGAAGGAAAAGTAGGAAAACATCTTTTACAAAAATCTGATGGAACGGAGATTTTAAGCAATGAATTTTCGGCTGAAAAAGGAGATAAATTAACGATTTGGACACCTGGTGGTGGAGGATTTACGGTTAGGAACTGAAAAACAATAAGTAGACGTTTTTTAAATACCCTTTTTTGCACCACTCTACGTTGCGGAATGCCGCCCAGATTAAATCCTCATTTAGCGATGCTAAACTGCGGCGACCGTCGCACGGTTTTATCGCCTTGATTGGCACAAAAAATAACATTTAAAAATTCATCCACTTATTATTTTCCCGTTCCTTAGCGATAAATAGCAATGCTTAAAAATAAAAAATCCAATCAAATTTGACTGGATTTTTTAATAAAATAGAACAAACTCCATTTCATACCTCATATTTCATAACTCATATTCTAATCCAACTTCAAAACCGCCATAAATGCCGACTGTGGAATCTCAACGTTTCCAACTTGACGCATACGTTTTTTACCTTTCTTTTGTTTATCCAATAATTTACGTTTTCTGGAAATATCACCACCATAACATTTAGCGGTTACGTCCTTACGTAATGCCTTCACAGTCTCACGGGCAATGATTTTCTGCCCAATTGCTGCTTGAATGGCAATATCAAATTGTTGTCTTGGCAATAATTCACGCAATTTTTCACACAAACGCTTTCCCCATTCATACGCTTTGTCACGGTGAACTATGGCAGAAAGAGCATCCACCGTTTCTCCGTTCAACATTACGTCTAACTTCACCATTTCACCAATTTCGTAGTTTTTATACTCATAATCCAAGGAGGCGTAACCTCTGGAAATAGTTTTGAGTTTATCAAAAAAGTCAAAAACAACTTCTGAAAGGGGTAAATCAAAAGATAATTCCACACGGTCGGAGGTCAAATAGATTTGATTTTTCAACATTCCTCTTTTGTCCAGACATAATTTCATAATCGCCCCCACATAATCAGATTTTGTAATAATCTGTGCTTTGATGATGGGTTCTTCCACGAAATTAATATTGTTTGGTTCAGGCAGTTCAGAAGGGGCAGAAACCCAAATTTCTTCGCCATTAGTCATCGTAACTCGGAATTTTACCGAAGGAACTGTTGTGATAACGGTCATGTTGAATTCACGTTCCAAACGCTCCTGCACGATTTCCATGTGCAACATTCCCAAGAATCCACAACGGAAACCGAAGCCCAAAGCCATGGACGTTTCGGGCTCCCAAACCAATGAAGCATCATTGAGTTGGAGTTTGCCCATTGCATCTCTAAGATCCTCAAAATCAGTGGTTTCCACAGGATAAATACCTGCAAAAACCATCGGTTTTACTTCCGAAAACCCTTGGATTGACTCTTTGCAAGGTCTATCTCGGTGTGTGATGGTATCACCCACTTTTACTTCTTTGGCTTCCTTTATTCCCGAAATCAAATATCCCACATCACCCGCTTTTACGGAGTTTTTGGGTTCTTTTTCAAACCGTAACGTTCCGATTTCATCCGCAGAATATTCTTTTCCCGTTGCCACAAATTTAACTTTATCACCCTTTTTGATTTCACCGTTGAAGACACGAAACATTACTTCGATGCCTCGGTATGAATTAAATTCAGAGTCGAAGATAAGTGCTTGTAGTTCAGCTGCTGGGTCACCTTTGGGAGCTGGGATTCGGTGAATAACCGCCTCTAAAATATCTTCAATTCCAATACCTTCCTTGCCCGAAGCGTGGATAATTGAATCTCGCTCACAGCCCAATAAATCAACAATTTGGTCTTTTACTTCCTCGGGCATTGCTCCTGGTAGGTCAATCTTGTTTAATACTGGAATAATCTCCAAGTCATGCCCCAGAGCCAAGAAAAGATTTGAAATCGTCTGAGCCTCAATGCCTTGTGCCGCATCCACAATCAACAAAGCACCCTCACAGGCAGCAATGGAGCGAGATACTTCATACGAAAAATCAACGTGTCCAGGCGTATCAATCAGATTAAACACATAATGCTCTCCGTGAGAATGATAGTTCATCTGGATAGCGTGCGACTTGATAGTGATGCCTCGTTCACGTTCCAAATCCATATCATCCAGAAACTGGGCTTGCATATTTCTTTTAGAAACGGTTTCGGTAAACTCAATCAAACGATCAGCCAACGTGCTTTTGCCGTGGTCGATATGTGCAATGATGCAAAAATTACGAATGTTTTTCACTTTATTTATTTAATGGTATTGGACTTTACCAGTTTTTTCTGTTGATTAACTCTTAATTTGGAGTTGATATAATTGAAGTACAAAATTACGTCCATAACTTTGAAAAAAATACTTTGAATCTTAAAACTCTTGAAATAATAATTACAAATAAATGTAGAACTACATTGTTTCATTAACCCGCTAATCAAATGAGATTTACCGCTGAATTGGAAGAATTTCGTTACCGACTTTCGGTTTTAGGAATATCTTATCAAGAAGACGATTTGAAAATAATTGCCCCCTTGTTAAAAATAAAATCATTCAAAAAAGGGGATATTATTTTACAAAAAGGCGAAATTTGTCAAGAAGTCTATTTTATTGTTGAAGGTTTAATGCGTAGTTTTGACAAACTTCCCAATGGTAATGAAAAAACGTATGTAATATGTTTTGAAAATCAAATCTTTACGGAACATACCAGTTTTATTTCCCAAAAACCTGCTACCGAGTTTTTGGAAGCCTTGGAAGACACGGAGGTAGTATTTTTCACGTATCAAGACTTGATGAAAGTTTATGAAATATCACACCGCTTTGAGAGCATCGGGCGAAAATTGAGCGAAATAAATTTCATTACTACCAAAAATAAATTGATAACTTTCATGAATGATGATGCCAAGAAACGGTATGAAGTTTTTTTAAAAACCTATCAGAAAGTCTTGCCACGCATTCCCCAAAATATTATTTCTTCTTTTTTAGGAATAACTCCACAATCATTGAGCCGACTGAAAAGAGAGATGAATGTTCATTGAGGTTTATGAAGCAACCCACTGCATCATCAAGCCCGTTAAATATCCCAAGTAAGTCCCAAGTGCGTACCCTAAAATAGCCAACAAAACCCCCACCGAAGCCAAAGAGGGATGAAAAGCCGCCGCCACAACGGATGCCGAAGCCGCTCCGCCCACGTTTGCCTGTGAGCCAACTGCCGTGAAAAAGAAAGGTGCTTTGGTGAAATATGCCGCCAGTATAGTGAAGGAAGCATGAAAAAACATCCAGATAATTCCAATTAAAAATAGTTGAGGTTTTTCCAGAACCGTGGCAATATCCATCTTCATACCGATGGTAGCGATAAGGATAAATAAAAACAAACTCCCAAATTTTGAAGCTCCCACTTTTTCAATTTTTTTGGCTCGTGTTTGGGATAAAAGTAAGCCAAAAAGTGTAACCAATGATATTACCCAAAAGGAAGAAGACGTAAGGCTGAACTTTTTGAGATTAGGGAAATTATTGTCAATAAAAGGCACAATTACATTCGCACACGCATGAGCTACTGCGGTTGTTCCAAAACCCACAAAAAGAATCAATAATAAATCCTGAAAAGATGGATTGCATTGATTATCAGCAAATTCACGTTCCATTTTTTCTCTAATTTCATCAACTGCCGAAGTGTCTGCACCAATCCATTTATCTAATTTATGGGCATTTGCCACACCATAAAGCAATAAAGCCAACCATAATTCAGCCGTGAAAACATCAACGGCAATGGCTTGTGAAAAGATTTCTGCCGATGGATTAAAAACTTCTTTCAGTGCAGTCTGATTAGCACTTCCACCAATCCAACTACCCGCAATAGTGGCAAGTCCTCGCCAAGTTTCGCCCGATACAGTTTCGGGGCTAATGTTTTTAACAATCCATAAAGAGACTGGTCCGCCAACCATCACACCCATTGAACCCGCCAAAAAAACAATAATCGCTTTCGGACCTAAACGTTTGAGGGCTTGAAAATCAATATTTATCGTAAAATAAACCAAACAGGCTGGTAAAAGATATTTTGAAGCTACATCATATAATTTAGAATTTTCGCCCGAAATGATGTTGAAAGTATTAAGTAATCCTGGTAAAAAATAACAAATCAAAATACTGGGAAAGAAAACGTAGAATCGTTGCCAAAAACGATTTTGGAGGGAAGAGGTGTAAAAAGTAAAATAGATTACTCCGAGAAGAATACCTAAGATTATAGCGTCGTTGGTGATTAAGGGCATATTTTCAGCGATTTTGTCATCCCGACGAAGGAGGGAACTGATTTATGTTTTCAATATTGTACTTATGAATTTACTACCAGTTCCCTCCTTCGTCGGGATGACAAAACAAATTTTACAAATCAAAACTCTGTCCAACCTCTGGAATTTCAACGCCTGAATATCCTTCTTTTTCCAAAACCTCTTTGAAAACTTCCATACTTTCGTTTTCACCGTGAATCAAGAATACTTTTTTGAGTTTTTCTTTGGATTGTTTTTTTACGAAAGTAATCAAATCCGATTGATCACCATGTCCCGAGAAAACGTCAATTTTTTCCACATTTGCCAATACTTGATGTTCTACGTCTTTGATTCTGAGGGTTTTCTGTCCATTCATCAATCGCCAGCCCAAAGTGCCTTCTGAGGCGTAGCCAATTAACAAAATTGTGCAGTAAGGATTTGCAACATTGGCAGCAATGTGCTGTTCAACTCGCCCGCCCGAAATCATACCAGATGCTGAAATAATGACACAAGGTTCATTGTAATTAGAAATAATCTTGCTTGATTTATCGGACTGAGTATATTGTAAATTTTCAAAATCAAATAATGAATCGGTTTCTGCGTGATAATCACGGGCTTCTTTATTCAGTTGCTTCAAATTTTTCTGATAAACCTTGGTCGAAGCATACGCTAAGGGGCTGTCGCTGAACACTTTAATGGGCTGAAATCCACGTTCTGTGTATAAGCGATTGAGCGTGTAAAGTAGTGCCTGAGTACGCCCAACCGAAAAGGCAGGAATAATCAAACGCCCTGGAATATCAATGCAGGTACGCTTAATAACATCGGCAAGGGCATCTTCGGGAGAGGTTTTATCTTCGTGTAATCTGGCTCCGTAAGTACTTTCGCAAAGGAGGTAATCTACTTCTGGGATGTTCTCAGAAGGATTAACGAGCAAGGGATAATTGTTTCTACCAATATCGCCCGAAAAGCAAATTTTCTTGGTTTTCCCTTCCTCTTTTACTTCTAAAATAATGTGAGCTGCCCCCAGCAAATGTCCTGCTGGAATGAACGTTACGTGAGCAGTATCCGAAACCCGAAAACGTTGATTGAAAGCAATGGTTACAAAATTTGACATGGAATCTTCAACGTCTTTTTGTAAATACAAATTACCCTTGGTGAGCAATCTATCCATTTTTTTCTTCTTTTTCTTACTATCTCCCTCCGCTTGTTTTATCTTTTTTAAATTCAAATTAGCTGAATCATACAGCAAAAGACTGGTTAAATCTGCCGTGGGTGAAGTACACAAAACTTGCCCCTCATACCCTTCACGGTAGAGCATTGGAATACTACCAGAATGATCAATGTGTGCGTGCGTGAGAAGAACCAGATTTACTTGTGAGGCTTCAAACGGAAAAAATGCCTTATTTTCAGGCGGAAGCGAATAGTCAATATCTCGCTCCATATTCGTTCCGCAATCAATCAGAATTTTATATTCATCGTCCAATTCAAGTAAATACATACTACCCGTTACCTGCCTTGCGGCTCCCCAAAATGTTAATTTCATTTGATATTCGTTTTCTTTAATTTGTCGCTTATTATCTATAACTGTTCGGCATGAGGTAGGTTTACAAAGATAGCCAAAATTTTGAAAGAGTTTAAGCGATTTTGAAAGAGATTGTGGTAAAATGGCTTTGAGTGAATCAAGTGGATGGATACTGAGAAATTAATGAGTAGATTCGGAATGTATTTTAATTCAAAACGCTATTTTTCAAAAATTATGATAGAATTCAGTATTTTTTGAAAAATATTTTAACAAAAGGTTACAAATGCAATGATGACTTGTATTTGTAATTGAAAACTAAATAATTTAAAAAATGAAAAAGACACTAATTGCTATTTTTGGAATAACCTTATTTTTTGCCACTATTAATTGGAGCTGTAAAACCATTGAAATTCAAGCACCTGCCTGTAATTTTCCCAAAGGTGTAAAAGCAGTTAGTTTTGCCACTGCCTATTATGGTAACAGAAAACAAGCTTCAACAGCAAATTGCTTTGAGATAGATAGTTGTACGGCTGGATATGATGCAAATAAAACATTTTGTGGATTTACTAAACACGGGTGTGATTATGATGTAGTTTCTCATCCAAGCACTAATAGTATCATTATTGATTCTTCGGGATATAATACCCTTCATGTATTTAAGAATGGAATCCCAGACAAATACAAAACACTAAGTTGCTGTGAAATTTATAAAGATATAAGAAAGGTATCTGTAAAACCAATTAAAGGGTTTGAAAACACAGTTGAGGATGTGTTGGAGGCAAGTACATACCGTTATTTGTTTCACGAAAAGGGAGCTGTGAGTGTTTCGGAAGGGACTGTTGAAAATAGTGGTTTCGTCAAGTTTGATGCAACGACGATTCTCGAAACCAATAGAGATACTTACGGATATGTATCATTACCAGACACCGTTTATGCAAAAACAACCCAATTAATTAGTCCTACTTACACAGGACGTTTGAAATCACCTGAAATCAGAAGGATTTGGACTACAAGTTCAACCTTGAAAATAGATGAAAAAGGGAATATTAATGTTCCTCAAAGTAGAGCAACATTGCCAAATTCTTACGATAATGTTTATTATCAATTGGTAAATAACCCACAAATTTATCGTATCAGAGTATTATTTATTTTAGGAAATGGAATCAAAAGATTGAATAAGGCTGAAAGAACAAGGTATTACGAAGTTCAATTGGCGAATATTGATAAATCTAATCCTTGCAGTTTACTTAAAAGTGTTGGTGGCGGACCTCCTGCTATGCTAATAATTGAATAATTTTATAAAGTTTGAAGGCACTATGCAAAGTTTGAATTTTGATATTTCTAATCTGTCGAAAATGAAAGCATTATTTCTTATTTTATCTATCTTTTGCCAGTCATTTACTGGTTATTCGCAGAATAAAACTGCGGATAGTCTGAGAAAGAAAGGGTTTGAGATATTCCAACAAAATCAATTAGATAGTCTAAAAAGCCTTCAACTATTAAGAAAATCGCAAGGAATCTACCTTCAAAACAGAGCATTTACTCCGTATGCGGAGGTTTTTCTTTATACAGGTGAAATTTATTTTGAGGCAGGGAATTTTCAAAAAGCGTTACAAGAGTTTTACGTTGGGGCAAAATCACTTGAAACAGATAAATCTCCTTCGAGTGATTCCACCTTATTTAAACTATATGAATCTATTGGTTTCCTACTGCAAAAGGACTTACAATATGACCAAAGCAAAGTTTATTTTGACAAAGCTGAAAAACTCTTAAACAATAACCGTAAGAAGTTTCAAACCAAGTCTATTTTACCGTACATCTATGCTTTTTACAGCAACTATGGCGTAACTTTTAATATTCTCGGAGATTATAAACGAGCATCACTTTATTTTGAAAAAGCCTCTGAAATTGGGCGTTTTCCAGAGGTGAAGTTTTTGTTAAATTTTGGATTAAGAGATGAAGCCCAATTAGCAATGGAAATGGGCAATTATTCCAAATCTTCTAAATTACTGAAAGAAGCAGTTGATGCAACCCGTTTTGAAATGGATAGGTGTAATCAATTAAGTGAATTAGGGAAAAACTATTTTTTAGCCAATAACTATCAGGAAGCTGAAAAATACTTGAATAAAGCCTATCAATTATTGACGATTGTAAAGAATAAAAAAGTTGAATTTGTAAGGAGTGACCTCGAAAAAGCACTGTTGAATACTTTGGGAGATTTAAAAAATGCTCAAAGGAAATACGCAGATGCTCAAAAGTATTATCAAAAAAGTTTGTCTATTAGTGTCTCCAACAATCCGAGCGGCAAAGATATTTATGCTTCAAAGTCTCTTCTTGGCTTGGGTGAAGTGTCTGAAAACCAGACATCTACATCAAAAGCTCTTGCGTTTTATCAAAAAGCTATTTCAGCCATTCATCAAGATTTTGATGTTTTAGATATTTATCAAAATCCAACGCTATCAGGGGTACTTTCGCCCAAAGATATGTTCAATGCTTTACAACATAAAGCATCGGCTTTTTATCAATTATATCAAGATAAACATTCGATGAAAGATTTGAAAATGGCTGCATCAACTTATCAATTGGCGATTGAATTATCCGAAAAAATGAGGAGAAGTTATGAGTCGGCAGATGCTAAATTGTTTTTTATCAATAAAGTATTTCCAGTGTTTAGTGAAGCAATGGAAGTCGGTTTTCAATTATATCAGCAGACTAAATTGCCTGTTTATCAAGAATTAATGTTTGAAATCAATGAGAAGAGTAAAGCTTCTACACTTGCGGATGCTATACGTGATATCATGATAAAACCTAAGCAAATTAACGTTGAATTGTTAAATCAGGAAAGAAAATTACATCAAACCATAAATACATTACAAAGTAAAATTGCCAAAGAAACAAAATCTGACGAGGTTAAAAACCTACATAAATCATTAGTGGATAAAGAATTAGAACTTCTCCATTTGTTACAAAGTTATGAAACACAATTTCCTAATTACTCCCAATTAAAATACAATTTCTCAACCATTTCCATCCCCCAAATTCAAGCAAAATTAGCTCCTGAAACCGCCTTTATTTCTTACTTTTTAGGAGAAAAAAAATATGCTTTTTTTATTACTAAAACATCATCCAACATTGTTAAACTAACGGATGATTTAAGCCTTGAAAGTAATACAAAATCTCTAATTTCGGAACTTTATCGTAAGCCTGGTTTGGATGTTTATAAAGGGTCGGTTCAAGGCTCAGTCATACCAATATTTTGCACAAACCTTTTAGAAAATTCGCTGACAAAACCAAATTAATTATTTTGCGAGATGGTAATTTAAACTTTGCCTTTTGAAGTTTTAGAAAAATCGCACAATGATTATCTGATAAAACATTTTGCCATTAGCTACGGATATTCTGCCACTAGTATTTGTTGCTCTTTGAATGACAATAATTTAGCCATTAAAAATAATCTAATGTCAATTGCCCCTTACACGTCGAAACAACGTTTGATAGGTACTTTTAGGGATAAAACTTTGCAGCCTTTACCTGCTTCTGGTGAGGAGGTTGCTCGGATTGGTGGAGACATTTATACTGATAAACAAGCCACAAAAAATCGTTTTTTAAAGACTTACCAACAACACGGCATCATTCATTTTGCCACGCACGCACAAGTGGACGACCGTGAGGCTGGACGGTCTTTTATTGCTTTTTATCCTGACAGTTCGGGCTATAAACTTTATACGGAAGAGTTGTATAATTTATCCTTAGAAAAAACTCGTTTAGTAGTTTTAAGTGCTTGTGAAACAGGGGTGGACAACTGCATCAAGCTGAAGGAATCTTATCGTTGGCTCGGGCATTTGCGTATGCGGGTTGTCCGAGTGTGGTAGCTACTTTGTGGAATGCTCACGATGAAAGTACGGCATTTTTATCAGAGCGTCTGCATCATTATTTACAAGAGAATTTACCGATTGATTTAGCTTTGCGGAAGGCAAAATTAGATTATTTCAGTTCTAAAATTGGCAAAGAGTTAGACCATCCTTATTATTGGGCAAATTTTATTCTCTTGGGTAGTGCAGAAGCTGTGAATGAGGATGTTGGTTGGGCTTGGTGGATTTGGGTGGGGATAATTGTGGTTGTTTTAGTGGTTAGTTGGTGGCTGTTTGGAACACGGATTAGAAATGTCTGAATTTGGATTCGTCAGATTTATGGATTTTAGGGATTTCGTTCACTTGCCCCGTGGTTGGTGTCCTCACCAACCACACTTGCGTAAGCATATAAACCAATATTGCTTTCGCATATGTAGTTGGTGAGGACACCAACCACGGGGCGAGCCTTACAATCCCTTCCACCACATTTTCAACCTATCAACTTTACTAATTTCATATTTAAAATCACTGCGACTATCAATCTGTTTCAAAATCTCATTTACTTTGACTTCATTGCCCAATTCAGCATTGGCAACTGCTGAAAACCAGAGTGACGCATCTTTGTAATATGGTCTAATATTTTTGGCTTCCATCACCTTCTGAAACATCACAATGGCTTCTTGATTTTTATCTTCCGACAAGGCTTTTTGTCCTTGTAAATAATACCCAAATTCCAGTTTTTGTAGTGAATCTAACTCAGTTGAGTTTCCTCTTTCGGATAAATTTGTGGCATCAGGCGTTGAAATGGGCGAAACTGATAGATAAATCATGAAAACTGCACAAGCGGCCGCCGCCATTCCTCCAATTTTGAAAATTCTTGAAATATTATTTTTTTTAGGTTGTAATGATGTAACTCTCCCACCTTCATTTTCTGAATTTTCACCCTTCCATTCCACCATTTTCTCGGCATGAATCGCCCGTATTTTATCACGAGTTTGTTGGCGTTGAATGGTATTTTTCAACAGTAACATCCTGTCATACTCCACTTTTACGATTGGGATATTATTAATTTGAGCCTCTATGTAAATTGTATCATTATTGCTAAGACGATTGGCGAGATAGTCTTCAGCATTTTTTGCGTTTGTTCGTTTATTGTTTTCATTGTTGTTCACCAATTTCTAATAAGACCTTTTTCAAACATTTACTTTTGGCATTTCTGACGGTTTGTTCGTTTTCGTATCTACCCGTTTCCACCATCATTTTTGCTAATTCATTCATTGGGACATCATCGGCGAAGGTTAGATTCAAAAGTTCTTTACAATTCTTACCTACTCTTTCAAAAATGTTCAAATAACCATCCCAAGTTTCTTTTTGGGCGATAATTTGGCTTACGTCTAAATCTAAATCTTCAAAATCAAAGCCTACATATTGCTCTTGACGACCTTCACGGGCGGTTTCAGAGGCTAAATATTTATGCCATAGATTCTTACAAATCATCTTGATGTAGGCCTCAATATTAGTTCCTGATTGGGGCTGATATTTACCTTCTTTCACATTATTGACCATCGCTTCGATGGATTCCCAAATAATATCTTCGGGTTCCTTGGCGTAAGTTTTGGAAGATTTATTACCTACATAACGACTCAAAACGCTGTAAAGATTATCGTATAAAGCCCCGATAGCACCCTCCTCAGCCCGTCCGCCCGAGAGGATTCCTTGTATTATTTCTTGGTCAGACCATCTTTTGGATACTTTCATTTATAAATACGATTAGTGGTATGATTTGTAACCATAGCATTATTATTTATTTAACAAGATTAAGAAAATGGGATTAATGAACTATTCGCTGATTGAATGAGTGAGATATGATTTGCAAGAATTTGTCTCTATTTATTTCTGTCTAAGTTACAAATTATAAAAATATTTTCCACCTAAAACCCTCAAAATAGATGAATTAGGGCAATTTATTGAAAATTTTTAAAAATATTTTTCAGAAAAGGTTACAAATAAAAATGTGGTTGGTATTAGTCAGTGAAAGGCAAATCTTTCGAGCAAAATATCACAATCGGCTGAAAGGATTGGTCTTATTTATTCAAACGACATAAAAATAGCAATCATGAAAAAATTACTAATCTTAAAAATGTTGATGCTTTTCGTAGGTATCAGTATCAACGCCCAAACCTTAACCAATAATCACAAAGGTTTACAAATATCGGCAAGGGGTGGTTTTGATGCACTGCCCATGTATGAAAATAATACGCAAAATATTGACTACAAGGGCAACTGGATGGCTGGAATTACGGCAAATTATTATTTTAATCGTTGGTTAGGAGCTGGACTTGATGGTGATTTTTTAGTAAATAATCCTAAAAATACTTACCCAACAACTAATTTATTTTACTTAACCATTCCGATTCGTACCACAAACTTACAAGAGCAACGCATCACTCGCACATTTGTAGGTATTGGTCCAAGTTTCAGATACTTGAAAAGCGATAAATGGAATGTGGAATTGAACCTCCGAGGCGGCGTGTCAAATATCAAAGGAGGCTATACTTCATTAGTTGGAACAATTCCCACAATACCCACCCCAACAAATGTTGCTTTGAATATTCATGGCGGATATAATGCCAAGAATGTATTTTCGTCAAAAGCGGCAGTTCAGTTTAATTACTTCATTACTAAAAACGTAGGAATTAACCTCGGGGTTTATCACATCAATCATTTCAATACGCCTGAACTGGCAATTTCAGGTAGTAGTGCGGCATCAATTTATAGTCCATTTGCTGCAACTACTAGGGGGATTGATATTTCTGCCAAACCAACACAGACCAAACCCATAAATCATAATATTAGCTCTGTGGGGGCTTATGCAGGGATCGTGATTAGATTTTCTCAGAAAAACGGAGTAGCAACGGCTAAAAAACCAAAAGAAACGAAGGATAAAAAAGAAGTTTGCGAGGTATGTGGCTGTAAATTAAACATCACAGCCAGAGATAAATATACAAAAGAAATTTTACCCGAAACCAGTATTGCTTTGGTGAACGAATCGGGTCAAATTGCAAATACTGGCAAAACCGATAATTTTGGAGTTGTTGTATTCGATAAAGTTTTAGCGGGAAATTACACAGTTAAAGGTGTATTAAACTCAGTCAATTTAGAAGAGATTAAAATGTCTCAAAGTGACTTTAAAGATTGTGAGAAAAGTAATAGTATTATTTCAAAAGAGATTTTATACACCGACCGCAATTTTATTATCAAAGGCAAATCTTTTGAATGTAACTCGACCACGCCCATTGCAGGTATCAATGTGGTTTTAGAGAATAAAGATTTAGCGGTAAAAAAATCTACGGTAACCAATGCCCAAGGAAATTTCTTCATTTATTTTGAGTTTTCTGGATACAGTGTAGTGTGTCTCTTTAGTGTCATTTAATGAGCATTTTGCTGTCTCTCTGTTATGATGGCCCTTTTGCTTTTGGTGTACGTTCCACTCTCTTTTGTGTATGCTCTGTTACTCTAATGAGCAGTATTTTGATATTGACTGACTTCCTTTTGGCTGTGTCTTCTTTGCATTGGCATGTGTGTGTGTACCCTTCCCTTTCTCTCTCTCCCCCATCCCTGCCTGCCACACACACACACACACACACACACACACACACATTTCTTTTTTTTGAGCAGCACCCCCCCCCCATGTGTGTGTGTGTGTGTGTGTCTGTCATGTGTGGTGGGTGCCTGCCTGCCTGTTCTGTCCTGTCTCTGCTGCCGTCCTCTTTTTTTTTTGGCCACGGTGGCGCCTACTGGCTTGTTCTTCTCGTCTGGGCTCACTCCGTTCACTGCCACGTGTCTGCAGCCCCGCGGTCCCTGGCCCCCGGGCCAGCACTTGCGGCCAGCATGCTGCCCCCACCATCTGTGCCTCAGCCCGTGACTTCTGCCACCTTCAGCCCTTGTGTGTCTTCGTTGTCTTTTTTTGAAGTCAGCATTTTGTTGATCATTTTGTGCTGTCTGTGACGGAAGGTCACAGTGGGCTCTTTGTTGACTTACTCTATTGAACGTTGCAGTTGAACTACTGACACACACTGTTGCTTCTGCCTTTAATAAGCATAATGCACTAGTATTCTTTAAAACTCATTTATAACCTACGTTATTCATTTACTGATGTTACGCTGTACTGATGGGCTTTGTTGTTTCAGTTCTACATTTGTTGTTATGGTTTTATGTTTAGCAATAACATACTATGCTGGGTACTGTGATGCACGTCATGTATCACCCCGAAAACTTCAGCAAGAGCGACACCGCCTAAAAAAAAAAAAAAAAAAAAAAAAAAAAAAAAAAAAAAAAAAAAAAAAAAAAAAAAAAAAAAAAAAAAAAAAAAAAAAAAAAAAAAAAAAAAAAGGAATATTTTCTGCTTGCCCTGGATATTGATTCATGATGTTTTGATTTCTTTTATTTTGATTTCTGTTGCCTCATTGTTAGTTATTTTAATGACGAATGAATTGCAACATTTGCGGATGGTATTTCTTGTTCATTGTCTGTGTATAACATTCCATCTTCTGCATTTCTCTTCTCCTTTAGTCTGCTCTCTCTTGCCTTTTCTATCCCATTTTATTTTAACATTTACACCACTCCTGTTTGCTGATGTTGATGTTGCCAGCATTGCATTGGTGACCTGAACTTTTGAACCAGCTTTTGTTTTGATCTTTTGGTGGTGATCTCAGCTTGTTTATGCGTTCCTTTATTCCTTCTGCCTTATTTTCTTTTCTGCCAATCTGTAAAGCTCTTTTAGCTCTTTAGGATTCAGCTTCCTCCTTTTGTTTGCTGTTAATTTGGATATGTGTTGGGTTTTGCCTTTTGATCTTCTGAGGATTTTCCTGCTGATTTGCTAGCTGCTCCAATTTAACAGAGTTTTTTACATGTGTTGACTTGCTTTATTTGCTTTTACCTTCTTCTTGTAGTATGTGTATGTATACTTCCATGTGTGTTCCTTTTTCCCACGGTGAAAAGTTTCCTTCTTTCTGTGTGTGTGTCTTGGTGTGTGTTCTGCCTCTCTGATATGACATTATTAACCTCATTAGACAAAGATAATGTGTTCTGTGTGAGACCATTGTTCTGTTCTTCTTTGTTGACTGTGTATTCTCCTTTGCCATGTCTGAATGTGTTTTTATGACTTTGTGTCCCACTCCTACAAGCAGGCCCCAGTGGCCCCACACACACAGCCTTCTGACTTTTGGCATGTGCCTGCTGATGCCTGCCTTGACTTCCCCAACCACGTGACTCTATGCCTGCAGAAAGCCATGTGGTGGTGTGTGGCACACAAAACTAGAACCTCAAGCAGAACAACAGACAGTAACTTAGGACGTGTCTCTCTGCACTTTTGTACATTTTGTTGCATTTTCTTTACCTTTTTTTTACTTTGATACTTCCTTTTATTTCTCTTTTTATTAATAAAGCGCATTATCTTTTTCATTTCTGTGTATCGTTCGTGTTTGCCAGAATTGAATAATCCCATTTTATTATTTACGATTTAAGAATTACGATATTGGAATATGTGAGTTTATTGATTTTTCTGATAAATCACAATTCATTACTATCTAAAGAACCAATTGTTTATAAAGATGATTCAAAGTTTCCTGAGCATCCGTACAAAATCCTGGGTGTACTTTTGAAGTTTGAACGATAGTGCTTCTTGTGGCAGTTAGCCATCTGAATCTTGAAGCAATTGGCAATATTCCAATCGTTCCTGCACTATTGCCACCCACACAAATTCGCTCCCACGTTTGGAGGTATTTCTCTAAATCTTCATATTCTAATGAATTGGAAAAGACTTCAAGTTTATTTTTATCTAATTGATATTTTGCCTGTAAAAACCCTTGTTTTGAACAATATAGAATAATACCCACGTTCAAAAACTCTTCACGTTCTACTCTCGGAACAATCCGAATCACGGCATATTCATATATTTGTTTGTCTTGCATGGTTGGCTTCTTTTACTAATAAATCAGAAATAGTAATTCTATTCTCTAAAAATTTTACATAAACTTCTCTCTCCTCCGCTTGCGTTAATTCTCGATTTTGTAACCAGTCATCTGGAATTAAATCTACAATTGCCTTAATCTGTTCGGGAGTTAATATTTTCTTAAATTCTTCGTCAACCTCCTCCATCACAGTGGCTTGCGGCAAAAGCACATGGTCTTTTATGGCTACAAAAGAACGTTTTGACTGTTCCTCCCAATTATCCCAATTATGATGAAAATATAACGAAGCACCGTGGTCAATTAGCCATAATTCTTTGTGCCAAATCAGCATATTGGTATTGCGTGGCGTTCTATCAACATTTGTCAAGAGGGCATCCAACCAAACAATTTGGGAAGCAAGTTTGGGCTCTACCGTAGTAACTATGGGGTCGAAAGTAATAGCTCCCGACAAATAATGCACCGCCAAATTCAAGCCCGTACTGGTTCGTAATAAATCCTGTATTTCTTCGTCTGGTTCGGTTTTACTGAAAGAATCATTCAGTTCTGCAAACACCATTTCGGGCATTTTTATTCCTAAAACTTTGGCAATCTCGCCGCCCAATAACTCGGCAATCAAGGCTTTCAAACCTTGACCCGCACCCCGAAATTTGAGAACATACAAAAAATCATCATCCGCCTCCACGATGGCAGGCAACGAACCACCCTCACGTAAAGGCGTAACGTAGCGAGTTACATTAACGGTTCTGAGTTGAGGATATTTCATTTATTTTTAAAAGAATGATCAATGATAAATTACTATTTTACAATGTTCAAGTAAAAGTAGCATAGTCCATTTTTTACTTGAACATTGAAAATTTAACATTGATTATTGAAAATTAAATAAATATTTTCTTAAACAAAAAAGGGTGAGAGATAGAATCCTCACCCTTTTTTGTCAGACTTGAAATTACACCAACAATTTATAAGGCTCTTCCAATAACTCTTTCAAAGTTACCAAGAAAGCCGCACCCGTTGCTCCGTCCACAACACGGTGATCGCAAGTCATGGTTAATTTCATTACATTCGTTGCATAAAATTGTCCATCTTTCACGGCTACTGTTTCCTTAATTCCACCTACCGAAATAATACAAGATTCGTTCTTTGGATTATTAATGATTGAAGTAAACTGCTCAATACCAAACATTCCTAAATTGCTGACCGTGAACGTGTTACCCTCCCAATCTTTCGGTTGTAATTTGCCATTTTTGGCTTTTCCACCCAAATCTTTGGTCGTTGCTGCCAAAACTGATAATGGTAAAGTATCGGCAAAACGAATGACTGGTACGATCAAACCATCGGCAATTGCGACCGCCATACCGATATGAACATGGTGATTACGTCTGATATGGTCGTCTTTCCAAGAAGAATTCACGTTTGGATGCTTTTTCAATGCTACACCGCAAGCCTTCAAAATCATGTCATTGAATGAAATCTTCACGGGCGATGCACTGTTCATTACCTCACGGGCTTTGATGGCGTTATCCATACAAATCTCCATCGTCAATTGGAAATCCACCGCCGATGATTGCGATTCTGCCAAACTTCTGGCAATTGCCTTACGCATTTGATTTAATGGAATTTCCTCAAAACTTTCTTGTCCTGAAACTGCCACTGGAGTAACCGAAGCCACTTTCTCAGGTGCAGAAGCCATTTTGGCCGCTGGTACGAAGTTGTCAATGTCAGATTTTACAATCCGTCCATTTTCACCCGTTCCTTTCACCTCTGCAATGTTAATTCCTTTATCTTTGGCTAATGCCTTCGCTAATGGCGAGGCTTTTATCCGTCCGTCAGCGTCAGTAACTACAACGGTTGGCGTTTCAATAATCGCAGGTGCGGGCGTTGGAGTAACCGCCTTTTCCGCCACAGTTGTAGATGATGGAACTGATTTTCCACCACTTAACAAAGCGTTAAAATCTGCCCCAGGCTCACCAATTATAGCAATTACATCATCCACTTTAACAGTTTTGCCCGCCTCAATTCCTATATATAAAAGTGTACAAGGATTATATTTGGTAACATCCAAAAAGTTATCTAACTCAAACTCCATCGTGGCTTTATCCGTTTCAACCTCCGCCAAAAGCGTGTCGCCAGGTTTCAAAACATCGCCAACTTTTTTCAACCAAGTTACCAATGTCCCTTCCTCCATGGTATCGCTCATTTTGGGCATACCAATAATTTCAGCTTTGATGTTTGACGTATCAATCTTGGAACTCTCTGCTTTTGGCGTAATGGTCTCAGCCTTTGGAGCAACACTTTCCGCTTGTTTTGCTTCGGGTGCTGGAGCGACTGGTGCAGTTGTTTCTCCACCCAAAAGATGTTCAAAAGCCTCACCGTTTTCACCAATAATGGCAATAATGCTATCAACAGGAACAGCTTTCCCTTTTTCTAAACCGATGTACAAAAGACGGCAATCTTTAAAATTGCTCAAATCCATTCTTTCGTCCAAATCAAGCTCCATAGTGGCTTTATCGGTTTCAATTTCAGCCAAAAGACCATCACCAGGTTTGAGGACATCGCCAACTTTTTTGAGCCATTCCGCCACAACACCTTCTGTCATGGTGTCGCTCATTTTGGGCATTGTTATAATTTCTGCCATTGTTTTTATATCGTAATTAAATAATTATCTGTTTAAGAACCCAAAAATAAGGCTAAACCCTTGTTTTCAAAAGCTATCTTGGAAAAATATAAAATTGTCTTTGGAAAATTATGATTGTTTAAAATTTTGTTAGGGCAACCCCGTCAGAATCTGGATTTATTGGATTAATGGATTTTTAAGGATTGAGAAAATTACATTTATCTGTCTAATAAGGTTAAAGTATTGCGTTTTAGAAATCCTAAAAATCTATTTAATCTGACGAATCCAAATTCAGACATCATCCTCGACACTAAAAAACTTGTAAAAAGCCTCATCAGCCCTTAATTTTGTAATTCTGTTTAAAAACTTTCAATGTCTTCCAACAACGACGAACACAAAAACGCACTTTATTTTCCGAATCTCAATGGTGTTCGCTTCATTGCGGCTTTTTGGGTTATCGTTCACCATATTGAACAATTTAAAGAAAAGTTCGGGTTCACTAATCACCTTTTTAGTACTCGTTTTATTCGTATGATTGGTCCTTTGGGTGTCTTTTTATTTTTTGTGTTGAGTGGTTTTCTAATAACCTCTTTATTATTGGTTGAAAAAGAAAGAACAAAAACGGTTGATATTACTGCTTTTTATATGAGAAGAGTTCTCAGGATTTGGCCTCTCTATTATCTTACCGTTTTCTTAGGGCTTTTTGTTCTACCCGAAATCTCATTTCTAAGCATTCCAGACGAGACCAATTTTATCAAAGAAGATTTTACCACAAAAATTATTCTTTATCTTTTTATTCTCCCCAATGTTGTAACGGGTGTTTTCAAGCATATTCCCTACGTTTCACAAAATTGGTCTATTGGCGTTGAGGAGCAATTTTATTACTTTTGGCCCTGGGTAATTCGTCAAATCAAAACCACACGTTTATTACTGGTGATGATTGTGCTTTTCTTCTTTTTCTATTTACTCCGTTCACTCACGGTGTTGTATATGCCCGAAATTGGTTGGTGGAAATATTTGAGTGAGTTTATTAAATCACTTAGAATCACCTGCATGATTTTGGGGGCAATAGGAGCATATTTTACTTACTTTCATCCAAATTCTAAATTTATTCAAATTCTTTTTCAAAAATCAACGCAATGGATGCTGTATATCTCTTTGGTAGCATTATTATTTTTTGGCGTATACATAAAAGGTATCAATCAAGAGTTTTATGCCCTGTTTTTTACGTTGATTTTAATGAATTTGGCAAAAAATCCAAATTCCATTTTAAGTCTTGAGAATCCCTTGTTTGATTACCTTGGAAAAATCTCTTATGGAATATACATGTATCACACCGTTGCAGTGGTGATTGGGGTAAAAATTGCACAGAGTTTTGAGCAAAGTAATTGGGTAAGTTATCCGATTTCTTTTTTTTTAACTATCTTACTATCAGCTATTTCCTATCAATATTTTGAAAAACCTTTTCTGAAAATTAAAGATAAATTTACCACAATAAAAAGTGGAAGTAAATCATAAAATCAATACTTGATGCCTTTGTGCCTCGTTGCCTCTGTGCCTTAATATATGACAACATACGAAGAATACGAAGTGGTTTTTAATAAAGCCTATATTTCAATAGTGCTGTGTTTATTGGCATTTTTGGCATTCAAGTTTAAAGATAAAATTGAAAGTAAATTTGCCCAATTTGGTACAAAAAAATCGTTTGCTCTAATCGCTTTTTTGGGAAGAATATTACCTTTTTTAGTGGTCTATATTTTTTATGGATTTGATGCCCAATCTGACGTACAAATCTTTTGGAAATCTGCCCAAGAAGCCGCAAAATTCAAAATGGTTTATCGTGATTTTGAGTCTCTCTATTCGCCCTTTTTTGCCTACATTACCGCCCTTCCATTATTCTTTTGGGATGCAGCCCGAGCCGTTACACTTTTGATGATTTTGATTGAATTATTGGTTTTGTGGCTAACTGCAAAAACTTATCCCGCTGAAAATCAAGCATCTACATTATTCAAAGCATCAATTTATTTATTACTTCCTGCTCCGTATATGTTCTGTGTTTTGGGCGGACAGGAAGATATTTGGATGTGGGGATTTGCCTGTGCTGTTGTGTATGCGTGGCAACATAAAAAATCCGATTTTATCTTGGGAATTATCACGAGTTTGGGGCTTTTGACCACTAAGGCTTTCTTTGTTTTATTACTTCCTTTATTATTTTTAAAACTGAATAATAAGGTAAAATTTATTTTGGGGAACTTGGCTGTTGGTTTACCCATTTTGGTAGTACTATATGCTTTCGGAGGGACAAGTTTTTTGATGCCCATTCGCCTGGCTCAAGAACCGATGGCAGTCAATATGTGGTCGGTCATAAATCCTTTGATTTGGGATTTAGGCGTTACCAAAGATATAAAACTCCTCAATTGGATTGGGCTTTTTGTGATACTATCAATTTCAATTTGGCAAACTATAAAAAACAAACAGCTTGATATTCAACAATTTGTGCCTAAAATCTGGACAATTATTTTTCTAATGATGATGGTAGTTCAAATTGGTTCTTATGCCAATTATGTTTTCATTTTTGCGATGCCCTTAATTTTTGGATTTAATTTCTTCAAGAATAAAACGTTTGTTATTCTTACTTTCATTTTCCAATCTTTTGCTGCTATTCAGCCTTCATTTTGGTTTAGAATTGGCAAGCCTTTTCTTCGTTTTGATAATTTGTTGGGAGCAAAATTTGCCATTGAATATGCCTTGGAACTCATTGTGTTTACGGGAGTGATTTATTGGTTAGTTTTGGTTTTGAGAAAGAAAGAGCAAGCATAACTCTGTTAAAATGGTTTTTTTATGGGTGGCACGGCTCGAAGTCGTGCTACCCATTTTTTATTGTTTATAATACCATGAAAAGCAGTAAATTCGAGTAGGTTAGAATAGTTTTTAGCTTTTGAAATAAAGCAAAAATATTCAATCCATGAAAAAAAACTCAATCTTTTTACTATCGTTTTTCCTTATTAGTTTTCAAGGTTTTACTCAAAACAAAAAAGACCGTATCGTCCTGACTATCAAGGAAAAAGAACACAAAATTGATGTTACGGTTGATGGAAAACCCTTCACGTCTTATTTCTATCCGAACGATTCTATTCTGAAAAAGCCCGTATTATTTCCAATCATTACTTCCGCAGGCACAACCATTACTCGTGGCTACCCATTTGCTACTCGTGCGGGCGAACGGGTTGATCATCCTCATCATGTGGGTATGTGGCTGAATTATGAATCGGTAAATGGTTTTGATTTTTGGAATAATTCAACTGCCATCAAAGACCGTTCAAAATACGGAACAATCAAACATACTGGAATAATACAAACCAATAGCGGCTATAACAAAGCAAATTTAAGCGTAACTGCCGACTGGATTGACACTGACGGAAAAGGCAAAACTTTGCTAAAAGAGAAAACTCAATATATTTTTCATTCCAAAGGCAAACAAAGAATTATTGATAGAATTACTACTTTGACGGCTCAAAATGAGGAAGTTATGTTTAAGGATGTAAAAGATGGAATGTTCGCCATCAGAGTTGCTCGTGAATTGGAACATCCATCCGACAAACCTGATATTTTTGTGGATGCCAACGGAATCGAAACCAAAGTCGATAAATTAGACAA
This sequence comes from Arcicella sp., assembly GCA_034519515.1. Taxonomy (GTDB): domain Bacteria; phylum Bacteroidota; class Bacteroidia; order Cytophagales; family Spirosomataceae; genus Arcicella. The sequence continues at coordinate 47,526 of JAXHOK010000013.1, forward strand.
TACTGGAATCACGGGAAATTACAAAAGTAGTGAAGCTATCAGTGGGGAAAATGTATGGAGTACCAGAGGCAAATGGGTGAATCTTGCTGGAAAAATCAAAAACGAAGATATTTCAGTTGCTATCATTGACCACCCTTCCAACATAAATTATCCAACCTATTGGCACGCAAGGGGTTATGGACTTTTTGCGGCAAATCCTTTGGGTGAAAAAGTTTTTACGAAAGATAAAAAAGAACTAAATCTTAAACTTTCACCAAACCAATCGGTAACTTTCAAATACAGAACTGTTATTAATTCGGGGAAAGTTTCAGACGAAGTATTGAATAAATTGGCAGACCAATTTGCAAAAGTTAAATAGAATATTTTGATAAGGTAAAAGCCACTTTTAAGGTTTCAGTTTTAACCCTAAAAGTGGCTTTCTGCCCTGCAAGCCGTACACAGGATGATGGATTTTTCTGAATACAGACAGCTAACTTTTCCCTTTTTTATCCTCTTTATTTCTAAGAATTTCACCCAAATGCGTTACTTTTTTGGCTAATTTGTTCTGGTCTTTTTCTTGTTGATTAAACTTTTTATTAATGTCCATCAACACTCTAAAACGAATGGCTTGACCAAAACAGACTAAACCTAAATTGGTCAAAATCAGTCCATAAAGCCCCGCAATAAACCAACGGGCGAAGCTTACGGTTGGGAGGGGGGGGGGGGGGGGGGGGGGGGGGGGGGGGGGGGGGGGGGGGGGGGTTGGCTTTCAAAGTAGCGGCATTGCTAACCACAGAGATTCCGAAACCAAAAAAAAAAAAAAAAAAAAAAAAAAAAAAAAAGTAATAAACCTACTGCGGCACACAGTAACCATTTGGTGCGGAGGGGCATTCTTTTGACTAATCGTTGCCCAGGGGCTTTTTTAGGAATATCGGGTTTCATATTGGTTATGTTTTTAAATTGATTAGCATTATCTCCAAAGACCTCCTAACATTTTTTCAATTTGTAAGAATTCATCTTTAAGATTAGTAGGAATTGTTTTATTTGAATACGTAAATCCGTGTTCTTGCCACAAAAATACCGTATAATAATCGGTTTGGTAAATGGCTTTAGCGGTTGTTTTAAATAGCTCAATTTTATCGTTCGGCATTCTCTTCTCAATGGTCATCAAAAAATAGGCTTTCGTTTTCAGCATCAATACTTTTTTACCGTTTATCATTTTTAAAACGGTATTGGTATTAGACTCCATACTTTTCAAAGCAGATTGAGGCAGAAACACATCATTCTGTCTTTCAATATAAAAATTACTCCCGTTGGCTCGCATTATCCAGCCAGCAAGTAGTTGGTTTTTAGCTAATTGTATTTTTTTATCCTTCAAAATTGTATTCAAATCCAAGTAACGAAAAGCTGTATTTTGGGCTTTTGTAACTAAGGAGAATTTAAGGAATAGGCACAATAAAAATAATTTTATTGGGTTTACTTGATGATTTATTGTCTTAAACATAATTTTATATTTCAAAATCACCATAAACTAACAAAAAGTATCCATGAAAATCAACAAAAAATTAACTTTTACTGCTTTGATCGCTATTTCGGGACTGTCTGCGATTGGACAAGACACAAGATTTAACCAAAAAAATCCTGATAAACCTGAAATAACTGAATACATGGATCCTGAAATTAGGGTGGTTACACCAGGCATAATTCCATCGGATGCTACGGTATTATTCGATGGAAAAAACCTCGACCAATGGGAGAGTTCAAAAGACGGAAGTGCTGCACAGTGGAAAGTTGAGAATGGCGTTATGACCGTTGTGGGCGGTACGGGAGGTATTTCAACTAAAAAACTTTATGGAGATTGTCAGTTGCACATCGAATGGCGTTCACCCGAAGAAGCTGCTGACAAAAAAGGGCAAGGCAGAGGTAATAGCGGTGTATTTTTTAACGGAATTTATGAAGTCCAGGTATTAAATTCATATCAGAATCGTACTTATAGAAATGGTCAAGCGGGTTCAATTTATAAGCAAACGCCTCCATTGGTGAATGTTACGTCAAAACAAGGAGAATGGAATGTATATGATATTATTTACACCGCACCAAAGTTTACGGTAAACGGTGGTACAGATACCCCTCCTTATATTACGGTAATTCACAACGGTGTTGTAGTTCAGAATAATACCAAAATTCAGGGCGTGACCAATTACATCGGACAGCCCACCAACCCTGTTCATGGTAAAGGACCAATTCACTTGCAAGACCACGGCAATGCAGTGAGTTTTAGGAATGTGTGGATTAGAGAATTGTAAGCACTGAGGTGTGAGTATTGAGCAACGAGTATTAAGTTTAAACTGATAAGACCCGTAACACAATAAAATGAGAATGATTTTTTACCTTTGTGTAAAATCATTCTCATTTTATTTTTAACCATGATTAAGCACGTTATAAGCTGGACGCTCCGCAACATTCCTCGAAAATATATTCAGTTAGTTGGTCATTTTGCCACTAAAACTTACGGTTTATTCCTTTCGGGCAACTCGGTCGAATGTTCGGTTTGTGATTCCACTTTTAGCAAATTCTTGCCTTATGGGCGTTTAGAACCCCGTGAGAATGCCCTTTACCTTAATTAGCAAAGCTTTGGAACGCCACCGATTGATGTATTTATATCTGCAGCAGAAAACCAGCTTCTTTACGGATAATTTAAAAAGCAATACGTAACT
>JAXHOK010000042.1:0-141234 GCA_034519515.1 Arcicella sp.
TCTCTAATATACGAAAGTTTTGTCGTACTTCTTGTATTTATTTGAATTATTTTAATTTTTTTTTGAACTTTTGATGTCGTATTTCTTGAATTGTTGTAATATTTTCAACCATGTCGTACTTTTTGTATTGTTGATTAAATTACCCAATCTCAAACTCTTTGCATATTACTTATTTCTCTTTGTTATTGCAATTTTTACGACTCTTTTTTTATGTTCAATTTATCAAAAGGGCTTTGGATGCTGGTTAAAGTGCGGGTGCTTATGTGGGTATAACGCAAATGTGGTATTTATATCGTTATGCCCTAATAATTCTTGTATTAGTTTGATGTCCGTACCGCTCTCGTGTAGGTGCGTTGCGTAGCTGTGACGTAAGCTATGAAATGTTACGTCTTGCAAAATTTTCGCTTCATTTTTTGCCCGATGAAATATCTGTTGCAAACTTCGTGAACTGTATTGACTCTCTTTATATTGTCCTTCAAAAAGCCAATCACTTGGACGATAAGCAACGTAATATTTTCTCAACAACTCCAATATGCCTTCCGATAAAATCACCATGCGGTCTTTTTTGCCTTTGCCACCTTTGATGTTTATCACCATTCTTTCCGAATGAATGTCTTTGACTTTTAGATTTACAACTTCACTCACTCTTAAACCCGCCGAATACGTCAAGTAAAAGCATAGTTTTGTGTTTCAAATTTTCTAACTTTGAAAATAGCCTTTCCACCTGGCTAATTGCCAAAACATTGGGCAGTTTCAAGGGTTTCTTGGGACGGGGAATTTCAAAGAAAAATCGTTCACGATTCAAAACCTTTTCGAAATAAAACTTCACGGCATTTATTCTACTATGAAGCGTATTTTCGGAAAGTTCCAGTTTAACGATACAGTATTCAAAGTAGTCCCGAAGTCGTTGAGGTGTTAAATCATCAACACAATTTTCTTTCAAGATATATAATAATTGGGCAAATTCGTTCCGGTATGTCGTTATCGTACTTTGACTGTATGCTTTCAAATTTAGAGTCTGTACGAATTTTTCAAGGGCTAGGGTGGTTAATTACGTGAATCTGAGACAGAACTTCTTTCCCGACTGGATTTTTAGTAACCAATCCAAACTTCTCTCTGTAAAAATTATTATCTTTCACATACCAAGCCTTTAATGTTTTGCTCCATCTTACCCCCCGTAAGTTGTCGCACACGATTATTTAATTCCTCATTTTTTTCAAAACGAATCATAATTATTGGATCTCCTCTATGCGACCCTAATTCATACTTTATTAAAATAGACATGATTTAATTTACTCTTTTATCCAGTAAAAGTATCTGTTCTGCAATAATTTCGGTAACATATTTTTTATTACCGCTTTTGTCCTCAAATCTACGAGTTTTTAGTTTTCCTTCGATATACACCGTACTACCTTTTGTTAAATAATTTTTTGCCAGATCCGCCAGTCCTCGCCACAATACAATATTATGCCAATCAGTTGACGACTGATTAGTTCCGTATTTGTCCTTATAAGTTTCTGAAGTGGCCAACGAAAACTTTGCTACTGATATATTTCCCTCCAAAACTTGGAAATCTGGGTCATCGCCCAGATTTCCGATTAATTGCACTTTATTTAATCCTTTCATTTTTTAGTGGTTTAATTCTCAATTTTGTTTTACAAATACAACCACTTTTTATATAATTCCATTTGCTCTTTACGCTGGTTTGGCAAAGCCTCAATCACATAGTTCTTGATAGTATTTCTTTGCAAAGTAATATTGTACTTTTTCTCTAACCATCTCTTCTTACTTTTACCTCAATGACATCACCTACTTTTTTATTAGATATAACTTTAGTAACATCATCTGGTTTCGATCCGTCAATCTGTAAAATTTCATCATTTACGTTCAATCCATCATTATAAGCGGGTGAATCACGAGTTACGCCCGTAATTCTCATGCCTCCGCCACGCATTTCTACGCCTAAGTATGGCTCGTTTTTCTCCGCATTTTTATCAATTAATTGTACTCCAACGCTTTGGAAATAAGTGTTATACGGGATGGTCTCTGTGCCAAAAATATACTTCTGAAAAAAGTCATTCATAGATTTTCCTGATATTGCCTCCACCGTTTTTTGGAATTCCTCATCCGTAAAACCTCTACCTTGTTTTTTGTAGTATTCTTGATAAAGCATTTTCATTACATCATCCAGATTCTTTTTGCCTTGTGTATTTTGAATAATAGCAAGGTTCAAAACACCACCCAAAACTGCCCCTTTATCGTAATATGAAATGGTACTATTCTTTGAATTTTCGTTTGGACGATAATATTTTATCCAAGCGTCCCAACTTGATTCTGTAGCGGATTGTACTTGGTTACCTGGTTGATTTTCAATAGTATTTATTTCGGCAGCATATTTTGTTAAATATTCTTCGGGGGTCATCATATTGGCACGTCTCAATATATATGACTGATAAAAACTTGTACAGCCTTCCGAAAACCAAAGCAAGTGCGTATAATTTTCGTTTTCATAATCAAATGGTCCCAATGCTTTCGGGCGAATTCTTTTTACATTCCAAAGGTGGAAATATTCATGGGCAATCAAACTCATAAAACCCTGATACATTCGGTCGTTTGAATAAGTCATTCTTGAAGTTTGGCAAGTAGTGGAGTTCAAATGTTCCAAACCGCCGCCACCGATTGCAAGGTTATGAATCAAAAAAGTATAATCCTTGCAAGGGTGTTCGCCCACAACCGACATCGCAGTTTCGCAAACCTTTTTAAAATCTGTGGTTACCTTGGCTTCATCCATTTTTACTTCGCCATACATGGCAATTTTATGTGGAATACCTTTCAACTCAAAAGTCAATACTTTTTGTGTCCCAATCTCAATCGGTGAATCAATCAATTCATCCAAATTAGCGGCTTCAAAAGTATTATTCCCCAACGACTTCAAAGCCGTTGAAATTGTGTTCCAGTTTTTATAGGGCTTTATGTTAATGGTCGAAGAAACCTGTCGCCAATCGTTTACGTACATAAACACACAGGCAGGATTAATGTACCCGTGCGAATCATCAATAAAAGAAGTTCGCACCGTTAATTCATTCGCATAAACCCGATATTTGACCGTTGCCTCATTAATGCCGGCTAATAGTCGAACACGCCAAGTATTTTTATTAATTTTGTCCGACTTCACTGCCTTGGAGTCGCTTGATACTGAAAAAGATTCCACATTTTTGGCATACTCACGAATCAAATAGGAGCCAGGAGTCCAAACCGCCATCTTGAGATCTAAGAAACCTTGCTGTTTCGTTTTGGCATCAAAATTGGATAATTTCATCTCAACGTCAAAATAATGGGTTTGAGGTTTATCCATCGAAAGAAAATACTCGATTTTGGGTTGGTTAAGGAAGGTCTGAGAGAAAGTTAAGTAATTTAAAATCAGACAGATAGCTAAAATTGAAATTTTTTTCATAAATTTAGATTAATTGATGAATTGTTGAAATTTGAATGGTTGAATATAATGGAATGAGATTTTAGCAAATAACCTCCAAAACAAAACTAACAATGCTTTGCTTGTTTCACAAATAATTTTAATACTGTTAATCCGTTACTTAACAAATACTTTGTTGAATTGTGGAATGTCTTGATACATTATTAGACTCATGATTTAGGAATTGATTTCGAGATAATTAAATCACAATTCACAAATCGCTAAATCACAACTCAGAAAAACGCCCTTAAAATCATATCCTAATGAACAAAATAACGTCGTTAGTCTTCTTACTCTTGCTTTGTTTAATCTTTGATTTCCAAAAGTCCGTTCAGGCTCAAAGTACCCTCAGCTATACTGATGTTTCTGTTCATTTTCGGAATGGACAAGAACATTTTGAATCAAAAAATTATGAAGCCGCCCGAGCCGAATTTAATTTTTATTTAGATGCCAGCAAAGCTCTTCTTCAACAAGAAGATGTTAATAAAGTATGGGCAGAATATTACGTAGTGAGGTGTAGTCTATATTTAGGCTACTCAGAAACTGAATTATTAGCCCAACGTTTTGTCAGAAATTATCCAGAACATCCTGTTGCAGGAAATCTTTATAAGGAGATTGGTAATTATTTTTTCGAGCAAGGTGATTATACTCGTGCGGTGGATTACTTGAAGAAAAGCCCAAAATCTGACGAAGAGGCACAATATCGTTTGGCCATTTCTCATTTTTCTCTTCAAGATTATTCAGAAGCCCTTGAAATCTTCAACGAAATTAAAGGAGGAAGTACTGAAAATTCGGTTTCTGCTTCTTATTACGCAGGGATTATCAATTTCCGTGCGGGACGATATGCGGAGGCGATTCCAGATTTCAAGAAAGCTGAACAATCTTCCAATTATCGCTCCGAGATTCCAGGTTGGCTGGCTCACAGTTATTACCGACAAGGGAAATTTGCCGAAATGCTGGCTTACACCGAACCGTTGTTGAGAGAAAAAAACTCTGGGCGAAAATTGGAAGATGTAGCTTTATTAACGGCGGAGGTTTATTTCCAACAAGCTAATTACGAAAAATCTGTTAATTACTATACCATTTATAAAAATTACAAATCGCAAGGAATGTTGCCAGCCGTGGCTTATCGTTATGGATATAGTCTCTATAAAACAGAACAGTATTCACCCGCCACCGAACAACTCAAAAACGTAGCTGCCGTTCGTGATACATTGGGACAATATCGTCGTTCATTTTAGGAATTTCTTATTTAAAATCCAATAATCCAAACTATGCCTTGGGAGCATTTGACCAGGCTCGCAAAAGTAATTACAACAAAGGAGTTACCGAAGATGCAGATTTCAATCACGCCAAAGTCCTGTTAGATTTAAACCGTGGAAACGAAGCAATTAAAGCATTTGAAGGTTTTTTGCAAAAATATCCCAATTCAAAATACGAAGATGAAGCCAATGAATTGATTTCAGAAGCCTATCTTTCTTCCAATAATTACCAAGCCGCTTTGGCGTATATTGAAGGTTTGAAAAGACGCTCCACTCGCACAAACGCATCGTATCAGCGAATTGCCTACAATCAAGGTGTAAAACTCTATAATGACGAAAGATACATTGATGCGATTCCATTTTTCGATAAATCACTTTTAACACCCGTCAATGCTGAAACAAAATATGCCGCAAATTTCTGGAAAGCGGAGGCAATTTCAGCCGAGAAACGATATTCGGATGCAATTCCAATGTATCAATCCTTAATTACCTCGGTGGACAACACAACTCCTAATTTGGTTGATTTACAAAACAGAAGTAGATACTCGTTGGCGTATTCTTATTATAACACCAAAGAATACGACAAAGCCAATCGCCTTTTCCGTGAATATGCCGACCGCATGAAGGCTTCGGGCAATTCTCAATCTTATCAAGATGCCGTGGTGCGTTTGGGAGATACTTTTTTTGCTCAAAAGAATTATGACCAAGCCCTTCGATATTACGACCAAGCCATTGCCGCCAATCAAGCCGATGCTGATTATGCTACTTATCAAAAAGGTTTGGTTTTGATTTTGAAAAATGATGCTAAATCAGCCAAAACAGCTTTTCAAAGTGTGCAGCAAAAATTTCCATCATCTTTATATGTTGATAATGCCTTATATCAGGAAGCAAACATAGATTTCACGGCAGGGCAGTACATTCCAGCCATTACGGGTTTTACGAAATTGTTGAATGATAAGCCACAGAGTAAATTAGCTCCAGCAGCTTTGTTAAAGCGTGGCGTTGCATTTCAGAATACCACCAATCATGAAGGAGCAATTGCTGATTATAAGAATATCCTGAAAAATTACCCCAACGAACCACAGAGTAAAGATGCTTTGGCAGGTTTACAGGAAGAACTAAATGAAGTGGGTCGCCCAGAAGAATTTGGACAAATCTTGAATGATTATCAAAGAGCTAATCCAACGGATAATTCAGTAGTTGGTTTGGAATATGAATCAGCAAAAAGCCTGTTTTACAGTGAAAAATATGACAAAGCTGTTCCTACTTTGATTGAGTATGTTCGTAAAAACCCTACCAGCATTGAATCTTATGAAGCAAAATATTTAATTGCGGAGTCTTATTTAAAATTAGGAAATAAAATTGAAGCCCTGACTTGGTATTATATTGTAATAAGGGATAGAAAATATAAATCAGTAAATCGTGCCATCCAAAAAGCAGCTGAACTGGAAATAATGGCGGGGAACAGAACGGCTGCCATCACTAATTACCGTGCCTTATTAAGCAATGCTTTAGATAAAAAAGACCAACAAACAGCTTTGATTGCTTTGATGGAATCTTATTATTTAACTTCAGGAATCTGATTCTACCTTGTTTTTTGCCCGAGAGGTTGCCAATTCGGGCGATGTAGTTTTGGGAGCAAAAAGTAAGGCAAATTTATATACGGGTAAGATTTATATGGCAAAAAACGATTATCCAAAAGCAACCGAAGCATTTAATCAAACTATTGCTCTTGCCAAAGACGATTTCGGGGCGGAGGCTCAGTACTTAATTGCACAGATTTTGTATAATCAGAAAAAATACAAAGAATCATCAGATATGATTATGGCTAAATTTAGAAATGAGTTTTCGGGAGCATCCGATAAATTTGTGGGTAAAACTTATTTATTATTGTCAGATAATTTCGTAGGTCTTGATAATATTTTCCAAGCCAAAGCAACCTTAACATCCTTGATTGATAATATTGCCGACAAAGACATCGTTGCGGAGGCAAAAGTAAAATTAAAGGCTCTCGAAAAACGATAAAATTTGAAGATTTGGAAATTAGATAATTTGAAAATTATTTCCCTATCTCAACAACCTTAATTTATGTAAATATTTGAAAGTGTGCTTTTTCATTTTCAAATTGACACATCTTCAAATTACCAAATTGATAATTATGCAAAATCCCGCTTTCCATAAAATATTAGCTATTACATTATTCGGAGCGTGTTTTCCGCTTGCTCACACATACGCCCAAAAAACGGGTGGTGATGTAAAGACCGAAGATATTGACGTATATAAGGATACCAAAGTGGTTTTGCCGCAAGCCAATCGTATTTTCGAGAAAATACCAGTTTCCGCTGTCGATGGTGAAAAGAAACCAATTCGTTATGAATTTGTAGAAAGAAAACTACCCGTTCAAACGCCTGAATTTAGTCCAACCGTTTCGATGCCCGATGATGGCAGTAGTAAAGAAAATTCCAAAGCTGCCAAGTATAACAACATCATTCGGGCGGGTTTTGGCAATTATGGGCATACGTTCTTAGAGGCTCATGCAGGGCTTCCGATGGGTGATAATAGCTATCACGGAGTTTATGTAAAACATAATAATTTCCGCTTGGGAATCGTTGGAGCAAATTATTCGGGTATTTCACAAAACTTGGTAAAAGTTCATAGCCGAACCTCTTTTGATGCCGTAAAATTAGAAGGTTCATTGGGCTGGGAACGCCGAGGTTTCGATTTTTATGGATTCGTTCCCGAAAATTACGACTTTCAAGAAAGCCTCATTTTTAATTCGTATAACAGATTCAATTTTATCGGAACGCTTAGTAATGCCGATAAAGATTCTAAAATTGATTACACTTTCAAATCAAATCTTTCTTATCTTTTCACTCACTTGAAAGCCAATGAATTAGTTTGGACAGGAGGGGGAATGCCGTTTTCCCGATTACTGATAATTTATCAGCATCTTTAGATGGTACGTTGGTTTTGGCACAACGTCAAGACTCAACAACGCTTTATCGTAACCTTTATAAGTTGAAACCAACTTTTCAATACAAAACCGATAAGTTTACGATAACGGCGGGTTTGAATGTAATTAATGATCGAGAGAAAAATACTTTTAATAATAGCTATCTGTATCCAATCGTGAAAATTGACGTACAGCCGATTCAAGGTTTAAAATTTTTTGTAGGATATGAAGGTGATGTTTATGCCAATAATTTAACTTCATTCTTGAATGAAAATCAATGGCTTAATCGTTTTGTTGATTTAAAAAATACCAGAAAGACTGGCGATTATTACATTGGAAGTAAAGCCTTTTTGGACAATGGATTGGCACTGGAAGCAAAATTAAGCTACGCCACATATAAAGATTTTTACGTTTTCAATAATTCAGGAAGAGATAGCACAAGGTTTGAAGCCCTTTATTCAAATGATACTACAACCGTAAAAGTTACTAATTTTATGGTTCAAGCAAGTTACCAAATCCCTGATGTCTTCAGAAGTAATCTCAAAATTGATGTGAATATTTATAATGGTTTAGGCAACTTAGGTCAGGCTTGGCATCGTCCAAATTTCTCTGCGGTTTGGAGTAATACTTTTACAGTTAAACAAAAATTGTTAGTCAGTTCAGTTTTATTTATTTTGACTGGTTTGAGAGGTAAAAATTTCGTAACCAACAAAGAAATTAAGATAGACCCAATTATTGATTTGAATTTTAAATTTACTTACATAATATCCGACCATTTTAACGTTTTTGTGTCTGCAAATAACGTTCTGGGTAAAAATTACCAACGTTACCTATATTATCCTGTTCAAGGCGTGAATTTTCTTGGTGGTTTGTCATATTCTTTTTAAATTCGTAATAGTAAGGACTATTTATTAAAAATGAAATATGAACACTGTACAAAATCATATAAAAGAATTGCTTTTTGAGCAAGATTGCGTAGTCATTCCAGAATTTGGTGGCTTCGTTACAAACTTTGATTGTGCAAAAATTGATGGGTCAAATCGTTTTATTACTCCGCCACAGAAATGGTTAGCATTCAACTCATTATTAAAAAATGATGATGGATTACTTTCTCATTATATCGCCCAAGAAGAACAAATTTCTCGGGAACAAGCAAGTTTAAAAATCAAATCATTTGTTGAAGATACTAAGCGATACATTAGTTTTGATAAATCCTATCAGATTGATGGCTTAGGTATTTTTAGTCAAAATGACGAAAATAAAATCCAATTCCAACCACAAACCAGTAATTTTTTCAGTGAAAGTTTTGGAATGGAAAATATCTTTTTGAAGAAATCTGTTAATACTCAAAATGATTTGCAGGTACTCCAAAAGCCTGTTGTAATTTCAGATACTACTGTCCAACAAGTTTTCGCAAGTGGCGACCGTGAGCCAACCGTTGAGATTTGGGAGGAGGAAGAAGTAACTACTACTCGTAAGAGAAGATTTAGTAAAGTACTTACGGGCAACGCTTTACCGTATGTATATGGAGTTGTTGGAATGGCATTTTTTGCTACTTCAATCTATATATATGATAATTCAAAAGCGAATTTAAGTTCTTTAAATCCTTTTCGTTCAACCAGTTCAATGACTCCGCCCGTTGTGAAAACAGTGGATGAATTTAAGGAAGAAGCAACGCTAATTTCACCCGTAACTGTTGAAACAAAAGCATTTGATAACGAAAAAGCCGTTGTAGAATCTCCCAAAGCAGAAGCAATAAATAATGTTGAAAAGCGTTTTTTTGTCATTATTGGAAGTTTCGGAAGTAAGAAAAATGCGAAGAAATTGGTATCTTCTTTGAAGTCGAAAGGTTTTGAAGATGCTTCAATAATTTATCCGAATAAGAACGAAAAATTAATTAAAGTATCGGCAGGTGGTTTCAATTCCGAAACCCAAGCCGACCAAGAAGCCTTGAAAGTAACACAAGCAATCAATCAGGCGACTTGGATTTACAAGAAATAGCATTTAAGTGGTGAGGTTTGAGCAGTGAGCAGTGAGATAATTCTTTCAAACTTCATTACTCAGCCTTTCAAGCCAGAAAATAGCTATTTCAAAATCCCTAATAGCTATGCAAACCTACAATTTAGAAGCCGAAGAAAGCAAAAACCGGCAAATCGCTTTCCTAACCACAGTAGTATCAACTGCCACAATGCTTTTCCTATTCTGGTACATCACTGTTTGGACAGCCACTGAAAATAAAAAAGTGGAACAAATGGGAGGAGGAGGGTTTTTTAGTAAACTTTGGAATGGATAAAAAAGGGAGTGGTAGAGTTTTTACCAAAAATCTCGCAAGTCCATTGAAAGACCCGATAGAATCAAAAGCTGCTGAGGCGGCTGAGGTTAAAAAAGAAGTCAGAAAACCAGTGGTTAAACCTGTGGAGGTAAAGACAAAACCTGTCAAAGCCAAGCCAGTAAAAGAAGCACCTGTGGTTACGAGTAAGGTAAAAAGCCCCGTAGTTGTAAAAGAAGAACCTCCCGCAAAGGTAACGCCCAAGCCAAGTCCCAAACCCGTTGAATCGACTCCAGCTTCAAAACCAACGCCACAACCCAAAGTAGATGAAGGGGCATTGTTTCCAGCAAAGAAAGGAGCATCCAATACCAACGGAACATCGGGTTCAAGTAATCGTCAAGGCGGAGCAGCTGATGGCGAAGGTGGAGGAAAAGGAAATCAAGGGCAACCGAATGGCAATGTAGTAGAAGGTGGTTCATACAAGAAATTACCCGTTGGCGATGGTGGAGGAGGAACGGGAGGAAATAAAGGAGGTGGAACAGCACTAAGCCTGACGGGTTGGACATGGAACGCCAAACCAAATGTTGATGATAATTCAGATGAAACTGGAATTATTAAATTTTAGAATCAAAGTGGATGGTGATGGTGATGTGGTTGATGTTACTCAAATTGAAAGTACAGTCAGTCCAGCCGTGGCACAACAATATAAGCGAGCCGTTCAGCGAACGAAATTTAAACCAACTTCCGATGGTGATAAACCAGATATTTCAACGGGAACGGTAACCTTTAGATTAAATCCAAGATGGAAAATAATTCAAGTGCAGATCAAAAAGGTTTGCACTTTTTTTGGCTTAGAACAAATCAAAATGCTATCTTTGCAACCCCAAAAACCCTACAAATGACTTACGAAGAAACCATCACATATTTATACGAAAAGTTGCCAGTATTTCATCGTATTGGTAAATCTGCCTATAAAGCTGATTTGAGTAACACCATTGATCTTTGTAAACATCTGGACAATCCACACCAAAAGTTTAAAACTATTCATGTGGCGGGAACAAACGGAAAGGGAAGCACATCACATTATTTGGCTGCCATCTTGCAGAGTGCAGGTTACAAAACTGGACTTTATACGTCCCCACATCTTAAATCCTTTACTGAGAGAATCAGAATTCATGGTGAGCCAATCCCTGAAAATAAGGTTGTGGAGTTCGTTGAAAGTAATCAAGATTTTATTGAAGAATTAAAACCTTCCTTTTTTGAATTGAGCGTTGGCATGGCATTTGATTATTTTGCTAACGAGGAAGTTGATATTGCTGTTATTGAAGTTGGCTTAGGTGGTAGATTAGATTCAACTAATATTATTACTCCTGTCTTATCGGTTATTACCAATATCAGTTTTGATCACACTGATATTCTTGGCGACACGCTACCCAAAATCGCTTTTGAAAAGGCGGGTATAATAAAACCTCATGTACCTGTTGTTATAAGCGAGAGAAATCCAGAAACTGAAAATGTATTTATAGGGAAAGCGGAGGTAGAAAATTCACCCATACATTTTGCAATTGATACTTATCAAGTAAATCGTGTTGAGCAAAAAGCATTTCATCTTGAAGTAGCAATTGACAATATTTTAGAAAAATGCACTTTGAATCTAGAATCCCAACTCATGGGGGAATATCAGACTAAAAATATAGTTGGAGTTTTGAAGTCAATTGATGTACTAAATAATCTTGGATTTACCATTTCACGAAACCACCTTGAAACTGGACTCTCAAAAGTGGTTAATCTAACTGGTTTGAAAGGACGTTGGCAAACGCTTTCAAATTCACCGACTGTGTTATGTGATACAGCTCACAACGTTGGAGGAATTACACAAATATTAGATAAATTACAAAAAGTGAATTTTAATAAACTTTGGATGATTTTAGGATTTGTTTCAGACAAAGATATTTCAACAATTTTAAGTATGTTGCCCAAGGATGCTAATTATGTCTTTTGCCGGGCTAATATTCAAAGAGCTTTACCAGCCTCTGATTTATTGGAAAAAGCAAATCAATATAATTTGAAAGGTAAAGTAATTAGAGATGTTAATGAGGCAATAGAACATGTAAAAAATATTGCAGAAAATGATGATTTTGTATTTGTGGGGGGGAGTACTTTTGTGGTGGCTGAAATAAATCATTTATGAATAGGAGAGGAGTGAGGTGTAGGTTAAAATTTAAAAAATGGAGTTATTTTTATTGATTTTAAAATCTGTATTTGCATAACCAAATAATATTTTGCAAAATTGAGGTTTAGGTTTATAGAGATACTTCAGATTATTTTTAATTGTTAAACGGCTGAGAATTGAATGGAGAATATGAAAGTCTGTGTACCAACAAAATATTAAAATCTCAGCGATTACTGTTTTATTTGTAATGGACTGATAATCAGTTATTTATAAATTTAACTAATTTATTGTCAAACCATATTAAAAATAGATAATGCGACTCGTTCGTAAGTTGCTGAATATCAATAGGTTATGTTTTAGTATCATGCTAACTAACAAATGTGTAGGAATGATGTATGTATGTTTTAATTAAGCTGGAAGGTTTGATTTTAGTAACTAATAAAATTAGTATAGTAATAAATAATGAGTAGAAAAAAAGCGAGACGATTTGTTGAGGCACGTGAAAATATAAATGTTTTAGAGTCCGGGAATGAACTATTTGAGATAATCAAAGGAAATTGGAACGGAGGCTTTTTCAAGAATGAAAATCCAATAGTTTTAGAAGTTGGCTGTGGGAAGGGTGAATATACCGTTGGATTAGCAAAAATATTCCCAGAAAAAAACTTTATTGGAATTGACATTAAAGGTGATAGAATAGCTGTGGGGAGTAATTATGCTATTGAAAATAACCTAACTAATGTTGGATTTCTAAGAACAAAAGTCCACGATATTCTCAACTTTTTTGGAGAAGGTGAGGTATCTGAGATATGGATTACCTTTCCTGATCCTCAGCCGTTGAAAAGTGGAATTAAGAAACGCTTAACGAATGAACGTTTTTTAGAAATGTATAAATCTATTTTGAATCTAAATGGTACATTGCATTTAAAAACAGATAGCGAATTACTTTTTGATTATACTTTAGATACGATTCGTATATTTGGAACTAAAAACTTAGTCCTCACAAAAGATTTATATAACTCTGATTTGAATATTCGTCATTTTGGAATAAAAACACGATTTGAAGAAATATTTACAGAGAAAGGGTTTTTGATTAATTATCTTTCTTGTGAATTTACACCGTAAAAAAAGCCTGATTTAAAATATTAAATCAGGCTTTTTTGTGAATTATTGTAACATTATTTGCTGATTAATTGAGCAAAGTAATTCACAGTTCGAACTAATTGAGATACGTAAGACATTTCGTTATCATACCAACACACAGTTTTTACCAATTGAGTATCGCCAACTGTTTGAACCTTAGTCTGGGTTGCATCGAATAATGAACCAAATGTTGTTCCGATAATATCACTACTTACTAACTCATCTTCTGTATATCCAAAGCTATCATTTGAAGCTGCTTTCATAGCGGCATTTACTTCATCAACTGTAACTTTCTTCGATAAAATTGTAGTTAATTCAGTTAAAGAGCCCGTCAAAGTTGGAACACGTTGAGCCGAACCATCTAATTTACCTACTAATGAAGGTAAAACTAAACCAATTGCCTTTGCTGCACCAGTCGTATTGGGAACAATATTTTCAGCAGCGGCTCTTGCACGACGCAAATCTCCTTTTGAATGTGGAGCATCCTGAGTATTTTGATCACTCGTATATGCGTGAACGGTTGTCATCAATCCGTTTACAATTCCGTATGTATCTTCTAAAACTTTAGCCATTGGAGCTAAACAGTTTGTAGTACAAGAAGCTCCACTAATTACAGTTTCACTACCATCTAAAATATCATGGTTTGTATTAAATACAACTGTCTTTAACTCACCAGTCGCTGGGGCTGAAATGACAACTTTTTTTGCTCCCGCAGTAATATGTGCTTCTGCTTTTGCTTTATCCGTAAAAAAACCAGTACATTCCAGCACTACATCTACATCATGTGATGCCCATGGAATCAATGAAGGCTCTCTCTGTGCATATATCGTAATGTTTTCACCGTTGACACTAACTGTGTTGTCGGTTGAGGTAACCTCTACATTAAAGCGTCCTTGTGCAGTATCATACTTTAATAAATGAGCCAACACTTTTGGACTTGTTAAGTCATTTATTGCTACGACTTCGATGCCGTCCATGTTATAAATCTGACGGAAGACCAAACGTCCAATTCGCCCAAAACCATTGATTGCAACCTTTACTTTTGCCATTTGTAATATGTGATAAATAGTTAAATGAAGTACAAATTTAACAAATAATCGAGGGTAATACAAATGAATGTAAATATATCAACAGACACCTAAAAATAGAAATTAGTTTTACTAACTAATTAAATTAGTAAATTATAATGTAAATTCAATATTACTAAAAATAATAGTTTTTTAATTCTAATTTTACTAATTAATATGTGCTTATAACACTTATTCTTCTACTCTAATCTTTAAATTAGCCTACTACTCTACAATCACAAATACTTACAATTCTTGATATTGATAACTTTACCTTTCAAGTATCTATCTGAATAAATTATGCCCATGATTAAAAGAATATAGTAGGGGAGCATATACCTTTAAAGAAACTTTGTGAGTTACTACCGTAAAAATTATTACGTGCATCTTGCTATAAATCCTTTAATTTTCAAGAGTAATATTCTGCATATTTTCAACTGCACTTGCTAAGTAACGGGAATTAAAAAATATCATCCATTATTACGAGATTATTTTTGTTCCTTTCGAGGCGGTAAAACCGCAGTTTAGCATCGCTAAATGAGGCGTTCCGACGATTCGGTTTTACCAACGAAGAACGGGACAAAAAGAATGAGTAGTAATGGGTGAGGTTATTTAATTTGCGTTACTTAGTTTAGAAAAATATATCTATCGTTGACACCCTTAAAAATCATAAAATAACTACTGGAAATCTCTATCAGCTCAATACTTTTATAGTTACAAATATAAATAGGTACATAAAAAACGGCTTCAAGACACTCAGTAATTTCTTATATTTCTGTGCTTTGATGAACTTTGATAATATAGAAATATTAACTACATGGTGGCACGATTTTAGTACAATTATTATATACTATCAGTAGTATTATTCAAAAAACTGTGAGGAATAATTGTCTAAATTACATCTGCCAGAATGTCAGTTCCGTGTTTTTTAAATAGTTCTTGAAATGATAAAAAAAGAGACGAAGAATATTCTGTTTGATATTTTTTATAATATATAAATACTTGAAAATCAGTATATTATATATTTTTATGTAAACAAATTATGCACATATATATCCACTTAAATCACGATCTTCAAGGCTTAACTTCTTAGCCTAAATTTTCTTATCAAAACATTATTCTCTCATTATTTCGTGGTTATTCAATCTAAATGATTTTACTTTGTAGCTTAATTTTCAAAGTAAAAAATCGTATATATTTTAATGGAACAATTGAAACAAATTATTGAAAACGCTTGGGAGGACACAAACCTCCGCTCGACCGAAGAAACAAAAACTGCTATTGAAACAATCATTGAAAAAGTAGATAAAGGCGAACTTCGCACGGCTCAACCCAATGAGGACGGAACATGGTCAGTGAATGAGTGGGTGAAAAAAGCCATCGTAATGTATTTCCCAATGCGACAAATGCAAGTTCAGGAAGTTGGCATTTTTGAATTTCATGATAAAATGAAACTTAAAAATGATTATGCAACTTTGGGCGTGAGAGTTGTTCCTCCTGCGGTGGCACGTTACGGAGCTTATTTAGCGAAAGGCGTAATCATGATGCCTTCGTATGTGAACATTGGGGCGTATGTAGATTCAGGTACGATGGTGGACACTTGGGCAACTGTGGGCAGTTGTGCCCAAATCGGCAAAGATGTGCATTTGAGCGGTGGTGTTGGCATTGGCGGGGTTCTTGAACCTGCTCAGGCTTCTCCCGTAATTATTGAAGATGGTGCATTTATCGGCTCACGTTGTATTGTGGTAGAAGGGGCAAGAATTGGCAAACGTGCCGTTTTGGGTGCAGGAGTAACCATTACAGGAAGTTCTAAAATTATTGATGTAACAGGCTCTGAACCAATAGAGTATATTGGTTTTGTACCCGAAAATTCAGTAGTTATTCCAGGAAGTTTAACCAAGAAATTCCCAGCGGGAGAATATAACGTTCCATGTGCTTTAATCATTGGAAAACGTAAAGAAAGTACCGATTTAAAGACTTCTTTAAATGCCGCTCTTCGTGAAAATAATGTAGTAGTATAAATTCGATGGTCGTTTTTCGATGTTCGAAAAAGTACATTTGATACTTATTTTCTAAAAAATCAAAGTCGTGGTAGGGGAGACCTCCACGACTTTTTTGTTTTATGGTTTGAATTTGGATTGCGAAATAGAAATCCTCAAATCTGGCGAATCCTAAATCAGAAATATTGCTCACTGTAATTTCACCTCCGCAATCTCAATCTTCCCCTCCACCAAAACAGCCTCAATCTTAATCACAACAGATTTAGAAGTAGGCGTATTACTTACGTCCGCCACAGAATCAATCGGTACTAATGGATTCGCTTCTGGAAAATAGGTCGCTACGCATCGTTGAGGAATATTATATGGTACTACAATAAACCGTTTGGCTTCTCGATGGATTCCTCCAAAATAATTATGCAGATTCACTACTTGATAATTGACCAAACCCGCCTGATTAATATCTTCGGGATTCATCATAATTATCCTCCGCTCGTTATAAATCCCTCTATATCGGTCGTTTAAGCCATAAATGGTTGTATTAAATTGATCATGCGAACGAATGGTCATCATCATATATTCATTATCCGCCAATATGGTCGGCTCAAACTTATTGATGGTAAAATTAGCCTTCTTGTTCGTTGTATTGAATTTACCTTCTCTTACTCCATTTGGTAAGTAAAATCCATTATCTTGGCGTACTCGCAGGTTATAATTATCAAATCCACTAATCGTTTTTTCTATCAAATCTCTGATATTGTCATAATTGGTAATTAGTTTATCCCAATCAACCTTATTATTGCTTAACGCAGCCTTCGCCATGCCCGCAACAATAGCAGGTTCGGATAGTATGGTATTTGACACAGGTTCTAATATTCCTTCCGAACTATGGACAACTCCCATAGAATCCTCCACAGAAACGAATTGATTTCCTGCTGTCTGTCGGTCTATATCGGTGCGTCCGAGCGTTGGTAAAATTAGGGCAGTCTTGCCATGCAATAAATGCGAACGATTGAGCTTCGTGGAGATATGAACTGTTAAGTCACAATTACTCAAAGCCTTGGCACAATATTCAGTATCAGGCGTTGCGGAAAGAAAATTTCCACCCATTCCGATAAATACTTTTGCCTCTCCCTTATGCATGGCTTTGATAGAATTTACTGTATCAAGTCCATGTTCTCGAGGTGGCATAAAACCGAATACCTTTTCTAAATTATCCAGTAATTCCTTAGAAGGCTTTTCATAAATTCCCATTGTTCGGTCGCCTTGTACGTTACTATGCCCACGCACGGGACACGTACCCGCACCTTCCTTCCCGATACTCCCTTTGAGCAATAATATATTAACGATTTCCTGAATAGTAATTACAGAATTCTTGTGCTGAGTCAGTCCCATCGCCCAACATACAATTATTCGATTATTGACAGCTAATAATTCAACAACCTCTTCAATTTGAGTTAACTCTACGCCAGTTTCATACAATAAATCACTAATTGAATAATCATTCAAAGCGCTCTTTAATGTTTCAAAACCCTCTGTATTGACTTCTATGAACTGATAATCAAATACTTGACCATTCAATTGTTTATCTTTCTCAATTAATAATTTTAGAATACATTTCAAGAGGGGTAAGTCCTGATTTATCTTTACTTGGAGGTAAATATCGCTCAAAGTAGTTGCACCTGTCAATAAATCTGACACATCTTGGGGATTTTTAAAAGCCAACAATCCTGTTTCAATCAGAGGATTTATTGAAATTATCTTTGCTCCTCTACGTTTTGCCTTCTCCAAAGTTGTCAGCATTCGGGGGTGATTTGTTCCTGGATTTTGTCCTAAAATAACAATGACCTCCGCTTTTTCAAAGTCCTCAATAGTAACGCTTCCTTTCCCAATACCCACTGTGTGATTCAAGGCAGCACCCGAAGATTCATGGCACATATTGGAACAATCGGGCATATTGTTTGTTCCGTACATCCTTACGAAAAGTTGATACAAGAATGCGGCTTCGTTGGATGTTCTTCCAGAGGTATAGAAGATGGCTTCATCGGGGGATTTTAGTTGCGTCAGGGTATTTCCGATTAAAGTAAATGCCTCCTCCCAAGAGATTTTTTCGTAATGGGAGTTCCCTTCATGCAAGACCATTGGGTGCGTTAATCGTCCTTGTTGGCTTAAATAATAATCAGATTTTTCGGAAAGCTCCGCAACGGAGTGTTGTTGAAAAAAGGCTAGACCTACTTTACGAGTAGTGGCTTCTTCGGCAATGGCTTTTGCACCGTTTTCGCAATATTCCGCAATGGGCGAACGATGATCAGGATCGGGCCATGCACAACTGGGGCAATCAATGCCGTGTTGCTGATTCAGTTTCAAAAGAGCCTTAAAACCTCTATTCACGGGCATTGCTCCAAATACGTGTTTGAAAGAATGAAATACTGCTGTAAGTCCTACGGCTTCTTGATAGGGTTTATCCAGTTTTAAGCCCGTGAAATTTAAAGGAGGTTGTGGATTTATGGTTTGCATTAGGTTTGATGATTTATTTAAGAATAAACAGAATTATTGTGTCTGAATTTGGATTCATCAGATTTGAGGATTTTTTGGATTACAAAAATGGTAAATTGATTAAATTTGATTTTACCAATAGTTTAGATATGCACATAATAATCCAGTAAATCCATTAATCTGACGAATCCAAATTCAGACAGTCAGCTCCACTATACACATTAAACCTATCTTCCTTCATAAATCCCAATAAAATCACGCCAAAACGTTTGGCAGTTTCTACGGCGAGACTTGATGGAGCTCCAATGGTGGCAATTACGGGGATATTAGCCATAATGACTTTCTGAATTAGCTCAAAACTGGCACGGCTACTGACTAAAATGATTTTATCATGTAGCAGTAAATTTTGCGTCAGGGCATTACCAACTACCTTATCCAGAGCGTTGTGTCTGCCTACATCTTCCCGCATGAGGATGATTTTCCCTGATTTATCGAAAAGTGCCGCTGCGTGTAAACCTCCCGTATAGGTAAAAGCACTTTGGGCAATACTCATTTGATTTAATAGTTGCTGGATAAAGAAAGGCGTAAGTTCCCAATTTTCAGCACTTTGGGTAAAACTATCCCCACAAATCATCGCTTCAACAGCTTCAATTGATGCCTTTCCGCAAACCCCGCAACTGGATGTCATATAAAAATTACGTTGGAATAATTGGCTATCAACCTTTACTTCGGGCTTCAATTCTACTCTGACGATATTTTCAGTGGCTTGTTTTCCTGCATCTACACAATATTTGATGGTCATTACTTCCTCATAAGACTTGATAATTCCTTCCGAATAAAGAAAGCCCAATGCCAAATCGAAATCATGCGTAGGTGTCCGCATCGTTACGGAAACGCTTTTTTGTTGGCGATTATTGGTGTCTCCAAAACCTAAACGAATTTCCAAAGGTTCTTCCGTAGCCACCAAATCCTCCAGCTCTTGAACGGTATTATTCTCGGTAAATTTTAAAAGTTTTACGGGTGAAATCGAGTACATTTTATATTCGTTGTTCGATGTTAGATATTCGTTTATCGGGAAAAGTCAATTTCCCATACAAACTTATATTTCTATCTGATTAGATTGTTAGAATATTATAGCAATTTTGTAAATAAATTTTAAAAATATGATATACGAAACGGCTCCCTTGCGATTGGGGCAATTTAATCGGCTTGAAGTAATCAAAGATTTGGACTTCGGACTTTATTTAGATGGATATGTAGAGGAAATTCTCATACCACGAGTATATGTTCCCGAAGGTACACAAATTGGACAATTCTTAGACGTCTTTATTTACCGAGATTCAGAAGATAGGCTCATTGCTACGACTTTGAAGCCCCTGGCGGTTGTCGGAGAATTTGCGTTTTTGAAGGTTAAAGATGTAAGTAAATTAGGCGTTTTCATGGATTGGGGACTTCTGAAAGACCTTTTAGTACCTTTCGGAAATCAACACAGTAAAATGGGTTTGGGGCGTTCTTATATGGTTTATGTTTATATTGACGAAGAAACTGAACGCATCGTGGCAACCGCAAAAATTGATAATCATTTAGAGAAGGATATTTCGAGCCTTACGGAAGGGCAGGAGGTAAGCCTTATTCCTTACGAATATACTGATTTGGGCATCAAAGCATTGATTGACAATAAATACATGGGCGTAATTTACAAGAGTGAAGTCTTCCAAAATGTAGAATTAGGTGAGATTACAAAAGGCTACATCAAGAAAATCAGAACAGATGATAAGATTGATTTGGCGTTGGTGAAACAGAGCTATGATAGAATTGATAATGTTAAATCAGAGATATTTACTTTATTGCGATCAAAAGATGGCTTCTTACCTTACACTGATAAAACCGATGCCGAGATAATTTATCGAAATTTACAAATGTCAAAGAAAGATTTTAAGAAAGCCATTGGTGGATTATACCGTGAAAGTAAGATAAGATTAGCTGACGATGGCATTTACATTGTTAAATAGGTACACTTCTTACAAAAATATCACAAATGTATCTGTTCACATATATCACATTTGTAATTTAATCTAAATAATTACTTTTGTAAACTGAACAATTGATTTTGCTTAATAATTTATTTTTGTAAACTTAAATAAAGTTATTATTTAATTAGTTACCTTTGTAAATAGTACAATATTGTAAACTATTTACAAATAACAATGGACTTAAATAAAAAGATTGAACAAATTATAATTGACAAAGGTATATCGCCCAGTTACTTTGCTGATACCATTGGCATACAGAGAAGTAGTATTTCTCATATACTTTCGGGCAGGAATAAGCCCAGTTTGGACATTATCCAGCGCATTTTGAAGGTTTTTCCTGATATTGACCGTGATTGGCTACTTTTTGATAATGAGATACCTCAACAAAATACGCCCCAAATTAATAGAGAACAGCCTATTAATCAACGAGTTAAGAGCCAAAATTTATTTGATCAAAAGCCACGAGAATCGCCTAAAAGTTTTCAAGCTGAACAATTACCTGTACAAACGCCCGTAAATGTGATGCCAAAACGAAAAATTGAGCGTCCGATGATTCCACCATCGAACACCAATAAGCAAATTGAGAGGATCATGATTTTTTATACCGATGGGACTTTTGAAGAGAAGAGACCGAGTTGAATACAGGTAAGAGAATAGATGAATTGGTTCATTAAGTGTACACATCGGATGAAACAGTTTTGAACACAACTTAGCTAACCATTTAATAGGGTAGAGCCTAAATCAAAACAAGGAGATAAATTTGTATCCAGGGGTAGGAGACAAGTCTACAATCTGTACTCTATCACATATTCTCTAAATAGGAGTAGGAGCAAGATTTTTGTATTATTCTAAGATTAATAAATTTTAGTAACAGGTACATTTATAGATTTTGCTCCTATTATTCTTCAAATTTGAACGACTCTCCCAAAATTTAACTCCCCTCTTTCTAGCTTGATTTCTTTGATTTTAAGGCATTATAATTTCGTTTATCCTTAGGCGTTTAAATAAGGGCGTTTATGCCTTTAAAAAGCCTCTTCTCTACTCTATCGCAAAAATTATTCTATCACCAACTTTGAGGTCTTCCCTTCTACCCTGATAAAGTACACCCCACTTGATAATCCATTGGTTGAAAATGACCATTTCCTATTTCCTTCCGATTGCTTATCGATGGAAATTTCCCGCCCTAAACCATCCAACAGTATTATCTCACTCTTTGCATTAGGAGAACTCACCCACACTTTTCCATTACTCGGATTTGGATAGATTTTAGGTAAAATATCTAAATCGTCTTCAAAAGCTAAGGGTTTTGAGAAGTCGCAAGATGAAGCTGTGTTTTGACGGATTTGCTCCAATTTAGCGTAAATATTATCACCAGGGCAATTAGTAGCACAAGAACCGTCTCGGTGGGCTGAAATATTTTTAAGATTTCTGCCCGATGCCGTATGAAGCCCCGTTGATAGAGGTTCGATTTTCTCTTTTTTCAGTTTCCAAGCCATCAGTTTTGCCAAGGATTCCAGAGACTTATCCGTTGGTTGGGCGGTCATGTAATCCCCCAAAAGACAGATTCCCATTGTTCCACCGTTCTGACTACAAAAATGAGCGCCCAAAACATTATCACCATCCATGATATTTTGCCCATCCCGACCTTCATAAATTGTTCCATCCTGAGCAATCAAGAAATTATACCCTACATCGTTCCAGCCATTCGTCCTCGTATGAAAAGTATAAATATTCCGAACCACATCGGTATAATTAGTGGCAGTATTTGACCCCGCAGCATGATGAACGATGATGTGTTTCGTAACCGTTTGAACGGGCAATTCCTTCGGAGGTGTAATTCCTGCACGCCACGTACTGGCAGGAATTACGGTCGGTTTTTCGCAATCTGCCCCAATTTTTGACCCTCTTTCGGTGGTTTTTGGCAACAATAAAGGCTTTACATAGATTTTATCCATCGTTAATACACCTCGAAAGCCATTTGAGGTGATTTTAAACTCAGAAATAGGCTTTGAGAATACGATTAACTCGGAATGTTCGGGATTATGGGCATCTGGTTTAATCTCAAAGCGTTCATCGGCGGTCTCAATCCAAAATCCCGTAAGCAATTGATCATAAGTAATTTTGAAGGAAATACTGGTGATGGGAGATTCTGATTTTAAGATTTTAGGTTTATTATTCTCAACCTCAAAAGATTGCCTTTGAAATCGAGTGGATTCTTGGGCGATGGTTTTGAAAGAAAATAAAAACATAAATATCCATGTAAGGGTCGTAATATTCTTCATAATTGTTTGAGTTTGATTGATTAAATCAAGTTACGAAATTCTCTCGAAATCATTTTTAGCAATTTACTTTTTTGCCAAAAAATTTCGAAAAACTGTAACACAGACAACCATGTCCGTATTAAAATAATCATTTTTTTACTTACGGACAAGGCTGTCCGTGTTACAGTTGTGAAACACCTAATAGACTGACAGTCAGATAATTAACACTAACTGTTCCACGTGAATATTGTAACTAACTGAAAAATAGAGACTTACAGACTTATCCACAATTTTGTGTGGACAGATGTGCAGTTCTTATCTACATTTTCAGTAAATTTGAACAAAGAACCATTTTATCCACATAAATAAATGCAAAAGTTAGATTCGCTCAATCAAGTCGCTGATTTTCACCGTACTTTCAAAGCTCCCATTTTAGATTCTCCACAAATTCCATCGGCAGATCGCTGTAAACTTCGGGTCAGTTTGATTGCCGAAGAGTTGAAAGAACTCCAAGAAGCCATTGATAATAATGATTTAGTAGAAGTGGCAGATGCCCTTTGTGACATTCAATATGTACTTTCGGGGGCAGTTTTGGAATTTGGTTTGGGCGAAAAATTTGTGGATTTATTCAACGAAGTTCAACGCTCGAATATGTCGAAAGCGTGCAGTTCTTACGCAGAAGCCGAAGCAACCGTAAAACATTATTTTGAGAAAGACGGCACAGCGGCAGAAATAGCACAGGATGGGGATAAGTTCTTAGTATATCGAATTGCTGATAATAAGGTTTTAAAATCGGTAGGGTATTCTCCTGCGGATTTGAAAGGACTTTTGGATAAAATTTAAACTTTAGCACAAAAATAAGTTATGGAAAACAGCGAAACCCTTCAAGACTTTTATAATGGGAAATTTGACTGGTTTCCTGAAGATTTGACCAAAGGCATCAACTTATCTTTATAAGTTTTCAAGTCAAACCTAATTTCCTGTTTTATGGTAAAATAAAATCTGAAAATTAACGGAAAGATGTGGAAGCAGTAACTTCTGCGGTTGATTGTGGCGTGGTCGTAAAGACAAATGCCTTGTTTAAAACTACGGGCAAACGGTATTATAATCAACCCTTTAAAACGGAGCCAGCAAAATCTTAGAAATTCAGCACCACAGACTTTAATGTATTTTGAATGAAAAATACATTAAAGCCTCTGGTATTTTATCTACTAATTTTTTAGTTTGAAAATAGAAGTTAAACTGGGAGAGGGGAGAGTAGCGAAAATTTGTAAGTAACTGTAACACGGACAGCCTTGTTCGCTGCTAAATAAACTTTTTTAACTACGGACAAGGCTGTCCGTATTACAGTAAATACACCAAAATAAAACGTTCTAACAATCAAATAACCCGTCCACAACATCAAATCAAATTTTCCAAACGATTCTCAACGGCTTTATTTTCACCTTAAAATTCGCCTAACAGTTAATCATTCAAACAATTTATCAAATTAAGATTTCTGCGAGATTCTCAGCTCATAAATTTCAACTTCCACAGATTCCTGAGAATTAATTACCAGAACAGATTATAAAACAAAACTTTCTGCGAGATTCTCAGACGGTTGGCTGAAAACCCCAAAGGCTTGCCCACATATTGATTTTTGATGATTTCATATACTACACGGCAAAGATTGCAGTGGTACGTTTAAAGCCCCTCTCAACACATTCCACAACCTTACTGAAAGGTAATTCTTATACAACTTTCAAAGGCAATTGAAAGTTGTATAATTTACATTATGTTAAATAAAACATTTAGAAATCATACCTCCCTTATACTAACATACTCCCTTGTTGGCAACTCAAAAGCCTGACAGGTTTTCAAAATCTGTCAGGCTTTTGAGGATTCTAATTCTGACAAGTTATGGCGTACCCTATAAGCTATACAAAAAATCCCTCACACGTTCTGTATGAGGGATTTTAATAATAAAAAGACTATTTGCGTAATTATAAATTACTCTCCCAAAGCTTTCAATTTGTCTTCCATTTTCAATACTTGGTAAAGACTTCTTAAATTATTCTTAACTTCATCTTCGGGCTTAATTGAATATGCTTTCTCAAAAAATGGTAATGCCGCTTTAAACTTTTCAGTAGCTAATGCCTCCACAGCTTTACCTTCTGTTTTGTAAGTATTCATATCCATTCCATCCACTTTACCTTTAATGATTACGGCTTCGTTGAAGTTCATTACTCCCATGTTGAAGTTTACGTCATAATTATTAGGTTCCATTTCAAGTGCCTTCAAATAATATTTGGTTGAAGTAGCTTTTGCTTCGTTTTGTTTGGCTTGTACCTCTGCCATTTTCTTAGAAATATCAGCGGTATTAGTGGCTGTGGCAGCTTGTTGAGCAGATTCTTCGTTCAATTTTGCCAAAACCCCATTTGCTTCATCTTTCATAGCAGACACCTCTCCTGCTTGTCTTTTTGAGGCAGCGGCAGTTTTAGGCTCTCTCTTCGCTTTATCACTCAAACGCTTAATTTCTTCATCATAAGCACTAATTTTATCTTTTTGAGCTTGTATTTTTTTATTTAATCCATCTACATTACCTTTTGATAATTGAGTAGAATATCCTTTAATCTCTTTTTCCATTTCCTGACCCTTATTATCATAAAGAATCGCTAAATTGATAACCTCCTGAACATTCTTTGAACCACCATTCACAGAGGCTTCCAATTCTTTAATAGCCGAATCTAAACGTTTGAAACCCAATAACATATTGATTTTTTCAGATTTCAAATCTTTATTATTAGGATTCAGAGCAATACCTTTTTCAAGCGTTGAAATAGCTTTCTCTTCGTTTTTATCATTTCTGTAAATTTGAGCCAAGGCATAAATCATGGCGGCATCTTTACCACCCAATTCCAAAAAGCGTTCATATCCTTTTGCTGCCGCAGCATCATCTTTTGCCATTTGCCCGATTACACCCGTGTACATTGCCGCAGTAGTATCTTTTGGCGATATTTCCATTCCCATTTGAAGGTCTTTCAAAGCACCTGAAAAATCTTTGGCTTGATATTTTGTAATACCAGCATCCATAAAAGCTGAATATAATTTCTGTCCTTCAACTTCTGGTTTGCCATCTTTCCCAACCACTACCATCATATACTTTTTAGCAGTTGATGCGGGATCAAGTGAAATTGCTTTTTTAAAATTCTCAATTGCCTTGTAAGGAGCTGTTGGGTTTGCTTTTGTCAAAACTGAATCTCTCGAAAGAGCAATATCCAAATATGCCTCGCCACGAGTTAGCCACGTTTTCGATTTTAAAGAATCTTTTTTCATGACGGCTTCGTCAGCTTTTTTCTTAGCTTCCGAGTACGCCTTGCGATTAGCTTCTACTAAGAATTTATCTACTTGGGCAAAAGTTGCTCCCGCTGTCATTAATATTGCAAGGATGGCAAGTGTTAGTTTTCTCATTGTTTATTTATTTGGTTTTAAATTACGGTACACATTTAATGGTGAACGGTACACAGTTTGGTTTGTGAATAATTTATAATACTCTATCTGAAATTTAGACTTGTAACGAGTATTCTTTTCAGAAGTTACTTTCTTAACAAAAGATTAACAATTTTACGGCAAATGGGAAAAACGGTACACGGAGAACGGCAAAGGGTAAACGGTTTTATTCCGATACATACCGTTCACCCCCTTTACTGTTCACCGAAACTTTACTCTTCTCCGCTTTCGTCAGCCAAAGGAACATCTCCCTCCTCTCCTTCTGATGATGCTTCGATATTTTCCACTTCTGAACTAAGAACTTCGTTTTCTCCATCCTCCACTACTACTACGGCATCTGAATCTACGATAACTTCCTCCTCGGGGTCTTTTACGATTTTAGTTACTGACGAAATTTCATCGGCTTCATTCTTTAAGCGAATCAATTTTACACCTTGGGTATTACGTCCCATTACTCGCAAATCTGCTACGGCGATACGTATCAGAATTCCCGATTTAGTAATAATCATCAAATCGTTACTATCCGTTACTTCTTTGATTGCCACCAAGTTACCCGTTTTTTCGGTAATGTTTAGGGCTTTTACGCCTTTACCTCCACGGTTAGTTAAACGGTAATCTTCAACATCCGAACGCTTACCGAATCCTTTTTCTGAAACTACTAATAATTGTTGGGTTACGGGGTCTTCGATACAAACCATTCCGACTGCCTTTTCGTGCAATTTCTCTTCGTCCAACCAAATACCTTTTACACCTGCGGCTGAACGTCCCATTGGGCGAACACGTGATTCCTCAAAACGAACTGAACGACCTGTGTTTGTGGCAATAATTACGTGGTTATTTCCATTAGTTAAACTTACATCTAACAAACGGTCATTTTCACGAATGGTGATGGCGATAATTCCGTTTTGACGTGGACGTGAATAAGCCTCCAAAGTAGTTTTCTTAATCGTCCCGTCTTCCGTGCACATAACAATAAAATTATTGTTGATATAATCAGGGTCGGTCAAAGATTTTACGTTGATAACCGCACGGATTGAATCACCACTTTCGATATTCATTAAATTCTGAACGGGTCTTCCTTTGGCAGTTTTTGAACCTTCGGGAACGGCATAAACTCTCAACCAAAAACATTTTCCGCTTTCAGTAAAAAATAATAGCCAGTTGTGCATCGTTGCCGTAAAAAGATGTTCGGTATAGTCGCTGTCTTTGGTGGCAACAGCTCTTGAACCAACTCCTCCTCTACCCTGTGCTTTATATTCGCCAATTGGAGTACGTTTGATATATCCTTGGTTTGAAACGGTGATCAACATTTCATCATCCGCAATCATATCCTCCACCGAGAATTCATCATCGGTCATGTTGATTTGCGTGCGGCGAGCATCTCCATAACGTTCACGAATATCAAGCAATTCGTCCTTGATAATTTGTAATTGACGTTCTGGTTTTGCCAAAATATCTTCCAAATCTTCAATAATACGTTTGATTTCGTTGTATTCAGCAATGATTTTATCACGCTCCATACCCGTCAAACGCTGTAAACGCATTTCAAGAATGGCTTTTGATTGGATTTCTGATAAACCGAAACTTGCCATCAAACCTGCCTGAGCAGTATTGGGGTCTTTCGACTCACGAATCAATTTGATAACGGCATCCAGATTATCGAGAGCAATGATAAATCCTTCTAAAATATGGATTCTCTTTTGGGCTTCTCTTAAATCATATTGAGTACGGCGAACGACAACTTCATTACGGTGTTCAACAAAGTAATGAATTAAGTCTTTGAGATTCAGCGTATAAGGACGACCTTTTACTAAACAAACGTTATTGACCGAGAACGAAGATTGAAGTGCCGAAAATTTGTAAAGATTGTTCAATACAACGTTCGGAACGGCATCACGTTTCAAATCAAAAACGATTCTCATTCCCTCTCGGTCAGACTCATCACGGATTTCTGAAATACCTTCGATACGTTTATCATTCACCAAATCAGCACATTGTTTTATCAAGGATGCCTTATTGACCATATACGGAATTTCGGAAATAATGATTTGGTCTTTTCCCGTTTTTGAAGTCTCAAAATTGGCAACTCCACGCACCACAATACGCCCACGACCCGTTTCAAAAGCATTTTTGATACCTGAAACACCGTAAATCGTACCGCCAGTTGGAAAATCTGGGGCTTTGATATACTCCATTAACCCTGGAATTGTAATATCGTTATCATCAATATAGGCGATAATTCCATTCACAACTTCCGTCAAATTATGCGGAGCCATGTTGGTTGCCATACCTACGGCAATACCCGATGTTCCGTTCAATAATAGGTTGGGGAATTTGGCAGGAAGCACTTTGGGTTCCATCAAAGAATCATCAAAGTTGGGTTGGAAATCAACCGTTTCTTTGCCAATATCTGCTAATAATTCCTCCGCAATTCTTTTCAGACGTGCCTCAGTATAACGCATGGCGGCGGGTGAATCACCATCTACCGAACCAAAGTTTCCTTGACCATCCACCAAAGGATAGCGCAATGACCATTCCTGGGCCATCCTCACCATCGTATCATATACGGAAGAGTCGCCGTGAGGGTGAAACTTTCCCATAACCTCCCCTACTATACGAGCGGATTTTTTATAGGCTTTGTTGTAATTTACGCCCAACTCGTCCATTCCATAAAGAACACGGCGGTGAACGGGTTTTAGTCCATCACGGACATCTGGCAAAGCACGAGACACAATTACGGACATCGAATAATCGATGTACGCTCCCCGCATTTCGTCTTCAATATTAATGGGGATAATATTACTGGTTTGTTCTGACATAAATCGTTTTAGACCCCTAAGCCCCGAAGGGAGAACTGTTTTAAGATTCTTTTTTTAGGGTTGGTATAATTGGTTATTAATCGTTTTAAGGAAGTCCCTTTACCTCCTCGAAGGAAGGATTTTATGATTATTTTTTGATAGGGCTCACTATACAAATTTCGTGATTTTTTAAATGTTTTGCAAATATTGAAGGCAATAGATGAAGTGTTGAATGAGTTTTCGGTAAATTTGTTATTAATAATTGTCTGGATGACCCAGTCTGAATTTAGATTGCGAAACGTCGCAATCCAAATTCAGACAAAAAAACAATCAAACCCATGAGATTTATCAAAAACGTATTCATATTATTTTTCCTTCTAACAGGCACTTTTTCAAGTTGCCAGCCTTCTGAAAAAAGTACTTCAAATCAAGAGAAAGTTACATCTTACGGACAAGATAAAGACGATTTCTCGGAAAATAACCATAGAAAGCATAAAAAACATCGGCAAAAAAGGGGAAAATCAGATGAAAACTCAAAATATACCCCTGAGAATCGTGCAGAAGATACACAATCGGATATTAGGACGGGCAATGTGCCTACGAAGGCTTTAAAAGTATTGAAATATGTCCGTGAGAATGGCGTAGCGATGGATGGATATGTAGGTGGACGAAGATTCGGAAACTACGAGAATCTCCTCCCCAAAAAAGATGTTTCGGGCAGAAAGATAAATTACCAAGAATGGGACGTAAACCCCAAAATACGAGGTAAAAATCGTGGAGCAGAACGGTTGATTACAGGTTCGGATGGGGAGGCTTATTATACTGATGATCATTATCGGAGTTTTGTTGAGGTGAGAAATTAATCTAAAAATCTTAAATATGAATCATGAAACTGTGGACACTTTTGAAAGTAGCATTTACGAAAATATCAATTTTATTTCTCGATATAAAAAACTGTATGCAAAATACAATAATTGGGATAATCGAATTTCTAAAATTGACAAGAAAGAGGTTTCATCAATTTTAGAAACATATAATTATCCATTTAAATATGTTGATAGCACGTACTATTGCAAAGAATCTATTGAGTCATATACTTTTCATATCGCAATACAAGTTAAAGGAGGAATTCCAATTCTAACTTTCAATATTGAGAAAGACAATGTTTTCTACCCTTTAACGGGACACAATTTAACAAGAGCATATAAATTACTCCTTAATTTAGAAACAGCTTTGATAGTTACTTTCATAGATTATGAACAATTAAACGAAATAATGAAAGAATATTTGAGAATCTATGAAGATTTTAAAATTGAGTTTTTAAACCAAGTTAAGGTTATCTAATACACCATTAGTCATGATTATTTCCACTAATTATCTTGAAATAGTAATATAAATTAAGATCATTAACAATCTACTAAAAAACAATAAAACCACTATCTTTACTAAATGGAGCCACTATATACAGAAGACCAAATATTTATACCGATTATTTCAGATTATGGGCGGTTCGCCACTGCGATTCAAGGCTACTTTTGGTAATGAAGCCAATACAATGTTTCTGAGAAAGGCATGGCAAGCACTTATCAAATTAATAGATTTAATGAAATTATAAAATTCATCAAATATTGATTTTTTACCAATTTTTGGTAACTTTAAAGAAAAATAAAGGAATGAAAAATACATCAATATCATTAGGAAATTATTTCGACCAGTTTGTTGGAAGCCAAGTTTCAGTGGGACGATACAAAAATGTGAGTGAGGTAATCCGTGCTGGACTTCGGCTTTTGGAAGATGAAGAAAATAAAGTTATTACCTTGAAAAGTGCTATCCAACAAGGACTTAATAGCCCAAGAGTGGAAAATTTTGACTTTGACGAGCATCTTGCTAAACTAAAATCAGAAAGGAAAACAAATGGCTAAAATTACCTTCAGACAAGAAGCCATTGATGACTTGACCGATATTTGGGATTATACGTTACAAAAATGGTCAGAAAAACAAGCGGATAAATATCATAACACTATTAAACAGGCTTGTAAAGATATTTCAGAAAA
This sequence comes from Arcicella sp., assembly GCA_034519515.1. Lineage (GTDB taxonomy): Bacteria > Bacteroidota > Bacteroidia > Cytophagales > Spirosomataceae > Arcicella. The sequence goes on from JAXHOK010000042.1 coordinate 31,465, forward strand.
TCCATATATAGGAAGGAGTTATGATGAAATAAGCAAATATCTATTCGGGCTAAAATCGGGTAATCACATTATTTTTTATCATTCCATTTCAGAGGATGAAATAGAAGTGATTAGAATATTACACGAAAGAATGGATTTGAAGAACAAAATAAACGAATAAAAATTTATATAAATTTGCACCACACCAGTAGTACAGAATATCAATTTTTGTACTACTTTTCTTTTTGAGAATTTATCAATAATTTCAGATTATGGCATATACAGAATTTACCTTATCAGATTTAGAGGAAAAATTTGGTATCAAACACGAAAGAATGTATCTTCAATTTCCGTCAATTCGCATTGAACCAAGCGAGAGGCTAAAATTGGAGTTGGAAGAAAGTGCCGAAATGCCTATCAAAAGCGAAAAAGCAAGAAGCGAGTGGATTGTTGTTCCCATTTTGAAAGAATTGAGACGAATAAATAGTAATTTTTTTACCATCTATTCTGGCGATACGCTGGTGGGTGATAAACTGAGTGGCTTGCAAGGTGAATGTGATTTTATTCTGAGCAAAGACACAAAATCTTATGAAATCAGTACGCCCATTTTTCATATCGTTGAAGCAAAACGAAACGATTTGGAAGAAGGAGTAAAGCAATGTGCTGCCCAATTAGTCGGGGCAAAAATGTATAATGATAGAAAGGGAATAAAAACCGAGAAAATATACGGTTGCACCACAACGGGCGATGTTTGGCAATTTTTAGAGTATTCTGATAAGATTTATATTGATATGAAAAAATATTACCTTGGGGAAATTGATGAATTATTGGGAGTTTTCCAAAATATTATTAATTACAGTAAAGATTCGATTTAGAAAAACTGGAAACTTCAAAATATAAAGAGACAATGGCAAACTATACAATCTTAAATTCGTTATCCAATAAACACTCTACCGAAAAAACTCTGGTGGTTGTTATTGATGGCGAACAAATTGATACGCTTGATAAATTTTACCAAGAATTAATCGTTCAACTCAAACTTGATGATGATTTTGGGTGTAATTTGGATGCTTTTGATGAAATGATTAATGATTTGGATTGGCTGGACGAAACGTCTATCTATCTAATTTTCAAGAATTATGATGATTTTTTATCGGAAGAAAATGATGAAGCTCGTGAAATTATCCTCACAATTCTGGATGATGCCGCCACCGAATGGAAACGGGATGCTGATTCCAAAAAATTAAGAATACACATCGAACCTTCTGAATTAGCTGAGGATGATTTGGAGACGATTGGATTAGATTATAAAACTGATGATTGAATTATGAACGTATATAAATTCCTAAGTAAATTTTACGGAAGACTTCCTTTGAATGGAAGCCTGCCGTTCAGTCGAATTACAATTTTATTAACGATATTTCTTCTATACATATCGCAAAGTATCACCGCCCAAAAAATAACCCGTGGACCATATATTCAAATGGCAACCTCTACGAGTATGATGATTCGCTGGCGGACAGATATTGCGATGGCTTCCAAAATCAATTTTGGAATTTCACAAAATAGTCTAAGCTCCTCATTATCAGATAATACTGCAAAAATAGACCATCAAATTACGCTTGATAAACTAACGCCCAATACAAAATATTTTTATGCAGTTGCCAATGCCAGTACAGTTTTGCAGGGTGATAAAGATAATTTTTTTGTAACCTCCCCTCCCGTTAATTCTGAACAGAAAGTACGAATTTTTGCCTTGGGTGACATGGGAATGGGAACTGATGTACAGACCAAAGTTTACCAACAATATCTCAAATATATTGGCAATAATTATACCGATCTGTGGTTACTTTTGGGCGATAATGCTTATGCACAAGGCTACGATTGGGAATTTCAAGAGCGTTTTTTTGAATATTATCAAACAGAACACTTGATGAAACAAACTGCCATTTTTCCATCACCTGGCAATCATGACTATTCGCCCATTCCTGGTGACCACAGAATAGAAGACCCTGCTCTGGATTATTTCAAGATATTCTCGATGCCTACCAAAGGAGAAATTGGCGGAGTCCCTTCTAACTCCGAAGCCTATTATTCTTATAATTACGCCAATATTCACTTTATAAGTTTAGATTCTTACGGACGTGAAGAGATGGACAGACGTCTGTTCTCAAAAGATAGTGACCAGATGAAGTGGCTGGAAAGTGATTTGAAAGCAAATAAACAAAAATGGACGATTTTATACTGGCATCATCCACCATACGCTATGGGTTCTCGGAATTCGGACACTGAAGAAGAATTACGTTTGCTGAGAGAAGGTATTGTCCCACTTTTAGAAAAATATAGAGTTGATTTAGTCTTGAATGGTCACAGCCATGCCTACGAACGTTCGCAGATGATAAAAGGACATTATGGTTTAGAATCAACTTACGATTCCAAAATTCATGCTGCCACTAATTCAAATGGGCGTTATGATACTACAAAAGAATCTTGTCCTTATATAAAAAATAGTCAAAGTGCTGTAAATGAGGGAATTATATATGTTGTTAACGGTTGTGGAGCAAGCAATGGTCGCTCACAAACTACTTATCCACACGATGCCATGATGTATTCTAATAATAAAGATGGAGGTTCTTTATATTTGGAAATTGAAGGAAATCGTTTGGATGCTAAGTTCATTACAGAAGACGGAAGCATAAAAGATCAGTTTACTATTTTAAAAGATGTAAATCAAAAACAAGTAATTAAATTAGAGGATAATCAAAATAGTGTACCTCTACAAGCCTCGTGGACAGGCAACTACAATTGGCAACACGACAAATCGAAGAATAAAAATGTAACGGTTTCGCCCGTAGTTACGACAAAATATGTTGTTCAAGACGACCAAAAATGTTTGCAAGATGAATTTACAGTGAGAGTGAGTTCTGCTTATAATCTCAAAGATTTCAATTTGACCGTAACCAAAAATGGTCTGGCAGTGGACTTCTTGACGACTCGTGAAAGAGGCATTGCTCATTACGAGATTGAACAACAAAATGGTAGCGGTATTTTCAAAAGTGTTGCAAAAATAGACTCAAAAGCACTCAATCAAATATCTGACAAACCTCTCATTTACAGATATTTAGATAGTATTTTAGAGAATACTTCATCCATAAATTATCGAATAAAAATAACTGATAATGAGGGGCTTATAAGATATTCAGAAGTAAAAACAATTGAGCCTATTCTGAAAATTTCGGATTAGTTTGATGAATAAATAACAAATGAAACTATATACTTATTAATGCGACTCCAAATTTTAGAGAAAATAACCGCCATCAGGGTTACGGAACAAAGCCTTGACGGCGGTTATTACCCCGTCAGCGGTTCTAAATTAGTAAATAAAGTGCATAATTTCGATAAGAAAAGAGGTTCAGAAATCAATTCTGAACCTCTTTTGTTTTGCGTTAATCTTTAAAATCTATTTTATCTCCAATTTCTGATTAATCCCCTTTTCCAACATCGGTAAACCATCGGTCATCCAAGCAGGGGCGGGTGCATCTTTCAAATAGTGGTCAAAATATTGGTAAAGTCGTTTGGCAAAATCTTTACGGTTTTTGCGTTGAGTCAAACCATGCTTTTCTCCGTTGTAATTCAACAGCCAAACGGGTTTGTTCAAACGTTTCAGAGCCATATAAAATTCAATTCCTTGCTGCCACGGCACAGCGCCGTCATCGTCATTATGCATCATCAAAAGCGGCGTTTGGATTTTTGGGGTTTGAAAAAGTGGTGAATTTTCAATGTATTTATCATATTTATCCCAAAGCGTCCCTCCTATTCGAGTTTGTGTACGCTCATATTGTGCCTGACGAGAAAGCCCTGATTCCCAACGAATTCCACCATAAGCCGAAGTCATATTGGCAACGGGAGCTCCCGCTTCGGCGGCTCTGAACATATTGGTTTGCGTAACTAAATAAGCCGTTTGATAACCTCCCCAACTGTGTCCCGAAATTCCAACTCGCTCTTTGTTCACAAAACCCTTTTGAATCATGGCTTCCGTTCCAGCAATAATGCAATTATAGGCTGATTTGCCTGGTTCGCCCGCCTTGTAAACGACATCTGGAACAAAAACGACATAACCATTTGAGACAAAATAAGGAAAATTAATATATGAGCGAATCGGTGAAGGAGCATAATGTAAATTCAAATTTTGAGAATATTTTTCATAAAAATATACCATCATTGGGTACTTTTTAGTAACATCAAAGTTCTCTGGTTTATACAAAAGTCCTTGCAGTGGTGTTCCGTCAAAAGACTTATAATCAACCAGCTCCACCGTTCCCCAAGCATAATCTTTTTGCTGAGGATTGGCTTCGGATATTCTTGTAACATTTTGAAATGTTAAGTCAGAAGTATATAAATCTGGATAATTTTGAAAATTTTGCTTCGTAAAAATCAAATTATCCGAATTTTTCGCTTTAATGGGATTTGACAGAGAAAAATCAACTTTATAAATTTCCTTGGGTTTCAACAAAGGGCTAACGGGAATTGCGTATCCTTCTGATTTATCTCTTTCGTAAACCAATTTCCACAAGGCATTTTTACCCAAAATAAATTTATCCTCCGCACTCAGATTCACGTAACGATATTGCACCTTGTTGGCTCGCCCACCCGTAATGAGCATTGGCACGTTATTTTTCAAATCAATTGCCCAAGCATCATAGCGGTCATACACCACAAACATAGGATCTTTCACGTCATCTACCCAACCTGCCGAACCATAAGAAGGCGGAAAATCAGGATGATCATCTTCTTCTTCATAAAATTTAACCGCCTGATTATCAGTCAATTTAGCAGCTGTTTCAGATTTAACTGAATAAGCAAACCAAGCCGAATCTGGCAAGGAAAACCAAGTAACATATTGAGCATTGGGCGATAGCATTGGATTCCCTTGCAGAGCCGTAGCAATTTGTTTACGTGAACCATCTTGCAAATTCACTAAATAAACATCCCTACGAGCATTCCAATCCCAATGTTGGTTTGAGTATGGAACATCAGAAGTAGCTAATACAATGTTATTATTGGCATCTTTATCCAAAACTACACTCGGGATTTCAACAAAACCTAATTGAATGATTTTAAAATTATCTAAATTTACAACCGATAAATAAGAACGTTTTTTATCTTCTTCCAATGTGACTTTCTGCTGTGTTTGGAGCTTTTTGTCTTGCCAATTCCAAACCTCCACACTCACGATCTCTTCGGGTAATAGAGTAGTATCAGCAACAACGGGTTTGGGATTAGTACCAAAAAATAATTTAGTACCGTCCTTTGAAAAACGGGGTTGAAAATGCTCACTTACTAACCAATTTTTAGGAGCAAAAGTCTGATTTTCGTCTGCTAAACGATTGGCTTTTTCATCTCCAAATTTCCAATGATACAACTTTGGCAAACGAATTTGAGTCTTAGCATTAGTATCTAAATCTGCTAAAAATGCCACTTGATTTCCTTCTTCTGATAAGGCTATTTTCTTAAACTTTCCTTTCGATTGAAAAATATTTAATAATTTATTATTCTGTAAATCAAGCACATACACACCCGCAAGCATTGTCGAATCATTACCCGTTGTACTGAATACTAAGGTTTTACCATTTTTAGCAAAGTTATAGTCAGTAATAAAACTAAACTTCTGTTCGGCATTAGTTTTCAGATTCTTCAATACTAAACGGTAACCGTTATCCTCAGATTCTTTCTTTACTATTTTCCTTTTAAGATCTACTTTTACTAAGGTATCTTTCTTTTTAGCAATGTCAATTTTCTTAGTCTCCTCGGTTTGGTAAGCCAACCACCCTCCTGCTTTCTCTGGAATTTTGAAGTTCAAAACATTGGGAATCTTGGTGGTTTGGTTATTTTTCAAGCCATAAATCCCCAAAGAATCCTTCGGCATTTCGTCTTTTTTCTTTTTCAAACGCTTCATAGATTTCACTAATTCTAATTGCGGTTTAATTTTAAAAATCGCAAATTCGGCATCATCGGTCAATTTTATTTCTGCTCCTCTGTGAACCGAATCTATTTTTACGTTTTTCAAAGAGTGGAAAACCACCTTACCGTCTCCCTCTTGTGGATTGAGCGTATACACAACCATACTACCGTCCGTAGAAATCATTTTATCAGGGATTTCTTTCCACGAATCATACACATCGTGCGTGAGTATTTTTTTTTGAACCACCTGAGGAATCTCTATGATGTTTTTCTTGGATTTTTTTTTCTTCTGGGCTGATGTGGATAGGCAGAAAAATAGCCCTAAGATGATAAGTAATGATTGTTTCATGGTTTTAGTTTGAAGTGATTTATATCTGTTTTAAGGAGGGCTTCGTTTAAAATAGTGAGAAGACTTCGTTTTTTGCAACTTAATATCCTATATCCTCTTTGAAGACTCTCTAATTTTTAATCCAGTTTTAAAAATTTTCACTTCCAAAGGACTCCCTTCCTTCTCTATCTGATTGATTAACAACGACATAGCCATTTTTCCCATTTCCATCGTAGGTTGCGAAACACTCGTCAGCGTGGGCGTAACGATGGTACAAATTGGCTCATCATTAAAGCTAACAATAGCCAAATCTTCGGGGACTTTCACGCCCCTTGCCCGCATTGCCGACATTGCTCCAATTGCTAAACGGTCACTCACCACCACCAACCCATCAGGAGAGTTAGGCAAATCAATCAAATAATTGGTCAGTTCAATAATTTGTTGTAGATTATAACTACCATGAACAATTAAGGTTTCGTCAATCACTAAACCCGAATCTGTCAAGGCATTTTCATAACCCGTTTGTCGTTGATTACTCACTGTTACATTGGTCGGTCCCGCTAAGAAAGCAATTCTTTTACAACCGTTTTCTACTAAATGTTTCGTAGCCTCATAGGCTGCTCCCACATTATCCACCATCACTTTTGAAACCTCAACATCAGCGGCATCTCTATCAAAAAATACTAAAGGAATCCCTTTTCGTTGAAGACGTTTGAGGTGTTCATAATTGGTAGTTTCTTGGGATAAAGAGATAATAAAGCCCTCTACTTGCCCTCGGGATAAGTTTTGAACGTTAGTCAATTCACGTTCATACAGTTCACTGGTTTGGGTCAGAAGCAAACTGTAACCTCTCTCAATAGCTTCTTCTTCAATTCCTCTCACTACAGAAGCAAAAAAATGATAAGCTAAATCAGGAACAATAACGCCAATAGTTTTTGTTCGGCTTTTCACTAAACTGGTTGCTAAAATATTGGGTTGATAATCCCACTCATTTGCTAATTTTAGCACTTTTTCCCGAGTTTCTGGCTTGATATCGGGCATATCACGCATGGCACGGGAAACGGTTGCCACCGAAATATTCAGATGACGAGCAATATCTTTTATCGTTACTTGATGTGCCATAAATTATTTTACCCTACTAAGGTCACCTTCGCACGGGTACATACACCGCCGATGGGAGGATTAAATTTTGAAACTGTTACTTCTATTTTCTCAATACTTGGATAACGTGCCCGAACCTTGGAAATTATCAGTTTAGCGATGTGTTCCAACAATCGAGATTTAATTTTCATCACCTCCGTAATAATTTCGTAAAGGTCTGAATAATCAACCGTATCACGAAGTTTATCATTTTCGGCAGCTTCCGAAAAATCTGTAACTATTTGAATGTCAATTTGATAACGGTTTCCAATTTTCTGTTCTTCACCCGTAACACCGTGATAAGCAAAAAATTCTAAACCTTCTAAAGCAATTGTTCCCATAATCTGTATTACGGACGGCTCGACAGCCTTGTCCGTTTCAATATAAAAATCGGACAAGGCTGTCCGTGTTACATACTCTTAAATAAAAAATTTCAAGCTGTTATTTCAACTTGAAATTTTTAAAGAGCATTTTAATTTAATTGTATGTCAATATATAATTAATGATTAACAGAAAATAATTAATAGTTCTACAATAATAAGTTTAAATAGGTTCTTTGTAAAATACTTGATAATGAGTACCTAAAAACTATTCATTATTACATATTAACTATTCTAAATATTATCAAAGAATGACCCTCCACCGTTTGAAATTGATGGAGGAGTTTCTCTTGAAAATTCTTCCATAACTGATGAAACTGTTGGTAAGCCACTGACATTTTCTCTCACAATCTTGCGAGGTCTGCCACGAGTTGCTTTCATTTCTTTCAGTAAGTTGTCAGCCGTTTCACTGAATAAATCTGTACTTATTTCAGATTTAACTTCTTGTTTCGAAAAAGGGTTTTCAAAAATTGGTTCAGGATAATGTTCTGTACTTATTGAAGGTGCATCCTCATAAACAACAGCATGAACTGTGGGCAACTCCTCGTTCTCATCGTCATAATCATTAGCAGGCTCAAAGCTAACTTCGGGTTCAGTAATGTCTGCTTTCTCATCGGGGATAATTAATAAGACAGGCTCTTCAACTTCTTGACTAACAGGAGTTTGAATTGTTCTTTGTTCTAAAACTTGCTCATCAACTGATTCTATTTCTACCAAATTTCCTTCAACTTTGGGTTCGGTTCTAAATGGGGGGGTGGTCGTAGATTCGGTTGCTTTAATTCCCAAATCATTCAGTCGGGCTTCATTGGTTCGAGTATTTATTCTTTCTTCAAACTTAGTAACTTTATCAAGAGCGTCGTTAGCAAAACTTTTCAATTCTACTACCAAATAATCTTTGTAACGTTCCATTGCCTTGAAATCACGCTCATAGTTTTTAAGGTCGTTTACGGCATCATCCACCAAGAATTTAGCTTTATTCTCTGCTTCCGAAATCACCATATCCGCCTTTTTCTGGGCTTCATTCGCAACTTCTTCGGCATCTTTTTTGGCTTTATCAGTAATTAAATCAGCTTCGGCTTGGGCTTTTCCGTTGATTTCCTGTTGGGCATCTTCAGCGGCTCTGAGCGTTTTGAAAAGGCTGTTTTCAATTTCTTTCATCCGCATAATCTCTCTTTCAGCTACTTCAAGATTGACTTTGGTTTGTCTGAAATCTTCTGAAACTCGCTCCCATTCTTGGGAAAGCGATAGCAAAAAAGCATCAACCGACTCCGTATCGTAACCTCTAAAACTCTTGTCGAATGTATGCTGTCTTATTTCAAGGGGGGTAATTCTCATGATTATTTTTTTATTTATCTTCTTGATTACCAAGTCAATAATCAAAAATTATAGTAAACAAAGATGGATTATATAGAGTCAATTGACCAGACTGAAATTCGTTTATCATCAGAAGCAGAAATCAGTAAATTCTTAAACTTACTCCAATATAATTTATTGATTGATGTACCATGACCCGCATGACGAGCTTTATCAATAACTTTTAATAATTTGAATTGTTCAGCATCCCAGATTTTTATGGACTTATCCATACTACACGTGGCACATAATTTTCCGTCTGGGCTGAATTTTATATCATTAATAGAAAACAAATGTGCAGCAATATCTTGATTTAATTTGTATTGATTATTTACCTCCAATATTTTCAAATGTGCATCACGTCCTGCTGATATTAAATACTGATAATCAGGGGAATAGCGAAGCGTGAAAACTGAGTTTGTGTGATGTGATACTACTAATTTCAAGGAAAAATCGTTCAAATCAAAGATTTTTACTGAAAAATCACTGTAAGCAACCGCAAATTCACCTAAAAGTGAGTTTACGGCAATATTTCGCACACTTTTATCGGATGCTTTAATGTGTTTTTTTACCACAAAAGCCTCCACATCCATCACCACAATCGTTCCGTCCGACAAGCCAATTAGTGCATTATTTTCATGGATTTCAATATCAAAAATAGAAGAAGCCGTAATTTTAATAGATTTGATTTCTTGCTTAGTTTCCACATCAATCAGATGAATTCCCTCAAAATTTTGACCTACCCACAACTGATTTCTTGATTCATCAAAACAGAGTGCATAAATAGATGCGGGAACTTGGGCAAATAATTCTCCTACATCGGGCATAGTTAAATCCCAGCGAATTACCAGTCCATCGCCACCTGCCGAAAAAAATTGATTGGGTTCGGTCGCTCCTTCGAGCGTATAAACACAATCACGATGCCCTGAAAACGTATCTATTTTTGAAACTTGCACAAAATCAGTTATTGGTTATTAGAAATTAGTTATTGAGAGATTTATCGTTAATTATCAACGAAATTACTTTATTTTGCAGGGAATGGCAACATTTTTAAAATCGTGTGATATTTCGAAAAAAAATATCATTGGCTAACTTACTGATAACTAATGACAAATAACCAATAACCCAACACAAATTGTTAATTTTTAGTAAAAATATTTCCGCAAAAGCCATCATTACTCTTTGGAAAATTGAGGAAAACCCCTCCTTTTTTTTAGAATATTTAGGTATAGATTCCATTGATTTACTTCAACTTTCAAACGCTACTCACCCAACAAAACAATTAGAATGGTTGGCAAGCCGTACTTGTGTAAAATATAGCGTTGAAGCCTTGAACCATGCTTATTATGGCATTGCCAAAGATGAACACAACAATCCTTATTTAATTGGTAACCAAGGATTTGTATCATTATCTCATACCAATGAGTATGCCGTTGCTGTGGTCAGTTTTGAAGAAGAAGTTGGAATTGATATTGAAAGGATTTCGGATAAATTAAGCCGAGTTGCTCATAAGTTTTTATCCCTTCCCGAACGTCTCCATGCAGGGGAAGACCTCTTTAAAATGTGTATTTACTGGTGTGCCAAAGAGAGTTTGTATAAATGGTATGGTAAAAAAAATTTATCATTCAAAAATAACATTTATATCGAACCCTTTGAAGAAAAACCTGCCACTTTGGAAGGAGAAATTCTTGTGGATGGCATCCTAAAAACGGAACATCAATTAGCGGTTTTTTATGTGGAAGACTTTGTGATTACGGTGGTTTTTTAAATTCAGGCAGTTTATTTACTCACTCACTCTAAACTGCATATCATTCACCAAAATAGAACTTGTGGTGAGATTATTTTTGATGAAAACTTCCACATAATCACCCGTAGTAAGGTCTATTTCTGTCTCCAAAATTATCTGAAAACTTTCTGTCTTTGAATCCGTTGCTTTTGTAGCGTGTGGAGCCACTTGCTCTAAACCATTTTTAAGAATCGCAATCGAAAAACTTGAACTCCCTTCGGTTGGACTTGCTCCAATGTTTACGTAAACCTTCGCAGTCAATGTACGTTTACCTGTATATGTAAAACGATTATCCCTTGCAGTAAATGAATTGGCTTTCACAGTGTTAGTTTTACCATTTACTTTGGTGTATAGTGTTGGAGAAATGAATTTCGTGATTTTATAATTATCATTCATGTACATATATCCATAAGGTTTAGTATCTGGAACAGCCGCACCATTCTGACGCATTTGCCAGCCAGGTGTATGCGAATCGAACCCACTAAGAGTTGTTCCAACGCCCCGAAATAGATTTCCAGACATTCGGGCTTGATCAACTGTGGCTTCTTCATCCATTTTTATGGCAATTTGTCCCGAAAAAACGAAATAGTTATTTGATAAATCAACATCATTTGCACTAAAATTACTGAGAAATTCAATGCCTGCCCCAGCAGAAATATTAGTTACATAATTGAAGGATGAACAAAATTTACCCGTTAATCCGTTCAGTTTAATCCCATCACGACACCTCCAATAATTACCAGTAATGTAAACTGAGTTGAACCCAAAAATACTTCCAACGCCCAAACTCGGCATTTTAGGCAACTCAATGACAGAATTTCCAGCCAACAAATTACAGAACTTAGTACTGGTGTTATCAATAAAATTATAGCCCTTAGTTAATGGGGAAAGCGGAATAACGGCTAACTTTTCCATGTATACGTCCACGTCTGTACTGTTTAAAACCGCACCTTTCACGGCAGACATCACACCATCTTTTGATGGGTCGTTCCCTCTCAAACCTGCTCCATTGGTATTAATAAAATTAGGAGTAATATCTATAAAACCTGAAAATACATATATCTTGGTCGGATTGAGGGTGATTTCTCCACCAACAGGTCTGGGCAAATCGTTAATCGAATGAACCTCTACGATGTTGTACGTAGCAGACGGAGCGGGTGGGGCAACAGGCTTTTGAGCAAAAGTTTTTTCTACTGAAAAAATGAGCAATGCTATGGCACTTAGTGTGTAAAATTTAGTAAATCTCATATCTTGATACTTTATTTTAAGTCGATGAATAATTCTGACGAAATAATTTGTAAGCTGAAAAGGAATTATTTAATGTTGTAACATGAATATAGAATATTTGTTCCGTTTTTCTTAGAAGCCGTTTTAAAATATATTCTGAATAAAGTCTAATTGTATTTTTTGAGTAGCGGAATCATATTTTTTTAAGAAATATACAGCGTATCTTGTGTAAAAAATATGGTTTCGATAGTCAGAATAAGACAATCAGAATTGGAATGTGGCACAAAGATTTTACCTTCGCCCGTAGCCGTGGTTCTTCCTTGGCTATCAATAGAATTTACGATTATTTCATGCCAACCCGCCCGAACGTGTCCAGTTGATTGCCATTCAAATTTTAAAAACCATCTTTTTCAGTACTGGGAAAAAATGCTGATTATTCCATTGCATCTGCACTCTTACGTTAGGAATAGGTTTTGCGAAAAATAATCGAATAATTCGAATAATATTGAGCAGTAAATTGTTTCTGTATTGAATAGCAATTTTGGGTTTGTAAGCTAATACGTGTCCATAAACCACCATATTTTTTTGATGTCCGTAGAATTAGTGGCTGAATGTATCATAAAAACTTCTATCGTTTTGGGTATTTTACCTGGCGGTTCTGCCAATGGTTTAGCCCGAGAATTAGGAATCCCCGAAGACCCTGCTGAGGCATTGGACGTTCTGATTTATGGAATGGTAAGAAAAATTCATACCACCACCGTTAATGACCAACTCTGTATTCACCTCAGCGATGTGGGATTGAATGCTTATCTGATGAAAAAATTGGCTTGGTTTGGCACTTAGTAAGTAGTTGTTACAAATTAAACAACGTTTTTGATTACAGTAAATATTTGATTATCAGTTAGTTATTTTCCGAACATCGAAATACGAACAACCATATAAATATAGTTCAATATAACTAAAATCAGTCCACCGATGATTTATATTCAGATTTGATAAGTGTTTTGGGTATCTTTGTCGAAAACCAAATTAAAACAAGTATGTCAGAATCAGAATTCCCGCCATGTCCAAAATGCAAATGTGAATATACTTATCCAAGCGATAATCTTTTAGTTTGCCCAGAGTGTTCTCACGAATGGAATCCAGAAGAAACCCAAGAATCAGCAGATGATTTTTCAAATGCCAAAATGATTGATTCAAACGGAAACGAGTTGCAAGACGGAGACACCGTAGTAGTGATTAAAGATTTGCCCGTAAAAGGAGCTCCCAAGTCGATTAAAGCAGGAACAAAAGTGAAGAATATTAGGCTAACCGATGGCGACCATAACATTGATTGCAAAATAGACGGATTTGGCTCAATGGCTCTAAAATCAGAATTTGTAAGAAAAGCGTAATACTTTCTTATTTATTTTAACCTCAAAATCTAACATCATTATTTGATTTTGAGGTTTTATTGGATAAATTTTCAAAATTTATTTGCAAGCACGCCATTTGTCATATATATTTATGCCAAAATGTAAGATTGCAGATATGAAACAGCCAATTGTATTAACTCGCCTTAAAAATCCTTTGGATTTAATTGAATTTTCTCGAAAAGGATTAAGCCGTGCCGCTGTGGATTTAGTGGCACAAAAACTAAGTCTCTCAGACCGTGAAATGGCACGTATTTTAAATATTTCAGAAAGAACATTTCATAGATATACACCTGATACACAATTAGATACATCAAGTACGGAACGTCTTTTGAAATTAATGCTTCTGTACCAACACGGTGAGGAGGTCTTTTCAAACTTGGAAGACTTCAAACCTTGGATGCGTCAATCTATGCGAATTTTTGGGGATAAATCAGCCCTCGACCTCTTGGATACCGTAACGGGATTTGAGTGGGTGGATAATGTATTGAGCAGAATTGAATTTGGCACGTATTCATGATAAAATTATATCGCCTACAATCGGCACGATATGGCTTACCCAAAGATTTTTTGTCAGGAAAAGGAGCAGAACTGACCGGTGGACGATGGAATCCAGTAGGAATGCCCATAGTTTATACTTCCCGAACCGTAGAATTAGCTTCCTTAGAATATTTAGTACATTATTTTGAAGGTTTTCCAAACAGTAAATTGCCTGATTTATTAGTAGGAACTGTCGAAATCGCTCAGGAAGATATTTTAACGATTGAGGCAGAAATGTTACCCAAGAATTGGCGAAATTCTCCTGCACCCAAAACACTACAAAGTGTTACTAATCAGTGGTTTAAGAATAGAAAATTCTTAGCTTTGCAAATACCAACAGCCGTACATTCTGCCCAAACAGAATTATCGTACAACGTACTTTTGAATCCATTGCACGAACGAATGCACGAAGGAATCATCACTAAAATATCCCCCTTTTATTTTGACAGTCGTTACCAAAAGCCGCAGATACAAGGTAATGTGATGAATGATTTGATTGAGGATATTTTGGGGGGGATTTGAGAATCAAAACCTCAATAAACAAAAACACCCTCCTAAATTGATATTAAGAGGGTATTTTGTGTTTTATTCCCTACTTCAACAAATTCAACAAATATTCCCCATAGCCACTTTTTACCAAAGGCGTAGCAATAGTTTTCAATTGCTCGGCATCAATGAAACCCATACGGTAGGCAATTTCTTCAATACAACCAATTTTCAAACCTTGTCGCTCTTCAATTACTTGCACAAACTGCCCTGCTTGCATTAATGACGCAAATGTACCCGTATCTAACCAAGCCGTTCCACGGTTCAAAACGCCTACTTTTAGTTTGCCCTGTTTTAAATACTCTTTGTTTACATCCGTAATTTCGTATTCTCCACGGGGCGAAGGAGCGATGTTTTTGGCAATTTCCACCACAGAATTATCGTAGAAATATAAACCAGGCACCGCATAGTTCGATTTTGGCTCAGTCGGTTTCTCTTCGATAGAAAGTACATTGAAATCATTGTCAAATTCTACAACTCCGTAACGCTCAGGGTCTTGTACCTGATAGGCATACACAACTCCACCTTCGGGATCGTTGTTGGCTTGGAGCAATTTACTCAAACCACTGCCATGGAAAATATTATCACCCAAGACCAACGCTACTTTATCATTACCGATAAATTCTTCGCCAATCACGAAAGCCTGAGCCAGTCCATTTGGTAAAGGTTGTTCAGCATACGAAAACTGACAACCCACCTGTGAACCGTCACCCAAAAGTTTTTTGAAATGGGGTAAATCGTGGGGCGTTGAAATAATTAAAATCTCTTTGATACCCGAAAGCATCAAAATCGACAAAGGATAATAAATCATCGGTTTGTCATAAACGGGCATTAGTTGCTTACTAACCGCCAAAGTCAATGGGTGGAGGCGTGTGCCTGAACCACCCGCAAGTATGATTCCTTTCATATCTCTTAATGAGTGAATGAGTGAATGAGTGAATGAGTGAATATCATTAGACTCAAAAAAATATATGTAACCTAATCTGCCCTACAAAGCCCTCTATTTTTTATCTTGCCTATGTGGTTACAAAGACGATAACGCCACTTTCAAGCTATCTCTCCAATACGGAACTTCAATGTCAAAAGTATTTTTGATTTTACTTTTATCCATTACCGAAAACGCTGGACGGGCAGCTTTGGTGGGATACTCGCTGGTTTTCAAGGGTTTAACTTTTACTTGAATGTTACCTAATTCAAAAATAGCTTGGGCAAAATCGTACCAAGAAATGGCTCCTTCGTTACTGTAATGATAAATACCGTAAGCCTTTTTGTCGGAAGCAATAATGTCTAATAAAGCACCCGCCAAATCAACGCCATACGTGGGTGTTCCTACTTGGTCTGCTATAATGCCCAATGAATCACGGTCTGTACCCAATTTTATCATGGTTTTCATGAAATTATTAGCAAATTCCGAATACAACCACGCCGTTCTGACGGTATAATGTTCTGTTAATGAATCGCTTACGGCTTTTTCGCCTTCCAATTTTGTCAATCCATAAACACTGATGGGTTCAGCGGGATGGGTTTCATTGAGAAGGGTTGGAATATTTCCTTCAAAAATAAAATCGGTAGAAATATGTAATAAAGTTGCTCCAAATTTACTACACATTTTTGCGACGTTCTCTGCCCCATCACGATTGATTTTGCGAGCAAGTTCTACTTCATCTTCGGCTTTATCAACGGCAGTATAAGCCGCACAGTTGATGACATATTGAGGTTTCTCTTGGGTAAAAAGGTCTTCTAAAACCTTCAT
Source organism: Arcicella sp. (assembly GCA_034519515.1). Classification (GTDB taxonomy): domain Bacteria; phylum Bacteroidota; class Bacteroidia; order Cytophagales; family Spirosomataceae; genus Arcicella. The sequence goes on from JAXHOK010000042.1 coordinate 47,870, forward strand.
ATCTACGATATTACCCACAAATTCATCTACAAATCTGATGTCAGTAATATTTCTTTCGGTGGCTACTTTTTGGATACATTGCCCTAACTGACCAACGCCTCCTATTACTAATATATTCATGTGTTATGTTATTGTCAGAGATGAGGTAAATTCTTTGAATGAATTGCATTTTTGACTATTGCGTAAATCTTCAAAATCTTGTTTTTCGATACACCCCATCATTGATTCTACTTCACTCGCTTGTTTGCGATAGGGTTGATTAATAATTTTCAAAATATCTTTAATTGCCTCAGTAGGATGCAAAAATATGGTTTCGGGGTCAATTTCTGACAAATCAAGACTTAACGTTTCTTTAATTTTTTGAGTATCTATCCCTTTATTTTTCCACAAATTTTCAATTCCTAAAAACCATGCTTCCAATTCCATAATCGCAAAATGGAAGTCTATATTTTGAGGTTTAATAGCTTTTTGTCCAAGTGTTTTATTGATTCCATCAATGAATTTAAGATTCAAATCTGGCTTAATACCACGGGGCTGACCCATTGCTGAAACATAATCATTTGAATACATATCCCTCAGTCCAATAATTCTCTCATACCCAGCATTCCAAAGTAGTTGTTCACGTTTCAAAATTCTTTGCAATACACTTGTATCATTCCCTACATTGATTATTTGAAAATGTACTATTGCATCAGCATTTGGGAAATCATAATCAGCCGATTGGATTATTTCATCTTTGAAAAGGTTTCTACATTCTAAATCAATTCCCTGATATTCAAATTGTTTCAATAGATATTCTCGAACAAAGATTAATTCTGATTGCCCCTCAACAAATACGGCTATTTTTTTCATAAGTGGCTATCAATGTAATCAGATGAGAAGAAGTCGAAACGAGACAATCCTGTATATCTAAATTCTTCAAACAATTTAGGATTATTAGCAATATTAATAGAGCTGACTAACTTCCCATCTCTCTGTAAAACATTCCAGCAATCTATATCAATTACATCCATCAAAAAACTATCATTTGTTGTTGCAATTAACTGAACTTCATTGTTCTTACATTCATTAAAAATAAATTGTCCTAAGTCTTTCGCTCTAATATAATCCAAACCTTCTCCTAAATCATCGACTATAATTGTAGCGGGATTTTTTCGACTTATTAAATATTCAACAAATATCATAAGTGACAATGCTCTCATCATTCCTTGCGACAGCCTTGTGTGCGGAATAGGCTTATCAATTCCTCTTTCATGAACATATAGGATGGTATTTGACGCTCTATTTTGACTTTTAATATCTGAAATATTGAATCCTATTTTGTTAAACTCATCAACTATTTTTGTTTTTGAATTGGCATTTAATTCAGAAAATAAATAAGGAATATCTTGGACAGCAGTTAATAAATCGAACTCGTGATGGTCAGGACTTATATTTCCAAATCGAAATCCGAATGAAGAATTTGCCCATTCGATTATCTTTTCAATGTATGCAAATGCTCTTATGTCTCTACGACTATAAAGTGCTAACTCATTTGTGGGAGGAGTAAAGTTTTCAATTCTTCGAGTAGTTTCTGAAAAAATCTCGCATTCACCAGTTAAATGTCTCTCTAAGAGTATTTTTCCACCTCTGAATAAACGTTCCAAGGATACTTCTCCCGATGCTTTTGTGCTAAGCTCGTATTTTAAAACTTCATCACTATGAGTTTTAAATTCAGCAATCCATTGACCTCCCCAGACAATATCTCTTTTCTGAGCAATCATTTTTACTAATAAATCAATATGGTAGAGAGTACGTGTCTTACCAGTACCATTTTTTCCTACAATTAAATTAATAATCTGTAAGTCAAGATTAGAAACAGCCCAATTATAATCTTTATATGAAAAATTAATTAAGTGCATTATTTATCTATTTGCGTACATTCCCTCATAATACTTCTGATAATTTCCCGAAGTTACATTATCCAACCATGCTTGATTATTCAAAAACCAATCAACGGTTTTTTCTAAGCCTTCTTCAAATTGTAATGAAGGTTTCCAGCCTAATTCGTTCATGATTTTTGTGGCATCAATCGCATAACGGAGGTCATGCCCTGCACGGTCAGTTACATACGTGATGAGCTTTTCAGAAGTACCTGCTTCACGACCTAATTTTTCGTCCATCGTCTTGCAAACCAACATCACAATATCAATATTTTTCCATTCGTTGAATCCTCCAATATTATAAGTTTCACCATCTTTTCCGCTGTGGAAAACCGTATCAATGGCACGGGCATGATCTACCACAAACAACCAATCTCGCACGTTTTCACCTTTGCCATAAACTGGTAAAGGTTTATTATTCAAGATGTTATGAATCATCAAAGGTAATAATTTCTCTGGAAAATGATTCGGACCATAGTTGTTTGAACAGTTGGTAATCACTACTGGCAATTTATAAGTATTGCCATAAGCCCGCACAAAATGGTCGGATGAAGCCTTTGAAGCTGAATACGGTGAACGTGGGTCGTAAGGAGTGGTTTCTAAGAAAAACTCGTCTGGATTATGCAATTCTCCATACACCTCATCCGTAGAAACATGATAAAAGCGTTTTCCTTCATAACCCGAAGCCTTCCAAGTATTTTTGGCAGCATTCAATAAATTGCAAGTTCCAATAACGTTGGTCATTACAAATGCCATCGGGTCGGTGATTGACCTATCCACGTGCGACTCTGCCGCCAAGTGAATAACGCCATCAAATTGATGTTCGGCAAAAAGTTGGTCGATAAATCCAGCATCCACAATATCTCCTTTCACGAAGGTATAATTGGGTGCATTTTCAATATCAGAGACATTTTCTAAATTTCCCGCATAAGTCAATTTATCAAGATTAACTATTTGATATTGTGGGTATTTAGTAACAAAAAGCCGTACAACGTGTGAGCCAATAAAGCCTGCTCCGCCTGTGATTAATATTTTTTTCATTATGTTTGAGTTAGAAAGTTAAAGAAGTTTAAGAGTTGAAAAGTTGTGGAGTCTAAAACAAAAAACTCTTTAACTTTCTAACTTATTTAACTTCTTAACTTATTTTCTTTTGCCATTTCCAAGCATCTCCCAAAGCCTCAACTAAGGTCTTTTCGGTTTGCCAGCCTAATATTTGTTTTGATTTTGCGCAATCTGCATATACTGCTATAACATCGCCATCACGTCTTGGTTTTATTGCGTAATCAACTTTCAAGCCCGTGGCAGTTTCAAAGGCAGTAATTACTTCCAAAACTGAACTCCCTGTGCCTGTACCGATATTGAAAAAGTCGTAGTAACGTCCTTCTGGCTGTTTCAAAAGCAAGTTCAGTGCCGATACGTGAGCTTTTGCCAAGTCCACCACGTGAATATAATCACGAATAGCCGTACCATCTGATGTTGGATAATCATTGCCATACACTGCCAATTGCCCTCTCAACCCCGCTACCGATTGTGTTAAGAAAGGAACAAGATTTGCAGGAGTTCCCAAAGGTAATTCCCCAATCAAGCAACTTTCGTGAGCTCCAATGGGATTGAAATACCGTAAAGAAATAGCATGAAAGTCGTTGGTACTTTGAACAGTATCCCGAATGATAACCTCGCAAATTTGTTTGGTATTCCCGTAAGGAGAAGTGGCAGGTTTTACGGCTGAGTTTTCAGTAACGGGCAAAGTGTCTGGTTCTCCATAAACAGTGCATGAAGAAGAAAATACTAAATTATTAACACCGTGTTCTGCCATTTTTTCGAGCATCAAAACGGTTGCGGCAACATTATTGCGATAATATTTTAGTGGTTTTTCTACGGATTCACCTACGGCTTTGGCGGCTGCGAAATGAATAATGCCATCAATTTTTTGTTCGGTGAAAACTGCATCCCAAGCATTGGAATCATTAATATCTGCTTCATAATATTTGACAGATTTGCCAATGATTTGCTCAATTCCTGCAAGTGCTTTTTTCTCAGAATTTGAAAAATTATCTAAAATAATGGATTCAAAACCAGCGTTATGGAGTTCTACTACTGTATGTGAGCCTATGAAACCCGCTCCGCCTGTAACTAAAATTTTCATGAAAGGAAGAAGCCCCCAACCCCAGAGGGAAGCTTGATATTGTATATTTTGTTGGGATTTGACTGTTTGAACCATAAATTTACGACAAAGCCCGCCGAAAAAAAATAATCTATTTGCTTTTTGTGTAAATGCTAATTTAAGTGGAACGGTAAATGGTGAACGAGTCCACGGAAAATCTCCAAAATATGCTAATTATTCAGAATTATTTTGTATTTTTAATCGTGAAAAACTTGTTAGATAAAGAGGGTGTTGAGTCACCATTCACTAAATCACAAATAAATAATGAAACAATCCGAAATTAAAGCCTTAATATCTCTACTGGACGATGAAGACCATGAGGTACTAAATCACGTTGAAAGCAAAATTCGTTCGATGGGTGACAGCGTAATTCCTTTTTTGGAAGACCGCTGGGAAGAATCTTCTCTCAGCCCTTTGATGCAGAAAAAATTGGAGGATTTAATTCATGATTTACAGTATAATTCTTTCTTCGACCGCCTCACAGATTGGCGAAATAATCGTTCAGAAGACCTCTTAGAAGGAATGTGGGCGATTGCTACTTATCAATATCCTGAACTGTCCTTAGAAAAACTCCGTCAGGACATGGAGCAAATTTATTACGAAGTTTGGCTCGAAATTAGGGATAATATGCACCCGATGGATCAAATAAAAACCATCAATTCGGTGATATTTGGGAAACTAAAATTTGGGGCAAATACCAAGCATTTTCACTCGGCTTCCAACTCTATGTTAAATACTGTGATGGAATCTAAAAAGGGAAATCCCATTTCCTTGTGTGTAATATATTTGTTGGTATGTAAGCGGTTGAACCTGCCCATTTGGGGAGTAAATCTCCCAAATTTGTTCATACTGACCTATAAATCAGGGAGTATGCAGTTTTATATCAATGTTTTTAATCGTGGATTGGTTTTCAGCAGAACCGATATTGATAGCTACATTGCCCAATTAAATTTAGCCCAAAATGATATTTTTTATCAACCTTGTGAAAACATCGACATTATTCGTAGAGTGTTGAGAAATTTGACCGTAGCTTTTGAAAAAGTAGGTGATGATGATAAAATGAAGGAAATTGATAGAGCTTTGGTTGAAATGATGAAATAACCTAATTCTGTCCCGCCAATAAATACAGCACTGCCATTCTGACGGCAACACCATTTTCTACTTGGTCCAGAATAATTGAATGATGCGAATCTGCGGCATCTGATGATAATTCCACGCCCCTATTGATTGGTCCTGGGTGCATGACAATGATTTCTTTGTTCAAATCATCCAACATCTTTTTATTGATTCCAAAATACAAAGAATATTCCCGCAAGGACGGAAAATACTTAATTTGCTGACGTTCAAGCTGAATTCTCAATACATTAGCCACATCGCACCAAGCCAAAGTGTGCTTGACATCGTGAGAAACTTTTACGCCTAAATCCGTAATATATCTTGGAATCAACGTAGCAGGTCCACACAAGGTTACCTCCGCCCCTTGTTTTTTAAGGGCTAAAATATTGGATAAAGCTACTCTTGAATGCAGAATATCACCGATGATGGCAATTTTTTTGCCCATTAAATCTCCTCCTAATTTCTCCCGCATTGAAAACGAATCCAAGAGGGCTTGTGTAGGATGTTCGTGCGTGCCGTCACCAGCGTTTACGATGTTGGCGTTGATGTGTTTCGATAAAAAGTGAGGAGCTCCTGGACTGGCGTGTCGCATCACAATCATATCGACCTTCATCGCTAAAATATTATTTACGGTGTCCAAAAGAGTTTCACCTTTTTTAACAGAACTCCCCGACGCTGAGAAGTTTATAGTATCGGCAGAAAGGCGTTTTTGAGCTAACTCAAAGGAAAGACGAGTACGAGTAGAATTTTCAAAAAAAACATTCGCAATGGTTACATCACGCAAAGAAGGCACTTTTTTAATGGGGCGATTAATGACTTCTTTGAACTCACGAGCAGTTGCCATGATGAGTTCAATATCGTTGGGCGTAAGGTCTTTGATGCCCAATAAATGTCTGGTACTCAGTTTTTGCATTTTTATTAGGGGATAGGTGTTAGGTATTAGGTGTTAGGGATTGGATTCCAGACAAAGAAGGTTTTAAAAGAGATTAACTACATTTCTCTTTTCCTATTCTCTATTTTAAACCCTAAAACCTAACCCCTAAAACCCAACCCTTCAGTTCGTTATTAACCAAATTCTGTCTAAAGGATGTCCTTGTTCTTGAAACTCCACTAAAACTTTTTCAGTATCCAAAGTATTCACTTTTTTACCTACGTAATCAGCATTTATTGGTAAATCTCTATTATAAATTCTATCAATTAACACACATAATTCAACCTTTTCGGGGCGACCAAAAGCCGTCATCGCATCTAATGCCGAACGCACCATTCTACCCGTTGCCAAGACATCATCAATCAAAATAACTCGCTTATTTTCAATGACAAACGGTACTTTTGTTTCATTGGCTTTCACCAATTCTCTCCGTCTAAAATCATCCCGATAGAAAGTGGCATCCAAGACTCCGAAAGGAATTGTTTTACTCGTAATATCTTCTAATTCTTGATGAATTCTTTTGGCAAAAAATACTCCTCTTGGTTGCATACCAATAATAACGGAATCGGCAAAATCCTGATGGTTCTCAATCAATTCTTGACAGAGACGGCTGATAGTAATTTCCAGAAGTGGGCTTGAAAGGATAAGTTTGCGTTGCATAGCGTACAAAGATAAATTAAGAAGAGGTTTTTTCTTAATTAAAAACTAAAAATTAAAAATTAAAAGTTCAATATACTGATTATCAATTACTTGAATACTCATTGAAACCGTATGTATAGATAAGTTAGAACAAATAAATTTTCTTTAATCATTAATTACCAATAACTAAACAACATATTCATCATTAGAATTATTCTAATTTATTTTTGCCTTTAATCATCAAAATATTACCAACTCGTTCAAGTATGTTCAAAATTGCATCCTTTTCCTAAGTATTTTTCCATTTTCTGGATAATCAAATTCAAAACGTTTTAGTCGCAAACCCTCAATGTTTACTTTGTACCGTTTACCGTAAAACTGCCTGAATGTTTACATGAAATAGTCGAATTTAATCTTTTTTACTATAAATTGTTTTTGCTATGAATAATTCTATTACTGCTCGAATAAAGGCTTTTCTGCCTTCTATTTTTATGCTGTTTTTGCTTTTCCTGATGACTTTGGGACGAAAAGGAGCCGCTACCACCTTCTCCACAGATTCGTCTTGGCGTGTAACTCAATCCGCATTTGCTGGTTGGTTTATACCTACGTATGCTCTCATGCCCGCATGGGTCGTGCCTGGGGTGGGTAAAGTACTTGTAATCAAGTGGGCATCTAACAAGTAACATACTTTTTTTCTAAATCTGGCATGGTGCGATATTTCGTAATCCAAATTCAGAAAAAGGGTATTACATGATTTGAGTCATTTATAACAAAAATAGGATATCAAAGCAATTTTACCTTGATACCCTACTTTATAAATTTTCTATAATATTTTTTAAATCACTAATAATCAATTGATTAACAACTAAAATCTATCTCCTAACAACTTTTCATTTACAAATTCAAATGAGAGCGAATAACCCCTTTGTACCCATGTTGCGAAAGCCATAATAGTTTTTCGTTGGCGGCTTCTTTGGTATAAAACTCTCCGAACATTAATCTTAATATTTTACCTGCATCCTTCGCTCCTACTTGTACAAAAATCTCTTCTTTTTTGATACCCATTTTCACCAATTCGTCATACAAATCTTGTACCATATTCAAACTCGAAAGTGCCGTTACTTGGACACCAAAGCCTTTTGGCGATTTTTCAGTACCGTTAACATCGTAAGTATGATTGACTGAAAAAGGCGGAACAACTGCGGGTATAGCAGCATTGGTTACGGTTTCTTTTGGGTTTGCTTTGACATCTTTCGATTCCTCTCTTGAACTTACTTCACGGCCTTTATTTAACAAATTATCGAGAGCTTTATCAATCACTTTTTCAGGTGCAGGCGGTGGTATAACTTCCAAGCGAACCTTAGCTTTTCCGCTCGCCATCATCCCTAATTTAGAAGCCGCTTCTTTTGATAAATTAATAATTTTCCCTTCTTCTTCACATTTACAATAATCATTAATTCTGACCTGTACACTAAGATTATTCTCTAAATTTGTTACTTTTACGAGCGTATTCAAAGGATATTTTGAGTGTGAAGCCGTTAGTTGAGCATCATCATATTTCTCACCGAAAGAGGTTAGTTTCCCTTTTAAGTTAGTTGCATAATAACGGGCAGTACCTTCTTCTGAAGACCCTCCTTTACCGACAGGACCAACTTGACTAAATGATGCTGAGGCACTACAAAAATTTCCAACTACAACGAAGATAGATAAAATAACCTTTTTCATGGCGATACTGGTTTAAATTTTAATGGGCTACAAAATTATACTTAGGTTGTTGGTGTTTTGAGATATTTTTAGAATTTTATTTATATCATTGTATAAATTTTCACTAAAAGTACCCGATACTGCAAATCTAAGCACATTTTTTAACATTCAGTTTATTATTAGCAATTTGTGTGCCAATTCGTATAAACGACTAAAAAACTGTTTCGATTTCAAGTTGTCAGCGTTCGGCTATCGGCTGTCAGCTAACAAAATAAGTACAAAATTAAGTTTATACTGATAGCTGAATACCGACAGCTAAAAGCCAACAAAATCTCTTTTTTATGAACAAAATACCAGAAAACATCCAAGGACAACAACGAGTAATTATTGAACACATAACGCCCCAATTAGAAGGTGGTCGTTTTGCGGTAAAAGCCTTTGTTGGCGATATGATAAAGGTGGAAGCCGATATTTTTCTGGATGGGCACGACCTCCTTTCGGCAAACCTACTTTACAAGTCTTCAAAAGATAAAACGTGGCAAACCGTTCCAATGGATTTTATGGGAACAGACCATTATCAAGCCTATTTTTCGGTTCATGAAAACGGTTTTTATACCTACACCATAGAGGCGTGGGTTGATCATTCTGCCAGTTGGGAACATGAAATGGACATGAAAGTTAAAGACGGTCAGCACGTAAATGTAGAGCTACTGGTGGGGGCAACCATTTTGGAAAAGATGATAAAAATTGCCACCAAAGAAGACAAACCCGAGCTAAAATCTTACGCCAAACTCTTTCGTAATCCCAAGCATTATGAAGAAGCCATCACTTTTGCCAATAGTGAACAAATGCACCACTGGATTCATCAATATCCTGATAAACAACACCTTACGATTCACAGAGAATTGAAAATTTGGGCAGACAGAGAACGTGCAGCTTTTTCTTCTTGGTATTCGATGTTCCCACGTTCAGCTTCCACCGACCGAAATCGTAAGCACGGAAATTTTAAGGATGTGGAAAATAATGTTTTGCCCCGTATCAAATCTTTGGGTTTTGATGTGCTGTATATTCCACCAATTCACCCGATTGGAATGCAGTTTAGGAAAGGAAAAAATAACTCAACTACCTGTTCAGAAGATGAACCTGGTGTGCCTTATGCAATCGGTTCAGAATTGGGTGGATTTACCGATATTCACCAAGAATTAGGCACTTTGGATGACCTAAAATCTTTGATAAACGCCTGTAAATCAATGAATATTGAGTTGGCGATGGACTTAGCAATTCAGTGTTCACCCGATCACCCTTGGACAAAAGAACATCCAGAATGGTTCAAAATTCGCCCCGATGGTACGATTCAATACGCCGAAAATCCACCGAAAAAATATCAGGATATTTACCCTCTAAATTTTGAATCAGAGAACTGGCAGGGGCTTTGGGAGGAACTCAAAAATGTAATAATGACGTGGGCAGAATGGGGCGTGCGCATTATTCGGGTGGACAATCCACACACCAAGGCATTTGGTTTTTGGGAATGGGTAATTGCCGAAGTGCAGTCGGTATATCCAGACATGATTTTCTTGGCAGAAGCGTTCACCAAACCCCGTGTGATGGAACAATTGGCGAAGTTGGGTTATACCCAATCATACACGTATTTCACCTGGCGAACGACAAAAAATAGCCTGATTGAGTACATGAATGAACTCACCAAGACCGACCAAACGATGTATATGCGACCCAATTTTTGGCCCAATACGCACGATATTTTACCCTATAATTTGCAGGGGGGGCTGGAACCCATGTTCATTAATCGCTATTTTATGGCGGCAACCTTATCGTCTAATTACGGGATTTTTGGACCATTCTATGAAACGATGGTAAACGAAGCCAACCCAGGAAAAGAGGAATACAAAAACTCAGAAAAGTACGAAATAAGACAATGGGATTGGAATTTTGAGAATAAATTAACCCATATAATACGCCAAACTAATAAAGCAAGATTAGAAAATTCAGCATTACAGCGTACCAACAATATCACGTTTTGTAATATCGAAAACGACAATATTTTAGCGTATTTAAAGACTCATTGGAACGGCAATAGAATTTTATCTATCGTCAATCTCGACCCCTACAATACGCAAGGCGGTTGGGTGGGCGTGCCACTAAATCTTATTGGAAAAAGACCCGATGAAGAATACATCGTTCACGATTTGATTACGGGGGCGAAATATTTCTGGCGAGGCGAATATAATCAGATTGAATTGAACCCAAATCTGATGCCGATACACTTATTTCGGATTGAGGATTTGTAGGAAAAGTTCATTAAAGGTGTAAAATTAATCATTATAAGTAACTCATTTTCAATTAAATACATTCTAAATAATACCATTATGAAAACATTATCTGCTTTATTATTATGTTCGTTTTTTGCTCTGAAAGTCTCCGCACAAATCCCAGACTCGTCTAAAATTGCGAAGGATACAACCAAGAAAAAAGTGTTGATTTTGAATACTTACAATCCTAATCCATTGGGAAAAATTAACAATAAGTCTGCTAAGCACAACGATAAAATCGACTTGAAAATTGATAATACACAAAAGAAAGTAGAAAGCAATTATATTATGAAAGATGGCAGAGTTGTAGGTGGAAAAAGCACCTTACGGTTAGGTAAGAAAAATTGATACTTTAAATATCTGATTGTTAATACAGCCAAATCTCACGAGAATTTTAGCTGTTTTAGCTTTCAATTTAAAAACAATCCAATCAATTCAAATCATGCAAAAAACAATCTTTTCGTTGCTTATCTCCTTCATCAGTTTAGGAGTTTTCGCTCAAATCCAAACGGGTGAAAATATCGCCGTTACCAATACCGAGTCTGGTAAAGTACGTGGGTACGTTCACAATTCTATATATACCTACAAAGGAATTCCTTATGCCGAGGCAGCTCGTTTTATGCCTCCTGCCAAACCCAAATCTTGGCCCAACGTGCGTAATTCAATGGTTTATGGTCCTGTTGCACCTTTACTTGACCCCACCACTTCGGTGCAAGATGAAGGCGAATTTGTGTTTCATCACGATTGGGGATTCACCAACGAAGACTGTATGCGTATCAATGTTTGGACACCAAGTATCAACGATGGCAAAAAACGCCCCGTAATGTTTTGGATTCACGGCGGTGGATTTACGGCAGGTTCTTCCCAAGAATTACCTTCTTATGATGGGGAAAATTTGGCTAAAAAAGGCGATGTTGTAGTGGTTTCTATCAATCACCGACTGAACATTTTGGGCTATTTAGACCTTTCAGCTTACGGTGAAAAATACAAACAATCAGCCAATTTGAGCATTTTGGACATGAAATTTGCCTTGGAGTGGGTAAAAGCAAATATCGCCAATTTTGGCGGAGACCCCAATAATGTTACCATCTACGGACAGTCGGGCGGGGGTGCAAAAGTCAATACTCTAATGGCAATGCCCTCGGCAAAAGGACTTTTTCATAAAGCCATCAATCAGAGTGGCTCGTTCAGAACTGCCATGTTGGAGAAAACCGATACGCAATTAATCGCTGCTGAAGTTTTGAAAGCCTTGAATTTGGAAGCGGACAAAGTGGATGAAATTCAGAAAGTCCCTTTTGAAAAATTGAGTAATGCGGGTAAAAAAGCTTTGAAAATTGTAGCCGATAAAATGAAAGCCGAGGGTAAACCCGTCATTGGTTTTGGATTGAGTTGGGGACCCAGCCATGACGGAGATGTTTTACCCTATCAATTATTTTCAAACGAAGCCTTTGAAATGTCTAAAAATATCCCGCTGTTGATTGGCACAACCAAAAATGAGTTTACGCCTTTTGCGGGTATGGCAACTTTTAATAATACGCAAGAACAAGTTTTGGAAGCCATCCAAAAGAAATATGCAACCAAAGCCGATGCTTATCTGAATAGTGTAAAAAAAGCCTATCCAAATTATAAAAAACCTTCTGATTTACTGGATATTGACTTTTCTTTCCGTCCTGGTGCGGTTTTGCAGGCAAACCAAAAAGCAAATTTGGCGGGTTCTGCTCCTGTTTATATGTATATGTTTACGTGGCAGTCGCCCGTAATGGATGGTAAGTTCAAGGCAGTGCATTGCATGGAACTACCTTTTATGTTCAATAATATTGCCCGTTGCGAAGAAATGACTGGGGGCGACAAACCTGCATACGTGTTAGCCGATAAAATGAGTTCGGCTTGGTTGAACTTTGCCAAAACGGGCAATCCTAACGCTTCATCTTTACCCAAATGGGAAACCTATTCGACTGAAAAAGGTGCAACGATGTTTTTTGATAATACTTGTGAAATCAAATATCATCACGATAAAGAATTATTGGAGTTTGCAAAATGATAAAATGAGGAAGCCTTCGTATTGAACGAACGAAGACTTCCTCATTTTTATGTCAAAAACAGTTCTATACTGTTCTATGAAATTTATTCATCTTTATAGACCTATTTTTAGAAATAATATGTATTTTTGATTTTCTGTTTTCAAAAATATATTCAATTACAAATCATGCCCCTGCAAGAATCTATCTTATGCTAATCGTTTTTGTCCGTGGCTGGAATAATTCCGTTAATCATTACGCATTAATATTCACTCATTCAAAATTAACTTTCATGACTAACCACTCACAAAAATTATCCGTCATCGAAAAAATTGGGTACAGTTTGGGCGATCTTGCCGCCAACCTAATCTTCCAGACACTCGTTACTTTTCTGGCATTTTTTTACACCAATGTCTATAAAATCCCTGCCGACAAAGCCAGTGTTGTGATATTCGTAGGCGGTTTTTTCGGAGCATTTTTCAATATTTTCATGGGTATCATTGCCGACAGGACTAAAACTCGTTGGGGCAAATTCCGTCCTTGGATTTTGTGGACTTCTGTGCCTTTTGGTATTATTTCTCTCTTGGCATTCTCAACACCAAATTTCGATGAAAGCGGAAAGCTGATTTACGCTTTAATTACCTATTTTTTGTTGGTAATTCTCTATTCTGCCAATAATTTACCTTACTCTGCTTTGAGTGGCGTAATCACGGGCGATATGAAAGAACGCAACAGTTTATCGTCTTATCGTTTTGTGGCGGTGATGGTTGCTCAGTTTATTATTCAGTCATTGTTACGTCCATTGGCACTTTCAATGGGACACGGCGATGAGGCAAAAGGCTTTGAAAAAGTGATGCTCATTTTTGCCATAGTGGGTGTTATCTGCTTGATTATCACATTTTTAACTACCCGTGAACGAATACTACCAACGAATACTGATAAAACCCCCATCAGTCAAGATTTAAAAGATTTATCCAAAAACAGACCTTGGGTAATTATGTTGATTCTGACGATTTTAGTATTCATTACACTGGCACTGAAAGGAGGAATGTATATTTATTATTTTAAATATTACTTAAATGAACCAGCTCAGGCTACATTTTTAGAGGATATTGGTTTCAATAATTTTATCGCAGGACTGAATAAAGCAATCACCAGTAATGGCTTAGGAGAATTTCAGTGGCCCAAAGATGCTCCAACCTCCGCTAATAGTTTATTTAATGCTTGTGGGATAATTTTTAATATTATCGGAATCCTATTCTCTAAATCATTAGCCGATAAATTTGGCAAACGTAACATATTTGGCATTTTTCTATTTCTTTCGGCAGTATGTTTATTGATGTTCAATTTTTATGCACAAGACCAAATTGGAATTGTATTTATTACTCAAATCCTCCACGGCTTTTTCTATGGCGTAACCATCCCGATTTTGTGGGCGATGATTGCCGATGTAGCCGATTATAGCGAATGGAGAAATAACCGCCGAGCAACCGCTATCATATTTTCAGCTATGATTTTCGGTTTGAAAATGGGCTTAACTTTGGGCGGTTCGTTGGGTGCAGCCTTATTATCTAAATATGGTTACGTAGCAGAGGCTGTTCAACAAACTCCTGAAACTGTTTCTGGCATCAAAATGGCAGTCAGTATCTATCCAGGATTGTTTTTTATCATTGGAGCGGTTTCGCTTATTTGGTACGAAATCAATAAAGCGATGGAAGGAAATATTGAAGAAGATTTAAAACTTAGAAGAAAGTAATTGGAGTTTATGAGTGAAAAGTCTGTTGGTTTATGAGTAAAATAGTCTGCTCTTCTCTCCTCAAAAACTTTCAACTCATAGCCTCATAAACTTAATAAAAAAACAAATGCCAGAAGCAAGTATTGACCACATTGATTTTAAAGAATTAAATCATAAAGCGATTTCTCAACCGCTCGTAAAGCACATTTATACCGCCGACCCTTCGGCTCATCTTTTCGAGGGGAAAATATACATTTATCCATCACATGATATTGATGCCGAAATTCCATTTAATGACAATGGCGACCATTTTGCGATGGAAGACTACCATGTATTCTCAATGGAATCTCCTGACAGTGAAGCAATTGACAATGGAGTAGCGCTGCACGTAAAGGATGTGGCTTGGGCAGAACGCCAAATGTGGGCTCCTGATGCGGCAGAGAAAGATGGACAATATTATCTTTATTTCCCTGCTAAAAAAGCCGATGGAATATTTCAAATTGGAGTAGCTATTAGTAATTCGCCAACTGGTCCATTTGTACCAGAACCCGAAGCCATCAAAAACAGCTACACCATAGACCCAGCCGTTTTTCGGGATGACGATGGCAAGTATTATATGTATTTTGGAGGAATTTGGGGTGGACAAATGCAGTCGTATCGTGATAATATTTATGACGAAAACCACCAAGAACCACTTGCTGATGAACCAGCATTGGGAGCAAAAATTGCTATGCTTTCAGATGATATGCTCCAATTTGCCGAAAATGTAAAAGAAGTAGAAATATTGGATGAAAATGGCAAACCGTTACTGGCAGGAGACAATGAAAGACGGTTTTTTGAGGCTTCATGGATGCACAAATACAAGGGAAAATATTATTTCTCCTATTCAACGGGCGACACCCATTTTATCTGTTATGCCACAGGTGATAATCCGTATGGACCATTTACCTACCAAGGCAGAATTTTAGAACCCGTAGTCGGTTGGACTTCGCACCATTCTATTTGTGATTTTGAAGGAAAAACGTACTTGTTTTATCACGATTCAAGTCTTTCGGAAGGCGTAACACATCTTCGTTCGATAAAAATGACAGAAATATTGTATGATGAAAATGGGAGAATTCAAACGATTGAGCCTTATCAGGAGGATTGAATTATTTGAATTAAACTTTGCCAAACACTCAAAACGTTTGGTAAGTCAAGATTTTAGTTAATAATTTTGTCGCATAACGCTACACTTTGTATATTTGAAATAAAATAAAAATAATGTTTGAATTTTTGCAAGGCATAAAAATCTATGTCTATGATTTTGATCATAATCCACCCCATTTCCATGCAGTATTTGCCGAATATGAAGCGTTGATTTCCATTAATACCTTAAAAGTTTTGAAGGGTGAAATTCCTAAACCTCAATTGAAAAAGGTAATGAAATGGGCAAAATTAAACCAAGAAATGTTATTGGAAGAATTTGAATTACTAAATCCCCATCTCCGCAAATGAGAGCTCCACGAATTATAAAAATATTAAAAATAGAGCCTTTTAAAGTTATTCTATTATGGTCAAATGGCGAAGTTAGGATGAATGATTTTACTGATAAATTACCAATATTTCATCAAAGTGAACGATTGAAACCTTTAGTAGATTTCAATAATTTTTCACAAGTATCTATAAATGAAGGAGATACATTATATTGGAAAGATATTGAGTCTAAAACTTCACAAGGTAAACTCATCCCAATTGCTTTTGACCCCGATATGCTTTTTGAAAATAGCGTAGTGGTAGAATCTCCACCAATTATTGAAATTGACTCCCGTAAAGAATTTACTCAGAGTGATTATGCCCGAAGAAATGGGCTTACTTCTTCAAAAGTCAGGACATGGATAAAGAGGGGAAAATTGAAAAGCCGTTATGTACCGCATTTGGGGATTACCTTAGTCATTACCTAACATTAAAAAGCCAAGTTCTCGAAAGAAAACTTGGCTTTTTAATTTATAAATTATCACAATCATTTCATTTTCTCAACAACAATTGTATCAGTCCAAAAATCATGCAATCCTTGTCCATTTTTACCAATAAAAGCGTAGGCAGGTATTACAATTGCACTTAAAACAAATAGGATAGACGAACCTATAAACAGGAAGAAGAAAAATGGCAAAATAGGAATACAAAAATAGAGACTACTAAAAAACAACTTTGAATAAGACTTCTTTTATATGATTGGAGTAATGTAATAGAATTTTGGCTTTCAAAATCCACAGTCTGAATATTAAAAAATCTTTTTCCTAATGTTCCTCCTTGGCTTTCAAAAATTGGATAATAAAAAAAGAAGAAGATAAAAATTGCCCATTTTTGAGCAATTTCAAAAATTTCTACTCCATATATAAATTGAACTAAAATTACACATAAAAAATAAATAAGCACCGCATCAACTATTCTTGCCGCACATCTCAACAAAGTTACTTTTTGCTTATTCTTATTAACATCATTTATTTCTGTATCGCCATTAGACAAATCCTGTTTTTTTTCAATAGGTTGTAAACTAATTCCTTCTTCGGTTTCCCTTTTCAGCACTTCTGCATCTAATATTTCTTGTGCTTCAACTGAAATTTGCTCCTTTTCAGTTATTAGTTTTCTCAAACGTCCATTAGATAAGTTACCGTATGTTTGTTTTAATTCTTCAATTGTGGGCATAATGGTATATTTTAAAGATTTCGTGATTAAATACAATTATACAATAAAAACTGAATAATCCAAAATCACTTCCCCCAATCCACCGCCAATTTCCCAATTTTTTCCCCGCACATTTTGCCACCTTCATTATCGCAGAAATAATGAATACCTCCATAAACTCTGGAAAGTCCCGCTTCGTTTGCCATTTTCTTCAAACTATCGGCTTTTGTTGGAAAATAATGACCCAAAACCAAAGCCGCCGCCGCCGAGAACGTAGAATGTCCAGAAGTGTAAGATGGGAAATTAGGCACGGGAACAGCCGCTGTAATTTCCTTATTGACCTGCGTGGGTCTGGGAAAGAAATATTTATACTTCGTTGCCCAACACGCAATGGCGGCATCTTCCTCCGCACGGTTGAGTTGTTGTAAAATTTTGGCAGTTTTCAATTCCGTAAAATGCTGATTTCTAATGAGTTCCTCCGCAATTTTATTCCAATGTCCTGGCGGGGTGAACGTGCCAACACCATCCGCCCAAAACTCGGCAATACGTTTTTGTTCAGGGGTGCGAGTATCCGAAATCGTTTTTACAGAATCAATATCTTTCTTAAATTCCTTGCTGTTTAAAGCGGGAGGAGGAGTTTGTTCGGGGTTTTCAAAAACTTGTTCTTTATCAAACCAAGTTCTCACCAAACCTAACAAGGGCAATAATGGAGCCTGTTGGGGATCGTCTTGACTAACCCACGATCCCTTTATTTTCTTGGATTTTGACTTCCAATTTTGCTCTTTATCATTTGCTCCGTTGAAATTATCATCATTGGCATACTCAATGGCTTTTCGGGCAACTTGCTCGCCCAATTCTCCGCCTGCCATAATATCACTTTTCAAATTTGCTCCCGACCATAATCTGGTATTACCATGTTCAAGGGCTTTGCCGTATAGATAATCGTTTTCGGCAGGGAACAATTTACTCAAAATTTTGTAAGAAACCGCCGCCACCACCGCATCTTCGGAAGGGTAGGAAGGCAATTCTGTTTCAGGCAAAATACTTTTCAAACCACTGTGTGAGGGACTCAAACGCCTGAATTTGTACTTATAATACCACGTAACGACCAAAGCATCATATTGTGCCACACTCAAAAGAGCATACGCACGAGCCGCAAACGGAGGTGATGCGATGGGTTTATTCGGATTAGGTTTTTCACCTTCTTGAAGTGGATGATTATATTTTGCCACTAATTCACGAGCAATCTGATTCCATCTCAACACCCCTCCCGAAGCCCAATAATTTATCGCAACTCCCTGAGCATAAGTGCGTTGTTTGACAACTTTTTGGGATTCTAACAACTCTCGCTGATATTCGTCTGAATCATTACTGGCAGGAATATCCACCAAAAAGTCAGTTGGCTGTTTGATAATAATGGTCTTCCAAGCCCCTCCGTTGGCATCTGGATTTTCAAAAGTCAAAGCTGGAAATTCTGGTTTAGACACGGGAGTATTCTCTTTACAGCTATGGAGCGGTAAGAGTGTGATTAGCAAGGAAGTATGTAACAAAAGCGGTAAAAATTTCAATTTCATAGCGTGTTGGTGAATAAATATAACCCGCTGAAATAGGTTGATTTACTCATAAATACGTTAAGACAAAAACCGTGCAGTTTTTTTAAAACATTAAAAATACCTATCTGTCATCCCAACGAAGGAGGGAACTGATTATTAAATCTCCAAAGTTTTAATTTAGGGTTTGTGAGTCAGTTCCTTCCTTCGTCGGGATGACAGGACTTACAATTTACTTCCTCCTCAACAAAGCCAGTCCCAAAAATGTAATAGCTCCGTTCAACAATAATTTTTCAAACCCAAACTGATAACCATTCAACCATTCTTTTGAGTTAATATCAATAATATATGTCAAAATTGGTGCAGCGACACAAACGAAAGGCACAAATTTGTCTCTAACAGGTGTTTGCGTGAATAATCCAAAAGCAAAAAGCCCTAAAAGTGGACCGTAAGTGTAACCCGCAATATTGAAAACCATAGAAATAATTGAGCCTCCGCTAAACGCATCAAAGATAAGAATAATGACAAAAAACAAAGCCGAAAAACCAATATGAACATTATGTTTAATTTTCTTTTTCTGGGTTTCTTCATATTTATTAATATCCATAAAATCAATACAAAATGCTGTGGTCAGAGCCGTGAGAGCGGAGTCTGAACTGGCGTAAGTAGCTGCCGTTATTCCTAATAAAAAAGTGACGGCTGCCAACGTTCCAAACTGTCCTCCCAAAGCCAATTGTGGGTAAAGAAGGTCGGTTCTCTTGGGTACTTCAAAGCCAATTTTATCCGCATAAATGTACAATAAAGCCCCCAGACACACAAAAAGTAATGTCGTAACGGCAAAGGTGCAACAAAACCAAAACATATTCTTTTGGGCTTCGCCGATGTTTTTGCAGGTGAGGTTTTTTTGCATCAAATCTTGGTCAAGACCCGTCATTACGATGGCAATAAAAATCCCTGCTACGAAGTCCTTTCCGAAGTGATGTTTATAAGCGAAATCATCAAAAAAGAACATTTGAGAATATTTACTTTCTTGGATGGTTGAGATTAATCCGCCTACGCCCAAATCTAACTTCGTAGCAATTAAATAAATGGTAATTACCAAAGCCGTGAGCAGGAAAAACGTCTGCAAAGTATCGGTCACAATGATGGTTTTTACGCCTCCTTTGTAGGTATAAACCCAAATTAAAGAAATCGTAACGATTGCCGAAACCCAAAAAGGAATGCCCCAAGCATCAAAAATGGCTAATTGAAGCACTTGAACTGCCAAAAACAAACGAGCGGCTGAACCCAGAGTACGGGCAAGTAAGAAAAAAGATGAACCCGTTTTATAAGAATATGTACCAAAGCGTTTTTCTAAATAAGTATAAATCGAAATCAGATTTAGTCGATAATACAGCGGTAAAAGCACCGTGGCAATAACGAAATAGCCAACTAAATTTCCCAAAATAATTTGATAATAAGACAATTTATCGACCCCAACTGCCCCAGGTACAGAAATGAACGTTACGCCCGAAATGGACGTTCCAATCATACCAATGGCAACCAACCACCACGGAGATTGCTTATTTGCCGTAAAAAAAGTGTTGGTATCGGCCCCCTTCGAGGTATAGTGGGCAACGATGATGAGCATCAAAAAATAAAGGGCTAAAATGCCAAATGCTAAACTTGTGGTCATGTTTATGGAAGGTTTTTATGGTTGAAGATGGTATTTCTTAATCACAAATATACATTTCTGTTAGTAAAAAGTACTATGCAGATAAATTATACAAAAAATCTCCCAAACTGATTAGTGATACATACTTCAAAATTGAGATTTTTTGTTAAATTTGCTATCATATCAAAGAATTATTTTCCTGATTTAAAACAATAATATATAAGAATGCGACCTTTTGAGCAATTTGAAGAAGATGTAGATGTGTTGGACCAAGTAATTGAGGTAGATCAATACGACCTTATGGTGTTCAACGATGAGATAAATACTTTTGAGTTCGTGATTGAATCGCTAATTGAAGTTTGCGACCACACGCCCGAACAAGCTGAACAATGTACACTGTTGATACATTACAAGGGCAAATGTTCCGTAAAAAAGGGAACGTTTGAAGAACTTGCCCCCATGCGAAACGACATTTGCCGCCGAGGAATAGCGGCGGAAGTGGTATAGTAATACGGTAAAAGGTGAACGGCATACGGTGAACGGTTTTTCATCGCAGATTACGTGCTACTATTCGTCATTCTATAAATCATACCCAAACTTACCGTAGCAACCGTTCACCCTTTACCGTTTGCCGTGTACCGATAAAACCGATAAATGAATTATCCATCAAAATTAATAGAAACTGCCGTTGAGGAAATCTCAAAACTGCCTGGAATTGGGAAGAAAACGGCTTTGAGAATGGCTTTGCACCTGCTGAAACGAGACGAACGCCAAACGCTTCAACTGTCGGAAGCGATGATTGCGATGCGGACGAAAACGCAGTATTGTCGTCAATGTCATAATATTTCAGACGATGAATTGTGCATGATTTGTACCAATCCAAAGCGTGAACCTTCGATTTTATGCATAGTTGAAGATACTCGTGATGTGCTTGCGATTGAGAATACTTCACAATATAGAGGTTTGTATCACGTTTTGGGAGGGATTATTTCACCCTTAGAAGGCATAGGACCTGCTGATTTGAAGATTGATTCTTTATTAAAACGCATTACTGAAAATCAAGAAACGGACAGTGTAGTCAAAGAAGTTATTTTGGGATTAAGCCCCACGATGGAGGGTGATACCACTGCATTTTATTTGACCAAACGTTTAAAACCACTCAACGTAAAAATCACGACTATAGCCCGAGGAATTCCCATTGGTGGAGATTTGGAATATGCCGATGAAATTACATTGGGGCGAAGTATTGTTAGTAGGGTGGTTTATGAGTAATTATCAAAAAGCAACATTATGCAAACAGCACGATTGATTCAAGAAATATATAAACTCCCGTTGGATAAAAAATTCTTCGTAGTGGAACAAACCTTAAAATCTATTAAATCGGAAGAAGGAAGTAACCATCTTGCTTTGGCTGCCGAGGCATTGTACGAAGACTATGCGACAGACAAAGAGCTTACAGCATTTTCTCTTCACTATTCTTAAATCAATAATTCCATGAAAAAATCCCTCATCATTCTCAGTTTAATTACCTTCTCGTTTGCAGGATATTCTCAAACAAAAGGTGTCATTATCCCAAATCCGATTTCACAACCAATGACGCTGGATTTCTTGAAAAATGGTGAACCCGAAGTTCCCAAAACGCAAATTATGACTGATTATTTGAAAAATTATCAAGAGAAAAATGCTATCAAACCGATTGAATTACCGTATTTTGGGAAATACGATTTCAAAGAAAAGTCCAAAGAATTAGAGAATATTGACGGAATGATTATCGTGAAACCGAATTTGGCAGCCATGATAAAAATGCCCGTTGTGAAGCCTGATGATAACATTTATTATCATTCAAAAATCGTAAACAGCAATACGAATAAAGAAAAACCTTTGAATTAAATACTGTAAACGGAAGTCGTCCTTTGAAAGGACGACTTCCGTAAATTACGACAACAATCTTATAATTCTGATTCCATGAACCGTAAAAATTTCTTACAATCCGCCCTTGCTTCGACACTCGCTTTGTCGGGCTTCAATTCATTTAGCTTTTCTTTCAAAAGAAGTTATAACGATAAATTACCCCAAATGACTTTAGAGCAAACTATGCTTGAAAATGCTCCGTTTTCATTGCCAGCTTTACCTTACGCAACTGACGCATTAGAACCAAATATTGATAAAATGACGATGGAAATCCATCATGGAAAGCACCATAAGGCATATATTGATAATTTGAACAAAACCTTAGTGGGTACTGCCTTGGAAAAATCTTCCTTGTATGATTTGTTAAAAGAGGCTGGGAAGCAATCGCCAGCAGTTCGTAATAATGCAGGAGGACACTGGAATCACACTTTTTTCTGGAATGTTATGTCGCCAAAAGGTGGAGGAATGCCAAAAGGTGCTTTGGCAGATGAAATCACCAAAACGTTTGGTTCATTCGATAAATTCAAAGAAGAATTTGCCAAGGCTGGCACTACTCGTTTCGGGTCGGGCTGGGCTTGGTTGATTGTTCAGGATAAAAAATTGGTAGTTTCATCGACTCCAAACCAAGATAACCCTTTGATGGATGTTGCCGAGAAAAAAGGTACACCCATTTTGGCACTTGACGTTTGGGAACACGCATATTATTTAAAATACCAAAATAAACGTGCTGATTATATTGCCGCTTTCTGGAACGTAGTAAACTGGGAAGCAGTACACAAAAATTATGAAAATGCACTGAAATAGGGACTTGGGATTAGGTAATTAGGGATAAGGAAAAACTGAACCCGATTACCTAATCCCTAATTACCTAATCCCCAATTACCTAAAATATGACACTTCTCGACACAATTCCATCACTTGATTTAGCTGATTTCCTTTCGGGCGATGCTTCTCGCAAGGCTAAATTCGTACAAGATTTAGGAGCGGCTTTTAATAATATTGGTTTCGTAGCCATTAAAAATCATGGCTTAACGGGCGATGATACCGAAAAACTATATAATTCGGTTCAGAAGTTTTTTTATTCGCCCGACGAATTAAAACAGAAATACGCCATCGAAGGAATCGCTGGGCAACGTGGTTATATTGGTAAAGGCAAAGAAACCGCCAAAGGCTTCAAAGTGGCGGATTTAAAGGAATTTTATCACGTTGGACAACCAATTCTTGAAGACGGAGACCCCATTTGGGAAGAATACCCAGATAACGTTTTCCCAGCAGAACTGCCTGAATTTGAGCAATATACACTCAAAACGTATCATACATTAGAATCGGCAGGCAAGAATTTACTCAAAGCCATTGCCTTATATTTGGAATTGCCCGAAGATTACTTTGAACCCAAAGTAAAAAGTGGGAATTCGATTTTAAGAGCAATTCATTATTTCCCGATTGCCAATCCAGACGATTTGCCCGAAGGTGCCGTTCGTGCCGCCGCTCATGGTGATATTAATTTGATAACGCTGTTGATGGGAGCATCTGCCGAAGGTCTGGAAGTTTTGAGAACCGATGGCAAATGGATTCCGATAACGTCTTTACCCGATTATGTGGTCGTAAACGTAGGCGATATGCTCGACCGTTTGACCAATCATAAACTCAAATCAACGATTCATCGAGTGGTTAATCCACCAAGAGAGAAATTGGGAACTTCACGTTTTTCAATTCCATTTTTCATGCACCCCCGTTCAGAAATGGACTTGACCTGTTTGGACTCGTGTGTGGATGCTACTCACCCAAAAATGTACGTCAATATGACCGCAGGGGAGTTTTTGAATGAGCGGTTGATTGAATTGGGGTTGAAAAAATAGGAAATAGATAAAACATAACCACAATATGACACAAGGACAAAGATTATCACAAGTTGAAGATCTTTTAGCTGACCAAATGCACAAGCAAGATTACATTTATGAAGAAGTTTTGACCTTAAAGGGAAACCTTGATAAGATGAATAATGTTGTTGGCACTTTGGTTAAAACATCCCGAATAATGAATGGAGATGTTACATTTATTCTGAATAAAACAAATGTGATTGCAGATAAAGTTACAGAGATAGATGGACGTGTTGAACGTATTGAAGTTGATGTAACTGAATTAAAAACAGACGTAGCTGAATTAAAAACAGATATGAAGGATGTGAAAGGTCTTTTATTTAAAATTTTAGAGAAAGTAGATAAATAAAATCATGGCATACAGCGATTTTACTGCAACAGAAATTATCAAACGCTTTGGAGTCAAATTCAAAGGGGCAGAATTGTTTTCTGGTGTACGACAAATTGAACCTACCAATTGGCTAACCGAAGCCTTGAAAAAAGCGACTGATTTAGGATTTGGCAGTGAAAAATCACGCTCAGAACGTTTAGTTACGCCAATTCTTTTGGAATTAAGTGATATTAATAATCACTCATTTTCGATTTATTCTGGAATGAACCTTGATATTGATGAACAAATGGGTCTGAGAGGAGAATGTGATTTTATTTTCTCATTCAGTAGAATCCAAGATTTTGTAACTGCTCCTATCTTTTGCATTACCGAAGCCAAAAAACAAGATTTAGAACAAGGTACAATTCAATGCTCTGCTCAATTGATTGCCGCCAAAAAACTCAACGATTTAGAAGAAAATGTACCACACATTATATATGGTTGTTGTACGACAGGCGTTGAATGGCGATTTTTGCAATACGCTGATAATCAAATAATTATTGATGAAAAAAGATATTTAATCAATGAACTCCCACAACTATTGGGAGTTCTTCAACATATTATTGACATATCAAGATAGGCTAATTTAACATGAAAAAAATCAGAAAAATTATCTTCTTGAAAGACGTTCTGATACTTGCCTGTACTTCTTTCGGAGGTCCGCAAGTTCATTTAGCGATGTTTATTGAGCATTTTGTCAAAAAAAGAAACTACCTTACCGAAGCCGAACTCCTTGAATTACAGGCACTTTGTGCGATGTTGCCTGGTCCTACTTCCACCCAAACCATTACCGCTTTGGGTTATCGCATCGGCGGACCAAACTTAGCTTATATCACTTTATTAGTTTGGATTACGCCCGCAGTTTTCATCATGACAGCGGCAGCTTTCGGAATGACATACCTCCGAAACCGTGATATTATTCGTTTTATTCAACCTATTGGGGTAGCGTTCATCATTCATGCTGGTTATATTTTAGGCAGAAAAGTCCTTAAAAATTATTACGGATTTGGACTAATGATTGTTTCAGCCGCTTTTGCGTTCTATTTTCAATCGCCTTATGTTTGCCCGATTGCCTTGATTGTAGGTGGAACTTTTACTGCTCTTAATTACAAAGATTACCCCAAACAAACGCATCATAAAATGGTGATTCCTTGGTCAAATTTCAATTTATTTTGGGGATTTCTATTGTTTTTAGCAGTTTTAGGGCATTTTACGGATTATCAACCGATTAGACTTTTTGAAAATTTTTATCGCAACGGAAGCCTTACTTTTGGCGGCGGGCAGGTTTTAGCTCCCATGCTTTATACCGAATTTGTAGAGTTTAAACACCTCGTCCGTGGAGACGATTTCCTAACGGGCATGGCACTTTCACAGGCTTTACCCGGTCCTGTTTTTGCCCTAACTTCATATTTGGGCGTATTAGTAATGAAAGGGGGTACTTGGTGGGAACAATTATTGGGTAGTGCCGTTGGAGCAGCAGGGATTTTTTTACCTGGCACATTTTTGATATTTTTTGTCTATCGAATCTGGGGGCAATTGAAGCAATTTAGAGGTATCAGAGCGTCATTGGAAGGCATAAATGCGGCTTCAATTGGCTTAACACTTTCTGCAGCTTTCACTTTTTTAGTCCCAATGATCCAAAAAGTGGATTATCTTGGATTATTCACCGTTTGCGTTACACTTCTCCTTACGCAATTCACCAAAATCTCCACTTTTTATATCTTTTTAGGAGGGCTTATTTTAGGATTACTTGTGTAGATGTTCGGTTTTCGATGCGACCGACGCTTCGTCTTAATACTCGGTTTTTTCCAAACATCAAACATCAAGGAACTAACATCTAATCTCTATTTTTTACCAATAAACCATCCGATAAAAATCAACAAAAACTGTATTGGCAAGCGAATTAGGGCTATTTGATGGCTTCCGATGGCGGGTTTGTCTCTGAACACGTCCCACACGTGAAGGGGTAAAAAAATAATCATTAAAAGAAAAATTCCGAAAGCTGCTCTTTGTCTGAACTGAGGAATAAAAACGCCAACTCCCAACACAATTTCGAGAATTCCCGATGCTTGATTTACCAATTGTTGTGGTAAAAAATCAGGCACGAATGGCAAATACATGACAGGATTTCTGAAATGATTTATCCCTGCGAAAATCATTAGCACTCCGAAAAGAAAGGTTAAGCCAAGTTTTAAATATTGCATAATAGTTTTGTTTTACAATCAGAAAGCCAGTAACCCAAATTCCCTCAAAGTATTCACAGGTTTTGAAAACCAAAACAACTCAAAGTCTTCCATGCCAAGGCTTTCGTAATCCGTTTTTATTTCTTGAAAGGTAGAGATTTTTTTGTTTGTTACGGCAATTTTCTTCAAAATTTCTATCAACCAGTCGCCCTGTTGTTTTTCAGTTTGAATGATAAAACTTTCTCGTTTGTGATGGAAAGTGAGTTTTAGGTTCTCCCAAGAGATTCCTTTTTTAGATTTAGCGATTACCTCAATAATGGGCTTTCCGCCCAACCAGACTATTTTTGTAGAGGGTTTATCGGTAAATGCTTCTTCGTTTTCAAGGGAATATTCAATAAAATTTGGTTTGATACTCGTTTTAGGAATTTTAAAATCGAACCAGTCTTGCAAGGGTAATTCAAAACCCGTGGCGTGCATATAATTGAAGAGTGATTTCTTTAATCCAAAACTAAATTTATCGTGATTGATACCCGTTTTATCCTTAAAAGTAACGTCATTATTAGCAAAAGTGATGGTATTTTTTGTTGGAATAACCCCAAATTCTTCTGGATTCATCCCCACGGGACTATGGGCGGTCATGGCGAATTGATGCCAAAAACCTGATTGTAAAATGCCTAATTCAAACATCTGACGCACCATTTCCAAACTATCAACGGTTTCTTGGACGGTTTGTGTAGGATAGCCGTACATCAAATACGCATGAACCATAATGCCTGAATCAGCAAAATTTTGGGTTACTTTCGCCACTTGTTCAACCGTTACGCCCTTTTTGATGAGTTCTAATAATCTATCCGAAGCCACTTCCAATCCGCCCGAAACGGCTATGCAACCCGATGCCCGCAAAAGCATACACAAATCACTGGTAAAACTTTTTTCAAAGCGAATATTTGTCCACCACGTTACGGATATTTTACGTCTCAAAATCTCCAAAGCCACTTCCCGCATAAGGGCGGGTGGGGCGGCTTCATCCACAAAATGAAAACCATTTTCACCCGTTTGGGCAATCAATTCTTCCATTCTGTCCACGATGGTTCGGGCGGCAACGGGTTCATAAAATTTAATATAATCTAAGGAAATATCGCAAAACGTACATTTCCCCCAATAACATCCATGAGCCAACGTGAGCTTATTCCACCGCCCATCCGACCATAAACTGTGCATCGGATTGGCAATTTCAATGACCGAAATATATTTATCCAACAATAAATCTGAATAATCAGGTGTACCGACCTCGCTTTGTTTGTAGTCTGGTCTTGAGGAATTATTTTTATAGACAACAGTATTATTTTCTAAGAGAAAAGTGCGTTTAAACTCATTTTGAAGTATTAATTGTTCATTTTTAATGAGTAGTTCCAAAGGTAATTCCCCATCATCGAGCGTAATATAATCCAAAAACTCAAAGACTCTCACATCTTTTAATTCCCTCAATTCAGTATTGGGGAAGCCTCCACCCATAGCGACTTTGATGTGTGGATAATGCTTTTTGAGGTATTGACCAATCCGAAAAGCACTGTATAAATTACCTGGAAAAGGCACCGAAATACAAACCATTTTGGGCTGAACTTGTCGGATTCTTGCTTCCAAAATACGAACCGTAATTTTGTCAATATAAGTCAAATCTTTTTGCAGAAAATCATACATTTCATCAAAAGAATTGGCACTTCTGCCCAAACGCTCGGCGTAGCGGCTGAATCCGAAGTTTTCATCGATACATTCCACGATAAAATCAGAAATATCTTCGAGGTAAAGCGTGGCTAAATGTTTGGCTTTATCTTGGATGCCCATATTGCCAAAAGCCCATTCCATATCGTCCAGAGCATCAAAACGAGAGGCTTCGGGCAGGAAATTATCTTGACAAATTTGTCGGGATAAAGTAGGATTTTTACCTTGCAGAAAAGCAATTACAGAATCAATCGTTTTGAGATAATCATCTTGCAGGGCAATGATTCGTTGAGAGTTTTCAGAAATAGTATCGGTTTTAGCGTAAATATCTTCAAATAAATGCTGTAACCCTTTCTTAGAAAATAGTTCTAAAATCACCTCAATTCCCAAGTCCATTTGAAAGGCAGTAATTCCTTTCGTATTCAAAAAACCTTTGATATACGCAGACGCTGGATAGGGCGTATTCAGTTGGGTAAACGGTGAGGTAATAATGAGGATTTCTTTCAAAATATTGTTGTAACACGGACAGCTTGTCCGTAGTATCTGATAACTAAATAATTGCCTGAATAACGTTCGATTTTCAACTGATTGTTTGACAGCGGCACGTCTGAAACTTTGAATTGGAAATGGCTTCTATCTTTTTACTTTCCTAAATATTGCTCTAAATACCCCTTCATTTCCTCTTGAATTTTCTTCGCCTCCTCCCCTGCTTTCTGGGCAAAATCTTTTTCGGTCGAGGCATAAATAATTGCTCTCGAAGAATTGACCAAAAGCCCACAGTGAGCATTCATCCCATATTTTGAAACCTCTTCCAAACTGCCACCCTGAGCCCCAACGCCTGGCACTAACAAAAAATGGTCGGGTGCGAGTGTGCGTATGTGAGCCAGCATATCCGCCTTAGTTGCCCCCACAACGTACATCAATTGCTCGTTGGTAGCCCACTCCTGCGATTTTCCGATTACTTCCTCAAATAATTGCTTACTATTCTCAAGCTGTAAATTCTGAAAATCTTTACTACCCACATTGGAAGTTAAAGCCAATAGAATCACCCATTTATTTGGAAAATCAAGAAAAGGTTTTACTGAATCTCCGCCCATATAAGGAGCAACCGTCACGGAATCAAAATCTAAACCCGAAGAATTTTTATCAAAAAATGCTCTTGCGTATAGCCCCGAGGTGTTGCCAATATCACCCCGCTTGGCATCGGCAATCGTAAAACATTCTTTTGGAATATACTCCATCGTTTTTTGGAGACTTTCCCAGCCCTTCGCTCCCATTGCTTCATAAAAAGCAATATTGGGTTTATATGCTACGGCATATTGATGCGTAGCCTCAATTATCTGACGATTGAACTCAAAAATAGGGTCTTTTTCGGTTAATAAATGCTTAGGAATTTTCTGAATATCAGTATCTAAACCTACGCAGAGATAAGAGTTTTTGAGTTGTATTTGCTCAAAAAGGTGGGCTTTTGTCATAATTTAATGTTCGGGATTCGATGTTGGGATTATCGAAAACTGGATTTTAAGCATTAAACTAAATCCCAAGCATCGAGAAACAAACATTCAACATCGAAACAGATTTGTTATTTTTAACGATTAATCTTAATTTCGCAGGCAATATTAATACAAAGTTAAAAAGATTTAATCATCTCCTCTCAAAAATGCAATTCAAACCCCACACAATCTCAGGATTAATTGAGTGTATTCCCACAAAATTTGAAGATGAAAGAGGTCTCTTTTATGAATCCTACAACCAAAAGCTGTTTGCGGCAAATGGTATCACGGAGGATTTTATTCAAGATAATTATTCCTGGTCAAAAAAGGGAGTAGTCAGAGGATTACATTTTCAGTATGCCCCTTACGCACAAGGAAAATTGGTACGCTGTATGACGGGAAAAGTGATTGATATAGTAGTCGATATTCGTAAAGATTCTCCCACTTACAGACAACACGAGAAGTTTATCTTGGATTCAGCCATTGGCAATATGCTTTACGTACCAGCAGGTTTTGCTCACGGATTTGTGGCTCTGGAAGAAACTATATTTGTTTATAAATGTACAGAATACTGGCACAAAGCCTCAGAATCGGGCATTATTTATAATGATACTGATTTGAATATTGATTGGGAAGTAGCAAATCCAATTGTTTCAAGTAAAGATTTGGTGTTGCCGAAGTTTCAAGAAATATGAGTTATAAGTTATGAATGATGAGTTTGCAAAATTCATAACTTATAACTCATAACTAAAAGCTTACATCCTCAATTTCTCTATCTCCCGAATTACATTTACGATACCTTTCAAGGGAATTTTCACCCAATCAGGGCGATAGTTTATTTCGTAACCCAATTCATAAACTGCCTTTTCCAAGAGATAAATCAACATCAGAAAGTTTATTTCATTATTATTCTTGAACAATGGGTGTGGATTTCCGAAAGTGTCCAAATATTTTTCCATATACGTTTGTTGAATCAATCTATACCAACGGTCGGCGGCGGTTTGTACCCGAACAGGGTCAAGTTTTGCCGTGTCAGGATCATTAAACATTTTGGCAGAAATAGCATAATGATAACTCCTAATCATCCCTGCTACATCTTTCAGAGGCGAATGCTTAATTTTGCGGTCAGTAATTGGGCTTTCAGGTTCGCCTTCAAAATCTATGATGATATAGTCATTTTTAGTAGCCAAAACTTGCCCCAAATGATAGTCACCATGAATCCTAATTCGTTGAGAATCAATCTCTCTCGTGAGAATATCCTTCGTAAAATCATCAATTAATTCTTTGGCTTCCATAAAATCCCAAGCTAATTTTTGGGTAACGGGGTCAGTAATTTTTGCGTAATTATCAATCAAAAGATTATACCGTCTCTCTAATAAATCAGTTAATCGTTTATGAATAAATTGGCGGTAATCATCGTTAAAATGCTCAGGAACAAACATTTCGTCAGCTTCGGGGACGTACAGAGCCAAGTGCATTTCGGCAGTTCTTTGAGCCAAAAGTTCTACTTGTTCAAAAACTGATTCTTTAATGGCAAAAGTTTTATCCGTAAACGCCTCCACAAACGCCCCCAATTGTTCACCCGTTTGCATCCAACTGTCGGCTTCATTCTCCACCATGCGTTGCATCATTCCGAGCGTAACATCGGGTTTTCCTTCACGTTTCCACACAACGCTCCCCGCAAAGGCTGGAATATAGGCAAAATCAGAATTTTCCGTAATAAATTCTACCATGTCCACTTCTGGATTAGTTCCCTCAAAAAGTTTTCGGTAAAGTTTTAAAAAGTACTTATTTCGCAATGGATATTGACCAAAAGTCATGGCAGAATTAGAAGAATCTACGGGCAGAACTCTCGAAGAAACAGGAGCTTTTATATCCTCGCCCGATAAGCCTTTACCTCTTAAAAAATCAATCTTACCATTTTTTTGTTGTGAAACAGTCTCAGCATGAG
Organism: Arcicella sp.; assembly: GCA_034519515.1. Classification (GTDB taxonomy): domain Bacteria; phylum Bacteroidota; class Bacteroidia; order Cytophagales; family Spirosomataceae; genus Arcicella. The sequence goes on from JAXHOK010000042.1 coordinate 79,810, forward strand.
CCACGTGTTGAAATAACGATTGCTGAAAGCGTTCATCATAAATAGCATCAATCACCAAACCTTGTTTGTTATTGATGTAGGCAAGCGTAATAATACCTTTGGGGATAATATCTTGACTCACCGATGAATCTATAAAAGAAACAGGTAACAAATAGCTTTCTATTTCACCATCCGCATATTTTACCTCCACGATAAAAAGTAAAGCAATAGAATCTTTAATCGGAATTTCGATGGAAAACTTTATAGTGAATTTATCCTGCAAACGAGCCTTCCCTGCAAACCAGCGACACGTATTCATATAAGGAGGGAAAATATTTGTTTCAAATTCATGCATCAACTCTTCATCATGCTGAATATCTTTCCAAGCCTGTTTGGAGGTCAGTGAGGTTGTGTTATCGGTCATATTCGTTGAAATAGTATTATTCAGTCTTAAATTTAGAATATAATTAGATACAAAAAAATATAGGGGGGAAATATGTAGTTATTTCAAAAAAAAATAAAAAATTGTATTATCCTAAGTTTTTGATAATCAGTGCATTTTGTATTTTGGAGTAAAATATTTTCTTTTTTTACCTTTATACGTTTGCCAATTAAAAAAATCGCTGTACCTTTGCACCACGAAAAAACGAAATGAGATTTACAAAATCAAAAACGTTTTTAACCCAATGGTCCGTTCGTCTAGGGGTTAGGACACGTCCCTTTCACGGATGAAACACGGGTTCGATTCCCGTACGGACTACCAAAAAAGGCTTCAAATCAATGATTTGAAGCCTTTTTGTTTACTACCAATATTTAAGAAAATGTAGTAATCACAGTAATCAAAACCATTTTCCTCTCACTTCATCACTACATCCCCATTTCTCCACCGCTCCACTGTTGGAAACCATATAGATTGATATTCGGCATATCGCTGTAATTCGTAATGATCATCCGCAAATTGATTAGAGCGTTTTGTGAACGTAAAGTTGATTTCTGAAACCTGTGGAGGTGAATACGTCCAAATTTCTTTGTCTTTGGTACGGGTAATTTTCACGGGGTCGCCCATGATGATAAAAACCATTCCCTTGTCGGTCTTCCAGCCTTCTTTATAGGTTGTGAAAAGTCGATTGGCTTGTTCTACTCGCTGATAAAAGGCTTTTATGGTACGTTTTGCCGTTGCTTGATTACCCTGCATGATATTCAACCAATAATTATCCAGCGTTCTTTTAGGTTCTTTGGAAGTTATTAAGTCAGTTGCCTCGGCATTGGTACTCATATATATTAATGGGCGAGCCAATTTTTCGGGACGAGTCAGTCTCGGAAATCTTTTATCGGTAACAATCATTCCAATGCCGTAAGCCTCGGTGGTGTCTCTGGTGAAAAAATAGAGAGCATCTTGTTCCAAAACCAAGGGAGTATTGGCAAAAATACTAAAAGAGGAGTCCACATAAAGACTTTTGGAAGGAACTCTTGGCGTGGTGGACATGGGCGAATGTGCCGCTTCAAATTCGTATTTATAACGATAAGCTCTGAAATTCTGAGCACGTCCATCCAAACTTTTCAACACCACAGTATCCGATACTGAGAAATAGTTTTTTGCCAAAGGACGAGTACCTGCTTTATCAAAAAACATAAAATAATCGCTCGATTTACCCGACTGAAATCTGAGAAAGCAGTCATTAATAGTTTTATTATTAGTCTTTAAGTCTTTAATTTCGGTCAAAGCAACGCTGACGAACAGATTTTTTGGCTTCACAACATCAAACCAAACCATGTATAGCCCTGCGTCTTCGGTGATATTCTCTGGATTAATTGCAACAGTACCCGTACTTAATGCCGTTTGGCGGTTGGCGTATTCTGGATATACACTGTATGAAATGGCAAATTCTTTCATCATTTCATTGGTTGTAACAATTCTACCTGGGTCGATGCTGAGATAAATTCTAACTGATGAACCATTATCTAAAAACCGACTTTTAGAAATTAACCTCTGCATCGGTACACGGTTATCCAACCGATTATTAGTTTTTTGGGTAGCCGTCGGATTAGTTATACAACCCGAAAAGATTGATAATGAGAGAAGGGTAATGAATATTTTTTTCATGATTATGTTACAACTTGTGAAAACGGGAAAATCGGGCGACGTTCGCTCCCATTATACGTTAAACGAACCAATTTAGTAAGTATTTTTCTGATGTCAAGCAAAAGCTGTAAATTTGGTATAAATTTAGTCGTAGGTCGTAAGTCATAAGGTGCTTTTTTATTAAATACTACCTTATAATCTCATCCATACTTAGGACTTAATACTCAAGACTTAATACTTTTTTATTCATGTACAAAACTACCGAAATTGCTTCTTCTGATATTGTTTCAGACAATCCTGTTCATCAACGACTTTTATTTCCCTATATCGAAGCCACCAAAATGGTTTCGGGCAATTTGCTTGAAATTGGCGTGGGTACGGGGCGTGGTGTGGCAGTTTTAGCTCCATCTGTGAGCCATTTTACTGGCGTTGACAAGAACGAACCTCTGATAACAAAACTCTCCGCTGATTATCCCAATTTCAAGTTTATTGATATGTTTTTACCTCCCCTAAAAGGTTTGGCGGATAATACTTTCGATTATATCGTAACGTTTCAAGTAATCGAACACATTGAGGACGATAATGAGTTTATCAAAGAGGCACATCGGGTCTTGAAACCTGGCGGAAAGTTGATTTTGACGACGGTGAACCGTAAATATTCGCTTTCTCGCAATCCTTGGCACGTGCGTGAATACTTGGCGAGTGAGTTGAAAAGCCTGATTCTGAAACATTTTGGTAGTATTGAAACCAAAGGCGTTCATGGTAATAAAAAAGTGATGGATTATTACGAAGAAAATAAACGTTCGGTAGAAAAAATTACTCGTTTTGATATTTTTAATTTACAATATCGTTTACCCAGATGGATGCTTCAAGTGCCTTATGATATTGCCAACAGAATGAGTAGAAATATCATTCAAAAATCTGACAACCAATTAGTTACAGGCATTACCCACGAAGATTACTTCTTAAATAACGATGCAGAAGAGTGTTTTGACTTCTTTTATATAGCTACGAAGTAAATTTTAGAGTATAGATGATAGAGGTTAGATATCAGAGATTAGATGATAGAGACTAAATAAATTATCCCTTTACCACATAACCTATATCATCTATACTTTTTCCTCTTTCCTCTATCATCTAATATCTATTCTCTAAATAAATGGCTTGATTTTTGTTAATTTTTTAAACGTATTTCCCACCGCCACTGGGTTTAAATTTAAGGATTTTCAAGAATTATGCTATTAATCAAATCAATTACTCGTGGCGATATTTTCAAAATAGCTTGCCTACTGGGCTTTTTCATTTTGGGATTTACCTATCAAAAACTCAAACGTACAGGGCTGAGTGTGGATTATGTGCCATCTGCCAATGTGGGCGAAGAAGTCCGTTTTATGTTCTCGGCGGGTGATAATGTTCAAAGAATCAAGATTTTTTCGGATAAAGGTAGTCTTGGCACTATTAAAACCGTTCAGAACAAAGCTGAAATGAGCTTCACTTTCGGATTTCCGAGCGTAAAAAAACTACGATTCGTAGGAATTTCCGCCAATAATGATACCGTTAGTGTGGCTTATGGAGATATTGAAATTATTGGTAAAACCTTTGGCAGACAAATAGTTACAACTCAGCAAGGAGGTTCGGCATCTCTTGACCCAAGCCCACCGATTGCCCGAACGGTTTATCCCCTTCCTTCAACAAATTTACGGTTTAATCCAACTCCCGAAGAAGACCCTTTCAACGGCAAAAATCAGAACGTTTACGGAACTGCCATTGGGCATCCAACACAAGATGAAGCAAGGGCATTCTTGGAAGATATAAAACCCATTGCCGTAGAATTAGGGCAAAAGTATCAAATTCCAGCCAGTGTAGTGATGGCAATGGCAGCGATGGAAAGTGGCTATGGATTTAGTAGAAATGCTGTTTTTGCCAATAATTTCTTTGGCATAAAACAATGGTGGGGCAACGAGTCCAACGCTTATCAATTGAAAGGGCAACCCGATGAATATGAAGGGAAAGTAGCGATTTTGAGACGTTCAGATGATGGGCAAGTGATTTACGACGAAAGCCGTCGCCCTGATAATTGGTATCGTCGTTTTGGGTCGAGGAGAGAGTGTATTGAGTTTTTGGTAGAAGAAGTATTTTTGCACAAAACAGGGGCTTGGAAACGTGATTATAGCGATATTGCCCGTTTTTATCAAGGACAAATTGCGGCAGGTGTAGAAAAATACTCAGCTGCCTATACCTTCATATATTCAGTCGGCGAACGTGGATATACTCACAAAGGAGGCAAGTTTTATGCGGATAGAGTGATGAAAGTGATTGATAGATATGGGTTGATTGGGAATGATTGATGATAATGATTTAGTTATTAATCAATATTTTTCCGTAATTTGGAAGCGAACTATTTCCTAAATAAAATGGCAAAAAAATACCCAAACAAGAGTCTTTCCAATAAATTAGCACAAGAAAATAACCGTGCAGTAGAGAAAACTATTCAATCTGAAAATGCTATTTTATCCAATAGTTTTTTGAAGCATCCCGCTATTGAAGCCTTCCTGATTGTTTCAGTATGTTTATTAATTGTGTTGATTCGGAAAAACTTCTTGGCAATTCCTTATGAAAGAGACGAAGGAGCATACATACTTTTTGGCAGAGAACTATTAGCAGGAAAGACACCATACATAGATTTTTTTGATACACGTTTGCCATTTATTTTCTATATGTATGGCTTGGTAGCGAGTTTTGGTACATCGGTAGTAGCAACTGCCAAATTTTTTATGGTCATTGAAATACTGACTACCGTTACCCTATTTTTTGCCATCAAAACACTATTCGGAAAGACCAGTGCTTGGACAGGAGCAATTGCTTACGCCTTCCTTACCCTGAACCCTGCCATCAATGGATTCACACGACAATCAGAACATTTGGTAAATCTGTGGACGGTATTAGCTTTATATTTTTCCTTCAAAAATTATATTCACCGAAATCTCGTCTTCATCTTTCTAAGTGGCATTTGTTTCACGCTCGCTATGATGATAAAACACAATGCCGTTTTTTTGGTCGTCTATGGTGGTTTAGCATTAATTACTCATGAATATTTGAAGGAAAAAAGTATCGGAAAACCCCTATTTCAAAGTGTTGGAATATACGCTTTGGGATGTGGAGCGGTTGTGATTCTTTTATTCGGAATTATTTCTTTGCAAGGAGCTACGGATGAAATGCTGTACTGGGCATTTACGCATTCAAAGGTCTATATTTCAAGAGTTACCTTTGATATGAATTATTTTCAAAATATTATCAATAATATTCTTAACAACTACAAGTTCTTCTTTTATAGTGCCTTAGCGGGTTTTGTAGTAATGTTAGTTATACCAAGTAAGATTGATTTAAAAATTAATCTTACGCTTTTGACTATCCTCTCTATCTTGATGGTATTTCCAGGCAATCAGTTTTATGGGCATTATTTCATTATGTCTATGCCCGCCGTAGCCGTTTTATCAAGTTTTTTATTTGGGGGAATTGCATTAGAACAATACCAAAAAGCCGAAACGAGCATTCGAATTGCGGGAGTAATTATATTTATTTTTGGCATATTTTTACATCTAAAATCAATGAATGATCTGTACTTTTCTCCCGACCATTCATCCATTATCAAGAATACTTACGGCAGTAATCCTTTCTTGGAAAGTGCCGCTATTGCCGAAAAAATTAAACCCGAACTAACAAAGAAAGATTATTTGGCGGTGATGGGGTCTGAGCAAGAAATATTTTTATATACCGACACCAAACCCGCTTCCAAACATACCATTGCCTATCATCTGATGGTTGATACTACGGTATCGGCAAATCCTATAAAATGGCAAAAAGAGTATATTAGTGAAGTAGAGAAGAATAAACCTAAATTTTTTGTATTTTACAGAGTAGGGATGACGTTCCTCCGAACTCCCAATAGTTGTTCAAAAATATTTAATTGGGCTGAAAAATACTTAAATTCAAACTATGATTTGTACGGAACAGTGGATATTTCGCCTAATGAGTCGCAGTATTTTTGGGGAAAAGATTCTTATGCAAGTTTAAAAAAGCAAGAGGATACAATTTTGATTTTTAAGAGAAAATAAATTCCTCAAAACTTCAAATAAGCCTTCCCTCCCAAACCTCTCATTTGGCGAGTAATAAAATTGGTGCGTCGTTGCACGTAACCCGATGGATTGGCAATTGAAAAACGATTAGGATTTGGTAAAACTGCCGCTATTCGAGCGGCTTCACTTCGGGATAAACTACTGGCGGAATGTCCATAGAAACGCTGTGAGGCAGCCTCTACGCCAAAGGTCATTTTGCCCGTTTCGGCTACGTTGAGATATACTTCCAAAATCCGCTCTTTGCCCCAAACAAGTTCTATCATAAAGGTAAAATATACCTCCAGAACCTTTCTGACGTAACTTCTGCCTTGCCAAAGGAAAACATTTTTGGCAACTTGCTGAGAAATGGTACTGGCTCCTTTGATGCGTTTTCCTTTCAAATTATTACGAAAAGCCCCATACATTGCCTTAAAATCAAAACCATTATGGTCGGGAAAAAGTTGGTCTTCTGCCGCTACAACTGCCAAAGCGGCTTCCTTGGAAATATTATTGTATGGTTCCCAATCGGAATGAATTTCAGAATCTTTGCCATTGAAAAGTGCCGTGAATTTACGATCAACCATGGTGGGCGTAATCCATACGGGGACGAATTTCAACAGAACAATTGTTACAACGGAAACGCCAAATCCATAAAGGATAAATTTGATAAACTTGATAAGGATAATTTGCACAATAGGATAACGTTCGCCAAAAGCCTCAAAGCGTTGCCAACGGCTCAATTTTGGTTTTGAGTTTTGGGGTTTGTCTTCGGAAGGAGGGGGATTTCTGAACGTATTTTTTGCCATTGGGGTTTAGTAATCTATATTTTGTTTATTCGTTTTGTTCTTTTTCTAATTCATAAATCTGTTCAAGTGTCAAACCTGTATATTTTATAATTTTTTCATAAGGTTCATTATCGACTAACATATTTATGGCAACATCAATTTTCCCTTGTTCTCTTTCAAGCGTAAGCACTTTTCTTTTTCCAACTTCAATTTTTGATTCCTCCCATTCTTCGGGACTGATATTTTCATAATTCATCAATTCAGTAGCTCTTTTTATACCCTCATTTTTGATGTTAATATCTGGATTATCAGGATGATGAATGCTCTCATAAATCAAATCTAACCAATCTCGATAATTTTGAGGTGTTTCTTCGCCTTTGTAATTGGGATTCAGATAAATTAATTCATGATTAAATATTTTGCGTTCAATTCCCTTCAAATTCCTTGGATTTAGATTAGAAATCAATACTTCATCTTTGTAAAACTCTCTTGTTTTTGTATTGATTTTATACGGTGCGGTCATCACAACAATGGTATAAACTGTTTTATCCACAGAATAATCATCAGAAGTTCGTTGTTGTTCTGTAATTGCCTGTAAATGATAATGAAGAAATCTGTCAAAATTATGATCATACTCAACTTTCTGAATTTCGATAATAATTCTTTTCTTTACATCCTCAGCAAAGATGTCATACTTAAAATTAATATTACCTAATTTGGGCTGGAATGCTTTTTCTGTCTCAATAACATCGGGTTCGACATCAATACCAACAATGTCTTTAACAAAAGCCTTGAAGACAATCTTGTCGGTAAAAGCTTTTTTAAAGAAGACTTCATTATCTAATCTTGCGAGTGTCATAAAGGATTTTTTTGTGGTAAAGATACAAAATGATTGAAGTTTTGAAATATTATTGCTCATCTTTCTGACATCTACAAAAACAAATCGCTCGCAATTCTATCGGCAAATAATTTTCCTTTGTAGGTCAATAAAAATGTATCATTTTCAATCATCAAAAACCCTTCCCGAATTTGTTTTTCTAATTCAAAGGCATTTTGTTTCTGAAATAAATTATTCGACAACTCATTGATTTTATGAATATTACACCCCCATTTCGTTCGTAAACCCGTCAAGAGATATTCGTTTACTTGGTCTTCAAAGGTAAGAACCTCTATTTCTGCGGGTACTATATTTTGCTGTAATGCCTTTACATATTTGGCATTATTGGGAACATTATATTGCCGACTATTCTGATTAAAACTGTGTGCTGATGGACCAATTCCTAAATATTGTTTCTGTTGCCAATAACTGGTATTGTGTCTGGAATGACTTTCGTTTTTGGCGAAGCTACAAATCTCATATTGTTCAAAACCACTTTGCGTTAAATGATTAACCAACATATCAAACTGCGTAGCTGAAAATTCATCATCAATGGTTTGTATTTTCCCTTGTTTTAGCCATTTTCCAAAAACGGTTTTTGGCTCAATCGTTAGGCAATAGGCGGAAATATGTTTGAGATTTAGGTCGGTGGCTTTTTGTAAGTCAAGTCTTAGAATATCGTGATTGTCAGCGGGGATAGCATAAATTAAATCAATCGTAATATTATCAATACCAGCATCTTGTGAGGTTTTTACGCAAGTTTCGGCTTCTTGGGAAGTATGAATTCGGTTGAGACTTTTCAGGTGTGGTTCATGAAAAGATTGAATCCCGATACTCAAACGATTAATATTGGATTTTTTGAATAATTGCAGTTTCTCTTTTGTCAAATCGTCAGGATTGGCTTCAAGGGTAATTTCAATGTCTGGACGGAGGGTGAAGTGTTTAGAAATAGTCTCGAAAATCAAAGCAAAATCTTCCTCTTCCAACAGTGAGGGCGTTCCTCCGCCAAAATAAATAGTTTCAAGATTTTTGTTTTGCAGATAGTCTTTTTGTAAAGTAATTTCATGGCAAATTGCTTGCACAATTTCGGCTTTAGCCTTTAAGGAAGTGCTAAAATGAAAGTCGCAATAATGACAAGCCTGACGGCAAAAGGGTATGTGGAGGTAAAGGTGCATTACTCTGGTAAATAGGTCAAAAAGCTCAAATCACTTTCCACAAACATTTCATTCGCCAAATCTTGCAATTGCGTAGCGGAAACGGCTTTTATTTGGTCAAAAAGGTATTCTAAGGTATCAATTCTGCCAATATCCAACAGACTTTTTGCCATCATCAACATAAAACTCATGTTACTCTCCTCTGACATTGCCATTTGTCCCATCAATTGTTCTTTGATATTGATGAGTTGCGTTTTGGTCAATGATACTTCTCGCAACTTTTGTAATTCTCTCAAAATCAAAGCATTAACTTTACCCAAACGCTTCACTTCGGTTGCATACGCAATGCTCCAATAGCCCGTGTCGATGAATGGCGTATAGCCCGCATCAATGGCATAAACCAATCCGTTACGTTCTCGGACGGCTAAATTGAGCCTTGAATTCATGCCAAAACCTCCCAAAAGATTGACCAACATAAAAAACGGTAAACGTTTATCGTGCGAAAGCGGATAAGCAGTTCGCCCGATGGAAACGTGTGCCTGTGTAATCTGGCGGCTATTTTGCAGATTTTGAGGCAGATAACCCGTTGGGGCAATTCTGATTAAATCTGAACGTTTGGCGGGAATATCTTTCAAGAATTTTTCAGCTAACTTTAATACTTTTTTGAAAGGAATATTTCCGATAGATGAGAATATAACTCTTTCAGTATCAAGATTTTCGGAGATAAAATCGGCTAAATCTTTTCTTGTAAAATTAGATACACTTTCTTGATTGCCGAGGGTATTTTTGCCTAATTGATGATTGGCAAAAATAAGTTCGTCAAAATCGTCTTGAAGGGCATCTTCGGGCGAGTCGTGATACATCGCCATTTCTTCCAAAATTACGCCACGTTCACGTTCTACTTGCTTTTCGGGAAAGGTAGAATTGAAGGTAATATCCGACAGCAGTTCCAAGGCACGCTCGTAATGGGGCGTGAGAACGGAGGCATGAAAACAGATTTTTTCTTTGGTAGTGTATGCGTTCAATTCACCCCCAACTACCTCCAATCGGTTAATAATCTGTAAGGAAGTGCGTTTTTGAGTACCTTTAAAAGCCATGTGTTCCCAAAAGTGAGCGAGTCCCTGTTGATGTGGTTTTTCATCACGGCTGCCCATATCGAGCATAATGCCAATGTGCGAAATAGCGGTATGTGTAACCTGCCGATGTACGATTCTGATTCCGTTTGGCAGGGTATATTGATAAATTGATTCCATTAATAAGTAAACACAATTTTGGGCGATTTTGCTCAAAATTCAAGAGATGAATACAAAAATAGTTAATTTTGATGGGTTAATTGATTTAGGAAAAGTAATGAAAATAGGTTTCGATGCCAAAAGGGCATTCCATAATAATACAGGTTTAGGAAATTATAGTCGCTTTATTATTGAGGCATTGTTAAAATATGTTCCTCAGAATGAATGCTTTGCCTATACTCCTAAATTATCAAAAAGAGATTTAGGCATAAAAACAATCTTGCCTAAAAATAAATTCCTTTGGCGTACTTGGTTGATTAAGAATAATTTACAACGTGATTCCATCCAAATTTACCACGGATTAAGCAATGAATTGCCTTTCGGAAAAATACCCAATGGTATCAAAACCGTTGTTACAATTCATGACTTAATTTTTGAACGATACCCTCGTTTATATCCTTTTTTTGATACCTTAATTTATAAAATAAAATTCCGATATGCCTGTCGAAATGCGGATATTATTATTGCCGTCAGCGAGCAAACTAAACGGGATATTATTGAATTTTACGGAACAAATCCTGATAAAATAAAAGTTATTTACCAAGATTGTGATAAGGCTTTTCAAGTAAAACTTAGTTCCGAAAAAGTTAAAGAAGTTACTGAGCAATATGAAATTAAAAAGAAATATATTCTCTCGGTAGGGTCAATTATTGAACGTAAAAATCAGGCAAATTTGGTGGCAGCATTTCATCAATTAAATCTTAGTAATTATCAGTTGGTTTTGGTGGGTGGGCGTTCAAAATATCAAGAACAGATTGAAAAATATATCAAAGGAAATAATATTCCGAATGTGAATATCTTGAATAAAGTGCCTTTCCAAGACCTACCAGCCCTTTATCAGGGTGCATCGTTGTTTGTTTATCCATCTTTTTTTGAGGGTTTCGGCATTCCCATCGTAGAGGCTCTGCATTCGGGTGTGCCAGTGGTGGCGGCTACGGGGTCTTGCTTGGAAGAAGCTGGTGGAGCAGGAGCATTATACGCAAATCCTGATAATATTGATGATTTAGCGGATAAGATGATAACCGTTTTAGCGAATAAAGATTTACAAAAACAATTGATTCAAGCAGGTCAAAAGCACGTTCAGCAGTTTGGGGCGGAGAGGATTGCGGGACGATTGAATGAGATTTATCAGGAATTAATATAAAACGTAGCACGGGAATCTTTCCCGTGGTTTAGACACTTCACGGGAAGGATTCCCGTGCTACATAATATGGACTTTTTACCCAAAAACGTCAACGATTATTCCGAAAATCATACCTCACCCGAGAGTGATTTATTGGCAAAACTCAACCGTGAAACGCACGCTAAAGTTCTGCAAGCCAGAATGTTGTCGGGGCATTTACAAGGGCGAGTTTTAGCGATGTTTTCACAAATGATGCGTCCCGAGCGAATCCTCGAAATCGGGACTTATACGGGTTATTCGGCTCTTTGTTTGGCGGAAGGTTTAACAGAAAATGGCAAAATTATCACCGTTGATGTTAATGAAGAATTAGAAGATTTTACTCGTGGATTTTTCAATGAATCAGCTTTTGCGGATAAAATTGATTACAGAATTGGTGATGCCGCTGAGGTTATCCCAACGCTTGACGAAACCTTCGATTTGGTCTTTATTGATGCCGACAAAATGAACAGTCAAAAATATTATGACTTGGTTTTTGATAAAGTAAGAATTGGTGGATATATTATTTCCGATAATGTGCTTTGGAGTGGCAAAGTTGCTGATATTCAAGCAGGTAAGAAAATTGACCGAGATACCCAAAACCTATTAGACTTTAATAAAATGTGCCACGATGACCCCAGAACTGAAAACCTTTTGATGCCAATTCGGGATGGGTTAATGATTTGTAGAAAAATAATTGGGGATTAGTACACTGTTTAATAAGTTTTTTCAACTTCCCGAAAGTAGAAAAAACTTTCGGGAAGTGCCCCCCTCAACTACTTCCCGAAAGTTCTTTCTACTTTCGGGAAGTTCTAATCCAAAAAACTAATTAAACAGTGTAATTAGTTTTTACACTTTCTAAAATAATGATTAATAGTTGTTCCGTCTGACTATCGTCTGACTGCTTATAACCTCCACAGCAGTCAGACGATAGTCAGACGGAAATTTTTCAAAACTGGCACGGCTTTTGTCAAAGTAGTTTCAAGAGAATAAGTTTTGAATGATTGAACGGTAAAACTCCGCACTCAAAACTCATAACTCGAAATTCAAATAATCCATACCAGTAAAATGAAAAATCCGCCAATGATTCATCTTACTGTGCTACTATTGTTTTTCAAGACATTTTTTACAGTAGCCCAGTCAAATCCAGTTCCCGAAACCGTTGAGTTTGCGGGCATCAATGTGTCCATTTCCAAAGAGGCACAAACACTCATCCAAAACGATATTAAGACCCTCACGAGCAATCGGACGTACTTGAATGCCAAGTTAGACCGTGTAGCTTTGTATTTTCCCATCATCGAAACCATGCTGGCAACCGAGGGAATTCCAGATGATTTCAAATATTTGTCTATTCAAGAATCTGGCTTACTGCCCGATGCCGTTTCCAAATCTAATGCCGTTGGTTTCTGGCAATTTAAGCGTGAAACTGCGATGGAATTTGGGCTTCGGGTGGACGAACAAATTGACGAACGCAAGAATATCCACGCCTCCACACGAGCAGCCTGTCTATACATGAAGCGAAATAATTTGGTGTTAAATAATTGGATTTCGAGCCTTAATTCATACCGTACTGGTTTGAGTAATGTCTATAAATTTATCGCCAAAGAATGGTATGGTTCAAAGGACATTACCGTTACTAACAAAACTGATTTTTACGTGCTGAGAGCCATTGCTCACAAGTTAGTTTTTGAAAAAGAAATACCAAAATATCGCCCAAATGATATTACATTCTTTGAGTATTCTTATAATTCTGGAAAATCTATGCCATTCATTGCCAAAGAGTTAGGTGTTTCAGAAGATGATTTATGGAAATATAATCGTTGGATGGCAAGTTCAATTGTTCCCGATGATAAACCTTATACAATGGTGGTGGCAGTTTCTGAAAACGAAATGGAAGCTATGAAAGAAAAGGTGCTTACACTCAACGGAAAAGTAGATTTATTTACCGAAGATTTGGGTTTTCCCGTTCTGACCAGAATTACACCAAAAACAAAAAATAAAAACGTTCCGATTTTTTACAATATCAACAACAAAGCGGGCATTCAAGCCCAACTGGGGGATGATGTGGAATCTATCTGTGCCAGAGCTGATTTTGACGTGGAGAAATTCGTAAAATACAATGATTTGACAGAAGGTTTAGACACTAAAATTACACCAAATGAGGTTTATTATTTAGAGAGAAAAGAAAAGAAAGCTCCCGTTCCTTTCCATACCATTACTAATGCCACAGAGCAAAATCTTTGGAAAGTATCGCAGATGTACGGAATTTGTTTAGATAAGCTACTGAAATACAATCGCTTAGATGCTCCACAGCGTTTGGTGGATGGACGGGTTTTGTGGTTGTCAAAAACTCGCCCTTCGAGTAGCCCAGTGGAAATAATTAATGTCCCAGCCGCAAAACCAATTATTCAAAAACCCACTGAAACCGTGCAGGTTAGCAAAACCGTTACGCAAGCAACGGAAGGCGTAAAAGTAGTAGATTTAACTTTATCCGAGATTCCAAAAGAAGTTGCCGTTGCACAGACCTCCACACAAGAAGAAACAGGAACATTTACTATCAATGAAGAATTTAAACCCAACATTCCAGTACAAATTCATCAAGTAAAAGACTATACGCACACCGTTACGAGTGGTGAAAATTATTTCAGTATTGCCCGTAAGTATAATATCTCGGTAAACGATTTATGGACTTGGAACAAACTTACGAAGGAAAATAAATTAGGAATTGGCAAGAAATTATTGATAAAATTCGGACATTATTATATACCCAATAATGGAATGTTGGCTCAGGGGAAATAAATAAAAATTACTGATAAAGAGCATACAAAACCTCTCGAAATTAACTTTTCGAGAGGTTTTTTGTATGCTCCATAATTTAACATTTGCCTAAAAAATTAATAATATTAGAAAACATTTTGGTTCTCTGACAGTTTTTGTGGAATGAGTAAACCTATAAGGTTTTTAAAACCTTATAGGTTTGATTATCAGGAATTTATGTGGAATTATGTTGCTAAAAACTATTAGCTCCACAAAAACTGTCAGAGAACCAACATTTTTGTGTAACCAATTCTTTAAACTTGCATTTGCCATTTCAAAGCAATTATAATTAACAGTTTGACCTCCAAAGCCTTGAATTATAAATTATCTTTTATTATTGCATTATTTTAATAATTTTTTATATAATTTTATTATTAGAAAATTACGCAATTACTTTAATTATATTACCTGTATCAGGGAGCAACCGATTAATAGACTGACTGTGCGACCCAATCTGAATTCAAAAATAATGGGCATAGTATTTTTAAACAGTCCTTAACCGTTGATAATTTGCTATTTATGTGTCGAATTTCTTAATATATTATTTTCAATTTTACTAAACATTCTAATTAATCTAAACATGAGAACAAAAATTTACCACAAACGGAAAGACTTATTATTTCTGTTATCATTTTTATTGTTTGGTTGGAACACACTCGCCCAAGACCGAAGAGTTAGCGGACAGGTTTCCAGCTCTGGCGACGGGCAGGGAATTCCTGGGGCAAGTATTGCCATCAAAGGTAGTAATGTTGGAACAACAACCGATGGGCAAGGCAAGTTTTCGATTGCCGTCAAAGATGCGAGTTCTATTTTGGTTATTTCGTCAGTCGGATTTGCTAAAAAAGAAGTAACTGTCGGTAGTCAATCAACGATTAATGTGAGTCTAATTGAAGATGTTAGTTCATTAGATGAGGTTGTCGTTACAGGTTATGGCTCTCAGTCTAAGAAAGATATTACAGGAGCCGTTGCCGTTTTGGACAGTAAAAAACTCCTGAATGTACCTGCCGCCAACTTAGGGCAAGCCATGCAGGGAAAAATTACGGGGGTAACTGTTGGAAATGATAATAGCCCAGGCGGGGGTGTTTCAGTTCGTATTCGTGGTTTCGGAACAATCAATGATAATTCGCCATTGTATGTGATTGACGGTGTGCCAACCAAAGGAAACCTCAGCACCATCAATACCAACGATATTGAATCTATGCAAGTATTGAAAGATGCTTCGGCAGCTTCAATTTACGGTTCACGGGCTGGAAATGGTGTGGTGATTATTACTACGAAAAGGGGAAAAGGTGGGAAACCAAAATTCTCGTATGAAGGATATGTGGGAAGCCAAGCTCCTGGAAAATTATTAGATTTATTGAATCCTGACGAATATCTCAACTTTTTTTGGGAAGGCAGAACCCGTGCTGCTAACGAAACTGGATTGGTTGATGGCAGATTACCCGCCAATCCAATCAATCCAAATATTCCATTTTTTGGTGGGCAAACTGCTACGCCAAGTTACCCCGATTTTTACGCTTTACCAGTAGGTCGTATGTTAAACGGTGACCCCAGAGCTAACCCAGATTTATACAATCTCAACAACCGATATTTGATTACGCAAGTAAACAAAACGGGTGGTGGAACAAACTGGTTAGACGAAATTTTCAATCCAGCATCCATCCAAAATCATCAGATTGGCGTTTCGGGAGCATCTGAAAGTTCACGTTATGCCATCGGAATGAACTATTTTGACCAACAGGGCATCATGCAATACACCAGTTTCAAGCGTTATTCGTTGCGTGCTAATACAGAATTTAGCGTTTCCAAGAAAATCCGTATTGGTGAAAATATGCAAGTCGCTTACGGTGAGCGTGTTGGACAAACTAACGGCAATCAAAGTGAAAGCAATCCTGTTTCTTTTGCTTACAGAATGCAACCATACATTCCTGTATATGACATCAAGGGCTATTTTGCAGGAACAGCGGGTGACCCTGCGTTGAGTAACTCACGAAATCCGATTGCGGAATTATTCCGTAATAAAGATAACAAAGGCAAAGAAATTCGTTTGTTTGGAAATATGTATGCCGAGGCTGATATTTTGAAAGGTTTGACCTTGAAAACCAGTTTTGGGGTTGATTACACTTTATTTAACCAACGTATTTATCGTGCCAACGACCCCGAATCTGCCGAGGCTTTGGGTACAAACTCATTGTCAGCCAATAACAGCTATGATTGGACATGGACTTGGTATAATACCGCAACATACAGCACAACCATTGCCAATCGTCATAAAATCAACTTTATTGTTGGAACGGAATCAATTAGAAGTTATTTTGAATCACTCGTTGCAGGACGAACAGGTTTTGTTTCTGATGATTTAGCTAATCGTTATTTGAATGCTGGTAGTAAAGAAATCACCAATTCAAATACGGCTGGAGAATGGAGTTTAGCTTCTGAGTTCGGAAAGGTAAACTATATTTTTGACGATAAATACTTGTTAGATTTAACCCTTCGTCGTGATCGTTCTTCTCGTTTTGCCAAGGATTTCAGGGTGGCAATTTTCCCCGCAGCAAGTGTGGGTTGGGTTTTGAGTAAGGAACGATTTATGCAAAACTTGCCAGCTGTGAGCTTTCTAAAATTACGTTTTGGATGGGGACAAACGGGTAATCAAGAGATTGGTAATTACAATGCTTTCTCAACATTCGGCTCAGCACCCGAGAATTCATTTTATAACCTAACTGGTTCAGTATCATCACCTACGCAAGGATATGAATTGACTCAATTTGGAAATTCAACGGCGAAATGGGAAACCACAACCTCTTCAAACATGGGCTTAGATGCTCGTTTCTTGAAGGATAAATTGAGCGTTTCTTTGGATGTTTTTAGTCGTACAACGTCTGATATGTTATTCCCAGTTGAAGTGCAATTCTCTCAGGGAGTTGCCACTGCTCCTTTCCGTAATATTGGAGAAATGGTTAATCGTGGTGTTGAATTAGGAATAAATTATGACGGAAAAGCGGGTAAAGACTTTGGATATAGCCTTGGGGTGGTTTTCTCAACGTATCGCAATGAAGTAACCCGCACCAACGGGAATCCAGCCACTTTATATCCTGGTTTCACAAACCTCCGCTTACCAACGGGTACGGTTTCTTACACCCAACAAGGTCGCCCAATTTCATCATTTTATGGTTTAACGATTGATGGTATTTTCCAAACCGATAAAGAAGCCTCAGAATATTTGCCACAATTTGGTAGAGCGTATAACAAAGCGGGTTTCTTCAAGTTTAAGGATACCAACGGTGATGGTAAAATAGATGATAATGACATTGGTTTCATCGGAAGTCCGCACCCAGATTTTAACTTGGGAATAAATTTAGGATTTACCTATAAAAACTTCCAATTAGATTTGATGGGACAAGGCGTTTTTGGCAACAAAATTTTCAATTATGTGCGTTATTGGACAGATTTTCCAACTTTTGCGGGTAATCGTAGTCGTGATGCTTTTGAAAATTCGTGGAGACCTGGCAAAACTGATGCAACCCTTGCCGTGTTTGGAATCAAGGAAGCGTTTAGTTCAAGACCATCCACTTATTATTTGGAAGATGGTACGTATTTCCGCTTGACCAACATCCAATTGACGTATAATTTACCAAAAAATATACTTTCTAAAATTGGTTTAGGAAATATGGCTTTGTACGTTCAAGGACAAAATCTATTAACATTCACCAAATATACTGGACTTGACCCAGAAGTAAACCTTCGTAATTACAGCACAGGTTCAGACCGTCAGTTGGGCGTTGATGAAGGAACGTATCCAATGTCTCGGACGGTATTGGTAGGAGCTAAAATTGGTTTTTAATCTCAAAAAAGATAAATAAAATGAAAAAGTATAAAATAATTTTGCTGACAACAATTTTGGCAGGTTTTGCAACTACTTCTTGCCAAGATGAGTTCTTGGATGTTACTCCGTTGGGGGCACTAAGTTCTGTTCAATTACAGAACAAAACTGGCGTTAATCTCTTACTCACAGGAGCATATTCAATGCTTGATGGTGTTCAGGCGTTGTCTTCTTTTTCTGACTGGCACGGTTCAGCAGATAATTGGGTTTATGGTGAAGTTATTTCTGATAATGCCTACAAAGGTTCAGATGGCAATGACCAACCCGAAATTAGTTTGATTGAAGCCTACGTACACACGCCAATCTTGAACCATTTTAGGGGTAAATGGCGGGCAGTTTATGATGGTGTTGCTCGCTCGAACGATGTGTTGCAAGCCATCCCAAATGCTGCCGATATGAATACTACGGAAAAACTTCAAGCCACAGCACAGGCTCGTTTTTTGAGGGGACATTACCATTTTGAGGCTAAAAAAATGTACAATATGGTGCCTTACATTGATGAAAAAACTTATGACCCCGCCAATCCAAATTCCACCAAAACAGCCAATGATAAAGACATTTGGCCCAACATTGTGGAGGATTTGAAATTCGCTTACGATAACCTTCCAGCAACTTGGAGAGGCGAACCAGGACGGGTGAGTAAATGGGCAGCAGGTACGTTATTGGCAAAAGCCTATATGTTTCAGGGGAAATTTAATGATGCCAAGCCCGTACTCGAAGCTATCGTAAGTAGTGGACAATACAGTTTAATGCCAAAATACCACGACAACTTCCGTGCGGAGACTACTAATAATCGTGAATCATTATTAGAAGTACAATTCTCAATCAATGATGGAGCTCCCATCAATAATAACGGAAACCGTGGAGCAACGCTTAACTATCCCTATGGTGGCGGAGTTACAACTTGTTGCGGATTTTATCAGCCTTCTCAAAATTTGGTAAATGCCTTCAAAACAGATGATAAAGGTTTGCCGTTGATGGATGATTTTAATAAAACAGATATTCCTGGGATTAATTCTTCAACTTTCACGGGTAATGTTGATCCACGTTTAGATTGGACCGTGGGTCGTCAAGGCATTCAATTCCTTGACTGGGGGCTTCACTCAGCCGTGTATATACGTGACTTGGCGTATGCAGGAGCATTTTCTCCAAAGAAAAATGTACCATATAAAGGAGACGTAGGTAAATTTACCACTGCCAATCCACGGTTTAATACTAATAATTACCGCATGATTCGTTACGCACACGTATTATTGATGTTAGCGGAATGTGAAGTTGAAGTAGGAACATTGGACAAAGCTCGTGCATTGATTAACCAAATACGCACGAGAGCCGCTAATGCTGATGGTTTTGTAAAATCAACGAATGGAACAAATGCAGCCAACTACAAAATCGGAACGTATGATGTTGCTTGGACGGATAAAGACGTTGCTCGCAAGGCAGTTCGTTTCGAGACTCGTATCGAATTAGCCATGGAAGGACACCGTTTCTTTGACCTTGTGCGTTGGGGTATCGCTGACAAAACCATCAATGATTATTTGGAAGTTGAACAAAGCAAGCGTACCTATCTGAGAGGGGCAAAATTTGTGAAAGGGAAACACGAGTATTTCCCAATTCCACAGAATGAAATTATCAATAGTTCAGTGGACGGACAGGCTACTTTAAAGCAAAATCCAAATTATTGATTGATAGGCTGCTTGAACAGAAAAGCCCATTTTGCAATTTGCAGAATGGGCTTTTTTATGATACGGTCATATCAAATAATTCCTTTTTCTCTTCCAAAGATTAACCCTAAAAATGTTTATATTTGTTGAACATTAAATCAAGTAATGGAAAATCCAGTAAATATTAAAATCGCTCCCGCCCCGTGGAATCTCACGGGTAATGCCTACATTATGGTCTATAAATTCTCGAAAGATTTTGTAGAAGAGCATGGCTTTTTAGCTGATTATCAACAAGATAGATTCTTGGGATATATTGGAACGGTGATGTTAGTGGATTACAAAACCTCGGGAGTTGGTCCGTATCGTGAATTATTATTCATTCCTGGAATGTTCACTTTCGATTGGAAAAAGGTATTTTCAATTTCAAAGATTTATGTTTCCAGCCAAGATAGTGTTTATAATGGCATTGCGAACTGGGGAATCCCGAAAGAATCTGCTGATTTTGATTGGGTGCAAAATGACGACGGAACGGAAGATATTTCAGTAAAAATTGAGGGTAAACCCTTTTTCAAAGCAAACTTTAAAAAAGGGTTTATTTCCTTTCCATTAACCACTTCAATTTTACCCTTGACGGTTGTTCAAAAATTACATAAAGACCTCATTATCACCAATCCAACTGCCAAAGGAAAAGCCACTTTGGCAAGTATGAAATCAGTAAAAATTGATAAAAATTTCTTTCCAGATTTATCCAAAGCCAAGCCGCTTTTAACGATGAAAGTAAAGGATTTTGAAATGGTTTTTAATGTACCTGTAATCAAAGAAAACTATTTCAAGCAGTAAGTATGAGCCGTCAGAAGTAAACCGTTCTCATCCCTGGTGGCTCAATACTTATACCTCAAAGCTAAAATGCAGATTCAACATAAAAACATAATCCTCACAGGGGCAGCATCGGGAATTGGCAAGGCTTTATTATTGCAATTGCTTGATTTTGAAGGCATTAAAATTATAGCCGTTGATTTGAATAAAGTTGATATTATTTCTGAAAAAGTTATTCCATATTTCTGTGATGTATCGAAACAGGTTGAAATAGACCAACTTTTTGAGTTTGCCTTAGCCCACTTTCAAACCATTGATATTTTTATTGCCAATGCTGGTTTTGCCTATTACGAAGAAATCGGTCAGCCCGACTGGCAACGGATTGAAAAGATTTTTCAGGTAAATGTTTTTGCTCCAATATATTCTTTTCAAAAAATGAAAGCCATGAATATTGGTCGTGAATATTTCGTAGTGATGACCGCCTCGGCAATGGCAAAAGTTGCCATTCCAGGCTATGCCCTTTACGGAGCAACCAAAGCCGCCCTTGATAGGTTTGAAGATGCCTATCGTTTTGAAAGTCAAGACCTTGGGTATCTTTCTTTGATTTATCCTATCGCTACAAAATCCAATTTTTTCAATCGTTCCACAGGATTTTCTCGTTCAGATGTTCCCATCCCTTTTCCTGCCCATACGCCCGAAGAAGTGGCGAAGGCTATGATTGAAGGAATGCAAAACAATGAAACCCACATATTTCCCTCCAAATTATTCCAATTCGGAAGATTTTTCCAAAAACTATTTGAAATCTTGGCTTATCCATATCAATATTTTTACGCTCAAAAGTTAAAAAAATGGAAAAATTAATATTTTTTTAACGTAAAACATTACCTATTTTTTAATGTCAATAGTAATATTTTTGTGATAGACGTAAAAATATCAGGTCGGCATTTTCTTGGAAAAGTCATATCAAAAATTCTTTCAAAACGCCAGTGACTTTTAATTTATGCCTCCGTTACAATAACAGATACAGAACAATACAACACAATTATTGAAGAGGAAAAGACCTCTGAAATATTGCCAGAATTGAAGAGAAATAACTTTGGCGGAAGGATTTTCAATTCAATTCTAAAATAATTACCGAATCAAAAAGAAATGAATTTGGCGGAAGGATTTTTAGATTGATTCACAACAATCCGATGATTATAAAGGAGTGGCGGCTCAATAATATTCAACGTGATTTGTCTGAGGAGTTATGAATGATTAGCTATCGGGATAACCCCGACCTATAAAAAAGAAACCCCATTGTTGAAAAACTTTGGGGTTTTGTTGTTATTTGGCACGAAACTTGACAAATGGTAATTTCTTCTATTATTCAGTCAAATAAAACAAAGACACATTTCGATACGTTTAACACTCTCAAAATCCTATTTCATAACCTTCACATTCTTAGAAGCCGTTTTAAAATATCTTACGACAAATCCTGATTGTCTTATTCTGACTATCGAAACCATATTTTTTACACAAGATACGCTGTATATTCCTTAAAAAAATATGATTCCGCTACTCAAAAAATACAATCAGACTTTATTCAGAATATATATTAAAACGGCTTCTTAGTACCTTCCATTCATTTATTGCTTATTTTACCTTCTAAAAGGCTTTTGGCATAATCTTTGCCTTTTTATAATCACTCAACAAACGTCCCGCCAGATGTTAGGATTGAGAAAATATTGCTCCTGTCTAAGTGGCTTTTGCATACATTTTCCTCTTTGTTATATCCTGATAAATTTCTTGGCAACGCTCTGTTGATTCAGTGCGTATTTTACGTTTACAAAAAATGACTTTACGGTTATATTTTGATACACGAAAATAAATAGTGATTTGGTATGAAACGAAATCAGATTGAGATTAATACTCAATACTCATTACTCTTCACTACTTTAAAATACTTGATTGTTTGAAACCGCCATTTCATTCAGTCAGAATTCGGATGTAGCCCGCCAGCTATATCCCCTTGGTAACTGAGCCGCCACTTAGTTGCCATATTTATCTTTATTTTTTTAACAATTTTCCGCCAAGTAAAATGAGACAAGATTTCAACCTTTCGATGCCCCAATAAAGGACACAAGGGGCGAGGTGTTGTCTTTTTGCATTATAAGACATTCAAACCAATGGTTTGCAGGATTTTTTCCTGAAAGATAACTACTTAGGCGGATTGCGTAAAGGCTCGGAGCTATGCACCGAGTCTTTATTTTTTGTCCCTTCTCCAAATCCGCAAAGCCCAAAAATATTATCCCCAAAGTGGAATATTTAGTATGAGTTTTAGAAGACTATTTCTTAAAATATTGCAACATTAAATTTCGGATTCTGTGTAAAAATATCTACGATAGGCATTATTTTAAATATAAATATTTAGAAATAATTAATAAAATTGTATTTAAAAGCAAAATACCGATTGATAAACGTATAAAGTAAAAACCGACACTGATTATCGTATGATAAATACTAAATTTTCTTTTTTCGTGTAATTCTTAGAAAAATTATATCATACATGTTTGCACATTAAAATATTACAACTAATTTTGTATTGTTAAACAGCGAGAGTTATGGCGGTAATGACCGCTGAGAGACACGATTCGAGGAGAATTTTAGATTTAGAGTTTATGGCGGTAAGTGATAAATCTGAAACTTTCCAGAAAGAATCAAAAGCGTAAGGAAGCAACAATTTGCCTAAGAAGATTTTAAATAATCCAATACCCATAAAACGAATACCAAACCCTTGAATTGGCGGATTCAAGGGTTTTTTATTTCAAAAGGTTCACGATGAACGGTTTTCCACAGAAGTTATAGCATAAATAGCAATAAAAAAGCACCAAGAACATATATTCTTGATGCTTTTGCATTTGATTTCGTCTGTAAACCGTTCACCAAAATTTTATTTCACCTTCAACACCACAGCCCCAAGCGGTGGAATGGTCAATGCTAATGAATAAGCCTTTCCGTGCCACGTGATCTCGTCTGCCATGACAACTGATTTATTCACTTTGCCACTACCCCAAAAAGCGGTATCATCCGTATTTAAAATTTCCTGCCAAATTCCTTGCATCGGAACGCCAATTCTGTAATCTGGTCTCGGAATTGGGGTCATATTCAGAATAATAATCAATTGATCTTTGGCAATATTACCTTTTCGGGTATAAACCACAATTGAATTTTCACGGTCTGTTGTGTCTAACCACTCAAAACCTTCGTGTGAGAACTGTTTGTCGTATAAAGCCGCTTCAGTTTTATACAGATGATTGAGCGTTTTTACTAAATTTTGAATTCCTTTATGCGGGGCGTGTTCCAAAAGCCACCAATCAAGTCCTTTTTCAAAATCCCACTCGGCAGTTTGTCCAAATTCGCCACCCATAAAGAGTAAATTTGTGCCTGGGTGTGTAAACATATAAGCAAAGAGAAGTCTCAAATTTGCAAATTTTTGCCACTCATCACCAGGCATTTTGCCCACTAATGAATGTTTGCCATAGACCACTTCATCGTGCGAAAAAGGCAACATGAAGTTTTCGGTAAAGGCATAATTTGTCGAAAAAGTCAGTTGATCTTGGTGATGTTTGCGGTGCATGGGGTCTTTTTCAAAATACTTTAACGTATCGTTCATCCAACCCATCATCCATTTTTGACCGAAGCCCAAACCACCCGCATAAATGGGTCTTGAAACACCCGTGAATGAAGTAGATTCCTCTGCAATCATCTGAATATCAGGAAATTGAGCATACATTGTTTCGTTTAATTCTTTGAACAATGAAACCGAATCAAGGTTATGATTTCCACCAAAAATATTGGGTTCCCACTCGCCTGTATTCCGTGAATAATCTAAGTATAACATCGAAGCTACGGCATCAACACGCAATCCGTCGGCGTGATAACGTTCAATCCAATAAACGGCATTTGAAATTAAGAAACTACGGATTTCGTTACGTCCATAATTGAAAATATACGATTTCCAGTCGGGATGATAGCCCTTGCGTAAATCGGGATGTTCATACAAGTGCGTACCATCAAATTCATACAATCCGTGTGAATCCCCAGGAAAGTGTGAAGGCACCCAATCAAGCAAAACGCCAATATCATTTTTATGAAATTCCTCCACTAAATACATAAAATCTTGGGGCGAACCAAAGCGGGGTGACGGAGCAAAATATCCCAAAACCTGGTATCCCCACGAAGGTTCGTAAGGATGGTGCATCACGGGCATGAGTTCCACGTGTGTGAAGCCCATTTCCTTAACATATTTGACCAACTGGTCGGCAAGTTCCACAAATGAGAGTTTCTCATTACCTTCTTTTCTTTTCCATGAACCTATGTGAACCTCATAAGCCGACATCGGCGAAGCAAGCGAATTATTTTTATGGCGTTTTGCCATCCAGTCGGCATCTGTCCACTCATACCAATTGTCCCAAACTACGGAACCCGTGCGAGGAGGTATTTCAAAACTTTGGGCATAAGGATCCATTTTTTCTAAGAAACGTCCATCTTGGGTTTCGATACAAAATTTATAAATTTCACCTTTACCAATGTATGGAATGAATCCTTCCCAAATACCCGAAGAATCCCACCGAACAAAAATGTGATGTGTATTTTTATCCCAATAATTGAAATTTCCAATGACTGAAACCGACTTTGCCGATGGAGCCCAAACAGAGAAATAAGTTCCTTTAACACCTTGACATTCAGTAAGATGTGAGCCAAATTTTTCGTAAAGACGATAATGTTTCCCTGCTTTGAAAAGATTTATATCAAAATCAGAGAAGAGACTAAACGTTTCCACATTTTTGAGTTGGACAGGTGGGGTTGGTACCTCTTCAGAAGTCACTACGACTTCTTTTTTAGTCGTTTTGTTCTTAATAGGTTCAGTTTTTTCAGTCGTTGTTTTCGTTGTTTTTGCCATTTTTATTTTCGGTACACGGTTAACGGTACACGGTTAACGGTTTGTTTATGGTTAATGGAATAGTTTAACTCATATCTTAGCTTTCTCTGTCAAATGCTTTGGAATTTTCAGATGATAAGTACTCGGAAAAGTTCTCGCTAATATATCAATAATTTTGGCATCACGCCCAATTAATATTCTCTGTTTTCCTTTTTCGATACCTTTTATAATTACTTCGGCGGCATATTCGGGCGTATTGATGAGAGATTCACGTTCAAATTTTTCTAAATCCGCTGCCACTTGACGTAGGTCTTGATTTTCTGAGACTTTAGCATTACTGGCAATCTTTGTTTTGATGCCTCCTGGATGAACTGATAAAACTTTTATATCAGTATCTCTTAATTCCATCTTCAAGACATCCGAAAAGCCTTTAACCCCAAACTTAGCGGTACAATATGCGGATTGATACGGAACTCCAATGATGCCAAAAATACTGGAAATATTTACGATATGCCCTTGATTTTGAGCCAACATTTCGGGTATAAATGCCTTAGTCATTCTAATAACGCCGTAAAGATTGATATTGATAAGCCAATCAAAGTCCTCCATAGGTGTTTCGGCAAATGTTCCTGAATAAAGAGCAACTCCTGCATTGTTTACTAAGATAATTTTTTGAGGGGAATAAATCTCCATAATCATCTCTTTGAAATCAGTAATTGCTCTTGGATCAGCCACATCCAAACGGTATGTATTAATCCATCCGTTTTGAGCAACCACCTTTTCACGGGTTTCTTTTAAGCCTTTTTCATAAATGTCAGTTGCAATCACCTTTGCCCCTTTTGAGGCTGCTAAAATTGCCAAAGCCTGACCAATTCCTGAACCTGCCCCTGTAACAATAAAATATGTATCTTTCATTCGATATTGAATATTTGTTGCTCAATGTTCAAGCATCAATGGTTTTACTGGGCTGAATTTTAATTGTAAATCGTAATTCATTCAATCGTAATTCATTCCTAATTCATCACTCGAAGATACAATATTTTATTAGAAAACTTAAATTTTTAGCGAAACGCATAGGCACAAAGATAATGCCACAAAATTATAAAAAAATGGGTTTATGGCTTGATAATATGAAAAAGGCATTTTATTTTATTTTCCTTCAAAAATTGAAGCAAGGCACGTTTTTTGCTTATAATTACCCGCTGAAAGCCGCCAATTTTAAGTAAAAATTACTAAAAAGTAATGGATAAAATTATATGTAAAAATATAATTGTCTCTGCTTTTACCCACAAATGAAACCAACCTAAAACAAACGTTATACCATGCGGCTAAATTTTTTAAAAAATCGGGAAAAACGCCCCGAAGTAATGCCTTTTTCTGCCCTACGGGTGGATGTCCATTCTCACCTATTGCCAGCCTTGGACGAAGGAGCAAAGAATCTGGAAGAA
Source organism: Arcicella sp. (assembly GCA_034519515.1). Lineage (GTDB taxonomy): Bacteria > Bacteroidota > Bacteroidia > Cytophagales > Spirosomataceae > Arcicella. Next base: position 106,803 of record JAXHOK010000042.1, read on the forward strand.
AGTCTGGAACTAATTGCTGAATTGAGAGATTTAGGTTTTCAAAAACTAATCCTCACCCCCCACATTATGGCGGGTTTTTACCCCAATTTCCCCCAAAAAATTAAAGAAAGATTATTGATTTTGAGAGAATATCTTGAAGAAAAAAATATTGATGTCGAAGTAGAAGCCGCCGCAGAATACTACTTAGACACATTTTTCATGAAAGAACTCCTATCCAACAATGAATTAATGACTTTTGATTCGGAAGGTAAGAGATACCTCCTTTTTGAAACCCAGCATCTTCATCAACCCAAACAACTCTTTGAAGCTATAAAACGTATTTTTCGTAAAGAGTATATCCCCGTTTTGGCACATCCCGAACGTTATAATTATCTCCAAAGAGACCGTCTGTTGGTGCATCAATTGTACGAAACGGGACTTTTGTTTCAGGTAAATATTAATTCTTTTTCGGGATATTACGGAACGGAATCCAGAGAATTGGCAGATTATTTATCTGTGGCTCAAATGGTTAGCTTTTTAGGAACAGACTGCCATAAACAAGAGCAAATTGAAATGTTGCAGAAAACAATGGACTCGCCCATGTATAGGACTGTGCTGAGGGCGGGGGAGATTTTGAATAATCGTTTTGCTAATTAAGTACAAAAGAATAAGGCAATAAATACAATTTCCATAAAACAGAAAAGCCCATTTTGCGAATTGCAGAATGGGCTTTTCTATGGATAAAATCCAGAAAACTAACTTTCAGAAGCCTTAATTTTTTGGATAATTTCTTCTACTTTTTGAAGGGGTAATTTGAAAGATTTGGCAATAATACCTGGATTGATGCCATTTTCAAAAAGTCCTTTAACATAATTGAAAATGTTATTTCTCAGTTGTTTCGATTCTAATTCCTTCTGCGATTGTCATAGCGATGTTCATTACGGTTGTTGAAACTTTTGTAAAAATAATGATTAGAAGCCGTTTTAAAATATAGGGAAAAAGGAAACGGAGAAAAGAAAGGAAACAAAGAAGAAAAAAAAAAGGGAGAACAAAAAAAAACAAAGGTTCTGAATAAAGTCTGATTGTATTTTTGAGTAGCGGAATCATGTTTTTTTAAGGAATATACAGCGTATCTTGTGTAAAAAATATGGTTTCGATAGTCAGAATAAGACAATCAGAATTTGTCGTAAGATATTTTAAAACGGCTTCTTAAATCGGTTCGTGTAAAGCTGATGCCGTTGTCGATATAAATGAAAACCGAACGAATAAAATCTTCCGCATGGATTTCGTCTAATGTTCTCAGTTTTCTATCCAGAAATTCTCTAATCTCAAAAACATTTCCTTTTCATCTCTTGAATGTTTCAAAAGCATGGCAGTCATGCTGAGAAATATGTTTTTGAAATTGGCAATTTGATAATCTTCAAAACTATTTTTTAACGAATTAGAAAACATCAATAATATATTCTCACATTTCTTCAAATAGCTAAACTTGACACCTTAAACATTAGCTGTTTTAAAAGTAATATTTTGATAATAAATCGTATTTTTGTAAAAACATTAAGCAATGCAATATACAGACAATCAATATAAACAGGCTACTAAGATAAGGGAAATTGATGCTTCTGTGAGGTTTGATATCCCTGTTAATCCTCAACATCCATTTTACGTTGATTTTAGCCATGTAAGAGGAGAGTTCCAAGAGAAAGTAATCTATAAGGCTTTAAATGTGAATCCGAGAGATTTTACTTACACAACTTCTCCGTTTAATAAGTCATTACTTTTTTTGGGAGGAATGAGAGGCTCAGGTAAAACTTCGGAACTCTCTAAATATACTTTGAACTTAGATAATCCTGACTGCTTTTTTGTTGTTACTTGTAATATTGACAACGAATTAGATTTGAATGATATGGAATATATGGATATTCTTATTTTTCAAGTTGAAAAATTATTACAGAAAGCAAAAGATAATGATTTAAATATTGATGATGAAATATTAGTAAAATTAAAAAATTGGTTTTCAGAAAGAGTCCATGAGATAAATAGTTATGTTAGAAAGGAAGGAGGAGTTGATTTTGGGGCAGAAGCAAAAACGCCGTCACTCTTATTGGGAATACTAAATATTACAGGACGTTTGAAAGCTGGGATATCAGTTGGAAAGGATAATGCAACTAAAATTAGAAATGTTTTTAAGCAAAGATTTAACGATTTTGCTCAAATTTTCAACAACTTTATTGAAGAGGTTAATTTTATTTTAAGAAGAGATAGAATTGCCAAAGAGGTATTATTTATTATTGATGGATTAGAGAAAACAATGTCTGCCGATACCCGTAAAATGATAATAATTGATGAATCAAATAGACTGAGACAAATTAAGGTAAATACAATTATTACTTTACCAATAGAGCTAATGTCCAAAAGAAATATTTTGGAACAATTTAGCACAGTTGCATCATTTCCATTTGTAAAAATCATGGAAAAAGATGGGCAATTACGGAATCAAGCTATTGATAAATTTAAAGAGTTTATCTTCAAGCGTATCAATGAGAATTTGTTTGAGTCTATTGAAGTAGTTGAAAAGGCAATATTATTTTCAGGGGGGTCTCCTCGGGAATTACTTAGAATATTAGAATATACAAATTATTTTATTGAAGAAGATAACACAAGAATAGATTTAAAAAGTTTAGACAAAGCCTTAAAAAAACTATCATCACAATCCGTAAATTATTTAACGGAAGAGGATTTTAAGAAACTAAAACAAATCAAAGAAAATAATTCCCAAAATAAACCAGTACCATTTGACGAAACCCTCCAAAAGCTCCTTGAAGAACTAATCGTATTTGAATATAATGATGGCAGTTACAAAAGAGTAAATCCTATTGTCGAACTCTCTGATGCATATAAAATATATGTCTGATAAAAATATAGACAATATTGACTTTGAATTACTAATTAAAGCCCTCAATAAAAGTAGCTTTAAATTGATAATTATAGAGTATAACCACTATACATTGATAGATGCCTTAAAAAAGAAGGTAAAGGTATATTATTCCAAAAGAAATATTAGTACATTTTCTTTTGCGAATTCAAGTTCAGAAAAGATTATTAGTTCAATTGAAAAACCTGATAGCGATATTATTCTTTTAGAAGACTTTGAATTTATACTGAATGACCCAGTGAAGTATATCTATTTTAATCAAAGACGAGATAAAATTGTTAGTAACAATGTTAAACTGATTATATTTCTATCATCACTCAATAAAAGTCTTCAAAAATTTGTAGCCAATCTTCCTGATATTTGGTCTTTCAGAAATCTATATCTTCAATTCTACACGTCTGACTTTAATAAAAACGAACTATTTGATGTTGAATTAAAGTCAATCATAGAAAATGACTCTAATGAATATCCTCATCATAATAGTGAATTAACGTCGCTAATTAATAGAATATCTTTCGGTCTAAATAATTTCCCAGATGATTTAGGATTAGTATATTCAGCCTCATTAGAAGTGTTAACAGTTTTGATTCGTACACCGTCCAATACTTTCAAGGAGATTGATAATTTTTTCGTTTTATTAAAAAGAATCTCTATTGAAAAAGGCTATGATTCTTATTTCTCAAAAATGAAAATTGATTTGATAAATGATTTGATAAAAACATATCCTTTGCAAAGCATTTCATCACTTCTAAATGAGGAAATGAAGAATTATCTATCAAATTCAAAGTTATCTTTATTAGAAGATTCTTCCTACTTACCCTTAGAGTATTTTTTAAATTTTGGTAGTAAACGAATAAGGCCGTTAATGACAGTTTTGGGGTCTCGCCTATTTGAAAGCGATTGGCGAAAGGCAACAAAAACTGCCATTAGTATTGAATTATTCCATAACTCAACCTTGATTCATGATGATTTGATGGATAATGCACCTATTAGACGTGGGAAACCTACTGTTCATGAAAAATGGAATAGTAATGTAGCATTAATATCAGGCGATATTTTACTGTTAGAAGCTACTAAAATATTGAATGAACTTAGTCCGAGTATAGCAAAAAAAGCTATTGCTAAATTTTTAATAACGGGAGTTGAAGTAATGCGGGGGCAACTTTTGGATATGGATTTTGAAACAAAAATATCCGTTACCGAAGAGGAATATTTAGAAATGATTAGGTTAAAAACAAGTGTACTACTTGGGTTGTCGTTAGAATTAGGAGGAATTATTGCAAAAGCTAAGAAAGACCAACTTCAATTACTATACGACGTTGGCGTTAATATAGGTATGGGGTTTCAGCTTCAAGATGATTTATTAGACGTTTATGGAGACCCTGAAAAATTTGGAAAACAAGTGGGTGGTGATATTATTTCAAATAAAAAAACGTATTTACTGATTAAAGCCTTAGAATATTCAAAAGGTAGAAATGAAGAAGAAGAACTTACTTATTGGCTTACATTGAAACAGTTTAACAATCAAGAAAAGATTGCATCCGTAACGAATATCTACAATAAATTAAAAATAAAAGAATTAACTGAAATTAAAATCAACGCTTACTTTGATACTGCCTTGGAAAAAATGCAGAAATTAAATGGTTACACCGCTGCTAAGGAAGAATTATATAGTTTTTTTAGGGTATTGATTGACCGAGAAACCTGATTTCTTTTAGCACTAAAATACAATATCATAAGATTTCTCCTACTTCTTCACCACCAACCGCTGCCCCACACTCACCGCAAAGCCCTTGATATTATTCCATTTTACAATATCATCCACCGTTACGCCGTACAGTTTTGAAACCCTAAAAACGGTCTCTCCTGCTTGTAGGGTATGATATTGCGTATTACTGTGGGTTGTGGGTGCGGTATAAATCTTAGTCGTTGGAGGCGTTTGGACTGTCGTTGTGGTGGGTTTTGTGTTCCCTCCCAAAACCACTAATTCTTGCCCGATTTCTACGGTATTAATGCTTAAATTATTCCATGATTTTATTTCATCCACCGACACGCCATACAACTTTGAAACTCTAAAAATCGTCTCTCCTGCCTGAATAGTATGGATGATTTTGTAGTTGGGCTTCGTATTAGCTGGGGCAGGTGTAAAAGGCTTATTTATGGGTGGTGTGGGCGTGTAAACCGTTGTCGGATTGTTGGTTACTGTGGGCTGATAAACGGTTGTTGAAGTCGTTGTGTTGGGTATTGCCACAGGCGTTGAAGTCGTAGAAACGGGTGATGTCGTAACTACTTCTCGCACTATGGTTGTGGTGGTTGTACTATTCGGAGGTGGCTGATTTTCAGCGGGATAAGTGTATATTGCCGTAACCACTTCACCTTCCTTAATAGCTCCCGTAACGGGCGAACTGCTTGACTGATAGACTCTTATGGTCTGCCCAATTCGCAACGGGCTACCCGAATACATATCATTGAGCGAATACAATTCGTCCACCGACATATTGTATAATCTGGAAATGCTAAAAAACGTTTGCTTGGGCTCAACCACGTGGCTTTTGACGGTTTTCGAGTTCTTTTTGCTCAGATAAGCCGTGGCGGGTGGTGGGCTATATACGGTTGTAGATGCGGGTTTACTCGAAACGCTCATATTACTTGGTTGGGGGCTTGCAACAGTAGGCGTTTTCACGGTTTCGATGGGCGTTGAAATCGTAGTCGGGCGAGTTTCATTTATCACCACAGAGTTTTTGGAAGCCGTGGCATTATTATCCGTTTTGGTTTCAAAAACCGTAATTTCTGGTTGCGTATTTTGCGGAACAGTTTTTACATTAACTGGCTGATTTACAGGTGTTTTTTTTACAACAACTGGCTCTTGTGGCACAACATAAGGCTTATCATCGGGACTTTGGACATACTCAATACTTTGTCCTTCGGGACGAGTTTCAATCAACCACAACAAACGCCCCTTTTGCAAACGTTGAATTTGCGTCATGCGGTTTTTTTCCAATAAAGCCTCCATCTGTACTCCATACATTTGCGAGATTTTCCACATCGTTTCATAACCCAAAACAGTATGATACGCTACCACAGCACGACTATCTTTTTTCTTCAGATAATATACTTCATTCGGAATAATTCTATCGTTTTCGTCAATGTCATTAAATTTCAAAAAGCGTTTGAGATTAATTCCTGCACGGGCGGCAACGCTCTCGGGAGTATCGCCCTGTACTGCCAGAATACCTTTCTTACCATTGATTTCGTAAAAAATAGGCTCGTTTGAATTGTAAACCTGCGTAAGCCTAACCAACACAGGAAAACCCAAATCTTGACTAATTGCCACTTGGTCTTCCGAAAATTTCTTTTGATTATTCTTAATTTTTAAATCTAAATATTGCTCATTACTAACGGGTAAATAAACGATATAATCCTTATCATCAGGCACAGTTGAAGATTTCAACCAAGGATTATTCATCACCACATCCGACAAAGGAATTTCCAATTCCTGAGCAATATCTGTGAGGTTCTTTCCTCTGCTGTTATTGTATTCAAAAAGGTAAGTGGCGGTAGGATTATTTTTAGACAGCTTATACTGTTTTTCCATAAAATAACGATACGCCAAAAAACGCAAGACGTACCAATCAGTTGAAGAATTTACAGTTACTTCGTTTTTATAAGCCCAATCAATATCCGTCATTCTACGAACTGCCCCAAGCCCCAAACGATAGGAAAGCAGCGTGGAAACCCAGTTTTTGAGGATTAAATTATTCCTGGAAAGATATACGGCAGCACCTTTTGTGGCAGCGGCGATGTGTTTACGTTCATCCACCACACCATCCACTCTCATTCCAACTTCGGTGGCGGTTTCACGTTTGAATTGCCAAAAACCTACCGCATTTGAACTCGAAAGGGCTTCTGAATTGAAGGCACTTTCTTGTACGCAGAGGTATTTAAATTCGTCGGGGATTCCCTCTTCAGCTAAGATTTTTTCAATAATGGGAAAGTATAAATTCATCTTTACCACCAACGAACTGAGATATTTTTGATTAGCATTGAGATTATCAATTTCTTTTTCAATAACCGCCCGTGCATCCCCTTCAATTTTCACATTGACAGAACCCACAAATAAACTACGGGGAAGGTCTTGTGCCATAGATTTGACACAAAACAGTGAAGCCAACAATAGTATAGACAGACGCTTTTTCATATAATAAGGAATGTTTTATGGGTAACGTTTTTGAGCATTAGGTGGTGAGGTATGAGCAATGAGTTGAGAAACAGTTTTGGATATTCTGTTACAGTACTCACACCTGACTGCTTAAAGCTCACGGCTTTAAAACGTCATTTCTATCAACAAATTGGCGGATTCGCAAAGGAGATTTTAATCAAAAGATTAGGATTGAACAGATTGGTGTATTTTTCACTAACCCTTAAAACCCAAAACTTAATCACTTCCACACAAAAATAACGAAAATTCTGTAAAGATTACCTTCCTCAAAATGCTCAATTTCAAAAGGTTATTCAATAAAAATGCCAAGTCATTTAAAACTATGATATTTAGCGTAATTTTGTGGCTGTAAGCTGTAGGCATTAGGCTATAAACAATGGATTATAAGCAGCTTATTTGTACCTCTGCTAACATTGCTTACAGCAAATACCGCATAAAGCAAAAAAGAATATGATTTTAATAGAAAATACCGTAATCAGCGATGATATTATCGAAAAATTCTTCGTCTGCGATTTACTCAAATGTAAAGGTGCTTGTTGTGTAGAAGGCGATTTAGGGGCACCTTTAAATGATGACGAACTGCCCATCATGCAAGAAATCTACGAAGAAGTGAAACCTTATCTTTCGGAAATTGGCATCAAAACCATTGAAAAAGAAGGCATTTATGTCAAGGATTTTGAAGGCGATTTTTCCACGCCCGTTATCGAAGGACGTGAATGTGCTTATGCCATTTATGACGATAGAAATATCCTAAAATGTGGCATAGAACAGGCTTATTTAGATGGAAAAATCACTTGGCAAAAACCCATTTCTTGCCATCTTTACCCCATCAGAATTACGAAATACGATCACTACGAAGCCCTAAATTATGACCGTTGGCACATTTGTTCGGATGCCTGTACACACGGAGCAGACTTGGGCGTGGAGGTTTACAAATTTCTGAAAGGTCCATTGATTAGAAAATACGGAGAGGCTTGGTATCAGGAATTATTAGAGGAAGTTCGGGATAGGGGAGAGTAAATAGTCTGAATTCGGATTCGTCAGATTGATGGATTGGGGGGATTAAATTCTCTATCTACAATCCGTTAATCTGACAAATCCTAATTCAGACTGAGTCGCACAGACAAAATTGAATGTAACATTTCCTCTAATAAACACAACACAAATTACCCTAAAAAATGAGCAAAATATTCAAAAGAACCACCGTTACGGCAGCTTTGATTTATGCAAACGGACCTATACATATCGGGCATATTGCGGGTTGTTACCTTCCTGCCGACATCTACGTGCGTTATTTACGTGCCACAGGACAAGACGTAAAATTTATTTCGGGAACGGACGAACACGGCGTTCCCATCACCATCAAAGCAAAAAAAGAGGGTGTTACTCCGCAAGAAGTAGTAGATAAATACTATAAAATCATCAAAGATTCTTTTGAGGAATTTGGGATTTCGTTTGATATTTATTCTCGAACTTCCAATCAAGTTCACCATGAAATGTCGCAAGATATTTTCAAACGGATTTATGATAAAGGACAATTCACCGAAGAAACCACCGAACAATATTATGACGAACAAGCCAAAACTTTCTTAGCCGACCGTTATATTATTGGTACGTGTCCAAAATGTGGCAATGACAATGCCTACGGCGACCAATGCGAGCGTTGCGGTTCGACCCTCTCTCCTACTGAACTCATCAATCCCCGTTCGTCCCTGAGTGGTAACAAACCCATTTTGAAGGCTACTAAAAATTGGTATTTACCTTTGGATGCCATGCAACCAATGCTCGAAAAATACATTGAGAACCATCCAGAATGGAAAACTAATGTGTTGGGGCAAGTGAAATCATGGCTCAATGACGGACTAAAACCCCGTGCCATGACCCGTGATTTGGACTGGGGAATCAAAGTTCCGCTGCCCGATACCGATGGAAAAGTAATGTACGTCTGGTTCGATGCCCCGATTGGATACATTTCTATGACCAAGGAATTATTCCAAAATCCCCCCTCTCAGCAGGGAGAGGAGTTGGGGGCGACCGACGCTTCGGGTGAGGTGAACCAATGGGAGCTTTACTGGAAAGACCCCGCAACTCGTTTGGTTAATTTTATCGGAAAAGACAACATCGTTTTTCACTGTTTGATTTTCCCTGCAATGTGCATGGCAGATGGGCGTTTCATTGTGGCAGACAATGTACCAGCCAATGAATTTATGAATTTGGAAGGGGATAAAATATCCACCTCACGCAACTGGGCGGTGTGGTTGCACGAATACCTACGGGATTTTGAGGGTAAGCAGGATATTTTGCGTTATACCTTAGCCGCCTCTGCCCCCGAAACCAAAGATGCAGATTTTACGTGGAACGATTTTCAGACTCGCAACAATTCAGAATTAGTCGGAATTTTCTCAAATTTCATCAACCGAGTAGTGGTTTTGACGGAAAAGAATTTTGAGTCAAAAGTACCCAAACAAGGTGAATTGACCGATTTTGACCGTCAAACCTTAGCAACTTTATCAGAATTACCCGCAAAAATTGGGGATTCATTGGCAAATTTTAGAGTACGTGAAGCCTTGGCGTTAATGATGGATGTGGCTCGTTTAGGCAATAAATATTTAGCCGATTCAGAACCTTGGAAAGTTATCAAAACCAACCCAGAACGCACCGCAACGATTATGAATATTGGTTTACAAATTGCCGCAAACTTGGCAATCGTCTGTGAGCCTTTCATGCCTTTTACGGCAGAAAAACTTTGCCAAATGTTTAATATTCAGAAACTTAACTGGAACGAAGCAGGACGAAGCGATTTATTAGCAGAAGGACAAACTATTACAAATATAGGGCATTTATTTTCACAAATGGAAGATAGCATCGTTCAAGCCCAAGTACAAAAATTAGCCGATGCCAAACAAGCTAACTTATTGGAAGGCAAGGAAGTACCCGCTTTAAAAGAAGAAATCCAATATGATGATTTTGCCAAAATGGACATCCGAATCGGAACTATCATTGAAGCAGAGAAGATAGCAAAGAGCAAGAAATTATTGAAGTTAAAAATTGAGGACGGCATCAAACAGCGCACCATTTTGAGCGGCATCGGCGAGCATTTTCAACCCGAACATATCATCGGTCAGCAAGTAAGTTTCTTAGCAAATCTTGCTCCCCGAAAAATGATGGGTATGGAATCTGAAGGAATGATTTTGATGGCGGAAGATAAAGACGGTTCGCTGGCGTTTGTTGAACCGAGTAAGGCGGTTTGGAATGGGGGAACTGTTCAGTAAACAGTTATCAATTATCAGTAAACAGAAAAGCCTTCGCAAATCAATTTTGTGAAGGCTTTTGGAGGGGGAGAAGGAAAAAAAGAGGGGAAAAAAAAAAAAAGGAAAAAAGAAAAAAAAGAAACGGTTCATTTTATCGTTCATGTATTTCTAATAATCTTAAAAATAAAATAAGGACAGGAGATGCCCCCGCCCTTATCTGTTTAACCTCTAAACCTATTTAACTATGAAAATTGAGACAAATATATGTGTTTTTCTCATTAAATATCTGTTAAATGCAAGTTTTTTTATCGCAATATTTGACGAAAAACCATTTAACGTGATGAAATGTGAAAATTCATGTATATACAGGTAATATCTATCTGATTATACAAAAAATATAATAATTCAAGGAAAAATAGATATTAATTGTCTCTCCGTAAAACTGTTGCTGAGGCTTGAGCTATTGGCAAAAGTAAAACATCTGCCAAAACCACATGGGCAGGGCGAGTTACTACAAAAGCAATCGTCTCGGCAATATCTTGGGGTGTCAAAGGCGTGAAGCCATTATAAACTGCTTCCGCCCGTTTATCATCACCCTTAAAGCGTACCAATGAAAATTCAGTTTCTACCGCACCAGGGGCAACATTTGTAACCTTGATACCATAAGGATTCAAATCTAATCGCATTCCTGCCGAAAGAGCTTCCACCGCTGCCTTTGAAGCACAATACACATTGCCATTTGGGTAAGTGGTTTTACCCGCAATGGAACTAATATTGACAATATGTCCTTTCTGACGGGCAATCATCCACGGCATAATCACTTTCGAGACATACAATAATCCTTTTACGTTTCCGTCCATCATGGCATCCCAATCGTCTGTATTTCCGTCTTGAATGGGGCTTAGTCCATGAGCATTTCCAGCATTATTGACCAAAATATCAATGGCTTGTAATTCCTCGGGCAAAGTATGTAGTGCTTTTTCAACCTCTGCCCTATTTCTGACATCAAAGGTCAAAATATTGACTTTTACTTTCTGAGAAAGCGTTTCTTGAATTTCGTAAAGACGTTCCAAACGTCTTCCGCAAAGAATAAGGTTGATGCCTAAATCGGCAAAGGCTTCGGCAGTTGCTTTGCCAATGCCTGATGTAGCACCTGTAATGAGGGCAAGTTTTGACATGATTTTTACGGTAAAGGGTGAACGGTAAACGGTAAACGGGGTTTTCGATAACAAAATAGGGAAAATAACGTCGGCTATTTTCCCTCAAATCAGTTTACCGTAAACCGTTCACCTTTATACCGTAAAATTAAATTATTTAAGCGGAGAAAAATCGGTTGGCATCATATACTCAGATTTCACAAAAACGGTTAATGAACCTCCTGCTTTTTCTTCGGATGCTTTCTTGACGGTTTGCCACTCGGGGCTTCCGCCAAATTTCTTGAAAGATGCCAAACCGTCTTCTTTGGTTTTATGAGCCAAAAAATAAATCAGCATATCGTCTGCACCTTGGTCTTTGTCGGTTAATGTCCAATACATAATGTTGGTCATACCATTGTTTTCAAATAATTTCACGGTATGATCTCTAAAACGAGATAAAAGATTGGGTAAATGATTAGGCGTAGCTTTATAGGTACGCAATTCAAAGACTCTGTCCCCAACTGATTTCATATTATTGGGCGAAAAGTCAGTAGTTTTCAAGAAAACGTTTTCTACTTTCGCCACAATTTCACCGTCTTTTACTGATTCAGCTTTGGCTTTCACCCAATCTTTATCATTAGAAAATTCTTTCCAAGATTTATCTCTTGCCTCACGAGAAGGGTACGACATGAGATACACCAATTTATTTTCTTTATTCTCCAAAGGTATCCAAAAGCCCTCTACACGCATATTATGCTTATAGAAAAGTGCGAGCGTATGTTGTTTAAAACGGTTCATTAAATTCTCTAATTTACCTTCGGGCGAGTAATAAGTACGCAACTCGTACAAGCGTGCATTGGCATCCGACTGTGCCTTAGCGAATAAACTAATCGACAAAAAAACTAAAATCAATAATTGCTTTTTCATTTTTGGGATATATTTGAGGTTTAATTCATTTTCAATTGTTTTACCTATCTTTAAAACCTAACACAACAAGCACTCAATCACCAAATCTCTCTATTGAATCCCCACAATCTCCACTCTTCTATTCTTCTTTTTATTGTCTTCCGAATCATTGGGAGCAACGGGTTTCAATCCTCCATAACCTTTATACAGCAAACGCTCTTCATCAATTCCTTTACTCACGATATAATTTAAAATCACTTTTGCACGGTTTTCTGAAAGAGCTAAATTCAGTCGTTGGTCACCCACGTTATCGGTATGTCCGCCAATTTCAATTTTTGTTTGTGGATTCGCTCGCATCATCAAAACAACCTTGTCTAATTCAGGATAAGATTCCTTTTGCATAATAAAGCTACTTTGTTCAAAATACACATTGTTTAATACAATTGCCTTTCCTTTTTCAATTTTCTCAAAGCTTTTAGTGCCTGTCACAGCCACCTTTTCTTTGGGATTAACCACACTGGAAGACAATACCGCAGGTTTTGCCACAACCGCTTCCCTTGTTTTTACCAACTGAAAATCCTTTTTTCTATTAGAATTCGGTTCAATTCTATTATTAGTTTTTGAATATCCAGGAGCTTCAAGTTCAAGTATATAACTTGCCACGGGACTTAATTCCGCAGAAAATTCATCACCATTTTTCGTTAAAATCAACTCCTGAGCAGATTTTACATCAGTTAATTTTGCGTTACACTTTTCTACCACTTTCAGCGTTTGGGCATCCAGCACTCTGAATGTAAACTTACTTTCATCTTTCTCTAACCAAAAATCAGTCTGTGCTTTATCACCTTGCATCGTACTGTCAGGCGTAAGTCTTCCTTCAAAATGCTTATAACCAGCCGCTGTGATTTCTACTGTATAATTTGTCTTTTCTGTCAGAACTACCGCCATTTTATCTCTTGCGGCATCCGTTCTACCTGCTATTACGGTTTCTCCTTTAGTATCTAAAACCCTAAAATTAGCCGATAATTTTGATTTCTTACGAGCATCAATGGCGTATAGAAACAAATTATATTTACGCAAGGTCTTCATTTTCACAGGTTTATACGCATCCTCTATACTTGCCGTAAAGCGACTTTCATAATCATCATAACCCGCTAATTTTGCTTTGATTAAATACTCATGACCAGGTTTCAAGTCGGCACTACATTCTCCGTTAGGCAAGGTAATCATTGCCGCCACGGGTTTATTATTCATGGCATCAATCAAACTATAAAATACTTCTTTGATAGGTTGATTATTATTGGCATCATAAGCCTTCAAACTCAATACCGAAAAATTGCGAGACATCGTTACTATGTGTTTCTGGGGTTTGCCCAAAGTCTTATAACTCACTTTTTCGTTTTTGATATAATATCCTTTCACAAAGATTTCAACCGCCACATTATCCTCTTCATTCAAAGCTAATTTATATTCTGGTGTGCTTTCAGAGGTACGTCCTTGCACTTGAACAGCCGTTTTGGAAGGAGTCAATTTAAAAGTAGCCTCTAAAATTCGTCCGCTCGTGGAATCAATGGCTGAAAAAACTAAGGCTGATTCTTTGGGTTTTGGTACTAATTGGCAAATCAATTCATTTTTAGAAAGTTTAGCAATTTCCTGCTCAAATTTTTCATACCCCTCCGCCACGATTTCTAATTTGAACTTATTTTCAGGCGTTAAACTTACCGTGGCATCACCCGTTGGTAGCTTTACGACATCTGTTTTGTTAGTTTTCACCGTCAAATCGGTCATCGTAAACTTATCAACATTTGTTACAGTTTCGTTAGTCAACTTATTTACAGGCTTGATATTCAACACAAACATTGCTTTTTCCAATTGAATATTAAAAGCATATTTTTTGTCTAAACCAAAATCTGCCATGTTGAAAGTGCTTTGCTTGGGTTTATAGCCATCCGCAGAAGTTTCAACGGTGAAAATTTCTCTTTCTGCCACTTTCACAATGCCGTCTGCTTCATCTTTAAAAGTAAACACTTTTTGTTCTTTTTCTAATCTGACGCTAAATGTTGCCTTTAAAGGTTTGTTGGTTATAACATCGAAAACGGCAAAATTTACGGGTAAACGTTTCTTTTTCAACAGCATAAAATTGACGGCACCACCTTCTGGCATTTTATCAATTTTCACTTTTTGCTCCACATAATCCTCCGCTTTAATTTCAAGTTCATAAAAACCCGAACGCTTTAAACTTGCTGAAAAACCGTTATTCTTGTTTTTAATGGCTTGTTTTACTTCCGCAGATTTCAAGTCTGCCACCTTTACAATGGCTTCCTTTATTACCTTTTGTGTTTCGGCATCAACAACTTTTATATTTAATGAATAACGGTCGGTGGCTAATTTAACGATATACTCACGGCGGTCACCCAAAATCAAGTCATTGACTTCCAGAATACTACGTCCAGTGGCGAGTCCTTCTGAAGTAACTTCAACTTTGAGATTATCATTTTGAGAAAGTTTGAAAGAAAAACCCTCTTTGGCTTTCACTTTTTCTGCCTTGTAAATCTTTCCCGTTTTTTCAGACGTTACTACAAAATCCGCCTCCACATTTTCACCAGTCTCTATATTTAAAGCAATTAGATTTACAGTTGAAATTTTCTTCGGAATTAATTTTACCGAAATATTACTCATGTCATCCGTTTTTGTGAAAACTTGTTCATTTTCCTCACAAAAATCTGATGATACTATTACTTTATACTGCTTTCCAGTCAATAAATTAGTGCTACATTCGCCCGTTTCTGGATTGGCATTAATCGTGGCAGTTTGTCCCGTAGCCACTTCCGTGACAACTACTTTGGTATCTTTCAATAATTCATTTGAACCACCGTCGTAGCCTTTTACCACAAAATTTGAAGAAATGGGGGCGAGTTTAATAATGCTTACGGGTAACAGTTCAGCTTTATCATCTATCCGCAAAGCAAGGCTGGAATTTTTATAACCTTTCATCGAAGCCTCAATCGAATAATCTTCTTTTAAACGAAATGTACCTTGATTTTGAAGTGTATAGGTATTGTATTGAAGAGCAATTGATTGTCCCGAATTTACTTCTACTGCCTCAAATGTTGCAGGAATCGTAAGGTTAGTTTGAGCATCAATCGCTAAGAAACTAAGTTTATAAACCTCTTTTACTTCGGAAGTTTTACCACCCAAAGGCATTAATCTAAAATCTTGTTCAACGGTTTCGCAATCTCTTTTTTCAGATAAATCAATAGTAGCTTTTTTGCGATAAAAACCAGACTGGCTGATTTCAAATACATATTTTCCATTAGGTTTCAAAACCGCTGAGAAGCGTCCATCTAAGCCATTTGATTCAACTTCGGCAATAATTTTGTTCGGATTCTCTACTTCCGAAATCATAATTTTGGCAACAACAGCACTATTATTACTCGAATCTGTAACATAACCTTGAATGGTTGAAACAACATCCATCGGTAAATTTGCCTTATAAATATCACCATCTTGTACATAATACAGGACATCACCACAGGCGGGAACTGCCACAAATTGGTCTGATCCAGAAGTATTAACGAAATCCAAAGCCACGGCATCCGTCCAAGTGCCATCGGGTCGGCGTTCACATTTATAAATGTCAAAATTACCCTGACCATCTTTCCTGATAGACGAAAATATTAAAGTCTTTCCATCGGGCATGATTCTTGGGGCTTTTTCGCAAATCAAGTTTACGGGGCTGGGTAACTCAACGGCTTTTTGCCATTTACCATCCGTTCCCTTTTCCGACATCATAATTTGATAACAACGCTGCTGGGCATCCTTCTTATCGCCCATGATAAATTTGGCACGGGCAAAATACAGATATTTCCCATCAGCAGAAAGCGAAGGATAACCTTCATAATCAACCGTATTGACGGGAGAACCTAAATTCATGGGCGATGACCAGCCACCTTTTTCTCGAACCGAATAATAAATATCTTCATGCCCATCTGAATCTTTGCCATTGGCAGAAAAAAACAATAAATTACCGTCATAACTTACACAAGGGCCTCCCAAAGGGGCTTTTTCAAAAAAAGTAGTTGTAATTTTGGGGATTGCCGTGGGAACTGACCAAATTTTACCATTTTTTCTGGATTCAAATAGTTTCCAGTCGCCTTGTCGGTCAGATTCAAAAATGAGGGTTCGCCCATCAGCACTTACGGAAGGGGCATATTCTGTAAATTTGGCGGTATTAATGGGAGCTGATAGTGCTTTATCGTTTTGAGTATAAGCATTTTGAAGTCCCAAACATAGAATAAATACAGGCAGACGGAACGCCGCCAGTAAATAGCTCTTTATGGTAGTGGTATTGTTTTTCATGGGGGGATGACAAAGCACAAATTTACTCAATTTTGGCGATTCATTCACGCAAAAATTAATAGCATTTACAATAAAATAATAAGACTGAAAATCAGACAGTTAATACAAGGAGGAAAAAAAGAGAGGTAGTTTACTGTCATGGAATAATCATAAATACAAATTAAAAGATAAAATTAAAAAATATATTTTATATGAAGTATCTAATCATAGGTTTAGGGAACATCGGACCTGAATATTTACTAACTCGCCATAATGTTGGTTTTATGGTACTTGACCGACTGGCGGGTATTTTTGAGACGAAGTTTGCGATGGAACGTCTCGCCTATCACACAGAAATAAAACATAAAGGCAAACAGATTCATTTGGTAAAACCCACAACTTTTATGAATTTGAGTGGGAAGGCTGTCAATTATTGGATGAAAGAATTGAAAATTGAGCAAGAAAATATTTTAGTCATCACTGATGATATTGCTTTGCCTTATTCAAAACTTCGGATGAAACCCAAAGGTTCGCACGGTGGACACAACGGATTGCGGAATATTCAAGAAATTTTGGGTAATTCTGATTACGCCCGTTTACGCTTTGGAGTAGGTGATGATTTTGGCAAAGGCAAACAGATTGATTTTGTTTTGGGCGAGTTTAAAGGAGAGCAATTTGAGCAATTACCCGAACACCTTGACCGTGCCACCGAAATGACATTAAGTTTCTGTTTACAGGGCTTAGAAAAGACCATGAACGCCTTTAATCAGTAATTGTACTATTCTAATATTTTTTGATTTATTGACAAATATCAAGAAACAAAATTTTTGCAATAATTTGATAATCAGAACAAAATAATATTTTGCTTAATGGCACAAAATATTAGTTAAATATTAAAAAGTGCTAACTTTTAAGTATTTACACTTAATATAATGCTGACAATTGCAAGATGAATTTGGAAAAAACAAAAATATTGCACAACTTTGCATCGTTAAATAATAAAAATCTTATTTAGACGATTCTAAGAAAAAAATAAAAAATATTTTTAGAATTATGTGACTTGGGGAAACATTTAACGTTAAAAGAATATAATGGCAAAAGAACTTAATTAGGGAACTAAATTGAGAACTTTTAACGTTTTATTGGTAAGAAAAATAATTAAAACATTTTGAAAAAACACCAAGTTGTGAATTTATTGAAGATGTTTTTGGGAATAAATGTTAGAGACTTTTCATCGTCAAGCGGAGTCCAGCCCGATAGTTTTAGAAGTAAGACGGGAAAAGATATTACAATTAAACACAAGATTTTTCATAGTTAAATAGGTTTAGAGGTAAGACGGGAAAGGGTGTCTCCTTTGGAGACACCACTTTTTACCAAAGAATCTAACAAAGATTTTTCATAGTTAAATAGGTTTAGAGGTAAGACAGGAAAGGGTGCTTCTTTTGGAAGCACCACTTTTTAAAAAAATTAATCTTTTCAAGATTCGTGAGTTAGAAAGAAGGAGTGATTGATTAATTTATCAAAACAAGATGGAAGGGGGGAAATTTTCATAGGCAGACGTCGCCCGATAGCTTTAGAGGTAAGACAGAAAAGAGTGCTATCACATTTTGTAAAGAAATTTTCATAGTTAAGCGGGACGTCGCACCGATAGCTTTAGAGGTAAGACAGAAAGAGTGCTATCACATTTTGTAAAGAAATTTTTCATAGTTAAGCGAGACGTCGCACCGATAGCTTTAGAGGTAAGACAGAAAAAGGGTGCTATCACATTTTGTAAAGAAATTTTTCATAGTTAAGCGAGACGTCGCACCGATAGCTTTAGAGGTAAGACAGAAAAGGGTGCTATCACATTTTGTAAAGAAATTTTTCATAGTTAAGCGAGACGTCGCACCGATAGCTTTAGAGGTAAGACAGAAAAGAGTGCTATCACATTTTGTAAAGAAATTTTTCATAGTTAAGCGAGACGTCGCACCGATAGCTTTAGAGGTAAGACAGAAAAGAGTGCTATCACATTTTGTAAAGAAATTTTTCATAGTTAAATAGGTTTAGAGGTAAGACGGGAAAGGGCATTGCTTATGGCGATGCTCTTTTTATTTGCCCAGACCCCAACAAAAAAGCCTGAGACCATTAGTATCAGGCTTTCATTATTACTAATTTATGGTAACAATTTTGTTAAATATCTATGAATCAGTTATTTGGAAATTTTAGTAATGAGTGTGCTTGAGAACAGTGAACCTTTACGATAGGCTTCCGTTTTGACTACGCCAACATTGGGCGAAAACCATTCAGTCATTTGAATATTGAAATTAAAAATGGTTTTCATATCTTGATTGCTCGTTATTTTGAAACATTCAAACGTTCCTGCGGGAGTTGTGATGCTTTCTTTGGCTTCCACTTTTCGGTTGGTAACTTTGAAGGACATTCCCATCAATTTCATAGTGCCTGAATAAGTATCTGCCGTAAATTCATTATCAGGCAGGGTTGTGCCTATGGTCATATTACTTGGATAATTCAAGGTGGCGTTATTGGTTTTCACTTCCATATCCTTCATATTCATAGCTTTGGCTTGGTCGCTTGGTAAGAGGGCTCTCATATCGAAAGAAAAATTGTTGCCTTCACATTTATAACTTCCTTCGCCCCCACCCATTTCTTTACCTTTTTCGTTATAGACTTTTGAAACTACTTTCGCCTCTTTACCATTACTGGAAAGTACCTTATAAACGACCTTGCCCGAAGGCTCATTTTTCTTATCAAACATCGACATCTCTACTTCTGCGTTATTGGTCAATAATAAATACCCACAATTTTGTGCTTTTGCAACGTTTTGATAGATAAAAATAGAGATAAGGAATATAAAAATCTTTTTCATTGTGTGCATTATTTTAAAATTAGTTTACCAAAGATAGAATAAGTCTGTGATATTAAAATCCATGAAGAGTGATGATTTAGTGAACGGTAATTTTGGTTTGGAGGTTAAAAATCAGGTATTAAGAATTTGGGCAATCAAGGCATGAAAAAGGTCTCCAAACCACTTATTGTAAGTGTATTTGAAGACCTTAGTAACGCAAATTAAATAACCTCACCCATTACTACTCATTCTTTTTGCCCCGTTCTTCGTTGGTAAAACCGAATCGTCGGAGCGCCTCATTTAGCGATGCTAAACTGCGGTTTTACCGCCTCGAAAGGAACAAAAATAATCGGGCGGCGTTCCGCTTCGTATTAATGGATGATAGTATTTAATTCCCGTTACTTATGTATCAACTAAACCCAAAACAATCTTACACCCTCTTCCTAACTGCTTCATACAAAACCACTCCCGTAGCCACCGAAACGTTCAATGAACCCACTCGTCCAACCATCGGAATAGCAGCTAATTTATCCGATATTCTTAACAATTCCTCTGAAATTCCATCCTCTTCCGACCCCATGATGATGGCAGTTGGCACAGAAAAATCCATATCATAAATATTCTCAGTTAATTTTTCAGAACACGCAACTACTTGAATACCAGAATTTTGCAGATATTTTACGGTCAAAAACAAATTATCTTCCCTGCAAACGGGTAAGAAATTTAAGGCTCCCGAAGAAGTTTTCATGGCATCAGAATTTATTTGAGCTCCACCTTTACTCGGAATCACCACGGCATGAACGCCAGTACATTCGGCAGTTCGGGCAATTGCTCCAAAATTACGCACATCCGTAATGCGGTCAAGAATCAAAATCAGTGGAACTTGTCCTTTTTCGTAAACATCCGCCACGATATTTTCTAACTTGGCGTAGTTGATTACCGACACAAAAGCGATTACGCCTTGATGATTTTTACGAGTAATTCTATCCAATTTTTCAGTAGGAACTTTTTGAACGGGAATATTACGGATTCGGGCAAATTCCATGACTTCCAAACTACCCAATTCTCGCTGAACCAAGATTTTATCTATTTCTTTACCCGCCCGCAAGGTTTCCAAAACTGACTGCACACCAAAAACAATATCCTTATTTTCAGGCTTGGGCTGATTGTTGAAAAAGTTATTTTTAAAGGGTTTCTTAAACCCATCTGATTTTCTTTCTGATTCCATTGTTTCGTTGTTCGTATTTCGATGTTCGATTTTAGGAAAAGGACTCGTATTTTGAAATCTGAATAATTTAAAAAATGTAAATAAATATAGATTTCATACATCCCTAATCCCTAATTCGTACAAAGGTCGGATTAAAAATTGAAATAATAATACAGAATATTCGTTGGCTATTGGTCTTTTGCAAATTTAACTTTTCTAAGATTCGTATAATTATTACAATAATCCTTTTTTTTATTAGATTATCGCAATGTTCAATCAGTATTATTCAATTTTTATTAAATGGCTTGTTTTTTTAATTTAAAAAGCATTATCTTTGTAACCTATCTGTGGAATTGTACAAAACGTTCTTTGAAGTCTCACAATTCATAACCACTCTTATAATACTGAAAATCAGTATCTTACTATCAAGTATCTCTTAATCCTGCCGCCTTACAGGAAGTTATTTTCACAGAATAATCCAAATACACACTAATCCAGTAAAAATATTTATTTACTTCTAAAACGTGCTTCATAATGAAGTCATGGGTTAATTATTTATACACGTAAGCCAAAAGAGGCTTGCACTAATCTAAAAGTAAGGATATGATAAAAATGATGAAAGTAATCGCAGCCTTTTTAGCAATTGGCTCGTTTGGTTATGCCTGCAAAGTAAAACAACAAAGTAACGTATCAGTTTCACAGAGCAAATCAAGTCTTGTAAAAGAACTCGTTGATGATGATGATTTTGTGAAATTAATTTCAAAGACTTGGATAGTAAACATGATTAACTACCAAGCGGATGCTCGCAAGAATGTATTATACGAAAGAGGAATTGACGCTAATTTGCAAGATTATTCAAAAGAAGCCTTCAAAATTTCTTCCGATAAAACAGTAGTTTATACAGATGGAAGCGGTAAAAAACACAATGGTACTTGGGATTTGAAAGATAATAATACTAAGTTAATCATGGAATTTGAGGACGGTCAGGAAGTAGCTTGGGATATTATCGAAGAAGGGAAAAATTCTTTGGTTCTGCATTTAAGCATTGATGCCAAGAAAGTAAATTGGGATATCAGAGATTTGAATAATATTGACATTCCAACGGCAGCCGTTTTATCAGGCTTCTATGCAGGAGTTGTTACGGAAAATACCGAACGAGTAAATATTACTTATAAAATGTTTCCAAGAAGTTAATTTTCGATGCTTGTTAGTCGATGTTCGGAAAAGTTGAAAAGAGCCATTCGTTTTACGAATGGCTCTTTTCAACTTTTCCGACAAATTCCCATTACAGTAATTCATCTTTCGGAATCCAGTAAACACTTTTGAAGTTTTTAATTTTATCATTTTCTATCGTAATCCCTTCGTTTTCAAGGAGTTCTTGCATTATATTTCCTCCAAAAAAGACTTTACCCGTGAGTACGCCCGCATGATTGACTACTCGGTGGGCGGGTACTGATGGATCTCCGTGAGAGGCATTCATTGCCCAACCTACCATTCTGGCACCGCCCTTACTACCCAAATATTCAGCAATAGCTCCGTAGGATGTTACTCTACCTTCGGGAATCAATTTTACTACTTCGTAAATATCTTCAAAAGAGTTTTTCATGAATTTTCGGTAAATGGTTCACCGCAAACAGTGAACGTATATTTGCATAAAATTAGCAATTTGCTTTCAATGATTAATCTTCAAATGGTAATTTTGTAAAATGATTCAGCAACTCAACAGTTTAATTTCTTCAAAATATATTGCCGTTCTTTGGACCGTAATTATTTTTATTTTGTGTACTCTGCCGAGCGAAAACTTACCTGCAAATAATGATAAAATGAGCCATTTTATTGCTTTTGCAGGATTTTCTTTCTTTTGGATTTTTCATCATAAAACACCCATATTGATTATTCTGATTGCGGCACTTTATGGAATCGGTATTGAATTTTGGCAAGTCATTCTGCCGAAGTCTTTTCATCGTGGATTTGACTGGTACGATGCACTGGCAGATGCCGTTGGTGGAATTATTGGTTATGGTATCTATTTGATTTACAGAACAATAGCGATAAAATGTAAAGTATGAGTTTATTACTTCACGCCTTATAGTTCAGGGAGCATACAAATTTAAACATACCCACTTCTGGTATGAACTTCCCGAAAGTAAAAATAACTTTCGGGAAGTAAATCTCTCGGTAACTTCCCGAAAGTTATTTCTACTTTCGGGAAGTTTAATGGAAGTCATGGGTACTTTATTAATTGAATGCTCCCTCAAAACTCATAGCCTTTTCAAACCTCTAAAAATTCTTTCGGTGATTTGCCCGTAAACTTCTTGAACGACCGATTAAAAGTAGCTTTTGAGTTAAAGCCACAGTCGAAAGCAATGCCCAAAAGGGTGATGTTTTTATTTTCGGGTAATTGGATTCGCTCTTGAAATTCTTTTACCCGATATTCATTAACGAAGTCATTAAAATTCTTTCCGAAAGCATTATTCACCACGCCCGAAAGCACGGAGATATTGGTTTTCAGGCGATTGGCAATGTCTGAAAGATTCAATTCGGGTTGGAGATAAAGTTTTTCATCCTGCATTAATTTCAGGATTTTTGTCTTCCAAGATTCTAATTCATCTTCGTTGAACTTCTCTTTTTGAATATTCTCTGGTTTATGTTCTTCTTCCTTGAAAACCAATCCCGTGTGGGGTTGTGCCTGTGCGTAGCCCGTGATAGAAACGTAATAAATCAAGGCTACGCCCACTAAATTATCCCACCAATCTTGTTTATAATCAAGTTGGTAAGTTCTGATAATAATTAGTTTTACGAGATATACCACAAAAGATAACACCAAGACAATCAAGAAGTTACGAAACCATTTAAAACTTATAACCTCCGTATCAGAAAATTGCGTTTTCGTCCAAACTTGATATTGCTGATATAATCTTAAACCTTTATAAATGTAAAAGCCATTCAGAAATATCTCCGTAAAAGTTTCCAACTGGGGAATAAAAAACGGTTCGTGAAAGTTTTTTTCAACGGTTTTTACAAAATCTTGACCCATTGAAAAAACCCCAACGTGATAAACCGTATGTATAATGAAGGGCAGGAAATTCCAAATATCTTTTCGGGAAAATCTAAAATCTTTATCAATTTGACTTTTAAAATAGAAATAACAAAGCGGAGCAAAAGCAAAACCGAATGTTCGTGGAAAAAAATTTAGTTGTCGCCAAAGGATTTCAATGCCCGAAAAACCCAGCATATATTCCCAAATATTAAACGCCATTCCCACCAAGACCAATCCCAACAAAAAATCTGAAAGGCGGTTATTTTGTCTGGCACGATTCCATAATAAAATCGCATAAATCCAGGCTTGAATAAAGCCAAACCAAAGGGGAACTGAATAATATGACCAATAGATTTGCATAGTGGTTATTTTAATTGCCACGAAGGCTCTAAGTTTTATTTTTGAAGATGCAATTTAAAAGATATTGCCACGTACTACACTGTTTAATGAGTTATTTCAACTTCCCGAAAGTAGAAGTAACTTTCGGGAAGTGAACTCCTAAGCTACTTCCCGAAAGTTGTTTCTACTTTCGGGAAGTTCTCCAATCGAAGATTTTAGGGTAAAAATCATCCAGATAACTTATTAAGGAACTGGAAAACAATAAGTAGACGTTTTTTAAATGCCCTTTTTTGCACCACTCTACGTTGCGGAATGCCGCCCAGATAAAATCCTCATTTAGCGATGCTAAACTGCGGCGACCGTCGCACGGTTTTATCGCCTTGATTGGCACAAAAAATAACATTTAAAAATTCACCCACTTATTATTTTCCCGTTCCTAAACAATGTACTAAGGCACGAAGTCTCTAAGTTTTATTTAAGCAAGTAAAACACTTTTTTGAGCCTTCGTGTTTTCATGGCTAAGGATTTTCTCAGAAATAAAATGGTCAAGTCCGAAACGTCCTGAACCCATCACAACTGCATATATTGAAATCCAAAGAAAGCCCATCGCTGGCAACATTTCCCACACTTCACCACCCCACTTTTGGAAGAAAATCGCTACCAACATCGTTATCATCACCATAAATCCCGCAAAACGAGTGAACAAACCCATCACTAATAACGCCCCACCGAAGGTTTCAGCCAACACCGCCGCCCATGCAAAAAAGGCTGGAAACATGGCAAACACGCCACCAAATTTTACCATATCTTGAATAAACCAATCTGGACAAGGAAATTTGCTTCCACCAAAATTGACGGCTAAAAAATAACATCCTATGATGCGGGGCAAAGCCAATAATAAATCTGAATACCAGTTAGAAGAGTAAGTTGGCGTAATGATTTTTGAGAATAAAGTTTTCATTGTTCTAAAAATTTAGTAACCGCTTTGTTGCGATTGATGATACAAATTTGGCGTATTTCTGAACGTCAATTGTCTCAAAAGATGATTTGAAACGACTCAAATCATCTTTTGGAGCTAATCGGGCTACTTTTTGTTATTTTTGGCTATTAATTTCTTTACCACTTCCATTTCCGTATCAATTCCTTTGACGGCATCCATAACATTTGGTTTCACATAAACATCGGGCGAAAGTCCTGCATCGGGACGAGTTTTGGCTAAGTCATAATTCATCCCAATTAGTGGCACATCAATTTCAATTTTTGTGTTGGGTAACGACATAAAAAACATCGCCCCCGCCGTGATTCCCCGCTGATTTCCTCCCGTGGTTTGTCCAACGAGTGTAGCCAAACGATACGTCTTAAAAATATCAGCCATAATGTAGGCGGCAGAACTATTGGTGGCACTGGTCATCAGATAAATGTTTCCTTCAAGATTACTTTTTTCGGGTGTAATTATTTCCGTTTTATCCCCATCTTTTGAGCGATATTGCCCATTTTCCAATTTCGTAAAATACTTTTCATTCATATTAAACCAACCAAACGCCCAGCTTTTATTATCGACGTATTGCTTCAAAGTAGAATCAATTTTCACGTAAGCCCAACAATTTTGTTCATTCTTAATTTCGATGTTATTTTTGGTAAGGTAACGAATCAATTTTGTCATTTCCGAAGTGTTGCCACCTTCACATTTACGAATATCAATGATTAGATTTTTGCCTTGCTTTTGGTTATATTCATTTACCGAATTGAGATAAAATTTATCAAAATCAAAGGCTTTGTTATAGACCGCCAAGTTATTAATTTGCATAAGGGCAGTTTTATCATCAAGCCAGTCAAATTTTGCACTAACTACTTTACTATCAGTATATTTAACTTTAATAATTTCATTTCTTTCAACGCTGTTCAAGGCTTTTACGGATATTTTGGAAGATTTTTTGGCGTTAATATCATAGACTTCTAACTCGAAAATATCTGTTTTTAGCGGGAAATACATCGGAAAGAAAATATCGAAATACTCAAAAGATTGTCCACCAATTTCCAATAATTTACGGCGTTTCCCATCGTTTGAACCATCCGCCCGCACAATTGGGAGAAGCGTTTTTAGAATAGTAGAAACAGCGATTCCGTTAATCTTTCTGATTTCAATTCCTTTCGATAAAGTCGAATCTGCACTGCGAGTAATCAACATTCGGTCGTCAATTAGTTGAAATTGAAAAGGCAGACAAACCTTCTGTTCAAACAGTTCTTTTTTTAGAAAACCTGTCTGATTATAGAAATTCGGGTAAGCATGACCACACTGAAACTTGGAAGTCAATTTATGAAAGTTCAAATAAGCCTCCGCCAAAGATTGGTCGTGATTCAGGGCAATTTTACATTCCTCAAAAGCCTTATCAATTACTTCTTTTGACTGATATTTATACAATCCTGGGTGTAATTGTTCATAAGATTTACGAGCAATGGCAAAGTCTTTTTGTAAATCTTCGGCTTTAAGAATCGTCTGGGTGAAAGTAATATTCGCCCAAAGGCATAAAACGATAATTAGTAGATTTTTCATGATTTTTATTTGTTTAGGACTTTTCACTAAGTTTAATAATTCAATAATTATCAACGTCGGAGAGCATTTCCACTGCGGGTTGAACCTCTCCGACGTTATTGCTACTTTCTCAAATTAATAACTTTTCCATCATCCTCTAATTTAACAACATAAAATGGTTCGCCCGCCAGTTGATTGCCACTCATTACGATATTTACTTCCTTCCGATTTGCCAAATAAATCTTCGTTCCAACCAAAACTTTAAACTCTTTTGTTCCGTTGGGAATAAGAACATCTCCAAATGTTCCGTTGCCTTTTGTATTGGGAGCGTAAGTTATGAAGGTATATTTATGAGGAAGAAGACTGTTATTTTTAAATTTGAATGTTACCATTTTTTCACCTTTATCTTGGGCAAAAGTAGGGCTGAGAGAGGTGAAGAAAAACACTAAGATTGCGATGATTGAAATTGGATTTTTCATGATTTTGGATACGAATACTCGCTGTTAAAATTTGTGTAAATGATTGATAATTAGTTTAATACAATAGTTAAAGATGACTTTTTCTCATCTACCGTCAAGATATGTTTTTCGGTAAATTTTGTACTCTTACTCCAAAACTTATCACTGCATTGATAGATTTTTGTGCCAACGGGAAGTGCTAAATCTCTACCGTTAAATTTGCTCAAAGACGTTGAAAAGCCCAACTGATTATCACTTCCCCAAGGCAATTCATACCGCACATGGGCCATTGAAGGAAGCCAAGAAGAGCCTTTAATATTGACACTGACAACTTTGAGCCCTTTTTTTGCCGCAATATTTTCTACGGAATTATCTTCTTTTGCTTTTTCAATATTTTTTTGAGTCATTTCTGCCCGAGCGAAATCTAAATATTGTTCACGAGAAATTTTGTATTCCTGATTCATCGAAAAAGTTTTTCCATTATCATCCTGCGTTACAACACAAAATAATTCTTTCTTACCATTTTTCTCTTCGTATATATACACGGGTGAAGGCAAATTGACGGCGTGAGTTCCGAGGGCGTTCAACCCGTAGCCATAACCCCCAGTAAGTTTTTGCAAGCGAGCATCATAACTACTGAACCCGATGAGTTTATTTTTCATGGTCGGATTTTTAATGGTGAAACTCACACGAGTAGGTTCAGTCGTTTGGGCTTGGCTGATGAAAGAGATTAAAAGCGAACAAGCAATAAGGAGATTTTTGATTGAAGTTTTCATGACCTAAAATGTTTATGAGGTTTTCGCCTCGTTGAATTGATGGGTCAAAGTTTCACCTTAAAAACGCTCAAAACGCTTTAAAACATGATTTGAAACGTCTTGAATAATGATTTGAGACAAATTACGGTCAAAGGTGAAGGGTAAACGGAAACAAAAAATCCTGCAAGAATTTTCTTACAGGATTTTTTGTTTTGTGGAAGAATTTTATTCTGATGTTTTTTCTTCAAATTCTATTCCTTCATAAATATCTTCCATTGTTATTGAAGTTCCCAACGTTGGTAGATTAATGATTTCAGAAATTTTATCAAAGAAATTAAATTCAAAAGTATTGGAATCTCCTTTGCGTTGATAAAATTCAACGAGAGCCATATCTTGGTGAATCATTAAATAATATTGCAAGGACGGCAAGGCAGTATATTGTCTAAATTTCTTATTTCTATCAACGTCTTCGGTACTTTCAGATAATACTTCAACAATTAAAACGGGTTCAGTTACGTGACGAATATCTTTTACAGAATTGGAAGCCGTTACAACTACATCTGGATAACGGTACAATCTTCTTTCATGAACAGTAGTACGAATATCATGTCCGAACATTCTGAATCCATTTTTTCTTAAAATTCTTTGTAAAGCAACAATGAAATTTAGTGCAACTTCATTGGCATTTAGGGTTTCTCCTGGCATAGGGATTAAAATTCCATTTTCAAACTCATGACGAACTTCCGAAGTATTTTCTATTTCAAAATACTCCTCTACGGTATAAATTCGTTGTGAAATATCTACAAATTCGCTCATTTTATTGGTTTTTTATACACTAAAATTATCAATAATTATCTCATTTTCAAAATCTTAGCCAATGTTTTACAAAATCACTGGTCCCGCCTGATTAATCCCCGACACATAACATTCCGAACCAATTCCCACCTTCGCAAAACCATCTTGCATGGCTTTCCCAACCCGATTTGCCGTAAACAAATCCTTCGACAAAGCAAACATCGAAGGACCAGAACCCGAAATTGAACAGCCCAAAGCTCCGTTTTCCAAAGCTGCATTCTTGACATCATCAAACTGAGGAATCAAAATTGAACGGATGGGTTCAATAATTACGTCAACTAAACTTCTGGAAATCAAATCATAGTCGGGCAACATCAAACCTGCCACCAAACCCGCTACGTTTCCCATTTGGGTAATGGTATTTTTCAAAGAAATCTCTCTTTTCAGAATATTACGAGCATCCTTGGTATTTACCTCAATGTGGGGATGAACAATGGTAGCGTATAATTCTTTGGGCGTGCGGAGTTGAATAATATCCAAAGGTTCATAAGAACGAATGACCACGAAACCGCCCATCAAACTGGGACCCACATTATCGGCATGAGCCGACCCGCAAGCAATACGCTCTCCTTCCATCGCAAAGGGCAGTAAATCTCTTTGAGATAAAGGCTTACCCATCAACTCATTAGCGGCAAAAACTCCCGCCACCGCCGAAGCCGCCGAAGAACCCAAACCCGACCCCAAAGGCATCAGTTTTTTAAGATTCATTTCAAAACCTTGCCCTTCTTCACCAATGGCTTCCAAGAATTTCATAATGGCAATGCCAGCCGTATTTCTCTCAGCCTCCAAAGGTAACCGACCTTCATCACCTTCAATTGAAAGAATTTTAACGCCTTTATGATTAGATTTTTTCAAGATTATCTCATCGCCAGGATTATCCACGGCAAAACCGAAAATATCAAAACCACAGGCAACGTTTGCCACCGTTGCAGGGGCGAAAACTTTTATTTTATTTGTCATTTAATGATTAGCGTATCTTTCTCTGCATGATACCATTCGTATTTTTTTAATTCTATTTTTAAAGTCTGGATAGAGGTTGAATCTTTTTTTACCTCGAACTGATTTGGATAAGCACCACCAACTACACCACCTAATAAAGTACCACCACTTGTAGTTAATAATAGTGTTCCCATTGCACGAAAAGCCTGAGTAATCCCTAAAATATCTCCATCTCTATTATAATTTCCATTTTTTACAATTAGTATTCCAAGTGCTGTGCCTACAACATAACCTATCAAAATTCCTTTACCAATTCTTCCTTTCCTTCGTATTTTAATTTCTTTGACTATCCTGTAATCAAAAGATCTTGTTCGAGAAATATTATTTTTCTTGACATTAAAATCCCAACGGACTGAATTTGGTAAAACTAAAAAATCTTTATCTCTAACTTGAAACATTAGTCCTTTGTAAACTTTATTATTCAATGTGGTAACTCTTACCATGTATTTTTTCTGAGCCGTTGTAAATATCACACACGAGAAAAAGATAAAAATTACCAACAAAACAGTTCTCATAAATTTTAGCTTTTAGTTTGGATGTAAGACGAGTTTCATTACAGAATGGTTGTTTTGAGCATATTTTTATTCTCAATCAATTCTTTAAAAGTTCACTTACAGGATATAGTATTCAGTGCAAAAATCCCAATTCTTTAAATGCACCCTTTAAACTATCCCTAAATTTCTGGTAGGATTCTAAATTTTCTAATTGGCTCAACTCCAATTTTTGACCGATAATTTGATACAGCTCTGAAATATCTAATCCTCTATTTCTTTTTCTTCTGGTTAAATCACTCTGAACAATCCGAATTGCATTTGTGATTGTTTCTTTTGGATTAGCAATACTTTCAGGCATTGGATGAATTCCTAAGTCTATCATATTAATACTGTCGGGTATAGCCTTTTCAGTTTAATTCTTGCATCAGCAGTTTTGAATTGCCAGTTAACTCCTTTTTGAGCATTATTACGTTCTTTTACCCATTGCCTTACTCTGATTTCTAAGACCTCTTTACTTTCAAAACGGTCATTAAGGGCTTGTCTGGATAGTACACTTAATTCACATTCAGCAATGTTGAGCCATGAACCATGTTTAGGAGTGTAAACGAATTCGATTTTGTCAATAATAGCTCTGGCACGCTGTGGCTCAAAAACATTGTATAAATTATGCTTTTTGTGAGAGGATAAATTATCCTCTACCACCGTTATCTTTTTTGCATTGGGATACATTTGTTCGGCAATATAACCCATATGTAAAGCCCATGTATTGCCTTTATGGTCATCGTCTACAAAGATTTCTCGACGTTTTCCCAAAGGTTCTACTATCATCACTATCTCTGCAGCTCCTTCTCGCTGATATTCACAATCTTCATATTTTACACCTTTTTCATCCATGTAAGATTTACGTAGCTCACTTACCAACTGCTTTGGAGATTCGTCATAACAAACAACAGGATTTTCAGCATTATATTCTCGTGCATAAACGTCTAATACATCCTCCATACAACACACAAATTCTGCACTTGCTTCTGGTATTACCCATTCTTTAACTTGCCAAGGCTTAATTTCGTTTTTTTTAACAGCCGATTGACCGATTCTCGGCTGATACTTTCTACCACTTCCAATTTGACTAATTTATCGGATAATAACGATAATGTCCATGAACTGTAACCCTCGGGTGGGGAACTACATCTAAGACTCACCAATCGTGCTTCTACTGCACCATCAAACTTTATTTTATCCTCATTCAAACGGGGTAAGCCTGACAACGCTATATCTAAGCCATACAACACATACCGCTCTCGCAAGCGTTCAACCGTCTTTACATTCACTTTGTATTCCCTTGATATCTCTGTATCTGTCCAAACCTGTGTTCCTAATCTATCGCAAGCGAGTAAAATTAAACTACGCTTCGTTGCTTCACTTTCACTTTTGCGACGTTTTACTACACCACTTAAACGATTTCTTTCTGATTCCGTCAAATCAACATGATATTTTTTCTTGCCCATTTTATTTTTTAGTGCAATATTACTAAATTTACCCGACTAAATTAATATGATAGACTACTAAGGGATAATTGAGAATAAAATCAAGGTGAAAAACCAACCAATATCCCGATACTTTGTAGTTTTCGACATTGCTAACCGATAATATTTGTTTGGGGGCTGTCATTGCTAATACACCTTCATCAAAATCGTAATAATGCTGTCCGTATTTTAGTTTTAGAACTTAGATTTTTTTTAGGGATATACCATAAAAGTTTAGCAAAAAATGTACTTCATCTGTATGTGTTGAAGATTGAACCTCATCCATTTTTATCAAACTGATTAACGGATGAAGAGGCTTGGATAAACCCATTAAGCGATGAAGCTCCGAAATGGAATTGATAGTGATATGATTGCTGTTGATTGCCATTAGATATTAATATACTGAAAATCTATAATGTGCATTACAGAAGGCACATTATAGATTGTTATTTATTTTTGAAACTATTTTTTTGTAAACATCCAAGCCCAAGCAATAAACAAAAACTGAATTGGTAATCTTACGATGCTTACTACAAGTTTTTCATTGCCTGTTTGATAATATCCGATACTTTCGGGAATATGGATGGTGAAGAAAAATATCACCAACATCGCCATAATTACCTTTGCGGCAATTGCTCTTGTTTTGATAGGTATCAATAATATAGCTAACGCAATCTCAATCAATGCCACTCATTGTAATTAACAGTTTATGGGCTGGCAGCCAAGCGGGCATCATCGCAAAATACTGTTCTGGTTTGATAAAGTGCATTGAACCCATAAAAAGGTAAAACGCCACCAATAGGTAAAATAATATGGTTTTTAGTGTTTTCATTTTACAATTCGTACTTGAAGTTGGTTAATTTTTCTGATACTTCCCATAATTTTTTGGCTAAATTCTTATCGTATGAGGTTTCACTTGAGTTTACCAATTCGGGATAACCTTTTAATTCATTCATCTTGGTTGGCCCAAAAAACTCAGCACCTTTTAGATTCGATTCAGTAGCTGCTCTTAGTATCGGCAATGCACCCATATTTACTTTTTGAGCCATTAAGACATTCATTATTTTCATCATAAATCCTGCATCTTTTTGGAGATTGGTGGCAGTATAACCAGGGTGAGAGGCCGTTGAGATTGTTTCGATTTTTGCTTCCTTTAATTTGCGGTCAAGCTCATAAGTAAACAGTAAGTTGGCAAGTTTACTTTGAGCATAAGCTTTTTTTGTATCGAAGTTTTCTGAAAAATTGAGGTCGTTAAAATAAATGGTTGGTTCAAAATCTTGCCCCTGTGTTTTTTTATGAAGCACACTACTTTGATTCACTACTCTGCTATTGGGAGTTGCTTTGAGCAAAGGCAATAATAAGCCAGTCAGCAGAAAATGCCCTAAATGATTGGTGGCAAATTGTAGTTCTTGTCCTTGTCTCGACAGCTCTCGCTGTGGAGTCCACATAATACCCGCATTGTTGAGCAGTAAATCAAGTTTGTTGTATTTCTTTTTAAATTCATCAGCAAAAGCTCTTACAGAATCTAAGTCAGAAACATCTAATTTCATCAGCTCAATGTCAGCCGACGGGAATTGTTGTTTGATTTCCTGAACCGCATTTTTGCCTTTTTCAAGATTACGAACTGGTAAAATTATTTTAGCACCTTTTTGACTGAGTACTTTTGCCGCTTCGAGTCCAATTCCACTCGATGCCCCTGTGATGATTATTGTTTTTCCTTTCTGTGAAGAAATGTTTTCTACTGTCCAATTTGAAGTTGCCATTTGATTATTTTTTGCATTTTAAATTGTAATTATTATTTTACACATAACTAATTGATTATCAATATTTTGCGACTACTAATTCTTGCAAAAGGTCTAATATTTCTTTCTCCGAGCAGAGAATTCTTTGTAATGCTATGAACCCTTTTTTTTCAAATTCTTTAATATGTCTTCTAATATACTTGACTAATTTTTGAGCATGCCATGCAACGAAAGCGAATCTGAGTAATTTTATCTCAAAGTCTTCCTTATTTGTAACCCTTGCTTCTTGAATTAGAAGTACGTGTTTGAGTAATTTGAAGAACTGCTCAATATACGTCCTTTGGAACCAGTGCCGCCGAAGGGTTTTAGAAAATATATTTTTGTCTGGACTGAAAATAATACTCACTTTTTTTGAACCATTTAGTCTAAAAGCTAAAAATGTAACTTCCTGATTTTTAGAAAGATATTTTGCCCTAAATCGCCATGTAAACCTTGTTTTTTGTGCGTCTGGTAGCTCTTTTTGTTGTTGATGGTGTTGTTTTTCTAAGGCTATGAACTCTTTTTCCACTAATTCTGAGAGTTTCTTTTTTTTGCCGTCAATCTGAACACAATGTGATTTCTTGGGAACACCGATATAAATCCAATCCCTTTAATCGACTTGCAATATGTATGCATGATGTCATTTGAGATATAATCTCTCTAACTAACGTATCAGAACGTTCTTTACCTTGAGTAACCTGTTCATGAAATATTTCTTTAGATACAATTTTTAATGCAATATATTCATTGATGATGATGATGATGATGATGATTCATTTGATGATGGTTGTCCTCCTCCTGATTCTGAATGTGAAGATGATGGTTGTGGTGGTGGT
>JAXHOK010000020.1:0-59150 GCA_034519515.1 Arcicella sp.
GGTGCGCCGTCAAACACTGAAATTGCATCCAGTTCACCTGGGAAATCAACGTCATAAGCAGAGATATTCAGCTTAATGTTGCTGAACACACCGGCTAATGGGTTATGGATCCATTCCCAGTCCTGATTCTGATTACGGTAAAAAGGAGAACTGGTTCGGCGTCATCACGCACAAAATATTCAGTTGCAGTGTTGTTGTTGTATTCCTGTACGTCTGTGATTGGCGCGGCAAATACAGAAGAGGACATCAGAGCTACGGCAGCAGCAAAACCGGCAAACAATTTCAAAGTTATACGTCATGTTGAAGTTCTCCAGAACTTTTAAGTTACATAAAGCAATGCCAGCGTTGCTGACGATAAAGTGGAAGTATGTTAGGTCCGGATTGGTTAACTACAGGAATACCAGGCTCAGACCACCATACGCCGCAGTCTTTAGCAAAATAAAGGCCAACTTTTTAAGTTTATAACTCATTGTTTTTTAACTAGAAAATACAAAAACGCTTTCGTATTAAAACGGCATGTAAAACAAATTGACAGAAAATCAACAAAAAGGAACGAGTAGCTCAAATTTTAAACAGTTGAAACTTAAGTAAAATTTTCTGCTATTTTTGCGGATGATGCTTGTTGTAGCAGTAACAAAATTGCCGGTTATTTATGAAAAAAATGAGGAGTTAGTGCTTGAGGATACGGTCGGTATTATTGACAAAAAACCGCAACATCACATTATAAAATGTTGCCGGTTAAATTCTAGCCGGCCTGAACTGTCAGCTCCATACCAAGATTGGTGACGCCTTGTTCAAGCACCCATGCTTTGAGTTGCTGCACTTCAGCACGGCCAAATCTTATTAAACTGACTACAGATATCCAACAATTCAGCCAGACAGTCCATTTCGTAAGCCATCAGTTCATGGTCACGCACTACTTTTTCAGTTCAGCTTCGGTGGTGATATCTAAAATCTGCCGACTCGTGCTCAATCAAACGGCAACTGAAGCCTGAGAAATTTTCGCCATTAATAAACTCGGTGCTGTCTTGCTGGGTAATGCCATTGAGCACAGGTATCCAGTGCTGTCACTGCATCCAACGCCGGAAATACACCAAAAATATCAAAATGACTGACCTTCTGGTGTCACCAGTTCCAGCTTCTTCCGGTAACCGATCAAAGTTAATTTTTGCTCTTTTTCACCTGCAACCATTCCCACACCAAATCAAGTACATGGCGGTGGCAAGCGCTGCGTCGCCAAAGGCGCTGACTTCAGCAAACAACTGGTAATTCGGGATCATGCGTTCCAGCAAAGTAGCAGCCACTGCTGCTTGCTGATAAAACCCCAAATCACGCATACGCTGAAAATTATTTGCTTTTGAATTCATGCAATTTCTTATCTGGGACTGTTGCTGTTCAGGGCAACCTGAAAAGCTACACAATCAATACATAAGCTTACAAAAGCAGAACCAGCCGTGATGCTGGTTCAGCCGGACGTTGCATTCTCAGCTGACGCTGCGCATACTCAAACTTTGATGCCGGTATTCGGTCAGTTGTTCAGCAAGATCCTGCTGCTGCTGCTGACTATCCTGCTCCAGTTGTTGTAACTTCAAAGCACAGTAAACCCGTATGTTTATCATCAAATTCTAAAATACAAAGAGCCAAAATTCGTAATGTTCCCTCCGAAAGCACCCTTGAAGAAAACTCTTTCTTGTCAATATCTTTTAACTTAATTAGGTATTGTTTATTCTCGTTATCATCAATAACATCTACTTCGGTGAAGTTTGGCAAAAAGGCATTTAGTTTTCGAGAAATATTTTTGAGGTTATAATTATCTATTTGTTTTATTCTGTACAAAGCAGCTGCTAAATTTTTTCCGCTTGGGGTGATAGTATCATAATCATTATTTTTGTTAGATGCTTTTCTTAAATCTTCTGGATTGAGTTGTAAAAAATTCCAACTTTTCATTTCCTCTTTTACAGCTAAGGCATGAGGATAATCAACAGAATCAAAACTACTTAAAACTGTTCTTGTAGCCTTATTCAATTGATATTTTCTCACAAAGCCCATATTGCCGTCTCGATGTACCGAAATTATGGCAATCCCTTCTTCAATAATTTTATCAAAATAAGGAACTATCCTTCTTGTGCCTGTTTCTATTTTGGGAATCCAACTATTGAAAAGTTGCTTAGGAATAGATTTAACCCAAAAATCATCTTTTAGATTAATATTTATCAAACGTTCATTAGTTATTTCTAAATCTTCAATGCCTACTTGATTTGTGTATCTTCTTATGCTTAATTCATACCGAAGTCTTGTATATTTCAACTCGGTTTCGTTTCCCCAATCATCTTTTATCCTTTTACTCACTAACATTTCCACTACAAACTGCATTTCAGATGCGTAATTATCATTACCAAGTTGAGTAAATAACTCTATAAATTCTCCTCTTTGATTTCTAAATGCACCTTTCAAATTACCTGTTTCGGAAGCCAAACGAGACAATAAAGTTAAAACATCAAACAGATTACTTTTCCCAGCTCCATTCGCCCCTGCGATAACGGTAAACGGTGTGAATTCCATTTCAAAATTATGGAAGGATTTAAAACCGTTTATTTTTATGTATGTTATCATGTATTTTAGTTTTTGGCACGCCAAATTTATGATTCAATTACCCAAGATACGAACCAATCGCCACAATATCCGCAAACACGCCACTCGCCGTTACTTCTGCCCCTGCTCCTGGTCCTTTGATGACCAATGGGCGGTCGTGGTAGCGTTTTGTGGTGAAAGATATTACATTATCTGCCCCGTCCATCATGTAAAATGGATGTGTTTTTCCGATACTTTTTACCCCAATATTGATTTTATTATTCTCCAAAGTCGCAATAAATCTTAACACCTCTCCCCTACTTTCGGCTTCGTTTACCATATCTTCAAAATACGTGTTTGAGACTCCTAATTCCTTGAAGAAATCATCCACCGTTGGGGCTTTTTCGCAGTTTTCGGGCAGTAATTTTTCAATCGTAACATCCTCTGGTTCAAGACGTAAGCCAATTTCTCTGCCCAAAATTAAAATCTTTCTCGCCACGTCCATTCCGCTCAAATCTTCTCTTGGGTCGGGTTCGGTGTAACCTTTTACTTTGGCCTCCTGCACGATGTCGGCAAACTTGACACCCGCTTTGAAATTATTGAAAATATAGGATAATGTTCCCGATAAAACGCCTTCGATT
Source organism: Arcicella sp. (assembly GCA_034519515.1). Taxonomy (GTDB): domain Bacteria; phylum Bacteroidota; class Bacteroidia; order Cytophagales; family Spirosomataceae; genus Arcicella. The sequence goes on from JAXHOK010000020.1 coordinate 3,213, forward strand.
TTCTCGAAACGGTCGCCCGAGGCAATCAAACCTTGCAAGGTGTTTATAACGGGTAAACCTGCCCCAACGTTGGTTTCGTACAAGAATTTTACGCCCTTTTTCAAAGCCGTTTGGTGCAACAAAGCATAATCAGCATATCGTCCAGAATTGGCTACTTTATTGGGCGTAACCACGGAAATATTCGCTTCAAATAATCCTAAATATTCGTGGTGAATTTCTTTACTGGCGGTGCAATCAGCAAAGATGGAATTGGGTAAATTTAAGCGTTTTGCCTCCGCCACAAATTGCCATAATTCCGATTTTTTGCCCGTATTATCCAAATCTTCAAACCAAGTTTCTTGCGAAATCCCTTCTGGATTTATTAACATTTTTCGAGAATTAGCAACGCCTATCAAATTGACTTTCAAGGCTTTATATTTTGATAAAAATCCTTCTTGTCCTTGCAATTGTTCCAATAATGCTTTGCCAATAAGTCCCGTTCCTACTAAAAACAGGTTCAAACTTTTCACCTGCGAAAAGAAGAACGTATCGTGAATAACATTCAAGGCTTTCGAAATATCTTTCTTTTCAATCACCACGGAAATATTTAATTCTGATGAACCTTGGGCAGTGGCTACGATATTGATTCCGTTCTTTCCCAAAACCGAAAACAATTTTCCACTCACGCCCGTATTGCGACGCATTCCTTCGCCCACTACTGCAATTACCGACAGATTTTCTTGGATTTCAATGCCTTCCACATCACCATCAGCAATTTCAGTTTTGAATTCTTCTTCCAATAATGCTTTCACCGCCACCGAAGCCGCAGGTTCAATCGCAAAACAAATCGAGTGTTCGGAAGATGCCTGAGAAATGAGAATTACCGAAATTTTATGTTTTGCCAACACCGTAAATAATTTGGCAGAAACCCCCGCAACACCAATCATTCCCGAACCTTGCAGATTGACCAAAGCCAAATTATCAATCGAAGAAATGCCCTGTGATGATGTATTCAGAAAGCTCTGCACTACGATTTACGACTGTTCCGACAAAATCAGTATTGAAAGTATTGAGAACTCGAATCGGAATATTTTTGGCAAAAGCGGGTTGTAACGAAGGCGGATAAATGACTTTCGCTCCAAAATGGGTTAATTCCATCGCCTCCGAGTATGTGATGGTCGGAATGGTAAAGGCATTTTTTACTTTGCGTGGGTCGGCGGTCATCATGCCGTCCACGTCTGTCCAAATTTCGATTTCTTCGGCATCGAGAGCCGCCCCGAAAATTGAACCCGTATAATCCGAACCTCCACGACCCAAAGTAGTGGTTTCGCCCTTTTCAGTCGAACCAATAAAACCTGTGATGAGTTGAAGCGATTTTGTTTTAGAAAAATGCTCTTGAATTTGACGATTGGTTACTTCAAAATTTACCTCCGCCATGCCGAAATTGGCATTAGTCCGAATCACTTTTCGAGCATCAAGATATTGACAATCAACGCCTTGTGCTTTCAGAATTTCGTAAATCAAAGTCGTGGAAAGGCGTTCACCAAAAGAAACAACCAAGTCGGACGTGCGAGTGGAGGTTTCCCGAATCAACGAAATACCTTTCAATAAATCGTCTAATTCGTTGATAATCGTGCGGATATTGGCAAAAACTTTTGATTGAGCTTTCACATCAATTAATGCCCTCACAACCTCAAAATGACGGTTTTCAATGGCTTGGACGATTTCCATATACGTCAAATCGCCCTCAGTAGCTTTTGAACCCGCTTCGAGGAGTTTATTCGTAACGCCACCCATGGCAGAAAACACCGCAGCTACACCTTTCTCCTGAGCCTGTTTGCCCTTAATAATTTCCAAAACCGCCTGAATACTACTCACAGTGCCACAAGACGTACCTCCAAATTTTAATACTTTCATTTTTTACTTTTTTACTAATAATGCTGAGGAATAAACTATCCTATTAACTTCACCGATGAGACTAATTCTTGAAAAGCCCCATTACTATCAGTATCAGGTTTATCCCAAAATTTAAAGAATGAATTACGATAAATAGTTGTTTTGTTCATCTTTGATACCATTCCGAGAACTTCGTCAATACCAGAACAGGCATTTTCGTGGGTTTTATTGTCTATAAAATCAATATTTTTCAAAAAGTCATACATATATATACTCCCCACAGCAACGCCAAAAATACTGGCATAATCTCCACCCATAAAACTAATTTGTTTGGATAAAAACTTATCAAATTTTTTCCCTGTCAGTTCAAAGCTTTTGATTTGTCGTTTTTCATCATGCCAAAATTCAAACATTTTTGCTGCTACATTTGATGCTACAATGAAACTTGTTTGTTTGGCATCAAACAAATATTTTGAAAAATATGTGATTAACATTGAGCTAAAATATCTTTGATTGGACAATTGATAACTCATCAGTTCTTGCAAATCAAAAGGAGATACCAACCATTTCTGAAACGATTGTTTAGTTTCTTCATCAAATTCAAAGTCGAATGTTTTAAGATAATCTAAATAAGGAATAATGTCCAAAGTTCCTTTTTCTAAAAAATCTTGGTAAGCTAATTGCATTTGATATGCAAAAAGATACTCTGACAAATCTACATTGACAGTTTCAAAAATATTAGAGTCGTTTTTTATTGGTTCATAAATTTTATGAATAATATCACTCATCCATTTTTCTGTTCCATTATACCAAGAGATTAGTTTTAAAATATCTAAAAAGGTTTCTATACTTTCATTAGGAGCATCAGAATTTACAACGTCTTCAAAAAGTTTTTTTGCTTCCTCAATATTATCATTAGCCAATGAAAACCTCAATAATCCTTCAACAAAATAAATACCATCCTTCTGATAAAATTCGGGTTGTTTTTCTTTGATGATTTGCTGCAATTCTCTAAAATCCTCGAATCGGAATTCATTTTCAAGATTTTCTAAAAGATTAAACATTGTGTCCATAACTCCTGCTGACTCCGCAAAATCAGGAGGAAAAGGAGACGTATCAAATGTTCTTTTGAAGAAGTCTAACAACGCATCCGTTGTTTTTAATTTTTGGACAGCATCATACCAGCCATCAGGGTTTTCAAAATATTTTTCCATTATTTCTCTGTATCTACTACTTATATTTTTCTAAAAAAAGTTCATAATTTTCAGATTTCACGAATCTACTAATATGTTTCCAAGTTGAACGATAATTACTTAATGCTGTCGGGGAATCAGTAATTTTGCGTTTAAATTCATATTCAAAGTTTGCTTCTCCGCTCTCAAACATATCAGAATCAAATTCGTCATAATATCCATAGTTACAAGTAAACATTCCAATAATTTGGACATTATCTCTATGATTTCTAAGATTACGAGTAGATAAATTTATGGCCTCTAAATAATCACAGAAAGCCAACAGAAATTCACCTAATTCGACGGCAAAGGTTTTGGATTTTTCATCCCAATGCCAATCATCATACATATTTTTCTACTTGTTTATTCATCGTTGTAAAATTTTTTAAAAGCAAAGATACCATTTTCACCCCCTTTGCCCAAAAACCAAACAAAACAATCAGCCTGTACAATGGTTTATTTAGTGTAAAACTTGTCTGAATTTGGATTAATGGGATTTATGAATTGGTGGGATTTGGAATTTGATTATCGAAATATTAATCCCTAAAATCCATAAATCTGGCGAATCCAAATTCAGACAGAAAAAAAGACTCATGAAAACCCTCATCACAACAACATTGCTATTGATTTCCGTTTTATCCATAGCACAAAACAAAACGCCTGCCAATCAGTCAAAAGCGGGCTGTGGACCCGTAAAAGAAACTAATAAAAACATTATCATGGAAAATGAAAAGGCTTCGCACGGCAAAAACGTGTTAGGAACTGACCTAAAAATTGCGGGTACTTCGCCCCTCACGGGTTTTTATAGAGACGGTTATTGCTCAACGGGAGCGGCTGACCGTGGTATTCACGTAGTAGCGGCTGTTGTAACAAACGAGTTTTTACAATATTCAAAAGCACGTGGCAATGATTTAATTACGCCCTCGCCAACCTACGGTTTCCCAGGTTTGAAGGCGGGAGATAAATGGTGTTTATGTGCCGCCCGTTGGAAAGAAGCCTACGATGCTGGCGTTGCTCCGCCCGTGGTTTTGGAGGCTACGCACGAAAAAGCCTTGGAGTTTGCGACTTTGGAGGAATTGAAGAAAGTCAAGAAAGCAGAGTAGATTCTTCAATCACAAAAAGCCCCGATTGGGGCTTTTTTCATTTCTACATTTATCCTCTATCCTTTCTCCCCAGAAACAGCCTTTTAATAATTTTACCTAATCATTCTATCAAAATCAATATATCATTTTAGATTATACCAATAAAATTGGCTAATTTTGGAAAATAAACTATAACTATTTCAAGAAATACAAAATTCAGAATAATATATGAAAATAGCTGTAATAGGAACGGGATACGTAGGTTTAGTAACTGGAACGTGCTTTGCCGAAACTGGAAACCAAGTTACCTGCGTTGATATTGATGCCAAGAAAGTAGAAAAAATGAAGAATGGGGTAATTCCCATTTACGAACCAGGACTGGAAGAATTATTCCTCCGTAATTCTAATGAAGGGCGATTAAAATTTACCACTTCGCTCGTGGAAGGAATCAAAGATGCTCAAATCATCTTTTTGGCTTTGCCAACGCCTCCTGGGGCAGACGGTTCGGCAGATTTGAAGTATATATTACAAGTGGCGGATGATTTAGGTCCAATTTTGGAAAATTATACCGTCATCATCGACAAAAGTACCGTGCCTGTTGGAACAGCCGAGAAAGTTTATACTGCCATTGCCAAAAATGCCAAGGTTGAATTTGACGTAATTTCAAACCCTGAATTTTTGCGTGAAGGCGTTGCCGTTGAAGATTTTATGAGACCTGACCGTGTGGTAATCGGTACAAAATCTGAAAAAGCAAAGGCATTAACAAACAAGTTGTATGCGCCCTTAGTACGCCAAGGAAATCCTATTATTTTTATGGATGAGCGTTCGGCAGAAATGACAAAATATGCCGCTAATGCGTTTCTGGCTACAAAAATCACCTTTATGAACGAAATTGCTAATCTTTGCGAGAAGGTGGGTGCAAACGTAGATGACATCCGTAGAGGTATCGGTACGGACTCTCGTATTGGTAAAAGATTCTTGTTTGCAGGAATTGGTTACGGTGGAAGTTGTTTCCCCAAAGACGTTCAGGCATTAGAAAAAACTTCAAAAGATTTTGATTATGATTTCAAAATTTTGAAGGCTGTAATGGACGTAAACGAAGATCAGAAAACTCGATTAATCCCGATGATTAACGAATACTTTGGTGGAGATTTAAAAGGTAAAACCTTTGCGATGTGGGGCTTGGCATTCAAACCATATACTGACGATATTCGTGAAGCTCCCGCTTTGTATAATATTGATGCTTTGGTGGCAGCTGGAGCAACCATTAAGGCGTATGACCCCGAGGCAATGCCAAATGTAAAGGAATTAGTAGGCGATAAAATCACTTTCACCACTGGACCTTACGAGGCTTTGAAGGATGCTGATGCTCTTTTGATTATGACGGAGTGGCCTCAATTCCGCACGCCAGAATTTGAAGTGATGAATGTGTTGTTGAAAAATAAAGTAATTTTTGACGGGCGTAATTTGTATGAATTGAGCGAAATTGCTGAGAAGGGTTATACTTATTATAGTATCGGAAGGGAGACAGTAAACAGTAAACAGTAAACAGCAAACAGTTATCAGTAAGCAAAAAAGTTCTTTGCTATTGAACTTACCTATCTCAAAATAATACTCATATTAATTGCTTACTGTTTACTGATAACTTGTATAATCATGTAATCTGATAATAATCTCTACGATAAGGCTTACGCTTTTGCGATACGAACAGTTAAGGCTTATCAATATTTGGTCGATAATAAGAAAGAATATACTTTGTCCAAGCAATTTCTTAGGAGCGGCACTTCAATTGGAGCAAATATTTCAGAAGCAAATGGAGCAATATCAACAGCCGACTTTTCAAGTAAAATTTCAATTGCATACAAGGAAAGCCTTGAAACAAAATATTGGCTTTCACTTCTAAAAGATACTAATTATCTTGACGAAAATATTTTTCAAAGTATGCACAGAGAGGTAGATGAATTGAGTAAAATTATGTTTTCAATTTTAAAAACAACAAAAAGAATTAATAGTCAGTAAACAGTTATCAGTAAACAGTTATCAGTAAAAAATCTTACTGAACTGTTTACTGATAACTGTTTACTGATAACTGATGTTATGAAAAGAATATTAATCACAGGTGGAGCAGGATTTTTGGGTTCACACCTTTGCGATAGATTTATTAAGGAAGGTTTCCACGTTATTGCGATGGATAACCTCATTACTGGCGATTTGAAAAACATCGAACACCTTTTCAAATTACCAAACTTTGAATTTTATCATCACGATGTTTCAAAGTTTATTCACGTGCCTGGCGAGTTGGATTATATCCTTCATTTTGCCTCGCCAGCTTCTCCAATCGACTATTTGAAGATTCCAATTCAAACCTTGAAAGTAGGTTCTTTGGGAATTCATAATTGTTTAGGATTGGCTCGGGTAAAAAATGCCAGAGTATTAATCGCCTCAACCTCAGAGGTTTACGGCGACCCAACCGTTCATCCACAACCCGAAGAATACTGGGGAAATGTAAATCCCGTGGGTCCAAGAGGCGTATATGATGAAGCCAAACGTTTTCAAGAAGCCATGACGATGGCTTATCATACTTACCACGGTTTGGAAACTCGTATCGTCAGAATTTTCAATACTTATGGGCCTCGAATGCGACTGAATGATGGGCGTGTGTTGCCTGCCTTTATCGGGCAAGCCTTGCGTGGTGAAGATTTAACGATGTTCGGTGATGGTTCACAAACTCGGGCATTTTGTTATGTTGATGATTTAGTAGAAGGAATTTATCGTTTATTAATGTCAGATTATGCTCAACCCGTAAACGTGGGTAATCCAGACGAAATCACGATTAAGGAATTTGGTGAGGAGATTATCAAATTGACAGGGACGAATCAGAAATTAATTTCGTTGCCCTTGCCGACTGATGACCCCAAACAACGTAAACCAGACATCACAAAAGCCAAAGCATTATTGGGCTGGGAGCCAAAAGTTTCAAGAGAAGAAGGTTTGAAAATTACTTACGAATATTTCAAATCTTTACCCAAAGAAGAACTCTTTAAAATGGCAAATCATCGTGATTTTGAGAAGAAGAATTAAGACTTTTGTATTAAGTACTATGTATCAAGTATTAAGATTACCAATTCATAAAGAAGCCTCAAATTTAATTGTTTGGGGCTTTTTGCTTTATCAACTAAAACAGTATAATATTGTATTTAAAAGATGTAAAAGCACGATGTTTTCTTGGTACATAATACCTTGTACTTGATACATCCTTCCATTAACCAACCATTTATCAACAGATGAAAAAACTCTTTATTCTTCTTTCCCTGCTGTGGGTGAGATGGCTTCCTGCTGTGGCACAAGCCGTAACAACCACCCCAGCCTTCCCTAATGGCGACCAAGAAATTACCATTATTTTTGACCTCACTCTTTCCAAGGATGCCCGTGCCAAAGGGCTTTTGGGCAAGAAAGATGATGTTTTTTTATGGTCGGGAGCGGGAAGTACTGAAACTGGCGATGCTTTTCAGTTTCAACCTGCGGGACAGATGAATTTCGCTGTTCCTTATGAAAAAGGAAAAATGACTTCGCTCGGGAATGATAAATGGAGCATTAAAATGACTCCTCGAACTTACTATGGAGTAACGGCTAATGTTCCCATCAGAAAATTAGGGGTACTTTTGAAAAGTGGTGATGGAAAATCTCAAACCGAAGATTTCATTATTACGATGTACGACAATAGACTCAGTGTTGTTTTGATTCAACCCAAAGAAAAAACCTTCTTTGTAGCCTCTGGAACTACGATTCCCGTTTTGGCAGTGGCTTCAAAAAAATCAGATTTTGCCCTAACTGTTGATGGCATTTTTGTTTCAACGGCTGTTAATAAAGATTCTTTAAAATATTCTTTCAATGTAGGTACGGTTTCTGGTGCAAGTAGGGTAGTTAAAGTTACTGCCACCTCTGGAACTGAAACTGCCAATTCCGAATTCACTGTTACTGTGCAACCAACTCCCACTACCGCAACCTTGCCTACGGGCGTAAAAGATGGCATTAATTACGTTTCAGACACAAAGGTTACTTTGGTGCTTTTTGCTCCTAAGAAAAATTTTATTTATGCTATTGGAGACTTCAATAATTGGCAATCTGATGCCAAGTCTTTGATGAAACGTACTCCCGATGGAAATCGTTATTGGATTGAAATTGAAGGACTTACGAAGGGACAAGAATACGCTTTTCAATATTTAGTGAACGGCACTTTGGCAGTTGGTGACCCATATTCAGAGAAAATTCTTGACCCAAATAATGATGCTGGAATCTCTACAAATATTTATCCCAACATCAAAACATTACCCGCCGCTGGTAACAAATCTATTGCCTCTGTTTTCCAGACTGGTCAAATGCCTTATCCTTGGAAAATAACCAATTTCAAACGCCCCGCTCAAGAGGATTTAGTGGTGTATGAGCTTTTGGTACGTGATTTTGATAGAGAAGGTTCGTATAAAAGTGTAATTGACAGAATGCCTTATTTTAAAAATTTGGGGATAAATTGTATTGAGTTGATGCCCATATCAGAATTTTCAAATAATGATTCTTGGGGGTATAATCCAACGTATTTTTTAGCGGCAGATAAGGCTTATGGAACGAGAGATGACTTGAAGAAATTTATTGATATTTGCCACGAAAATGGCATTGCTGTTGTTCTGGACGTGGTTTATAATCAAGCTGACTATGAATTTCCTTATGTAAAAATGTACTGGGATGGTGCGCAACCTTCTACGGATTCGCCCATGTTTAATCAACAAGCTACGCATCCATTCAGCGTATTTTTTGATTTCAATCACGAAAGCCAAGCTACAAAGGACTACGTAAATCGTGCCAATGAATATTGGATTAAAGAATACAAAATTGATGGTTATCGCTTTGATTTAGCCAAAGGATTTACCCAAAAACAAAGTTCGGGAGACTCTCAGTTCAGGCTTTATGACCAAAGTCGTATAGACATTTGGAAAGAATATTACGACAAAATCAGAAGTTATGACAAAGATGCGTATGTGATTTTGGAATTATTTTCAGAAGACAGCGAAGAGAAAGCCCTGACCGATATGGGCATGATGGTGTGGGCAAATCAGCACGGCGATGCGGGCAATTTAGTTAAAGGATTCAATAGTGATTTTACAAGATATTCTTACAAAGCGAGAACTTTCACAAAGCCCGCAGCCGTGGGTTACATGGAAAGCCACGATGAGGAAAGATTAACCTTCGATGCCCTCAGAAATAGTAAAATTATACCCGCTAATCTCACTACAGTTTTGGAACGTACTAAAACAGCGGCAGCTATGTTTTTGACAGTTCCAGGACCTAAAATGATTTGGCAATTCGGTGAATTGGGCTATGATGTTTCTATCAATGAAAATGGCAGAACGGGTCGCAAACCCATCAAATGGGAGTATTTTCAAGATGCAGAACGTTTGAAATTGTATAAAGTTTATTCGGAATTGATTAAACTAAAAACAACACAGGAGATTTTTAGAACCAACGATTTTCAACTGGAACTAAACGGTTTGTTAAAAAGAACAACTTTGGTGAGCGGCACTAATAAAATGTTCGTCATCGCTAATACTGATATCCAAAGTGTTTCTATCAATGACTTGTTTCCAAATTTGGGTAAATGGTATGATTTCTTTACGGGTAATGAATTGAATATTACGGACTTGGCTTTCAAATATCAATTTCAAGCGGGGCAATTTCATATTTTCACCAATTATCCTTTACCCAAACCCGAAGCCAATTTAGTGCCGTGGACTTTGATCAATGTTTTGGCAAACGAAGAGGAAATTAATCAGGCGATAAAAGTATATCCAAACCCAACGAAAGGGAAAATTTCAATAGAGATTCCAGCATTTACAAAAGGAGTTTTCTCACTAAAAATCAATGATTTAACGGGAAGGAATTTATCAGAAGTGGAAATGAAGGGAGGGCAAAAAGTGTATTCGATAGACATTCAAAAATTACCACAAGGAACATATTTCCTAAATGCAGAACAAGGCGATAAAAGATTGGTAAAAAAGATTGTGAAGCAATGAGGGCATAAAAAAAGGCAAATTCACCGCTACAACCTACCTACCCTTGCTTCGGTCAAGACCTGGGGGATTCAGAGGGAGCTGGTAATTTGCCGATACAAAGATGGGGCTTTTTGTTGTATTTACAAAACCAAGTTCGGAACTTTATAGCGGTTATTAATCCAATGAAAGGACTAATAACCGCTAAGTTTTTTACTATCAGTTGATTAACCCATAATTTTCACCCAAAAATATTTTATCATTTTTTAAAAATATCAATATAAATGTTGTTCCAAAACATAATTTCAAGTCGTAAAGTAAAAATGAACAGAATTACAAATCTTAAATTGAAGGAACTCTTGCAAGGGTTCAAAAACCTGACAAGAGTTAGTTTCACAAATTTAACCATCCTCTGCTCACTGCTCATTGCTCAAAGCTCACTGCTTTCCTGCACAAGTTCTTCAGAAGCCTTCATTGAAAAAGCCAAAGAGCAAATGTTAAAAGGAAAACCTGCCGAAGCCTTGCCATTTTTGAACAAAGCTATCGACAAAGACCCCGAAAATGCCAAAGCATTCAATATGCGAGGAGCGGCGTATTTCGAGATGAAAGACTATGCTAATGCTTTGCTGGATTACGAGAAAGTGATGAAACTCGACCCAAAAGATTACCGTCCTTATTACAATCGAGCTTCGATACGAATGGAAAAATCTGATTGGGAAGGAGCATTGGCTGACTGTGTGAAAGCGGTTAATATTCAGCCAGACACGGTTGAAAATTATGTAAAAAAAGGTATAGTTTTGGCAGCTTTGAAACAGCCCGAAAATGCCATAAAAGACTTTGACATTGCCTTGAAATTAAATCCAAGTGAAACCAACGCACTCTACAATCGTGGGAATATTTATTTTCAATTAGATGATTTGGAGCAAGCCGCCAAGGATTTTTCAACAGCAATTAGTATTGACCCCGTTTTTAGCAAAGCATTCTTTGGCTTAGGAATTGTTCAGCAAAAAATGGGTAAAAAAGATGCTGCTTGTTTGAGTTTGAAAAGAGCCACAACGCTGGGTTATCCTGATGCGAAGGAGGCTCTGGAGGCTTATTGTAATTAGGGATTAGGATTTTTTATAAAAATGGCACGCTGATGACGCTGATGCTTCGCAACGCAGATTTTCGCAGATTTTTTAAAGAAATTAACACAAAATGTTATCTTGCTCATGATTAAAACATTTCATAATACCCTGATAGTACCGTAAAATCACAATTTTCTAAATGGCTTTCTAAATAAAATTTATCCCACAAAACAAATGAAATACATAGCCCTAATTTTTACTTTAATCTTTATCCTCTTCGCAGGTTGGCAATATAATGACCCCGACCCAATTCTTTGGATTCCCATTTATTTAATTGCTGCCTACGCAACTTTCAGAACTTTTCAAGGTAAAGCCAATGGTGAAATGTTGTTAATTTTGATTGTGCTATCGTTTGCAGGAGGGATGAATTCTTGGAATGCGATGACGGCTTGGGAAGGTTTTTTCTCGGAAGGGGCAGGAATTTCGATGAAAACGATGAATCAAGAACTTGCCCGTGAGGCTTGTGGGCTATGGATTTGCACGATTTCTTTTATGGCTTGTTGGGAAATTGATAGATTTTCAAAACAGTGAACAATTATCAATTAAAAACGAGTGCAATTTTCAAAATAAGTTCCTCTCTTTCTGATAATTGTTTATTGAATCATATACTTTCTCAACGCCTCATAAACCTTGTGAACAGGTAAGCCCATTACGGTAAAATATGAGCCTTCCATTCTTGGGATTCCCACCATCCCGATAAAATCTTGAACACCATACGCCCCTGCTTTGTCAAAGGGTTTGCAGGTTTTGATGTAATATTCTATCTCCCAATCGGTCAATTCTCTGAAAAAAACTTGGGCAATATCAATGAAGGTTTCGGTGCTTTCGGTTGTCATTATACATACGCCCGTAATGACTTGATGTTGCCGACCCGATAATTTTCTGAGCATTTCTGTTGCTTCTGTCGTATCTTTTGGTTTATTTAATATTTCACCATCTACAACCACAATAGTATCAGCCGTGAGAATAATCTGATTTCCCATTTCACTCCGAAAAGCCTCCGCTTTTTTTCGAGCTAAATAAGCAGGTACTTCTTCCGAGGGCATTTTTTCTGGAAAATCTTCGTTAGTATCTTTGACTTTTACCGCAAATTCAAAACCAGTATCTCGCATGAGCTGCTGACGACGTGGGGAGTTTGAGGCTAAAATGAGCGGTCGAGTAAGCTGGAACATTATTTTGAAATAGTTACAAAGTTGAAGAAATACAAAGTTACATAGTTATAAGATTTTATAAGATTTTTGGACGCTTTTATTCTCAACGAATCAAACCCTTGTAATACTCTTGCTTCTGAATTATGGTACAAATTTACTCATATACATATAAACCAATTCTGAAGATTATTTTTATAATCTCAATGACTTTTTCGATGGGATTTTCCCAAACCGAGAAACCATCTAAAAAAGATACCCTTCGGAAAGAAAATATTTCGAAAATATCTGATACTTTGAAAATTATTGTTCCACAAGTAAGCATGAAATCTGCCAAGGATAGCATCATGTTTACTAAATTGAAAAAACGTTTTTCTAAAAGTAAAATCCTTAATAGCATTTATGAAGCTCTTTTCAGGGATGTCTATAATCAAAATTCATCTGGTCAAGAGATTACGCAAATAGAAGAAAATCCTTTTAAAGATTACGAAGGGCGAGTTATTCGTAAGATTTATGTAAAAAGACTTGCCGTTTTTGGGGAAAATATTGCCGATACCACTCGAATTGCCGAAGGATTTGACCGTTTTTTGAATTCATTACACATCAATACTAAGGAGAGAGTTATTCGTAAGTCTTTTTTAATGTTTGATGTGGGAGATATTATCAGTGCCGACCGAATGCGTGATAATGAACGCCTCATGCGGAGGAGTTCCATTCTGCATGATGCTCGTATTTTAGTTTTGCCCGATAAAAAATACCCAAATTTAGTGGATATTTTAGTACTTACTCAGGATATTTGGTCATTACTTCCCGATGTAGGTTTCAACAGTTTCAAAGACTTTTATTTAGGAGTCAATCAGGTCAATTTTAGAGGATTAGGTCATTCTTGGCGAAATAATTTTTATCTAAATTATAATCAAAAACCCGCTCTCGAATATTATTCACAATATACAATTCCCTATATCGGAAGGACATTTGTAACAGGACAAGCTGAAGTGGAACTCCGCCGACAAACTAACAATTATGCCCTACGATTATTCAGACCATTCCTTACGCCCGAAATGAAATTGGCGGGTGGTTTTGAGGTAAATCATTCTCGAAACTTGATAAATACCATCAGGGGAGAAGACGGCACAACCTATAAAACCACTGATTCTACGATTCTAACTTTCCCGTTGAACCGTAATTATCTTGATTTTTGGTTGGCTTATGCCTTCAAACTTCCTTTTTTGAGCCAAGAAATTCAGCAACGTTCACGTTTTGTTTTGGGAGCAAGATTTTCGGATATTTCCTATACCCAACGTCCAGATGTTACGGCAGATACTAATCAACTTTTTAGAAATCATCGGGATTATTTGGTGGGAGTAGGTTTCTCGAATAGACGTTATAAAAGAGACTTTTTGATTTACGGTTTTGGTATAACCGAAGACGTGCCTTATGGATATTTAGCTACCGTTGTCACGGGCTTTGAAAATTCAGATGCCTACGGAAAACGATATTACACGGGTATAAAACTCGCAAAAGGGCAATATATTGGCTCTGCGGGGTATATTTATGGGCTTTTGAATGCTGGGGCATACTCCAACGGAACGTCAGGACTGAGTGTTGAGTCTAATTATTTCAGTACACTCCATACTTTTCGCCAACGCACGCAAGTTCGTCATTTTGTGAATGTTCGTTACGCTTTCGGCACAGATAGATATACAGGTGAGTATGTAAACGTAAATCGTGAAAATGGAATTTTGGATGCTAATAGTGATAAACTTTGGGGTACTAAAAAATTAGGGATTGGCTATCAAATTGTTTTTTTTTCAAGGCTCAATTTCGTAGGTTTTAGAATTGCTCCATTTTTCCAAACTGATTTTGCGTTTGTGAGTCCCAAAAATCAACTTCTGCTTAATCAAATCCCTTATACGGGTGTGGGCGTAGGCATTCGTCTGCGTAATGAAAACCTTACTTTCAATACTTTTCAAATAAAATTCACCTATTTTCCTAATGTCCCTGATGTTCAGAGACTTAATTTTGCTTTCAGTGATACCTACAATCTTCGTTTAAAAGATTTTGACATTTCAGCTCCCGAGATTGTCCCTTTCAGATAGCTATTTTACCGCTTAATAAATACCTTCCAGATTAAACAACAATTTATCATTTTGGCTGTTATCACATTAAATGCAAATGTATTTAATGTAACTGTATTTTATTTCAGTTGAATGAAATTATTGTAGATACCTGAAAATCAGTATTTTATTTTTTCATTTAAAATGATTAACAAAAAATTAACAATTAAATACATTGACATTAAATGTTTATACGTTAAATTTGTACATCTAAAAACATGAGCATTGAAACAGACATAAAACAAAACAATTTCAAATCGCCTCACATGAAAGCGGTTGTGAATATTTTATACACAAACAGTTGGTTGCAAAGCGTTCAGATGGAAATTTTTAAACCTTACGATTTAACCATTCAGCAGTATAATGTTTTGAGAATTTTGCGAGGGCAATATCCTAACCCGATTACAGTGATTGCGATTATTGAACGAATGATGGACAAAATGTCTAACGCTTCCCGATTGGTTGATAAATTATTATTAAAAGGCTTAGCCATCAGAAAAGAATGCCCTAATGACCGTCGAGCTGTTGATGTAAAAATTACGCAAAAAGGGTTAGACTTATTAGAAGAGTTAGACGTATTGCAAACCAACTGGGAAAATAGCCTAACAGGACTTTCCGAAGAAGAAGCTCTGCAATTGAGTGATTTATTGGACAAAATTAGAACACCACAGTGCAGTGCCAAAGTTAAAGAATTACAAAATCAGTTACATATAAATAATAATTAGACAAACAAATGAAAGCAATTAAATTCATCGCTATTATGTTAGTAGCGGCACTTTTCGTAAATGTAGCCGTGGCAACAACAGCCCCAAAAGCGGGTAAGAAAGTAACTTTGGCAGTTGATACCAAAGCAAGTAAAATTAACTGGTTGGCTAAGAAAGTAACGGGTCAGCATGAAGGCACAATCAATATTTCTTCGGGTTCGTTGATGTCGGACGGTAAGAAAGTAACGGGAGGAGATTTCGTAATTGACATGAAATCAATCGTTTGTACAGATATTAAAGATGCGGAATACAACAAAAAATTTATCGGACACATCACAACGGGTGATTTTTTTGAAGTAGAGAAATTTCCAACGGCTTCTTTCAAAATTACAAAGGTGGAAGGAGCAAATATTACGGGTGATTTGACGATGCACGGTGTAACAAAATCAATGACTTTCCCTGCAAAAGTTTCGATGGTGGGTGGAAAAGCAACGGCAACTGCTTCTATTCCAGTTGATAGAACAGATTTTGGTGTGAAATACGGTTCAAAGAAATTCTTTGACTCAATCGGAGACAAAGCAATTGATGATGTATTTAACTTGGATGTTACTTTGGTAGCGGGTAAGTAATCCTTTTTAATTATTAGACCACTGATTGTACGGATTTTACAGATTCACACGGATTTTTTAAATTGTATCCGTGTAAATCAGTAAATCAGTACAATCAGTGGTCTATTCTTTTATCTAACTTCCTTCTTTCGATTCTTCTGATAATCTTCAAAAATAAAGTCTCCTAAACCTTTTAGAGAAGAATAGTAAGCCCTTCCGTTATTGATTTGGGTAAATTCCTGTACAAATTCTTTCAGATATTGATCTCTCGCAATCATGAAAGTCGTTACGGGAATCTTTAATCTTCGGCACTGTGCCGCCAGCGTGAGGGTTTTATTCAAAATCTTTTTATCCAAGCCAAACGAATTTTTGTAATATTTAATTCCCTCCTTCAAACAGGTTGGTTTGCCGTCCGTAATCATAAAAATTTGCTTGTTTTTATTTTTCCTTCTCCGTAATAAATCCATCGCTAATTCCAAACCCGCCACCGTATTGGTGTGATACGGACCCACTTCCAAATACGGTAAATCTTTCACTTGAATCTGCCAGGCATCATTTCCGAATACAATTACGTCCAAAGTATCTTTTGGATATTTGGTCATAATCAGTTCCGAAAGTGCCATCGCTACTTTTTTGGCGGGCGTGATTCTATCTTCTCCATAGAGAATCATCGAGTGAGAAATATCAATCATCAATACCGTTGAGGTTTGGGCTTTATACTCTTTGTCCATGATTTCGAGGTCATTTTCAGTAAGCATAAAATTCTCCATTCCATTGTTAATCTGGGCATTACGGATGGATTCGGTCATGGCGATTTGGTCGAGGGAATCCCCAAATTGATATTCTCTTCGGTCGGTATTGGTTTCATCACCCGTGCCTTGATAGGGCGTGCGGTGGTTTCCGCCCGCATTAGTTTTTTTGAGTTTCCCAAAAATCTCGTCCAAAGATTGCTTACGGATGGACTGTTCGCCCTTTGCCGTGAGGACTTGTTGCCCTTCGCCATTTTCGTTTTTTTCTTCCTTCAAATAACCTTTATCCTTCAAATCCTGAATAAAATCAGCGATTCCGTAAGAGTCATCCGTCAGGTTATACTGTTTGTCTAATTGCGTAATCCACGACAAAGCCTCCGACACATTGCCAGCCGTCATCGTGATGAGTTGATTAAAAATATCAAGCAATTGGTCGAATTTGGCTTTTTTGCCATCTTCTTGCTCTTCGGGGATATATTCTGAAAAACGGTAGCCTACCATGTTATTGGTGATTTGGTGATTGAGTGAATGGTGATTTTTGTCTCCAAAATTATAACGAAAAATGTAAAGCTTAGGTTTCTGTTTTCTGTCTGAATTAACATCTGGAGATTTAAGTTTTCTTATCAACCCCTAATTAACAACATAAACCAATTTAACTAAGGAATGGGTAAACAACAACTTATAACAGTTTACATGATTCTTTTAGGAACTGAAAAACAATAAGTAGACGTTTTTTAAATGCCCTTTTTTGCACCACTCTACGTTGCGGAATGCCGCCCAGATTAAATCCTCATTTAGCGATGCTAAACTGCGGCGACCGTCGCACGGTTTTATCGCCTTGATTGGCACAAAAATAGCATTTAAAAATTCATCCACTTATTATTTTCCCGTTCCTTACAGACATTTTGCAAGTGTCTTCGGGCGTGGTTACTTCGTCTTTTTTGCATGAAAAAATCAAAAGTGATAGGGCTAATGTTAAGAGTTTTATTGCTTTCATTTTTTTGTTTTTTTTTGGTAAATAGGTTAAAACATCTTTACCTAATCTTTCAAATTATAATACGCCTTAACTGCCTCATAATCAGAATAATCAACAGCTGCTTTTCTGCCAGAGCCAATACTTGTACCACCAGGGATTATAACATAGCGAATTTTAAGACCCCTATTTATGACACCATTACCCGACACATTAATGACAATTTTACCCAAGAATATATCATAGGATAATGTACTATATGGAAGGAGGGTAACTAAATTATTATTATTCGGAATTTTGAGATAGACTCTTATATCACCACTATCAAGAATATTTTGTGTGATTTTGGGAGCAATAATGGTTGTTTGGTTTGATGGAGGTACGTTAGGGACTAAATCAAGCCAATCTGAATATAAAACATTAGCAGTGCCAGTAGCACCAGTTTGCCCCGTTGAACCCGTAGCTCCTGTTGCACCAGTTTGCCCCGTTGCACCTGTTTGCCCAACTGCACCATTTGTTCCATTAGTACCATTTGCCCCTGCGGGACCCACATCACCCTTTTCACCTTTACAGGCATTTATAACAATAATGGTTACTATAACCATTATTGTTTTGAGAATTTTATTTGCTTTCATTTTGTTAGTTTGAAATGTTCTAAACTGATTTTGTTACACTTGCCCCATCACAATATACTCGCACCAATATTCATAAGCTATTTTGATTACGTCCACTTGTGTTGCCATAATCATAATCCGAGTTTTGGGAGCATAAACTGCTAAATCAACGTCAATATTGGCTATAACAAATGGAACTGAGTTGCCTTGAGTACGCTGTTCAGGCGTATCTACATGATGAATTGATACAACTACCGTAGGTTTTGTACTAAAATAATGTCGGCAGTACGAATAAAATTGAGGTCAGTTGTTTCAGGCGAAGGAATATCTAATTTATACCTTCCACTTATCATTAAAGTATCGCCAACCAATATTCTTCCTGTAATTATGTTGTTTGCCATTTTCTTGTTTGTTTAGATTGATTGAAAAAATAATCTTGAATTAACGAATTGCTGTATGAGTAACCGCCGATTGCCCCACAGTTGTAAGCCACACCCTTGCAAATAGTTCGTCTTGCAAATAAATTGTGCGAGGAGGATTAGGAAAACTGAAAATTGTCAAATCTTCATCTTCATTTAGTGTTTTCAATAGTAGGTTTTTTGAAAAACTAATGGGCATGGTGGAAGCAGTTACAGAGATTGTTTCGTACCCTTTTGGTACGAATACGATAAATCTGTTGTCTTTTACCATGTTGCTCAATTCTGTAACTCCAGCGTCTTCTCGAAGTAGAAATGGTGCTGAACCGCCAAAGCTATCTATATCTTCGCTTGGATTATCAGTCGAATAAAGAGCAGCGTATAGTTTATAAGAAAGTCCAATTTCTTGCGGTGCAAAATTGAGATTGGCTCTCACCGTTACCAAACGATACTCTCTTGTATCTGGTGGCGGAGGAGGCGGTAAAACTGGAAAACTTCGTTCTGGGCCCACATTTATCGTCCCAATTTCAAGTATTACATTTGATACTTGTGCCATTGTCTATTTTGTTTAAATTGTTTGAAAAATTTATTTATCGTTAATTGATTTTTGCGGTTCGTACATTTTTTTATCTCTAATTAATTTGAAACTGAAAATTAGTGGATCTATATCATTACCAGTTTTGGTCCATTTAATTTGACTATTTTGTGCTGATATGGCATTGTTTGCAGAGTATAAAATATCATTTGCCACGACTAAAACCCGATTATCTCCCTCTGTTTTAGCTTCCCATTTTTTAGCTCCTGTTTGGGAATCATAAGCATAAATAGTTTTATCATCACCACTGAAATATACTAAGCCGTTGTATGCTATTGGAGTATTATTCCATGACACTGCTTTTGCACTTGGGGCGGTTATAGTCCACTTAGATGCTCCAGTGTTAGCATCAATTGCATAAATTTTCGCAGTAGAAGAGTTATAATCTGCAAAATATATAATGCCACTTGAAACAACATAAGGGGTCCTATTTATAGACGTATTATTTGGCACTAAAATACTTGGTAAACCCGTTGATTTATCAAACTTATATATTGCATTAGAATTAGATAAAGCTCCACCAGGAGTAACATTATATCTGCCTAATAAAAAACCATTATAGTCACTGATATAGTAATCTCCTCCAATTTCCCATAATAGTTTTCCAGTTTTAGCTTCAACTGCCAAAGTCTTCCTATCTTGAACCACATAAATATTACCATTCGATGCAGTCATCGGTAATACAAAACCACTCCCATTTTTATTCTGAGCTTGTTTATACTCCCAAAGTTGATTACCTGTGAGCGGGTCTAAACCAATAATTTTAGCAGGTATAGCAGCGGCAGCATTACCACTCGCAAAATATCCAGTAGTTGCAACTACTAATACACCGTTTTCGATTATTGGGTTTGAGCATCCTTGATTTCTATCTACGATTACTTTTTCCCATTTCAACGTTCCATCAATAGCAGAATATTCTCCAATTTTACCACCATATGTCGCATATACCATCCCTTCTGAAATTGCAGGAATACTGAAAGCATTAGATGTTAATATGTCCCATTTAGTTTTGCCAGTATTTATATCCAATACTCCTAATCTCTGAGACCCTCCATAATAAATTCCATCTGGCGAATTGTTATTTATCGGTTTTGGGTCAGGAATACTTATAATCGAAACCACCGCCTTCACCACATTCACCTTCCAAACCACCGTACTCGCATCTTCGGCAGTAACCGTATAACTGACTTCCTTAGAAAAATCCTGAGCCACACCAGTCGCTGGCGAAACTGTGGCTTTGTCAGAAAGTGTAATGGTTGGAATAAGTTTGGTTAAATCTGTTGCGGCAGGAACGGTGGCAGTAATCGTTTTGGCAGTGGCATCAATCGTGGCATCAACCACTGGGCTGAGGGCGGCAAAACTAAATTTGGTAATATCCTTTGCCGTGCTTTTCGTTACTACGGGCGTAGTTGTTGTGGGCGTTACTGGTGTGGTAGGCGTGGGTTCATCCTTTTTACAAGCCACCGCAATCATCATAATTGCCACATAGATTGATACTAAAATTTTGGTAAGATTTTTCATGATAAAATTTGTTTTCCAAATCCGTAAAAAGACCTATTTCTTTTCACCCAACAAATTTTGCCGAAAGAATTTAAACAAAAAATCCCCAATATTGGGGAGAATAATTTATCAGTCATCAGTGATTAATCATTATTAAATACTTGATAATCAATCAATTAAATCAAAAATGGCTCAAATTTTTAGTATAAACAATTTTATTGCAAAAAAATTAAAATATCTACTTTCGAGTAATTCCTTACAAAATCTTAAAATTTATACGAAAAGTTTTGAACAGAATATCTTTCAAAAACTCCATTTCCCTCTCCCCAATATTGGGGATTTTTTGTGTTAAAAATTCTCGCCAATTTTGTCGAAACAATATTTATCTCTAAAAAAATGAACACTAATCCAGACATTCACATTTACCTCCACGGCAAAATTGCGGGGAGAATCATTCCCGAAAACGTAATATTGATGGAAGCCGAAGTGAATTACACCAATCTACATTTCAAAAATGGCGAACAGATTTTATTGTGCCAGACCTTGAAGTCTTTGGAAGAGAAAATGAAGGGTTTGGGATTTCTCAGAATTCATCGAAAAACATTACTCAATACGCTCCATATCAGTCATTTCGATAAAATTAATAATTCCTTTGTCTTGAAAAATGGGAAGGAAGTTGAGGTTTCTCGTAGAAAATTAAGGGATTTGAAATTGGAGAACGCATTTCAAACCGAAAGGATAGTATAAAACAGTTGCAAGGAAACTTAAACATCTTCTCAATATGTCCTTTTGAGTCGAAACATTAAACAGTTAAAACTTACAACATACGACTTTTGACTCTTTACCACTGACTTACTAACATTCCAATTCCCGAACGTCTTTATCCGCCATCAGTTTTTTGACTAATTTATCATGTTTAGAAGAACGCCCCCGCACCGACCAATTACTCGTGAGCGTGTCTTTAGTAACAATTTGTTTTTCACGTTTGGCAGTAAGATTACATTGTTCAAAGATGGTGTCTAAACGTTTATAAATTTCGGGGGAATAATTACAAACGATTTTATAATTTCGGGTTTGTCCGTAACGTTCCATAATTACTTCTAATTTTACAAAAAGCCCCAAAACGACATACACGACCATTGTTCCCAAGAAAGAAAGCATAATATGTCCATCCCCAATTGCCATTCCTAATGATGCCGTTACCCAAATAATGGTTGCCGTGGTGAGTCCTTTTACACGGTCATCCATCTTAAAAATCACGCCCGCCCCCAAAAATCCAATACCCGTAACGACATTGGCTGCAATGCGGTCGGGGGAGGTAACGATACCCATTTTTTCTGATAAAATCGTAAAAATGGTACATCCCACAGAAATCAACGTGAAGGTTCGTAGCCCTGCGGATTTGCTTCGATATTCTCTTTCTAAACCAATTAAAGCCCCCACAACGGTTGAAGCTAAGATTTTGATAAAATCGTCATTATAAAAAATATGTTCAAAGAGAATTTGTAAATCGCTCATTAATTCGTTGTTTATTATCAGTTTTTAGATGGCTTATTTCAACGTAGATTAACAGAAATCTGAAACTATTGATTTACTCGAATGTATTTCAGTCAATTTCTACACTCAAAAATTTTCCTAAATGTACGATTAATCTTGACTTTGTCCATGTCTATATTGATTTTACTGGTAAATCTACATGATAACACAACCGCCCCTAACTAATCACTAATCACCACTTACATACCGTTAAATAAAATTCAATCCTTTTTATGTTCTTTGTCTTAATAAATTCTTAAATTTATCTCAATTACCTTGAAATCAAAGATTTACAGACCCTAATTGCCTTGAAAAAGTTTACGCTAATATTGTTACTCGCTACGATAATTACGTCAAGTTTAGCCATGGGGCAGGGCTTGAAACTACACGATATTTGGCATTTCCAAAAAGGTGATATTCCCAAAGATTCTATCACGAAAATCTTACAAAGAAACCTTCTTAGGCTTAAATATAACGAAATCGTTACGCTCCAATTTAAAAGTCAAAATACTGATAATCAATTATTTAATTATTATTTCAGAATTCCCAATAAAGAAAAATATGACCGTTGGATGGAACTTGGGCATGAACCAACCCTGCAAATTCCTCCGCTTGATGGGGATGAATATCGCATAGAAATTACTACCAATCCAGTAACAAATAAAGCCGCTATTTCTTTTCCTGTCATCGTTAAACGTTCTTTTTGGCAAGAACTCTGGTTTCTGATTGCGGTGATTGCTTATGTGCTATTTTTAATTGGGATTGGCGTATATTTCTTTACGTTATACAATCTTCGGCAGAAACTTAAATTGCAAGATGTTCGCAACCGAATTGCGGCAGATTTGCACGATGAAGTAGGTTCAAACCTTAACAGTATCGCTATTTTTGTGGAATTATTACGCCGCAAATCTCCCCCTGAATTATTACCAATTCTTGAAAAAATCACGAGCAATTCAGTAGAATCCGTCCAATTGATGCAAGATACCATCTGGGCGATTCAGTCTAAAAATGATGATTTTTCCAAATTTACTGACCGTATGCGGGGCTTTGCTACGGAGGTCTTGGCGGCGAAAGGAATTTCTTTAGATTTCGATAATCAGATAGTTAGCAATAAAAATTCACTTTCGATGGATGCCCGAAAGAACGCTTATTTGATTTATAAAGAAGCCATCAATAATATTGTCAAACATTCCAAAGCGAGCAAAGCGGAAGTGAGAATTTCGGAAGAAAATAATCAGATTTTGATTGAAATTTCTGATAATGGAATCGGTTTCAATCCCAACCAAGCCACCGAAGGCAACGGCTTGCACAATTTTGAACAAAGAGCCGAAGACCACGAAATGCAGTTAAACATTGATTCCATGCAGGGTAAAGGAACGAAAGTGATGTTGGGAATACCACTTTTTTGATTGTAGATTTCAGATTTTCGATTTCGGATTGATAGTCGTAAGGGAGTATCTAAAAAATACTATACCCATTATTTCGCAATCCAAATTCAGAAAAAAGGGTAGCTTATTAATTGGATGCCTCCTAAAATCCGAAATCTCAAATCAAAAATCTCAAATCCCTTCTCCCCAATATTGGGGATTTTTTCAACAAATTTTTCCACATAGCTTTGCAACAAGAAAACGGAGACACCAATTAGTTTTCCTCTAAACTGTTTGCGGTTCGCCGCCCGACTGCTCACTGTTAATTGTTCACTGATTATGATACGGGTTATACTATTTGAAGATAATAAAAACTTTCGGGAGAGCTTGTCAATGTTCTTGGCGAGTACCGACGGAATATGGATGGCGGGGGCGTTTTCGGATGCTCGTAATGCACTTTGGGCAATGAAAACGCATCATCCCGACGTGGTGCTGATGGATATTCAAATGCCCCACATCACGGGTATTGAGGCGATGCAGGACATCAAAAAACTTTATCCCAACGTGAAAGTGTTGATTCAGACGGTTTATGAAGACGAAGACCATATTTTCAAGGCAATTTGTGCGGGGGCGAATGGTTATGTGATTAAGAACCCCAATCCCGAGGTGTATGTACAGGCGATACAAGAAGTGGAAGCGGGCGGGTCTCACCTATCGCCCAATATTGCGGCAAAGGTTTTGGCGATGTTTCAGAGCCAATTTGTGCAAGCCCAGCCAACTTTTGTGGAACTAACCCAGCGAGAAAAACAAGTATTGGGCTGTATGGTAAAAGGCATGAGCTACAAAATGATAGCCGACTCCTGCGACATCAAGTTTAGCACCGTACACTCACACATTAAGAATATTTACGAAAAACTCCACGTCAATTCCGCTCCCGAGGCTATTGTAAAGGCTTTAGAGATGCGGTTGGTGTGAGGATAAATTAAGATGTCATAAATAAATTAGAAATATGAAAACAGTTAAACGTAATTTTATTAAATCAGTGGTAATGGAAAGCCCCCAAACTTGTTGGGCGGCTTGCATTGAAATGGTTATTCAAGAAGATAACATCAAGCAAAAAGCTATTGAGGAACTGATGAGTAAAACTTCAAATCGCAATTCTACAACTATGCCTTCTAATAAAGATTACTATCAAAAAATAATAAATAGTGATTCATTAGGTAATAAAGGATGTAAGCAATACCAATCTTCATTTTTCCCAGAACAAAATTTTATTATTGACAGTGTAAAGGCTAATAAACCTATAATTTTTAGTGGTGTTTACTATCCACTTTTGTATGATAATAAATCTCACGCATTTGTGGTAGAAGGTTACAAACAAGACGGAGATGTTTTTTGGATATTATCTCTTGATCCAATTAGACCAAACATAACTCATAGAATTGCTTGGATATACCATGAATTGATAAAATTAGATTTTCAGAAAAGGAAAAATTCAAATGAAAAAATGGATTTTGTGACAGATTTTGGAGGATTATCCTCAAAATATGTACCCCAAAATTTCAGTTCTAATATTTTGAGAAATAACTCAGAGTACGTTAATCCTCATACTATTGCTAATACTATTAACTTAGTTAACTTGATTAAAGATAATAAAGCGGAATTATTTACTAAATATTTTGGAATTTCAGAAATTGAGAAATTAGATTTCAACCAACCTTCAAAGCCTTGGATAGCTAAATATAATATTCTGGAGTTTACTCACTCCAATACATATAAAAGATTATTTTATTATCCTATTTGGGGTAAAGACAAAATTGTTAAATTAGAATTTATCTTTTATGAAGAATCAGAGAATAAATTAACGCTTATCGGTATTCAAGAACCAGAAATCCTCTATAATATTATTGAAGCACAAGTATTTGTAAATGGTAAGTGGGTTAAATTAAATATTGATCATGTAAATAAAAACTATGAAGTATTTATAGATTCTGATGACAATTTCTATCTAATTGTAAAAAATGTTGAATTTAATGACCATAGTTATTATGTTCCTGTTGAAGATTTTAAAAATGACGTCGGAGAAATTCTAAAAAAAGGACAAGGATATACAGAGATGGAATTCAAAAACTTCACTGCCAAACATTCCTTTATAAATGATAACTCTCCAAACTTTAATAAATCAGATTTATTGAAAAACATTGATATTTCAATTCAGAAAAAAGATTTTTTAATAGACAAAGATCAATTTTAATTATTATTCATACATTTTAAAGTAATCGGATTATTCATAATTCTTAAACATTTAACAAAAAGATCATGTCAAAAACACTAATTTTGAGTAATTATCAAGGTTCAATGATTCATCCAAAACCAGCAGAGACGGATGTTTACTTGATGCAATACGGAAAAAGAGATTTATTAAGAAATCCAATAAAGGATTGCATTTCAAGAACAAAAGTATTTAATCGTTCAAATTCATCAAGTGGATTATTTATTAAATTAAAGCGGGGAGGGAAAGGTTTTCATTTTGAAAAGTATAATTCAGCTATTACCTTAGGGGTAGGAGAATTTGCTCTTACCTCTGATACTGTGAATGCCATGTTTTCAGACATCAGCATTAATTCTTTAATAGTTTACCCGTGTGATAATGACATAATTGTTATTGAAATGGCAACAGATAGATGTAATGATGGTGGAGGAGCAGGAGGTGATGGAGTAAAAGTAAGAGTCCCAGCATAGTTATGAGTTTGAAAGACTATAATACTTTAGTAATCCAAGTGGGATACTTTCTGATTTTAACCAGATTAATTATTATTCTTAGTTTCTTTCCAAATTTACGATGGGCTTTTAAAAACAAAGCCTATCGTTTCTTATTCATGTATGCATTGATTGCATTGTCTATTGCTTTATTTGAATTAATATTTATTTATGTGTGTAATCATTATACAAGTAGTATAATGCCTTTACTCACTCGTTTCAAAATTGGTGATACGTTTTTCATTTCTCCTTTATATTACCTGAATAGCTTATTTTTTTATGGATTTACCTTCTCTTATGCTTTGGGAAGCAATTACAGAAAACCTATTCAAATAATTAGTTTAGCATTATTCGCTTTTGAAATTTGTAATACAATTTGGGGTGAAGGTTTTAGAGATGCTCAGACGGCAGGCTCGCTTATTGTCTCTTTTGTAGAGATTGGTTTTTCTCTACTTTATTTACAAAATTTTTATACTGAACAATTAAACAAAAATGTAACGAAAGATAGCTTTGCGGTTATTTCATGGGGGATTTTAATTCCTGCAATACTTTCTATTTTTATATATGCTTTTACTAAGAAGCTATTTGAAACAAACGAAATACTTTATTATCAGATTAGTATTTTCAGAATGATTATAGAAAGTTTATGTTTTCTAATAATTGCTTATGGCGTTTGTACACTAAAAGATGATAGTTTTGAAAGAAAATTAAAAAAAAAAAATTAATATTTTGCTAAAAATAGGTTTAGGTTTTGTACTAAACCTATTTTCAATTCCCCCTCACAACTCCACCGCCATCAATTCCTCCCCAAACCGATGTAAGCCGTTCAAGATTTTCTTTTTTGTGGCTTCACTGGGTTTGCGGTGTCCTGTGGCATAGCTGTTTAGTTTTCCTAAAATTAATTCTACACTTTTATCATCTAAAGCGTTCTTAAATTTCATCAAAACAAAACTCAATCCTACACAAAACTCCCCAACACCAAAACCCCCACAAGCCCCACAATCGACACAATACTTTCCATCATCGACCAAGAACGAAGGGTATTTTTGATACTCAAATTAAAATATTCTTTAAACAACCAAAAACCAGGGTCATTCACGTGCGAGAGCATCAAACTGCCTGAGCCAATTGCCAACACCATCAACTCTGGATTTACGCCCGTTTGTTGTACCATCGGGGCAATAATTCCCGCCGTGGTGAGTCCCGCCACCGTTGCCGAGCCTACGCATACCCGTATAATAGCGGCAGCTAACCACCCGATAATCAAGGGATTAAGCGGTAAATCTTTCAGAATATTAGCAATTTCATTACTAACTCCGCTTTCTACTAATACTTGTTTCAACGCTCCTGCTCCACCAATAATCAAAATAATCATCGAAACATCTTTGGCGGCTTCGGTATAATAACCCATAATTTTTTTCATAGACATTTTTTGATTGATACCCAAGGTAAAAGTGGCAACAATCAAGGAAATCAACATCACAATTGAAGGGTCGGAAATAAAAGTTCCATACGATTTTAGTGTCTCGTTTTCTTTGGAATATACCCCTAAAACTGTTGTGAAGGTCAAGAGAAAAACGGGTAATAATGAGGTCAGAAAGCTGTTCAAAGTGCTGGGCAATTTGTCAGCCGTGAGCGTTTCGTTTTGGAAAGTGTCCAACGGGTCGGAAGGGATTTTTTTCAAGGTTTTCGAAAAAATCGGACCGCCCAAAATAATGGCAGGAATGGCAATAGCAATGCCGTAGATGAGCGTAAGCCCCATATTTGCCCCAAATTGAGCCACCAAAGCGGCAGGTGAAGGATGCGGAGGCAAAAATCCATGTGCCACCGACAACGAAGCCAACATGGGCAAACCCAAATAAACCGCAGGAAGTTTATACTGATTAACCACCGAAAAAATTAAGGGAATCATCAGCACAAAACCCACATTATAAAACAACGGAATACCAATAATAAAACCCGTGCAGACCAATCCCCATTGGATATTATTTTTACCAAAAATACCCATCATCACCGAGGCAATTCGTTGGGCTGCTCCGCTTTCTGCCACAATTTTTCCAAGCATCGACCCCAACGTTATCACAATCACCAATGACCCCAACATATCGCCAACGCCCTTTTGGAGCGATTTTCCAATATTTTCAATCGGAATCCCCGTAAAAATCCCTGCCAAAATAGAGACAATCAGGAATGCCAAAAAGGGATTAACTTTTCCCCACGTAATTAAAAGAACTAATAAACCAATACAAAGGAAAATGATAAAAAGAGTCATGTGAATAGTTAATAATTGACAGAGAATAATTAATAGTTATTTTTATGGTGAATAATGGACTCAATATATCATTTTTTTATGGAAAAATTGAATTATTATTCAATACAATTAAGTGCAATAATCCGATGATTAATGTTTTTAACTATTATTTATTCTCTATTAACTATTCAATAAAGTTTCTTGACATTTCAAAGACAAACCCTTATCTTTGCACCTCTATTTACAAAAAAGATTTTAAACAAAACAAAAAATATGCTGATTATTAACATTAAAGAAAACGAGTCAATCGACAAAGCGTTAAAAAGATTTAAGAAAAAATTTGAAAAAACTGGTGTTGTTAAGCAACTTCGTCGTCGTGGTGCATTTGAAAAACCGTCTGTGGCACGCCGTAAGGAGATGATTCGTGCTTCATACAAACAAGTAACGTATGGCAACGAAGAGGCATAGTCTATTAGGTATGCCCATTGATTTTAGTTTTATAACATTTTATGTTATCAATTTAATCGAGAATTAAGCCGATAACCATCAGCAACAAAAAGCGTTTGAATAGACTTAGGTTTATTCAAACGCTTTTTTTATTGATGAAAGCACGCAGATGACGCAGATACTTCGCAATCGGAACGCCGACCGCACAGATTTTCGCAGATTTTTTATTTGATAATAAAATCTGATAAGAAATTATTACCTCTCACAAAATTTTGATTAAATTAGGGAGTTTCTAAGAATTATCATACCCATAGTTTCTGAATTTGGATTCGTCAGATTTAAGGATTATTAGGATTAAGTTTGATTTTAATCCTGACAATCCGCAAATCTGACGAATCCAAATTTAGATAAAAGAGGTAGCTTATTAATTAAATATTCCCTTATTGTAATACTTTAAAAATCTGCGAAAATCTGTGCGGTCGGCGTTCCGATTGCGAAGTATCTGCGTAATCTGCGTGCCAATCTAAAAACCATGAACGAAATAATTACTCATTTTCTCAAACACATCAAATATGAAAAGCGTTGCAGCGACCATACTGTTACGGCTTATCAGACCGATATATTACAATTTGAACAATATTTAAAGAAAACTTATGATTTCTTGCACCCACAATTAGCTGATTTTCAGATGATTCGTTCTTGGATAGTATCAATGGCGGAGGCGAAAGTCGAGAATCGTTCTATCAACCGAAAGATTGCTACTTTGCGGACTTTTTATAAATTTTTACTCCTAAAAAAAATTATTGATAAAGACCCCATGCTGAAAATATCGGCATTGAAAACGCAAAAATCAATCCCTGAATTTGTCCGTGAAAAAGAATTAGATACACTTTTAGATGATATTGAATTTCCCGATGATTTTGTGGGTGTGCGGGATAAATTAATTTTGGAACTACTCTACGGAACGGGAATGCGACTTTCAGAAATGATTGACTTGCAGGAACGAGATATTGATTTTTACAATAAAACCATCACGGTGTTGGGTAAACGTAATAAACAAAGAATTATTCCGATAAATCAGCCTTTGGTGAAATTGATTCAAGCCTATCAAGAATTTAAACATTCTGAATTGTTGGGGAATAATTATCTGATAGTTTCCGAGAAAGGACTTCAAGCCTATCCCGTTATGATTCAGCGGATTACGAAAAAATATTTGTCATTAGTAACAACGCTTGCCAAAAAATCCCCCCATATTTTACGCCATTCCTACGCTACGCATCTGCTCAATAACGGTGCAGACCTCACGGCAATCAAAGACCTTTTGGGACATACTTCCCTTTCGGCTACGCAGGTTTACACGCATAATTCAATGGAAAAAATCAAGAAAATTTATGAGCAAGCACATCCGAAGGCGTGATATATCGATATTCGATTTTGGATGTTCGATGTTAGTCTAAAACAGAGGGAAGGCTTCGTTATAAAACGAAGCCTTCCCTAAAATTACAATTTATTTCTTATCCGCCGCCATTACCATTGCCAAATTCAGGCGGGCTACAATGTCATAAACTTTCGTTAGTTCCTGTACGGTTTGGTCTTGTGAAATGCGTAAAATAACGGTTTCTGAGCCTTTTGCTTTGG
This sequence comes from Arcicella sp., assembly GCA_034519515.1. Taxonomy (GTDB): domain Bacteria; phylum Bacteroidota; class Bacteroidia; order Cytophagales; family Spirosomataceae; genus Arcicella. The sequence continues at coordinate 33,993 of JAXHOK010000020.1, forward strand.
CTTGTTCACCCACGTAGGTTTCTAACTGGTCAAAAGGAACGGGAATATCATCCACGAAATAATTACTCTTTTCATCAACCGTAATTCTGATATTTTCTTTGGTAGCGGTCTGTTGGGCAGTACTTGATTCTGGTAAAAGCAACTTGATGGCATCGGGACTTGCCAAGGTTGAAATCATCAGAAAAAACATCATCAGGAAGAAAAGAATATCTGCCAATGCTCCTGTTTCAACTTCCGATTGTTCACGGACTCTTTTTCTTATATTCATCTTTTATTTCGATTAAAGGTGAACGGATTTTTCGGTAAAGGGGGAACGGTAAACGGTAAAATTTGATAAATGTAAGAAATTTCTATTTCATACATTCATGCTACTATCCTCAAGCCCGTTTGCCGTGTACCGTTCGCCCTTTACCGAAAAATCCGTCACTTTGTTGCGGGTTTATGTAAAATATCCAAGAAATCGATGGCGGTAATTTCCATTTTGTTTACGGCACGGTCAATCATCGTGGTGAGGATGGTGTATAAGAAATACGCAAAAATACCAACCATCAAACCCGTTGCTGATGTTACCATTTTCTCGTAAATACCGCTGGCAATAGTACTGATGTCAATTTTATTAGCAACCGAAATATTATGGAACGTCCGAATCATACCCGAAACCGTCCCCAAAAAACCAAACATGGGAGCAATCTTAGCAATTGCTGAAAGAAACCCTAAGTTTTTTTCCATGTTATAAATCTCTACTCGTGCGGTATTTTCAATGGCATTTTCAATATCTCGAATAGGTGAACCCAATCGATTCAAACCTCTTTCCAACATTCTGGCAATGGGATATTGTGAGTTTTTGCAATAATTAACTGCCCCCTGCACATTTCCACCCACGAGCATCTCACGGATTGAAAACAAGAAAGTATGATCCATTTTGGCGGCTTTGCGGATGTATAAATACCGTACGACGAACAAATAAATAGCAATCGCCAACAAAACAAAAATGGGAATCATTACCCATCCACCTTTTTCTAAGAGGTTTAACAAATTCAAATCTTCGCCTGCTTTTGTAGTGGTGGTGATGGTATTTGCCACAGAATCCGTGGTAATAACAGTGGATTGGAGGAGGATACTCGTGAGTGAACTTAGCATAGTTTTTTTATGGGTTACATAAGATTAAATTGAGTTTAGGGCAATCAATCTTATTGTAAAACAAATAATTAAGGATTATCAAATTTAATTTTATAACAAGTTTAACGAAAAAATCTGAATTTTATGGTATTCTCTTCGATGTTTGTTCTTCAAAGTCGGAGGTTTTAGATTTTTACATTTCAAAAATACACCCTTAATATCAATCTTCCAACCATTGATACATCACCAAGGCATCCGTCAGCCCGAGGATTTGATGTTGAAAAACTTTGGGTAACATTCCGATAATTTCAAAACCACATTTCTGCCAAAGTCTAATTGCCCCTGTATTACTTGCCATCACAATATTAAATTGCATTGCTTTGAATCCCAAGCGTTTAGCTTCTTCCATTGAAAACCTACACATAGCTTCGGCGATCCCATTTCCCCTGTAATCAGAATGAACCATATAACCCGCATTCACCACATGAGAACCTAAATCGGGTTGATTTGCTTTCATAAAAAATGTACCCACTACTTTCCCTTCTATCTCACAAACGTAAGAATATTTGTGAGCATCAAACCAAATTTCAAGCATTTTTTCCCTTGAAGAATCTGGTGCATAAACGTATGTATCACCCGATTTTATGACCGTGTGAATGATATTCCATAAATCATCAGCATCGTTTTCGGTGATTCTTCTAAAAGTCATGATAAAATAGTGATGAGTTATGAATGATAAGGGATGAATAATTTACCACTTATCATTCATAACTCATCGTTAAATATTTACTTCTTCACCCCCTGAATAACATTTCCCACACTTCCGTTTGGCTCCAAGACATTCAAAAAGTCCGCCACAGTTGGGGCAATATCTGAGATATTTGTTCTCAAACTGGTTTCGCCAGCTTTTACTTTCCAACCATAAAACAAAAGGGGGACGTGTGTGTCATATCTGTATAACGTTCCGTGTGTTGTGCCTTGCTTTCTACCTGTAAACCAGTTGGGATTCAGAATCATCATAATATCCCCGCTTCTGCGTGGATTCAAACCATTTTTAATATACGATAATTGATAATCAGGTACGGTTGAACTGGCTAAATTATGTAAATCAACCACATCCGCAACATCATCTCTTTTCAATAAAGTCTCACGGACAACAGCATGAACTTGGGCATAAGTCAATTTCTTTTCCTGCAAAGTTGCGGCATTCAAATAAAGCTGCGAATTGTCTTCGGCACGGATAAATTCACCCTCGCCAAAGGCATTTTTCAAGGCGGCTTTTACTTCTTTACTTGAAATACTGGCATCCAAAACACCCGCTGGTAATTTCTGGCTTTGTAAGAAACCTGGTACATCAGCAACGCCATGGTCGGCACTTAAAAATACTAAGTAATTTCCATTTCCTAATGAGTTATCAAGGCCCGTCAAAATCTCAGCAATGTCTTTATCCAAGCGTAAATAAGTATCTTCAATTTCAATCGAATTTGGTCCAAACGAATGTCCAACGTAATCAGGAGATGAAAAACTAACCGTCAAAAAATCGGTTTTGAGGCTTTTTCCTAAGTTTTCGTTTTGAATGGCTGCCAAGGCAAAATCTTTCGTTAAAGTATTTCCAAAGGGCGTTGTACGGATAGCTTCCAATAAATTCACACCAGATTGTGCCGCTAATTCATGAGGAAAAGTAGGTGTTTTTTCACCCGATAATTTTGCTTCGTAAGGTTGATTATCGGCTGTACTCTCGGTGTATTGTTCAATCGGCAAAAGTGTTTTCCAACCTTCTGCCATGTATTTTTGGGGCATTTTTAAGCCATTAAAATCTTGTACCCATTTGGGCAAATCATTCATATAAAATGTCGAAGAAATCCAAGCTCCATTCTTTGAATCGAACCAATAGGCGGCATTGGCAGTATGTCCTGCTGGCAGAATTGCTCCACGGTCTTTCAAAGCAATACCGATGGTTTTTGATTGAAAATTATTAGCAATTTTCAACTGGTCGGTAATGGTGGAAACCAATAAGTTCTTGGGCGACATTAACCCCGCTTTACTATCCGAACCAACCGTTTTCACACTCGAATCATCTACGCAATAAACCGTTTTACCCGTTTTTTGATTAAACCACTCATTGCCAATCATGCCGTTGATGGCTGGAACTGAACCCGTAAAAATAGCAGCATGACCCGCTGCTGTAACCGTTGGAGCGTAATCATAATGATTATTTCTACAGTTGAAACCTTCGTTCATCAAACGCTTGAATCCTCCCGTTGAATATTTATCATAATAACGATACAGGAAATCATACCGCATTTGGTCCACTACGATACCTACCACTAATTTTGGTTGGGATGGATAAGGATTTTCGACTATTACATTTTTTTTCTTTTGAGCTGATAGCGAAGATGTTCCAAAGAAAATAAAAAAGAAAGGAATTAGTTTTTTAAACATGATGAAGGTTGTTTTTTTTGCAAAAGTACACATTAGTATGAGTTATTGAAATATCGGTAAAGTTTCTAAAAAATTCATTTGTTTTGTTTCCCAGTCTGTCCGACAACAATGAAAAATCATTCCATTGGCAATCGTTAAATATTGAGCCTTCAATACTAAATTATATTGGGCAGCCTGAGCAAAAACTGCCTCCGAAAGTTTGATGTACGGGGCTTTACATTCAACAATCATAAACAGATTACCCAGACGGTCAAACACTTGAATATCAGTACGTTTGAGCAGTGAATTATAACTTAAACCACTCTCCAATTTTATCAAACCTTTGGGATAATGATGGTCATTAATCAAATGATGCACAAAATGTTGTCGCACCCACTCTTCGGGCGTGAGGACAATATATTTTTTACGGATAATGTCCCAAATGCACAATTTGTCATTGATTTTTTTTAATTTGTGATTATATGCAGGGAGATTAAGATTATCCATTCGGTTTTTGTTCTTAACCCAAAGGTAATTTTTTGAAACCAAACTATCAAATTTTATGGGTTAAGACCTTATTAAAATCAACAATCCAAAATACATGAAAACAAAACAAGAAATTGTGAACAATTGGCTTCCACGCTACACAGGAGTGCCTCTGGACGAATTTGGACAGTATATTTTATTAACAAATTTTGCCAATTATATTAAAATGTTCGCCGAGCAATTTGATGTAGAAATGAAAGGCATAGACCGTCCCATGCAATCAGCAACTGCCAATAATATCACGATTATTAACTTCGGCATGGGGTCACCGATGGCGGCAACGGTGATGGATTTACTCTCGGCAATCGAACCCAAAGCGGTATTATTTTTGGGCAAATGTGGAGGTTTGAAAAAGAATTTAACTTTGGGAGATTTGATTATTCCCATCGCAGCCGTGCGTGGCGAAGGAACATCAGATGAATATATGCCCAAAGAAGTGCCAGCTTTACCGTCTTTTAGATTACAGCGTTCAGTTTCGTCAATGATTAAAAAACACGAAATGGACTATTGGACGGGCTTGGTTTATACTACAAACCGCCGAGTGTGGGAACACGATGAAGAATTTAAGCAATATCTACAAGACATCCGAGCGATGGGAATTGATATGGAAACGGCAACGATTTTTACGGTAGGCTTTGCCAACAAAATTCCACACGGGGCTTTACTTTTAGTCTCTGATAATCCGATGACCCCTGATGGCGTAAAAACCGAAGAAAGTGATAAGAAAGTAACGGTCAATTATGTGCAGAAACACTTACAGATAGGCATTGATGCCCTCGAAGAATTGGCCATGTCAGGTGAATCAGTGAAGCATTTGAGATTTGAGTAAGTTAGTTATTTGTTAGAAGCCGTTTTAAAATATATTCTGAATAAAGTCTGATTGTATTTTTTGAGTAGCGGAATCATATTTTTTTAAGGAATATACAGCGTATCTTGTGTAAAAAATATGGTTTCGATAGTCAGAATAAGACAATCAGAATTTGTCGTAAGATATTTTAAAACGGCTTCTTAATGATTATCCGTTACTGATTGCTTCAAATAAACAATAAAAATGGGCTACTCTTAGAAAAGAATAGCCCATTTTTGTTTCGTGTAACTGATAATTAGTGACCAATCCCTAATTACAATAATCTTTAATCACGGAATAAGCGGGAGTATAACCCAATTCTCCTGATTTACTGAGGTCATTACAACCGTCTATATCACCCAAAGCATGACGAATAATTCCTCTTACATAGTACGCCTCGGCATACTTAGAATTCAATTTTATGGCATTTGTACAGTCCTGAATCGCTCCACGTTGGTCTCCTATTTGAGACTTAATCATGCCTCTGGTAAAATACGCTTCATGATACGTTGGATTCAAGGCAATAGCTTTGTTATAATCTTCAATGGCAGCTTTATTATCACCAGAACGAGCTTTTGAAAGCCCTCGATTATAATACACCTCCGAACGCTCTGGCGACATTTCTGCCATTTTTAAACGCTCTTGAACATTGTTTCTTAATTCATCCAAAACAGCTTTTGTCATCGAACCCGTGAAAACAACCTTGTTGTTTTCAATATTGCCGATTGAAATAGCCTTGTTAAAATCTTCAATAGCTTGTTTAGTATTACCTAATTTACTTTTGGCAAAACCTCTTCCGTAGTATGCCGTAGCATTTTCTGGGTCTTGTCCCAAGGCTCGGTCAAAGTCAATTAATGCACCCTGATAGTCTTCCATCTGACTTTTACAGTACCCTCTAAAATATAATGATTCTGCATCTTCGGGCATCAATTCTAAGGCTTTACTATAATCTACAATGGCGGCTTTAAAATCGCCTAATTTCATTTTGCTCATGGCACGTCCCGACCATGGAGAAGGGCGTTTTGCATTAATCTCGATAGCTTTCGTAAAATCGGCAATACTACCTTGATAATCGTCAATTTTCTGTTTGGTAATACCTCTGGCAGAATACCCCTGAGCATTGTCAGGTGTGATGTCAAGAGATTTGTTAAAATCAGACAAAGCACCCCTGTAATTTTCCAACTTAGTTTTTGTTACTCCACGCAGGTAGTATGTATTAGCATCCGTTGGATTGAGAGCAATACAACTGTTATAGTCCTGCAAGGCTCCTTTGAAATCATCTTGACGAGCCTTACTTTGTCCACGACCCGAAAACGCATCCGCATATCTGGGGTTCAATTCGAGCGACTTATCAAAGTCATTGATAGCACCACGATTATCTTTCAAATTAGCCTTGGTTACGGCTCTGTTGTAATGTGCAATGGCATCATCAGGTTTCAGAGCAAGAGCTTTTGTGAAGGCTGCCTGTGCTTGAGCATAATTGCCCAAATTGCTTTGACGCACGCCTGTTTCCATTAAATCTGGAAATGATTCTACTTGAGAATGAGCAATAAAATTGGTCAGCATCGAAGCTAACAATACGAATAAAAAACTTTTTTTCATGGGTTGTGTTGTGAAAAACAATTTTTAGTGATTAAAATTTTAAAAAACGTCTCTTCGATAAAAATTAGACAAACACTATTCTAAATTTTGTGGTAAACAGTCTCATTTTTAAAGCATTGACTACATGAAATTCCTTAAATCTAACACATTTTAAAGAGGATAAAAAGATGTGCTTTTCAAAAATAAAGTCCTCAATATTCCTGCCAAATTAATACATAAATGCTTTACAGCCAAAAAATACACCTCAAACCAATCATTAACATTACAGTCAAATCTCAATAATCGAAACGTAAACGGATGAAAATTGCGATTATTATTATCAGTAATCATAGGTCAAAATATTTGAGACCTATTTTTTACGTTTAATTTCTAAAAAGTAACGGTGAGATAATTTTTAGTATCAATATTAACAAAACTTTAACAATTTTACTTTTTGGGCAAATGCACTTCTGCCATCATACAACGAGCTGAACCACCGCCATTGCCTTCAATCATTGAGAGGTCGAAGGGGTAAATCGAACAATAATCATCCAAAATATCAATCTGATTTTCGGTCAATGAATTGTAAGCAGCTTTGGACATTACTAAGATTTTTTGATTATTGTGTCCTCTTACTTCCAACATATTACCCGAAAACTGATTCATTTGTTCTAAACTAATTTCGACAATTCTCTTGCCCGATTGCTCCAAAGAATTTCTGACCACCAAACGTTCATCCAAATCGGGAATTGCCTCCAAACAAATCACCGCAAACATATCACCGATACACATCAGCACATTGGTATGGTAAATCTGTTTCCCCGAACCATCCACGGCATTAAATTTTACAATTTCATAATTCATTTGAATAGAAAATTCCTTCAAAACATCCTCATGTGTGCGTGGGGAAATACAGGCATAAGCAATCTTGTACTTGCGGTCAAGAACCATCGAACCTGTGCCTTCCAAGAATTTATTTTCAGCCTCAAAAACTGACAAATCTATTCTTCTATTGATGTAAAAAAACTCAGAGATTTGTCGAATAATATCTTCTCTACGCTCCAAACGACGATTTTCCGCCTGCATTGGGTACGTTATCAGCGTTCCATTAGCGTGAAAAGAAATCCAATTGTTGGGAAAAATAGAGTCGGGCGTATGAGGCGTTTCAGTATCTGAAATTACCCAGATGTTTACACCCGCCTTACGCAATTGATCAACCATTTCATCAAACTCTTTGAGGGCTTCTGATTGAGCATTATTTTGATGTTGCTTTCCAAATTCTGCATTTTGAAAAGCATTAGATTCGGCGGTTTCTGGATTGAATCCAAAATTAACTGGACGAATCATCAGGAGATTGGAAGTAGTTTGTGAATGCATTTTCGATGTTTGGTTTTCGATGTTTGATGTTAGTTGTTGGGACTTCGATGTTTGATTCGGGTTTTATCGGTTAATTTTTATCAGTCAATTATTGATAGCGTATTAACGAAAATCGAACAACGAAAATCAAACATCGAAACTTGAACGAAGTATCGGCATTGACATACAATGTGAACCGCCTCTGGCACGTGAAAGTTCTGCCGAAGGTAACATAATAAAAGTGTCTTGCATCGTTTCAGGATGGCGTTTGCCTGATTCAAAATCTTGCAGTAAATCTTCCATTTTCACGGCTTCAAATCCTGCATTTTTGAAGGCATCAAGCGTTTTATCATTGCGGTCGTAGCCAATCACAACGCCTTCTTTCACCGCCAAAAGATTGCAAGAATCCGTCCATTGTTCTCTGGCTCCGTAAGGGAATTCATCATTTCCCGAATAAATAAACTGTACATCAAGCGGCTGACAGTCAAGGTCATGTACTGATATTTCTCTTAATAAAGTTTCTAAACTTTCAATTTCACGGGGGTCATGTTCCTGCTCACGCCTAAACTGGACGATGTGTACCTGCTCCGTTTTTTTAGATTGCAACAAACCCGCTTTCATCAAGGCTGCATCTTCTGGATTGATTTGTGGTTTTGCCAATGTTCCCAGCAATACCCACACATTACGCTTAACTTGTGTAAAGACCGTATCAATGTGCATATAATCCCGTTTCTTGGGAATTTTCACTAAGGTTACTTTATCAACAATTTTCTTGTCAAAAAGGATTCTGATGACTTGTTTTGCGGCATAAATTGTTGTCCTTTCCGAGATTCCGATTAATAAATGATTCTTGGCCACCATCATCACATCGCCCCCTTCCAAGGTCGATTGGGCTTCCTCTGCTTCTTCTTCGGGGAGTAAAAAAAGCGTTTCATTATCAGGAATTTCAATTAAGTTCTGTCGAATTTCTGCAAATATTGGATGATTGTAAAAGATATATTGCACCAGCAAAGCCTCACGAGTACGAGCCTGTTTTTTGGGTCGATTCAGCAGAATATGGTCGTTGATAGTAATACCAATATCACGGGTAAAAATAAAGTTTGGAATGGGCGGAAAAAGCATTTCACCCGTCGGTGTTGTTCCCGAAATTAGAGTCTTGGCTAATTCAACCGAAGGCAAGTTAAATAATTCATCGTGTGTGGTGTACCATTCTTTTTCGATAGCACAAGCTGCAGCGACCAATTTCATCTTCGTAAGGTCATTTTCAAGAATTTCAGAAAGTAACTTTTGTAGTTCAATTACTTTATCCGAATGAAAATAATCAGGACTATCGGGCTTAAAAAAATTGCGTTCCGCATCAGCATCAATTTCCGCCAACTTACCCTTAATCTTCTCTGAATCAAGGAAATAAAGTAACGTTTTTACATACAAATCATACTCTTTCCTCCGCATGGTGTCCAAGTGAACAATATCTTCAAATAGCCAATCTTGGGCTTTTGAAGGCACAACTTTACCCAAACCACTATCGGGACTATGAATCAAAAGGCGTTGGAGCGTACTGACTTCTGATGAAACAAAAATAGATTTTGACATTAGATTATTGATGATTTTTTTGAATTTTCGCAATAAGGGATTTTTCTTTGAAAAAGTCAAGGGGATTTTCGATTTTTGATTTTTGATTTTGGATTGAGAATGATAAATTACTCTACCAAACAAATCCCAAATCCCTTGAAACTTTTTCCTTTTGTTCAGAGTTGTTCTAAGAAGCCGTTTTAAAATATATTCTGAATAAAGTCTGATTATATTTTTTGAGTAGCGGAATCATATTTTTTTAAGGAATATACAGCGTATCTTGTGTAAAAAATATGGTTTCGATAGTCAGAATAAGACAATCAGAATTTGTCGTAAGATATTTTAAAACGGCTTCTAAACAAATACTTGGATAGGAAAACGAGAGGTCGTAATTTTGTTGTAAGATTAAATCACGAAATACAAATAATACAAAACAATGTTAAAAATCAGCAATTTACAGGCTAAAATTGGCGATAAAGAAATTCTGAAAGGATTAAATTTAGAGGTAAAAGCAGGCGAAATTCACGCTATAATGGGACCAAACGGGGCTGGGAAAAGCACCTTGGCATCGGTATTAGCAGGGCGTGATACTTACGAAGTTACGGGTGGTTCGGTCGATTTTGATGGAGACGATTTATTAGAATTTGCCCCCGAAGAACGTGCCGCTAAGGGCGTTTTCTTGGCGTTTCAATATCCGATAGAAATTCCTGGTGTTTCAACGACCAATTTCTTGAAAACAGCTGTAAATGAAATCCGTAAATTCAACGGTGAAGAACCAATGGATGCGGTGCAATTTTTGAAGATGTTTAAGGAGAAAATGAAGGTTGTCAATATTGACCAATCTTTGTTAAATCGTTCATTGAATGAAGGCTTTTCGGGTGGTGAGAAAAAACGCAATGAAATCTTCCAAATGGCGGTTTTGAATCCAAAATTAGCCATCCTTGACGAAACAGATTCTGGACTTGACATTGATGCCTTGCGCATTGTAGCTGAGGGAGTTAATAAATTAAAATCTGCCGACAATGCAACCATTGTAATTACCCATTACCAGCGTTTATTAGATTTTATTGTTCCCGATTTTGTCCACGTTTTATACAAAGGAAGAATTGTAAAATCTGGACCAAAAGAATTGGCTTTGGAACTGGAAGAAAGAGGTTATGATTGGATAAAAGAAGAAGTTGAAGCAAAGGAATTGAGTGAAACGGTTTAAATTTCAAAATAATCACAACTACCATTGAGTTAAATGCTAATAAATTAAATATCAATTTGTTAGAAGCATTAAAATCTATGTTTCAAGGTCAGAGAATAAGATTGACAGTGGATGTAGAAATGGATGAAACCGATTATCTTAACAAAAGCGAAGCAAATCGTCTGGCTTTGGAAAAATCTATTGCTCAATTGAAAAGTGGGAGATTGAAGTCGGTATCAATGGAGGAATTACGATGAGGCTGATTTCATTTACGCCAGATGCGTTTGAGCAATTTTGTGAGTGGAGAAATACCGACAAGAAGATTCAAAATAAAATCATCAAATTAATCGAAGATTGTTAACGAAATCCTTTCGATGGATTAGGAAAACCAGAAGGCTTGAAGCATAATTTGAAAGGCTTTTGGTCGAGGAGAATTAATGACGAACATAGACTAATTTATGAAGTAACAGATGAACAAATTTGTATAGTGGGTTGCAAGTACCACTATTGATTTAATATGAACAATACAGACTTAAAAACTCAATTAATTTCCGATTTCAAAACTGCCGAAGGACGCATGAATGGCGAGGCAAAATCTGCCGTACATCAAATCCGTAAACAGGCTTTGGAACGTTTTGAGGCATTGGGTTTCCCAACCACAAGACACGAAGAATGGAAATATTCCAACGTTAAAAACTTGATAAATCAAGCCTTTGACTTCAACGCAAAGACTGACTTTTCGGCGGCTGACTTGGAACAAATGCCCATTCCAAACTTGGAAGGCAATATTTTATACTTTATCAATGGTCTTTACAATGCTGAACTTTCAAGCATCGTAAGCTCCGAGAGCGAATTACAAATTATGACTTTTGCCGAGGCTGCCAAAACGCAACCTGCATTGGTCGAAAAGTATTTCAGTCAATATTCAGACATTCAAGTAAATGCTTTTACGGCACTTAATACTGCTTTTGCACACAACGGAATATTTGTGTATGTGCCTGATAATAAAGTAGTTGAGCAACCAATTATTATTCGTTTTATCAGTGACGCTCGTACTTTGAATGTGGCATCACAGCCTCGTAATTTGATTGTGATTGGCAAACGTTCGGAGGTTCAAATCGCAGAATCATTCCGTTCAATGGGCGAAAATGCTTCGTTTACTAATTGTGTTACTGAATTTGTGGTGGCGGAAGAGGCGAACGTGCATTATTATAAAATTCAAAACGAATCGGATAAATCATATCATATCGGAACGACAACGGTTATTCAAGAAAGTAAATCTATTTTCACGGCAAATACCGTGACGGCCAATGGCGGATTTGTTCGGAATAATCTTCATATCAAGATTGACGGAGAATATGCCGAAGCCAATATGTTTGGTTTATATATTCCCAACGGCAAGCAACACATTGATAATCATACAGTTGTGGACCACGCAAAGCCTAATTCAAATTCCAATGAATTGTATAAAGGTATTTTGAAAGGTAAATCTACGGGAGTTTTTAATGGTAAGATTTTCGTAAGAGAAGATGCTCAAAAGACCAATGCGTTTCAGTCGTGCAAGAATGTTTTGTTATCAGAAGATGCTTCGATGAATACGAAACCGCAGTTAGAAATCTGGGCGGATGATGTAAAATGTTCGCACGGAACAACCACAGGGCAACTGAATGATGATGCACTTTTTTATATGCAAGCCCGTGGAATTTCAAAAGATTCAGCCAAAGCATTATTGACCTTAGCATTTGCCCAAGATGTGATTGATAAATTTGAGATTGTAGCGATTAAAGAATATTTACAGACTTTGATTGAGGAGAAGATATATCAGTTTTAAAATGGTAGGATTATGGAAAATACTTATGTTTCATTTGAAGAAGCTAAATTACTTTATCCAGATGAATGGTTATTGTTAGGCAATCCTGTTTCTGACAAAAATGGATTACACACGCTTGGAGGCTATGTTTTGTATCATTCCAAGGATAAAAAAGAAGTTTGTTATTTAGGAAGAGATAAAACAGAGGGATATGATAAAATAACACTTGAATTTACGGGTGAAATAAAGAAAATGCGACGACTTGGTTTAATGCGTAGATTATGAAACTAACACATTTTGATGTTCCAGATGAAGGAGATGTTATTATTGTAATCGCTTGGATTGGAGGAAAATACAAATTAAAACTTGCTTTCGATACAGCAGCCACTCACACGACCATAGATTCAAATGCTCTTTTTGTTTCTGGTTATCAGTTAAAAGATTCAGTCGGAGAAACAGAAATAGAAACTTCCAATGGAATTGTGGCTGTTGAACTATATAATATTTAAAATTTTGAGTGTTTGGGCTTAAAAAAGCAAGAATTACAAGTGCAAGTTTACGACTTTGCGGCTCATGGAGTAAACTCAGAATATCATGGAATGGTAGGTTTGAATTTTCTCAAAGACCACAAATTTTGCGTTGATATGATAAAGGGAGAGATAACGATAAATTAAAATGGAACTTACACAAATATTAGATATACAGGCAATCAGAGCCGATTTTCCGATTCTTAACCAAGAAATTAATGGTCGAAAATTGGTGTATTTTGATAATGCCGCCACTACACAAAAACCTACATCGGTAATCAATGCCATTACGCATTATTACAATGCCGACAACGCCAATATTCACCGAGGAATTCATACCTTGGCAGAACGTGCTACTCGTGATTTTGAGGCTTCTCGTGAGGCAATCCGTGAGTTTTTGGGAGCTTCTTCGATTGAGGAAATCATCTTTACGTCAGGTACAACGCAGGGTATTAACTTGGTAGCCAGCACTTTCGGAAGAAAATTCATCAAAGAAGGCGATGAAATTATTATCTCGGGCATGGAACACCACTCCAATATTGTGCCTTGGCAGATGCTTTGCGAAGAGAAAGGTATCAAATTGAAAATAATTCCCGTAACGGATTTGGGCGAATTGGATATGGAAGCATACCAAAATATGCTTTCCGAAAAAGTGAAATTGGTCTCGGTAAATCATGTTTCTAATTCATTGGGAACTATTAATCCCGTGAAAGAAATCATCGACTTAGCCCACAGTTTTGGAGCAAAAGTGTTGATTGATGGAGCTCAGGCAACTTCACACTTAAACGTTGATGTTCAAGCAATGGATGTTGATTTTTATGTATTCTCGGCTCATAAATTGTATGGACCAACGGGGATTGGTGTTCTGTATGGTAAGAAAGAAATCCTCAACGCTATGCCTCCGTACATGGGCGGTGGCGAGATGATAAAAGATGTAACTTTCGAGAAAACGACTTACAACGAATTGCCTTATAAATTTGAAGCGGGAACTCCCAATATTGCCGATGTAGTAGCGTTGAAAACCGCTTTGGAATACATTGCTTTTCACGGAAAAGAAAATATTGCCGCCCACGAAGATATGCTTTTGCAATATGCAACGGAACAATTATCTGACATTGAAGGATTGAGAATCGTCGGACAAGCGAAAGAAAAAATATCAGTAGTAAGTTTTGTCATGGATGGTATTCATCATCAAGATATTGGTGTATTACTTGATAATCAAGGAGTTGCCATCAGAACGGGGCATCATTGTACGCAACCGTTGATGCAAAGATTTGATATTTTGGGAACGTCCAGAGCTTCTTTTGCTGTTTATAATACGATTGAAGAGATTGATAGATTGGTGGCGGGTTTGCATAAGGTTAAGAAAATGCTTTCGTAAAAAATAGTCAAATAATAATGCTATGATAACTCCAAATCAAGTAATAGAATCTTTCCAAAATCTTCCTCAAAATACGTCTGTCGAAGAAATGATAGAACGAATTATTGTTCTTGAACAAATAGAAACTGCTCGTGAGCAATCACGAAATGGGCAAGTCCATTCTAATGATGAAGTAAAAGCGATGGTGAAAGAATGGAAAAAGAAATAATTTGGACACCAAAAAGTATTGATGCATTTCGTGGGCATTATTCTTACATAGAAAATGATTCACCACTTAATGCTGATAGATTTGAGGCGAAAGTTTTTGAAATAATTGATTTAGTATCTCTCAATCCTTTCATGGGTAGAATGACTATTGAGTTAAAAGATGAAATGGTTAGGGAAGTTCTCATTTATGGTACTTTTAGAATTATTTATGAGATATTTGAGGATAGAATAGAAATTTTAACCATTCGCAGAACAGCACAAGCGAACGACTTTCAAAAAAATGACAATTAACGAAACACAAGACGAAATCATCGAAGAATTTGAACTCTTTGATGATTGGGCAGATAAATACGAATACATTATTGACTTGGGCAAGAAACTCAAAGGACTTCCCGAAGAGCAAAAAACCGAAGATAATATCATCAAAGGTTGTCAAAGTAGAGTTTGGTTGAATGCTCGTAAAGACGAAGAACAATTAATCTTTGAGGCTGATTCTGAGGCAATTATCGTGAAAGGATTGGTCAATATGTTAATCAGAGTATTGTCAGGACATACGCCCAAAGAAATTGCCGAAGCCAATTTATACTTTATGGACAAAATCGGGATGAGTTCACATTTAGCCCAAACCCGTTCAAATGGCTTGGCTTCAATGGTGAAACAGATGAAAAATTATGCGTTAGTTTATGCTTTGAAAAACTAAAATTTCTGAACAATAGAATTATGGAAGTATTGGAAAAAACAACTTTTATTGATTTCATGCAAACCTTGCCTGATAGATTTTCTGTTGATGAAGTGATGGAAAGAGTTATGCTTTTAGCTAAGGTTCAAAAAGCACAAGAGCAATTGCGTAACGGCGAATCATTCAGCAATGATGAAATGAAAGTATTAGTGAAATCATGGGCAAAGTAGAGTGGTCAAATGAAGCTCGTGAAGACTTGGAGGAATTTTTTCTTGAAACTCGTAAAGATTTAGAGGAATTTTTTCTTCAGCAGTGTAAATTCTCTGAAAAATTTACCCAAAAATGGGCTGATGATATTTTCGAGGTAATTTATCTATTAGAAAATAATCCAAGATTAGGTCGTGTTGTTCCCGAGTTACAAGCTAACTCTATTCGAGAAATGATTATCGAAAAATACAGATTATTGTATCAAATAAGTAAAGATGATGATATTGAAATAATTACAATCCGTCATACTGCAAGACCATTAAATTACTAAAATGACTGAATTAGAATTAAAAGAAGAAGTAATCAAAGCCATCAAAGAGGTTTATGACCCTGAGATTCCTGTGAATGTTTATGAATTGGGCTTGATTTACGATATAAAAATATTTCCCGTAAATAATGTTTATGTTCTGATGACTTTGACTTCGCCTTCATGCCCATCAGCAGAAGCAATTCCTGCGGAAATTGAAGGGAAAATCAAGGAAATTGAAGGAATTTCGGATGTAAGTATCGAACTAACCTTCGACCCGCCTTATAGCCAAGATATGATGTCGGAAGTGGCAAAATTAGAACTTGGATTTATGTAATCACCAATTTGATAATTTGAAAATGTGTCAATTTGAAAATCAATTTAGCACTTTTTGGGTTAAGCACTTTCTGTTGAAGCCATTTCCAAATTTTCAAATTAATAAATTTTCAAATTAAAGAAACATGTACCCAGAACATTTAGTAGCTCCTATGCGTATGGATATTGCAGAAGGAGGATTCACAGAATTAAAATCAGCAGCCGAGGTTGAAACCGTAATGGCTGAAAGTGGCACAACGTTGATGTTTATCAACTCCGTTTGTGGTTGTTCGGCACGCACGGCTCGTCCAGGGGTGAAAGAAGCCGTTTGGAATTCTGAGAAGAAACCAGACCATTTAGTAACCGTTTTTGCGGGTGTTGACCAAGAGGCAACCGCCAAAGCTCGTGAATATACTTTACCGTATCCGCCATCATCACCCGCTATTGCTTTCTTCAAAGATGGCGAGTTGGTTCACATGGTTGAGCGTCACCACATCGAAGGACGTTCAGCAGAATTAATCGCTAATCACTTAGAAGGCGTTTTTGAAGAATTCTGTTAGTTTTGATTATTACTCATATAAACTGCTTCTATTAATTCAAAATAATAGAGGCAGTTTTTGTTTAAACCAAACTTTACGATGAAAGCACTTCAATTCTTATTTATCCTATTGCTAATCAGTACATTAGCCCTATCACAAACCATTAGCCAAAAAGTTTTTGAGGGTTCAATCAATAGTAAAATTCCAATAATTTTGACCCTAAATTTCAGTGGAGAGACTGTTTACGGAAACGTTGTTTACAAGAAGAAAGGCATTCCCATTTCAGTAATCGGCGGAATTTCAGATAACAATTTATTCCTTTATGAACTAATGCCCAACGGTATTATAACGGGTATTTATTCAGCCGTCTTGAAGCAAAATAAAATAATGGGTACGTGGTCTGTTCCCAAACAAGATTCAAAGGGAACAGCGTTATCTCTCATAAAAACAAAAGAACAGAATGTATCAAAAAAAAGCCTCAAAGATGTAACGGGTTCGTATAAATACAGCTTTGGGGAAGAAAATGCTATGGGCAATTTATACGTTCAACAAATTGGTGGGAACAAAATTGCTATTAGTTTTGATAACATCATGGATCCCCCAGGATATAATGGTGCTTCTATCAGTAAAACAGTTTTAAAATTGGCGAATAATCAAGCTATTTATGAAAGTAATGAGTTTGGAAAATGTAAATTTATCATTACTTTTTTAGAAGGCGGTGCCACAGTTTATTATGAAGGAAATTCATTTGATTGTGGTTTTGGGCACAATGCTTATGTTTCGGGAAGTTATATAAAAGTGAGTAGCCAAAAACCAAAATTTGAGACATTAGAAAATTAATTTAATCTTTTTTAACACAAATTAACCATTCATAAACAATAAAAAACTATTATGTTACATTGTTATAAATAGACAGTGTTCAACCTTTATCGAACAACAAACAACGAAAAATATGCAATATTCAATCCTCTGGGCAGACGACGAAATAGATTTGCTTAAACCTTATATAATGTTCCTTACACAAAAAGGCTATGAAGTTACACCCGTAAATTCTGGAAATGATGCGTTGGAAGAAGTTACCAAAAAGAAATACGATGTCGTTTTCTTGGATGAAAATATGCCAGGAATGACAGGGTTGGAGGTGCTTCCGAAAATAAAACAATTGAAGCCAAACTTGCCCGTAATTATGATTACAAAGTCTGAGGAGGAATATATTATGGAGGAAGCCATCGGTTCAAAGATTGCTGATTATTTAATTAAACCCTTGAATCCTAATCAGATACTACTTTCCGTCAAGAAAATTTTGGATAAAAAAAGATTAGAAGAAGAGAAAACCAATTTACTTTATCAACAAGAATTTCGCCAATTAGCTAATCGTTATCAGGATAAAATGGATCATGCTCAATGGGCAGAAGTTTATAAGCAATTATTGTTTTGGGAACTGGAAATTGACCGCACCGAAAATAAATCAATGGCGGAGGTAATGAATATGCAAAAAGCCGAAGCCAACTCCAATTTTTCAAGATTTATTACTGAAAATTACGAAGATTGGCTCAACGAACCAAAAGCCAGTAAGCCTATTTTATCGCACCAATTGATGCGGAAGAAGGTTTTTCCTTTATTGAAAGAAGATTCTCCATTGTTTTTTGTGTTGATTGATAATCTCCGTTTCGACCAGTGGAAGGTTTTGGAAGGATTGATTCAAGATTACTTTTCGGTGGAAGAAGAATCAGTTTATTATTCGATTTTGCCCACCACAACGGCTTATGCCCGCAATGCCATTTTCTCAGGTTTGATGCCCGCAGAGATTGAAAAGCAATATCCCAAACATTGGGTTCAAGACGTTGGCGATAGTGAAGACGAAGAAGGATTCAACAAACACGAAGAATTTTTCTTTGATGAGCAACTAAGAAAGAGTAGAATGCCTTTTGCCGTTAAGTCATCTTATCACAAAATTATTCATAATAACCAGGGGAAAAATTTAGTGGATAATTTTTCAAAATTATCACAAAATCACCTCAATATTGTGGTTTATAACTTTGTGGATATGCTCTCACACGCCCGCACGGACATGGCGATGATTAAGGAACTCGCCCCCGACGAATCGGGCTATCGGAGTTTGACCGCCAGTTGGTTCAACCACTCGCCGTTATTTGATCTATTGAAGAAAATTTCGGAGAAAAAAGGCAGATTAATCATCACCACCGACCACGGAATGATTCGGGTTCAGAACCCCGCCAAGATTGTGGGAGACCGTTCTGTCAATACAAATTTGAGATATAAACAAGGTAGAAACCTAAATTGGGACGCTTCTGACCATCTTTTGGTATGTCGTAAACCAGAGCGATATTTCCTGCCAAAGGTCAATGTGTCAACCACTTACGTATTTACGATGGAAGATTATTTCTTTGCTTACCCCAATAATTATAACCATTATGTAAGTCATTATCGGAATACTTTTCAGCACGGAGGCGTGTCGTTGGAGGAGTGTATTATTCCGTTTGTGTATTTGACGGCGAAGTAGGTTAATGGCATCGCAACGGCGACCGCACAGATTTTGAATAAAATGATTACATTTGCATTATAAAATCATAACAAAATGAGTATAGAAAACTATCAATTAACAATTATCAGCAAGGTTGCTACTTTGCAAGATATTGCTTTATTGCAACAAATAGATAGCCTTTTGTTAGCAAAAAAGAATCAGCAAATTCTCAAAAGAGAACCAGGTTTTGCCAAAGGTTTTTTTACTTATGTAGCTCCCGATTTTGATGATTTTATCCCTTCTGGATTTGAGGAATATTTAGCTACTGATTCGCAATTAGTCAAACCAACTGCCAAATAATGATTTATCTAATTGACACTCATATTTTAATTTGGTATGCTGAAAATGATTCCAAACTTTCACAAAACACGATTGATATTATCAGTAATTTGGAAAACCAAATATATGTGAGCCATGCAAGTTTATGAGAAACTACCATAAAAAAGGGTTTAGGTAAATTAAAATATCCAGATTCTATCTCTCAAATATCTCATTTTCTTAGTCATAATCTTTTTTCAATATTAGATTTTGATTTCGAGCATTATAACAAATATTTGGATTTGCCACTTTATCATAATGACCCTTTTGATAGAATGATAATTGCCCAAGCAGAAAAATTCGCAACCATCACACAGGATGAAAAATTTAGAAACTACGATGTTTCTGTGGTTTGGAATTAAAGTAAAATCTGCGAAAATCTGCGTTGCCACAGGCATCTGCGTAATCAGCACGGTTCGCCGTTGCGATGCCAAAAAATCATATTCTCCGCAAAGCCTCTTCCAAATCCGCAGGAACATCAATGCCGAAACTATCGTAAGGAGTTTCGGCAATTTTTATTTTATAGCCATTCGCCAACCAACGCAATTGCTCCAAAGATTCTACTTTTTCCAATAAAGCCATCGGCAGTTTCGTAATTTTCTTTAAAATATCCACTCTGTATGCATAAATACCGATGTGTTTGAAATAATCGTGGGTATCTAACCACTTTTCTTTCTCAATTCCTCGTAGATAAGGAACAGTCTGACGAGTGAAATAAATGGCTTCATTATTATTATCAAAAACTACTTTTGGCGTATTGGTATTGAACAAAGTTTCTTCGTCTTCAATGCGTTTTACGAGCGTGGCAAGTTCCGTTTTTTCGGTCAAACAACTCGCCAAAATATCAATTTGTTCTGGCTTAATAAAAGGTTCATCGCCTTGAATATTAATGACATAATCGTATTTTCGGTAGAGCCTGCCTTGCTTTTTTCGCTCTTGTTTTGCCATGATTTGGAACGTTTCAAAACATCGGTCTGTGCCACTTGGGTGTTTTGGGGAAGTCATTACGACATCACCACCAAATGATAAAACATGGTCAAAAATTCGTGCATCATCCGTTGCAACCACTACCTTTGCAAGCGAACTCGCTTTGATGGCTTGCTCATAAACCCGCTGAATCATGGATTTACCCCCAATGTCCACCAAAGGCTTGGCTGGAAAACGAGTCGAAGCATAACGAGCAGGAATAACACCTAAAATTTTATTCACAGTGATCAATTTGAAAATTTGAAAATAAATTAATTTGAAAAAGTGGAGCAATAATTTTCGAATCAGCACATTTCCAAATTTTCAAATTGAATAGTGAAATAACGAAAATAATTACTGAAACCCAAATTTACTCATTGCTCAAAGCTCATTGCTCGAATAAAATGCACAAAAAATTTGAACATCAATTTGAAGGAAAAATCTGGAATACTGCATTCGGAGACAATACGGCTGTTTTAGAAATCCGTGAGGAAAATACCCGTCAGGTTAGTTTCTCGGCTCTTGATTTACAAAACGGTAAAATCCTTTGGCAAAACCTCCGCCCCGAAAAATCTTGGTGGTTGGCATTGGTGGGCGTTTTTGATGATTATCTGATTTTGCACAAATATTCTTCCCAACAGAAACCCGAACCCAAAGGGCTTTTGATTTTGAATTTACAGACGGGAGAAATAATCCAAAAAATTGAAGGTTGGATATTTTTTAGTTATCAGCAGAATAATTTGATGGTTTATCAATTGGACGAAAATAATTTGCCAATTTATCAAGAAATTATCTTAGAAAATTTAAGTAAAAAATCATTTAAAGCGAAATTATCCCAAAATTCATCACCCACTCATTACCCCGAAGGCAGTCCTCATTTTCCTACAATTTTCAATTTTTTATATCGTTTAATGGGTATTGAAGCTCAAAAAGGTGTAGATTATCTTGAAATAGCTAACAAGATTGTAATTTCTTATTATATTTACAGTACTAATCTGTTTCAAAATTATCTTTTGGTAATAACCCATGACCGTCAGATTTTATTAAACGACCTCATAGCCACCACCGAAGGCATTGGAATAGATACCTTTACTTTGCAATCCGATACTTTGTTATATGTCAAAAATGAAAACTATTTCGTCGGTTATGAATTATAACCCCGCATCCGCCGCCAAGATTACTATCACTTGTGTTTTGTCATCCATCGCATTTTCGTCTTTTTCAACCGAAGTTGTTAGAGATTCTGTTGGTTTGAAAAAAGAAGGAGGTAAATCTTACGTACTTTATAAAGTTGAACCCAAGCAAACTTTATTCTCCATCGTGAAACGCTATGGAAGTTCAGTTGCCGAATTTAAGGCAGCCAATCCAGGCATTTCTGAGAGTGTGAATGTAGGGCAAACCATCAAAATTCCCTACAAAGGCGTTTCAATGGCTTCCGTTCCGACTGCTCCAAAATATACCCCCACTCCTACGCCCGTACCATCAACGCCAGCCCCAACGGAATCGGTAAAAATGGTTTCGCACGTTGTGGAAGGCGGACAAGGACTTTACGCCGTTGCGACAAAGTATAAAGTAACGATGGCAGATTTGCGTAAATGGAATAACTTGACTACTGATCAATTAGCTGCTGGTCAGGTACTTATCGTGGATGCTCGTGAATATGAACGTGCCAAGAAATCAGGAGATTTACCCGCAAAAGGCGAAGTTGTGAAAGTGGAAGATACTAATATGGGTAATAATACGGGGGGAAACGTAGTTATTCAGAAACCCGTTGAAGAACCCGCAAGTGGTGATGTAAAGACTTCTTCTGAAACTTCAAAAACATCTTCGGGTTATCGCAAAACGGTTGAAACGGGTTTGGCAGAGTTGATTGATGTGGAGGACAAATCTGGAAAATATTTAGCCCTTCACCGTTCAGCCCCAACGGGAACTTTGGTAAATGTTAAAAACTCATCAAACGGGCAAAGTATATGGGTGAAGGTTATAGGTAAATTACCCGATATTGGTAGCGACAGGGTTATTATTAAATTATCGCCTCGTGCTTTTGAAAAACTAAATCCTTCGGATAAAAGAATTAGAGCCGAAATAAGTTATATGACACCGTAATTTTCAATATACAATTATCAATTAGCAATGAACAATAATTTGTAAAAATTGGTTATCAAAGTCTATTTGATAATTGTTTATTGTTAATTGATAACTAAAAAAAATGCCACGCCCCAAACGACAAATTACTTTTGGACACATTGTTTTCAACGTACTTTACATTTTGGCATTTCCTGCCATCTCTACTTTTGCATTTCTTTATACGGTCTTGGTATGGATATTTTCTGTACCCTCAAAAATTATCGCTTTTATTGCTTCAAAGTTTTAATTCATTCTTAACGTATTGTGTTTCAATCCGATAACAAAACTGTCCATCTTTCTCCGTTTGCAGTAGATATTTTAGAAAGGAAATATTTACAGTATAATCAACCCGATTTCATCCCAAACGATCCTATTTGTATTCCGCATCTTTTCTCAAAAAAACAAGACATCGAAATCATGGGGTTTTGGGCGGCGGTTTTGGCTTGGGGACAACGCAAAACCATTATCAATAAATGTAAAGAGTTAATTGAATTGATGGACGGTTCGCCCTATGATTTTATCTTGAATCACAAGGAATCGGATTTGAAACGTTTTCTTAATTTCAAACACCGTACTTTTAATGCCACTGATACACTCTATTTTATTATGTGGTTCAATGGATTTTATCGTCATTATGAGAGTCTGGAACAAGCATTTTTAGTAGATAATATTTCGGAAGAAATTAATGTAAAAAATAGTTTGCTTACCTTTCATGACCGTTTTTTTAATTTGGAAGATTACCCAGAACGTACTCGCAAACACATTGCTACACCCCTGAGAAATTCCTCTTGTAAACGAATTAATATGTTTCTGCGGTGGATGGTCAGACAGGATGATATGGGTGTGGATTTTGGTATCTGGACAACTTTGAAACCCTCGCAATTAATCTGCCCTTGTGATGTACACGTGGACAGAGTGGGAAGAATTTTGGGACTAATCCAAAGACCAAAACCCGACTGGCAGACTGCCGTGGAACTGACAGAAAACCTAAAACAACTCGACCCAAATGACCCAACGAAATATGATTTTGCGTTGTTTGGTTTGGGTGTGGAAGGAGAAATGTAACATTGTGTACCACGGGAATCCTTCCCGTACATTGGACTCCCACGCACGGCAAAGATTCGGGCTGCGTAAGTGCCGTGGTACGTAAAAAAATCCCCACGAAGTTCATTCCCGAAGGAAATCTCTTGGTGAGGACTAATGAGAAACTGTTTAAGTAACGGAAATTGTGGGGATTTTGGTATTTGGGGATTGGGGATTTAACATATTTTATAAAAAGGGTCGTTGAATTGATTTCAACGACCCTTTTTGATTTTAGCAACTCATAAATCTTTGCCCAAAGTACTGCCGCATATGCCGTTGGTGAAAACACCGCACAACGGCATGGTGAGACTTTTGCCTAAAATTTAACACCAACAAGGGCGAAAATAACAGCAAGGGAGAATCATATTTCCTCTCCAAATAATTTATAACCAACTACCAAATCTTTACTAAAAGCATCATTCCCCATTTCAATTAAAAACCTATCATCAGTAAATTGAATTACTCTAAAATATGCTTTAGTTTTGGTTCGCTTATAAACTGCAAAAACATTCTTTAATTTAGAAAAATCCCATTTTGTTTTTTTTATAATAGAATTCCAAAAGCTCTCCATAATCTCTCTCTTATATTGGCTCATTGGACTATTATCATTACCCATGTATTTAATATCACTGAAAACACCAATGGTATCTATAATAAATTCATAATGATAAATAACATTTGCATATTTATTAAATAGATATTCTATCTTTTTTTGTTTAAAAAAGAATGCCGTTTCAAGACAAAAATTATCTCTTTTTATGGGTAATATCTTTATTATTGAATCAACTTTCGGCTCTTCAATTTCACAATGGATAGTTTCCATTTTTGAGGTTTGGCTATAAATATTTCCTATACTTATACCAAAAATTAGAATGAGTAATACTATCTTATTTTTCATTTGAATTCTATTGGATTACTTGAATCACGTATTATTATATATTTTATAGGTTTTCCGATAACTCCATTTTTAGAAACAGGAGTCCAATAACCTTGCACATTATATTTTGCATTCTCAATAAATGCTGTCAAAGAGCCATCTGGTTGTAAAAGTCTTCTGCCATCATAAGGAGCTGTACTCCAACCATTTACAAAATATAGATTCAAACGATTACCTGATAAAAGAGTCATTGCATTAGCTGCATCTTTTAGTGTTTCTGGATTCCCTAAATTACATATTCCTAAAACACAATTTCCATCATTTTTAACCTTTCCTAATATTTCCCTCAAAAAAGAAACACTATTTTCTTGGGAAAGCCTTTCAAAAATATAGCCGTTTTTTGAGAACGAAGATATGTCACTCATTGTAATTTCTTCACTTCTTAAATCATCTGACCGAATACTTGTTCTACTTGTCTTAGGGTCTCTTACACCATGTGCCTGTAAAACCAAATTATTTAAAGACTTATCCTTGAATACGCTTACAAGGTCTTTTGCCAAACCTAAGTTTGATACAGAGAAAGTAGCCCAATTACTGAACTCACGCACTTGGTTATCAGATTTAGAAATATCAATTAAT
>JAXHOK010000006.1:0-416077 GCA_034519515.1 Arcicella sp.
TTGGAGCGTGGTTTGTAAATGGAACAGACAAAGGAGCAGAAGATAACGCTTTCACCCACAGAATTGCAGCTGTAAAGTGTTTCTCACGGGTTAAAAGTGTTAATGGATGTATTTTCACACCTTTGCATAATGTAAGTCAGTGTGAAAAGTCGGCATGGATGCAGACTTATTTACGCTTTGCCAAGCACACTGCCAAAGGGACATTGATAAATATTTCTTCACGTTGTTGTGTTGTCATTAATGTTATAGACAGAGGTATTTGGCATGTTGGCTTTGCAATATGCTTGCCGGTGGTGGGGAATGAATGAATACTTTACAAAATTATTCTCTTTTTGTCTTATTATCGTTGTTCACCTTTTGGCTGTTTCACCTTTCAGACACAGTTTCGTTTGAAGGCTTTTGTTATGCTGGCTTATTAAAGTCTGATGCACAGAAGAGGAAACAGGCTTCAACACTATCAGTTTCCGAAGGACGTCATTGGGAACCTGGAATCTGCCTTCATTTCAGGTTAAGAGGTATGCAGGCTTGTCTTTGGGCAATTTCGATCAGCTCATTGCATACCACCGGTGACAGCATTATATGCTGAAAGAAATAAAACTGATATTTATTAATTATTGAATTGCTGTTGGTTGGTGTTTTGATATACCGATTTGCTGCAAAAATGTTTCGTTCACAATTGATGGTAATGACAGTGGACACAGATTAATTGATAGTAAGTACTGAAGAATGGCGGGCTGGGAAGTGCGGGTTTGTGAGGAAGTGAAAGAAGCTAATTTTTATTTAGTGAAAATAAAATTGGTTTGTTTGTGTGGGCCTGTGTTTTTGTTAGATATGCAGCATAGTTAAATGATGATGATTGGAAATTTTCAGCTGATATGCTTTAGTGGATTTCATATTTCTGATGAGCCTTTGAAAAGGCCTTGAGGATATTTGCAAGCCATTCTTTCATATCTTTTATTATGTCTATTCTTTACTCCTTGAACAGCTTCTTCTGATTGCTTTAATTTTGATTTCAAAATCAGTTTGTGAAGGGCCTTTCTGGTGAGCTTGATAAAGAGCTGTCGATGGATAAAGATGATTTTAGAAGCCATGTGCTATTTAGGGATAAATTACACACACACACACACACACACACACACACACACACACGTTTTGTTTTGTTGTTGCTTTCAGTGTTCTAGTCTGTGGTCTCAGCCACGTAGCATGGCATTACAAGCATACCACCATGTATTTTTTTGTTTGTTTTTAGTACGGGGCCATGATCACTGTGCAGGATGGTCTTGTGTTTTAAGATCAGTGGCGGTGTCATGTTGCCCAGGATGAACAGTGCAGTCGAACACTTGGCATGATACCACTGATAGGTTTGTTAATTGGAGGAGCTGGAGCTGTGCTATATGAGTTTGTTATTTTGTTTGGGGCATTTGCCATTCTGTAGCTTTGCTTGAATGTTAGTGGCCTGTAAGTTTGTAAATTTATTTCAGTTTAAATTTTCTAATCTAAAGGTTTTAATAGCGGTACCATTGCTTTATGATTGCCTTTGCCTTTAAATTTGTTAGTAGTGTTAGCCCTTTTTTTTTTGTGTGTGTCTCTAAAAATGTCATTTTTTATAGATCACAAGCTCTGTTTTTTTTTTCCACGTTATGGCAGAAGGGTATAGTAGTCACAGCAAATGCCAGGCATTTGTATTCAGTATATAGTTTTGGGGTGTCTTTTACTTGCTGCCAGAAAATTTAAAGATAAGTTTGATGTAACAGATAAGCGAGATATTAGGAAATACTTGATTAAAATGGTACTAAGGGCTTTGATGGGGAAAGTTGATTACTTAAACTATTCAAAATTACATGAAGATAAGAACAATTAAATGATTTTCCATTGCATAGAGAATAAATGTCAGTTTTCTTAATCTAACAAAGGTAGATTTGACTCATTGAGCTTGAGCAAACAGTTTTGATTCACTCTGTTCCTTTGAAGAAACATATGCTTGACATGTTGATGGAAAAGTTTGCATAAATGGTTTGGTTTGATTGCACATGAATTGTTCGTATTTGCCTGTTGTCAGCAGCCACAGTTTTGGATTTTAGATTGTTCCATGCGCTGAAGTGAATTGGACTCCACAGGTTTCAGCATACAGAAGCGTTGAATTCTTTTGGTTCCAAATGCAGATTCTTCACTGAGGATTTGGAGGTAAATTCCACATTTGCAAGTGTTGTTTCGAAGATTCTTAGTATGTTTTAGCTGTAAATGTGGTTATTGCAAACACTTTGTTTTTATTTGTAGATGATTGGGAATAAATCACAGAAAAAGAGTCTTTATTTCCTTTTTACCAAGAATTGAGGAAACCAGCTATTTTCAAAGAAAGCTGGATATGATGTGGATTTCGTTCGTTGTGAAAAGTTATGCCATATAAACTTTGCAGCCCATTTAGCATTGTCAGACGTTCGGCACCGTTGCTTTTCAAATATGCAAAGATGATGCGTTGTCAGACAAATTTCAGGTGTTATATGCTTTAGATTTTTTCCGCCATTTTTACATGATTGCAATTTTATCAGATGATGGGCTTTTGCCTAGTTTTCACTGGTGAAAGGGTTTTGCCT
This sequence comes from Arcicella sp., assembly GCA_034519515.1. Lineage (GTDB taxonomy): Bacteria > Bacteroidota > Bacteroidia > Cytophagales > Spirosomataceae > Arcicella. Next base: position 2,595 of record JAXHOK010000006.1, read on the forward strand.
TTTTTTTTTTTTTTTTTTTTTTTTTTTTTGAATACAGTGAAAGAATTGTTCATTGCTTGCTGAATGTCATTCGAGTGAATAAATGAGGATAGATGGTGCACTGAGATATGTTGGCCGGAATGGCAGTGGAGTTGACTTGGCTCTGCAAGATTTTGTAGCATCCCGGCTGGGTATCTTATATGTTCTAGTTTGAATGTAACATCTATTGGTTTTGGTGTTATCAGTGGAGTTCTTATTTGTTTTATTTTGAAAAAATTTTTCTCCCACTTGGTTTTAAAGCTCTGCTATGATCTTAATACTATGAATTTGGAGTTGCTGGTTGATGTGAATACAGAAGCCCACCAACGGGGCGTTCCAAGCGAATGTTGAATGCTATTTTTGAATGAAATTAGGGATATTCTAGTTTGAGGAATTTTCTAAATCCTCAAAGTGATTTTTGAAGTTGTAAATGTAAATTTTGTCTTTTCACTAAATTAAATTTGTGGTCTTTATTTTCTATCTTCATAAACTTGGCAATAGTGTTGATGCAACTTAATTTTTACAAATTTATTAATATCCTCTTTTTTGATTGATAAAAATTTCTTGTGGTAAAACATAGGTTTTTTGAGTCTATAATGAGGAAAGTCTTTTGGGAGAAATTAGAAGTACATTTGACTTTTTTTTAAAAATAACAAAATGTTTTGCCATGAAATCAAAAGATACTGTGTGAATTGACACTTTGAACTACCATTTTTGAAAATGTTCATGCCCAGGATGCAGGATTCATGATAGCACACACATGGGAAGATATGATGTGAAGTGAAGATTTTTTTTGGAGTCTCACTGTCCCTGCAGGCTGGAGTAGTGGTATTCTGGTGTGATATTACAGCTCGTTACTATGGTTTGCTTTTGGTGTGGTGTTGTTATCACAATTTTTCTGTCAAAAGAAAGCTGCGTTCCCAGTTTGTTTGTTTGTCTTTGGGATTTCCTTGCTCTGTGTTGCTGAATGGAGTGCAGGCCTCCAGCATGAGTTTTTTTTTTTTTTTTTTTGTAGAGTTTTGTCACTGTCACCATCAGGCTGGTGTAGCTCATAGCAGTGTAGCTGTAGCACCAGCTGAATGAATACTTTTGTTAAATGCTGCCATTCAGTATAATGTGTTGTTCTGCATGAAACATGAATGTTATGTGTCCAGCATCGTTTTTGTGCCTAGCATCATTGTTTTCCATGCCTTGTGTCTCTATCAGGAGCGGTAAGGAGTTTAGTGTCGAAAGAAATTTAGATGGGATTTTTTTTTAGCAGGAAGTGCTGTAAATCTATATTGTTTACCCAAAAAAAATCGTAAATTTGCAGGCAATGGTAGGAATTGAAAATTTCCCCTATTTTCCGATCTTTTTGGGTATTTATTCTGACCAGTTAGTGATTCGTAGTACTCTTTCTAGAATATTTTCAAGTGCATATGATAAAGCTCTTTGAATTACGGGAATTTCAAATAAGTGAATGTTGAATCTTTGAAAGGAATCTGCAATGGCTTCTGAGAAATAAAGGTTCATGTATCTGCTTTAAACAGATATGTGTTGTATCTTAGTAACGAGAAATATTTATCATTTGGTTGATTGATGCGTTCGACAAAAAGGTTTTTTTGTGCCAGACAGTTTCAGCAAGCGCTTTGATGCTTACGGGATTATATCTAATGTTGGTGAATCGTTGAATCTGTTTGTGTAGTATGCTAAGGGTGAAAAGTTTGTAAAGTGGAGAGCGCTTTTGAAGATAGTATAGTTGTAGCGATAGCGCTTTGAAGCGGTTTGCAAGTCTGCAGGTGCTTGCTTGGCTTTTAAATGCTAGCTGGTCAGGTGTTGTTTGGTGATGATTTCTTAGTAGTTTTAGTAGAATATCTGGTGAGGTATGTGATAGTGTGGATATACAGCATTTATTAAATTTGGTGAATATTTGTTGGATGATGGGAATTTTTATGAAGTGCTAAGAATTTATGGTGAAATGCCCAGAGGGCTATGTAAAGTAAAAGGTGAATTTATATAGCAAATTTTTTGAAAAAGAATGATTTCCAAGTGATGGATGAAATGCCGAGATTTGATAATGAAAAGGTGAAGGTTGAAATGCGATTACAGTGAAGTATATTTATTTCAGCAGCAGCACAGTTCATTTTAAGAATATGTAAGTAGAAGAATTTAAAAATAACGGACTTTTAGCGAAGCCAACACATGGCAACAAAATTCGTTTTGCTCCGCCTTTGGTCATTACTGAAACCCAAATGAATGAGGCTTGTGATATTATTGAGAAAGTTATATTGTCGGTAAGCGGGGAACGGTAAAAGGTGGACGGTTTTAACGATAATAAATTAAAAAGAGAGATAATTTGTAAAATTATCTCTCTTTTTAATTTGATTGTATTTGCTCAAAACCGTTCACCCTTTACCGTTCCCCGTGTACCGATTTTACCGTTCACCCTTTACCGATTTATCCGTGGTTTGTAACAATATTTCTTCGTAAACGGCTCAAAGATTGCGGGGTAATTCCTAAGTAATTTGCCAAATAAATTTGTGGCGTTCTTTGCAATAATCCAGGTTGATTTTGAGCGAGGTTTACATAACGCTCTTGTGCAGTGTCTGCCACGAATGAACGAATACGGTCTTCTTGTTCGTTGGAATAAGCCTCTGTCACGATTCGCCCAACTCTCTCCCATTTGGAGGTTTGTGTAAATAGAATCTCTAAGTTTTCCTTGGAAATAGTAGAAATATGTGAATCCTCAACCGCTTGGATATAATAATTGCTTGGCATTCCTAATGAATAACAATTGGCAGAGGTAATTATTTGATTTTCAAGCACTAAATCAAAAGTTTTCTCAATTTCAGCCTTAATAAAATATGCTCGAAGCATACCTCTATTGATAAAAACCAAATCTGCTTTAAGTTCACCTTCTCGAACCCAAAAATCTCCTCTTTTCAAAGTACGGTCTATAAATAATGATTTAGCAAGTTGCATTTCTTCATCAGTGAAAGTGGTAATTTGGCTGATAAATTCAATAAAATTTTTAGTCATGGGTAGTTAATAATATGGGGCGGATTATGAAAATAGTTTACATAAAGTAGCTAATTAAGTCAAAAAAACAATATTTTAAGCATACTCTAACATAACAAATGGTAATTAATCAAAAACTTATCATAAAAATTAATGTAGAGCCGTATAAAAAGTGCTTTATTCGCAATTAATCGGATTTAGAACTTCATTGTGACCATTTTTTTTAAGATAAGTCACCTTTAAATAATATTTTTGTCCGATAAAAACTAAATTTATAAAAACGCATGAATCAATACTTAATCACCGCCTACGATGGCACTGACGAAAACGCTCTTGAAAGACGCATGAACGTAAGACCTTTTCATTTGGAAGGGGCAAAAAAACTGAAAGAAGATGGAAATTTTATTATCGGGGGGGCAATGCTGAATGAGGAAGGAAAAATGATTGGCTCAACTATGATTTTACAATTTGAAAATCCAGCGGAATTGCAAAATTGGATAGACAGTGAGCCTTATATTCAACAAAAAGTTTGGGAGAAATTTGAGGTAAAATCTTTTCGGGTGGCGAATGTGTAAAAAGTTGTAAGGCGTAAATAAAAAGTCTTAAGTCATAAGAACCCGTAGCTTATGACTTAGGGCTTTTCTTGCGACTTTTACTTATGACTTACGACTTTTTACTGACCTATAACTTCTTAAAAAATCAATACTTTCCGTGTTTTTTCTAAACCTCCCGAACTGATTTTTAAAATATACGTCGTTCCTTGGAGTTTTGGTAATTCAATTCTTTTCAAGGTGTTAAATTTATCAATTGTATAATCAGCGACCATTCGTCCATATAAATCATAAATCGTGATGTTTGCACCAATCAAATCTTCAATTGCTTCCACATTAATTACACCGTCAATACTTGGATTTGGAAAAACACTTACGCCTTCAAAACTTACGTCCTGTACGTATTTTATTACATCCGATACCTTTGAGAAACAAACCAATCTGCCACCCGCAATATTTGTAATTCCCGAATAGGTAATACTTGCCTGAACTTGATAATCACCATCTTTTTTGGCTTTGATTAATTTTGTGGTTAAGTCTCTTTGCAAGTCTCCATTATATCGCCACAAATATCCATTTTCATCGCCAAGTCCCTGAGCATCAAGGGTAAATGAACCAATTTGCTTAATAATTGTGGGTGTTGGATTAGGTCTTGAATCCACTGCAATTGGGGCAGATGCTAATGAAATACAACCGTTATCGTCTTGTACTTTGGCAAAATAACTTCCCGTTTTCGAGGCAAAAATGGAAGTATTATCATCCCCTAAACCAATGGAATCAGTCGTACTTCTAAACCAATAAGCCTTAAAAGCACTCGATGAAACAATCCGAACCCGTGAACCCTCGCAGAAAGTAACGTCACCGTTTGCGGTTAATCGGGGAGCGGTTGGTAATGGATTTACTCGTATCAAAACGGGTTGTGAGGGCTTGGATAAACATCCAAAACCGTTGATGGACTGTACAGTAATATTTCCTGCCGTGTTAGTAGTAATTGTTTGTGTGGTTGCTCCCGTACTCCACTTATACGTTACCCCGTTTGTTCCTACGGCATTTAGAGCCACATTTTTATCCGCACAAAATGGATTTGCTCCCCGCACCGTAATGGTTGGTGAGTTGGGCAAAGGATTTACCGTAGTACGAATCGTATCTGAAACAGCAGTGGCTTTACAACCATTTGAATCCGTTAAAGCTACTGAAATTATGCCCACTTTTTTATAAGAGAAATTCCTTGAAAAGGTCTCTAAAACCGTTTGTCCATCCACAATCCATGAGTATAAAGTGCGGTTACCATTGGGCGTTGTGCTGGCTAAACTTGCTTGCACCACCACGCTATCTTCCTCACAAAATACTTTGGGTTTTGTAAGTGATAGTGTAGGTTTATTGGGCAATGAATTGATGGAAACTTTTATGGGTCTTGAATAAGCTGCAAAGCAACCAAACACATCCCTGACCCTTACACTATAATTTCCAGATGTGATAACTGAAACCTCGGGTTGGGTTGAAAGTTCTTGCTGATTACTTTCATCTCGCCAACTATATCTCGCAATATTTGCATTAGATACTAAAGCACTTAATGTTACTTTACCACCTAAACAAACCGTTGCTGAACGAGGGTCTGCGGCAATACTTGCGGGTTGTGGGGCATTACGCACGGTGATAGTGACGTTTCTCGAAGTATCAGAAACGCAATTTTTATCGCTGACCGTTCTCACAAAAAATCTGCCCACTTTTTCAATTGAAGCATTATTAAAGAATTTGCTTGTTGTATCAATCAAAACCGTTCTGTTGGTACTAAACTCTGAATTATCTTTGGCATTTATCCATTTGTAAGCTCCTGTGGGTGAAACAGTTGAAGTAAGCGTAATGGTGGAATCAGGACAGAAAGTAAATGCTCTATTGGCGGTAATATCGGGCGTGGTGGGTAATGGATTTACTGTAATTGTTACTACATCCGAAGTTTCCCTTGACTTACAAGCCTTGGGATTATTGGCAAAAACAGAAACTGATTTAGCACTCACTCTGATAGTTTCAACGGTGGTTAATTTCGCCGAACCCGCCACGTCAATTTGTGAGCCTGTACGATTCTGATAATCCCATTCAAAAGTAGCTCCTGTGGTGGTGGTGGCTGCAACTAAAGTAGTGAATTGTCTATAACAAAATTCTGTAAGTGGTAGGCTATTGTTTGGACCCGTAATCGTTGGTCTTACAGGTAAAGGGTTGATTGTCAGAACAGTTGCCACCGACGGTAATGACGTACAGGCGGGTGTTTGTGTATCAGTATATATGAGCGTATAAGTTCCTGCAGTTTTGGCAGTAATACTTCTGGTGGTTCTCCCATTACTCCACAAATAGTTTCCTGAACCTTTATTATTAGAAGTCAAAACGATACTGTCTGAATCGCAAATCCCTCTTGCTCCGCTTAAATCAATTACGGGAGGTGTTGGTTTAATGTTTACTGTTACCACGATGGGTAATGAAGGCAATGAAGTACAACCATTAGCATCTTTTGCTTGTACGGTCAGGGTATTGCTTGTACGTACAATTATGCCCGCAGTAGTAGATGTGGTAGTGTCTGAACCAACAGTTCTACTCCAAGTATTGGTATTTGCCGTATATGAAGACCTCAAAGTTACTGAACCACCTTCACAAAAAATTAATCCTCCACTATTGGCAATAGTAGGTCTGGCTGGTACAGTTGGGAATAATTGTAAAACCACAGGAGTTGTTGAAACATCAGAAATACATCCGACTGAATTTTCTAATGAGACCGTGTAGGAATACGTCCCACCCGAGGCAATATCAGTCCCTGCCACCGTAAGAGCATTTGAAGTGGTTGAACTGGTAACGGGCGTTCCGTTACGAAGCCAATTATATTTTGAACCTCCGCTGGTGGCGGTTAATATTTTTGTATCTGTTCCACAAACAACATTTGGCGTAAATAAAGCGGGTGTTATTGTGGGCGTAGCGGGCTTTGGTGAAACTTTTAAGCTAACCACCGCTGATTCATCTGAAGTACATCCAATTGCATTCAGACTTGACACCGAATAGGCATAAGTTCCTGGAGTTACCACATCATTACCCGTTACGGTTATCGAATTTGTCGAACCAGTGATACCCGCACCATTACGTTTCCAAGAATAGCTACTTGCACCACTCGCTACTGTTAAAACTTGAGTTGCCGTTCCACAAATTGGCGTGGTTAGGGTTGCAGGGCTAATCACGGGGGTTGCAGGTTTTGAACTCAATGTTAGTGCCACAGGAGCAGAATCATCCGAAAGACAACCCACAGAATTTACGTAAGATACCGTATAATTATAATTTCCTGCGGCGGTTTCTGTTCCTGTTGCCGTGTAGGTATTGATGGTTGAACCCAAAACAGTTGCACCTCTTCTCCAAGTGTAAACTGTTCCTCCGCCCGTTGCTGTTAAAGTTGTTTGAGCAGACCCGCAAAGAGGATTTGGAGAAACGGGATTGATAACTGGCGTGGCTGGTTTAGGAGATATTCTCAAAGAAACCTGATTGCTAATGGCAGAACAAGCCGTAGTCGGGTTTAGTACGCTCACTGCATAATTATTGGTAGATGGGGCTGTCACTGAATTTCCTGAAATACTTAACGTTGAAGCATTTGCCCCCGAAATAGCCACACCATTTCTCAACCAAGCATAATTAGCAGCGGTTGAAGATGTTAAGGTTTGGGTAGCTGTGCCACAGACAGCGTTTGCGACAGTAGCAGGAGTGACTGATGGAGTTGTGGGAACAATATTACTGGCAATTGTAAATGGTCCGAGGGTAGTATTTCCCGACGTTCTTGTGATAATAACTCTAAAAGTACCACTCAACTGATTGATGGTTGGGGTTGTTGCCACAACAGCATTGGCAGAGTTTCGCCAACTGTAAGCCGTAATACCCGTAGTGGGAGACACCGAAAGCGTAGCACTACCTGCCCCCGTACACGTATAAACCGCCACAATACTCTGTGCTTTTGATATTTGTGAAGACAAAAAAACCACACAAATAAGTAATAATAATTTAGTAAAATTCTTCATTTTAGAAACTTATGCTAAAAATTCTTGGGTATGCTCAATCATTCATTTAGTGGTAATTTTACTTCTTTCTTAGAAGGGAGGGTTAGTGCTACAAATCTAAATCAAAACTTGATTCTTCTTCTTGCTCATTTTTAGCTTCCACAGCAGGTTGTGCATTTTGTAGGGTATTCCAAAGCAAATCTTTCAATTCATCCAAACCTTGTTCCATAATAGATGAAAAGAAAAGGTGCGGAATGCCTTCGGGAATTTGGCTTTCTATTTCTGCACGACGTTCGTCAGATTCTATCAAATCCATTTTCGAAATTGCCAAAATACGTTCCTTGTCTAATAACGCTGGATTATATTGTTTTAGCTCATTCAAAAGAATATGATATTCTTCGTCAATGTTTTCTGCTGAAGCGGGAACTAAGAAAAGTAGGATTGAATTTCGTTCAATATGTCTCAAAAATCTCGTACCAAGCCCTTTTCCTTCGGCTGCTCCTTCGATGATTCCAGGAATATCCGCCATCACGAATGAGCGGAATCCACGGTATGAAACCACGCCCAAGTTAGGCACAAGCGTGGTGAAAGGATAATCAGCAATTTCGGGTTTGGCGGCTGATACCACCGACAAAAGCGTTGATTTACCCGCATTCGGAAAACCTACTAAACCCACATCCGCCAATACTTTCAATTCCAAAATCACCCATTTATCTTCGCCATCTTCACCAGGTTGGGCATAATGTGGCGATTGGTTGGTGGAGGTTTTAAAGTTGTAATTACCCAAACCACCACGTCCGCCATTCAATAAAATTACCCGTTCGTCTTGCTTGGTAACTTCTGCAAGAACCTCGCCAGTTTCTGGGTCTCTCACAATTGTTCCCAAAGGCACTTCCACCACGGCATCATCGCCCTGAGCACCCGAACGTCTTTGCCCTTCGCCACCGTTGCCGTTTTTGGCAAAAATATGTTTTTGGTATTTTAGGTGTAATAATGTCCAGTGGTCGGTTGTTCCTCTGAGAACCACGTGTCCGCCTCTGCCACCGTCGCCACCGTCGGGTCCACCTTTGGGTACGTGTTTTTCACGGCGAAAATGGCTCGAACCACTCCCTCCATGCCCAGAACGAACATTTATCTTGACGTAATCTATGAAATTTGAAGTCATAATTTTTTATTGGTAAACGGTAGTTTATCGGTGAACGGAAAAGGGTGAACGGTAAACGGAAAAGACTTGGAAAATATGAGGATTTTCTAATATTTATTACCACTCCGTTCACCGTTTACCGTGAACCGTTTGCCGACAGAATTCCGTGTACCCGTTTTCCGCTCACCGATTAAAGTGCATTTATTGCATCGCAAACATTTGTGAAAATCTCCTCAATATCACCAATACCATTTACTTTTGAAACCTTATTTTGGGCTTCGTAATATGGTAAAACGTGAATGGTTTTTGAGAAATATTCGTCAATTCTTTTAATTAATTTATCTGCTCCATCATCCGCCCGACCAGATATTTTCTGACGTTCGGCGATGCGGTGTTTAATTTCATCTTCATTCACTTCCAACTGTACCACGCCCGTAATTGATTGACTTTTTTCTTCCAAAAACGAATCCAAAGCCTCTGCCTGAGCCACTGTGCGGGGGAATCCATCAAAGATAAAACCTTTTGCTTCGGGGTTTCTTTGTACTTCTTCTTCCAACATTTCAATCGTGATAGAATCTGGTACTAAAATCCCTTCTGCCATGATTTGCTTCACTCGTTTGCCGAGGTCAGTATCGTTTGAGATGTGCATACGGAACATATCACCGGTAGAGATGTGTACTAACTGGTATTTTTCAATCAATTTGGCAGATTGCGTTCCTTTACCTGCCCCGGGAGGTCCAAACAAGACGAGATTTAACATTCGTTTATTAATTGTTTAAATGATTATCATGTTAAGAATTTGAAAATTTGAAAATATATTAATTTGAAAATTTTGCACAGTTCAAGTTAATGATCAAACTACATCTTCTTTATTACCACAAAGTTACGATAAGCATAGCAAAATAAATAGTGAAATTAGGTTTATGCGAAAAGGCATAAAAATTATGCAAGCATACCTTTTTGTATTAAATTTACAGAAGTCAATGATAGAATGTTTGAAGGAGTGAATGATAGAATAGGAAGAAGATGTTATGATATCCTACTTCTGTTCTTCGTTAAACTTATGGTAAATATCCTATCATTCTATCATTCACTCATTCACTCATTCAATCATTGAAACAACATGGAAGAACTATTCGCAACCAATAAAACCAGAGATATTTTACCAAGAATTAAGGAGTTTTTAGTAAAAGAAATTTATCCCCTCGAAACGGGTGAAAACATGACGGGCAGATTCTCGAAAGTGGCAAAAATCCTTGACCAAAAGCGGGAATTAGTCCGTCAAATGGGACTTTGGGGCTTGCAACACACCGAAGAAGAAGGCGGTTTGGGTTTGACCCTTTGCGAGTTCGGACAGGTGTCGGAGGTGTTGGCAACCACGCCCTTTGGTCATTACACCTTCAATTGCCAAGCTCCCGATATTGGCAACATGGAATTGATTGGTAAATATGCCTCTCAGCCTATAAAAGACCGTTTTTTGCACCCTTTGATTGAAGGAAAAATCCGTTCGTGCTTTTCCATGACCGAACCCGATTACGCAGGTTCAAACCCTGTGAATATGGGGACAGTTGCCGTGCGTGATGGCGATGAATACGTAATTAACGGACGTAAATGGTTTACGTCCTCGGCAGACGGGGCGGCTTTTGCGGTGGTGATGGCGGTAACGAATCCCGAGGCTGCACCCCACAAAAGAGCCAGCCAAATAATTGTACCGACTGATACGAAAGGCTTTAAAATTGAAAGAAATATCAGCATCATGGGCGACCACGAAGCCGACCATTGGGCGAGCCATGCGGAGGTAACTTATACGGATGTGCGTGTACCCGTGAGCAACCTCATTGCGGCAGAAGGCATGGGTTTTATGTTAGCTCAGGAACGTTTAGGACCAGGCAGAATCCACCACTGTATGCGTTGGATAGGGATTTCGGAACGTTGTTTCGACCTTATGTGTAAGCGTGCCGCCACTCGTGATATGGGCGATGGCACGATGTTGGGCGAAAAGCAAGCCGTTCAATTTTGGATTGCCGAAAGCCGTGCCAACATCAACGCCGCCCGTTTGATGGTGTTGAGAACGGCAGATAATATTGATAAATTTGGGGCTTCGGCGGTACGGAATCAGATTTCGGAAATCAAGTTTTTCTGTGCCAACATGATGTTAAAAGTTATTGACCACGCCATTCAAGTACACGGAGCGTATGGCATCACGGACGACCTTTTGCTATCCTTCTGGTATCGCCATGAAAGAGGAGCCAGAATCTATGACGGAGCCGACGAAGTGCATAAATCAGCCTTGGCAAGGTCTATTTTGGCGGGATATGGGTTGGAGACCAAGAAGAAAGTGCCGCAGGTGGCGTTTAGTCGGTAGAGGAAAAATCCTTCTCGACCCCCGACCTCTCAACTATTTTAAATAGCAAAGAGATTCAATCCGTTCTGTTGTACTTGCCAGTTTATAGGTTAATTAAGACTTACAAGATGCGGAAAATACTTCATCCGTAAGATGCGAGGGCTGAAAATTGAAATTAAGACAGTAAGTAATTTTACATCGAAAACATATTTCACCTCATCCCCTTTGTAAAATGATTGCTTGTGAAATGGAAATGGAATCAGAAAACAAGCAATATTTTAATGGTTGAAACCTACCACATATTAAATCTAACCGACCGTTTACTAAGTTTCGTGTGGTTGAGATTTTAAAAAGTATTTACTTTGTACCATTGGATAATCTAAAAACATTATCACTAAATCAATTTTCAACTTTAATTTCTTTTCTCATGAAAAAATTACTAACTCTTTCTTTCTTACTTGCTTTAATAGCAACCACTTCTTTTAAAAGTTTTTCACAGGCTTATAAACAAGGTGATAACTTGGTTAATGCCACCATTGGTTTAGGTAATGGTTTTGGAAGTCTTGGCTTTGGAGGTTCTTTTGAACATGGTTTTACAGACGCTATCAGTGCGGGAGGTAGTGTTGATTATATTGGCTTAGGGTCTCTTTATGGTTCTGGTGGATTACTTTACATTGCAGGTAGAGGTTCTTACCATTTCGGGGAACTATTGAAAACAGGGGATAAATTAGATCCCTATGCTAGTTTGGGATTAGGATATTTGTCATGGCCTGGAACTGCCTTTGGAGGATTTGGGGCAAGTGGAATTTTCTTCCAAGGACACGTTGGAGCAAGATATTGGTTTTCAGACAATCTTGGCGGTGTTGCTGAGCTTGGTGTTGGAGCTGCTACGTTAAAAGTAGGTGTTGCTCTAAAATTCTAAAAGCATACCGTTTACTCATTTAAAAAGAGTTATTCTATGAAGAATAACTCTTTTTTTTATATTTACGCCTCAGAAAATAATCTTAACATTTGGGTATAAATTTCTGTTTACACAGTATTTCCATAAAAACCAGTACTTTTATTATTGCGTACATCTTAGGGTGACGTAAAATCATCTCTCAACTCATAAAATAAAAATTTACATGAAAAAACTAATGTTAAAACTTGCTACAATTACTTGTTTATTCTTCGCTGTTTCATTCTCTGCACAAGCACAATTTATGGACAAAGGCGACGTGTTGGGAAGTGGAGGTTTCTACTTTCCGAGTGGTGGAACAATTCTCAATGCCTCCGTTGCTTTTGGTGTGGCACCAAATGTTAGTGTTGGAGGACATTTCTTTACTGTAATCTCTGGCGGTAGTGCTTCTTACATTGGTGGTCGTGTTTCTTACCATTTAGGGGAAGCTTTTGGAGTAAAAGACTCACGAACACTTGACCCTTATGTGGGCGGGCAAATTGGCAAACTTCTATTAGATGGAGCAGACGTAGGTTTTTCTTTGCCAATCGGATTACGATTTATGTTTAATGACAAAGTAGGAGCTTACGGTGAATATTTAATAAATCTAAATCAAGATAACTCAGGAATTCCTAATATGTTTGGTTTAGGCATTTCTTTTAGATTTAATAACTAAAAAATATCTATCAAACACAAACAGGCAAGAGGAAACCTTCTTGCCTGTTTGTGTTTATGACCGTTTACTAACAAACACTTTAATTGTTTGATTTTCAAGATGATAGCCTATAATTTTGAACAATAATTTATAAACCTTAAACATCAAAAATCATGAAAAACAGATTGATTATCAAGAATTTAGTATGGATTTTATTGCTTGCTTTTATGGTGGGTTGTAGTAAAAGTAACGAAGTATCACCTTCATCTTTGTCTGGAAATTGGAAGCAAAATGGAATCACTGGGAAACTGACTATAGGTTCGGGAGCCCAAGCTCAAAGTTTTGATTTGAGCGATTCTGCTGATGGTTCTATTATAGAATTTAAAAGTGATGGGACAGGTACGTTTGAGGGAACACCTATGACATATAAAACTTCGGGCAGTATTTTGACTATTACTTTGAATGGAGGACCCATTTTGGAATTTACCGCCAAGGTCAGCGGAAATAATCTTACCTTAAGTTTTACAAAAGACCAATTTATAAAGGCATTATCAGTATTGGCTGACCCAAATGATCCTGATATTAAATTAGTAATTGATTCCAAAGATCAAATTACGGGTTTTGAATACAATGCCAACTATGTGAAACAGTAAAATATCATTCAAAATCACAAGAGAACAGCAAGGCATAAAACCCTTTCTGTTCTTTTTTTATGGAATCAAGTTTTAGACATTGTATCTTTGTGGCATGAAAATATCCATCATTACAGTTTCCTTCAATAGTGCCAAAACCATCCGCCAAACCATCGAGAGTGTACTTGCTCAGGATTATGATGACTTGGAGTATATCGTGGTGGATGGGGCTTCAAAAGATGGAACGGTTGATATTTTGAAAGAATTTGCAGGACAAATCAAATATATTTCTGAACCCGACAAAGGGATTTATGATGCCCTGAACAAAGGGATAAAACTGGCAATGGGGGAAGTAATTGGTACCATTGGTGGGGATGATTTTTACCCTAATAATCTGGTAATCAGTCACGTAGCAAAGGCATTTGAAACGTTTAAAACCGATGCTATTTACGGTGATAAACAATACGTAAACATGGGCGATGATGATACAATCGTCCGTTATTGGCGGTCGGGCGAATATAAACGGGAGAATTGGCTGAAAGGCTGGATGCCTCCACATTTATCATTTTATTTGAAAAAATCAGCCTTTGAAACTTACGGAAATTATATCACAGATTTTACTTGTTCGGGAGATTATGAACTGATGCTCAGGATGTTATATAAAAATAATCTCACGGCACATTACCTTCCCGAAGTAGTAATGACGATGCGAAACGGAGGCACAAGCACCGCCTCATGGAAACACCGCTACCGAGCCAACATGGAAGACCGCCGAGCCTGGCAAATCAACGGTTTGAAACCGCATTGGTTTACGCTTTGGCTGAAACCGATTTCTAAGATTAGTCAGTTGTTTTTGAAATAGACAATTAGTTTAAGTAATTTTTTTAAAGTCCGTCTGACTATCGTCTGACTGCATAGAAAGTTCTTAGCAGTCAGACGATAGTCAGACAGCGAAACTCAAAATATTTTCCTATTCGACTACGGACAAGGCTGTCCGTGCTACATATATGCGAATAATCCTGCTTACCCAAGACGACCCATTTTATTTGGCTCAAAATATTGATTACCTCATCACCCATCTGCCCAAACATTCGGAAGTAGTCGCTACGGTGGTTTTTGATGTTTCACCCTTTGGCAAACGGGAATCTTTTACGGATAAATTGAAAAAAACTTACGATATTTTCGGCTTGGGTTTCTTTGTAAATTACGGTTTCAAATTTGTTTTTTCTAAGTTGAATCCGAACAAAAAAGTCAAAAATATTTTGGCAAAACACAACGTTCCATTGGTAGAAATTGAGGGAAATATTAATAAAGCTGAGAATTTAGAACGCCTAAAATCTTATCAGCCCGACTTGTTAATTTCTATTGCGGGAAACCAAATTTTTAAATTGCCCCTCATAAATCTTGCCCCAAAAGGCTGTTTAAATCTTCATACGGCACTTTTACCCAAATATCGGGGCTTGATGCCTTCTTTTTGGGTGATGAAAAATAATGAAAAATATACGGGCGTTTCAGTATTTTTTGTGGACGAAGGCATTGATAGCGGAGAGATTTTGGTTCAGAAAAAAGTAGAAATCGGCAATCGTACCCAAGCCCAATTAATCGACCATACCAAACTCTTGGGAATGCAAGCCATCTTGGAATCCGTAGAGAAAATCCACACAGGAAATTACCAATTAATTCCCAATCCAGAATCCGAAAAAACCTATTTTTCATTTCCTACTCGTGAGGATGTTAAGGAGTTTTTGAAGGCAGGGAAGCGGTTTTATTGATTGGCTGTCGGCTTTCAGCTATCGGCATTCGGCAAATAGAAATAAACTTTAAAATTGCAAAAAGCTGAAAGCCGAAAGCTGAAAGCAGATTGCCAAAATAAATGAATATCCTTACTTTTGACATAGAAGAATGGTTCCATATTTTGGATAATGATTCCACCAAAACCGAAGCCGATTGGGCAAAATATCCCAGTCGAATTGAGGAGAATATGGAGCGGATTTTCCAATTATTATCAGAAACCAATCAACAAGCCACCTTCTTTTGCTTGGGTTGGGTGGCACGCAAACACCCCCATATCATACGGGCAATTGCCGATAAAGGTTACGAAATCGCTACTCATTCAGACCTTCATCAATTGGCGTATGAACAGAGCCGTTCAGAATTTCGAAATGACTTAGAAACGTCTATCAAGGCTTTGGAAGACGTTATTGGTAAGAAAATTAGGGCGTACCGAGCCCCAGGTTTTTCGATAAAACAAGAAAATAAATGGGTTTTTGAAGTCTTGATTGAGAATGGAGTTGAAGTGGATTGCTCTATTTTTCCCGCCAAACGCTCGCACGGAGGTTTTGAACAATTTGGCGTGGCAGAACCCTGTTGGATTGATATTGACGGGCATCGTTTGAAAGAATTCCCTATCAATACTTTCAATGGTTTAGGCAAACCGTTAATTTTTTCGGGAGGAGGATATTTTCGTTTATTGCCCTACACAGTTTTGCAGCAATTGACCAAACAATCAGACTACGTGATGACTTATTTTCATCCCCGAGATTTTGACGCTAACCAACCCATGATTGAAGAATTAAGCCGTTTACGCAAATTCAAATCATATTACGGGCTGTCGGGGTGTTTGGATAAATTGAAAGATTTGTTGATAGAATTTCCATTTATAGATTTACAAGCCGCTGAAAATCAGGTGGATTGGGGAGTGGTAAAAGTCATAAGTCTTTAAGTCATAAGGAATGCTTTGGAAAAAATCTGCCCGGTAATTGATATTGTTACCAATTACGGGGCAGAAAATTCTTGTGACTTAAAGACACTTATGACCTACGACTCTTTTACACATCACAAATCATAATCCCCTGTTTCAACGAAGCAATTTTATCAGCTCGGGCGGGGATAAATTCTTGTCCTACAAAACCTTTATAACCCGTATCAATGATAGCTTTCATAATGGCTGGATAATTTAATTCCTGCGTTTCATCAATTTCATTACGCCCAGGAACACCGCCCGTATGATAATGTGAAATGTATTGATAATTCTTTTTGATTGTAGCTATTACGTCCCCTTCCATGATTTGCATGTGGTAAATATCGTACAATAATTTGAATTTATCCGAACCCACCATTTCACACAAAACGGCTCCCCATTCGGTATGGTCGCATTGATAATCTTTGTGATTTACCTTTGAATTCAATAACTCCATGGAAACCGTAACATTGTGTTTTTCAGCGGTTTTCATAATACGTTGAAGACCTTTTTTGCAATTAATCAAGCCTTGTTCATCCGACAACCCATCACGATTTCCTGAGAAACAAATTACATTATTGACACCCGCCTTTGCCGCTTTCGGAATTAAATCTTCGTAAAAAGCCACCAATTGGTCGTGGTTTTGAACTTTATTCAGAAAGTTTGGTAACCCCATTCCCTTCGGATAATCGCCCCAACCCATCGCTGAGGTAAGGTCATATTTTTTCAAGGTTTCCCACTCGGCTGGACCCGTCAATTCAATGGATTTCATGCCAATTTCTTTGGCAGATTTACACAAATCCTCAAAAGGAATTGCACTATAACACCAACGGCAAGCGGAGTGATTGATTCGTCCTTTCAGAGAGTTTTCCATTTGATTATCAGCTGCGTCAATACGGTTGCTGAGAGAACTCGTGAGCATGGTTGCGGAGGCTAAGCCGACGCTTTGCAGGGCGTTTCGGCGTGAGATTAATTTTTCCATTTTTCGTGATTAAACAGTACATTATCTAAGAGTTTGTTTTCTTGGATCTATACTGAATAATCAACTGAATTTACCATAAATTTTTGAAAAAATGATGTTTTATGAGTTATAATTGAAAATTTATTTAGCCACTTAATACACTGTTTAATAAGTTGTTTCTACTTTCGGGAAGTTCTCCAATCGAATATTTTAGGGTAAAATCATCAAGAAAACTTATTAAACAGTGTACTTAATCAAAAAATCGTTTAAATTTCATCTCTAAAAATAGGCGTGCTACCGACTTACGCTAATATCTACGCAATCCGTGGTACGCCAAAATACCCTTAATTATTCAATCACTCTATCATTCACTCATTCTATCATTGACTATTTTCCCCAAGTTTTCATCAAATTTAAAGTTTCGTAAGCCATCTTTTGGTTATATTCCAGAGCAAGGCTTTTGTGATTAACTAAATCGACAATTGTTCCGATAAAGCACAGCCCACCCGTGAAGAAGAATAAAATGCCCATTCCAATTTGTCCAGTCAGAAAACGCTGAATTCCTGCAAAACCGAAGAAACCCACGATGGTTGTTATCAAAATGAGCGTGGTGTCTCGGCGTTTGTTTTGATACATCATCACGAAATTACGTTGTTCGTCTTCGGACATATCTTTGATTAAACTTTGGACAAACATTGCCTCCTCCGCTTCGAGGTTGGAAAGCATCATTAAAATGTTGTTGTTCATGGTCTTTTATTTTGGGTTCACGGTGAATGGTTCACGGCAAACGGTTAAGAGATAAAATATTGATAATCAGTTATTTATATGTAAAATTTACTATTTTTTACTAATTGGAATATTCTCCAAAAAATCACCAATAAGGCAAAAACTCCAAGTGGATGATGGTTGAATGATTCCTTGATTTGCCCATGAAAAAGAAACGAAATCGAGTGTCCTAATCCGCAACCTGGGCAAAATGAAATCCCTAAATTTTTTATTGGGCAAAGCGAAAAGTGGGCTTCCGAAGGATTCATCAAAGCCAAACAAGCCAGCCCGCCAATCCAGAAAATGAGTTCGATATTTATTTGCTTCAACATGATGTGTCAAAGGTGCGAGAGTTTCGAGAATCTCCAACCATTTTATACATGAAGTATCGGTTTTGTGTTATGACCAAGAGGTTTTGGCGGATGAATTTCAGAATTTATCCCTCAATTGAACTAAAACAAAGATTTTATTCGTTTTTATGGTATCTTTGCAATCAAATGAACAACTTTTTACTCCGCATATTTTGCCTTTTCATGGCTTTTCAGGTGCTTTTTGCCAGCACAGGATTTGCGATGAATGAGCATTTTTGCAAAATAAAAGGAGCAAAGACTTATTCAATTTCTATCCCTGAAAAGTCTTGTTGTTCGGTTAGAAAAGATGTTAAATCCGCTTCAACACAAACCGTTCTGAAAAGAGCCAGATGTTGTTCTGACCAAGTAGCATTTCACAAAATAACCCCGAACGCTTCACAGGGGTATAAAATTGATTTTCAAAATCCTTCGCTTGCCCACTTACCTACGCCTGTATGTCTCTTTACCTACATACAAGCGGGCGAAACCAGTACTGAAAATAATCTTCTTTATTCCAATTTATCACCCCCACTTTCTGGGCGAGATATTCTTATCCGTATTCAATCTTTCTTGATTTGATTTTTTTAAAATTGTCCGCATAATTTTATCATATTATCATAATTATTCACGGCATAATCATTGATTTGTTGTGTAAAAATGAAAGTCATGAACTTAAAATCATTGTATAAATTGTTTACGGGTGAAAAGGGATTCCTCCTTTACCTTGTACCCTTCGCCGTTTATCTTTCACCGTTTACCGTAAAAGCTCAAACCGAAACCCTCAGAGGAATCGTTTTGGAAAAAAAAGCTGATGGCAAAAATGAACCAGTGATTGGGGCAACGCTCCGTTGGGAAAATGCTAAAAAAGGTACTTCAACTGATGCAAAAGGCGAGTTTTCTTTAAGTAAATCGTCGGGAAATCATGAGCTGATTATCAGTTCAGTTGGCTTTAAAACTGATACTTTAATGGCTCATTCGTTAGAATACTTAACCATACATTTAACGCCACAAAATGCTAATTTACAGGAGGTTACGGTAAGGAGTGGAGCCTCCATCATGGACAGAATGAATCCTATTCATACCGAAATAATTACGACAAAAGCCTTAGCAAAAGCAGCTTGCTGCAACCTTTCGGAAAGTTTTGAAACCAACGCCTCCGTATCGGTCAGTTATTCGGATGCCATCACGGGTTCAAAGCAAATTCAATTGTTGGGTTTGTCGGGAAACTATATTCAAACCAATGTCGAAAGTATCCCCGCTATCCGAGGTCTGAACACCACTTTTGGGCTTAACTATATCCCTGGCACATGGTTGGCTTCGATTGATGTGGGCAAGGGTGCGGGGTCGGTGGTGAATGGGTACGAATCCATGACGGGGTCAATAAATGTGGAATTAATCAAGCCCGATGCTCCTGAAAAATTGTATCTGAATGTCTATGGAAATAGTCAGGGTAGGGGAGAGGTGAATCTGAATTTAGTTAATCAAATCAACAAAAAATGGTCAGTCGGGATGCTTACGCACGCCAGTACCTTGCAAACTAAATTAGATCAAAATAACGACGGTTTTCTGGATTTACCGCTTTACACCCAGTTCAATGGTATTAATCGCTGGAAATATCAATCAGATAAAATGGTGGCTCAGTTTGGTGTAAAAGCACTTTACGAGGATAGGGTAGGAGGGCAAGTGAGTTTTAATCCCGAAACTGATAAAAATACGGCAAGAGCCTACGGGTTCGGTAGTAAAACGCAACGCTATGAATTTTTCAGTAAGACCGTCAAATTGTATCAATCAAAACCCTATCAAGGTTTGGGCTTAGCTGTGAGTGGCGTTTACCATGATAATGTCTCTTTTTTTGGATTTAAAAATTACGCAGGAACAGAGAAAAGTGTTTATTCTAATTTGATTTACCAGAATATTTTTGGCAACACCAATCACCAATACAAGGCTGGTTTGAGTTATTTATTGGATGATTACAACGAAAAATATATTGATTCAACCTTTAAAAGAACCGAATCTGTGCCAGGTGCTTTTGTGGAATATACCGAGACTATTCCCGAAAAACTGACCGTTGTTTTGGGTGGTCGAGTCGATTTTCATAACCTTTATGGAACACGATTTACCCCCCGTTTTCACTTGAAATATGATATAAATCCCGAAACTCACCTACGCCTAAGTGCGGGCAAAGGTTGGCGAATGCCCAATGCCATCGCTGAGAATTTTGGAATGTTAGTAAATTCAAGGCAACTGCTTATCAATGAGGTGATTAGACCCGAAGAGTCATGGAATTTTGGCGTAAGTTTAAGCAATGATTTTTATATTTTTGGGCAAAAAGGAACGCTCATTTTGGATGCTTACCGAACCGATTTTCAGAATCAATTAATCGTGGACATGGAAAGTGCCGATTACGTCAGATTTTATAATTTGAAAGGTCGTTCGTTTTCCAATAGTTTTCAGGCAGAAGTCAATTATACGTTGACGAAACGTTTGGATTTGAAAGTAGCTTACCGAGTTTTTGATGTGCAGAATGATGTACAAACGGCCACGGGTGAACTGGTTTTATTACCCAAACAGTTCGTAAATCGAGATAGATTTTTGCTCAATTTGGGTTATGCTACGAGGTTTGACAAATGGAAATTTGATTTTACTTGGCAATGGAACGGACAACGAAGAATCCCCGATTTTAGAGACGGACACGTTCATTCTTCAACTTCGCCGCCAGTTTTCGCTCCTGCTTTTTCCAATATTAATGCCCAAGTAACCAAGGCATTTTATAAGTGGGAGATGTATGTGGGTGGTGAAAACTTAAATAACTTCACCCAGAAAGACCCAATACTCGCTGCAAACGACCCTTTCAGTAGAAATTTCGATGCCTCCATGGTGTGGGGACCCATCATTGGAAGAATAGTTTATGTGGGGATGAGGTATAAAATAAAGTGATGAGCATTGAGCGGTAAGGTACGAGCTTTGAGCAGTCAGCAATGAGGAATGAAAATAAATACTGCTCATTGCTTTCTACTCATACCTCATTGCTCACCGCTCAAAGCTCGCACCTCACCGCTCAAAGCTAAAAAAAAATGAAACAAACATTCAACATATCAGGCATGACTTGCGAAGCCTGTGAGTATAAAATTCAGTATGTTTTCTCACAAATTCCAAGCGTAAAATCAGTTATTGCCAAGTTTTCAGATAACTCAGTGCTGATGGATTCCGATGAAAAAATTTCGGAGGAAAATATCAAAGAAATCTTGAAACTGCATACAAAATATGCTTTGATAGAGAAGCAAGGTGCTGATTTTGAGGCAAATAACAATAATAATGAAACACAATCGTGGATAAGTCAATACTATCCATTATTACTCATCGTTGGATTCATCACAGTTGTGAGTTTTCTAAAATCCTTTCATTTAGGCATTTATGAAATCAAGCATTTTGAATTAAAAATGCTCCTCCATAACTTCATGACGGGCTTTTTCTTGGTTTTTTCATTCTTTAAATTACTGGACGTAAAAGCCTTTGCCGAGAGTTTTCAGATGTATGATTTATTGGCAGCCAAAGTTCCAGCTTACGGCAAAATATACCCTTTCATTGAATTGGCATTGGGTTTGTTATGTTTAATCCATTACCAAGAAAAATACGTTTATGCAGCAGATATTTTTATCATGGGTTTTGGAGCTTTGGGTGTAATTCAGAGTGTGGTCGATAAGCGGAAAATCAAGTGTGCGTGTTTGGGAAGTGTATTTAATCTACCAATGAGTACCGTAACGATTATTGAAAATTCAGTAATGGTCATTATCGGAATAATTTTGTTAAATATGTAACACGGACTGCCAGTCCGTAGGGAAATAAATATTCTTGAATCCTTAATACGGAAGTCAATCCATAGAAGAGTAAATATCTAAAAATCAAATAATTACAAAAAATCATGAAAAACAAAATCATTTTATTCGCCCTTTTATTCGTATCAATGCTTGCGTTTGCAGACAAGCCAAAGTCAGAAACCGTAAAAATCAAAACATCCGCCATTTGCGAAGAGTGCAAAGAACGTATTGAGAAAAAACTGGCTTTCACCAAAGGCGTGACCGATGTGAATGTGGATTTGGATAGTAAAGACAAATTGGTGACGGTGATGTTCAATCCCAAGAAAACCAATCTTGCAAAACTCAAAAAAGCCATTACTGAAGTAGGATACGATGCTGATGACATGGTGGCGATTCCTGCCAGTTACGATAAATTGCCGGGCTGTTGTAAGAAGGGTGGGATAAGGGAGTAATTAAAGAGTCAGAAGATTTCAAGTGGTAAGTCGTAAGTATTTGAAAATTATAATTAATAAGTTGATATTCAAATACTTATGACCTGCGACTTGAAGACTTTTGACTTTATTGAAAACTTACGACCTACGACTTGAAAACTTACGACTTCATTAAAACAACATCTGCCTCGCCGCCACATTCCAACGCACTCCGAAAGAGGCAACTGTGTTGGTGTAATCTAATCTATTGACGGCACTGTCGTATTTTCTACTCATAATATGTCCCTCAAAAAATAGATTATGTTTGAGTTGATAAGTAGCTCGTAAATCAAGAATCGTTGTTACTGTGCTTCTACCTTGCCCTAAATAATTTCCATATTGGTCATTATAAAGCACCCTTCTACTTCTGAAATCGTAATCTTTCAGAATATTACTTCCCCAATTTTCGGTAGAGGTGCGGTCTTCACCAGTATTGGCATAAATAATCTTGCCCGTCAATTGTAAACGATTGATGGGTTGCCAACGAATTACGTGCGACCATTCATCAAAATTTGCTCCCAAAGGATGAGCCAATGATTGATTATAGTGGGAATAATTGGCATCACTAAAATGACTATACGTGTAAGGACGAACTATATTGTATTCCGTCTGGTAATCCAAATTATCAATTCCCAAAACGTTGATGTATTTTAACCCTGCTTGAAAACCTATTTTTTTAGCCCAATAACCATTTGCTTTGAAAAACTCTCTGGCACTAAATTCGTCAAAAATAAGTTGTCCGTAAAGTGAAAATTTCTTGGCAAAATTGTATTTAAAATCAATACCAATAAAAGCGTTATCGGCACTTCCTTGGAAACTTTCTACGAAACGATAGAAGATAACGGGATTGAGATAATTTAAGTCAAAACCGCTTCCTGTGGTGCTATCTCGTTGAAATACAACGCTTTCCGTAAAACCAATATTTAGTTTTTTTGATACATTAACGCTTAAATGATGGAGTGTCATGTACTTTCTGGGAAAGATTTGGTCATTAGGAATGAAGCCTGTGTAAACCAATTGGGTAAAGAGATTTTGGTATTGAAAAATGCCAACGTTAGTATTGAATTTCAGGAATAGATTAGGGGCGGCATTATCTGAAAGCATCAAAGACCGAAAGCCATTTCCAATGATATTTTTATCGTGTCCAAACTGTAATTGAATATTTTTAGTAGCCTGAAAAGTAATATACGCTCTTGCCGAGAAGAAATCTGTTGCTAATTGGTCGCCCTTGTATGATTTTGTCAGACCTTCGCCAGGCATTCCAGGTAATCTTTCGGCGGTTCGGAGTTCATTCTGATTGTATTTATCAACATATTCCTTCACATAGTCTGGAATGAGGGCAATATTATCCGTAATAAAAGTATAAAAACCCACTTTGCGGTTAATCATTCCTCTAACTTCAATTCCTCTTGAATTTAAAACGTGTCTGGTTTGGTTTTTGCCATTCACAACGCCCATTTCAAAATTGAAAACGGGGTTTACGTGAAGGTCAAGCACATCGTTGGAAATACCGTAAGCATCGGATTTGCGAAAATAAAATGTATTCCAAAGTGGCTTGCGGCTCTTACCGACTGTATCGGGTTTCGCCCACTCCCAACTATCATTTTGTAAATATTCAAGATTAAATTTATCTTGCGATGATAAAGGAATAGAGTTGTCTGCCCAAATACTATCCACCAACTGAACAGTACCTTTACGAGTGTAAGGTTTTATGGTGGTATGGAAACCTTCCGAAAACTTGCCACGTTTTATTTCAAAGCGGTCAATCAGATGATAATAGTCTTCGTTCAAAGGAGTAAAAACACTCTGAGATTTTGACCGATAAATATTTGAAAAACAGAGTATTAGTGTGAGGAATAGTATTTTTTTAAACATAATTTCATGAGGGTTTGGGCAAAGCCCTGCGATAAAAACCTTCGCAAGATAACAAATAATTAGCCCCCAAAATCATGCCATTTGGAAAATATTTTACCGTAATAATTGCCACAGCTATTAAATTTTTTAACGGACCAATTGCGGGTTTTATGCTCAATCTTACTTGGTGGGAAACCGCCGTGTGTTCAATAATTGGCATGATGACAACCGTGATTACGGTTTCTTTTTTGGGCGAGCAAGTTCAGCGTTTGATGGCAAAATATAGAACCAAAAAGGTTGCCTTGTTTTCAAAACGTTCCAGATTTGCCGTGAAAATATGGATAAAATTAGGAATTTGGGGTATTGCGTTTTTTACACCATTGCTTTTTACACCCGTAGGAGGCACATTATTGGCACTTTCCTTCAAAGTACCCAAAGCTAAAATCATTTTTTCAATGTTGGTTTTAGCCTTGTTTTGGGGAATAGTTTTGAGCTATATTATTTTCAATTTAGGGATAAAAATGCCCGAAGGAGGGATAATGGAGTTGCTTTTTGGGAAGGGGTGAAAGTAATGGAAGATAAATTCTACTTCTTCATATAATCCCCTCTCGAAAAGGATTTTTCAATCATACAATACAGTAAAATAAACAAATACCTACTTCCCATTTCCTTGATTTTCAAGTTTGATTTTCCGTATTTTCTATTCATCCAACTGTTGGGTACAACCGTGTACGTGTACCCCCGCACGTAGGCTTTCAAGGGCAATTCTACTGTTAGATTGAAATGAGCAGACATGAAAGGCTTTACGCCCTCAATGGTTTCTCTTTTATATAATTTGAAGGCATTTGTGGTATCATTTGTTTTGATACCTGTCAGCATTTTTATGACAAAATTTGATACTCGATTGATGAATAATTTTACTTTCGGATAATCATGTACTTTTCCACCTTTAATAAACCTACTCCCAAAAACAGCATCCACATTTTCCGTTTGCATGGTGCGATAATACGTTACCAAATCCTCTGGCGAATCCGACATATCAGCCATCATCACTGCCACACAATCACCCGTAAAGCGTTCCAAACCATAGCGTATGGCATAACCAAAGCCGTTTGGACCTTTATTAGTAAAATAAACTAACGTAGGGATTTCTTTTTGTAAATTTTGCAAAACTTGTTCAGTACCATCTTTGGAATTATCGTTGGTTACACAAATTTCGTGGTCAATATTGTGTTTTACCAACGTTTCGTACAAAGAACGCAGGGTTTCAGGAAGAGATTCTTCTTCGTTATAGGCAGGAATGACTACGCTTAGTTTCATATTTAGCTATGAGTTTTGAGCGGTGAGCTATGAGCTATGAGCTATGAGGACTAAGCTAAAATAAAATATATCCATTTTGTTTGCTTACACTTCACTGCTAATACCTCACTGCTCATGCCTCACAACTCTTCAACTTTTTCAATAAAATCAGAATATTCTTTGGCTGGAATAAAATGTTTTTGAGTACGATAATTCAAGACCGTAAAAATAAGGAATAAAGAACTCAAAAAGGCTTGTAAAATAACAATTATCGAAGCCGTCACGAGCGTTGTAGCCCAGCCAGGCGAAGCGTTTTCGGGAGACGAAAACTTAATAATCAGTACGGTGGATGCTCCCAAGATTGCTATCAAAATCATAAATAACGAACCAATTAAAATCCTAACCGCTACCGTATCTAAATGTACCGAAACGGCACTGAGACCGTGCAATACCAATGACACAAAATTCATTTTGGATTTCCCTGCCAAGCGAGTTCCCCGCTCAATCGGAATGGAAGTGTAAGGCAATTTGGAACGAATAATTCCCCCTGGAAAATGGTTCCAAATTTCGGAAACATAAGCCAACTTTTGGGCCTCACGAAAGGGCAGAATACTGAAATTACCAAACTCAATAGTCTTGCCCGTCAATAGCCCAAAAAGGAATTTATAAACGAAATATCCTATTCTAAATATCAACCCTTCGCTCCGTTTTGAACGTTTGGCAAAGATGATTTTATGAGGGTCTTGCACCGAGGCTTCGTAGAGGGCTTGAATATCGACAGGACGATCTTCACCATCTGAATCCATTACGATAACTTTCTCAAAATCAACATTTTGGGTCAGATAAGCCAAACCCAAAGCAATCGCTTTTTGATGGCTAACGTTACGCCAAAGTCTGATAATGGAAAGATTATACCCAGAAAATCGTTGAATATCACAAGGAATAGAAGAACAATCATCCACTATCACAAAGGAAAGTTTGGCAAAAAGCTCAACCGAATTATGCTCTTTTATTTCACTGAGTAATAATTCCAGTGCGTCCCAATCATTATATAGTGGAATGAGTATTTTAATCATTTTAAGCTTTGAGGAGTGAGCAATGAGGTATGAGCTTTGAGGAGTGAACAGTTGGAATGATTAGATAAAATATCATAGTCCAATTACTCACACCTCATTGCTCATACCTTAAAGCTATCTACCATACATTCGCCAAATCTTTGGCTTCGTATAAATGGTTGCGTTCTTCGTAAACTGTCCCTTTTTGAGCCTTCAATTTCAAATTATCTTTACGAGTCAATTTGAATAAAAATGCCACGGGCGTAAGAAAAACAAAGAAAATTACTGTAAGTAACCAATACGAATTGAATGTACCCAGAATATAGGCAATTTTCCCCCACACCCAAGCTACTTTTTCGCTCAGAAAATCAGAAAAAACACCAATAAGCCCAATTACCAGGGAGGCAATTAGCAAATAATTAGACCAAGTTTTTGTTCTAAAAATAAAATACAATACCAACATACCTACCGTAATGACAAGCATGGTTTCAAGATTTTTTTCTCTTTTCATTTTATCAATGATAGAATGATGGAGTGATAGAATGGTTGAATATTTATTGCGTAAAACAATATTCAATCATTCAATCATTCAATCATTCAAAATTAAAATAACGTGTAAATAAACGGAGCAATGGCTGAACCACCGCCGATTACGATAAGAATACCGATTAAAAGCAATACAAAAATTACGGGCAAAAGCCACCATTTTTTACGCTCTTTCAAAAAACTAAAAAGGTCTGTTAGAAAATCCATAATACTTTAAATTTGAAAATGTTATAATTTGAAAATTTGGAAATGAATCATCGGAAATATATTTTCAAATTATTCCATTTTCAAATTTCCAAACTGATGTACTAATTCTTTAATCAAAATTTCATTAGCCAATGCCGTTGGATGTTCATCGTAAGCAATGGCGTATCTTTTATCGGTTGGGTCAAATAGTTTTGAATAATCCAAAACTTTGACTCCTTTTTGCTTTAATAAGCTGACAATCAATGAACTATTTGCCGTTGTGGGATAGATGATGACATAAAAATTATCATTGCCAAATTGCTGTTTATAAAGCCTTGCCGACTCTGCCATCACTTCGGCAGTTAGTTCGTAATTCTCTTCTGTTATTTTAAATGGATAACCAATCTTAAATAATTTCAAGATATTACTACCTGATAATTTTTCATAAAACCAACTTCTCGTTCTGCGGGCATCTTTGAACAAACCGTCTCTTTTAATACCATTCGCTTCTCTGCGATAATAAGGAGCATTGCCTCCATTATATCCGTAATTGGTCATCGTTCCGATTACTCTGCTTACGTGGTCGTTGATGTAAATATAAAATCCAACCCCCGATTTTTCTTTGACGATTTTCTTGGGTAATCCCGCCTCTAATCGAGCCAGCATTTGGTGTGGTCCATAACCGCTATACGCAAAATTATAAGGGCGATAAGTGCTATCAAACTTCCCGAAATAATACGGTAGTGTTTCGTTACTTTGTACACCTTCTCCAAATGTCATCGAACAGCCAAAGAACTGAGCGTATTTGTTTCGAGGTTTTATGCTATCTATTGGTGTGATTCTCAGGCTGTTAGAGTCAGTCGAATATTTGATACTGTAAACAATCTTTCCATCTACCGTCCTTACTCCCGTGTGTGAGGTATCAGGTTTTGGTTTATAGCCCAAATTACCATCAAACATCATCGAATGTGTTGGTCCTTCAATTTTTGGGGCTTTTGCGGCTTGTGTTTTCAGTACGATTCCACAAATCCATTCCAGCAAAACAATGGTTAGGAAAATCATTAACCCAAACATTAACACATTCTGTAACCAAGCTATTTTCCGTTTGAAGGCGTACCAAACACATAATATTAAATTTATGTAAGTAAGATAATTTAATATCTTTTCGAGATTTACCCCTGCTATAATTCCATTTTTATCTCCAACAAGAGAATCTAAGATATACAGCCCTAAAATGAAAGCCATTATTACCAATGGCAAAATTGGAATAATGGTTTGTATTTTCTTATTCATTGAATTATTATCTTTTAACGTCGGAGAGATAATGAAAACCTTCTCAACGTTCTGCCCCGTGTATATTACACCACGGACAAGGCTGTCCGTGTTACAGTTTAATCCAACTTAAATTCATCTTTCCAATCATCTTTTTCGAGCCATTCGGGTTGGTCTTTTTTATCAAAAATAAAATTACCGACTATCAAATAGTCCATTTCTGTACGCATGAGGCACTTATAGGCATCTTCGGGCGTACATACTATCGGCTCGCCACGGACGTTGAAACTGGTATTTACCACCAAACCGTAACCCGTTTGTTTTTTAAATTCATTAATTAAAGTCCAATACTTGGGGTTGGTTTCTTGGTGAACCGTTTGAATACGAGCCGAGAAATCAATGTGCGTTATCGAAGGTAAATCTGAACGGAGGTAATATAATTTCTCCATCAATGGCAAGGAGCGATAATTAGTTGGTAACTCTTTTCTACGCTTTTTCTGAACGCCATGTACCAACAACATATACGGTGAATTGCCTTCCAATTCAAAATATTCAGCTGCATCTTCCGCTAAAACCGAAGGAGCAAACGGACGGAAACCTTCTCGATATTTGATTTTTAGGTTCAATTTTTTCTGCATTTCCTCATTACGAGCATCACCCAAAATACTACGACCACCCAACGCCCGAGGACCAAACTCCATTCGCCCTTGAAACCAACCTACTACATTACCATCTGCCAAAGCTGTGGCAGTTTTAGCGGCTAATTCCTCAAAATCATCATATTGTGTGTAAACGGCATTATATTGACGAGCCATCAAACGAGTGTCCACATCCGAATATTCAGGTCCCAGATATGAACCTTTCATTTCGTCAATTGCCCCTGGGGTTACTTTTCTTTCTTGTCCAAAATAAATATATTCACCTGCCAACGCTGCACCCAAAGCTCCACCAGCATCACCTGCGGCGGGTTGGATATATACGTTTTCAAAAATCTTGGCATTTTGTAATTTTCCGTTTGCCACACAGTTCAAGGCGACGCCCCCTGCCAAACAGATATTTTTTGAACCCGTTAAACGTTTGGCTTCTTTTGCCATCAAAATCACGATTTCTTCCGTAACAATTTGTGCTGCCAACGCAAAATCACAGTGTTCTTGTTGAAGATTAGTTTCAGATTCACGACGGGCAAAACCGAAAAGTTTTTCCCATTCTTTATCCTTCACCATTCGCAAGCCCGTGGCGTAATCAAAATACTCTTGGTTCAACCAAATTGAACCATCTGGGTGAATATCAATGAGTTTGGTTCTGATAATATCGGCATAACGAAGCGTATCTGCCGAAGTGGGGTCGCCATAAGGAGCTAATCCCATTAATTTATATTCACCTGAATTGACCTTAAATCCTGCAAAATAAGTGATAGCAGAATACAATAAACCGAGTGAATGAGGAAATTTTAATTCTTTCAGAATGGATAAATCCTTTCCTTTACCATGACAGATTGAAGCCGTAGCCCATTCGCCAACGCCATCAATTGTCAGAATGGCTGAATCCTCAAAAGGGGAGGGGTAATAAGCACTGGCAGCGTGTGAAAGGTGGTGTTCTGGAAAAAGAAGTTTTACTTTCTTTTTGTCAAAATTACCAATCTTAAAAAGTTCATCATACAGCATTCTTTTCAAGAACATTTTTTCTTTCAACCAAACGGGAATTGCCGTTAAAAACGAACGTAATCCACTCGGTGAAAAGGCGTAGTAAGTCTCTAACAAACGCTCGAATTTCAAGAGAGGTTTGTCATAAAAAACAATTGCATCCAATTTGTCCAGACTTAATCCAGATTCTTTCAAGCAATATTCAACGGCTTTAGTTGGGAAAGCGGGGTCATGCTTGATACGAGTAAAACGTTCTTCTTGTGCCGCCGCAATAATCTCTCCGTTTTGCGTAATAGCCGCCGCCGAATCATGGTAAAATGCTGATATTCCTAATATATTCATGAAATAGTTTTCTGGGTATTTGTACTAATAGAACCACAAAAGTACGATGATTTGAGGGAAAAGACAATTTGAAAAATTCCAATTGTCTATGAAACTTATTGAATGGTCGCAAATTAGGGGTAAATTAAGAATTTAACCTTTTTACTTCTTGAAATATTTAACTTTTATGGCTTGGCTTAATTCCAATGAAAAAATCTCCGCCCCACGTTTGTTTAAATGTTGTGAATTATAAAAATATTGACGGTCATAACAAAGAGAATCCTTGGAATAATCTAAAAACTGACAATCATATTTCAATGCCGATTTATGACATAATTTTATCAAATCTCCTTTGTTTTTGTAAAACGTTTGTACTTCGTAATACTCAGGAGCATACACCAAAAATACTTTAATGTTTTCACGTTTACAAAGAGCTAAAAATTCGTTAAATTGGCGTAAAACTTCTTTATCAAACCTATACTTTGCTCCTTTGGGATAACGTTTTTTGAAGCGTTCAAAATCTTGATTCCAAACGTAATTATTTCCTTGATAACCTTTGAATTTTGTAGTAGTGTCATATGGTGCAGTATTTCCTGCAAAATTAAAAAAACCTTCAAAAGCTAAATTAGGGTCATTTTTGTATTTCCACAAAGGTATATTTCGTTGAAAAATATCAAATTCACCTTTATGCCCTACGATTGTTTTCTGCAAAATAGTGTCTTGAATATAAGGTAAAAATTGCTGATAATCTATGACATCCTGTCGCTTTGAAAAACCATAAACATCCACATTTTGAATGATATATTTTGGTTTTCGATTATGCTGTAAATACATCCTAAACCGAGCGTACTGCATATCGAAATGCCAAGCGGAAAGTCCTAAATTATAGGTATTTAAAGACAAAACCGAATCTAAAATTTTGGGGGAAATATGAAACTCTGCCCGAGACGAACCCATCACTAAGAGGTCGGCATTAATCTTGGAATTATACAAATCATTCCAAGTAGCGTAATAGCTGTTTCTGGATTTATGCAAGCCTGCATCCACCATGTAAGAAAGCCCGTAGGTACTGATTAAAACCAAAAGTAGCAACAAAGATGATTTCTTAAAAAACTGTGTTATCATCTCAAAATTTTGCCATTTACTTTAAATATTTTTTTATCGCCAAAAACTACTTTCTGAAATCCATCTATTTGATAATCAATTAATTGGCCATTTTTTAAGGAAAGTTTTAGGTTTCTTTCGGTATCGTACAGATAATTATTGTTACTCACCAAAGCCTTGATTTCAACGCCATCTTCGCCCATTCTATTTACTTCCAAAAACTTCACGGGTAATTTTTCAGTAGCTTTTAAAATATATTTCACGCCCATCGAAGAGCTATCCGTTTGGTAGCTACTCACAAAAGCAGGTTTATTCAAATCTGCTTGAATGAAAAAATCTAACTCTTTTGCCCAGTCCAAAGAATCAATCGTCTGATTTTCAGCACTTTCATTCACTAAAATATTCTTTTGAACTTTCGGTTTTTCAGATTTTAAGGCTTCAATTTGCTTTTCTATCAAACCTTTCAAGTCATAATATTTCTTAATCTTCACCTCCGTCGTTTCCGACTGACAAGCAGAAAATCCAATCACTAAACTCAAAATATAAACTAATTTTTTCATGGTGTAAAATTACGAAAAATGATTCGATTTTCGTGTTTCGATGTTAGAAGCCGTTTTAAAATATCTTACGACAAATTCTGATTGTCTTATTGTGACTATCGAAACCCTATTTTTTACACAAGATACGCTGTATATTCCTTAAAAAAATATGATTCCGCTACTCAAAAAATACAATCAGACTTTATTCAGAATATATTTTAAAACGGCTTCTTAGATGTTCGTTTTCGGACTCTAATCCAAACATCGAACATCGAAATACAAACATCGAAATCATCGAGCCACTTCGATTTTATATTTCTTCCCCTTCAATTTTTCATCCCTAATTTTCGATAAAAGCGATTGGTAAACCGTTCTTTTCACGGCAGCGAATGACGTAAAATCTTTTACCTCAATTAAGCCCAAATCACCCCGTTCTAATTCCCCTTTTTTCGAGAAAAAACCTACAATATCCACTTTATTCAATTTATTTTTTTTGCCACCACTAATATAAATCGTGATAAATTCGGGTGAATTTGGCAAAGGATTGTTACTCGAAATCTTCAATTCCTCCATTCTATTATCTAAATATTTAGGGCGATTTTCACTTTCATGAAAAATCAAATATGCCGTTCCTGATGCGTTCATACGGGCTGTACGACCGTTTCTGTGTGTAAATTCATGCTCCTGCAAAGGCAAATGATAATGAATGACGTGCTTCATTTCGGGAATATCCAAGCCACGAGCCGCCAAATCAGTCGTTACCAAATAATTGACACTGCCGTTTCTGAACAAAATCAAAGCTCGTTCACGGTCGTCTTGATCCATACCTCCGTGATAGAAACTTGTCACTACGCCCATCTCGTTCAACAATTCAGCAGTGCGTTCTACGGCATCCCGATGATTACAAAAAATCAGTGCCGATTCATTATTTAATGAACAAATCAAATCAAAAAGCGTATTGATTTTATCCTTTTCTT
The DNA here is from genome assembly GCA_034519515.1 of Arcicella sp. Lineage (GTDB taxonomy): Bacteria > Bacteroidota > Bacteroidia > Cytophagales > Spirosomataceae > Arcicella. The sequence goes on from JAXHOK010000006.1 coordinate 35,798, forward strand.
GCGAAATAACCACCCGCATCTGCAAAGCAGTTTTTGCTTCATTTTCAGGAATATAATTGAGGGTTACGGGCGAGGTAAAACCCACAAATTCAGGAATTTTGATGCCATAAGTTGCCGATACCAAAACCCGTTTGGTCAGATTGGGCAAAGACGAAATGATAAAAGACATTTCCTCATGAAAACCCAAGTCCAACGATTTATCAAATTCATCCAGAATCAGGGTTTTGATGTTATCCAAAACAAAACTTCCTCGACTGATATGGTCGCAAATCCGCCCAGGTGTACCTACCAATAGGGCAGGGGGATTGGTGAAATTCCGAATCTCCGTAGCAATATCATGCCCGCCGTAGCTGACATTCACCTTCAAGCCCGTTCCCATGCTTTTCCAAACCTGCTCAATCTGCATCGCTAGTTCACGAGAAGGTGTGAGGACGAGACATTGCACCGCATTGATTTCCGAACTCATCAATTCCAAGAGTGGCAACAGAAACGCCAAGGTCTTGCCCGAACCCGTTGGCGACAACAAAAAAGTAGTAGGATTATCCAGAATAGCCTTTTGAGTCTCCTCCTGCATCGGATTCAAAGCCTCAATATTCAGTTTTGAAAGGATTTGTTTGTGATTATTCATGGGGCAAAGGTACGGAGGAATTTGGGGGAATTGAAATTCAACAATCAATACATTTTAATTGGTACAACGTTCTAAATCTCTTAATTCTACCTAAATTGCACCTTGAAAAATAGCTTATAAATAACTCATGATATATCTCGATAATAACGCCACCACTCAAATTGATCCCGAAGTTTTGGCGGAAATGCTCCCGTTTCTTACTGATAATTTTGCCAATGCCAGTTCCACACACGCCTTTGGAGTAGGAGCAAATGATGCCGTAAAAAATGCCCGTCAAGCGGTGGCTGATTTGATTGGTTCACAACCGCACGAAATTGTCTTTACTTCTGGTGCTACCGAAGCTATCAATTTGGCAATCAAGGGTATAACTGAAAATTATTCCGCAAAAGGGAAACATATTATCACCGTTCAAACAGAACATTCAGCCGTGTTGGATGTCTGCAAATACCTTGAAAGTAAGGGTTTTGAGGTTACATTTTTGCCTGTTCAAGCGGATGGAATGATTTATTTAGAAGCCTTCAAAGCTGCCTTACGTCCTGATACTATCTTGGTTTCGGTGATGATAGTCAATAATGAATTAGGTACAATTCAGCCCATCAAAGAAATTGCTAAACTTACCCATGAGGCAGGGGCGTTTTTTATGACCGATGGAACGCAAGCCGTTGGGAAATTACCCATTAATGTGGACGAATTGGACATTGATTTAATGGCAATGTCTGCCCATAAATTCTACGGAACAAAAGGCGTAGGGGCATTATTTGTTCGACAGAGACGTAATAAACTGATAAAATTAGGGGCATTACTTACACGGTGGCGGACACGAAGGCGGCAAACGTTCTGGTACCTTGAACGTTGCTGGAATTGTCAGCATGGGGAAAGCTGCCGAAATTTGCCATCAACAAATGAAGAAAGATACCCAAAGAATAGGTGGATTGAGGGATGAATTAGAACGAGCATTATTACAAATTCCTGACACTTCCATTAACGGAAATATTGCCCACAGGCTTTACAATACGACAAATATCCAATTTAAAGGTTGTGATTCAGATGCTTTGATTATGGGTTTACAAAACGTCGCCGTTTCCAATGGTTCGGCTTGTACTTCTGCCTCCATCGACCCCTCGCACGTATTAATGGCATTGGGCATGACCGAAACCGAAGCCTTTTCATGTATCAGATTCAGTTTGGGACGGTTCAATAAAGCGGAAGAAATACCTTTGGTGGTGGAAGCGGTGCGGAAAGTGGTGGAAGGGTTGCGGGCTTGGGGTTGAGGGTTTTTAATATTGCAGCCAGTGGTTGCAATATTAAATTATTTTCAATTTTCGTTCCAATGGAACGAAAATTGAAAAGTAATGAACAAATGATTTCTAATTGGGCAGCCAGTGGCTGGCTTTTTGCAAAATATTGTATTATTGAAATTAGTCAAAATAAAAGTCCCTAATTTGGAACGCATTGCGGACCGAATCGTACTTTCAAACAATATTCTCTTTATATGCAATGCAATTATTAACAATATTATAAGAATCAAATGAACTATAATTTGTCAAATTAAAAAGCTCAATAATTCTTTTTCTTTCAAAAACTAAGTAATCTTTTTGAATTAAATCTGATTGGTAAAATTTTTTCTTATTAATATTAATCAGCGAATAAGGTATAAATAGAACATGAATTGGATTAGATTTGTAAAAATTAAGATAATTAGAGAATCTTCTTGTATCATGTTGCTTTGACTCATATTCTTTCCCGCAAGCACATTGGGCAAGAAACACTAACAGATTCATACACTTATCTTCAAATGGAATCCAACCAACAATATCTAAACCTCTTTCTTGATTATTCCTTTCGGACACACAGCTTATTTCATCCTCATCTACGCTTAAATTCAAGTCAGAAGCTAATTGTCTAATTTTGCTTATCGCATTACCTTTATAAGCAGTTTTCCTTCCAAAATTTTTTTTTTTTTTTTTTTTTTTTTTTAACGATAGAATGAGATGGCAAAAAATTCTCTAAGGCATTTTTGCATATATATTCAAATTCTGTTGTCAATTCAGGTTTGAATTCCTTGAAAATATTTAATTTGGATGAAATTAATAAGTTGATGTACAATTTATGTTCATCCGTTGAAGTTGTTTTTAAGATTAATAATGAATCTTTATCATCGAACGAAAAAGGATATTTTTCTTTGAAAAGCGTGTTGCGTTCTTCTATTTTCAAAAATATTTCAATAATAAAACTTTCATCTTTATCTCTTTCAGAAGCATTATCATACTCTTTTGTTCCAAAAAATCTATCTTGAATATCTCCCATTGAAATAACCCCATTTTTTGAAAAAAGAGTTATGAGTTCAATGAAATCTGCAAATAGATGTAAGTCATTACGTGTATAAGATGGGAACGATTGATTATCAAAGTTTTGAATACACGCAGTAAATTTTTCCTTAAAAGTCATCTCCATTTTGTATTACTTTATCTTTAAAATCATTAATTTTTAGTGCTATTCTTCTAATTGCTTTCAAGTCTTCGTACAGGTTTGTATAAAATGATTTGACTTTATTTGAAAGTATATCTGCCTGTTCAATTGCTTTAACTGCATCATTGATTCTTGCCTCAAATTGTATGTCTAAATCCCCTGTTAGTTCGTATGCCTCATAAATAGTTGCCCCTCCTTTATCAAAAGCCATCAAAGCGTCTTCATTACCAATAACTGCATCAAGTAATTTTAAGCCTTCACTATCTCCTAAAACACGAGATTGCCCCTGTGTTTTTTCAAACCACCAAAATACTATTTTCTTTAAATTATCTTTTTTGACATTCTCAATGGGTAAGTCGCTATTGAGGTTTATTCCCAAAAATATCCTAATGTTGTCCCTACTCAAACTATCAATGAAATAGTTTAGAAAAAATTTTGTGTCTTTTAAGTTATCAATAAAATAAAACTTTTCCTCTTCAACTATTTCATATAATTCATAGCCAACAAGTAAACGTTTTACATAATCACTTCTACTACCAATAGATTTAGCTATTTCGGTACACGATTTTAAAAATGAAATACTTTCATAATCCCTTATTCGCATATCTGATAAATATCTTGCTTTTTCCAATACACGCCAAGATTTTATACCTGTAATATGCCTAAATCCTAAATATTTTAAAATGGCATTTTTTTCTTTGAACACCAAGCAAGGTAAAATTGTAGGTACATATTTTGCATTTTCAGAAATCTCAGTAATACTTGGCTTCCTAATAGTTGTTAGATTCGGTTGATTTAAAAGTTTAACAGCTGTAAGACGGCGATTACCTTCTATAACAGTATAGCTTCCATCCAATTCCTTTATAACCAATAGCACTTCTCCTGCAAAAAAAATTATTCTCTCCAATGGCAATCATTAGTTCCTCGGTTGCAGCCTCTGATACTAAATATTCTATAACTGTACTTTCATCTTTACCTTGCTTCGACTTAGGAAGGCGAGGATTTTGCATATCTAATTTTAGCTTATCAATAGATATATTTTCGATAAAAGGATATTCTTTTTCCATTAAAATAAAGATAAAATAATTGTTAAATTCTATAAAATATCCCCTTAAAACCCCTTCCAAAACTGCCCAACCTCAAACAACTCCGCTTTCTTAAATTCCTTCAAATTACTCACCGCTTGCCCTTTTTGGATGTTCTCCATGTTGCGGGCTAAAATAGTGCTTTCTTTTTCGCCAAAACCTAAGAATTTTGACATCATTTTTAGATTAGTTTTGTCTTTAATATCCATCAAAAATGCGGTTTCACACATACTCGAAAAGTCAAAACTTTGTTGGTTAAATTCCTCAATGCCTTGCGATAATAACACCACAGAAACACCCTTAGAACGTATTTCTCGCAGGATTTTCTCCAACAAATCTTGGGCTTTGCGGTCTTTAAAAATCACGTGAGCTTCATCAATCAACAACACATAACGGATGGCTTGCAACTTGTCGTTCACGGGGGCGTTTTCCATGTTCATAAAGTTGTTGTAGATGTAATTGATAATCAAAAACACCGAGGTAAACCGTATCGCATTGGGTAAATCTCCCGATAAACTGAGGTAATAATTTTGATTAAAAATGCTGTTTTTAGCATCTGTTTTTGTCTCGAAAAGGTCTAACTCACTTAAACTTTCCAAAATCTCTTTCAGCGTGCTCGCTTTACTTCCTTCCATGTCAAGCACACGGTCATAAATGTCTCTGAAAGAAGGATATTCGCCATTTTTTAAGCCTTGAAATACATCCTTTGTCGCATCCCGAAGTGTTTGTTGTTGGTTCTTGCCGATGTTGGAATAATTGGTAATGATGTCCACCAATTTATTGATTCCCATGATTTTGTTTTTTTCATTCACGGTATCAATAAACGACATCGGATTCAACGGAAAAGGCACTTGTGGGGCATCAATAAAAGTAGTTTGGGTTTTCTCAAAAAAGGGCGTAAGTGCTGCCACATCGTCTTTTTTCAAACCTTTAAAATCAAGGTAAATAAAATTGACCGCCCCGCCCGACACTTCCACAAACTGACGAAGAATCTCTAAGGCAAATTGTGTTTTCCCCGTCCCAGAGTTCCCTGCAACGGCTATGTGGGCGTTATTGTGTAAATTAGTATCATTCAAAGTTGCGTAAATAGGGCTTTCATCTTTCAGGTTTTTGCCCATTAACATTTTCAAAGCACCTTCAAAATAGCCTTTGTTTGAGACTTTGGTATGGCGTATTCTTTCATCAAATAAAATAGGTTCATTTGATGAAACAGCTTGTTCCAAAGAGTCAATTCCACGTTCAATATGCTCTAAAAGGAAATCCGATAAATTGTAATTTGAACTTTCAGAAAACAACTTTTCCAACAATCTTAAACCATCATCAATATGCAGTTTGAAGTATTTGGGTATGTCAGAATCGGTCTTGTATGAAAAGGGAGGTTTTACTATTAGGTTTGTATTAACTTAAAGTAGAAACAAAAAATAACTCACTGATTATCAGCGAGTTATTTTTTAATTATTTTAAAGGTATTGATTATCAATTTGAAATCTTTTTGAGAATTCTATTCGTTAATGTGCTAATCCGCTTCAAGTCTATTTCAAAATTTCTTTTGTCAGGTATTTTATCAACTGAGTACAAATCAAAATCGTCAAGAATATAAGCATACTTTTTTACCGATTCAAAAAATGAATTATCAGATTTACCTATAACAGATTTTGCAGTTTCAAGAGAATGACCACTTTCAAACAGTTCTATTGCTGATTCATTTGAAAGTATTATATCTAAATCAGATATGTTGTTTTCCTGTATTCTTGTTCGACCTTGTAAGTTCTTTTCAAACAACCATATTGTCCATTTTTGAAGATTTATCAAGTTAAGGTCAGAAGTAAAATAGGAAACATTTATTCCTAAAAATTTACAGATATTTTCCTGTTTTAAACTCTCTAAAATAATGTTAAATCGAAAGGTTTTACCATTGAGGCTTTCAATTTTAAAGAACAGATTATCTTCAATAGCTTTATAAACTTGAAAACCTAATAAGGATTGCTTTACATATCCTTTACGAGTTCCAATTGATTTAGCTATTTCTCGTATTTTCTCATCAAATGAAAGTTCATCGGATTTATTTTGATAACATTCGTGTAAGAAATGAGCCTTTTTTAACATATTCCAAGTTTTCAAACCTGTTATATGAAGAAACCCAAGGTGAATAAAGACGTCTTTTTTATTTTCAAAAACTAGACAAGGCACTTCTTTTGGGATTATTTTACATCCACTTATAATTTCTCTAATCGTAGATTGTTGAACGTCTATTAAATTAGGGTTATTTAAAATTTTTGAAGCTAACAAACGTCTATTCCCGTCTATCACTTCATATTCAAGGTTATTTACAGAAGTAACAATTAATGGCTCAATTGGAGAAAACCCATTTTCTCCAATTGATAACATAAGTGAAATCATTGATTCGTCTAAAAAAAAGTGTGTCAATGTTTCTTTTTCATTCTGTGAATCCTGTAATATACGTGGGCTGCTAAACCCAATGGATAAATCCGCTATATCTACTAATTTAAAAGTAGGTTGTATCATTTTTTAAAAACATTTTTACGGTGCCAAGCGAAACCTTCCAACGAAGGGTTGTATTGAGAATCAGAAGGTAAAATGATTGATTTTCCATCTAATTTATGAAAACTGTAATCACTCTCAATATTTTCTTTGATAGATTTTGAGAGTATTATTTCGTAATTGTCATTTACAGAAATTGCTCCTCTATCAAAAGCACGGTGTAAATTTGGACATAAAGCAATTCCGTTTGTAGGATGATTGTTGAAGGTTTTAGCAAATTGTTCAATATGACAAGCATCAACCATTGTAATTGTAAAAGTGGCAGAAACTCGTAATCCAGACATACAACAAGTTTCATCATAAAGTTTCACAATTTCTCTTCTGAAAATTGTTCCACGATTGTAAACTTCAATTTGATACGTTTCAGGGTCAAGAACTTTCTTCAAATTTTGCAAATTATTTTTGTACTGACTTTTAGGCTCATTTAGTTCATTTTTTAAATCATTCAAATAGTTATCTTCTTGATTTTCAATGGTTTGATTTTGGAAATACTCTTTCAATAAAATACTTTTCAAAATTTCACGAGATTCTTTGTTTGTGAGTAAAGAAAATAAACCCAAATCAATTTCAGCATAAGCAACCGCAGCACTTAAATTTCCAAAACTCCGCATTGAACCTGCATTATCAATCCATAATTCACAACCTAAATTTGGTACTAATTTCCACCAATTTCCCTTTTCGCCTGTTAAATGAAAAAATGGTAAAGCAAAATTAAGTTTATGATTTGTCGTTACCAACTGATTCCAATGAACTGAAAATGAATGAGTTAACTCAGGATTAATGAAAATACGATTGTTTTTAATTATCCCTAATTCGTATTGCTGAATAATTGAAAGGAGAAGAACTGGTTTGTGAGGTGCACCACCATTTTTAGCAGAACGGTGTAAGTGTGTGAAGGCATGGATGAAATAATCTAAAATTTGTGTTTCCATTCAGATAAATTTTAGCGTTTTTATTTTCTTTGATTTACAGCTTCCTCAACCAAATTCTCAATATCATTAGAAATACCCCTTTTCTTAACCATTAAAGTTTGGGTTTTCATAACGTTAAGCGACTTTTGAATAAACTCAAAATCAATTTCATCATCAAAAACCTCTCTGAGAAGCTGTTCTTCTTGATTTTGCCTTTCTTGATGTTTACTGACTTTAAGATGAATATCAAAAATAGAATTGTAAATATCCGCTACTTTCTCTCTAAGGATTCCGTCTCTGTACCAAATTACTTGTATCGCAATCAATTCTTGATGAGAAATCAGTTGTATGGTCTCCCCTTGGGTCTCTTGAATATCCTTTTGGGCTTCCAAAACCATCCTCAATATTTTGGCACGATAAGCAGGAATATAAGCCCCCCAAGAACCATCTTCTCTTTCCCCTTCGTTGTCTTCAATGTTAGCTTTCTTTTTGGCGGTTTCGCTTTTTGTTTGCTTAAACCTTCGATGTCTTCTAAAAATTTCTCGATTTTCACGAATATTTCGCCCATCCACCAATTCATCCCGTAAATCCAACAATGGGTACATCCACTCTTCACCGTTCATAATCAGCCCCTCCATTGATTTATCTTTCTTCACAACCGTACAAACCCAACACCCAAAACGACTATTGCCACAACTTGGCGAACTCTCGTCCAACACCAAAGGGCAATCCCCCGAATTGGCATTTTTATAAAGTTTAACCAGTTCTTTATTTGTACCGCCCCAAGGTGGTGGCACTTGTTGCAAATATTGCCAAACTTCGTGGGTTTCAATATCTTTAATGGGGGCATACACGAAAGCACTTGGCAATAAATGTTTTCGCAAACGTTGCCCCTTCACAGCGTGTTTTTTTATAGACTTTGCCCGATTTTGACTTTCAGCAGACCGAGTTCCTAATAAAATAATCACTTCCCCTTTTTCGTCAATTTTACTTTTGATAAAATGAGTAGTCGGATTAATTTTTAATCTCTCCGTACACCACCTAAACGTATTGTTGGGTGCTGGATAGCCTTTTCCAATCAGATTTACCCAAAAAGTATCTTCCAATCGTGGCGTGGTTTGGCGTACAAAAATCGGTAATGATTGTTCCGCCGCAGCAACGGTTATTCTGTCAAGCGTTCGATTGATAAAATCAACAATATGAGGGTTTTCGACCATTGTGTCGTTACAAATAATGTAAATTTCACGGGTTAAAAGTTCAGCGGGTATTTTTTTGAGGGCAATCCAAACCAACTGTAAAAGCATAGTGGAGTCTTTACCACCACTAAAACCAATTATCCAAGGACGGGGATTATCGTCATACAGATATTGGTCAATAATTTCTTCTTCTATAAATGGGATTATCAAGGACATAAATGAGGAGGCAACAATGGGTTTTGTTATCAAAAACGATTATCAATCTTAATGGTTAGGAACGGGAAAATAATAAGTGAATGAATTTTTAAATGTTATTTTTTGTGCCAATCAAGGCGATAAAACCGTGCGACGGTCGCCGCAGTTTAGCATCGCTAAATGAGGATTTAATCTGGGCGGCATTCCGCAACGCAGAGTGGTGCAAAAAAGGGCATTTAAAAAACATCTACTTATTGTTTTTCAGTTCCTTATACAAATTAACGCAATTTTGATAACAAAATAGTAGAAAGATAGAAGCAAATTACTAAAAAATAAAAAAGGGCTTCAACCAAAGTCAAAGCCCTTTCAAGGAAATTATTTTCTAAAAACTATTCAGCTTTCTTCTCCTCTTCCGAAGATTCTTCGGTTGATTCAGCCGCTGAATCGTCAGCCGCTGGTGTTTCATTTTCTACAACCGTTGCCGAAGGAGTTTCTTCCTCAACAACTTCTGCCGAAGGCTCTTCAACTGCCACAGGAGTAGCAGCTTCAACCACTGAATCACCACCTTCTTTCTTAGCACCACCTCTACGACTACGACGAGTCTTAGTAGCGGTTTCAGTAGCAGCAGCCAACATAGTTTCGTTGAAATCAACCAATTCCATCATACACATCGAAGCATTATCACCAAGACGATTACCCAATTTGATAATTCTTGTATAACCTCCTGGACGACTTGCCACTTTCTCAGCAACAATTCCAAAAAGCTCTTTAATAGCCTCTTTGCTTTGTAAGTAAGAGAACACAACACGACGGTTGTTGGTATCATCAGTCTTTGATTTTGTAATCAAAGGCTCAACATACTTTCTCAATTCCTTGGCCTTTGCCAAAGTCGTTTCGATTCTCTTGTGAAGAATCAATGAAGTTGCCATGTTCGACAACATTGCCGCTCTGTGAGGAGCAGTTCTACCTAAATGGTTGTTCTTTTTACCGTGTCTCATTGTATTTGAGTAAGTTTGAAATGACCAGCAAATCCTTCCAACGAAAAACTGCCTATCATTGCGGTTAAGTTAATTCACATCAACTCACCTATTACTGCATTATTAAAAATAAAAAATCGGATTTATAATTTCTTGGGGAAAAATCCATAGTCCGAAATCATAAATCCGAAATCAAAATCAATCTTCGTCCAAACGATAACGAGTTACCTCCATACCGAAGTGAAGTCCTTTTTCTTCAATTAATTGTTCTAATTCTGTCAATGATTTTTTACCGAAATTACGGAATTTCATCATATCAGAAATTTCTAATCTTGCCAAATCACCCAATGTTTTCACATCAGCCGACTTTAAGCAGTTGTAAGCACGTACCGACAAATCTAAATCTGCCAATGATGTTTTCAACAACTTTCTCATGTGCAACATTTCCTCATCCACTACATTATCCTCTTCCGCCTTCATCGACTCGAAAGTCATTGTCTGGTCAGAGAATAACATGAAGTGTTGAATCAAGATATACGCAGCTCCTTTCAAAGCATCTTCTGGGTGAATCGAACCGTCTGTTTCGATGTCAAGAACCAATTTTTCGTAATCCGTTTTTTGTTCTACACGAGTATTCTCAATACTAAATTTTACGTTTTTGATGGGCGTAAAAATAGAGTCAATCGGAATATGTCCGAAAGGAGGTTCTGAATTTCTTGATTCGTCAGAAGGTACATAACCACGTCCTTTCTCCACGATGATTTCCATTTCAAATTCCTTTGATTCGTCCAAATTGCAGATAATTAAATCTGGATTCAAAACCTCAAAATAATTTGTAAATTTAGAAATATCGCCAGCTTTGAGTGAAGATTGACCTTTCACTCTCACAGTGATTTTGTTTTCAAGGATTTCCTGAGTTTTCTTAAAACGAACTTTTTTCAAGTTCAAGATAATCTCAGTCATGTCCTCAATCACGCCTTCAATGGGTGAAAATTCGTGCTGTACTCCTGCAACCTTCACGCTTGTTACGGCGTAGCCTTCCAAAGAAGACAATAAGATTCTACGAAGTGCATTACCGATTGTAACGCCATAGCCTTTTTCGAGTGGCTTAAACTCAAATAACCCGTGAAAGTCGTCGGCTTTTTCCATGACAACTTTGTCGGGCATTTGGAATGCTAATATTGACATATTTCGTAGCGTAATTAACCTTGGAATATATTAGAATAGAGTAATCGACTTGCAATTTACAAATAAACTTGGGGAATCTATAATTTTAGATTAACAATTTTATAAAAAAACTTGACAATCATAAACTATTCGCTTATATTACAAGTTTTCAAAATTCTAAATTCCTCTTTTGGAGTATTAAGTATCAAGTATTAGGTACTAAGTAAGAAAAAAATCAAACTTGTGAATAACACTTAATTCTGAAACAAAAGTTTACTTGTTTGTAAAAAATATCAGATATTAGGTACTTAATACATAATACCTGATACTTAATACATACAATATAATTACTTAGAGTAAAGTTCAACGATTGCCTGCTCATTAAAGTTCTCAGGAATGTCTGAACGCTCTGGATAAGAAACAAATTTACCTGTCATTGAAGCGGCATCCCACTCCAACCAGTTAAAACGCTTCCCTGCTTTGCCTGCCAATGAATCAGATACTACTTCAAGAGACTTTGATTTCTCACGAACTGATACCAACTGACCTGGCTTCAATGAATATGAAGGGATGTTTACTAATTCACCATCAACCATAATGTGTTTGTGAATGGTTAATTGACGTGCTGCACGGCGTGTTGGAGCAATTCCTAAACGGTAAACAGTGTTATCCAAACGTGCTTCACAAAGTTTCAAAAGGTTCTCACCTTTGATACCTTCTTTTACAGCTGCTTTATGGAATAAATTTTCAAATTGCTTTTCAAGAATACCGTAAGTGTATTTCACTTTTTGTTTTTCTTTCAATTGCAAAGAATATTCTGAAACCTTGCCACGCTTACCTTTACCGTGCTGGCCTGGACCGTAGTTTTTGCGTGCCAAAGCTTTGCATGGACCTAAGATTGCTTCGCCGAAACGACGAGAAATTTTTGATTTTGGACCTGTGTATCTTGCCATTTTAAAATAAAATTGAGTCATTAACCCTCTTGTGGCTAATGAAGTAATTAAGGATGAAACATAAAGAAACGAAGGATAATAATTACTAATTACCCTTCGCTATATTTTTGATTTTCGGAAAACAAAACAGCGACATCAAAACAATATTGATAACTGTTCACTGTTTACTGAATTAAACTCTACGACGTTTTGGAGGACGACAGCCATTGTGAGGAATTGGCGTAATATCTTTAATTGATAATACTTCGATACCTGAATTGGAGATAGTTCTGATTGCTGATTCACGACCCGAACCTGGTCCTTTCACAAATACTTCTGCCTTTTTCATACCTGCCTCAACTGCAACTACTGCACAGTTTGAAGCTGCCATTTGTGCAGCGTAAGGAGTGTTTTTCTTTGAACCTTTGAAACCCATTTTACCAGCCGAAGCCCAAGAAATTACTTGTCCTTGGTTGTTGGTAATTGAGATGATGATATTATTGAAAGAAGCCTTGATGTGTACTTGACCTAACTGCTCAACTACAACTATTCTTTTCTTGGCTTTGTCTTTTCTTTTACCTTGTGCCATTGTTTGTTTTTGTTTTCTTCCAGTTTTGAGTACGTCTTTTGTATCTGATACAATAACCCTCTCATCTTAGAATGTTTGCGAATTGGGTAATCTCACGACAACCTCAATCTCAGCTTAATTTTGAATCTAAACGACTATTTATAAATTTTAGATAATTAATTGTTTATTAGTTTTGCCTAACACCCAACCTCTAAAACCGAATACCTAATTATTTAGTAGCTTTTTTCTTGTTAGCGATAGTCTTACGCTTTCCTTTACGAGTACGAGAATTGTTTTTAGTTCTCTGACCACGCAATGGAAGACCCTTACGGTGACGCAATCCACGATAGCAGCCAATGTCCATCAAACGCTTGATATTCAACTGAACCTCAGAACGAAGTTGTCCTTCTGTTTTGAATTCACCAGCAATAATCGCACGGATAGCACTTGCCTCTTCGTCGTTCCATTCACCTGCTTTCTTATCGAGAGAGATGTTAGCTTGTTTTAAAATTTTCTGAGAAGTGCTACGACCAATTCCGAAGATGTAAGTCAAAGCAATTTCGCCTCTTTTTTTATCGGGAATATCAACCCCTGCAATACGAGCCATACTTTTTTAGCTTTTTAGATTTTTTATAATTAGGTAGTTTTAAAAACTCACCAATTATCATCCTTGTCTTTGTTTAAACTTTGGATTTTTTTTGTTAATAACGTAAAGTTTACCGTGACGACGAATAACTTTACATTCAGCACTACGCTTTTTGATAGACGCTTTTACTTTCATTTTATAATTATTTTTACTTGTAACGATACACTATTCTTCCTTTACTCAAATCATAAGGCGACATCTCTAATTTTACCTTATCTCCTGGCAAGATTTTGATATAATTCATCCTCATCTTTCCCGAAATATGGGCAATTACTTGATGGGTACTTTCTAATTCCACTCTGAACATGGCGTTCGAGAGGGCTTCGATAATTACACCATCGGTCTCTATTGATGATTGTTTTGCCATAATTAAATATTAACTAAATATTCTGATTTACTAATTGCTTCTTCGATAAATTGAAATGTTGTCAAAATATCTGCTTGCCCTTTTTTTACCGCAACGGTATGTTCAAAATGAGCTGATGGCTTTCTATCTTGGGTTCTGATTGTCCAGTTATCATTTTCTTGATGAATTGCTCTTTTTCCTTGATTTACCATCGGTTCAATTGCCAAAACCATATTTTCTTTCAATTTTGGACCATCTCCTCTTTTTCCATAGTTGGCTACCTCAGGTTTCTCGTGTAGTGATTTTCCGACGCCATGACCTACTAATTCTCTAACAATCGTAAATCCTAATTTCTCACAGTATGTTTGGATAGCGAAGCCAATATCTCCAACTCTTTTTCCAAAAACAGCTTGCTCAACAGCGAGCATTAAGGATTCTTTGGTAGTTCTCATCAACCGTTGTGTTTCTGGATTAACGTTCCCGACTGCATACGTGTAAGCACTATCTGCATGAAAACCATTTTTGAAAACACCACAATCTATTGAAATAATATCACCGTCTCGTACCTGATAATTACTGGGTATTCCGTGAACAACAATATCATTAACAGAAATACAAAGCGAAGCTGGAAATTTATGACCACTTACATTATAATTCAAAAACGAAGGGTGCCCGTTGTTATCTTTTATAAATTCGTAAGCAACTTTATCTAACTCTTTTGTGGTAACACCTGGTTTTATAATCTTCGCTACTTCGGCATGGGTTTGTCCCAATATTATACCGTTAGCTCTTATTACTTCTAACTCAGCACTTGTCTTTAAAAAAATCATTTTTGAATAGAGTCCTTTCAACTCTTCTGTCTTCGCTTTTAGAAATTACTATTTAATAAAAGTGTTGATTTTGAGTAAAGTTTTAATTTTCAAAAGTATGAAATATTAATCCCTAACCCCTAAAACCTAACCCCCAATAGTCGCCTCTGTTCTACCCGTTACTCTTCCCGACTGCATCAAACCTTCGTATTTACGCATCAACAAATAACTTTCAATTTGCTGTAAAGTGTCTAATACAACGCCTACTAAAATCAACAAAGATGTTCCTCCGAAGAAAGAAGCAAATCCACTGGTGATTCCAAACAGACGAGCAACGGCTGGAAGAATCGCAATTACCGCTAACATGATTGCTCCTGGTAAAGTAATTCTATCCAAAATGTCAGCAATAAAACTTGATGTTGCTTCACCTGGCTTTACGCCTGGCACAAAACCACCACCACGCTTCATATCATCTGAAATTTGCGTTGGGTTGATTGAGATTGCTGTATAAAAGAATGTAAATACAATAATCAAGAATGCAAACAAAAGGTTGTAGCCCCAAGCTGCTGGATCTCCGAAGTTCTGCTGAACTGACAAGGCAAATTCGCTTTTGTCTGCAAACTGACCTGCTACTAATCCTGGAACAAACATCAAAGCCTGAGCAAAGATGATTGGCATAACACCCGAAGCATTCAATTTGATAGGAATATATTGACGCTCACCACTTACGGCTGACGCTCTATTTCCAACAACTTGCTTGGCATATTGAACAGGAATACGTCTTACGGCTTGCGTAACGGCTACTGCCAACATTACGACAAAGAAAAGAGCAACCATTTCAATTACAAACAATAACGCTCCTGACATTCCACGTGATTGAGCTTCACCGATGATTGCACTTGGAAAACGTGAAACAATACCAATCATAATCAGCATTGAAATACCATTACCAACTCCTTTATCTGTAATTTTCTCTCCCAACCACATACAAAACATTGTACCTGCAATCAAAATAATAACGGCAAACAAACGGAAAGACCAAGCACTTACCATAATGGCTTCGGCTGGGATTGTTGTTTGTAAATATGCTGTTGCTTGTGCGGCAGTTACTGCAATGGTCAATACACGAGTAATCTGATTCAATTTCTTACGTCCAGATTCGCCATCTTTTTGCATTTTTTGGAAATAAGGCAAAGCGATAGTTAACAACTGTATGGCAATTGATGCCGAAATGTAAGGCATAATACCCAATGCAAAAATGGAAGCATTATTGAATGCGCCACCTGAAAACATATTAAGTAAGCCCAAAAGTCCTTCGCTACCTTTTTCATCCAACTTATTGGCATCAATTCCTGGCAGTACAATGTATGAACCTAAGCGGAAGAAGGTAATAAACAACAGGGTGTTAAGAATTCTACCTCTTAATTCCTCTATTGAGAAAATGTTTTTGATAGTGTTAATAAACTTGTTCATGCTATCTGTTTAAGTAATCGTTAAGGAATGAAATGAAATCAAAATTGTACAACTTTATTAATAATTACAAATCTGTTGCCAGTTTTCACACGATTACTTAATATTTCTGTTGTCTATTGAAATATATGCCCTAAGTATGTAAATATTTGGCATTAAGTAGAAAATTTGAGACATAAATTCAATAGAGAATTTTGGTCTCAAATTTTATTTTTATCAGTCGTCAATGATACTTGGACACCCGATACTTAATACTCAAAAAAATTATCCCACAATTGCCTTACCACCAGCCGCTTCGATAGCTGCTTTTGCTGAGGCGGAAAAACCTTTTACAGTTACTTCTAATGCTGATGTTACAGCACCACGTGATAAAATTTTCACTAAGTCATTTTTAGAAACCAAACCGTGAGCATACAATACGTCATGGTTGATAACTGTCAAACCGAATGAGTCTGCTAATGCTTGAATAGTGTCAAGATTAAGAGCCTTATATTCTACACGATTGATATTTTTGAAACCAAACTTTGGAACACGTCTTTGAAGTGGCATTTGACCACCTTCAAAACCCGCTTTGCGTGAGTAACCTGAACGAGACTTAGCACCGTTGTGTCCACGAGCAGAGGTAGCTCCGATTCCAGAACCTTGACCACGACCGACTCTTTTCCTTACTTTGGTAGCACCTTGTGCGGGCTTTAATGAAGAAAGATTCATTGTAATAATGTTGTTAAATGTTTGCTAAACGCTACTCCCCTGTGAAGTAACTCGCTGAGATTGTTAGGGATTAGGGATTAGAGATTAGGGATTAGGAAATTTGAAAACGTTACTATTTTCAGACCTCACTTAATACTTAACACTTGATACCTAATACAATACATTCTTCAATTAGATTTTTTCGACTAAAATCATGTGATTGACCGCACGAATCATACCTTCAATGGCTGGATTCACATCTTTCACTACACTTCTGTTCATTTTTCCTAAACCCAATGCTTGCATTGTTAGCTTCTGAACTTTTGGACGTTTGATTGTACTCTTAACCTGAGTAATTTTTACTTGTGACATTTTTTTATTAGTCAAGTAGTGATTGGTTATTGGTTATTAGTTATCAGTTATCGGTTGATTTTCACAACTCACAACTCACAACTCATAACTCGCAACTCATTCCTATCCGTTGAAAACTTTTGCTAATGATACTCCTCTTTGGAATGCTACTGTGTGTGGGTTTCTCATATTTACAAGAGCCTGAACAGTTGCCTTCACCACGTTATGTGGGTTAGAAGAACCTTTTGATTTTGCTAGTACGTCATGAACACCAGCAGATTCTAATACTGCACGCATTGCACCACCAGCAATTACTCCCGTTCCAGGAGCAGCAGGCTTCAACAATACGAAACCACCAGAATACTTACCGATTTGTTCGTGAGGTACTGAATTTTTTAACAAAGCAACTTCGAATACATTTTTCTTTGCATCTTCGATTCCTTTTGCGATAGCGTCTGTTACTTCGTTTGCTTTACCCAAACCGAATCCAACGACACCTTTGCCATCACCAACCACAACAATTGCTGAAAAAGAGAATCTACGTCCACCTTTTACAACTTTTGCTACACGGTTGATAGCAACAACTTTTTCTTTTAATTCGCCTTCGTTAACCTTAATTGGTTTTGATACTAAATTTTGCGACATTTTTTCTGAATTTGAAAATTTGTGAATTTGTGGTTAAATAAATCAACCTCAAATTTATTCATTAGAATTTAAGCCCACCCTCTCTTGCACCTTCTGCTACTGCCTTCACACGTCCGTGATACAAGTATCCGTTACGGTCGAAAACAACAGCGGAAATTCCTGCTGCCAAAGCTTTTTCAGCAACTTTTGCTCCTACTTGTTTCGCATTGTCCACGTTTCCGTTTGTCAATCCTAATTCTTTTGAAGAAGCTGCTGCTAATGTATGTCCTTTTACGTCATCAACGATTTGAGCATAGATACCCGTGTTTGAACGAAATACAGATAATCTTGGCTTCTCAGCAGTACCAGAAATCTTTGCTCTGATTGAATGCTTGATGCGTAATCTTCTTGAATCTTTTTGCGTAGCCATTGTAATGTTTGGATGTTTTGTGGATTACCGACCCACGAGTTTTCAATTTGGAAATAAAATGATTTGAAAATTTAAAAATTGTACAAGACAACTTTCAAATTTTCAAATTGAAAAATTTTCAAATTATAATTATTTCTTACCGCCAGTTTTACCAGCTTTTCTACGAATTTGCTCACCCACGAAACGAATACCTTTACCTTTGTAAGGTTCAATTTTACGCAATGAACGAATTTTCGCTGAAACTTGACCCACTAATTCTTTGTCAATTCCTTCCAAAGTCACCTTTGGATTTTGTCCTTTTTCCATCGCTGTTGTTACTTTCAATTCGCTTGGAATTTGAACGAAAACACCGTGTGAATAACCTAACGCCAATTCAAGAATATTTCCTTGGTTTGATGCTTTATAACCTACACCCACGATTTCCATTTCAGATTTATATCCTTCACTCACACCAACAACCATGTTATTGATTAATGAACGATACAAACCGTGCAATGCTTTGTGACGTTTTTGTTCAGTTGGACGATTTACGGTCATTTCTGAACCTTCGATTTCAACTGTAATATCTGGATCAATTGTACGAGCCAAAGAACCTTTTGGTCCTTTTACTGATACATTGTTTTTGTCGATTGTAACAGTAACTCCCGCAGGAATTGTGATTACTTTCTTGCCAATTCTTGACATGATTTCTTGTTTTGTGCTTAGATGGAAGCTTTTTCAATTTGGAAATTTAAAAATGGGTTAATTTGAAAATGCCTTTCGGACTTAGTTTCCAAATTTTCAAATTAGAGAATTTTCAAATTGTAACGCTTCTTTCAGCGATGATAATTTTAGTAAACGTGGCAAAGAATTTCACCACCTACGTTTAGTACACGAGCTTCTTTGTCTGTGATAACGCCTTTCGATGTTGAAAGAATTGCGATACCTAAACCGTTCAATACACGTGGTAATTCTCCTGCACCTTTGTACTTGCGTAAACCTGGCTTAGATATTCTTTCTAACTTAACGATTGCTGATAGCTTTGTCGTTGGATTATACTTCAAAGCAATTTTGATAGTACCCTGTACGGCTGTATCGTCAAATTTGTAGTTTTGAATATATCCTTTATCAAAAAGAACCTTAGTGATTTCTTTTTTGATGTTAGAAGCAGGGATTTCAACGATTCTGTGACGTGCCTTGATGGCATTTCTCAATCGTGTTAAGTAATCTGCTATTGGATCTGTCATTGTTTTCGATATTTGAAACAAACCTTATTTTGAAAAGGCTTGCAAAATTACGGAATTAAATTAATAAAGACAACTTGATTGTGAGTTAAAGAGTTGAAGTAGTTATAAAGTTAAGTAGTTAAGGCTTCAGTAAATGAACTCTTAAACTTTATAACTATTTAACTTTTCAAACTTTAAAAAACTACCAGCTTGATTTGGTTACACCTGGAATTAAACCGTCAGATGCCATTTGGCGGAACGTAACACGGTTGATACCGAATTTACGCATATAACCTCTTGGACGACCTGTCAATTTACAACGGTTGTGTAAACGTACTGGGGAAGCATTCTTAGGCAGTTTGTCAAGACCTGCATAATCACCAGCGGCTTTCAAGGCTGCACGTTTAGCAGCATATTTAGCAACGGTTGCTTCTTTTTTTCTTTCTCTTGCTTTGACTGATTCTTTTGCCATTGTATTTTGAGCTTTGAGCTTCGAGCTTTGAGCATTGAGGTAAATGTTTCTAAGATTGTAATATTTTTAAAAATAACAACTTAAAACTCATAACTCACAACTCATAACTCACAGCTAATTTATTTCTTCATGTTTGCGAAAGGCATTCCCATTGCTGTTAACAAGGCGTTTGCTTCTTCGTCTGTTTCGGCTGTGGTTACAAACGTAATATCCATACCTGAGATTTTATTCACTTTGTCGATTGAAATCTCTGGGAAAATAATTTGTTCTTTTACACCTAACGTGTAGTTTCCACGTCCGTCGAATCCTTTTTCTGAAACTCCTTTGAAGTCACGTACACGTGGAAGTGCAACGGTCATCAAACGGTCTAAAAATTCGTACATTTTATTTCCTCTCAACGTTACTTTTACACCAATTGGCATATTTTCACGCAATTTGAAGTTTGAGATAGCTTTCTTAGACATTGTTGCTACTGCCTTTTGTCCTGCGATTAGTGTAATTTCGTCAACACCAGCATCTACTAATTTCTTGTCTGCAACGGCTGCACCTACACCTTTGTTGATTACAACTTTGGTAACTTTTGGCACTTGCATTACTGATTTGTATTGAAACTTTTCCTTCAAAGCAGGTATGATTTCAGCTACATATCTATCTTTTAATCTTGTAGTTGTCATTTTATGAAAATTTTATGTGGATTTCCGACCCACTTTTTCAATGAACAATTTGGTAATTTGATAAGTTGTCAGTTTGAACAATTGGGATTTTTGCATCCGATACATTTTCAGATTAACACCTTGTTCAAACTTTCATAATTGGCTAAATAAATTTGCCACTAACTTTTGAATATCTCTGTAATTTACCTGCTTCGTTTAATTTACGACCAGTTCTTACAGCTTTACCATCTTCAAGAATTGCGATATTTGAAATGTCGATTGAACCTTCTTTTTTTATAATTGCTCCTTGCGGTGAATTAGCGTTTGGTTTTACGTGTTTTGTTTGAAGATTAACTCCTTCAATAATTGCACGTCCTTTCTCTGTTAAAATCTTTGTAACGATTCCCGACTTGCCTTTTGAGTTTCCAGCGATAACGATAACACTATCACCAGATTTGATGTGCAGTTTTGGCTGCTTATTAGACTTTCTTTCCATGATAAGTATTATGATTAAAGCACCTCTGGGGCTAATGAAACGATTTTCATAAATCCTGCATCACGCAATTCACGTGCTACGGGTCCGAAGATACGAGTACCACGTGGTTCGTCATTGTTGTTTAACAATACTACTGCGTTGTCCTCGAAACGGATATGTGAACCATCTTTACGACGGATTTCTTTTTTTGTTCTTACTACTACGGCTTTTGAAACCGTACCTTTTTTCATGCTTGATGATGATAATGCTGATTTAACAGTTACTACCACTTTGTCACCAATTGATGCGTATCTTTTACCTGTACCACCTAAAACACGGATTACAAGGACTTCTTTTGCTCCCGAGTTGTCAGCTACGCCAGATCTTGATTCTTGTTGTAACATTTTCTGATTGTGATTTTATTAACGAAATGACTGGAATTTGAAAATTTGAAGATGAGTTAATTTGAAAATTAAAACAATCAGTATTTTTTTATTCCTAAACTTCTTTTATCTATTTGAAAAACGGTTGGAAGAAATTATTTCGCTTTCTCAATAACCTCAATTAATCTCCAACGTTTGTTTTTTGACAATGGACGAGTTTCCATTACTTTCACTGTATCGCCGATTCCACAATCGTTGTTCTCATCGTGAGCCATCAACTTTGAAGTTTTTTTCATAAACTTACCATAAAGTGGATGCTTTACTTTTCTTTCGATTGATACTGTGATAGACTTATCCATCTTATCACTTACCACTTTTCCTACTCTGATTTTTCTCAGATTTCTTTTTAACTCTTCCATCGTTGGATTTTAAATTGTTGTTATTAATTGACTTCAAGCGGTATGTTGATGAAGTCTGTTTTCGTTGAGTTTAAGAAGTTAAATCGGTTAGGGAAGTTAATAAAGTTACCGATTAAAAACTATTTAACTATTTAACTGTAAAACTTTTAACTCATTACTTCGCTGCTGAGATAGCAGTTTCCAAACGGGCTACCACTTTACGAGCCTCACGGATACGCAATGGGTTTTCGATTGGAGAAATAGCATGAGCGAATTTCAAACGTGCCAAACCTTCTTTTTCAGAAGCTAAGGTAGAAGTCAATTCTTCTAAGCTCAATTTTTGTATTTCTGCGTTTTTCATGACTTTAATTTGATGATTTGATGATTTGGCAATTTGAAAATGCGGTTTGCATTATTCTTTAACTTCCAAATTACCAAATTGAATCATTTTCAAATTGATTTTATGCTTCTTGGTAATCTCTACGAACTACGAATGCAGTACGCATTGGCAACTTTTGAGCTGCCAAACGAAGTGCTTCCTGAGCAACCGCAAGTGGAACACCCGCTGATTCGAACAAAATGGTACCTGGTCTCACTCTGGCTACCCAATATTCGGGAGCACCTTTACCTTTACCCATACGAACTTCGGCTGGTTTTTTGGTGATAGGCTTGTCAGGGAATACACGAATCCAGACTTGACCTTCACGTTTCATAGCACGAGTTACTGAGATACGAGCCGCCTCTATCTGACGTGCAGTGATGCGACCTACTTCCAAAGATTTGATAGCAAATGAACCGAAATCAATCTCATGACCACGAGTAGCCAATCCTTTTATCCGTCCTTTCTGTTGCTTACGAAATTTGGTTCTTTTTGGTTGTAACATTGTCTTATTTATTCTACTAATTTCAGATAGATAAGGGTTAGGTTTTAGTTGTTAGGAGTTAGTGTTGCAAATTCCAATACATCCCAAAACTGTTAAATCTTAACCGATACTTAAATAAAATTAAGGTTTTGTAAATTATCTCTTACCACCCGCTGGTTTGCCTCCTGGACCACCTGGGCGATTTCCGCCTGGTTTGTTTGGACCGCCACCACGGTTATTATTGTTGTTGTTGCGACGTTGTGCATCATCACGTCCGCCAGCACCACCAGCACCACCGCCACGATTGTCTCTGCCACCACGTCCACCACCTCTACGGTCGTCATCACGTCCACCACGGCTATTGTTACCACCACGTGCATCTGGTCCAGCTGATTGTTGAGCTGCCATCCCTGCATTTGGAGTTAAATCTGGCTTACCATAGATTTCTCCACGGAAAATCCAAACTTTGATACCAATTTTACCGTAAACCGTTAATGCTTCTGAAACTGCGTAGTCGATGTCTGCACGTAATGTATGCAAAGGAATACGTCCTTCTTTGTAGCCTTCTGAACGTGCCATTTCAGCACCTCCCAAACGACCTGAAAGTTTTAATTTGATACCCTGAGCTCCCACACGCATAGCTGATGCGATTGATTGCTTCATGGCACGACGGAATGAAATACGTGCTTCTAATTGTTGAGCGATAGTTTCACCAATCAATTTAGCATCAATCTCTGGACGTTTGATTTCAAAAATATTAATTTGAACATCTTTACCAGTGATTTTCTTTAATTCTTCCTTGATTTTATCAACTTCTTGACCGCCTTTACCGATTACTACACCTGGACGAGCCGTGTTGATAGTAAGGGTAATACGCTTCAAAGTACGCTCGATTATTACCTTAGAGATTGCTCCCTTTGGAATACGTGCCGCCACGTATTTACGAATTTTATCGTCTTCTACTAATTTATCGGCAAAACTTTTACCGCCATACCAGTTAGAGTCCCAACCTCTGACGATTCCAAGTCTTAATCCAATCGGGTTTATCTTCTGTCCCATTTTGTGATATTTAGATTTCTTGTCTAATTATTCTGAAATTATTGTTGGTGCTGTTGCCGAGGCAACTACAAGCGTGATGTGGTTTGAACGTTTCAAGATTCTATGACCACGACCTTGCGGAGCTGGACGCAAACGCTTTAATGAACCACCGCCATCTACTGTTACGGTTTTTACATACAAATCGGCATCTTCCAATTTGATGTCTTCATTTTTGTTTTGCCAGTTAGCAATTGCCGAGAGCAACAATTTCTCAACATATCTTGCACCAATCTTTGGCTCGTATTTCAAAATACCAAGAGCCTTGTTGATTTTCTGACCTCTAATCATATCTACTACGATTCTCATTTTCTGAGGAGAGGTCGGAACTTTATTTAATTTAGCTACTGCTTCCATGATTTCTGAATTAGAAACTAAGAATTAAAAATTATAAATGAACTATTCATTGATAATTCACAATTTTTAATTTTATCGTTTGCCTTTATCTTTTTTAGCTGTGTGACCACGGAAATTACGTGTAGGAGAAAATTCTCCTAATTTGTGTCCAACCATGTTATCTGTCACAAATACAGGGATGAATTTATTTCCGTTGTGAACTGCGAAGGTATGTCCAACGAAATCAGGGGAAATCATCGAACGGCGTGACCAAGTCTTAATTACAGACTTCTTACCTGATGTGGTCATGACTTGCACCTTGTTGTCAAGGCGATAGTCTATATAAGGTCCTTTTTTTAGTGAACGTGCCATCTATTTTTTCTTCTTTCTACTGATGATTAGACGATTTGAATGCTTTTGTGGTGTACGGGTTTTCTTACCTTTCGATAATAAACCTTTACGTGAACGAGGGTGACCTCCTGATGAACGACCTTCACCACCACCCATTGGGTGATCGACAGGGTTCATTACAACACCACGAACTCTTGGACGACGACCTAACCAACGATGACGACCTGCTTTACCCATTACGGTATTCATGTGGTCAGCGTTTGATACAGAACCGACAGTTGCTAAACATCTTGATAAAACCATACGCATTTCGCCTGATGGTAATTTCAAAGTTGCATACTTACTATCACGAGCCAATAATTGTGCGTAAGTTCCTGCTGAACGTGCCATTTCAGCTCCTCCGCCTGGGCGAAGTTCGATTGCGTGAACGATTGTACCCGTTGGAATATTCATCAATGGAAGACAATTTCCTACTTCTGGTGCTGCCGTGGCAGATGAAATAACAGTCTGTCCTACTTTGATACCTGTTGGTGCAATGATGTACGTTTTTTCGCCGTCTGCATATTCAATTAGAGCGATACGTGCTGTACGGTTTGGATCATATTCAACTGTCAATACAGTTGCTTCAACATCCATCTTGTTTCTCAAAAAGTCGATAATACGATAACGACGTTTGTGTCCACCTCCGATATAACGCATGGCACGGTGTCCATTTGCGTTACGACCACCAGTTCTTTTAACAACATCTAACAAAGGCTTGTGTGGCTTCGAGGTTGTTATTTCCTCAAAAGTTGGAGCAATCCTGTGGCGTGTGCCTGGGGTTCTTGGTTTTAATTTTCTTGTAGCTGCCATTGCTGTGCTTGGTTCAATTTATCGGGATGAACTCCCATAGTGACCAGTTGTCAGTTATCAGTTACCAGTTATCAGTTACCACACTTCGCTTCAATTGCTAAATACTCACTGTTTACTGTTCACTGTTAATTGTTCACTGAATTAGATTCCGTCATAGAAATCAATAACTTCACCTTTGGCGATTGTTACGATTGCTTTTTTGTACGTTGAAGTGATACCAGAAGATACTGATGTTCTGGTACTTCTTGATTTCTTCTTACCGAATTGGCGAAGTGTATTTACAGATACTACTGCAACACCATACATTTTCTTGATTTCTTTGGCAATCTCTACTTTGTTAGTTTTGTTTGCTACCTCGAAAACGTATTGACCGCCTTTCTGTAATTCCTGAGATTTCTCAGTAAGAATTGGTCTTTTGATAATGCTCATTTTATTGTTAGATAAAAGATGATTCGATTTTTGAAACAGCTCCTTCAACGATAATTAATTGAGTAGCGTTTACGATGTCATAAGTATTGATTTGACCAGCCGTTGCAACTTTCGCCTTTGGAACGTTACGTCCTGACAAAAACACATTTTGGTTATCCTCTGGCAAAATCAACAATGTTTTTGTTCCGTTCAATGAAAGGGCATTCAACACTGCTAAGTATGACTTAGTTTTTGGTGCATCAAAGGTAAATCCCTCTAACACGGTTACGTTGCCTGATTGTGCTTTGGCTGCGTAAGCTGACTGACGTGCTAATGATTTAACTTTTTTGTTTACCTTGAACGAGTAATCTCTTGGGACTGGTCCGAAAATACGTCCACCACCTTTCATTAAAGGAGATTTAGCTGAACCAGCACGAGCACCACCCGTACCTTTTTGTTTTTTGATTTTGCGAGTTGAACGAGAAACTTCTGCTCTTGCTTTCGCTTTGTGAGTTCCCTGACGCTGATTTGCCAAGAACTGCTTTACGTCTAACCAAACAACGTGTTCGTTTGGCTCGATTCCAAAGATTTCGTCAGAAAGAGTTACTTTCTTGCCTGTTTCTTTGCCTTGTATGTTTAAAACTGATAATTCCATTATTTCTGATTTTGAAAATTTGTTGATTTGATTAAATTTTGATGTTATTAGAGGTTACATCGTCAAATTTTCAAATCTATTTTTCAAGAATAACATAAGAGTTTTTCGCTCCTGGGATTGAACCTGAGACTACGATAAGGTTTTTTTCTGCATAAACTTTCAATACTTGTAAGTTTTGAACTTTTACACGATTGCCACCTGTACGACCTGCCATGCGAATACCTTTGAATACACGAGATGGGAATGAGCAAGCACCAATTGAACCTGGGTGACGACCACGGTTGTGTTGTCCGTGAGTTTGTCCACCTACCCCTGCAAATCCGTGGCGTTTAACAACACCTTGGAATCCTTTTCCTTTTGAAGTTCCGATGGCATCAACGAAATCGCCTTCTGCGAACAAGTCTGCGTTAACGGTTTCTCCTAATGAAAGTGCAGTTTCAAAAGATTTAAACTCAACGAGTTTTTTCTTTGGAGTGGTTCCTGCTTTTTTGAAGTGCCCTAAAAGAGGTTGCGTAGTGTGCTTCTCTTTTTTTTCGCCATAGCCTAACTGAATAGCACTATAACCTTCTTTTTCTACTGTTTTTACTTGCGTTACTACACAAGGACCTGCTTGGATCAGCGTACAAGCTAAGGCAGTGCCGTCAGCGTTGTAGAGGCTGGTCATACCGATCTTTTTTCCGATAATTCCAGACATTTTATTTTAGATAAAACGTTAATAATTGATTGTAAATGAACGAGTTGCGATTGTCATCACGACAGTCTCCGTGAAACGGACTGCAAAGGTCGGGTTTTTATTTTGCATAAACTAAATTATGCGAAAATAAAACTTATACAAAAACAGTGAGGGGAAAGCAACAAGATACGCTGATGCAGGGACAGACGAAAGCCTGTGATACGAAAGATGTCTTGTGTAGCTTAATATCATAATTAATAATTGGGCATTCAATTTATTAACCTAATATCAGTTCTGACACTGTTTTGTAAAGTTTTGACCTTTACTGGTTGATTCGGAGAGGGAATTTATTTCTGATTAATGTTTCAAATTTTATCGAGTTCTGCCAACCCGTATAAAACAAAGAAATAATGACTCTTTGAATCGGACTGCAAAATTAGTGGTTTGTTTTTAAAATGCAAGGGGTTGGAGGAAATATATTTTGGATTTAGAGATTCAAATTTCTTCGAGTAATTTCAAAAGCTGTGATATATTCTTCAATAGGGTCTAATTCTACACCCGATTCTAAGGCTTTGATTCTTTTGGAAACATACGGTTTACGCCAATCTTTTACGAAATTTAATCCCAAAACATCAATCATGTTGTTGATTCGGTCTATTTCGGATTGATTCAGTTTGCCACTTTTGACGTTGGCAAAAAAAATGTGTTTGTCGTAATCATAGTCCAAAAGCTCGTAAGGGTCATAATTTGGATGGTCGGGTTTTAGGATTGGATCGGTTTGGCTGGTTCTTTTTTCGTTATTGACTTTGTTCATCACCATAAAAAGATTATCCCAAAGCCATGCTTGTTTGATTTTCAAATCTGAATCAAAGTGTTCCAGCTCTCCAAAATGTTTTGGTTTATTAGATTTGTATCTACCTCCTGTCCAATTGTCTTCCGTATGTGCGTATGCACTGGCAAGTATTTTTTTCTCAGTATAAGCACACAAACCGTCTTGGATATGATAAAGATTCATCATTACATCTGTGTAAAACCGATGTGTGGATTCGTATTGAGGATGGTCTTCTTGATTGTTTTCTAATGCTTCTTCCCACTTTTTATAAACCGTAGATAGGATTTTTGATTTGTCTATTTTTTGCATTTTATTTTAAATCCCAATCCAGTTGGTCGGCTAATTTTATGATTTCTTCAAACTTTTCTTTCTTGGCTTCGGGCGAAAGATTATTATGTTTTAATTGACTTTCTAAGGTGGCTAATTTCACTAATTCGTTCATCCTTAAAGAATTAGGCTCTTTTTTCATATCGAAAACTCTTTTCAAAATACCATCATACGTTAAATATTGCGGATAGATTGTGTAGTTATCAATGTGTCTACCTTTTTCAGTATCGTAATATAATTCTTGCTCGACGTTGCCAGTTTCTTCATCAAATTTTAGTTCAATGATTTCCCAAGGTTCAAAAGAGGCTGCGACTAAGGGCGAATGCGTTGCGAAAAAGAATTGAGAATTTTCTGCCATTGAGGTATAAAAATCTACAATTTCGGTTTGAATGTCTGGATATAAAGACCGTTCGGGTTCATCAAAAAGAATGATGGAATCTTTGGGTTTTAGTCCGTAAAGTGGCAATGCTGTAAGTATGACTTGTTTTGTACCTGTGCTGAGTGCCTCGAAGGGGATTTCTTTTCCATTTTTTTGTTGAATTTTAATGGTTTCAATATCCTCTTTTCTCTCAAAACCTAATTCGGTTTTTACTTTTAGATTGAAACGTCCGATGATTTTATCTAAATAATTATCAGCTAAATCTTGAATTGGGTTTGGAGTTTCTTCTCGCCATTTTCGGAATTCGTCTGTGGCTTTGTCAATAGTGTCTTTTGATGTTTTTCTATCTCTTAGCAATTTAGATATTTCGAGGCTTTTTTTGATTTCCAATTCCCTGTCTTCAATAATTGCTTCATTTATTATTTTCCAAATTTGATTAATATCATAATTCTCAAAATCAATAATTCGTAACAATGGCGTGATATCTACATAGCTTGTAATTATTTTTTCGTCTGAATTACTAAACTTGGGTAATTGTATATCACAGGGAAAGTAAAAAAGTTTTAAATCAGGATTTATCTCAACCAACTGAACTTGAGATAAGTTAATTTGGGGAAATGGATACAATGATAATATTTTAGTATCTCCTTTAAGTTCTAAGTCATTGAATTTTATGATTATTTCATTATTATTAATTTCAAAAAGTCTTTAAGATTTTTATTTGGAAGTATATATTTTCCACTGTAATCATTCCAATAACCAAGGGTTATTAAACTTTTTATTGTTTCCCTCAATATATTTAATAAAGTCGTTTTCCCTATCCCACTTTGCCCAATAAAGCAAACTTTATCCAAAGGCTTACCAGCTTTTAGATGCCCTTCTGGATAAGTCAGATTCAAAGTAAAATCTTCAAACTGATGATATTTTTTGATATAAAGTTCCGAGACTTTCATGGTTGTTGCTTTGATTATGATGCAAAATAAGTAAATAATCTGTAAAAGGGAATTGGAGATTCATCATTTATCGTTTTCGCTTTAAATTCTTTTCCGTTGAGTATAAAAATGTTTTGGTGTATCTTTGCAACCTGTTTTTGAGATTAATATTGGATTTATAATCGGTGAAACGGCTTCGAGCCGTGCCACCAATACCTAACAATCATTATAAATATGTCTTGGTTTAGTAGAAAAGATAAGGGGATTTTGACCCCGACCGAATCCAAACGTGAAGCTCCTGATGGGCTTTGGTATCAGTGTCCGTCTTGCAAGAAGGCAATGCACACTCGTGAGCATCGTTTGTTGGCTTATACGTGTTCAAATTGTAATTATCACGAAAAAATTGGCTCGCAGGAGTATTTTGAGTTGCTTTTTGACGAAACAAAATACACAGAACTCGATGCGATGTTGTCTTCGGGCGACCCTTTGAATTTTGTGGATACCAAGCGTTATCCTGACAGAATCAAGGCTACTGAAAAGAAAACGGGTTTGAAAGATGCCGTCAGAACGGCGGTGGGTAAGATGGAGGGGCAAGATTTGGTGATTTCGGCAATGGATTTTTCATTTATTGGTGGTTCGATGGGGTCGGTTGTGGGCGAAAAGATTGCGAGGGGCATTGATTATTCGTTGAAGCATAAAATTCCTTTTTTGATGATTTCAAAATCGGGTGGAGCGAGGATGATGGAAGCAGGTTTTTCGTTGATGCAAATGGCGAAGACTTCGGCAAAATTGGCGTTGTTGGCAGAGGCGGGGATTCCGTACATTTCACTTTTGACTGACCCGACTACGGGGGGCGTGACGGCTTCGTATGCGATGTTGGGCGATTTCAATATTTCTGAACCTGGGGCTTTGATTGGTTTTGCAGGTCCACGGGTTATTCGGGAGACGATTGGTAAGGATTTACCCAAGGGTTTTCAGAGTGCAGAATTTGTGTTGGAACATGGCTTTTTGGATTTTATTGTGGATAGAAAAGAGATGAAAGAGAAGTTGAGTTCGTTGTTGGGAATGTTGGCTTAATCAATTTTGAGTTTTTGAGAATTTTGTTCGTGATGATTCAAAAATTTGTGATTATAATTTTACCAAAAGACCTCTGTATTTTTGAGATACAGAGGTCTTTCGTTTTACTTCAACTTCCCCAAAATCTTCTTAAAATCTCCCTGCAAATATTCGTCCTTTGGAAACATATCGG
Organism: Arcicella sp.; assembly: GCA_034519515.1. GTDB lineage: Bacteria > Bacteroidota > Bacteroidia > Cytophagales > Spirosomataceae > Arcicella. Next base: position 66,392 of record JAXHOK010000006.1, read on the forward strand.
TATTGATGTCTTCTCGGGATTCTGTTTTTCCATTTTGAATTGTCTCAATTTTGCTAATATATTGATTAACAGCATTTTGTACATCAATATTTGCTTTTTGAAAATGAGTTTTTGTAAAATGATTACTTAATCTTTCGGCAATCATTTCTGCTTTTGGGGTGAATGATTGGTTACTTCCAATCAATAAAAAACCTCCGATTTCGTACACATACGGGAACACGCCTACGAAGGTATCTTTTACTCGGTTGGTGGGCATCCATGTGGCTACGATACCGCCTTTTTTGAGTTTGTTACTCAATACTTCAAAGTATTCTTTGGAATAAATATTGCCCGAATACGAAGACCTCGGACGGAGGGCATCGGCTTCGATAATATCATATTTTTTATCATTATTTTGAATTTCAAAACGTCCGTCTTTCAAGATTAAATTCACTCTTTTATCTTCCAAAATATCAACTACATTTTGGTCATTTCGTTGTTTTGAGTACGTTCTGAGGACATCGGGCTGGCTTTTTATTACTTCAAAACAATCAATTTGTTTAGTTTCGGGTCGTCCTGATACGTTGTAGAGTGTTCCACCCGAACCTAATCCGATGATGGCGATGTCTTCGGGATTTGGGTGTAATAATGAAGGTACGGAACCGAGTGTGATATGAACATCATCGGCATTGAAAGGCAGATGACTTTGCCCCAAACCATTCACGAAAACTACATCATTGATTGCTCCTTCTGGATTCATTTTGATGGATGAAAGGGCAGTGTCGTCTTCGGTCATGATGATTTGTTTGGCATCTTTTACGCCCGCCAAAATTTGCCAGAATTTTGCATGATTTGGGATGAAATAAATTACCGCCAACAACACAACCGATAAATAAAGCGATTGGGCAATGCTGAGGATTTTTCGTTTATACATTAATATGATATATACCACGCCGATGATTCCTAAGAGTTTGATGATGAACGATGTACCTAAAATATTGAAGCCCACGAGCGTAACAAACCATGCCCCAATGGACGAACCAACAATATTAATAAATTGTAACCAACCCACTTTTCGACCTACTTCTGTGTAATCATCTTGAATAATTGATTGTGAAATAGCAAAGCTAAAACCCATCAAGAAGGTTGGAATTGACATCAAAATTGGCGGAATAATGGCATAGGTGATGAGGATAATTTTGGGTTGAAAAGAGGTTTCGTAACTATAAAAATATTCAGATAAAAAACTCAAACTGTTCAGATTACTGACCGCCAATAGCAACAGCAAAATGATTCCTACCGAATAAAAATACATAAAATACTGTACTTTCAAGAAAATGGCTAAGAGATTTTGACGGGGTTTTTGAAGAAATTTTACCCCATAATTTGTACCAAAAGCCATCGAAATCAAGTAGATAAACAAGACGATGGCGAAGGTCATGGAAATGGATTTGATGGTTACGTCAAGGATTCTGAACCAGATGATTTCAAAGCAAATTGCCATAAAACCTGACATAGCGTATTGCGTAGCCCAAAACGAAAAACCTTTATTCCATTGAAATGGCTTAGGTTTTACTAGACTTTTAATTGCTTTCTGCTCATTATTTTCATTCTGATAAATCAATCCTGCAATAATGGCACAAAGGAAATTGAAGCTCGCTCCGATGTAAACCGAATGATGCAAACCCACCAAACGAATGAACAAAAGTCCCGTCAAGAAAGCCCCGATGCCCGCTCCGAGTGTATTGACAAAATATAATTTACTGATAAACTGAGACTGATTTTTGAGGTCTTTGAGTTGAAAGGCTTTTGAGAGTAAAGGTAGCGAAAGCCCCATCAAAAAAGTAGGGAAAACCAAGACTAAAAACAGAATGAGATAAGTCTGGACGATGCCCGAAGTCCTGAGCATTTCAGAATGATAGAGGAAATCATAAATGATATTTTTACTGAAAAGTGCAAATAAACCAATGCCCAATTCGGCAAAAACGAAGTAGAGAATTGGCTTGTTTTTTACGGCACGGTCTGCCATAATTCCACCCGCCAAATAGCCCAAACCCAAGCCCGCCATGAAGGCAGAAACGATTAGACTGATGCTCAGAGAGCCAATGCCCGTATAAAAAACCAGCCAACGTTGCCAAACAACTTGGTACATGAGGGCTGAAAAACCAGAAAGAAAAAAGACTGTTAATAAGGCTTTTTGACGAATAGTGGATGTTGATTTCAAGGAGTATTAGGGTTTAAGTTATTTTGTGCAAAATAAGGTCAAAATCTTTATTTTATACCTAAAAATTCCGGTTCTATCGTGAATTTGGTAAAAATGTATGACAAAACTAAGATTAGAGAAATTCTATCAATACAATTCTCTTGAAATTAGTAAATGATGCGAAGCCAAATCCACGCCTTTTAATTAGTTTATTTTATTATTGATACCCTCAATTAAACTTGTTGAGACCCTATGGGTGAAATAGTTAGAATATACTGTTGCCACTTTTAAGAATTCTATGAAAGTTCATTGTTGTTTGCCATTTTCTTGCTTTTTCTACCCCTCATTCAATAAAATAGTGGCTTTACTCTGGTCTTTTCTTGTTGTAGAATGGCTCTAAATTCATTCTTTAAATCGTAAATTTCTTTGAGTTCTTTAAATTCAGGAATTGTCCACAACTCAATTAATTTTTGTTTTTCCTTTTTAGATAAATCTTGTGGGTTCTTAAAAGAATCCATCGCACCGGCGACCCGGTTGGTTTTCTTTAAAGGTCTTGTTTGGGATTACTTTTTCTTAATTTTTTACGAGTTTTATCAATAACATCTTGCAAATAGCTGAAATAATGAAAGCGGTCTACCACAATGGTAGCATTGATAAAAAGTTCTTTAGCTGTTTCCAAATAAGCTGTCCACATATCAGAACAAAATACCTCAATTTGCTCACAAAAGGCTTTTCCCTTATTAGTAAAATACTCAATGAGAAAGTCTTTCAAGCGTGATGGAAGTACATCAATGACCTGATGAGTATCTAAATCTACCAAAATAACCACATAATCACCTTTGCCTTTTTTTAGAGCAATTTCGTCCATACCCAATCGCTTAACTTTGCTAAAAAAGTCTATGGTTGAAAGTTTTTTTTTGCATATAAATGATAAATACCCCATACGCTGTCAAGTAATAAGTTTTCTTGTTCGGCGATTCTATTCATATCACTACCTTTACACGATTCAAAAATGAACGTTTCGTAACGTTTGGTGAAATGACTACCTTTTCGTACCATACTTAATTCTTCCCAAAAATATTGATTAGAAGAGGTTTTAAATTTACGAACTTGGATATTGAGTATTACTTTTTTACCTAAAATGGACATTTCTCGAACCGTTCGTTGGCGTGTATCAACTACCATATTGCTCTTTTCCATATTCTGGGTATTGATTCCACCACTCAAATTGGAAATACAATCTAAATATATCGTAGTCGAATCTATCCGAAGATTGACCACACCTAAATCAGCGTACCCTAAAAGTTGTTCAAAAAATAATACGTTCATCTTATCCTTTATTTTTACAGGAAAGATAAAATAAAAATTACTAATTGTACTCAATACCCAAATTCACGATAGAACCAAAATTCCTTACTCATTTATTCATAGTTGATGGGGTAATTTTTTTATCTGTGGCATCTGATTTTAAGCGAAAAATTAAAAACAAAAAAGTCTTGATAACTTATTGATTATCAAGACTTTACTAAGTCGGGATGACAGGATTTGAACCTGCGACCACACGCCCCCCAGACGTATGATTATCAAATTTTGTTATTTATTGTTATTTGTTAAATACTTGTAAACCAGTAATTTACAAGTATTTTTATTTTCAATGATTTTTGTTTTTCACGGATAATTATTACATTTGTTTACACTATGTTTACACCAATTAATATAGTGTAAACAACAAAACTGTAATTATCAATACTATGACATCTGTGAAAGTAGTGCTTTACACAAGCAAGATACTAAAAAATGGTGAACACCCTGTTATACTTCGTCTAACAAAAGACCGTAAACAAAAGAAAATTTCATTGGGTTTCAACTGCCCTCCTACACAATGGGATAATGTTAATAACACCCCAAAAAAGAAGCATCCACACTACAAAGAATTGTGTATTACGATTGATTCTATCCGCAACAAAGCAAACCGTGAAATTCTGAATTTAGAGAATGAAGGAAAGGATTATTCTCTCGAAGAATTGGCTAACATTCTCCAAGCCGACAAAAAACGTAAGGCAGGAACGATATTTGAGTATTTTGAAGAAATTATCATCCGAAAAGAACAAACTGGAAAGGTAGGTTATGCCAATGCTTTTATTGAAGCAAAAAATAAATTAAGCACCTTTCGTGGTGGTAAAGATTTGGAGTTTTCGGACGTTACTTTCAATTTCTTGAAACAGTACGAAGATTGGCTGATTTCTCAGAAGTTAATGTCAAACACCATTTTTTACTATCTCCGTACTTTCAATACATTGTTAGGCTATGCCAAGAAAGAAGGCTTAGTAAAATCTGACTATTACCCTTTCAAAGACTTTGGTTTTGCCAAATATCGGAACGCCAAGACTAAAAAACGAGCCATTTCAAAAGAAGATATGCTTTCTATCATCCGTCAGGATTTGAACCCTCAATCCCGTCTTTACCGTTCACGAGAGATTTTTGTGTTTAGTTATTATTGTGGGGGCATAAACTTTGTGGATATTGCCCACCTCAAATGGACAAATATCGTAAATGGACGGCTTCAATATACTCGACAAAAGACGGGTGGAGAATTTAATATTGCTTTACTTCCTCCTGCTCAAAAGATATTACAGGATTTTAGAGCCTCTAATTTTACTCGTGAGGATTCTTACATTTTCCCGATTCTCTCAGATTTCCATGCAACACCGCAACAAAAGAAAGACCGTATTCATAAGTTGAACCGTCAAACCAATGATGACATGAGAGAGATTGCCAAAATGTTGGGAATTGATGAAAATATTACTACTTATGTGGCTCGTCATTCCTTTGCGACTATCCAAAAGAAAAGTGGTACACCTACCTCCATTATTAAAGAAATGTTGGGGCATGACTCCGAGAAAACCACCCAAATTTATTTAGATGATTTTGGTAACGATGTAATAGACGAAGCCATGAAAAATCTTTTGTAATCTTTTACATAACAATCACCGATTGAGTAAGTAAAAGCCCTCGATTAAGTTTTAAAACGGTAATTAGAAGGGTTTATATGGTAATAAATGGAATGGTTAATTTCTGATTAATCTTGAATTAATTTAGTAGCTTTCTTATAGATTAATCTTGAATTAATACAGGTTAATTCAAGATTAATCTGTATTTACCGAAACCTCAAAAACAAAGGTAAATACAAAATAATCCCAATCAACGACATCATTAAACCGCCAATTGTACCCGCTCCGAGGGCAAACCAAAAGACTTCATTTTGCCCATAAATCAAGAATGGTATTAAGCCTACTACCGTTGAAAGTACCGTCAAAAGGATAGGAATTATCTTATGATTGTAGGCTTTGATGTATAGCTTGAAACGCTTGGCAGTCGGGTGTAGTTTTCGGAGATTATTAAATTCTGCAATGATAAAAATAGCGGCACAAACTACATTGCCACTCAACAACACAAAAGAGGCATATCCGCCTTGGTCGAAATTGAAATCAAACCAATAGAAGGTTAAAAATACGCCAATGAATGAAATCGGTATTTGCAGAATTAAAGCCAAAGGTTGTAACAATGATTCAAAAATGATAGCACAAATAATGTAAATCAAAATTATCACTAAGCCAATCAACCAATATTGTTGTTTGGCTTCGGCACTCGACCAATCGTACCCTTTTTTCTTGGCGGTATAACCCAAAGGCATTTGAGTCTTAATTTCCAACAAAGTTTTATCTAAAAACTTCTCTCCAAAATTCTGACTTCCAAAATATTCAAAACTTACCATCCGTAAATACTCTTGATTCTCTTTGTGAATTTCGGGGCTAATTTTTTGTTTTTCAGTCTTAGCAAAATCAGATAGTTTTACCATATTTTTATCCACTTTCACCGACTGATTCATCAACGACCACACATCAAAACCCTTGCTATCGGCTGGTACAACTTTTATCTGTTCATATTCACCATTCATTAATTGGTAAATATCAGGTCGGGAACGTACATTTTGCCGTTGTAAATATTCATATACCTCTGCGTTAGTTCGTCCGTAGAGTGCCAAATGTTTGGGGTCGGTTTCCAGTACAAATTCATAGAGGCTTTTGTTATTCCAGTAGTTGAGGCTTTTATTGATGTTTACCTCTTGAATACGGGGATGTATTTCTAATCTTTTCTTTAAGTTATTAGCTTGTCGTTCCAATTCATTATAATTATAGCCATACATCAGCACGTTGAAAGTAGGCGTACTGTTTTCATCTAAATTCTGACTGAATCCCTGACCTACGCCATAAATATCCCAACTGATACCACTCATTTCAGTCGAGAAAGCAATCATTCTGTTTTTTAAGATGTACGGAAACGAACCATTTTCGTATTCGGGCTTGAAATAAATGGTCATACTCCCATTCTGACCGTTATAAATCCGAGTAATGAAACGGTCAATTTCTTTAAATTGACTCAAATAACTTTCTACCCTCAAATACAGTTCATTCATTTGCTCAATAGTAGCCTGATTAGGTAAACCTGCATTAACGTATAGTGAAGTGCGTTCATTTTTAGAGTAATACGATTTTTCATACACATAGTTCACAAAAAGCCTTAAACTACCGCCAAAAACTTTGTTGATAGTTGGTTGAATATTCTCTTGAAAGTCCTCATTTCCCAAAATGGGATTGTAGTATTTCGCTAAGGAATTGGCTTCTTCCAAACGGTTAGGCAACATAAATACGGGTAAACCAAAAGCCAATAACATCAAACAAAAAGCAGTTTTCCGAAAACGTATAAAGAATGAAATAATAGCTGTATAAATCCTACTGAACTTAGCAAGTCTTCGTAATTTTTTACGATGCTTAAATGTCTGATTATCAGCGACAAGGTTCATTCGTTCAATCATGGCAGGGACAAAAAATAGGGCTACCACCAAGGAAATACCTAATACAATAATCATCACAACAGCAAAATCCAAAAGGTCAATCTTGGTTTCATCGGGCAGAAACCAAATAACCGTCAGTCCTGCAATAGTGGTGAGTGTTGCCCCCAAAAGTGCTGTAAAAATCGATAAATTGCGGTATCTACGATAATGCTCAATCATCACAATTGTATTATCAATCAAAATACCCAAAGACGTAGTAATGGCGGCTAAGGAATACAGATGAATCTCAATTTTGAGGAAGTAAAAAACAATGAAAGAAAGGGCTAAATTGATGATTAAACTCAATAAAATCACCAGCGTATAAAGCATACTGCGAGTGGTGAGCAACACAAAAAGTAACAAAATCAGCACTGCCAAGCCCGATTGTACCCAAATTTTATCCAAATTCTCACGGATATATTCGGTGGCATCGTATTCAATATTGGTCTGATAAGTAGGCGGTAGTGTTGTAGAAATTTCCGCCAATTTTTCTCGAATCAACTTTGATAATGTTAGCTGATTTGCCCCTGCATCCGCCTGTATCACTATCGTAACGGCATTTTTACCATTAATTCTATAAAATTCTTCGGTAGGTTGTTCGTTTCGACTGACCTTCAAAATATCCGAAAAATGAATAATTCGCCGAAGGCTTTCATTCCCTCCATTCCCTCCATTCCCCCTATTCCCTCCATTATTTTCATTCCCTTCATTCCCTTCATTCCCACTAAGAGGCATCGCAATCATTCCTAAGTCTCTGACGATTTCTTGCATGGATTTTTTACTACTAATGTCGTCCATTTTGGGACTCAACACCACGTTCATTTGTTGCCCTTCGCCATTGCGTACAAGCCCCAAACTACTTTGACGATATTGGTTTTTCAAAACCGTAATTATCTCATTTTCAGATATTTGTAGATTCTCTAATTGGCTTCTGTCGTAGGTCAAAACCCATTCTTTTTTGTTGCCTCCATAGATATTTACGTTATAAATCCCCTCAATCTGTGAGAGTTTGGGTTTCAGTTGTTCATCGGCATATACTTTCAATTCGCTCATGCTTGCCTGACCGTTGAACTGTAAAGACATCAAAGGTTTTTGCTGGGTTTCTTGGTCGGGCGAATTGAGGTTGATGATGGGATAACTCACCTCTTTGGGCAGTTGTGGATAGAGTTGTCTCACGAGCGTTGCAACCTCAAAACGTAATTGGTCGAGGTCGGCAGATTTATCAGTTTCTAAGGTAATATAGCCACTACCATAACTTGAAACCGAGTTTAATTTGGCAATTCCCTGCAAAGTGCTGAAAGCCCCTTCCAATTTTGCAGTAACCTGACGTTCAAGCACTTCTGGCGAAACATTACCCCAATTATACGAAACCGTAAGACTACCAGAACTATTAGAAGGATTGAGTTGAATGGATAATTTGGGAATGAGAGCAATGCCGATAATACTGAGGACTACGAAGGCGATTAATAGGCTGTAAGAGGATTTTTTCATGGTTTAGAGGTAGTTTTAATTCCTGTTACATGGAGATAAATTTATTTCTTCAACTCTTCTCTTAATTCCTCAATTCTTTCAATTGGTAAATCCGTTGAAAGTGTAATCAACTGATTATCAGCACCATTGATGATTAGTTTTACGGCGATTTCTTCTTTAAGTTTAAATTCTGCCTCGGTTTGTAATGAAAAAATCTCACTCGCTTTTAGGTGCAAACTATCCAAATACCTACTATATCCATATTGGTCGTCTTGTGTGAGTCGCATAATGTCTAAAACTTCACCCGCTTCTTTTAATCCTTTGGCTTTAAATTCATCTTTTACTTCGCTATTTTTCAAGAAATAAATCCACTCGTCCAACGTGTCTTTCGCTATATCATTAAACTGATTAACTTTCAGTAAGTAATATTCGGGGAAGATTTCAGACACCTCTTCTTTCAAAAATGTTTGTTTTTGTTTTTTTGATAAACTTAATAGGTCGTTTTGGTGCAATCCTCTAAAATCAGTTTTGCCTTTGTAGATATAATCCTGCCCTTGCCCAAGGTCAAAATAGACAATATTTATCGAAATAACCTTTTTGATTTCTGAGTATTTTTGCCCAAGTTTTAAGTTTTCTGAAATACTTTTTGAAACTCCATAAGCCATTCTATGAAAATAATCTATCTCGTAAGTGCTTTGAAGCTCAATCATAATCAACTCATTCTTAGCATTTTGAGTTATGATATCGACCCTATTAAATTTATCGTCTTCTAAGTCCTGATTACTCTCGCTCTCTAAAATTTGCTCAATTTTGATATTGTCAAATAAGAGTTCACTCAAAAAACCTTCGAGTACGATAAAATTAGACTTATTCCTCAAAAGCCTTTTGATAGCCCAATCAAAACTAATTAACTTTTTGCTCATTATTCATAAATTAAAATTTCTACAAATTTACATTTTTTTGTGTGATTTCTCATTGGCAGCTTTTAGAATACATCATTACTCAAAAAACTATTCACCAAACTCAAATAGTTTACTAAAAGACCTAAAAAAAATTACCCTTACAATGTCCCCATAAATCTTATTTTCACCCAGACAAACCCAATATTCAAACCCATAAAACTGCTAATTAAGAGAATAAAAAACTCAACTACAAAACGCCAAGAAAAAATTTTTGAAAATAAATTTGCAATTTTCATTTTTTTTTTTTTCAAAATTGCAGAGAATGTCCGTATATTAGCATCACTATTTCCACTAATACACTTAAAATTTAACTTTAAAATTAGAACTATCTATGCAAAACAAACCAATGACTCGTGGAAAATTAGCTAAATTTCTCTGCACCAATACAAAATTTCTTGGAAAGTTCATCCAAAAAGAAAATATTGAAGTGCCGTCTCGTGCCTTATTGACACCCAAAGTTATCAAGGAAATCATTACAAAATTTAACGGAGAGGACAAGATGGGCGAAGATGGGTGAAAACGGGACAAGGTGGGTCAAAATGGGCGAAGAATATTTTTTGAGACTATTGTTTTTGTGGAATTAAACCTAAAACTTTGAGCCATGAAAAACGTATTTCAAAAATGCCGAATTTGATACGCTGGACGCAGACGACATTGGAGGGTAGCAAAATTGTTTTATTTTTTAAATTTTTTTAAGGAAATGAAAATTAATACACTGTTTTAAAAGTTATATAATATAGATATCTTTGTTCCAAAAAAAGGGACAAATGAAAAAGCATCACATTACACTATCCGACTCAGAGCGACTATTCTTAAAAGAACTCTTATCAAAAGGTTCAATGAAGGTTCGCAAGCAAACCAGAATTAAGGGATTGCTTTATCTTGATGAAGGAAAAAATTATCAAGAAATTAGTAAACTCTTATCCGTTAATTATGTAACGGTATCAGCATGGGCAAGTTCCTATAAAACGGAACAGCTAAGTTTTTTAGATGAACGCCCCCGAAGCGGTCGCCCTGTAAAGTTTGACGGTCAAGACAGGGCAAAAGTAACTGCGTTAGCTTGCAGTGATGCTCCCGAAGGATACTCACAATGGTCTTTACGGTTGCTTTCCGATCGTTTAGTTAGTTTGGAGTTAGTTGAAGATATTTCATATTCAACTGTGGGTTTAATTCTAAAAAAAACGAATTACAACCTCATAGAAAAAGACAATGGTGTATTAGTAGTTTGACCGCTGAGTTTTTGTGCCGAATGGAAATCATTCTCAGATTATATCTTTTGCCATATGATCCACTTCGCCCGGTGGTTTGTTTTGACGAACGCCCATGTTTCTTGATAGGCGATACAGTTCAAGGCATCGAGATGAAAAGTGGTATTCCAGCTAAGGAAAATTATGCTTACAGTAAACATGGTTCGTGTAGTATTTTAGCTACAATCGAACCTAAAACTGGGCAACGATTAGCTCATGTACGGAGACGGAGAACGAAAAAAGAGTTTGCCATTTTTATGCAAAACCTTTCTAAAACCTACCCCGATGCAGATAAAATTATAGTCGTTTTGGATAATTTAAACACGCATACGCCAAATTCATTTTATGAGGTATTTGACGCACAAACTGCCGAAAACTTGGCACAACGATTTGATTTTGTATATACTCCCAAATCGGCAAGCTGGTTAAATATGATTGAAAACGAATTTTCGGCACTATCAAGACAGTGCTTAAATCGAAGAATTCCGGCTATTAACCAACTCACAAAAGAGGTGATGCAATATTTCAAAGAACGAATGGATAATAAAATTCTAATAAACTGGCAATTCTCCTGTGAAGTAGCCAGAAATAAACTCAATAAGCATTACGCTAAGGTTAATCCAGACAATATTAAATATGGTATAACTTATTAAACAGTGTACAATCAAAAATTTGCGAAGAAAGCAATGATTGTTGCTTCTTTGACTGCTGGGGTTATTGGATTTGATTCTATGTTTAATGAGGCACAAGCCACGGGATGGTGTTGGGGAACTTATGCCAACGTACAAGGAATTGCAACTTGTTCAGGGACAGCTTCTAATTGTACTCGCCCATGTTAATGTGAGGAAATTTTAAGTAAGTTTTGGTATTTGTATTTTTAATTTTGTATTCTATGATTTCACTTTTAAGTTCATAATTTATGGCGAAGTGAAATCATAGTTTCTTGTGAATACAATGTAAAATGATGGTGTTTTAAATCACAGAACAATTTATTTTAATATTAAATATTATGAAAATTAATCGAGAGATAGCAAAGAAAGCAATTATTGTTTCAACTTTAACTGTTGGTATAATTGGACTTGACTCAGTATTTAACCAAACCCAAGCAACAGGTTGGTATCTTGGCAGACATAGTCAGATACAAGGTATTAATATTTGTGATGGTAACGGATTCGATTGTTGGCATCCTTTTTCAATAGTCTGAGTATTTGTAAGTTTTTATGAAGCTACTCGATGTAAGAGAAGTTTCGTAAAAACTTACATATTTTTAGATTTAGTTAGTACCATAGTTTACAACATTACTATTTCCAATAAGATGAAATCATTAAAAATAATAGTTTGTTTTGCTTTTCTCATATCTTGTTCAAAAAAGCAAAACAATGAGCAAATAAACTCTTCAAAACCTCTTCGAAAGGCTACTTATACTTTGCTTGATAGTATTCCTTTATTTAACGATAGTCTCGCTTTCAGCCAAGTATATCCACAAAAAATACTTGTCGATTCTATCCTTGTATATCAGTTTCCACAACTAAACTTATCCTTAATTAATAAGAAAGGTGAATTATTGAAAGCAATTTCGAAGAAAGGTGGACTCAAAGGGCAATTCACAGGTGATTTTTTATTCCCTTTTTGGTGTGCAGATGGAAATCTGTATGTTTTAGAAGAAGGGAACAATTGCAAAATAACAATTTTTGATAAAAACTTAAACTTCATAAAAAGTATTTCAATTGCTTATGAAATGGGAGATAAGTATGTTCCAGTTGCGGAGTCAGTTATGAATGTAAGTATTATGTCTGACCAATTAGTGAAAGTTGTTATCACCTGTGGGGATGTAACAAGAGCAACATTTTCAAAAGATTATTATAAGAAAGGGACAGGCTTTGTTGAAATGAGTATTGATAGAAAAAACTTTAGTGTGAAAGATATTAAATACAAATTACCTTACACTGGTTTTGACGCTGTGAACAAAGCACTTGATGAGAATAAGCGATACTGGCAAAGTCCATTTGGACATCTTGTAAAAGAGAATAAAAAGATATTTGTGAAATATAATTTTGATAATAAACTGTATGTCTATGACGAAAATTGGAAGATGTTAAATAACTATAATATCAATCCTCTATATAATAGTGAATCTGCAAATTTTAACCTTGCTTTTGACAATTATGTGGAAGAGAAAAATCCCGATAAAAGTATTTTAAATCAACACAGTTTCGAATTCTCCAATATTAGTTATAGTACATTTGATGTATCTGATAATAAAATATTTACGATATATAAAAAACCTGTAAAAAAAGACTTATTACCAAAATCAACAAAAGATTACGTTAATTTTTCTCCTATACCTATCTTACATATTTTTGATTTAAAGACTAATGAGGAGCATAGCATAGATTTAACTACTAAATTTTCTCCTTACAGAGAAATATTTGTGGAAAACGCACAAACAGTATATATCATGGGAAATCCCAATCTTACAGAAGATGTCTATCTCTATAAATTACGTATCAATTATGAATAAATTTATAATAATCAGTATGCTTTTGATAACCTCATTCAAGCAACAAGTACCAAGTGATTTTAATAAAATTTCTTTAACTAAAAATTCTAAAAAACAAACAGTTTTTGTCATTTTTGACTACGGCTGTGGCTTTTGTGAAAAAACCCTTATTTCCCATATTGATAAATTACCTTTTGATAAAAGAGCCATGATTTTATATAGTAAACAAAAAAAAATTAGGCTTTCAGATACGATTTATGAAGGATATTTAAAACAAGAAAATTTTGTAATATCTAATAGTGAAGAAATTTTTTCATTAGTAACAAAAAAAACAAATGACTTCAAGGGACCTTTCATTGTTGAGGTCGAAAATAATAGAATTGTAGCTGTAAAAACTTTAAATGAAAATATTGAGAATAAATGAAGGTACTTCAAACCTGTTGGTTCAACAACCCAAAAAAATTAGATGCAGGTTGGTTATCTACTAAATTCCACCTAATGAGTTGGGCGTTAAGTGCTTTATCAATCCAGAAACATTACCCCAATATTGAGTTAGTTACGGATAATTTAGGCAAAGAGATTCTGATTGATAAACTACAATTGCCTTATTCTTCTGTTTCTTTGGTTCAAGAAAACTTTAAGCCTTTATTTCCTTCGTTGTGGGTATTGCGTAAATTGTATTCATATTCCATACAGATTAAACCATTCATACACATAGACGGTGATGCTTATCTTTTCAAACCTTTTGGTCAAGAATTTTTAAATGCTCGGCTCGTTGCCCAAAATTATGAATACAATCATCCTTATTATGTACGGGGTTTTGAGGAAGTAATGAATACTTGTGTTCACATTCCAAACTATCTCAAAAAGGATTATCAAGGAAGGCTATCCGCCGTTAATGCGGGTATTATGGGTGGCTTTGATACTATTTTTTTCAAAAGACTTTATCAAGAAGTAACCTTATTTTTAGAAAACAATCAAGACCATTTGGAGCAATTAGACCCTTTTTGTTTTAATATTTTTCTGGAACAATTTTGGTTTAAAAAGTTAGCGGATGAATCACAAATCCCGATTTCTTATCAAATGAGCCAAGAAATTGGTTATCCATTTAATTATGGTTTAGACCGTTTTTGGGATTTACCAAATTCGTGTGATTACATCCACGTAATGAATTATAAACAGAACCCAACTATCTGTGAACAAATGGCTCAACGTTTATACATCGAAAGTCCAGAATTATATGAAAGAGTAGTGAAAGTAGCAAATGAATTAGAATCCACTAAAGTTTCAATGTACGTGGCTGGTGAAGGTTTTTCTACGTTTTATCGTTCAGCCTTAATTGCAAAAGAATTAGGTTTTGTTTTCTCGGAAGAAGAAACATTAAGCGATTTAGTGGCAAAACTTCCAGAAAGCCCTCAAAATAATGTACTCAAAGATGTCGTTCAGTATGAAACTGAAAAATCGCAATTTATTAATAATTTGCCACCAATTGAAGTATATGCTACCTATCGAAAACAGCAATCTTTAAAGGTAAACACGGTTTTGGCAAAATCCATTGAAGAAGTGCTGAGTACGCCCATAACTTTCGGCGAACACGTTACACTGATAGAAAGTGAATGGATGTGGGCAGAAAAAAATGAGTTTGCGGGTCAAGACAAAACGGTAGATTATCTATTGAATCTTCAACAAGAAGCCTATTATTATCAAGTTGTGTTGTTCTGTTATCCAGTATCGGCAACCATCAAAGAACAACTTTCGGACACTATTACTATTTTGATTATTGATGCGATGCAACAAGTGGAGCATAAGCAAATGTTAGTACAAACGGTAGTGGAGAATGTGGCGAGTGAGATTTATAGTTTAAATCAAAGCCGTAGTATTGAGGAATTGAGTGCTACTATTTTAGATAAAGTTAGGTATTTATTGTATCAAGGCGTATTGACTTTTTGATAAATTGAATTTATTGTTTATCTTACACTTTATCAAAACCCTCAATTTAAACTTCTATAATGTCTAAATCGTCCTTAACCATATACTTATTGTTGTTGATATTTACTTTCAACCAATGCCAATCCGAAGACTCCCAAGCTAAGAAAGAAGAGGAAGGTAAAAATCAGGTTTCCAAAACTACGGATAATGTCGTTACGGTTAAACTGGCAGAAAGTCGTATCAAATCTTTCCCCTTACAAGTAATGGCTACGGGCAAAGTAACCGCCCTTACCCAAGCCAAAATCAATTTCAAAACAACGGGTTTTATTGAGAAAATATTGGTCTCAAACAGTGCTACCGTAAAAGCAGGGCAGGTTTTGGCTATTTTGGATAATGAACAACAACGTATCGCCTTGCAGCAAGCACAAGATAATTTGCAAGATACCCGTGTAGAGTTGAACAAATTATTATTAGAATTTGGGGGTAAAGACCGTGATACTACTTCGGTTTCCAATCGTATTTTAGAAAATATCAAATCTAAAAGTGGTATCATCAAAGCACTCACTAATGTACGAGATGCCAAACTGAAATTAGAAAATACTTACCTCAAAGCCCCCTACGCTGGGGTAATTGCTAATCTGAAAACCAAAGCCTACAATCCCACGCCCACCAATGAGCCTTTTTGTACCATTCTGAGCCGTGAGAGTTTAGTGGTAGAGGTTTCTATTTTAGAATCTGAATTGGGCATAATCACCTTGGGGCAAATTGCCAAAGTGAAATCATTGGCATATTCAGAGAGAAATTACGTGGGCAAAGTCTCGGAAATTAACCCCGTAGTGAATGAACAGGGTTTGGTATTAATAAAAGTCAGCATCCGCAACCCCGACCAATATCTTTTGGAAGGCATGAACGCCCAAGTGATTATTGAGAAAAACCTTCAAAATCAAATCGTAATCCCCAAAGAAGCCGTAGTGGAACGTTCTGGCAAAAAGGTAGTTTTCGTCTATGAAAAGGGACTTGCCAAATGGAATTACGTTACAGTTGTCCACGAAAACAGCCAAGAAGTAGCTATTTCGGAAGGCTTGAAAGTTGGACAAAAAGTGATAGTGGAAGGTAATTTGAACTTAGGGCATGATGCGAAGGTTTCTGTTAATGAAAAATAAATAAAATGGTTCGTTTCCTCTTACATCGCCCCATAGCCGTTTTAATAACTACCTTCGCTTTGATGGCTTTAGGTTTGGTTACGTTCAATCAGATTCCCGTTTCGTTATTGCCTGATATTGCCATTCCCGAAATCACGGTGCAGGTGAGTTATCCTAATGCCTCGGCAAGAGAATTACAAAAATCTATTATCAAGCCCCTTCGTAATCAACTTCAACAAGTAAATCACCTTGCTGACCTTGAAGCCAGAAACCCAAGACGGTTTAGCCATTATCAAATTGCGTTTTGATTTTGGAACAAATATAAACCTTGCCTACATCGAAGCCAATGAAAAAATTGATGGCATCATGGGGCAGCTCCCGTGAAATTGAACGCCCAAAAGTGATAAAGGCAGGGGCGGGAGATATTCCAGTTTTTAATCTAAACGTGTACACCCCCTCTCCACGGGGAGAGGGCAGGAAACGGTCGAGCGAATCGGTGAGGTTTTCGCAGGAGCATTTACAACTTTCCGAATTTTGTGAAAATGTCCTCCGTAGAAGAATTGAACAGATGAAGGAAGTTGCTTTGGTTGATATGACGGGACTTTCTAAACCCGAAGTAATCATCATTCCAGACCGTTCAAAGCTACAAAGTCTTGGTATTACGGAACAGACTCTAAGCCAAATCTTACAAAAAAATAACCTCGAATTAGGTAATTTATTGGTCAAAGACGGTCAGTATCAATACAATATCCGCTTTGCTTCCACCCTAAAAACACAAGCCGATATTGAGAATATTTACTTGAAAATTGGCGATATTCAGAAAGGTGGTGAACGAGTTTTGCAGTTGAAAGACCTTGCAACTGTCAATATTCAAGAACAAAAACTAAGAGGTCTTTATACTTTCAATGGCAAGCGTGCGGTTTGCCTTTCCATCATTAAACAGTCTGATACACAATTACTGAACCTTCGCAGAGAATTAAATAAACAGATTGAACATTTCAAAGAAGATTATCCTACAATTGGAATTTAGCATCAGTCAAGACCAAACGGAATTATTAGATTTATCCATTAATAACCTTATTGGCAATATCCTTTTTGGAGGGCTTTGTACTTTCGTAATGATTTTTTTCTTTATGAATGACCTCAAAACACCTATCCTTATTGGTATTGTTATTCCTGTTTCTTTGGTCGTTACCTTTCTGTGTTTTTATCTTTTTCATATCTCCATCAACATTGTTTCATTGGCAGGTTTGGTTTTGGGAATTGGTGAAATCATTGACTCCGCCATTATTGTTATTGAAAACATCGAACAATACCGTGAAGAAGGACATCCACTTGACGAAGCCTGTATTGACGGAACGCAAGAGGTAATTATGCCATTGTTTACGTCTATCCTTACCAATTCAGCGGTATTTTTTACCCTTAATCTTCATCAGTGGCATAGCAGGAGCATTATTTTTCGACCAAGCCATTGCTGTATCACTTTCGTTAGGAATTTCTCTTTTGTGTTCATATACGCTGATACCCGTGCTTTATCGTTTATTTTATTTGAAAGAAGAACGTTTAAAAGGCTTTGTACCTAAAGAAAATTACATGGTTAATGCGAATGTCTGAACGTGTTTATGACGGTTTTGCTCAATTTAGTATTCCGACAAAAAGCCTTGATGTTAGTATTCTTTATTTTGTTGGTAATCATTGCTATTCCTCTTTTCAAAAGCCTTGATAAAAGAGGTATGCCCATCATTAGCAGGACGGAATTAGAAACAAAAATAGACTGGAACGAAGCCATCACTATTGAAGAAAACAACCGTAGAGTAAGCCAAATTATTCAGCAAGTCGTTCAAGATTCTGCCAAAACCAAAGGTTTACTGATTAGTGCTTTTGTGGGGCAACAACAATTTTTATTGAATCGAGAATTACAGCAAAATTTCAACGAAACTTTACTGAGTATCAAGGTAAAAACTAATCAGGATTTTGAGCAAACTAAGGATAAACTCAAAGGATTAATCAAGCAAAATTATCCAAATGCTATCACCTCTTTTGGAGCAGCTAAAAACGTTTTTGAAGCCTTGTTCAATACCACAGAAGCCCCGCTACAAGCCCGAATAGTAAGTAATAATAAAGCAGAAGTGCCTGATATTCAGACGGTAAACAATTTGTATAATCAGTTAAAACAAAATGGTTTTACTACGGCTTTGCCAGCACAACAAAGCAGGGTTTATATTCAGATTCTAACTGAAAAGATATTATTTTATGACGTTGATTACGAGCGAATTGTGGAAGTATTAAAAACCATTTTTAATGAAAACAACTTAGGAAGCCTCAAAGCAGAACAACGATATATCCCGATATTATTAGGAGGTAATTCTCAAAAAATTGATGCCCTCATACAAAATGCTACGGTATTGAGTAAAAAGGGACAAATCTTACCAATCCGTGAACTCATCAGCGTTTCAAATCAGAAAGATTACAAATCGTTTTTCTCAGGAAAAAATGGCGATTTTATTCCTTTTGACTTCAATTTAACGAATCAAGAAATCCCAAAAGCACAAAATCTGATTCAAGATTTAGTATTAAAAAATGCTGACCTCAATGTGAGTTTCACGGGGGGATACTTCCGCAATTTAGGTTTTGTAAAAGAATTGGGCATTATTATTTTTGTTGCCATTGCCTTACTCTACTTTATCCTCACGGCTCAATTTGAATCACTCTTACAACCCTTAATCGTAATGCTCACCATTGCCTTTGGACTCACGGGGGCATTGGTTTTGTTGTTTGCAATGGGTAATAGTATCAATATTATGTCGGCAATTGGGATGGTGATTTTGATTGGAATTTTGGATAATGATTCTATCTTGAAAATAGATACCATGAATCGTTCAAAAGAAACGATGTCCTTAATTGATGCCATAAAATTATCGGGTAAACGAAGGCTAAAATCTCAACTTATGACCTTCCTGACAACCATCTTGGGGCTTCTTCCCGTCCTCTTCTCTTCGGGACTTGGAGCAGAACTCCAAAAGCCTTTGGCAATCTCCGTTATCGGTGGAATGTGCTTGGGTCTATTCATCTCTCTTTCTTTTATTCCTTTGATTTACTGGTTTATTTATAGTAGAAAAGCGAAGGTAAATTTATGATTAATCATCAGCTTTTTGTGGGCTAATCTTGAATTAATCTGGGTTAATTTGAGATTAATTTGATTATGAAATGTATCAATCATTGACTAACTTAGAGATGTAAAACCATTCTAATCAAAACTCAATCACCTATGAGCAACCCTTATCCCATCCTTAATTCCATTGCTCAAAAACGTACAGGTGGGATGGTTAATATCCAAGGTATTACTTATCAATTCAAGTATTCTTTATACAGAATATTGCAACTTAACAATGAAGTTTCAACAATCATCTTAGAAGGAATTGAGGATTTAGACGTAGTTGATACACTGAAAAATGAAAGCTATTTTATTCAGCTAAAATACTCGCAAAGTAAACTTTCATCATCCGTTCTCCAAAAGATGAATACCTTTTTGAACTTTTTAGAGGTATATTTAATTCAACCAAATGCTGATATAAAATTCAAAGTTGTTACTAATCAAGTTTTTACGGATAATAACTTACTCTCTATCAAAAATCAGAAGTATGATGACAAAGTATTGTCATTTTGGAAAAATCATTTTGAAGATATACAGAGGGATGATAATTTAAAAGCCTCGAAATGGAATTGGGACAATTTTAACCTAAAAGATTTTCTCGGAAAAATAGATTTTGAAATCATTACAGAAAAGGAATTAGATACAGAATTTGCCAAACTACTTATTGATAATCACGACATCATTACTGATAATCAAAGGTTATTCATAAGTGGATTATTCTTCAATATTCATAATTGGACTCGTAATAATAGACCGATTTCATTACAAGATATTGTAGATAACATCCAAACTACAAAACAGGATATTGCCAAAGGAACTGAGAATGATGCCATTAAATACAAATGGATTGAACCAATAAGTTTCACAGCAACAACAGAGAATGGTCATTTAGATTATTACCAAGGGAAACCTGCCAAACCCATACACATTACGCTATCACTACCTGCGAGACGTAAGAATATTGAAGAAAATATTGAAAAATCTATTCTCAAAAGTAATGTAACTATTTTGAAGGCTTCAAGCGGTCAAGGTAAATCAACTTTGGCTTGGCAAGTGGCGTATAATCTTCATCAAAAAGGATGGACTATTTTGGAGTTGAAGGTTTCGGAAGACCTCAGTAAAATAAGTCATTTGGTAGATTATTTAAAGTTCAAAATCAGAACGGAATGTACTTTACTTGTCTTGGATGGGTTAAGTAAAATTACTCGAAATTGGATTGAATTGGCTCAGTCTTTATCCGACCTTCCCATAAAAATATTAGTAACAACACGAGAGGAAGATTGGCAGAAGTATGGCTCTGAAATTTATAAATTGAGCCTTTCAATGCCTGAAATACAACTATCCTACAAAGAAGCACAAGACATACATCAGCAATTTAGCAAAAGAAATATCATCCACATTAATCCAAATGGCACAAAAAATCCATTTCAATATTATTGGGAACAGGTTGAGAAGAAAGGTTTGCTAATTGAATACATCTATTTAATCACACAGGGGAAAATGCTCGAATCACGACTTCGAGAACAAATAAACGCTATTGAAAAAGAGGAAAATGGAGGAGTAACAAAATTAGAAACATTACGGCTTGTAGCATTGGCTGATGTATGCAATATCAAAATAGAAACACTGCAACTGAACCAATTTTTAAAGAGCGAAAAATTACTTCAAAATATTGATAGAAACACTCTTTACTCACATTTGGAAAAAGAGTATTCTATACGCTTTGATGACAATTATATTGAAGGCTTGCATCCCGTTCGTTCATCTCACTTATTGAATATTTTGAATGAAGGAACACCAATTATTGAATCAGTGGCTAACCTTTGTCAAATAATTGATAGTGAAGATTTTTTCTATTTATTTTCATTTTTCCCCTCACTAATTTCTCCCCAGAATCAAGAAAAACATTTTGATTACTTGATACCTTATATTCAAGATAAACCATACAAAAGTCTTTCTAAGGCAATAGATGGTCTTTTTGCTTTTGAAACGAGTAATTATTGCAATAAACATAAGGAAACATTCGATGAAGTTTATCTTAAAATTGGAAATGCAGCAGGTTACGCTTTCACAATGGCCCTAATCCCTTATCCAAAACCAGAAAACTTAAATAATCTCACAGAATTTTTTGATGGCTTAATACCAATACTCGCAAAAGCAGAAAAGATGCCCAAATTTGATTTACAGCACTCTTCTTTAAATAAGTTTATTACAAAATTACACCAACAGTTTTTTAAAATTACGCTATCAATAAGCACATTAGAGGGTTTGTCTGAATTATTACGATGGTTTGATATTTTTCATTTACCTTTTTTCAATATAATGAAACTATCTGATAATGAATTACTTACTTTTCTTGATAAATACCAAATAGGAAATGTAGCCTCTTTTTTAGAGCTATATAAAGTTATTAAGCCAGATGAATACAGGATTTTCTTGGAAAACTATGAGTCAAAAATCATTTCTATTTTGAAAGAAAAGACTACAACACCAACTCTTTTTATCAAAGAAAATGAGCTTTTTGCAGAGTATTTATTTAACTCTTCAAGCAATGAAGAATTAAATGACTTGACTAATGACCGAATGAGTGTATTTATGAAAATTTTACCCTACTACACGAGATATACTGTTGAAGGTCAATTTCTACATTATCCATCAGAGTCTATTACTCGTGCTATTAAATCAAATTCAATGAAATCTTTTACCCATGAGACATTAATTATTGAGGACTATCAAGCTCGACTAAATGGGATGTGGCACAATGGAATAAATTGTAAATATCAAACAAATTCCGAATATGAATGGCAACAATACACTATCAATTTAAGAGAACAATGTTTATTATGCGTGAAAATGAAAGTGAGGCTGTTAGAGGCACTTCTTGACGATTTCCCTGAACGTTACAAAAAGCTAATCAAAGAGATAGAAATTATTGGAGATAAGATTTCTGAATTAAGTCGGTCAAATAAGAAAAGACCGAATGTTAAACGTCC
Source organism: Arcicella sp. (assembly GCA_034519515.1). Classification (GTDB taxonomy): domain Bacteria; phylum Bacteroidota; class Bacteroidia; order Cytophagales; family Spirosomataceae; genus Arcicella. The sequence continues at coordinate 88,865 of JAXHOK010000006.1, forward strand.
CGCAAGTAAAATTGAGAAAAGCGATAGCTTAGAAAAAAATATAAGCGACTGGGAATTTAGTTTCATAACTTGCTTCATTTCTCAATTTCATAGTCTTGTCATACTGAAACCTGATTTAGACAAAAAAAGATTAGCAAAATCAAATTTACGGTCTGCCGTAAGTCGTCTTCCAAAAATGCAGTTAGCTTTTGAGAAAATTACTCGCCAAACTTATTCATACTTCGATAATACAGAATTGATAAAAGAAGAAAAAGAATGGTATGAAAGGCTTGAAAGAAGTGTGCTTTTTTATGATGAGGTGTTGCAAGGAAATTCTCAAAGACAATTGCACGTAGCAAAAGATGATTGCATGAATTGGCATCAAGCTATTGCAAAAAACGAATTTAACCAAATATACCAATTACTTGAAGATGTAGAAGAAGAAATAGGAATGTTATTCAAATACCCAAAATTTATTCAGAAAGAAGAATACATTAAAAAATTAACTATTGGAGTTGAAATGTTTGATTTACAAGATATTGAGGGAGAAATGGTGAGGATAATTTATGGATTAACAAAGTTAATACACAAGGGTATTCACCAATTTAACATAGTAATCATCAATATTTTTAATCAAGCAACACACGCATTCTATTTATCAGAAACTTATGTAGAAAAATTAATTTCATTCACGGAAACCCAAATATTTGAGGATGATATTTTTGGAACTGATATGAGTCCAGTACCAATTGTAGTAGATAGCGAATTAATAGCACCCTTAGAAGGTATAACGATTGGAAGTCAAGCTACTTTAAACGTGGAATGTGGGTTAGTTGTAGAAAATTTGTGGCTTCTCACAGAATATAGAAACAGATTAGATTTGAATTCCATAATAGAAACGAAATGGTTTGAGGAAATAAAGAAGAACTACCATAATGACATGGAAAATTATCTCCGTAAAATTCAAAATAGCGATATTTCTCAAAGTATCAAAGACCAAATTCAAAGCCTTTACGCAGAAGTTGTTGAAGGGAAAAACTATACTTCAACTCAGTTTGGAGAGTTTTTGAACAAGATTGCACTTCAACATATTGTTGAAACTGACCCGATGAAAGAACAATATCAACTTTATAAATCACTAAAAATAATCAATAGTATGTCAGAGAATATTTTGCCCAACAATTTTTGGGAAGAGATAGAAAAGTTATTTAGAGAGGGGGGGAGGGAGGGAGGGGGGGGGAGGGGGAGGGGAAAAAAGGAAAGAAAAGAATTAGGTACTTATACAATATTTGATATTCTGAAAGAGGCGTTTCCAGAAGAATACTCTTTGCACCTCACTTGGCATGAACAAGAGGTAAGCACTTTAAAAAATCGTTTGGGAAGACAGCCAACAAATAAAAGGAAGAAAAAAATGCTTTTTTCAGAATTAGACTTGAATGAACAATATTTTCAAGAAGATGAATTTAGGCAAGTCTTTGAAGATTTTGCTCAGACACATATTGATAAATTGATTGACAAGATTAAAGATATTTATCCGAATTTTCAGAAGACATCACGTTGGTTAGAAATGAGTCATGATGATAAAATGGCTTTTGTTGCTATCAAGAACCTTCCCAACGACATTTTTGGAGATAGTTTAGACCCAAAATTAGTTTATAGAAAATTCCTGCGACATCCAAGTTTGAAGAAACCTTTTGAAGAGTTAGAAAAGGGTAAAGTAAAGAAAAACTCTTTCAAAGGAAAAATACTAAATTTTGCAAAAGAAATCTTTATTGACCACTTTCAAGTGGAACTGAATAAATACATTCAAAGTGAATTACAGAAGTTTTTGCCTGAAAGTGATTACCAATTAGCAGAAGTTGTGGAAGTTGAAGAAGACATACTAAATGGTAAAAGAATTAGTGTAGCTGTCCCAAAAGTTGAACGCAGTGCAAATGATAAAATTACAAGTTTAACTCTTGAACCAACTACTTATTTGATTTCATTATTGAGAGAATCACGAGTCTTCTTACAAGATAAAAATTATCAACCTACTATCAATATAGCTATATCCACTAAGCTAATGACAGGTTACAATGAACAAAACATTCGAGCTAAATTAGACAAATATGATAGTATTGATAGATTAGATAAATTTGTAGTGCAAGACAAATTAAAAGAAATTAGCAAGCTGATTATCAGTCATTTAGAATAAAACATAGGGCTACAATTTATTTTTGTAGCCCTACAAACTGATAAACAACAACAAAAAACCAGTATTCCTTTGCATCACCCGAACGGAAAACAAACAATCCTCCGTTTGTGGTGATAAAATGGAAAATGCTCCAAAACTGGTCTTAATGACCCCAGCAGAATTAGATAGTCTAATTCAAAACTCAGTTCGTAAGGCTCTATCTGAGCAAGCCTCCCACACGCAAGGAAGAACCTTCCAATCGCACGAATATCTCTCAATAGAAGAGGCTTCGGAGTATCTGAATGTCCCCAAAAACACGCTGTATGGCTACTGCCATAATAACGTTATCCCCTTCTACAAAAGAGGAAAGTTCAGCTATTTCCTAAAATCTGATTTAGACGAATGGATGGCATCAGGGCGTAAAAAATCTACCAAAGAAATTGAACAAGAGGCAATAATTAGATTGCAAAAAGGAGGTATGAAGAAATGACCTCTGCCCAAATTCAATTAGAAGGTATCATCTGTGAGCGTAGGGAGCAACTAACATCATACGCTAAAACTCCCAACGCTAAGGATTTTTATATCCAAAAAGAAAACATATTGCTTCAATCTCTGACAGAAATCTACAACAGTATTTCGCCTTTGGATTACGAAGATTTATGGAGAGATTTTGAGGGAAAAATGAAAGAAATGAAGAAGATGAATGCCAATTTCTCAGGCGTACAACTTAATATCCGTTTGCGTGAACTTGGTTTATTATGTTGTCTGGCTTACAACTTATATGAAGATGGAATTTGAACCAATCACCCGACAAAATATAATCCCAAAGCAACAGGAAGTTGAAGAAGGATTATTATTGATTCGCTCTGCCAATCGAGAGAGAGAGAGAGAGAGAGAGAGAGAGAGAGAGAGAGAGAGAGAGAGAGAGAGAGAGAGAGAGAGAGAGAGAGAGAGAGAGAATGTATTGAGAACGCCAAAAAGCAAGCCGTACCACTCAAATTATGCGGGGAGCTATGGTTTGAAGGAGAAGTTTCCATACTCTTTGCTGATACCAATGTAGGCAAGTCAATTTTAGCAGTACAGATTGCTGACAATATTTCAAGAGGAAAACAGACGAGCGTTTTCTTTTCGGAAGCACCATCACAAGCTGTATTGTATCTTGATTTCGAGTTATCTGATAAACAATTTGAAAAAAGGTATTCGATGGAATGGGAGCATCATTATCAGTGGGATAACCGTTTTTTGAGAGTTCAAATCAATGCTAATTTTTCAGATTTCGTAGAGTTTGAAAAGCAATTATTTGCAGAAATTGAGGCAAGTATTCAGCAAAGTAGTTCAAAAATTTTAATGGTAGATAACATCACTTATTTGAGTATGGAATCAACCGAAAGTAGCAAGAACGCATTGCCATTGATGAAATATTTGACTAAACTCAAAAATCAATTTGGCTTGTCATTATTGGTTTTGGCTCATACACCTAAAAGATTGAATTCTTCTAACCCATTATCAATCAATGATTTAGCTGGCAGTCGCCAATTGGCAAACTTTGCTGATAGTGTGTTTTGTATTGGACGTAGTAACCAAGGTTCGTCTATTCGTTACATTAAGCAACTCAAAGCACGCTCTTGTGCGATGATGGAAGAAGTATGGGTATGCGATTTGTCAAAGCCTTACAATTTCTTGGGTTTTGAGTTTCTGAATACTGATTACGAACACAACCATTTAAAGCCAAAAAAAGAAGCTGATGAGGAAATGAAAACGATGATTTCTGCCATGAAAGCGGAGAATCCTGACGTTTCGATGGCAACGATGGCAGAGACACTTGGAACAAATAAGATGAAAATTAAACGATTGATTGATAGAAATAATCTGTAACAGCCGTAACACGTGTTATAACTGTTACGCTTGTTACGGCATAAACTTTCAAAAAATGAAAACGATAAAACACAGCACGATGACACGTACGCAATTAGCACAAAAGTATCAAGTATGCTTGAAGACTTTTAACAAAATGTTGTTGGCAATTCCTGATTTTGTCATTGATGTAAAAATCAGAATACTGACTCCTAAGCAAGTGAGCCTAATAATTGACCATTTGGGCGAACCTCCTGATTAATTTATCAGGAATCTTTCAGAATAATCTCGCATTAACTGGAATTAACGAGCATTAAACCTAATTAATCCGAAAGCAATATTTCAGAGTTAAGTAACTTTGAATTAGTAAGTTATAAAACAAAAATCATACACTAAACAGCACAAGCCATGCAGGAATTACGCACAGGTAGAGCATTACAACTGGAAGGACTCCAATTTGCTCAAAACAAAGTAACATTAGGTTTCAAGTGCGATGCAGGAACAAAAATCCAATTGGCACAAGAAGCACAACAAACAGGTATGACGTTGAGTGAGTACGTTGATACTGTAATTTCAAGTCGCCACTCGCTACAAAATCAAGCTCCACGAAGTACATCTGAATTAGCCCCAAAAGTAGAGATGCAACAGAAGCAAATTCAACAACTCGAAACAAAGGTTAATTTTTATGAAAATGACGTTCTGAAAAGAGCTTTTCAGCGATACAAAGGACAGGTTGTCCCCTATACCAATCATTTAGGGCAACCTTCTCAAAGAACCGTCAATCAGATTGAAGATGTATATTTAATTCTCACCGATATTATAAAACTTGTTTAAATTTATGTTTCACGTAGTTTCAAATCCATTTGCAGAAATGGCACAAGGTGTCGCAGAAAATGGTCTTGGTTATATCGCTCAAAGTAGCGTATCATATATAGCCAAGAAGAAGGATAAAAGTTGGGCTTGGGTGTGGTGGATTTTACTACCAATTTTAATTGTGGGTGGTGTATTATATTGCCTTATCGAAGAAGATAAAAGAAAAAAAGAAGCACAGAAAAAGATTGAAGAAGAAAAACAGAAACTTTTAGAGAAAAGTAAAAAAGAAGAAATCACTCCTGTATGAGAGTGATTTCTTCTTTTTTGGTGTAAACATAAATGCACATTTGTTTACACCATGTTTACACCAAAAATAAAAAAGGAGTTACGATTTAACGTAACTCCTTGATAATCAGTAGTCGGGATGACAGGATTTGAACCTGCGACCACACGCCCCCCAGACGTGTACGCTACCGGACTGCGCCACATCCCGATTTGTTTAATACATCACAAATTTACGAAAGAAATTGGAAAGGAACTTCCCGAAAGTAAAAAAACTTTCAGGAAGTGATTATTTCTGTCTTCATGCAATCCGAAATCGAAAATCTGAAATCTATCGGTTCATCGAAACCAAAAACTCATCATTAGTCTTCGTTCCTTTCATTTGCTGTTGTAGGAATTCCATTGCTTCCACCGAGTTCATGTCGCTCATGTGTTTTCTTAGAATCCAAACTCTACGCATCGTTTCTTTATCCATCAATAAATCTTCACGACGTGTACCCGATGCCGTAATATCAATGGCTGGATATACCCTACGGTTCGATAATTTACGGTCTAATTGTAATTCCATGTTACCCGTACCCTTAAATTCTTCAAAGATTACTTCGTCCATTTTTGAGCCTGTTTCAATCAATGCTGTAGCGATTATGGTCAATGAACCCCCATTTTCTACATTACGAGCCGCTCCAAAAAAGCGTTTTGGTTTATGTAAAGCATTAGCATCCACACCACCCGAAAGTATCTTTCCCGATGATGGAATTACGGTGTTATAAGCACGTGCCAAACGGGTGATGGAATCTAAAAGTATCACCACATCGTGTCCACATTCAACCATACGTTTTGCTTTTTCCAAAACAATACTTGCCACTTTCACATGGCGTTCTGCTTGTTCGTCAAACGTGGAGGCAATTACCTCTGCCCGCACACTGCGTTGCATATCCGTAACCTCCTCGGGGCGTTCATCAATCAACAAAATCAACAAATAAACCTCAGGGTGATTTTTGGCGATGGCGTTGGCGATCTCCTTTAATAACACCGTTTTACCCGTTTTGGGTTGTGCCACAATCATACCACGCTGTCCCTTTCCGATGGGAGCAAACAAGTCTAAAATACGAGTTGAAAATAAGTCTGGACGGGTGGATAAATTGAGTTTTTCTTCGGGGAAAAGTGGCGTTAAATATTCAAACGGAATTCTATCACGGATTTCTTCGGTAGTTTTTCCATTCACTGATTCTACCCGTAAGAGGGCAAAATATTTTTCTCCTTCTTTCGGTGGACGAATTGCCCCACGGACGGTATCACCCGTTTTCAAACCAAATAATTTAATCTGAGAAGGTGATACATAGATATCATCGGGCGAAGCCAAATAGTTGTAATCTGCCGAGCGGAGAAAGCCATATCCACCGTCTTGCATGATTTCTAAAACTCCTTCGTTTTCGATGATTCCATCAAATTCACGAATAGCTTGGTTATAAATGGGTTTTTTGAATGTGCTTCCGCCTCCTCTTGATTCCTGACGAGTTTCTGATTCTTGTGGAAGTCCTGATGGGTCTGTTAAGAAAGAAGTATCAATAGAAAACTCATCGGCTATATCACTCGGAAAATCTACAATTGGTTCTTCATCAAAGTCATAAACAATGCCATCGTCCTCTGCTACTGGCTCGGGTTCAGGTTCTCTGACGGCTCTGGGTTTGGTCGGTTCGTGTATATACGCAGGTTCAGCGGCTGATGGTGCAGCGGCTGACGATTCAGGCGTTGAGAACTCGGGTTCATCATCTTTGGAGATTCTGGCTCTCTTGGGTCGTGGAGTATCTGATGCTGGGGCTGTGTCCTTCCTCACTCTCCTTTCTGGTTTTTTATCGTCTTTCATATTATTGTTGATGACAGGTTTACGGTCGTTTTGGGGCATCACCGCTTGTTTGCTGAGTATCTTATAGATGAGTTCTTGCTTGGGGAGTTCTTTAAAATCTGGAATGGTAAAGTCTTTGGCAAGGGTATGAAGCTCCGAAACGAGCATCATTTCTAATTCTTCAATTTTATACATAAGGAATTTTAGGGGACTGTTCACCCAGTGAAAGTCTTAGTAGGTTGGTGGTTTAATGAATGTGAAAAGAAATATCTTTTGAAAAAGATGGTAAACGTTAAAATCAAATTGGGAAATTTTGGGTACGAGATGGATGCTGGCGTTAAGCACTTTAAAAGCAGAGACTTAACAGAAGAAATCACAGGTTTGTGAATTATTGCACAATTATAATACCAAAAATTGAGAATATCAAATTTTTGGAGAAAATTTTTAGTAGTGAGTGGGTGAGGAGTAAGCAATGGGTTAAAACCCAATTCCCCAATCCCTAATTTCCCCAATGCCTAATCCCCCGATTTCTAAATTCACTCCACTATATTGCTGGGTAAAAGATTGATTTATTAGACTGATTAATTGATTTGAGGCTATTTCATAACTCAATCCGTTGGCGTGGATATTAGAAATACAGTTTCTTCGTTCATCGGTCAGACCAATTTTTGGGGCAAAAGTTGTATAAATTCCCATACTTTGGGGGGAAGATAATCCTGGTCTTTCGCCGATAAAAATGGCGGTCATGTTGGCATTTAATAATTCCCCAATTTCATCAGCAATGGCTACTCTGCCTTGTTCTACCAACACGATTCCGATTTTATATTTTTCAGTAACATTTGGTAAAATCTCTTGTATCAATCTTATAGCATGAACGTTTACGGCTTCGGCAGAAAGTCCATCCGTTATTATAAAAATGAGGTCGAAAGATGCTGTATTTCCCCTTAATATTTCAACTGATTGCTCATCAAGTCTTCTGCCCAAATCGGGTCTTTTTAGGTATTCATTTCTGTTTTGGATTCTACTTTTTGTCGTAAATATTGGCAGATTAAATGGACTTATTTTTTGTATTAAATCATTGATAGTCAAGGGTACAAAAATGGAATCTTTGGCTTCGGCGTGGGCTAATTTGAAATTCAAAACTTCCTGCGTAGGTAATGAACCTCCTACATTCCCCAAAGCAATTCGGGCCTGAGTATGAACTTTTAAGGAAGTCCAATTATCTTTTTGGATAAGAGTATTTTTCATTTTTGGGAGGTTCAAATTATTGAGTGAATGAGTTTAACGTTTACAAGTAAGGGAGCATCTAATTAATAAAGTACCCATGACTTCCATTAAACTTCCCGAAAGTAGAAATAACTTTCGGGAAGTTACCGAGAGATTTACTTCCCGAAAGTTATTTTTACTTTCGGGAAGTTCATACCAGAAGTGGGTATGTTTAAATTTGTATACTCCCTAAATATAGTGTAAAAACTTTTTACTCATAAACTTATCAACTTTAAAGTCATTCACTCAATAAATTATGCTGGTAATCAATTGCTAATTTCTCCCCTTTTTCGTTCATAATTCCTACCTCAATCAGCCATTTTTCAAATTCTGGCGATGGTCTTTTGTTCAATACTTTTCGTAAATAAAGGGCATCGTGAAACGACGTAGATTGATAGTTGAGCATAATATCATCTGCCCCAGGCACACCCATGATAAAATTACAACCCGCTACACCCAAAAGCGTCATCAAATTGTCCATATCGTCTTGGTCGGCTTCGCAATGGTTGGTATAACAAACGTCCATGCCCATTGGTAAACCTAATAATTTGGCACAGAAATGGTCTTCTAAGGCTGCCCTGATGATTTGTTTGCCATCATACAAATATTCTGGACCAATAAAACCTACTACCGAATTTACTAAAAACGGGTCAAATTTTCGAGCTACTGCATACGCCCTAACCTCACAAGTTTGCTGATCAACGCCATGGTGGGCATTGGCAGAAAGCGACGAACCTTGCCCCGTTTCAAAATACATTACTTGATTTCCCACCGTTCCTCGATTGAGCGAAAGGGCGGCTTCGTGGGCTTCTTGCAAAATATTTAGGTTGATGCCAAAGGAACTATTGGTTTTTTCAGTCCCTCCAATCGACTGAAAAACCAAATCAATAGGCGTATGATTGATGATTTTTAGGGTAGTGGTTACGTGGCAAAGCACACAGGTTTGCGTAGGAATTTCAAATCTTTCTCTGAAATCGTCTAAGTTTTTTAACAACTCAGAAACCGCCTCTGGGCTATCCGTAGCGGGATTTATACCAATAACAGCATCGCCACAGCCATACAATAATCCGTCAATAGTGCTTGCAGCAATGCCCATCGGATTATCAGTCGGATGATTGGGTTGAAGACGAACGGATAATCTCCCTTTTTGCCCAACCGTACTGCGAAATTTAGAAATCACTTCGCATTTTTGAGCCACGGCAATCAAATCCTGATTTCGCATAATTTTTGAAACCGCCGCTACCATTTCGGGAGTTAGCCCTTTAGCGAGGGCAGTTAATGTACTGGTATTCACTTCATTCGTTAATAACCAATCTCTAAATTCGCCCACGGTCAAACTCGAAATCGTACTAAAAGCTAAAATATCATGGCTGTCGATAATCAATCTGGTTATTTCATCTTGTTCGTAAGGAATGATGGCTTCGTTTAAAAAATCACTCAAATATACTTCACTTAGGGCTAATTGGGCAGCAATTCTTTCCTGATTGTTGTCGGCAACCAGTCCTGCCAAAGCATCTCCCGTTCTGAAAGGAGTAGCCTTAGCCAAAAGTGTTTTCAAATCCCGAAAAACAAAAGTATTACCTCTAATTGTATGTTGAAAAGCCATTTTGGGAGTTTTTTAGAAAGTCATAAGTCGGTAAAAATACTGGAAAATATCGACTTGAAAACTTATGACTTACGAGTTATGACTTAATTTACTTATCACAAAGCTAATTTTATTTTTTTAATTAAGGATACTGAACTATTTTTGTACTACAAAATCAAAATCGTACAACAAATGAATCGTAAAAATATTTTAGTAATTGCCAGCCTCATTTTTTTAGCTACTGCTTGTGATTATCAGAAAAATAACAACATCAAACAAGCTGACCTTGGAGAAGGTGATGAATACGTTTATGGCGTACACCCAGACTCAGCGGCTCGTCAGACAAAAAATAAATACACTGCCAAGCCAGCACTCGAATTGAAGGCAAATGCCATTCGTGAAAAATTATTTAACGATAGCACCAACGCTCAAGGAAATTAGTTTCGGCAATCAGGGGTTAGTAATTAGCCTTTGGCTTTTGTAATCACGTCAATTAAAGCGTTGCGAAACCTTCGTAACGCTTTTTGTATTTAAACCTTATCAACAATAACACATGAATATAGCACTCATAACGGGTTCAGCGGGATTAATTGGTAGTGAAGCCGTAAAATTTTTCTCGAATAAATTCGATTTAATAATTGGTATTGACAACAATATGCGTCAATATTTCTTTGGTGAAGAGGCTTCAACGGCTTGGAATCGTAGCCGTTTGGAAGAGGAGGTTTCTAATTACAAGCATTATCAAGCTGACATTCGGGAGGTTTCGCAACTGGAAGTTATTTTCAAGGAATACGGAACGGATATTACGTGTGTACTACATACGGCAGCACAGCCCTCGCACGATTGGGCAGCCAAAGAACCTTTCACTGACTTTACCGTAAATGCCAATGGAACTTTAAATATGTTGGAAATGACTCGTCAGCATTGTCCAGAGGCGGTTTTTATGTTTACTTCAACTAATAAGGTTTACGGAGATAATCCAAATTATTTGCCTTTGATTGAAACCGAAACCCGTTTTGAAATTGATTCTTCGCATCCATATTTTGAGCATGGAATTGATGAAAAACACAGTATTGACCATACCAAACACTCACTGTTTGGAGCTTCAAAAGTGGCGGCTGATGTGTTGGTACAGGAATATGGTCGTTATTTTGGAATGAAAACTGGGCGTGTTTCGTGGCGGATGTTTGACGGGACCAAATCACTCTGGAACGCAATTGCACGGATTTTTGGCGTATTTGATGAAATGTGCCATCACAGGCAATCATTACACTATTTTTGGGTATAAAGGAAAACAAGTACGTGATAATATTCATTCGTATGACTTGGTCAATATGTTCTGGCATTTTTATCAAAATCCACGGGCGGGAGAGGTGTATAACGCTGGCGGTGGGCGTTTTGCTAACTGTTCAATGTTGGAAGGAATTGCCATTTGTGAAGAAATCACGGGCAAAAAGATGAGTTATAGCTATTCAGAAACTAACCGCATCGGCGACCATATTTGGTATATTTCAGACTTATCAAAATTCAAAGCTGATTATCCCACTTGGAACTGGACGTTTGGTTTGCACGAAACCTTGACGCAGATTCATGATGGGATTGCTTCGAGGTTGTAGATGGTGATTTGATGATGGAGTGACTGAGTGATTTAACGATAAAAAAAGCTCCAATAATTGATTTTATTGGGGCTTTTTTGTGAATTTCAAGCTCTGTCATTATGAGGCACGAAGCAGCTTGGATTGATGCAAAGGTTTTGAAATCCCTGCCCATAAGTCCAACAGATTGCTTCGTGCCTCGCGATGAGAGCATGGGCGAATGATAGCTCACTCAACCCTACAACCTAAACCGCAACAATCCCCCGTAAATACCCGCAAATTGCTCTGTTTTATGCTCCAATCCTTCGCACGGGCATTAAAAGTCGACGGTTACTTGATGCCCATTCAATGATTACTTTGACGGTTGATAGGGGATCTTTCCAAATTCCAAGTGGTGGTGGTTTCCCAATTGCCCGTGGCTTTGCTGATGATTTCGTTCAGATTTATGTTGCTTTCAAAAGCTCCCATATCGGTTTTGCCGCCTTGGGGCTTGGGTTTCTGTCCAAATCGGCGGACTTCGCTTATGTCTGTACCACGTTGATGAAGGGGAGTGGTCTTTACGATAATCTCCTGCATCACGATATTATTTGCCAAAGGACTTACAAATTGCGGATTGGTAGTACCTACTAAATTGCCATGGCGGTGCTGGCGCTTGAAAGCTATTTGTGATAGTATTGTTGGCATTGCCACTGCCAATATCTATTCCGCACTTGATTGTTATGAATAATTGTTTTTATGTCTGTTTGATGTGCATGGGAACCACAAGTAAAGACTGCTATCCCATAATCTCCATTTGAAGCGATGGTGCTGTTAGTAATGGTTGTTTGTTGAGTTGCATTGTCAACATAAATTTCAAGCCCAATACCATTATTTGCCACAAGGCATTTTTTAATCGTAGGTGATGAGTTGGAAATCTCTATACCACTTCCATTATTCCCCAAAATTGAGCAATTAGTTATCGTAGAATTGTTTCCTACAATAGTCAAACCATCATTTCCATTGTCGATAACCCGACAGTTCTTTAAAGTTGCGTTTGCATTATTAATGAAAATACTACCTGTGAAGGAATTAGCTCCTCTTACTGTAAAACCATCAAAAACAGCATTATTGCCATTTATTTTAACAACGGAATTAGAATTATCCCCTCGATTTGTGGTAAAAATAAAAGGGGTATCATTGCTCGCTAAATCACCTGAAAGCGTAGTTTTATTAGTAGTATGAATCGAAAGCCTTATTGCGTTGGTTGATGCTTTTTTCTGTTCCTGCAAAACCACCATAAATGCTCATACCCGATGGGATGGCGAAGGAGGCATTGACATCGCCAGTAGAAGATGGTCGGTAGGTGAATCTTCCTACATATACATCAAAAAGGTGGTCATTACAGGTATTGGCTGTTAGGGCAGATTGTAAATTGAGAAAAGCATCTGACCACGAACTACCATTTTGACTTCCAATAAAAGAAATGAGATTTACATATTTCACCTGCCCCGTTACAAAATTGGAAGCATCGCCCGTGAGGGCAAAGTTGTTTAATGTGCCGTGATTTATAGTGCCTACACCAGTTTGTACTTGGGTAAGGAAGACATTATTATCATGCGGTACGCCATTGCTGAAATTGTAAGCGGCTTGTAGATTAATGGTAATGGGCGTTTTGCAAAATCTTTCATTGGCTATTTCGGTAGCAGATTTTGCACCAAACCAGATACGAACTTCGTCTATTTCGCCTTTGAAATAATTTTGACCATTGCCTCGTCTGCCAATTTGTAAAGGGGTAGTATTGGTGGTTACGCCTCCTACATTTACCGAACTCCCACTCTCCAAATTTCCATCAATGTAAAGTTTGAAAACATCGGCTGCTGCCGTGCCTGTTTCTCTTACAAAAGCTACATGGTGCCATTTGCCATCATTGACGGCAGTAGTCGAGATAAGGGAAGTAAAAAAAGAGCCGTCCCATTGCCCTACCAATATTTTACCTCTTTCAGAAACAGTAGTACGAGTAGTATTCAAATACCTGATTACAAAAGGATAATTATTGTTAACCCCTGCATTAAGCCCCGCCCATTTGCTGATAATATCGTTTTCGCTGGGATCAATAGCCGAAGAAGATTGCGTAGCGTCAGGTTTTATCCAACACGTTACTGTAAAATTTTGACTCGTAGCAAAATTACCAACCGCACTCGGTATCGAAACATAATCATTAACGCCATCAAAATTGAGGGCTACGTTTTGGGGGGTATTGTCGCCTACCATGATGTGGTTGATGGCAATAGAATTGGTGCTTGAATTAACAAAAGAAGCTACCACCGAAACAAGGTATTCGTTTTCATCACCCATTACATTAAAACCTACAAAATCAGCCGCAGTGGCTGTTTGGGTGGCGATATTGCCCAGATTGGTAGTTGCCAGAAACGTGATAGTTTCGGCTGTACCTTGTGCAGTGGGGATATTTACGGCGGTAGCTCTACAACCAAATTTTCTGACATTATTGCCCTTGAATTGAATGGTAATACTTTTATTGACACTCAGGGTTGAGATATTAGTTAAAACGTGTTGGATACCACCCTCTGCCGCTACGGTAAAAGTAAAGTCGTTTTGAGGCGAAGGACCCGTAACCACGTCAGGATTTGGGCGAACACCATCAGTTAAATCTTTGTGAAAAAGAATACCCCCACTGCCGTAGAAATCGTTTCGGGCGGCGTGGTTGTAGGTTAATAATGTAGTTACGGTTACATTGACAGATGCACAAGCAGTAATGTTGCAACCTTTATAACGGGCAAAGTAGGTAGTGTTAGTGGTTGGTGATACGGTAATGCTGTTGCCTGTGCCAATAACTGTACTACCGCAAGAACCCTCAAACCATTCTACAAATGCCCCTCCTCCTGCCGTGCCACCTACCACGCTTAGGGTTGTGCTGCCGCCAATGGTAATAGCCGTTGTTCCCGAAATACTTGTGGGTGCTGCCGAAGGAACCGTTGAAGGAACTGTAAATGTTCTTTGACAAGTGGTAGTGTTGGGAAAACAAGTGCTTGTGTAGGTGAAAGTTATAGTCGTTGCACCTCCGCAAGCATCAGGAGCCCCCGTATTATTATTGGTCAAAACGCCGTTACATCCCCCATTTGCAAATGCACTTGCTAACCAATTGTTGAAGGTAGCATTAACCGTAGCTTGTGTCTGGTTTCCCGGCGTAGTAGTGTTTATAGGGCAAGATAGATTTACGCTTGGAGGAGCAGCAACGGTGAAGGTTCTCTGACAAGTGGTTATCAATGGGGCACAGGTACTTGTGTAGGTAAATGTTACCGTTCGAGAAGCGGGTATTGCACAAACGTCTGGTGTAAGAAAAGAACCATTATTGGTTAGGACACCATTACAGCCACCACTGGCATTTGCCGAATTTAACCATGTTTGATAAGCAGTTGATGCAGCAGACCCTGACTGACAGGCGGGTATGGTGGTATTTGCTGGGCAATTTAAGGTAACTTGAGCCTTTGAGGCATAGCTCAACGCAAAGAGGAATAAGAGGATAAAGTTTTTCATGGGGTTTTTGGTAATATTTTTTTCAAATATAATGATAGTTGATTGATTTTTAAAGAGTTATGAATCTTTCAATCTAATGATTTTACTGCTTTATCACCAACACATTAATCAAAGTACCCGCCGTTATTGTACCAGCATCTTCTCGTCTGATTTCCCAATCTGAGCCTGTCCATTTGGCATAATAACTGGTACTTGTACCTCCGCCAGTGCCAGTTGCACGGGTAACAAAGAGTAAATCATCAGTGGTATTGGCTGAGATTGAAGGGACAGGTAAAAAAAACACATTGGTAGTTGCTTCTAATCTAAGTGCCGCAGGGCTACTACCCGATACTTTGATTGCTCCGTTAATTTCCAAAGCCGTGCCACCTGAGGTATTGTTTAACGTGGCGGTGGGTAGAGTGGCAGAGGTATTTTCAACATTGATTCCCTTACCCGAAGTGCTACTAAAATCTCCACCTGTACCGCTTGCAGATATCCCCTTTACACCCGTTCCCGCACCATTATTTGAGCCATATACGCCATTACTACTGACACCACTACTTGTTGACCCCACCGAACCCACAGCACCGTTGCCAATACTTGATAAACCAAACGTACCTGTTCCCGTTGTCGTACTCCCAGTTATACCCACACCACTCTCTGATACACCTATTACCCCACCAGCACTGGTGCTGGTGCTTGTGTTGGTAACAGATACGGCATCACCAGTGGTATTGGTTGTCAATGTCATATTACCTGTAACATCCAAGGCTTTGCCACCAACGGTATTGTTTAAGAATCTGGCAGTAGCAATTGCATTTGAACTTGTTGTATTTTGAACAAAAATACCTTGACCTGTTTGTGCATAAAAAATACCTGCAACACCCGTAGTGATTGCTGCTCCACGTATTCCTATACCACTTTCAGTTTGTCCAGAAATACCCGTTCCTGTGTCTGCATATCCTTCTAAACCACCGGATGTGGCAGTATTATAAGCCTTCAAAGTACCCAAATTATTGACATTTCCATTTAAAATAATCGGTAATTCGCCAATAGTAGCACGTTTCCAAAAGCCATTAAAAATATACAAATTTAAGTCGGTGTCATAAACCATCAAACCCGTAACAGCCGTGGGAGCTGTTATGGCATTTCGCTGTGTGGTAGTCATGCTGAGGAATCAGAATTCCTTTGGTGGTTGAATTAGCCTCAAAAACTGCCGAGGTAATGGCGGAGGGCGTTCCAACGGTCAATTTATTCGTTACCACCTCTGGATTGAGGGTGATGGCTTGGGCAAAAATTTGTGAAGTTGAGGCATAACAGAATGCCCAAAAAAAGGAGGGGATGTTAATATTTTTTTCATGGGTTTTGGGTAAGTTAGTGTTATTAAAATGTAAAAATATAAAAAAATCTTTCCAATATCAATAGCCAAGTAAGCTATTGAAAATCAGTAGTTTATTTGGAATTTTATATTAAAATAATATTCATATTTTGGCACAATGGGCAAAGTTGTTTACTGATAAATCAATGAATTAATTTCCTAACACTCAACCCCTAAATCCTAATCCCTACTTTTCACTTCCGTTAAATAAATATTCCTTAAACTGACTACCCATTTTGCCAAAATTCCTCATTTTCCCACAAAATATTCGTAATTTACAAGAGCAGTCATCTAATTAAAATCATTATGAAAAAGACTTTTACGCTATTGTTACTATGCTTATTTTTCTCTGCTAAGGCTCAAAAAATTGGTAAAATCATTTTTGATAAACTGCCTGACAACCTTCAACTCTATCCCAGAAATGACAGAGACGAAGCCCAAGTGCCGATTGCTGGACAAATTGAAGAGGCTGGCTGGGCGTATTTTTCCGTTCAAATTTTTAGAGAAGACAAGCAAATTGGCTATCAACGTAGCAATCTTTCCTATACTGGCGATATTGGAAAATTTCAATTTAATCCAATAACAATTAAGGCAGAATTGGCGGAATATCACTTCAAGGTTTTTGTGGTAAATGACAAAAAAGATTCAACCCAAATTGTATTCCGTGAACACGTGGTAGCTGGTGATGCCTTTCTCATTGGGGGGCAATCTAATGCTCTGGCGTTGGTTTCGGAGATTATTGTTCCTTATCGTAACAAATTTGCCCGAAGCTACGGAGCCGCTTATCCTTATGAACCCATGAATTGGGCAATTACTGAATATGGCAATCAAAGAGTTGGGCAATTGGGTGGAGGCATCCAAAAGAAAATCATCGAAAAATACAAAATTCCTGTTTGTATAATTAACCAAGCCGTGGGTGGAATAAACCTTGGGTTGAGCTTACAAAGAAATGCGGGAAATCTTGGCGATTTATCTAATAATTACGGAATTACCTACGCCAGAGTGCAGAAAGCAGGTTTTTTGAACGGTGGAATTAAGGCATTCATTTGGCGACAGGGTGAAAATGAATCATCGGGTGGGTCGTTTTTTTGGGGAGGATTATTTGACCAATTATTCAAGTATTGGCGACAGGATTTTCCCGATATAAAACAATATTATGTCTTTCAAGTGGGGCTAATTGCGTGGCCCGAAAGATATGCGGGTGCTTTGCGAGATTATCAGCGTAGAACCAAAACAATTTATGCCCCTTTTGTGGAAAATATCGCTTGCGTAGGGACAAAAGGTTACGACGGGATTCACTATGATTCAACGGGGCATAATCAGACCAATACCGAAATTTTCAGAATGATTGACCGTGATTTGTACAAGGCAAAATTTACGGAAAATATCAATTCGCCCAATGTTCAGAAAGCCTATTTCTCCAAGGAAGACCGTACCCGAATCACGCTTGAATTTGAATCAGACCAGAAAATGGTGTGGGTTGAAGATACCCTCTTGTACGACAGAAACGGGCGAGGCGTGCGGCAATACATGAAAAATATGTTTTTCTTTGGCGAAAATAATACCCTCAACGACTTGGTAATTGCGGGACGGGCGGTGGACAATAAAATCATTTTGACCCTCAATAATCCGCCTCCTGCCAAGAACACGATTAACTATTTACCCGCCTTTCACGATGATGCCGTTTTCGTACAATTTGGCGGGCCATTCTTGAAAAATACTATCGGCATGAGGGCTTTTTCGTTTGATGAAGTGAAGATTGAACCATACATAGAAACAAATTTTGAACCCTTATCTACGCCCGAATTATCGGTAGGAGGAATTACTTTTCAGTCGTTAAAATTATCGTGGAAGACCGTAAATCAGGCAAAATCTTATGTTTTACAAAGGAAAGTAAATCCAAATGATGCTTTTCAGGAAATAGCAAAATTGGGGGCGGAGAAGACTCAATATTCAGATTCTTTATTGAAAGATAACACCACGTATTTTTACCGTTTGAAAGCAATCGGTGATAAACCAGAATCTGATTTTGGAACGACAGAAGGGCTTACTTTGGCAAAGTTAAATTTACCCGAATTATCAGTAAATGTCATTTCCAACCAGTCCTTGAAAATTACTTGGAAAGCCATTCCGAAAGCAACTTCTTATACTTTGGAAAGAAAGACAAATCTGAACGATGCTTACCAAATATTGGCAAAATTAGGGGCTGATAAAACTGTTTATTCAGATTCTTTATTGAAGGACAATGTTACTTATTTTTACCGAATAAAAGCCTTTGGCACAAACACTGAGTCGGATTTTGCGACCTCACAAGCCACAACACCGCAAAAATTAACCACGCCAGAGTTATCAGTTGCCACGGTTTCGTATAATTCACTAAGGGTTTCTTGGAAAATTATTCCGAGAGCAACGTCCTATATTTTGGAAAGAAAAGCTGCTTTAAACGATAATTACAAGGAAATAGCAAAATTGGGGTCGGATAAAACTCATATATTTAGATTCGCTCTTGAAAGATAATACCACCTATTATTACCGACTAAAAGCCTTCGGTGACAAAACGGAATCGGATATGGCGGTGGCACAAGCAAACACAGCTCAAATATTGGCTTTGGAAGAAGATTTGACTAATATTTTCACGATATATCCAAACCCCGCAGAGTACAGAAATCCATCTAAGATTCACAAAACCAAGCACTGGTAAAGTCTCCATTTTCAACATTTCTGGCATTGTTTTATTTGAAACAGAACTAAAAAATCAGGGGATTTTGAACATTGATGTGTCTGATTTTCAGAAGGGTGTTTATTTTTTGAGGTTTAGGGGTCTGGAAGGAGAGGAGGTTCGGAAGGTTGTGGTGGAGTGAAGTTAAGATGTGTCGTTGGTATTTTATTTAACAATTCCGTAATATTACGATAACTAATTTTGTGGTGTAATGATGAAAAACCCCAATATGGCAAACGCTTTACCTACTCCCAAAATCCTCTTGGTGGATGATGACCCCGATATTATCGAATTATTAGCCTATAATCTTAGCAAAGAAGGATATGAAACGGCTTCGGCTTTGGATGGCATTCAAGCGGTGGACTTGGCTAAAACCTTCAAACCCGATTTGATTTTGATGGACGTGATGATGCCCAGACAAGACGGCATCGAAACGGCTCGCCAACTCAGACAACTCCCAGAATTTAAAGATACCTACATTCTTTTCCTCACCGCTCGTGCCGAAGAATATACCGAAGTGGCGGCTTTTGATGTTGGTGCGGATGATTATATCGTAAAACCCATTAAACCCCGTGCTTTAATTAGCAGAATCAAAGCAACGCTTCGTAGAGATGTTCAACAGACTGACAATGAGACAGTTATTGATATTGGAGTTATTCATATCAATCGTACTAATTATAGCGTAACCAATAATGGAAGCCCTTTGGTGATGCCCAAAAAGGAATTTGAATTGCTGTATTTCTTGGCAAAAAATCCTAATAAAGTCTTTAATCGGGATGAGTTATTGGAAAAAGTTTGGGGCGTAGATGTGTATGTAGTGGAGCGAACCGTTGATGTGCATATCCGTAAACTACGTGAAAAAATCCCTGAACATTACATAAAAACTTTGAAAGGTGTGGGATATATGTTTTCGATTGAAGAATAGATTAGGGGTTGGGGAATTGGGGGTTAGGTAATTAGCAATTAGAAGCTACTTGCTGAAACTTACAATTGAATACCTAAAACCTTATAAAGAGTATATTTTTACAAATAAATTGAATAACTTGCATAATCAGTAGGTGTTGAATATCAGAGAACAATATTTAAAATTGTTTAATGTATGATATTGAAGGAGTTATGATTGGATTTAGGCTGTGCGATGATTGCCCTAATCCCCAATCCTTAATCCCCAATCCCTAAACAATCCTTGCCTTGATTATGCTAAATAAACTTATTCAGACAACCCTCCTCACGTGTTTTATTTGCTTTAGTTGTCTTGCCCAAAAGTCCCGCCCGTTAAGTAATTCGCCCAAATATGAATTTCGGGCGGCTTGGATTGCTACTGTTGAAAATATTGATTGGCCCAAAAAAGGTCAATACAATTCTGACCAACAAAAACAAGATTTTATCCGAATTTTGAACGAACATAAACGTTCAAATCTCAATGCGGTGATGGTGCAAGTCCGTGATGCTTGTGATTCTTATTATGCCCGAAGTATTGAGCCTTGGTCGGAGTTTCTGACGGGGCAACAAGGCAAATTTCCTAGTCCTTATTATGACCCGATGAGTTTTATGATTACGGAAGCCCATGACCGTAATTTAGAGTTTCATGCTTGGTTAAACCTCAATAGAGCCACTTTTCGCAAAGCTACCAGCATCACGCCCGACCACATTAGCAACCGTAAACCCGAATGGATGCTGACCTATGATGGTCAAAAACTCCTCAATTTTGGCATTCCCGAAGTACGAGATTATATCACCAATGTTGTGGTTGAAATTGTGAAACATTACGATATTGATGGTATTCATTTTGATGATTATTTCTATCCTTATCAAGTAACGGGGCAGGTTTTGAAGGATGAATCTACGTTCAAAAAATATCCAAATGGTATGACCAATATTGAAGATTGGCGAAGGAATAATACCGATTTATTGATATTGCAAATCAGCGAAGCCATCAAAACAACCAAGCCCTATGTCAAATTTGGGATCAGCCCTTTCGGGGTCTGGAAGAATTTTAGCAATGCCACGCCCGACGGTTCACGCACGCAAGCGGGACAAACTTCGCACGGACAATTGTATGCTGATACTCGCAAATGGATTGAACAAGGTTGGATAGATTACATTGCCCCACAGATATATTTTGATCGAAATCACGCCAAAGTGCCTTACAAAGAACTCTCGAAATGGTGGATGGAAAATGCTTTTGGCAGACATTTGTATATTGGTCACGGGGTTTATAAAATCAAGTCGGGATGGAGTTTGACGGAAGCTCCTGCACAAATTCGTTTCGACCGTCAGTATAAGCAAATTGATGGTAGTATCTTTTTCAGTTCTAAATCTTTGACTGAAAATTATGGTGGTTTTCAAGATTCTCTGCGAATTGATTTTTATCGAAAACCCGCCATCGTTCCGCCTATGCCTTGGAAAGATAATGTGCCTCCTTTGGCTCCACAGAAGGTTTTTATGACCAAAAATGAAACAGGAAAACCCATTTTGACATGGCAACCTGGGGAAGCCGCCAGAGATGGAAATGAGAATACTTATTTTGCCGTTTATCGTTTTGAAAGAGCCGAAAAACCTGATTTTGAACGATTGGACAAAATGCTTTATGTGGGCAGACAAAATACTTTTACCGATACAACTGCCGAAAAATCAAGGGGTTATGTTTATCACGTTACCTCATTTGACCGTCTGCATAATGAATCTGTAACTACGGCAACGGCGGTTTTGGAATATGATGTGAAATAAAAATACCCGTAGGAATGTGTGAATTTTCTACGGGTATTTTTATGTAAATTTCTCTTTACTTGACTGAAAATTTATAAACCGT
The DNA here is from genome assembly GCA_034519515.1 of Arcicella sp. GTDB lineage: Bacteria > Bacteroidota > Bacteroidia > Cytophagales > Spirosomataceae > Arcicella. The sequence goes on from JAXHOK010000006.1 coordinate 110,680, forward strand.
ACTGGTCTGATAAGTTTCATTGGGACGTAACACTGTACTTGGAAATTTTGGCTGATTGGGCGAATCTGGATAATGTTGAGTTTCCAAACATAAGCCTGTTCGTTTTTGGTAAATTTCTCCACCTTTTCCCACAATTGTTCCGTCCAAGAAATTGCCCGTATAGAACTGAATGGCGGGTTCGGTCGTGAAAACCTCCATGACTCTGCCACTTTTGGGTTCGTGAACAGTAGCCGCTAATTTTAAGGTTTTTGAAGAATCTGCCAATACCCAACAATGGTCATAACCACCGCCAGATTTAATTTGAACGTCGGTAGTGTCATTAATCTGCAAACCAATTTTCTTAGCTTTCGTAAAATCAAAAGGTGTTCCTGCTACAGATTTTAACTCGCCTGTTGGAATTAACGTAGCATCCACGGGAAGGAACTTATCAGCATTCAAAACAACTTCATGGTCGAGAACGGGCGTAATGCTTTTTACTCCCGCAAGGTTGAAATAAGCGTGATTGGTCAGATTGATAATAGTTGCCTTATCAGTAGTGGCTTTATAGTCAATTTTTAAAGAATTGTCTTTGGTCAGTGTATAAATCACTTCTACCGATAGGTTGCCTGGATAACCTTCTTCGCCATCTTTTGAGGTATAGTTTAGTACCAATTTTGGCTCTTCACCATCTACCACAAGGGCTTTCCACAATACCTTATCAAAACCCTTTAAGCCACCATGAAGGGCATTTTTACCGTTATTTAGGGCTAAATTATAAGTTGTGTTATCCAACATGAATTTTCCATTGGCAATACGATTTCCGTATCGTCCAACCAACGCCCCGAAGTATGGCACGCCCTTTTGGTAGCCCGATAATGAATCGCTACCGAGGGTAATATCTTCATAATTTCCGTGTTTGTCGGGGGCAGTCCACGATACGATTGTACCGCCATAGTTGCTGATACGAACCGTCATACCAGCGGTGTTTCGGAGGGTGAAAATATCAGCGTTTTCGGTTTCGGATATTTTACCGAATGTTTCTTGGGTGATGCCAGCCATTGTTTTTTCAGGACTTTTTTTGCAGGATTGCGTGAAAATTGAAGTAACGAGTAATAAAGCTAATAAATTTTTCATGCGTTTTTTGATTTATTTTACGGAAGACTTCCTTTTTAAGAAAGCCTTTCGTTTTACGATAAAATTCCCATGAATTTACCCATTATTTCACCAAAAATCAAAACTTTAAAATCACCTGCATTTTGTCGGCTTTGGCGATTTTTTTATAGAAATCAATCATTTCCACATAAGCCGTGGCGGGGAATTTTCCTTTGTTTCTGGTAAATTTGCGGAGGTACAATAATTTACCGTCTTTTAACTGAAAATCAGCGAAATAATTGCCAAACTTACTCTCAAATTTCGTCATTTCGGGCTTGGCTTCTATCTGGATATTTTTGGGCAAAACATAACTTACCGAATCCGTTTTGGTGTATGTATTGATCAATTCAACTTCATGCACACGAGGTTTTTCAGAAATGGGCGGAATACTGTTTTCTATTGACATCAAATTTGGAGTCAAAAACAGTCTTGTTCCACTTTTGGAGGCACATTTTCTGACCGCCAAAGACAATTTTACGGTTGCCGATGGATTCCGCTTTTTTTCTTCTTGAATACTAAAATTGTTCAATTCAAAGCTCGGAATCTCTATTGTTTTATACAATGTTTTCTTTTGGTCTTCGGCACTGAGTTGGCTTTTGATACCTGCATAATCTTCCTGCAAAATGCCCGTGTAGGTCGTAGAGGCTTCTGCTATGGCATTTCCATCATCTGCTAAGGCTACTTCAATTTTTCTAATTTGCTGATTGTCAGTGGCTTTATGACTTGGTGTTCTTACTAATTTACCACCTTCGGGTGTTGCCAAAAGGGCATAACGGTCGGAGGTGAAAGTGCCTAAATAACCAAAAGGATTTTCTTGTGAAGTACATTCCAACCAAATGGTATCTGCTTTCATCGGTACGCACAAAATGGCATGATTGAACTGTTGCGAAGGAAAATCTGCCTGAATATCTCGCTGACCTGCACCCGCCCGTATAGACACATAATGTGACTCAATACCCACATTTTTCAGCAAGGCTTGGGTATAATTGGAAAGGGCTTTACAGTCGCCGTAACCTGTGGCAGCCACTTGTTTTGCCTCAAAAGGTTGCCAACCGCCAATGCCCAATTGAATACTGATATACCGAGTTTTGGCTTGCAGATATTCATAAATCTTCTTGGTTTTCAGCATAGGGTCACTGATTCCCGAGACCAATTGTTGAATTTCTTGCTTTACATTATCGGGCAGAATATCTCTATTTTTTGCTAATAAATTATCAAAATCACCCATTTCTTTCCATGTTTTTGCACTTCCTTTATAACCTTCGGTTTCAAACTCGGCGGGGGCTGTCAGAACGCCCGTGCCTCTCAATACTGACTCAGGAGCATAGACTTCACTTTCATACACTTTTTGCCCCTTCACGCCCCACGTATAAGTCTTGCCATCTGCCACTGTTTCGATGTTTGGGTTACTCATGCCATTGAGCATTTTGTAGCGTAATTCCATCCCCACGGGCATTTTTACCTTGAAAAGCGATGATTCTACCGATACATTTTCTTCATACTCTTGCGGAAACCACGTGGGATAAAAGAGCATATTTCGAGAAGTAGTTTCATAAATAAATTCTACCGTAAAAGGAAAAACGGCGTATTTGAATTCGGCATATTTATAACGATTATCTGAAAAAAGTGTGCCCTCCGAAACCGCACTTCCTTCTCGGATGTCGTCTTTTTTTAAGCGTCTAATTTTCTCTCCTTTGGCATCATAAAGTGTGCCTTCAAAATCATTGATTTTATTCAGTTTATTGTAAAAAACTACCTGAGAGGCATATTTTATACCCTGTTCATCCAGAATAGTAACGACGATATGATTTTTTTTGGTGGCTTCTCCAATATTCTTTACCGTAAAAAAAGTTTCACTCGTGCGAATAACAGCATGGGCTTTTTCCTTTAAATCTGCGGGAATTTTATCGGCTGCCAATTGGTTTTGAGCTGTGATATTTGAGAATAAAATGAGAAGAAGTGATAGGGTAAAAAGCGGTTTTTTCATGGGGTTATTTTGTGTGAAATTTGTAGGAGGAGATTTCTATTTGTATCAAGCAAATATTTTATTTTGTCCATGAAATATCAATATCTTTTGTTGTTCGTGATTCCTCAATATCTTTTATCATTTTTTCTGTATCAATATCGTCTAAAACTCCAAAAAATGATAAAAACTTCTCTTCGTTTTTATTCCTTTCTTTTTTAGCTTTAACTTTCTCCTCTCTAAAAGTTACGTTGAGCCGCTTTGCCAAACTCACAAAAATTTGGTAATCTGCCTTTGAATTGGGTTCTATGATTAATGTATTCATGTCGTTCTGTGTTTTATTTTTTCAAATTTACAACTAATTTATTCATAATTAGGGTTTAGATTTTAGTTGTTAGGGAGCATCTAATTAATAAAGTACCCATGACTTCCATTAAACTTCCCGAAAGTAGAAATAACTTTCGGGAAGTTACCGAGAGATTTACTTCCCGAAAGTTATTTTTACTTTCGGGAAGTAAATACCAGAAGTGGGTATGTTTAAATTTGTATGCTCCCTTAGGGCAACCGACGCTTCGGGTTAGTGTTACAACCTGTTGCTAATTGCCGTTGTTCGTGTCTTCACAGACAACGATTTTAGATTTCGCCTTTTTTCACCACCAAACCAGACTCTGTTTTGCTGGTGAAAGCACCCAAAAAGACGAAATTCACCCATAATTACCTGATTATGAGTATATTAATTTTATGATTTTTCAAAACTAAGTCTTTCGCTTTTTCTTCCTTGCTGAAGGAAATAGTACATTATTCAAAATCAAACGATAGCCTGGCGAGTGTGGAAAGATATTCAAATCGGTTGAAACACGGTGGAAGCCTCTTCTACCTTCGGGGTCGTGTCCGCCATAAAAAACCCATTGCCCCAAGCCAAATTCTCCGTAGATATAACGGTCGGAAGTACGGCTTTCGCCCATCACCAAGACGTTCGATTTTACCGTTTTTTTGTTGAAGGCATTAGTCTGACCCATAAATTCACGGATATTGTGTTCATGATTTTGGCAGAGCATGGCGGGAATAAAATCCCATTTTGCCGAGAAATTAAAGAGATTGAAATAACTTTCGTCCTCATCCTCAAAACGCCCATTACTGACGTTGATATTGGAAAAAGAAATGCCTCCCCAGCCTCTTTCACCCGATTCGCTGAGTTGGAGATTAAAATCTTTGAAGGCAAAAGTTTTACTGAAATCAAGTTTAAACTGTGCTTCGGGATCAATATCATCACCATCAAATTGACTACTCACGATGTCCACCTCCTCGGCAGCAAGGGCAATGTCAAGCGTTTCTGCTCCTGAACACATGGCAAAAAGAAAACCTCCACCCGCACAAAATTTCTTGATTTTTTGGGCAACCTCCCGTTTCATTTCCGATACTTTCGGAAACTTCAACTTGCGAGCTAAATCATACTGAGCTTTCATGTCCTTCTCGCTCATACGCCTGAGATTCTTACCAAATTGTCCCGTGAAATCTTCATGGTGAAGGTGTAACCAGTCATATTTTGCCAAATCTCCTCTGATGATTTCTTCATCATAAACCACCTCAAAAGGGATTTCAGCGTATCGAAGCACTAATAAAACGGCATCGGTATTTTCAAAGGAAGCACTGCTGATTTTGATGGGTGAATAAACGGCAATTTTGGCAGCTTTAAAAAGTCGCATCACTTCCATATTTACGTCAGGATTAGTGATTTCTCTTTTCAAATTCTGGACATCAGCATCAGAAATGACTTCAAAAGAAATTCCTCTGATTAAGCACTCATTTTCAAGGTTTTGGGAATAATTTACCAAAAAACTACCGCCCCGATAATTGAGCAACCAGTCTATTTCAGTATCGTTTTTGAGGGTAATGTACGCCAAACCGTAGGCTTTCAAATGGTTAGTTTGGGATTCATCCATCGGAATCAAGATGGAGTTGGCAAGGCTCTGAAAAGAAGCCAAGAGAAACAACAACGAAAACAGTCTATTCAGCATGATTCCTAAATTTAGATGTGTTTATTAAATTTAGGAATTTTTGTCGAAGAAAGCAAACTTTAAGGAAGGCTTCGTTTGAAACAAAGCCCTCCTTTTGGGAAATCACTAACCTAAAAAATGCCCCTTCACGACGTCCCAAAGCACTTTTGTAGGTACGGGCATAATGCCTCTACGTTGTTGTTGGATAGAAATATCGGCAATGATTTTCCAATGATGGGCTAAATCTCGGTAAGCAGCCCAAAGCGTATTTTGGGGGTCATAAATATGTCCAGGCTCTGAACTTACTCCGTTCAGTTCCATGATTCTGATATTTTTTCCTTCGTATAAATCCTCAATAGATTTTACTTTCATATCAAAACGTCCGTAGTGAAAGCCCTCAATGGGTAGGGCTATTTTATCAAAAACTTGGTCTATTTGACTGTTTATTAAGAAGTTATTATCCAAAAATTTCGTTCCCCGACAGTGATTTCCGATAGGTTCAAGGATTCGTTTTTCTCCCATTTTAATTACCTCATTCATACCCATATCTCCTATACGTGTCCGCATAGAATCTAATTGAAATCTGGCTCGGGCGGTCTGTTGCATCAACTGTTCAACGGTTGACTTTCCGTCGCCCACTACGGTCAAAAATTCTTTACGGGTAATGGACGAAACTTTGCCTTGCGGTTGGTCGGGATAGCGATAATAAAGAACACCCAGTTCGATTTCGTAAGTAATAAATTCTTGGATAATAAAATCCTCTTGAACATTGCCCAAATATTGAACTAAATCATAATTGCTGTGCAGTTTTTCTACTTGTGTTCCACGTTCGCCCACGTTGGGTTTGCAGATGATGGGATAGATTAAATCTTCCTGAGCTAATTTGTCGATAACGCCCTTTAAATCCAATTCTTTTTCAATAAAAATGGTCTTTGGCAAGTATTCAGCAGGGATTTGGCGAAGAATATCCATTTTGGATTCCCCAAAAAAACCGCCATATTCAATGCAAGGGTCGGCATTGGTAAAGAAAGTCAGCGAGCGAGTGCGGGCAGCCTGAAAAAGCCAATAGGGGAGGAGGGGAACATAAAACATCCACCAAGTCCAATATTCAAAATTTGTTAGTTTGATGAGCCACAAGGGCAAGCGTAAATTATTCATAGGGCAAATTTACGAATGTAAAGAAGAGTTTAGGTGTCGGGAGGGAGACAGTATTCCAAAACGTGCCACAGTTTCTATCAAAACCCACGATAAACCGTGCTACATTCGGTAAAATAGAATCAGCGAAAATCAGCGTTACGAAGTATCTGCGTCATCTGCGTGCCATTAGAAAACGTGTCATCACAAAACTCGATACCTCAACTCCTGCTCAGAAAGCAAATCGTGAAAGGAAAATGATAAATACTGATTTTGGCGAACCACTTGAAAGATACACTGCGTAACTAACACGCCATTGCGATCAATACGCATATCGTTATGAGCATCGCCCGTGCCTCCGTGTAGGTGAAAATCAATTACTTGTTCTTTCGTAAAATTTGGATTTTGCTTCAAAAAATCAGCAAACCAGTTTTCTCTTTGGGTTCTGATTTCGGAAGAATAAAGTGTTGAAGATGACCAAATATGGGCTTGATTGGGGTCTTTGGATTGATAAGAAAGCTGTTCGCCGTCCCAACGAAATTCACAGATTTGAAGGTTGTTTTTGGTATGAACAATAATTAAAGTGAAATTTTCAATTCCCTCAAAAGAAGTATTACCAATAAAATCATCAACTGTATCAAACTTGAAAAAATCTAATATAATTTGTCCTCTACTTTGTCGATAAGGTGGCTTTGGGGTATGATTTTCTAAGGCTCCGTTCAACAGACAAACGGTATAATCGTCAGAGGTTGCAATCCATGTTCCTCCTGCTTGGGCATCCTTCGGAAAAAATACTCTTTTACCTTTAATCGTGTATTTGCGTGGAGGAATTGCCTTGGGGCGAGCCGTGGCTTCATCCCGATTATTTGTGAGAGTAAATCCTTGATTATCAGTGGGTATGTAGGTCAGTACGCACATATTTTGGTGATTTGGTGATGGAGTGATTTGGCGATTGAGTACACTGTGCAATAAGTTTTTGGATAAAAAATACCCTAAAAGCTTATCACACAGTGTATTGAGTGGTTTGGCGATTGAGTAAGAGATTAAACCAATATTTATATTGAAAATACCAATCACTCAATCACTGTGTTACCCAATCACTCAGTCATTCTGTATCTAACAGTCGAATGAGCCACCCCGAAGTTTTTAGAAATTTCTATTTCGGGATAAACTTCGTTTAATCCAATTTTGATGATGGCTAAATGGTGAATGGTGTGTTCGATAAGATAGGTTAATTCACGGAAAAAACTGGTTGGAATATCCATCGCTTCATCACTGCCAAAACTGCTTTTTAAAATCAGGGGCTTATCGGATTTTAATTTCTTTAAATTCTGAATAACGTTCTCCAAAGTTTCAACAGTAAAATCTTTATCAATCTCAATCAACAGATTTCTTTCACGAGAATCATAATCGACCACGCCCGATTCATACCCTTTCAGGAGACATAAATAAAACTCGGTTATATGCCTAACGTGTTGCCCCGTAGTGCTGTAATGCAAAGGACGTAAGGCATCTTTGTAAACTGCTGATTCTATATCATTCAGTAAATCAGTCAGTTGAGTAATAATTTGTATGTTAGTTTGTTGAAGCATCTTCTTCAATGATTGAATGATTGAATGATAGAATGAGGGAATATTATTTATTCATCTATCATTGAAAGACTATTAAGAAGCCGTTTTAAAATATCTTACGACAAATTCTGATTGTCTTATTCTGACTACCGAAACCATATTTTTTACACAAGATACGCTGTATATTCCTTAAAAAAATATGATTCCGCTACTCAAAAATACAATTAGACTTTATTCAGAATATATTTTAAAACGGCTTCTAATCAGTTTAATTCAAAGTTTTATTTTTTACTGATAATTGATAACTGTTTATTGACTCACGGCATTCACCGTAATCGTAAAAGTTACATTATCGCTCATGCCCCACGTGCCACCGCCAACTGCCCAATCTCTGCGATTTATTACAGTTGAACCTTGAAAAGTGGCTTTATCGCCTTCTTTTTTGAAAGTAAAAGGAATCTTTACAGATTTCGTAGTTTCTTTCATCGTGAGATCAAAATAGCCTACAAAGTTACTACCATCTTTTTCGATTTTTGTAGTTTTCATTTTTAATGTAGGATATTTTGCTACATTAAAAAACTCTGCTTTCTCTTTTAAGTGCTTGTTCCTGAGATTGTTATCAGTGTCTAATGTTGAAGCATCAACCGTAGCACTTAGGCTTGAATTAGCCAAATTATTATCATCAAATTTCAATACGCCCGAAAAGCCCTTGAATTTACCCTCTACGGTTGCTCCCATCATTTTGAGTTTGAAAGATACTCCCGCCGTTACGGGTTTCCAGTTTTGGGCTAAAATGGTATTCGTAAAACATACGAACAAAGACATTATTAAGATTTTTTTCATTTTATGGAAAGTGATAAATTATTAATACGAAAAGGTTGAAATTAAATTTATACCAAGTTTAAAGTTTACAATTCGGGTTTTACGGAAGCCTTCGGTCAAACCGAAGGCTTCCGTTTGAAACAATTTTACAACTCAATAATTATTACTTTTAAAACCGATAAGAAACAGCAACTAATGGCAATAATGATTTATACCGCCAACGATTATTGAGACCATCGGTCAATTGTACTTTCTTGTCACTGGCATATTCTGTAAATAAAAAGCTGAGTCCCGCACGGATTCCTATTTTTTCAGTTGCCCAATATCGGGCATAAATCTCTGAGTTTAAGCTCCCTAAGTCAGAATCACTCACCAATAAAAGATTCAGACCATTTGGATTTGCTACCGAAACATTTGTGCCATCAGTAAATTTACGTTTATTCTTATTTGAAATCAATGTTCCCGTTTGTGATGCTCCAAAGGAATATCCCGTGGCATCAATATTTATCCCAAATTCCAATTTTTTAGCAAGAGCATATTGCAAATTAATGGAAACATTTAACGAATTGTTTTGAGCACTCGACAACTGCAAAGTGTCGATATTGGTGATAATATCTTCGGCAAATAAAGCGGCAAAACTTGATGTCCCCGAAGTGAACTTTGCAGGAGCAGTGCGGGCAGAAACATTACTCATAAAAAATGAAGTAAGCCGTATGCCATAACCAATTTTGAAACGTTTTGATTTGCCTACTCCAAACATCTGCGTATAAGAAACGGCGGGTGAAAAAGCATTAGAACTACCCGCCAGAGCCAAGTCAAAAGTACTGTAAGAATCCTTAAATTCTTGAGCTGAAATTTGAAACGAAATCAGCATAAAGAAGAAAATGACGATAATATTTTTCATGATAATTTTGTAAAAAAAATTGTTGATGAAGTGTGGTTTTATAACTTATAATGTACTGATTATTAAATAATTACTCTAATTTAGCACTCCCAAAAAGTACCGAAAATTGCTTGCACCAAATCAGTACAAATTTCTGTTTGGTAAGATTAGCCGAGGCTGGAATTGCAACCGTAAAAGTTCCCGTTTTATCTAATTTTACTACTGAAATAGACCCCGTAGCAACTTTATCTTCTGCTAAATAAATAAATAAATCTGGTCCGTTGCTGGTTTTGAAATTCTCGAAAGAGAGGAACTTTTTAGTGGCATCATCTTTATCTACCACTACTTTCACCGTGCCAGAAGTTTGATAATTGCTTCCGTTTGTAAATGTCCCTGTTGCTTCGGCGGGTTTCACAAGGTCAATATTGGCTGGTGGGGCTTGTGTTACGGGAGTTAATGCCTCGTCTTTTGAGCAAGCACTCATTGCCAAGAGTGAAATGGAAAAAATCAGTATTTTTTTCATGTTTATGATTGTTTAAATTGAGTAATGAGGTTTGAGCCGTGGTTCATAAAATTTGATGAGTAAAATTATCGGTACTGAAAACGAATGCTCAATACTCATACCTCAAAACTTATTGCTTATACCTTTTAGCCTTTCAACGATACAAAGTTGATGAAAGTTGTAAAAACCTCTTGTCGGCTTACTGACATTCTCTACAAATAATCAATAATGTAGGTTATTCTTAGAATAAAATTTTTAAAAAGCGGAAAATGACGTATTTTTGATGATTAATCAGTAAAATGCTATTTATGAAACATTTTCAGAATTTAACCGCCCTAATTTGTACCCTTCCTTATGGCAAAATTATTAATTATTGACGATGAAAAAGCAATTCGTGGAGCGTTGAGAGACATTCTGGAATATGAAGGCTATTCAATCGAAGAAGCCAGCGATGGCGAACAAGGATTGGAATTAGTAACCAATAATGACTATGACGTAGTGCTTTGCGACATCCGAATGCCTAAAATTGAAGGCTTGGATTTGTTGCAACGTGCCACAGAAATGGGTAAAGGTGCTCAATTCATTATGATTTCAGCCTTCGGAAATGTGGAAACCGCCGTTGAAGCAACCAAACGTGGAGCGTTCGATTTTATCTCGAAACCACCCGATTTGAACCGTCTTTTGGTAACAGTCCGCAATGCCCTCGAACGGGGAAAAATGATTGTTGAAACCAAAGTCTTGAAAAAAAGAGTTTACAAACTCAATGAAATTGTGGGTGAATCCTCTGGAATTCAACGAGTTAAAGATACCTGCGACCGTGTGGGACCCACCGAAGCCCGTGTGCTTATTACAGGACCAAACGGTTCGGGAAAGGAAATGGTTGCGAAGCGTTTGCACGAGCGAAGTGGACGTTCGCACATGCCTTTGATTGAGGTAAACTGTGCCGCTATTCCTTCGGAACTGATTGAATCTGAGCTATTTGGACACGAAAAAGGAGCATTTACTTCTGCCATTAAGCAAAGAATCGGTAAGTTTGAACAAGCCGACGGAGGAACACTTTTCTTGGACGAAATTGGCGATATGGCACTTTCAGCACAAGCCAAAGTACTGAGAGCTTTGCAAGAAGGAAAAATCACGAGAGTAGGAGGGGACAAAGAAATTAAAATCAACGTGCGGGTTTTTGCGGCAACTAATAAGATTTTGCCCACAGAAATCGCCGAAGGACGTTTCCGTGAAGATTTATTTCATCGTTTGAATGTAATTCCGATTCACGTGCCAGCCTTGAACCAACGTCCTGATGATATTCCTTTATTAGTAGAAAAATTCTTGAATGATGTGGCGGACGAATACGGACAATCTGCCAAAGTGGTCGAAGCCGATGCCATGAAATATTTGCAGAACCTTGCTTGGACAGGTAATGTCCGTGAGCTACGCAACGTGGTTGAACGCCTTGTGATTATGTGTAATGACGTAATTACGCTGGACGATGTGAAGTTGTTTGCGATGCCGATGATATGATTTTGAAGTTATAAGGTATAAGTCTGTAAGTCATAAGTATTTTACAAAAAAGGCTTTCTGAATGGTCAGAAAGCCTTTTTGATTAATTCTTTTTCTTAGTTTTCTCTTTTTCAGTAACTTCTTTTTCGGAATTCACTTTTTTATCTTTTCCCGAAATATCCTTTTTCTCCTTCTCTTTTCCAGTTAATATTGGTTCTTCTTTTGTGGTTTTTTCAGTAGGCATATAAAAACCTGTTCTGTTCACAATTTTCCATTCGCTTTTGATTAATTCCAGAATGCGGGTTTCTTTGGACAAATCCTTTTTACCCGCCAGCGTTTTGGTTTGGTCGAAAGTTACCCAAATATAGGTTGGGTTCACCTTTCTGAAATTATAATTTTCACGCTTGAAAGTACATTTTACTGCTTTCGGGTTTTCCTTTAAATACCCCGAAACGAAGGTATTAATATTATCCCAACCTTCTTTTTGGGTTGTGCCACCTTCACGGTCAATCATTGCCCAGTAGGTTTGGGGCGTTTGACGGTAACAATTTGCCCATTTCTCAAAGTTTCTGGCGTAATAAAACTTGGCTTCGTCAGCAATGACTTGCTTGATTTCGTCTTGTTCTTCGGGCGAAGTTACGTTTTGAGCGGAGGTATTTGTTAATAGTAAAGTAAGAATAATCAGCAAGGAAAATTTCATTTTTGAGTGGGGATTTGTAAGGTTATTTTACAAAATTGAGGATTTTTTAGGGATTTTTGTACATCGTCAGCAAAATTTTACGAAACATTCACCAACTTCAACACTTCACTCGTCCATTTTCTTACTTGATCACATAACTCGGGATTCTCCACTAAGGGCTTTCCATAAGACGGAATCATCGTTTTTAGTTTAGTTTGCCATTCATCAGATTTCATCTGTTCGGGGAAACACTTTTTAATCACATTCAACATCGCCATTACTGAAACAGATGCCCCAGGCGAAGCCCCCAATAATGCTGAAATTGAACCGTCTGCGGCACTCACAATCTCTGTTCCAAATTCTAAAACTCCCCCGTGTTCTTCATTTTTTTTGATGATTTGAACCCGCTGACCTGCCACTTCGATTTCCCAATCTTCCATGACGGCTTGAGGCACAAAGGCACGCAAAGATTCCAGCTTATCTTCGGACGACTGGGTTACTTCGTGAATCAAATATTTGGTCAGCGGAATGTTATCTAAACCTGCCGAAATCATGGGAATAATATTGTCTAATTTGATGGAAGCCAACAAATCAAAGTAAGAACCATTTTTTAAAAATTTAGTAGAAAACCCCGCATAAGGACCAAACAGTAAGGCTTTTTCACCATCAATCATTCGAGAATCCAGATGAGGAACTGACATTGGTGGAGCTCCTGCAAAGGCTTTTCCATACACTTTGGCGTGGTGTCTTTCAATAACTTTTGGGTTCGTACATTTCAACCATTGCCCACCAACGGGGAAACCGCCAAAGCCTTTTCCTTCGGGAATTCCTGACTTTTCGAGCAAATATAATGAACCCCCACCCGCACCGATGAAGATAAAGTTTGCCGAAATCTCTTGTTTATCACCACTTTCCAAATCCTTCAATTCAATAGTCCAAGCGGTTTCATCATCCTCTCTCTCAATACTTTGAACTTCTTGATTCAAGTGAATATTTACCCCCTCTAAACCATCCAAATAATCCAATAAATGACGGGTCAATGAGCCAAAATTTACATCCGTTCCGATGTCCATTTTAGTGGCTGCTACTCGTTGATTTTTATCCTGCCCTTCCATCACAATCGGCATCCATTCCATCAATTGTTGATGATTTTCTGAGTATTCCATTCCTTTAAATGGATAGTATTTTATGAGTGCTTCGTGGCGTTTTTTCAAAAAATTTACGTTGTCTTCACCCCAAACAAAGCTGATATGTGGGATGCTTCGGATAAAACTTTCGGGCGATTCTATAATTTTTTGTTCGACTAAATACGCCCAAAATTGTCGTGAAATTTCAAAGGATTCATCAATACTAATGGCTTTGGAACAATCTATTGTACCATCCTCATTTTCAGGGGTATAGTTCAATTCACAGAGGGCTGAATGACCCGTTCCAGCATTGTTCCAGGCATCCGAACTTTCGCCCGCCACTTTGCCCAATCTTTCGTATAATTCAATAGTGAGGTCGGGCTGAAATTGCTTCAACATAATGCCCAACGTAGCACTCATGATTCCCGCACCGATAAGGATTACATCGGGGGTATTCTTGTTTTTTTTATCTTTTAGATTCATGGTTTATTTGTAACACGGACAGCCTTGTCCGTAGTAAAAAAAAGAATTTGTTTGGCTACGGACAAGGCTGCCCGTGTTACAGATATCCATACTTTTTTCCAACAAAGGAGGAAATAAATAATTCTAATTTAATCTGTAAGTTCACTCATCCAAATATTAAAATTATTGTGCCATACATCATCTCTATTTTCTTCATTAATGTTACAGAATTTAATAAATTCATTAATTTTTTGAACTGTTTGATTCAAGTATTCGTTAATATATGCCAATATCGCCTTCATAGTGTGTGTGTGAGCCATAACTCCATAAATTCCAAATGTAATAGCGAATGGAATGTTTCTGCAATCTTTCTCTATTGTTATTCTTGCTCCGTTTACATTTTCAAAATCACTAATAATTATTCCTTCTTCTGAACCTTGATTTCCTAACGTATTACCATTTTCAAAGACTTTCCAATCTTTTTCTAAATCTATTTTCATTTTATTGCTTTTTGATAGTTATCCTTCTACACTATTTCCACCGCTTCGCTCGCCAAGCCGCTTGTTCTTCGGGTGTCAGAAATGTCCATGCCACAATTCGGCTGCTTTTCTGCCCTTGTTTCATTTCAATTACTTTTGTCTCGATTGCTTTTACTTTGGCTAAGGTTTTGTGAATACCCGCCAAGTTTTCTTTCTTGGAAACCAAAGTCGTAAACCAAAAGCAAAAATCTGGAATGGTGGCACTTTCGTTAATCATTTCCCAAATGAATTGTGCTTCACCGCCTTCGCAATATAGCTCTTTCGACTGTCCGCCAAAATTCAAGGAAGGCGTTGTAATCTTTTGTTGTGTTAAATGTCCTACTTTACGTACGTTCGCTTGCACGGCTTCTGCTTCGGAAGCGTGAAAAGGTGGATTGCAAACCGTTACGTCAAATAATTCTTTGGGTTTCATGATTTCATCGAAAAATACGTTTTCATATTTCTGCAAACGACAACTGACTGAGCCTTTTAAAATCGGATTAAAGTTGACAATATTCGTAGCCGAGCGAATGGCTAAGGGGTCAATATCCGAACCCACAAATCCCCAACCATATTCCGCCCGCCCAATGATGGGATAAACACAATTTGCCCCAACGCCAATATCTAAGCATTTGATATTCAAACCTTTGGGGATAATTCCTCCGTTGGATTGTGCCAATAAATCTGCTACGTAATGAATATAATCTGCTCGCCCAGGAATGGCGGGGCAAAGATAGTTTTGGGGAATATCCCAAAACTTAACTTGGTAAAAATGAGCTAATAAAACCTTGTTCAAAGCCTTGACGGCATCAGGGTTAGCAAAATCAATAGATTCCTCACCTGATTTTGAAGCAATGATAAAAGGTTTCAGTTCTGGATGTGCCGTGGTGAGTTTTGGGAAATCGTATCGCTCACGGTGTTTATTGCGAGGGTGCAGACTTATTTTTTCGGAATTGTTATTTTGCTTAGTCATGAATATACTTTTTGATTCTTTGTGTAATGATAATTGAAAATGATGATCTAAAATAAAATTGCTCAAAAAAATATTTTCATTTTATAAAAAATATTTTTCAAAAACCATAAAAGTTTTGGCACGGATATTGTTTTAGATTAGACAACGCTAAGTAAGGAAAATAAAAAGTAACCAACCATGAAAAACATTAAATCATTAATTACATCAGGTTTAGTAATAGCCTCAGTAACATTTGCAAACGCTTCTAATTTATTTACATCACTTCGTAATGTTGAGGTGAACGACGCTAAGGCAGTTCCCGTAAATAAGCCTTCTCATTTGGAGAGAAACACGAACGCTAAGTTTATCGCTAAGCAATTAACGAAATTGGCTTCGTCAAATTCAAGTGCATCCGCTATTTTAGGTAAGTCATCAGACGTTTTAGAGCGTTATGGTTATCATACATCATCAAATGCCACTTTTTTCAGTAATTCTGAAGGAGCAAAAGCAGGTTCGCCTACTGAATCAAACGCTATTCTTTCGGTAAATCGTTCAGAAAGAGGGGATATTGTAAGAGTAAAAGTAGAATCAAACAAGGATTTGCAAGTATATTTGAATACAGAATCAGGTTTGGGAGTTCCTTTTGAATTAATGAACTTAGGTTCAAATGAAATCTTTATTTCTCCTTCATACACACTTCCAAATGGTGATTATATCATCAGATTGAAGACAAAAGCGGGAGAGAAAAAATTGAAATTGAGAGTTGAACATACAGAATTGTTAGGAAAGAGATAAGAAGTCTTCGCTCGCAGCGAATCTTTAAAGATATATTTAGGTTAGGTAATAGTTTACAAAGTCGGCGGTCGGGGGGCTGCCGATTCTTGTTGTTAGGGAATGAAAAATCCACTCTGTGTTGCAGGGTGGATTTTTTGTGTTCAATCGTTCAACAAACTATGCGTAAAACGACTCTTTGCCTAATTTTACAACCAATAGAGCATAGAAAACGGCTCTGTATTTGTTGCTGTTGCTAGCCCCCATTTGCTCCACAACGCCAGCAATGGCGGCATCCAAGTCGGGACTATCCGCCAGTCCTAACTTCCCAATCAGGAAATTATTTTTTACTCGTGCAAGTTCCTCGGGGTCAGAAGAAGAAACTTTTGATGAATCAGCATTGTAAATAGAAGGTCCCAAACCTTTTGTTACTGCTGTGAGAAGTGCTGCATCCATTGAGATGCCTAATTCGCTAAGTGAACCCTGATAGGTCTCAATAGCTTCATCGAATTTGCTCATTGTTGTTGTTTTGTTTTTTAGATTAGTAAAAAAATATGGGGATAAGAAAAGTACTCAAAAGAGGCTTTAAGGGATGTGTTGGTAATTGCGAATGCCAAATAACAAATTATTGTTTAGTAATACAAACTTTTGTAGGGTGAAATGAGTAATAGGTCATTTTACTGGTGTTTGACAATCGTATCAAAACCTTTATTTTTTAGTTCGGAAGCCACTTGATTTGCCCGAGATTTATCAAACAACCCTGCACAAACTACGTCCATTGATGATTTGGTGTAAGTGTGAGCTTCGGAATAACCGAGGGCTTTCAGTTTTTTCACTTCACGATTGGCATTTGAACGTTCGCTAAAAATGCCAATAATTACCTGATAATCACCCGATTGAGGTTTTTTATCTTCCGCCCGAATTTCTTTTTTAGGTTCGGGTAAGGGTTTTTCGATAACAATTGCTGAATCGGTTTCCCATCCCGTGGTAGAATCGGTTGTGATATTGCTGATAATCATCGTGGTATCTGACGGAGTCTCTGCCAAAAAGGTAGGGTCTTTGAGCGGATTCCCTTTTTCACGAATGAAAAATTCTGCCACCACTA
The DNA here is from genome assembly GCA_034519515.1 of Arcicella sp. Classification (GTDB taxonomy): domain Bacteria; phylum Bacteroidota; class Bacteroidia; order Cytophagales; family Spirosomataceae; genus Arcicella. The sequence continues at coordinate 127,794 of JAXHOK010000006.1, forward strand.
TTCCGACACCTAAGAAAGTAAAAGAAAATAAAACGAAGAGTAAATTTTTTAGCCAATTTTTCATATTTTTGATGGTAAACGGTTCACGGTAAACGGTAAAACGGGAGCTTATTTTCTCAAAACCGTTTACCCTTTACCATTTACCGTGAACCGTTTTAAACCGTTGAAGCCACGAATTTAAAAATTCTATTCATACAACCATACAACCGTTCGTAAAAACTTACAAAAAATCAGATTAAGGATTAAACTTATTCGTAATTTTAACGTTATTTCTCAAATACTAAGAAAATAAAATACCTAAAATCATGGTAAAGTTTATAATTATAATGGCATTGATATTTTATGTGATGCCTAAATTAATAAAATGGGCGTTGAAAGGTTTTATCCTGAACCAAGTAAACAAAGCCCAAGCGGATATGCGGCATTCACAAAAAGCGTACCAAACTCAAAACAAGCGTGAAGGACATATAGATGTGGATTACGTTCCGAAAAAAAATGGAAAAAAATCAGAAAATTTTGGCGGTGGCGAGTATGTAGATTATGAAGAAGTGAAGTGATACAGTTTAATATTTCAGCAGTCTTGTTTGGGCAATCCTGTCTGAATTTGGATTCATGGGATTAATAGATTTTCAGGATTTTGTTATCGAAATATTAATCCTAAAAATCCTCTAATCTGACACGGTGGGACGTTTCGCAATCCAGATTCAGACGAGGTCGCCCAGACAATATATTTACACCACCTCCCACGCACTTTGATACCCCCCAATTTTCTCTGCATATTCAATAAAATCTGCGTAAAATGGCAATTGAGCCAAGGTTACGCTATCTCCCACCACCACTAATTTCTTCCTCGCACGGGTCATTGCCACATTCATTCTGCGAATATCCGAAAGAAAACCAATCGTTCCTTCGTCATTACTGCGGGTCATGCTGATATAAACAATGTCTCTTTCCTGCCCTTGAAAACTATCAATTGTATTTACTGATATTCGGTGAGCATATTTTTTCAAAGACTCTATCTGTAAAATTTGCTCTTGCAGAATATTAACTTGTTTTGAATAAGGCGAAATAACGGCAACGGTTGGGAAATTTTCGGGTGAATATTCTGTTGACAATTCTTCACAAAAATTAGTTAAGTGCTTCAAAGTCAGAGTCGCTTCTTCGGGATTGGTGGAACTTGTACCTTCCAGTTTTTCTTCAAAACCACAGCCAGCAGTGTCCACAAATAGGAGGGGAGCCTTGTCATTTTTTAAAGAATGTCTCGCCACGGAAGCATGGGCTTTGAGTTTATTTTGGTAAAAAACTTTGGAAGAATAGCCCATAATGGCTTCGTGCATACGGTATTGTTCTTCCAAAAGGGTAACAGATTCGGGGTAAAGGGCGATTATTTTTTCTAATAAAGTAGTAGAAAGTTCTGAATTATTTCCTTTTACTGTAGGCGATAATTGACAATGATCACCCGCCAAAACTACCTTTTTTGCCTTCAAAATCGGAATCCAACAGGCGGGTTCGAGGGCTTGTCCTGCTTCGTCAATCACAAGGGTATCATAAGTAAGATTTCTGACGGTGTAATGGTTTGCTCCCACCAAAGTTGCGGTGATCACTTGGGCTTTTGCCGTTAAATCATCAATGATATACTGCTCAGAATTAGCCACTTCCTTCATGATTTTGTGGGCTTCGTCGAACAATAATTTGCGTTGGTCACGCTCTGATTTTCCAAAACTTCGCTTGTATTTGTGAGCCATGCTTTTATATTCCTGAGCCTGTTTTTTCAACCGTTTCATTTCCTTCATGGTGGAATGTTCCACCATTTTACTGTCCAAAGTCAAAGCCAACAATCGCTCCGTAACCTTTGCAGGATTGCCCACACGCAAGACGTTCAGACCTACTTCGTGGAGTTTTTCGCTCAATAAATCAACAGCTGTATTACTGGGAGCAACCACTAATATTTTCTGACTATCTCGCTCAATCATTGCCTTGATGGCTTGCACGACGGTGGTGGTTTTGCCCGTGCCAGGAGGTCCGTGTATGATAGCTAATTCATTGGCAGACAGGATATTATTAACGGCTGAGTTTTGAAATGGGTTGAGTTTGGGGATGTGTACCTCACCGATTCGTCGGACCGCCCCTGCCCCCTCTCCCGTGGAGAAGGGAATCTTTTTGGTAGGTGATTTTTCACCCGTTAGGACTCTTATTAAATTTCCTTCGGGTTTATCGGCAAGGATATCGGCTTGTTTAATTGCCGCAAACATTTCGTCATAACTGTTATCATCAAAAAGGACATCCACACCCAATTTTCCGTCCCGAGACCAGTCTGGAAGTTCGTCCGTTCGGAGGGTGATTTTTAGTCTATTGCCAAAAGAATGCGAGATTGTTCCTTCCAAACGGTCGTTTTGGGGGTCGTGATTACTGAACAAAACGGCTGGTGAACCGAAGCGTAATTGATGCGAAATATCTTGGTGAGTGGTGCGTTCGACTTCAACGGTTAAATAATCTCCCCGACTGATTTCTTGCCCACGAATGGCGATGGGATACCAAGATAAACCATTGGCTCGGCGTTGAGAAACGGACGATTGTTCGGTGAGTTGACGGTATTGGGCGTGGTCGGCTTCCCGTTCAGTTTTTAATAAATCTGATAGTTTTTTGAAATAATCCATACGCAAAGGTACGGAGATTTTTGAGGGAGGATAAACTCTATCCATAATTCACATCCACCACAATCAAGATTCCCTTGAAACCCTTTGGCAAACGAATAATAGTTTTCCCTCAATGAAGATTTTAAAACAAGAACGATTGAGTTTAAAATATGAATATCCCAAACAGTATGGTAGTATATATCAAATACTTTACTATCTTAAATATTATACTTAATCTCAAATGACTTAACAAATTCTCTTTCTTTGGTTATCATCAACTCATTTCTCTTCACTATAAAATCATCTATATCAGTATTATACAAACTTACCATTTCGGAAGTAATAAAATGATTCTCCAATATATAAGAATCTGAATTTATAATAAAATTATCTAATGTTTTTTTACTTATATCTTCTTCAAATTCAGATGATAAACGTAATACAATATTGGCGGGATTTCTATCTTTCTTTGTAGAGATAAATATTTCTTTAAAACCTTCTCTATCTTGAATGTTGATATTTTTCGTAATATTTTTTAAATAGAACAATTGAAATGCTTTTGGTCTAACACCTGTAAAATTAAGTTTTTCTGGATATTTTACAGTACCAAATACCATATCTTTATCTAATTTGAAAATTCCATCTTCATGCTTGTCGTTAGCAAAATCACAAAAAACTTTATAGGCACTTCTTTGCTGACTGAGAGAATACAACGTAAAATAATTTGAATAAGTGGTTATCCAAAACCAGTTTTCTAACTTGTCTAATTGTTCATTTGAAGGATTTGGGTTTAATCTAAAATACTCAGAAATAAAGATTAGTTGAGTAGGATAGGGTAAGAGACGAACGTCAATTATTAATAATCTTTTGTATAAAAATTCTACAGCTTTATTGATGTGAATGTATGCTTTTTTAGAAAAATCTTCTAAGTCTAAATCTAATAAATGCTCAATTTTTACATCAAAATAAATTACTTGTTTTGCATTTGAAATACAATTTAATATGGTGTCTCTTTTTAAATCCTCAAAATTATAAGGATTTAAACTATTCAAATATTCAGTAATTGATTCGCTTAGTAAAAAACCCGTTTCTACATTGTAGCTCAGAGCGGACAACATAAAATCTTCTGAAATTTCAGTTCCAGTTGAATTTGTTCTTGAAAAAATATCTACTGCACTTTTAATGTCACCTCCATTTATCTCTACATAAGGTATATGATAGTCTAAAAAGATTCTATTTATTTCCTTAGCATTCGTTATTAATTTATTTTGCTCAACTTTATCAATAGAAGAGTCTTTAATTTCTTGTAAAAAATCAAGATATTCAAAAGTATCTACAACTTTATAAAGTGGTATATAACTGATATTTTTATTCGATTTACTCTTTAAAAAATCAAACTCTTTTGTTTCAAGGTTATAGTAAATTAGAAAATCTTTTACATCACTTTCCCTTTTATTAAAATTTGCAGGGTTCATTAAGACCCCATATAATGTCGATATTCGTTGAAATCCATCAAGTACATAATAGTTTTTTTTAGGTATAGAAGCATCATAAGGTCCAATTTTAGGAAGAGTTTTATATTCTTTGTCTGGGTTCCAAAATAACAAACTACCTACTGGATAACTTTTACTTATGCTATCAAATAGATTTTTCATTTGATCTTTTTTCCAAACAAATTCTCTCTGAAATACAGGAACGTTTATCTTTCCATCCTTGATTTCTTCTAATAAATTGAAAAGCCTTATCTTGTCTGGTTTTACAGATATTGACGTTTTTGTATCTTCCATTTTTAAATAATTTTTGCAATTTTGAGCAATATTTGCTCCAATTCAGATATTTGTTCGTTTGAACCGTCCAGTGATACTAAATTTACTTTATGATGATTGCATTTCTCTTCAAGTTCTAAGTAAGAAAAATTTGTAAGAAAAATTTGTGGGAATTGATCTTTAATTTTGTCTTTCCCTATTCCAATATTCGACTTATCAAATTCTATAAAATCCAGTTCTTCGTTACTCTTATCATTCAAATCATTCTTTTGTTGCTCAGAAATAATTGTTATACAATTATACATAACATTAAGAGGTACATAATTCTCCAACTTTTTCTTGTATAAAATATGCCATAAAATTTTATCATTGATGTCATATTCATAATCAGTTGGAACAACGTCTATTTTATCTTTACCTTTAAAGAAACCAATTTTTTCTGGGTAAGTATTATAATTCGATGAAGAATTTCTATCGCTATCAAAAATAGCAATCAGTTTAAACTTATAGATAGATGAATAGCGGGTATCTATCCATTTTTGAGTGATTTTTATTAATTCTCCATTTCCTCCTAAATTGTCAGGTTCTAATTCATCAGAATTAATCGCCTTTCTGATTAATTGATAAATACTCCCTCTTGTTCTATGGCTCGTATATTTTTGGCAAACACCATCAATAAATTTCCAATCATTAATACTATTCTCAATAATTACTTTTGACCTCTCTGTGATTATTCTCAAAGCATCAGATGGATTAATCTCCCCTTCGTCAGCTCCAATTATAATCTTTGTAAGATGTTTTTTATGTAATTGCGTTATATATGAGCTTTTCAAAATAACAGAATTAATGAATGACTGTAAATCTATTCTATCAGATTTTGAAAGGTAGTTCTTTGCAATTTCAGACTCGCTGAAAATAAATTTTTCAGCTTCAAAAAATAGGTCAGAAATATCTCTCAAATCAAGAAAATGATTCCTTTTAGATACTTCAACAAGTATAGATGCCAGATTTTTTTGAGTGGTTGGGTCAGATGTTTGGAAAACAGTCTTATTAAAAGTGATTATCATTACACTATTTTTTAGAATTCAATGCCTTTTGCATTTCTAATATTTCTTTAACATTTTCATTAAAAACGCCTTCTGGCCAATCACTTAAAACTCCTTCCTCATTGACAGTTATTTCTTTTAAAGCTTGACCCGAATATTCACCACTTTCAACGGAGTAAATCACTAAATCATTTTTTGTAAAGTTAAAATCATTTTCAATAATCAACTTTCTAAGTCTTAAAATGATATTTTCAGAGTGAGTTTCAATTACGAACGTTTGATTATTTTCTTTGGCAGATTTTGCGAAGAGTTCTGCTAAGTCTCCATGTGCGGCGGGGTGTAAATGTAATTCAGGCTGTTCTAAAACAATTAATGAATCAGGTCGGTCAGTAACATTTGCTCTGACGATTAAAGGCAAGGCTTGATTCATTCCCTGTCCCACATCAACAATGTTTACACTTGTCTTTTCTTTATTTAGGGACACTTCAAAATATGGGTTATTATCCTTTACTTCCAACCTCCATCCATCAAAATTTTTCTTATACCAAGTTGCCACTTTTTCATGTAAATCACTATCCATTCGTTTACTTACTCCTAACATTGAATAGGCATTCTCCCCTTTAATCCCCGTATCTCTAAATTTAATTTTACCTGATAAATAAAATTGCCTTTTGGGTAAAACTCTGAATGGTCCAATATAATCTACATCAATACTTAAATCAAAACTTGTGTCTTTAATCTTATTGACTCCCTGATAGTTAAGAATTTCTTCTGGAATGAACCCCTTAAATTTGCAGTTAAAAACATTTCCGATTTCATCTGTATAGGCTTTTTCGGTGGGATAATATCTTACATTTAGTCCGTTATATTTCCATTCCAAAATATCTAAATCGTATTTAAGAACATCTTGTATTACTTGGACTTCCAAAACTTTACTATCAATATATTCGATTTCAAACTTTATTGGAGTAGAGTCTTTTCCATATACTAAATCTCTAAATTCTGCCCCTAATTCTACACCATTATTATTTATCAAGAGTGGTTCATCAATTAAACCTGACAATGAATTTTCGAGAAGAGGGAATAATTTTGCTATGGAGCTTTTCCCACTACTATTTTTACCAATTAATACTGTAATAGGTTTTAATTGCATTGTCTGTTTTTCGGCAAATGCTTTATAATTCTCAAAAGAGATAGACTTAATTTTCATATCAACTTAATGTGGTAAAAAGACAATTCATTTAATTTTACTCAATATTTAAATTTTTCGCAAAATACGATAATTCTATCTAAAATTAAGAACATTTTAGCTTTCCTCTACCCACAATCCACATCCACTATCACCGAAATTCCCTTAAAATCTTTCGATAAACGAATATTCTGTACTTCCTCTGCCACGAAATTTTTGGCAGCTTGGAGATTTAGGGATTTTTCTAATTTTATCATTATTTCAAATAAAAACTGATTTCTGATACGTTCAACCATCGGTTTTTCAGGACCTAAAACTCTTACTTTACTTAGCTTTTCGGCTAATTTATTGGCTAAAAATTCTGCTGCTTTTTGGGCATCAGGTTGGTCGACGTGTTTGACTGTCAGGCGAATTAATCTTGAAAATGGTGGATATTGAAAATCTTCTCGTTCTTTGATTTCGTCTCGATATAGTCCTTCGTAATCATTTTCAATAATCTGTTGTAAAATCTTTTGTTGTGGATTATTAGTCTGAATCAATACTTTTCCTTGCACGTCCCGCCGACCCGCACGTCCCGATACTTGGGTCAGTAATTGAAAAGCCCTTTCTGCCGAACGAAAATCTGGGTAATGAATCATACGGTCGGCATCGAAGATACAAACTAAGCTAACTTTCTCAAAATCAAGCCCTTTACTAATCATTTGCGTTCCCACCAACATATCCACCGTTCCTGATTCTACTTCGTTTATCAAAGTCTGAAAGGCAGATTTTGTCCGTGTTGTGTCCAAATCCATGCGGGCAATTTTCGCAGTTGGAAACAATATTTGTAATTCCTCTTCAATTTTTTCAGTACCATATCCCCGAGTACGCACCTTCAACGACCCACAGGCGGGGCAAGTTTTGGGCATTGGTTCATGGTGTCCGCAATAATGACAACGCAATTCCTGACCGTTATAATGATAAGTCAAACTGACATCACAATTATTACAAGAAACAATATTATCACAATCTTCACACTGAATATATGGCGAATATCCCCGACGGTTTTGGAAGAAAATCGTTTGCTTTTTCGCTTCTAAATTCAAGCCAACACGGTCGAGCATCAGGTTAGAAAAATCCCCTTTGACTAATTTTTGTTTACGGGCAATTTTAATATCAATTAGTTCAATATCAGGTAGTTGTGTATTACCAAAACGCTCCTTCATTTCCACCAAACCATAACGATTGGTCTGGGCATTGTAATAACTTTCGAGCGAAGGCGTGGCTGAACCCAACAGTACTTTCGCTTTTTGTTTATGGGCAATCACCACCGCCACATCACGGGCGTGATAGCGAGGGGCGGGGTCATATTGTTTATACGAATTTTCGTGTTCTTCGTCCACAATGATGAGTCCCAAATTATCAAAAGGCAAAAAAGTAGCGGAACGCACGCCCACCACAAACTGAAATTTTCCCGAAATAACACCTTTCCAAACTTCCACTCGTTCATTATCCGAAAATCGGGAGTGATAAATACCCATTTTATCGCCAAAAACTTTGCGTAAACGAACCACAATTTGGGTAGTCAAAGCAATTTCGGGCAGCAAATAAAGCACTTGCGAACCACTGCCCAAAACCTGCTCAATCAGCTTGATATAGACCTCGGTTTTGCCGCTGCCCGTGATTCCATGCAAGAGAGTGGTGTCCTTTTCCTCAAAACTTTGCATGATTTCGGAATAGGCTTTTTCCTGTGAAGCCGAAAGCGTGGGCGTTGGTGCTTCCACAAAGTCAAGGTCTTCCTCGAAACGGCTCACGATGATTTCAAATTGTTCTAAAATGCCGTTTTTAATCAGCGTTTTCAAAGCACTATCCGACACTTCGGCTTTGGTCAAAGCATTCTTTTCCAAGCCTTTACGATTCAATTCAGGTGTGCGGAGAACGGGTACAAAACGCAAATAGTTCAAGAGAATATCTAATTGTTGAGGCTTCTTTTCTAATTCTCCGATAAGGGCTTTTAGGTAATTTTCATCTTCATAAAAAGCATTTAATCGTACTTTTTTAAGGATTTTTGGGGAATATTTTTCCTTGACTTCTTCAAAAACAATAATCGCTTTTTTCTGAATTAAAGACTTGATGATGTGATAAACATTCTTGACTTCGGCAAAACGAGCGAGTTCATCATAATTCAAAGATTGATGCTTTTTGAGTTCTTCGATGATGTCTTTTTCACGGTCGGTCAGGAGTTCGGGATATGAAAATTCTGGGTTGTATTGCACCTTCGATAAACTCGAAATCTTCAAGCCCGAGGGCAAGGCAATATTCAAAACTTCGCCCACGGTACACATATAATAGCCTGCTATCCAATGGAATAGGTCAATTTGTTGTTGCGTAACCAACGGGGCATCGTCCAAGAGTTCAAGCACATATTTTGCTTGATATTTTTCGGGTGGTTTATTGTGTAATTTTGCCACCACCGCCGTCAACACCTTCGTTTTACCAAACTGGACAATGATTCTTGCCCCCACGCAAATACTCGCAGCGTACTCACGAGGCACCCGATAAGTATATAAATTCGGGATGGCAACGGGGATAATTACGTCAGCAAAGACGGTTATTTCTTCTTGGTATATGTTCATAATAACGCCTCCACTAAAATCTCCCTATCATCAAAATGATGCTTCACTCCTTTAATATCCTGATAATTTTCATGTCCTTTTCCAGCCACTAAAACAATATCCCCATCTTGGGCTATTTCATTGATTGCCAATAGAATAGCCTCTTTTCGGTCTTCGATAATTTTGGTCTTTTTAAAATCAATCGGTGGCACTCCCTTTCGCATTTGCTCCAAAATTTCGGCAGGGTCTTCATTGCGTGGATTATCGGAAGTTAGCACAACATAATTTGATAATTCACAGGCGATTTTTGCCATAATTGGGCGTTTGGTCGCATCCCGATTTCCACCACAACCCACCACCGTAATCACTCGTTGATTGCCTTCTTTGATTTGATTGATGGTCTTCAAAACGTTCTCTAAAGCATCGGGCGTGTGGGCATAATCTACGATGCCAACTTTCTGATTTTTTACGGAAACTACTTGTTCAAATCTTCCTGGGGCAGTTTTTAGGGCTGACATTTCTACCAAAACCTCATTTTTATCTTCTCCCAAAAGTACCGCTGCACCATAAATCGCCATCAAATTATAGGCGTTAAAAGTACCAATCAACTGAAAATGAATCTCTTGATTATCCATTTCCATTTGCAAACCATAAATTGTATCGGAAATAATCCGACCTTTCACCGTTGCCAACGTTTCCAAGGAATAAGTATGAATGCTCGCCTTGGTATTTTGAACCATCACTCCCCCTCTTCTATCATCAATATTTATTAAAGCAAAAGCCGTTTTGGGCAAGGCATCGAAGAAACCCTTTTTGGCTTTGATGTAGTTATCGAAAGTTTTGTGAAAATCAAGATGATCGTGGGTAATGTTGGAGAAAATCGCTCCCGTGAATGACACACCCGTAATGCGATGTTGCACCACCGCATGAGAACTCACTTCCATAAAAGCGTGCGTACAGCCTTCCAGAACCATTTTTGCCAGTAATTGGTTCAAACTAACGGCATCGGGCGTGGTGTGGGTCGATGGAATAACCTCTTCATCAATCTGATTCTGAACTGTGGAAATCAACCCACAACGATAACCCAAATTACGGAACAAACGGAACAAAAGCATGACCGTTGTGGTCTTGCCATTCGTCCCTGTGATACCAACTAATTTTAGTTTTTGGGAAGGATTATCATAAAATTCAGAAGCCACATATCCCAAAGCCTCCGCCGCATCGGGTACTTGCAGGAAGGTAACGTTATCGGGCTGATTTTTAGGTAAGTCTTCACAAAGAATGGAAGTCGCTCCCATTTCAATTGCTTTCGGTATGAATGTATGTCCGTCCACTTGTGTTCCCTTCAGAGCTACAAACATTGAATTTTTTGAGACCTTCCGAGAATCGATAATGAGTTCAGAAACCGTTGTATCAGTGTTTCCGATGATGTTTTTCTGTTTGAGTTTGGCGGTTAGTTGGGTTATGTTTTTCATAATGTGTTGTAAATATAAACCCCCGATGGATGGCGGGGGTTGGTTTTGATATTTTAGAAAATATTTTTACGAAACAATTACTTCGTCTCTTGCATAAAATCGCTCAACAGCGTTTTGAACTTCTTTCGTTAAAAACTGCTTCAAGGCATCAGTATTTGACGATACAATTTCTTTTTGAGGGCTACTTACAAGTAACTGGATATTCAAAACTCTTTCAATGTCCCAAAGTGTTTCTGTCGTAAAATTATGTGTACCGCTCAGCCAACGGCTGATTTCTGAGGGCTTTTTCCCCATCATGAAAGCAAATTCTTGATTGGTCAATCCTCTTGTTTGTAAAACATCATCTATTCTTGCTGCCAAACTCATTCGTCTTTCAATAGACTCTTTCATATTTTGGGGTATTCTGCTTTTCAATTCTTTAATAAGCGGACTACTATGTTTTCTTGCTCTATTCATTAATTTACTAAATAAATTATTCGTTAGCCTTTACTATTTGTAAACGTTTCGATAAGAGATTTAAGGGTTTTCACTTCTTCTTCAATAGAATGAAGCCTATCATTTTGATTGAGATTATTTTCTTTATCGCCGTAATTATGATATGTTGGTTGAAAATTCCCAAACTGCTGACAATTCTTAATATTTGTATTGATTATCGGAAATTTATCAATATCTCTAATCATTTGTGTCTCAACATCCAGTATCTTAGCTATTTCAGTTAGTTTGCCTTCTGTCATAATAGTTTTACTTTTTTCTAATTTTTGATATGCCTGTTGAGAAATACCCATTTTCTCCGCAACATAGTCTTGCGTAATTTCTCGTAAAATACGAACTACTCTAACTTTTTCGCCTAAATTCAAAGGTGTTTCCATGAATTTATTTACAAAGTTCTCAAATGATAGATTAGTTATGTTCAAAAATAATGAATTTTATTTGGGTAATAAAATTCGGATAGATAATTCATTTAAATTATCGTACAATTTAAGTCTTAATACAATAGAAATTTTTAGATTGTAACTTACAACCGTTTTAGTAGTAATTTACAATTGACTAAAATCAGAAATGATAGTTGAAAATAGATAGTTTTGTAATGTTCAGAAAAATACGAAAACCGGTTTCAAAAAACATCGAACCGCCCATGCCGAAAAGCGAAAGAGTAGGCATAATATCAAACATAAAAAACAATGAAAAAGATTTTTAATAGTAAAATGCTACGGGTGTTTTTACTGACAACGGTAATATCTATAGGTTCGATTCACCAATCGCAAGCCTTTGTATGGTTTGGGAGTGAAGAAAAATCACTTGGTAGTCAATATGCCTATAATGATATTTGTGTAAACATCGTTGAGGTTAACACTTATTTTTTCGGAATTTTAGTAAAGTCTGAAATTCAACAAAGACCTTTTAGATGTCAAGGAGGAGGAGGAAATCCTCAGTAACTTAACTCCTAAGGAGATTTTAAATAGTTGTTACCCTTTCTTTGGATTACATTAGGGAGGGTAACAATTATTTTTATCACATATTAACCTCATTTCATATAAACTTTAAAAATTGATTTATGAAACATAGGATAATCCTTTATGGACTTTTACTTTTATCAATTTCAATAGATTCCATAGCTCAGAAGTGCGGTATAATAGTTGATGATAATAATAGAGTTGGAATTGCATATTCTACAATATCTGTGTTGAAAAAGCCTAATGGTACTATTTCAGATGAGCAAGGAAGGTTTTGTTTTGAATTACCTAATAAGTTAAATCTTTCGGATAGTATTTTTATTTCTGCATTGGGTTATGAAAATAAAACTATTTCTGTGAAGCAATACGCTCAATTTGATACATTATTTCTGAAAGAAAAAATAATAGTATTAGAGGAAGTAATAGTAAAATCCAAGAAGCGTCATCAAATAAGGCTTGGTAACTTTCATAAAAATTGGATGATGCAACAAACATCTTTTATGCCTAATTCTAATGCTATACTTGCTTCACGAATTGAAAATTCCAAATTATTAGAAGGAGTTATCACTAAACTGTATTATAGGTTGAGTCCACAAAAAACTGATTTTATTCAAAAATTTAGGCTTCGTTGTAGAATATATAAGAATAGTGAGGCAAATATACCCACTTATGATATTTTAAATAATAATGTAATAATTGATGTGAATCCAGATGATAAGTTTATAGAAATAGACCTATCATCAAAAAATATTACGTTTAAAGAGCAATATATTTGGGTAGGAATTCAAACAGTAGGTTATATTGACAATAATAATGATTTTTTTAGTTTATCAGACTTTCAATATGGGAAAGTAAAATATAGAAAAAAAAACCCGAATAAAACAGCAAAGATTTTCAATATTAGTCCTTCTTTTTTAATGAATGATACAGGAATGGGAATGGAATTAATTAGTGGTATGAAATATTGGAATGCAATATCCCCAAACAAAAATAATGTACCCATGATAGGGGTTACAGTAGAATACTGACTATGAGAAACTTACCCCTTATAATAATTATATTGATTACCATGAGTTGCGATAATAATGATTCGATAAATGGTACATTTATCTGTAAAACGATGAAAGATTCGGCAGATTACCAGAATAGTTTTTGCTTCTATCAAAAACTGGAGTTTTTAAATTCTTCCGAAGCTCTTGTAAAAAATAAAGTTGGAGAAAGTCTTATTTTTCGTGTGGTTAGAGGTGATAGTGGATTAGTTGGAATAATACATCCAAAAAATCCACCTGAAAGCCTCATTCTAACTTTAAAAGATGAAGGAAAATTACTCCAAGGCAGAGGTTATAAATTCATTAAGATAAAATGAATTTATTTGAATAAAGATACAAAAAAGTCAAAATCTCAATAAACCTGCTTCGCTTTCACATCCGTAATCAATTTTGAATCAATCAAAAAAGTATGTTTTTCGCCCGAACCTGCTTTAATGTAAAAATTTACCTTCAAAGGCGTATCAAATGAGCCTTTTTGGATTTTGATACTTAGGGGTCTGTCCACACCACTTTTTTCAGATGCTTTTTCTATATTTTCAATGTCTTGACTGCTAAATTCTTTTTTACCTACAACTACTCTGTTGGGTAAACTCAATTCGGCTACTAATCTTTCGTTTGACTTCAAGGCACGGCTCAGTGAGTAATAAATACCCATTTCAGAGATGTCTTTTTTATTGCGAGTATCTTCCAGTTCGTTGTCGGCATCATCGAAACCATTGGCGTAAAAGCCTATATTAGTGATAGTTACGTGAATTTTATTATCCAGAATATCCAAAATTTCATCCGTATTTTTCAATTCGCCTTGCAGTTCGTTTACCTCGGCTTTCTTGATGGCAACGGTACTTTCCAAGTCTTGAATCGTATTTTTTTGATAGGCAATTAAGCTGTCTTTTTCATGGAGAATCTTCTGGAAATTGGTAATTCTCAATTCATATTCGCCAATGGTTTTGGTCATTTGGGCTTGCAAACGAGTTTTATCAACAGACAATTGAGCTATTTGTTTTTTCAATAAAGCCATCATTTCAGAACGATCTTCATCTTTTCTATCCACTTGGGCTTTTAAAACTGTTTCCAATTTAGCCTGTAATTTCTCTATTTTCTGCTCTTTTTCCTTGATGTTGGTTCGGTTTTCTTTAATATCGTCTCGTAAACGGACAAGGTCTGTGTTGATTGTTTTAATTTCTTCCGAGTTGAGTTCAATTTGGCTCACCTGCAAATCAGTTTTTTTGTTTTGTCCAAACTGATTGTAGAACAAGTAAGTTACGCCCAATAGTAGGGCAGCAATTATTCCATTACGCACAATTGTACTTTTGGAAGCATTGTTTTCTGACGAATTTTGTGATAATGACATCGTATATTGTGGGTTAATTGATTAGTCGTTAAACGGTTCACGGTAAAGGGTGAACCGTTTTTTTAAGACGCTAAATTTTATTTGTGGTAAATGAATAATATTTTAAAAAACTCTGTCAAGTTTTACGGTAAAACCGTTCACCTGTGACCGTGAACCGTTTACCGCAAAATCAATTTAATATCAACGAAATATATCTATTCCGAATGGCATTCACGCCTGGCGGAATAGATTGGCTCGCCACTTTTCCTAAACCTTTGAAAGAAACCTTAAATCCTTTGTTTTCAAGTACATACATGGCATCACGCAAGGTCATTCCACGGGTGTCTGGTACTCTGCTTTTAGGGTTTTCGTGTTTCTGATATTCCAATATTCCACCGTCTCCCCTCACGACTGACCAGCCTTCATTAGCGGGTACTTTTTCGACGTTAAATTCCTCACAAATCGTTTTGATATCTGCCGTGTGAGCCACTTGTTTTTTGGTAGCAAATTGGCTTGGTTTAGGATTCTTAGCGGCTAATAATTTGTGCATTCTGATATCGCAAGCATAAATTTTATCCGCAATTTCTTTGAAAACGGGGGCTGAGGCATCGGCTGCCATCAAGGCTTCCAATTTTACGCCCCGTGGGTTGTCAATCATCACCACACAACTATATTTGGGGGCGTCGGCAGGAAAATATCCGATGAAAGAAGTATAATATTTTTCCTTGCTATATTGACCACGAATTAATTTTTGAGACGTTCCCGTTTTTCCCGCAATTTTATATAAATCATTCTTGATGTTCGATGCTGTGCCTCTTTCCACTACGCCCTCCAACATTTTTCTGACCTTCGCCAGAGTCTCCTTACTGCATAAAGGATCATCAAACTTCACTTGGGAAACTTTATAATCGTCTTCAATTTTGTCTGCCTTGCGGGTTTCTTTCACGATGATTGGCTGAATCCATTTTCCATCATTGGCAATGGCATTATAGAAAGCTAACATCTGCAAGGGCGTGATAGAAGTTCCGTAACCAATTGAATTCCAAGGCAATGCCGTTGGGTCACCCAGTCCTGGGCGATTGATTACGGGACGTGCATCGGGGCGTAATTGAAAGTTTAGTCTTTCATCCAAATGAAACGTATGAAGATAATCATAGTATTTATTTTCTTTGCCTTTGCCAAAATACTTTTGCATCAATTTCGCAATTCCCACATTAGAAGATTTTTCAAGAACCTCCTGTGCCGTGATGGTGCCGTGGGGGTGAGTGTCTTCCAAAATCTTATTGCCGACTTTCAAACGCCCGTCGCCCGTATGCACCCATTCTTCATTTCGTAGTCCACTTTCTTCCATTATTGCCACCATCGAGGGCAATTTAAAGACCGAACCAGGGTCTGAGAGTCCCAAAACTGCGTGATTATACGTTTCGGCATACGCCAAAGTGTCTTTTAAACGAGTAAGGTTAGTCATGGCTTTTATTTCGCCCGTTGCCACTTCCATCACCACCACACAGCCTTTGTCAGCCCGTAATTGCTTTAAATGTTTCATCAAAGAAGTCTCGGCAACATCTTGGATATTGACATTGATGGTGGTGTGAACATCTACCCCTGGCACTGGTATTGCCTCTTCGCCACCTTCGATGGGTCGCCAACTGCCGCCCACTATTTTTTCGAAAACGCCCCTACCGTTAGTACCAGCCAATTGAGCATCAAAACTATTTTCGATACCTACTTTTTCTTTGTCTTTTTTATACCCAATCGTTCTAAAACCCATTTTCCCAAAGGGGTTGTATCTTTCATTGGATTTTTCAAAATATACGCCTCCTTTAAATCTACCTTCTCTGAAAATGGGCCAAGTCTGCATGGCTTTCAATTGCTGAAAATCTATTTTTCTATCGTTTAAACGGATGTATTTTTGACCGTCTTCACGAGCCAAAGTCATCATACTTTTATAATCTTTCCAGTCTTTATCTCGGTAAAAGTTAGCCAACAAACGAGACAGCGAGTCGATAGCATCTTCATAACTCTTTTTATTATATTCCGTTTTTGGGGCAACGGTAGGGTCGAAACCTAAGCGATATTTTGGAAGAGAAGTAGCCAATAGACTGCCATCATCAGCGTAAATATTTCCTCGCACGGCATTCACGACCCGTTCACGAACGTAACTTTTTTTGGACTCCTTCCGCCACATTTCACCTTCATACGTTTGAAGTCTAACCACACGATACACAATTCCTCCTGCAAAAAGGAGAATGCCCAAAAACATGATGCGTACCCGAAGGATTATGTCTTTTTTTATGTTCATTTTCTTTTAGCTCTGAGCGGTGACCAATGAGTAATGAGCAACGAGAGAATATATCAAGTACTTTATCCTCATTGCTCAAACCTCATTGCTTACCCCTAATCTTTAACTACAATTTTTGTTGGTGGCGTTTTGTTTTCTTGCAAGCCCATTGGCTCTACTCTTTTGATAATTTCAGACTGCTTTCCTGCCTTCATGAAATCGGCTTTTTGGGTGGTATAATCGGCACGTTTTTCTTCTACTTCTGCCTTCATTTTATCAATTCTATGAATCAAACTTTCAGCATTCAGCGAAAAAATAATATAAATCACAATCAATCCCGAAACCCAAACTACATATCTTAATTGATAAGCGGGAAACTTGCCACCAAAGATTTTATCCATGTTGAACACACGGTCAAAAAAAGCAAAAATTCCCTTACTGGGTCGGTAAGAAGCATTTTTATCTCTATTTCTGGAAAAATTCTTTGCCATTTTTTCAATGATTGAATGATGGAATGAGTGAATGATGTAATAAAAAGGAGCATTTATTCATCGTAGAACAATATTTAATCAGGTTACGCACCCCGTTTTATCATTCACTCATTCTATCATCGACTCAACGTTGCTATTCTTAGTTTTGCACTTCTGCTTCTGCCATTAGCGGAAATCTCTTCTGGGTTGGCTTCAATGAGCCTTCGGTTTACGGCTTCCAAAGGTTTTGTAACCGTTCCAAAAACAATATCTCTATCCATTTCGCCCGTAAAATTACCCGCTTTTATATAATTTTTTACTAATCTATCTTCTAATGAATGAAACGTCATAATAACTAACCTACTATCGGTATCTCTCAATAAATCAGGGGTTTGTTCCAATAATTCTTGAATAACGTCCAATTCTTGATTCACCTCAATTCTGATTGCCTGAAACACCTGAGCGAAATATTTAAACTCCTTAAATTTGGGAGCAAATTTTTCTAATAATGCCTTAAATTCTCCCGTAGTTTTAATAGGATTATTCATCCGTGAACTGACGATGGCGTTGGCGAGAGTCTTGGCATTTTTTACTTCGCCATACATTCCCAAAATTTTATGTAGCTGATTTTCAGAGTATTCATTAATAATCGTAAAGGCTGAAACATCCGCCTTTTGGTTCATCCGCATATCCAAATCTCCATCAAAACGGGTTGAAAATCCACGAGTGGGTTCATCAATTTGATGCGAAGAAATACCAAAATCCGCCAAAATTCCGTCCACTTTTTTTACGCCGTAAAGTCTGAGGTATTTTTTGATATTCCGAAAGTTTGCTTCGATAAACGTAAAACGAGCATCGTCAGCGAAGGCGAGGGCATTTTGTTTGGCATCGGGGTCTTGGTCGAAGGCGTAGAGTTTGCCTTTTTCACCTAAGCGTTCCAGGATTCCTCGGGAATGTCCACCACCTCCGAAAGTAACGTCCACATAAGTACCATCAGGGCGAATATTTAGCCCGTCGAGGCACTCTTGAAGCATAATGGGAAGATGATATGGCTCGGGGGAAGTCATTTCTGTTTTTTTTTGAGTAAGGATATAATACAAATTTATGGATAAAATCCTAAAAATCAGGTAGGTTTTTGAAAATTGTGGGAATGATGGATTTAAAAGAGAAAAGCCAAGTTTATACATAGTTAGTACAAACTTGGCTTTGGGTAGTAATTTTCAATCTTCAATTTTCAATAATCAATTTTCAAGGTAAAAATCAACTCAGTCAATCACCCCAATTAAAGTATGCTTTCGTCTTCTCGAAATTTGGGCTTCCTGCCCGTTGGTCATCGTTAAGAATTCTTGGTCTTGGTTATAGGCTTTTACATGATTTGGATTAATCATGTATGAGCGATGTACCCGTAAAAAACCGTGAGTTTCCAAAAACGTTTCAAAAAATTTTATGCTTCTTGGAACGACTTTTATTTCTCCGTATTGCAAATGAAAAGTGGTATAATTTACGTCTCCTTTCAACAGCACAACGTTGCTAACCGATATTTTCTTTAATGTTTTTTGATTAATAATAATGAAGGCATCGCTGCCTTTTTGTTGGTATGTTTTCATAGGGATTTTGCTATTAATGTTCTTGAATTAATAATTGGAGGTAAGTTGTGGAGGCTTTTAAAGAACGGTTGGCAGTAATTACCGCCAACCGTTTTGTATTACCTAACCACTAAATATAATGTTTATAAGCCTTTGACTGTCAATTTAGCAGTTGAGTTTGCATAATTGAGCGTTGAATTTGCATTGAAATTCAGTTTCTTAGCTGTTGCTCCATTCGTTGTGATGCTAACCGTATGCGTACTATCAATGGTTACGTCATCAGTAGCCGTTGGCACGCTGCCAGAATCCCAAGTAGTTGGGTCTTCCCAATCACCAGACTTAATACTGATTACAAACCCTGTACTAACTTTTACTTTCACATCAGCAGAGTTTACACTGCTACAAGTGATGCCATTGGCAGTTTGCTCACATCTTGCAAAGTAGCTTGTAGTAACCGTTGGCGAAACTGGCATTGTTACAGCGGTACTGTCTGCGGATTTAAACCATAACAACGTTCCTGAACAACCTGTGGCTGTGAGTGTTACGCTCGCACCGAGGGCGATAGTAACGTCAGCTTGTACGGTTGGGGCGGCTACTGTTGGGTTGATAAGTATAACTGCGGTAGCATTGGCAGTACATCCTGTCGAACTCGTTACTGTTACAGTATAAGTACCCGAATTTGTAACAGTTGCATTAGGAATACTAACCGAAGCACTCGTTGAAGTAAATGCGTTTGGTCCAGACCATAAATAAGTATCTCCACCCATTGCTACCAAACTGATTGTTGAATTATCACAGAGTGTATCAGAACCTGTAACCGTTACGGTTGGAGTGGTTTTGTCTTCGGTAATTTCTACCGTAGCCGAAGCAGTACAACCATTGGCATTCGTTCCAATCACGGTATAAATACCACCCACTAAAATATCAGCCGTTGCGGTCGTGGCAGTAAATCCTGCTGGACTCGACCAAGCGTAAGAAGTTGCCCCCGAAGCGGTTATCGTTGTACTTGGCGTTAAACAAGTCAAGATAGCGGTGGTTGGCGTAACCGTTACGGTTGGAGTGGTTTTGTCTTCGGTAATTTCTACCGTAGCCGAAGCCGAACAACCATTGGCATTAGTTCCAATCACGGTATAAATACCACCCACTAAAATATCAGCCGTGGCGGTCGTGGCAGTAAATCCGCCAGTTCCTGACCAAGCGTAAGAAGTTGCCCCCGAAGCGGTTATCGTTGTACTTGGCGTTAAACAAGTCAAGATAGCAGTGGTTGGCGTAACCGTTACGGTTGGAGTGGCTTTGTCTTCGGTAATTTCTACCGTAGCCGAAGCCGAACAACCATTGGCATTCGTTCCAATCACGGTATAAATACCACCTACTAAAATATCAGCCGTTGCGGTCGTGGCAGTAAATCCTGCTGGACTCGACCAAGCGTAAGAAGTTGCCCCCGAAGCAGTTATCGTTGTACTTGGCGTTAAACAAGTCAAGATAGCAGTGGTTGGCGTAACCGTTACGGTTGGCGTGGCTTTGTCTTCGGTAATTTCTACCGTAGCCGAAGCCGAACAACCATTGGCATTCGTTCCAATCACGGTATAAATACCACCCACTAAAATATCAGCTGTGGCAGTGGTGGCAGTAAATCCTGCTGGATCCTGACCAAGCGTAAGAAGTTGCCCCCGAAGCGGTTATCGTTGTACTTGGCGTTAAACAAGTCAAGATAGCAGTGGTTGGCGTAACCGTTACGGTTGGCGTGGCTTTGTCTTCGGTAATTTCTACCGTAGCCGAAGCCGAACAACCATTGGCATTAGTTCCAATCACGGTATAAATACCACCTACTAAAATATCAGCCGTTGCGGTCGTGGCAGTAAATCCTGCTGGACTCGACCAAGCGTAAGAAGTTGCCCCCGAAGCGGTTATCGTTGTACTTGGCGTTAAACAAGTCAAGATAGCAGTGGTTGGCGTAACCGTTACGGTTGGCGTGGCTTTGTCTTCGGTAATTTCTACCGTAGCCGAAGCCGAACAACCATTGGCATTCGTTCCAATCACGGTATAAATACCACCTACTAAAATATCAGCCGTTGCGGTCGTGGCAGTAAATCCTGCTGGACTCCTGACCAAGCGTAAGAAGTTGCCCCCGAAGCGGTTATCGTTGTACTTGGCGTTAAACAAGTCAAGATAGCAGTGGTTGGCGTAACCGTTACGGTTGGAGTGGTTTTGTCTTCGGTAATTTCTACCGTAGCCGAAGCAGAACAACCATTGGCATTAGTTCCAATCACGGTATAAATACCACCTACTAAAATATCAGCCGTTGCGGTCGTGGCAGTAAAACCGCCAGTTCCTGACCAAGCGTAAGAAGTTGCCCCCGAAGCGGTTATCGTTGTACTTGGCGTTAAACAAGTCAAGATAGCAGTGGTTGGCGTAACCGTTACGGTTGGCGTGGCTTTGTCTTCGGTAATTTCTACCGTAGCCGAAGCCGAACAACCATTGGCATTTGTTCCAATCACGGTATAAGTTCCACCTACTGAAATATCAGCCGTTGCGGTCGTGGCAGTAAATCCTGCTGGACTCGACCAAGCGTAAGAAGTTGCCCCCGAAGCAGTTATCGTTGTACTTGGCGTTAAACAAGTCAAGATAGCAGTGGTTGGCGTAACCGTTACGGTTGGAGTGGCTTTGTCTTCGGTAATTTCTACCGTAGCCGAAGCCGAACAACCATTGGCATTCGTTCCAATCACCGTATAAATACCTCCTACTAAAATATCAGCTGTGGCAGTGGTGGCAGTAAATCCTGCTGGACTCGACCAAGCGTAAGAAGTTGCCCCCGAAGCAGTTATCGTTGTACTTGGCGTTAAACAAGTCAAGATAGCGGTGGTTGGCGTAACCGTTACGGTTGGCGTGGCTTTGTCTTCGGTAATTTCTACCGTAGCCGAAGCCGAACAACCATTGGCATTCGTTCCAATCACGGTATAAATACCACCTACTAAAATATCAGCCGTGGCGGTCGTGGCAGTAAATCCTGCTGGACTCGACCAAGCGTAAGAAGTTGCCCCCGAAGCAGTTATCGTTGTACTTGGCGTTAAACAAGTCAAGATAGCGGTGGTTGGCGTAACCGTTACGGTTGGCGTGGCTTTTCTTTCGGTATTTCTACCGTAGCCGAAGCCGAACAACCTTGGATTGTTCAATCACGGTATAAATCCACCTACTAAAATATCGCCGTTGCGGTCGTGGCAGTAAATCCTGCTGGACGGTCGACCAAGCGTAAGAAGTTGCCCCCGAAGCAGTTATCGTTGTACTTGGCGTTAAACAAGTCAAGATAGCGGTGGTTGGCGTAACCGTTACGGTTGGCGTGGCTTTGTCTTCGGTAATTTCTACCGTAGCCGAAGCCGAACAACCATTGGCATTCGTTCCAATCACGGTATAAATACCACCTACTAAAATATCAGCCGTTGCGGTCGTGGCAGTAAATCCTGCTGGACTCGACCAAGCGTAAGAAGTTGCCCCCGAAGCAGTTATCGTTGTACTTGGCGTTAAACAAGTCAAGATAGCGGTGGTTGGCGTAACCGTTACGGTTGGCGTGGCTTTGTCTTCGGTAATTTCTACCGTAGCCGAAGCCGAACAACCATTGGCATTCGTTCCAATCACGGTATAAATACCACCTACTAAAATATCAGCCGTTGCGGTCGTGGCAGTAAATCCTGCTGGACTCGACCAAGCGTAAGAAGTTGCCCCCGAAGCAGTTATCGTTGTACTTGGCGTTAAACAAGTCAAGATAGCAGTGGTTGGCGTAACCGTTACGGTTGGAGTGGCTTTGTCTTCGGTAATTTCTACCGTAGCCGAAGCCGAACAACCATTGGCATTCGTTCCAATCACGGTATAAATACCACCTACTAAAATATCAGCCGTTGCGGTCGTGGCAGTAAATCCTGCTGGACTCGACCAAGCGTAAGAAGTTGCCCCCGAAGCGGTTATCGTTGTACTTGGCGTTAAACAAGTCAAGATAGCGGTGGTTGGCGTAACCGTTACGGTTGGAGTGGCTTTGTCTTCGGTAATTTCTACCGTAGCCGAAGCAGAACAACCATTGGCATTAGTTCCAATCACGGTATAAATACCACCTACTAAAATATCAGCCGTTGCGGTCGTGGCAGTAAATCCTGCTGGACTCGACCAAGCGTAAGAAGTTGCCCCCGAAGCAGTTATCGTTGTACTTGGCGTTAAACAAGTCAAGATAGCAGTGGTTGGCGTAACCGTTACGGTTGGCGTGGCTTTGTCTTCGGTAATTTCTACCGTAGCCGAAGCCGAACAACCATTGGCATTCGTTCCAATCACGGTATAAATACCACCTACTAAAATATCAGCCGTTGCGGTCGTGGCAGTAAATCCTGCTGGACTCGACCAAGCGTAAGAAGTTGCCCCCGAAGCAGTTATCGTTGTACTTGGCGTTAAACAAGTCAAGATAGCAGTGGTTGGCGTAACCGTTACGGTTGGCGTGGCTTTGTCTTCGGTAATTTCTACCGTAGCCGAAGCCGAACAACCATTGGCATTCGTTCCAATCACGGTATAAATACCACCTACTAAAATATCAGCCGTTGCGGTCGTGGCAGTAAATCCTGCTGGACTCGACCAAGCGTAAGAAGTTGCCCCCGAAGCAGTTATCGTTGTACTTGGCGTTAAACAAGTCAAGATAGCGGTGGTTGGCGTAACCGTTACGGTTGGCGTGGCTTTGTCTTCGGTAATTTCTACCGTAGCCGAAGCCGAACAACCATTGGCATTAGTTCCAATCACGGTATAAATACCACCTACTAAAATATCAGCCGTTGCGGTCGTGGCAGTAAATCCTGCTGGACTCGACCAAGCGTAAGAAGTTGCCCCGAAGCAGTTATCGTTGTACTTGGCGTTAAACAAGTCAAGATAGCGGTGGTTGGCGTAACCGTTACGGTTGGCGTGGCTTTGTCTTCGGTAATTTCTACCGTAGCCGAAGCAGAACAACCATTAGCATTCGTTCCAATCACGGTATAAATACCACCTACTAAAATATCAGCCGTTGCGGTCGTGGCAGTAAATCCTGCTGGACTCGACCAAGCGTAAGAAGTTGCCCCCGAAGCGGTTATCGTTGTACTTGGCGTTAAACAAGTCAAGATAGCAGTGGTTGGCGTAACCGTTACGGTTGGCGTGGCTTTGTCTTCGGTAATTTCTACCGTAGCCGAAGCAGAACAACCATTGGCATTCGTTCCAATCACGGTATAAATACCACCTACTAAAATATCAGCCGTTGCGGTCGTGGCAGTAAATCCTGCTGGACTCGACCAAGCGTAAGAAGTTGCCCCCGAAGCAGTTATCGTTGTACTTGGCGTTAAACAAGTCAAGATAGCAGTGGTTGGCGTAACCGTTACGGTTGGCGTGGCTTTGTCTTCGGTAATTTCTACCGTAGCCGAAGCCGAACAACCATTGGCATTCGTTCCAATCACGGTATAAATACCACCTACTAAAATATCAGCCGTTGCGGTCGTGGCAGTAAATCCGGCTGGACTCGACCAAGCGTAAGAAATTGCCCCCGAAGCGGTTATCGTTGTACTTGGCGTTAAACAAGTCAAGATAGCGGTGGTTGGCGTAACCGTTACGGTTGGCGTGGCTTTGTCTTCGGTAATTTCTACCGTAGCCGAAGCCGAACAACCATTGGCATTCGTTCCAATCACGGTATAAATACCACCTACTAAAATATCAGCCGTTGCGGTCGTGGCAGTAAATCCTGCTGGACTCGACCAAGCGTAAGAAGTTGCCCCCGAAGCAGTTATCGTTGTACTTGGCGTTAAACAAGTCAAGATAGCAGTGGTTGGCGTAACCGTTACGGTTGGCGTGGCTTTGTCTTCGGTAATTTCTACCGTAGCCGAAGCCGAACAACCATTGGCATTCGTTCCAATCACGGTATAAATACCTCCTACTGAAATATCAGCCGTTGCGGTCGTGGCAGTAAATCCTGCTGGACTCGACCAAGCGTAAGAAGTTGCCCCCGAAGCAGTTATCGTTGTACTTGGCGTTAAACAAGTCAAGATAGCGGTGGTTGGCGTAACCGTTACGGTTGGCGTGGCTTTGTCTTCGGTAATTTCTACCGTAGCCGAAGCCGAACAACCATTGGCATTCGTTCCAATCACGGTATAAATACCACCTACTAAAATATCAGCCGTTGCGGTCGTGGCAGTAAATCCTGCTGGACTCGACCAAGCGTAAGAAGTTGCCCCCGAAGCAGTTATCGTTGTACTTGGCGTTAAACAAGTCAAGATAGCGGTGGTTGGCGTAACCGTTACGGTTGGCGTGGCTTTGTCTTCGGTAATTTCTACCGTAGCCGAAGCCGAACAACCATTGGCATTCGTTCCAATCACGGTATAAATACCACCTACTGAAATATCCGCCGTTGCGGTCGTGGCAGTAAATCCTGCTGGACTCGACCAAGCGTAAGAAGTTGCCCCCGAAGCGGTTATCGTTGTACTTGGCGTTAAACAAGTCAAGATAGCAGTGGTTGGCGTAACGGTTACGGTTGGCGTGGCTTTGTCTTCGGTAATTTCTACCGTAGCCGAAGCCGAACAACCATTGGCATTCGTTCCAATCACGGTATAAATACCACCTACTGAAATATCCGCCGTTGCGGTCGTGGCAGTAAAACCGCCAGTTCCTGACCAAGCGTAAGAAGTTGCCCCCGAAGCAGTTATCGTTGTACTTGGCGTTAAACAAGTCAAGATAGCGGTGGTTGGCGTAACCGTTACGGTTGGCGTGGCTTTGTCTTCGGTAATTTCTACCGTAGCCGAAGCCGAACAACCATTGGCATTCGTTCCAATCACGGTATAAATACCACCCACTAAAATATCAGCCGTTGCGGTCGTGGCAGTAAATCCTGCTGGACTCGACCAAGCGTAAGAAGTTGCCCCCGAAGCAGTTATCGTTGTACTTGGCGTTAAACAAGTCAAGATAGCAGTGGTTGGCGTAACGGTTACGGTTGGAGTGGCTTTGTCTTCGGTAATTTCTACCGTAGCCGAAGCCGAACAACCATTGGCATTAGTTCCAATCACGGTATAAATACCAGCAGTTGTTATCGTAGCATTTGCCGTTGAGGCAGTGAAACCGTTAGTGCTTGTCCATGAATAAGTATCAGCACCCGTAGCTGTTATGGTTGTACTCGGAGTCGAACAAGTCAAGACAGTAGCCGTTGAAGTGATTGCCACTGTTGGCGTTACTTTATTCTCAGTAACTGTTACACTCGCCGTTGAAATACAACCCGAAGCACTTGAAGCCGTTACAGTATAAGTTCCTGGCAAAGTAATATTTGCAATTGCTGTACTTGCCGTAAACGCATTCGTTGCAGTCCATGAGTAAGTATTTCCGCCCGATGCCGTCAATGCTGTACTTGGATTTGCACAAGTCAGAATTACAGAGGTTGGAGTGATACTTGCTGTTGGCGTAAGATTAATAATTACGTTAGCCATAGCCGAAACCACACAACTATTAGCATCGGTAACTGTTACGGTGTATGCTCCACCATTAACTGCTTGTGCGTTCGTGATACTGATTGAAGCACTTGTTGAAGTAAATGAATTTGGACCAGACCATGCGTAAGTTCCAACAGCACTTGTTGAAAGGCTCAATGTTGAACCACTACAAAGTGTTGTTGCACCCGTGATAGTTGGAAGCACTGGCGTATTGAATGTTACTGTTGTTGAAACAGTTGGTACAACACAACCTTTTGAATCTGTAACTACCAATGTATTTGTACTTGTTGAGGTAACTAATAAGGTTGAAGTTCCTACTGTTCCATTCCAAGTATAAGTATAAGGAGCAGTTCCACCCGTTGCGGTTGCCGTTAAAGTTACTGTATTACCCACACAAGCAATACCCGAAGAGGCGACTGTTGCGGTTGGCAAAGTGGCTGGTTCTGTAATAGTTACATTAACTGATGCTTTACAACCAGTCGATATATCATTGGCAACTACTGGATACGTTCCAGCTAAAATACCTCCGAATGTTCCACTTGATTGAACCGTTCCTGCATTAAACGAATAATTATATGAACCACTACCCGTTGAAGCTAAAACTGTTACACTTCCATCATTACCACCTTTGCAACTCACATTGGTTTGTGCTGTAACAGTTATTGTAGGATCAGTAGCGTTGGTTGTGGTAACACTTCCCGACATCAATACTTTGCAGCCTGTTACAGGATTTGTTGCTTCAATAGTATATGTTCCCAAAATATTTGAAGGAGGCGTAAATTCCAAAGCACTTCCTGTTCCTGCTAATACCGAACCACCAAAGCCTGTTGCCGTTAATTTATAATTTACACCCACCATTGAACCGCTTAATCTAATTGGAGAAGCTACCCCTGAGCATATTGCAGGGTTTCCAGTAACATCATAAACTGTTGGTAAAGGATTGATTATTACCGCTGTTGTCGCCGTTGCCACACAACTATTACCATCCGTTACTGTAACCGTATAAACTCCTGCGGCAGCCAAAGTTGTTACCGTAATACCAGCGTTTTGTGTTGAAGCCGTAAAGCTATTTGGTCCAGCCCAAGCGTAAGTTAAACCACCCGTTGAAGAAGTTGGCATTGAAGTTAATGTCAATGCTGATGCTTCGCAGACTGGGGTATTGCTTGATGCTGTGATACTTGTTACTGAGGTTGGCTCAGTAATCATAACAGTTGCTGTGGCGGTACAAGTATTTGCATCGCTAACAGTAACTGTATATGTTCCTGCAATTAAACCTGTTGCCGTTGCAGCAGTCTGACCATTTGACCAAAGATATGTATGCGAACCTGTACCATTAGCAGCCAATGCTGTTGCTGTGCCTGTTGCATCATTTTTGCATAAAACGTTTACTTGACTCGGAACAGTTACCGATACATTTGTTGCTGGTTGAGTAATCTCTGTTGTTGCCGTAGTACTACAACCTCCTGCATCTGTTATTGTTACCGTATATGTTCCTGCAATTAAACCCGTGGCTGTAATTGTTGTTTGTGCATTTGACCAAAGATAAGTAAATGGAGCAGTTCCACCCGTTGCTGATGCTGTGGCAGTACCTGTTGCACTTCCTTTGCATAGTACATCTACTTGGGTTGGAATTGATGCAACGATTGCAGCTGGTTCTGTAATTGTTACAGGCACGGTAGTTTCGCAACCATTGGCATCTTTTACCATGATGGTATAAGTTCCTGCTGCCAATGTTCCAAAAATATTAGTTGTTCCGTAAGCAGCCGTACCGATTTTGTATTCATAAGGAGAAGTTCCTGTACCACTGGTTGCTGTTACCGTAACCGAACCTGTGCTATTTCCATTACAATCTACATTTGTTTGTGCAGTAATCGTTGCGGCTAATGGAGCTGGTTCTGTAATTGTTACAGGCACGGTAGTTTCGCAACCATTGGCATCTTTTACCATGATGGTATAAGTTCCTGCTGCCAATGTTCCAAAAATATTAGTTGTTCCGTAAGCAGCCGTACCGATTTTGTATTCATAAGGAGAAGTTCCTGTACCACTGGTTGCTGTTACCGTAACCGAACCTGTGCTATTTCCATTACAATCTACATTTGTTTGTGCAGTAATCGTTGCGGCTAATGGAGCTGGTTCTGTAATTGTTACAGGCACGGTAGTTTCGCAACCATTGGCATCTTTTACCATGATGGTATAAGTTCCTGCTGCCAATGTTCCAAAAATATTAGTTGTTCCGTAAGCAGCCGTACCGATTTTGTATTCATAAGGAGAAGTTCCTGTACCACTGGTTGCTGTTACCGTAACCGAACCTGTGCTATTTCCATTACAATCTACATTTGTTTGTGCAGTAATCGTTGCGGCTAATGGAGCTGGTTCTGTAATTGTTACAGGCACGGTAGTTTCGCAACCATTGGCATCTTTTACCATGATGGTATAAGTTCCTGCTGCCAATGTTCCAAAAATATTAGTTGTTCCGTAAGCAGCCGTACCGATTTTGTATTCATAAGGAGAAGTTCCTGTACCACTGGTTGCTGTTACCGTAACCGAACCTGTGCTATTTCCATTACAATCTACATTTGTTTGTGCAGTAATCGTTGCGGCTAATGGAGCTGGTTCTGTAATTGTTACAGGCACGGTAGTTTCGCAACCATTGGCATCTTTTACCATGATGGTATAAGTTCCTGCTGCCAATGTTCCAAAAATATTAGTTGTTCCGTAAGCAGCCGTACCGATTTTGTATTCATAAGGAGAAGTTCCTGTACCACTGGTTGCTGTTACCGTAACCGAACCTGTGCTATTTCCATTACAATCTACATTTGTTTGTGCAGTAATCGTTGCGGCTAATGGAGCTGGTTCTGTAATTGTTACAGGCACGGTAGTTTCGCAACCATTGGCATCTTTTACCATGATGGTATAAGTTCCTGCTGCCAATGTTCCAAAAATATTAGTTGTTCCGTAAGCAGCCGTACCGATTTTGTATTCATAAGGAGAAGTTCCTGTACCACTGGTTGCTGTTACCGTAACCGAACCTGTGCTATTTCCATTACAATCTACATTTGTTTGTGCAGTAATCGTTGCGGCTAATGGAGCTGGTTCTGTAATTGTTACAGGCACGGTAGTTTCGCAACCATTGGCATCTTTTACCATGATGGTATAAGTTCCTGCTGCCAATGTTCCAAAAATATTAGTTGTTCCGTAAGCAGCCGTACCGATTTTGTATTCATAAGGAGAAGTTCCTGTACCACTGGTTGCTGTTACCGTAACCGAACCTGTGCTATTTCCATTACAATCTACATTTGTTTGTGCAGTAATCGTTGCGGCTAATGGAGCTGGTTCTGTAATTGTTACAGGCACGGTAGTTTCGCAACCATTGGCATCTTTTACCATGATGGTATAAGTTCCTGCTGCCAATGTTCCAAAAATATTAGTTGTTCCGTAAGCAGCCGTACCGATTTTGTATTCATAAGGAGAAGTTCCTGTACCACTGGTTGCTGTTACCGTAACCGAACCTGTGCTATTTCCATTACAATCTACATTTGTTTGTGCAGTAATCGTTGCGGCTAATGGAGCTGGTTCTGTAATTGTTACAGGCACGGTAGTTTCGCAACCATTGGCATCTTTTACCATGATGGTATAAGTTCCTGCTGCCAATGTTCCAAAAATATTAGTTGTTCCGTAAGCAGCCGTACCGATTTTGTATTCATAAGGAGAAGTTCCTGTACCACTGGTTGCTGTTACCGTAACCGAACCTGTGCTATTTCCATTACAATCTACATTTGTTTGTGCAGTAATCGTTGCGGCTAATGGAGCTGGTTCTGTAATTGTTACAGGCACGGTAGTTTCGCAACCATTGGCATCTTTTACCATGATGGTATAAGTTCCTGCTGCCAATGTTCCAAAAATATTAGTTGTTCCGTAAGCAGCCGTACCGATTTTGTATTCATAAGGAGAAGTTCCTGTACCACTGGTTGCTGTTACCGTAACCGAACCTGTGCTATTTCCATTACAATCTACATTTGTTTGTGCAGTAATCGTTGCGGCTAATGGAGCTGGTTCTGTAATTGTTACAGGCACGGTAGTTTCGCAACCATTGGCATCTTTTACCATGATGGTATAAGTTCCTGCTGCCAATGTTCCAAAAATATTAGTTGTTCCGTAAGCAGCCGTACCGATTTTGTATTCATAAGGAGAAGTTCCTGTACCACTGGTTGCTGTTACCGTAACCGAACCTGTGCTATTTCCATTACAATCTACATTTGTTTGTGCAGTAATCGTTGCGGCTAATGGAGCTGGTTCTGTAATTGTTACAGGCACGGTAGTTTCGCAACCATTGGCATCTTTTACCATGATGGTATAAGTTCCTGCTGCCAATGTTCCAAAAATATTAGTTGTTCCGTAAGCAGCCGTACCGATTTTGTATTCATAAGGAGAAGTTCCTGTACCACTGGTTGCTGTTACCGTAACCGAACCTGTGCTATTTCCATTACAATCTACATTTGTTTGTGCAGTAATCGTTGCGGCTAATGGAGCTGGTTCTGTAATTGTTACAGGCACGGTAGTTTCGCAACCATTGGCATCTTTTACCATGATGGTATAAGTTCCTGCTGCCAATGTTCCAAAAATATTAGTTGTTCCGTAAGCAGCCGTACCGATTTTGTATTCATAAGGAGAAGTTCCTGTACCACTGGTTGCTGTTACCGTAACCGAACCTGTGCTATTTCCATTACAATCTACATTTGTTTGTGCAGTAATCGTTGCGGCTAATGGAGCTGGTTCTGTAATTGTTACAGGCACGGTAGTTTCGCAACCATTGGCATCTTTTACCATGATGGTATAAGTTCCTGCTGCCAATGTTCCAAAAATATTAGTTGTTCCGTAAGCAGCCGTACCGATTTTGTATTCATAAGGAGAAGTTCCTGTACCACTGGTTGCTGTTACCGTAACCGAACCTGTGCTATTTCCATTACAATCTACATTTGTTTGTGCAGTAATCGTTGCGGCTAATGGAGCTGGTTCTGTAATTGTTACAGGCACGGTAGTTTCGCAACCATTGGCATCTTTTACCATGATGGTATAAGTTCCTGCTGCCAATGTTCCAAAAATATTAGTTGTTCCGTAAGCAGCCGTACCGATTTTGTATTCATAAGGAGAAGTTCCTGTACCACTGGTTGCTGTTACTGTAACCGAACCTGTGCTATTTCCATTACAATCTACATTTGTTTGTGCAGTAATCGTTGCGGCTAATGGAGCTGGTTGAGAAACATTCATTCCTATCAAACTCGTAGTACCAGTACACCCATTTACATCGGTTGCTGTGATAAGTACTGAATATGTACCCGCTGTCAAACTACCAATATCCTCAGTAGTTGCTGTAAAGCCACCGCCTGTTTTGCTCCAAACATAACTGTATATTCTACTAACAGTACCACCAGATGAGGGTGTTACTGTTAAATCAATAGAACCATTATTTCCTCCGAAACAAGTAACATTACTTTGAGTAGAAGAAGGTGCACCTGCCACAACTGCCGAAGGTGCAGTAATGGTTACTGGTGCAAGACTAACTTCACAACCATTGGCATCTTTTACTTTTAAGGTATATGTTCCTGCTGCTAAGTTCTGAAATACATTAGTACTCACATAAGCCCCATTATTGATAGAATATTCTTTTGCACCTGTACCACCCGTTGCAGTTACCGTTATCTCTCCATCAGTCGAAGTAGCACAACTTAAATCAGCACCATTGTATGATTTTTTTGCACCACTACCAGTTATCAGCGTTGGTTGAGAAATGGTTAAAGTTCCTGCTTTTGTACAACCCGCTTCGTCTGTTACGGTAATGACATATACACCAGCAGGGGCTGTAAGTATATTACTTGCAATAGTTACATTGGTAGATGGATTACTTGTGAAAGTATAAGAAGTATTTGTTGGACTACCACCTGTTGCTTGCAAAATTGCACCTCCTAAATCTCCAAAACACGGAGCGGGTGATGGTATCACTACCAATGTAGGTGAAGTAATGGTAAGAGTACCATTTACATAAGTAATATTATAGTTACTCAAACCAGTACCTACAGCATTGGTAGCAACAATTGGGAAGTTTGGACCAGAAGATTTTGTTACTGTTGATGCTGCTCCTGTACTTGATAGGGTTACGCTTGTAACGACATCTCCTGAAACTAAACCAACAGTTGTAAATTCTGTTCCTAAGAAAGTTGCGATTGTGCCTTCGCATTTATTGCGGTTGCTGGCAGTGATGGTGAGGGTGATTGGCGTAATATCAGCCGTTGTAGTACCCACACTTATTAAAGTATAATTACCAGCCGTAGTTCCACTTAGTGTAGTCCCTGTTAAAGTAACAGTTTTGTCGGTTCCTACGTTTTTATTATCGAATGTCGCTGTTTCGCCAATTAATGTAACATCATCAGGTGAGATAACTCCCGATAAAGTTCTTGTCAAAACTGTTGCAGCATCAGTCCCATCATAAGGTTTATTTGAGGCTGTGAATGAGCCTGTGATATTCAATTTCTCAATTACACCAGTATTAACAGCGGTGTAAGTAATATCATAGTTTCCAGTAACATCGGTAGCTCCATTTTTGATTGTCAATCCACTTGGTGTCAGCGTTTTGCCTGTACCTTGCGTTTTGTTGTCATAAGTCTGAATTGGAGCAACATCTACCATATCTCCACTGACCAAAGCACCTACCGTTGGCACACCAGCAGATGCCGTTGTTCCATCATAAGTTTTGGTGCTTGCCACAGCCGTTACGATTACTGTTGCTTTCTCAATTACACCAGTATTAACAGCGGTGTAAGTAATATCATAGTTTCCAGTAACATCGGTAGCTCCATTTTTGATTGTCAATCCACTTGGTGTCAGCGTTTTGCCTGCACCTTGCGTTTTGTTGTCATAAGTCTGAATTGGAGCAACATCTACCATATCTCCACTGACCAAAGCACCTACCGTTGGCACACCAGCAGATGCCGTTGTTCCATCATAAGTTTTGGTGCTTGCCACAGCCGTTACGATTACTGTTGCTTTCTCAATTACACCAGTATTAACAGCGGTGTAAGTAATATCATAGTTTCCAGTAACATCGGTAGCTCCATTTTTGATTGTCAATCCACTTGGTGTCAGCGTTTTGCCTGTACCTTGCGTTTTGTTGTCATAAGTCTGAATTGGAGCAACATCTACCATATCTCCACTGACCAAAGCACCTACCGTTGGCACACCAGCAGATGCCGTTGTTCCATCATAAGTTTTGGTGCTTGCCACAGCCGTTACGATTACTGTTGCTTTCTCAATTACACCAGTATTAACAGCGGTGTAAGTAATATCATAGTTTCCAGTAACATCGGTAGCTCCATTTTTGATTGTCAATCCACTTGGTGTCAGCGTTTTGCCTGCACCTTGCGTTTTGTTGTCATAAGTCTGAATTGGAGCAACATCTACCATATCTCCACTGACCAAAGCACCTACCGTTGGCACACCAGCAGATGCCGTTGTTCCATCATAAGTTTTGGTGCTTGCCACAGCCGTTACGATTACTGTTGCTTTCTCAATTACACCAGTATTAACAGCGGTGTAAGTAATATCATAGTTTCCAGTAACATCGGTAGCTCCATTTTTGATTGTCAATCCACTTGGTGTCAGCGTTTTGCCTGTACCTTGCGTTTTGTTGTCATAAGTCTGAATTGGAGCAACATCTACCATATCTGTACCGACCAAAGCACCTACCGTTGGCATACCAGCAGATGCCGTTGTTCCATCATAAGTTTTGGTGCTTACCACAGCCGTTACGATTACTGTTGCTTTCTCAATTACACCAGTATTAACAGCGGTGTAAGTAATATCATAGTTTCCAGTAACATCGGTAGCTCCATTTTTGATTGTCAATCCACTTGGTGTCAGCGTTTTGCCTGTACCTTGCGTTTTGTTGTCATAAGTCTGAATTGGAGCAACATCTACCATATCTGTACCGACCAAAGCACCTACCGTTGGCACACCAGCAGATGCCGTTGTTCCATCATAAGTTTTGGTGCTTGCCACAGCCGTTACGGTTACTGTTGCTTTCTCAATTACACCAGTATTAACAGCGGTGTAAGTAATATCATAGTTTCCAGTAACATCGGTAGCTCCATTTTTGATTGTCAATCCACTTGGTGTCAGCGTTTTGCCTGTACCTTGCGTTTTGTTGTCATAAGTCTGAATTGGAGCAACATCTACCATATCTGTACCGACCAAAGCACCTACCGTTGGCACACCAGCAGATGCCGTTGTTCCATCATAAGTTTTGGTGCTTGCCACAGCCGTTACGATTACTGTTGCTTTCTCAATTACACCAGTATTAACAGCGGTGTAAGTAATATCATAGTTTCCAGTAACATCGGTAGCTCCATTTTTGATTGTCAATCCACTTGGTGTCAGCGTTTTGCCTGCACCTTGCGTTTTGTTGTCATAAGTCTGAATTGGAGCAACATCTACCATATCTGTACCGACCAAAGCACCTACCGTTGGCATACCAGCAGATGCCGTTGTTCCATCATAAGTTTTGGTGCTTGCCACAGCCGTTACGATTACTGTTGCTTTCTCAATTACACCAGTATTAACAGCGGTGTAAGTAATATCATAGTTTCCAGTAACATCGGTAGCTCCATTTTTGATTGTCAATCCACTTGGTGTCAGCGTTTTGCCTGTACCTTGCGTTTTGTTGTCATAAGTCTGAATTGGAGCAACATCTACCATATCTCGTACCGACCAAAGCACCTACCGTTGGCACACCAGCAGATGCCGTTGTTCCATCATAAGTTTTGGTGCTTGCCACAGCCGTTACGATTACTGTTGCTTTCTCAATTACACCAGTATTAACAGCGGTGTAAGTAATATCATAGTTTCCAGTAACATCGGTAGCTCCATTTTTGATTGTCAATCCACTTGGTGTCAGCGTTTTGCCTGTACCTTGCGTTTTGTTGTCATAAGTCTGAATTGGAGCAACATCTACCATATCTCCACTGACCAAAGCACCTACCGTTGGCACACCAGCAGATGCCGTTGTTCCATCATAAGTTTTGGTGCTTGCCACAGCCGTTACGATTACTGTTGCTTTCTCAATTACACCAGTATTAACAGCGGTGTAAGTAATATCATAGTTTCCAGTAACATCGGTAGCTCCATTTTTGATTGTCAATCCA
This sequence comes from Arcicella sp., assembly GCA_034519515.1. Lineage (GTDB taxonomy): Bacteria > Bacteroidota > Bacteroidia > Cytophagales > Spirosomataceae > Arcicella. Next base: position 163,333 of record JAXHOK010000006.1, read on the forward strand.
CTTGGTGTCAGCGTTTTGCCTGCACCTTGCGTTTTGTTGTCATAAGTCTGAATTGGAGCAACATCTACCATATCTCCACTGACCAAAGCACCTACCGTTGGCACACCAGCAGATGCCGTTGTTCCATCATAAGTTTTGGTGCTTGCCACAGCCGTTACGATTACTGTTGCTTTCTCAATTACACCAGTATTAACAGCGGTGTAAGTAATATCATAGTTTCCAGTAACATCGGTAGCTCCATTTTTGATTGTCAATCCACTTGGTGTCAGCGTTTTGCCTGTACCTTGCGTTTTGTTGTCATAAGTCTGAATTGGAGCAACATCTACCATATCTGTACCGACCAAAGCACCTACCGTTGGCACACCAGCAGATGCCGTTGTTCCATCATAAGTTTTGGTGCTTGCCACAGCCGTTACGATTACTGTTGCTTTCTCAATTACACCAGTATTAACAGCGGTGTAAGTAATATCATAGTTTCCAGTAACATCGGTAGCTCCATTTTTGATTGTCAATCCACTTGGTGTCAGCGTTTTGCCTGTACCTTGCGTTTTGTTGTCATAAGTCTGAATTGGAGCAACATCTACCATATCTGTACCGACCAAAGCACCTACCGTTGGCACACCAGCAGATGCCGTTGTTCCATCATAAGTTTTGGTGCTTGCCACAGCCGTTACGATTACTGTTGCTTTCTCAATTACACCAGTATTAACAGCGGTGTAAGTAATATCATAGTTTCCAGTAACATCGGTAGCTCCATTTTTGATTGTCAATCCACTTGGTGTCAGCGTTTTGCCTGTACCTTGCGTTTTGTTGTCATAAGTCTGAATTGGAGCAACATCTACCATATCTGTACCGACCAAAGCACCTACCGTTGGCACACCAGCAGATGCCGTTGTTCCATCATAAGTTTTGGTGCTTGCCACAGCCGTTACGATTACTGTTGCTTTCTCAATTACACCAGTATTAACAGCGGTGTAAGTAATATCATAGTTTCCAGTAACATCGGTAGCTCCATTTTTGATTGTCAATCCACTTGGTGTCAGCGTTTTGCCTGCACCTTGCGTTTTGTTGTCATAAGTCTGAATTGGAGCAACATCTACCATATCTGTACCGACCAAAGCACCTACCGTTGGCATACCAGCAGATGCCGTTGTTCCATCATAAGTTTTGGTGCTTGCCACAGCCGTTACGGTCAAAGCCTTCTTCCCCACCGCCAAAGTAGCCGCCCCATCGCTCGTAGTACTACCACAAGCATTAGTCAATACACAACGATATTTAAAACCATTTTTCGCAAAAGGTGCTTTTGTCAATGTTAAAGTACCCGTTGTAGCTCCGCTATATATTCCTCCATCAGAGATAGCAGTCCATGAAGAACCATCAAATTCCTCCCAAGCGTAAGAATCAACGCCCGAAGCTGATATGGTAAATGTCGTATTATCTCCGTAAGTAATGCTACTATTATCTGGCTGAGTTGTTATAGTCGGGTTCGTACAATTTCCTACCGCAAATTTGCTAAAAGTCATAAAACCCGTAGCTGTAAAGTTTGTACCAGCAACTGTTGCTGTTGTTTTCGTATTTGTCGAGCCATCACCTTTTACAATAATTGGTGTTGCCGCCGTGAAGGGGTCACCATCTAAGGTTAATGAATAGGTACGAGATGTACTCCCTGATTCTGAAATATCCCAATGTCTTCCTGACTGTACACTTACGCCCGTTGGCAATGTTCCGCCAATCGTGCTTTCCATTTGCTCGGCAGTTACGGTGCTTGTTCCTCCTGATAAAGCAGTATAATCCAAACTAATAGCTCTATAATTTCCTCCTTTACCAATCGGGAAAGTTTTAGAACCAGTTGCCGAATATTCCCTTTTCAAAGGACCGCTTACATAACTTGAAGATGAAGCACCTGAAATTAAACCTGCACTGGCAATTGTAGGAGCAGCTGATGGTGAAGTGGTTAATAAACCCGAAGTTAAAGCAAGTGCTCCATTGACGGTTGCGTTAGAAGTAAGCGTAACGCCTGCCGAGTTATTAATAGTTAAATTATTTACCGAAGCAGGTAAGCCATTTCCCGTTACCTGTGTTGCCGCCCCCGAATAAATATAATTCGCTCCAGTATTATAAGTTCTCGAACCTGCTACTTGAATATTACCAGTCGCACCACTACTCGTAATTCCATCAGCCGATTTAATATTTAATGTTGCACCGCTATTTAATACAAAAGCACCAGCTCCAGTAATAGTAGTACCTGCAGCTGCCATTGTTAAAGTTTTATTGGTATTGACTTCAAAATTGATAGTATTTGAAACTGTCCCACCCGATGTATAGGTTGTTGTTCCGTCAAAATTTATTTTACCAGAACCTGCACCTGTTTGAGTTATAGTTCCGCCAGTATGAGTGAAATAACCCTTTACATTTAAGGTACCAATACCAGTTCCATTAGAAAGTGTTAAAGTACCACCCGTCAAACTAAATTTTCCGTTTACTGTAAAGGTTCTCGCTACCGACGTGGCTAATCTTAATGTTCCTCCTGTCTGCTCATAGTCACCTCCAATGATTAATCCAGGAGAATCCCCATTGTTCATTCCAATTCCATTAGAACCAGTATTGATTATTTTAAAATTACCGTCAATGGCAGTTGTTGCTGTTCCAAAATTTACCGTTGCTGTCTGTGAAGTGCAATTCCATTCTACATTTCCAAATGATTGGTTACTCCCAGTTATATTTGATGTGGTTACACCTGTAATTTTCAATAATGAATTATCATCCCAATCAGCGACTGGAATATCCACACCATTAACTCCATGCTCATAAATACCTGTACTTCCAAAAATTAAAGTTGATGTAGTCGAAGTCCCGATTGTTGTTGAACTCCCTGTTCTAATTAAGCTACCATTCACCGTTGTAACACTGTTAACTGGATTATAGGTGGTTGAATTACCCATCGTCATTGTCCCAGCAATATTCATAGTTCTTCCCGAACCCAAATACTCTACGGTTAATACTCCGCCCGTTCCCAAAAGAGTAAGTGAACTACCTGAACCTATCGTACTTCCTGAACCATCAATAGTTAATGCTCTGGCAGCACCAGAGCTACTTAATAGCACATCAGAATCATTGGTAACCTGTAAAGACTTACACGTAGCTGCTGATGAAATTGATATGTTTGCATCAAAATCAATAATGGCATCATCAGCATTAGTAGGCACTCCTGATGGATTCCAGTTTCCTGCGGTATTCCAGTTGCCGTCCACTGCTCCAGTCCATGTTTTTGTCTGTGCAAACCCAACCTGCCCCAAAAGCAGTACAAACATAAAAAGGCTAAAACAGAAATTCTTCTGTGAAGCCTTTGAAAAATTAAATTGACGAGTGGTAAAAAATGTTTTCATACAAGTGTTGTATTAAAAGGTAAAATATATTCAGGAAAAAAAATACTGGGGGAATACTAAGCCGATGCCTGCCTGCACTGCGAAGGAGAAACGCCGTAAATTTTTGAAAATGAACGGCTGAAATAGTTGGCATCTGAATACCCAACTTTACTGGCAATTTCATAGATGGGATAATTGGTCTGAACCAGTAAATCCTTTGCCTTTTCGAGCCGAATTTGCTTGATATAATCAGAAATGGAAAGCCCCAATTCTTCCGATAACTTTCGGTGAATGTGTGAGCGGCTCATTCTGAGTGCCACACAGAATTTTACACATCCGAAGGTTTCGTCGTTATAATTTTCTTCGATAATAGCTCGGGCAACAGTTAAAAAATTGGTATAAATTGGCTTCATAATAATAATATGCGTTCTTACTATTAATTTTTGCGAGTATTTATCTGTAAATCAGATACTTGTTATCAAATTGTGTAATAATGTTTTCGTGTTGGGATATGAATACAATAGACCCGTCAAAATCGCATGGGCAATTTTTGAAAGCCTAAATATTAAGAATTAATAAGGAGATTAGCTTCGAGTTAGTTGATGGTTGTGTTAACCAAAATTATGATCGAACCTATATTTTGTTTGATAAGTATTTGGTCAAATTAGTGATTGGCAAATACTGTTAGTGGTTGTTTTGATTTGTTTAATTTAGTCTGGAGTAAATAGTTTTACTCACTCCATTTTTGGGTTTTCCGTATAATAAATTATAGCGAGTGCAAATATTGAATAAACATTAGATAATCCGTCTTCACTAATGCTGTATTTATTATACGGTATGTTTGGAGGGGGTTGAAATGAGTAGGGTTAAATTACCTTTTGTTAATTTTGAAGAAATTTGAAGAGATTTATTTCTTGGGAAAGAGTTTTTTTAGTTATAGAAGTAAAAAATTTACTGACAATAAATTGTACAAATCAAATTAATATTTGCAATATTTTTTAGAAAAAATAATTTATTTAACAAAAATTGCACCACGTTATCAAAACGCCACATTCCAAACCAGACGATATGTCCAATTATCACCAGAATTGGGTAATTCGTTTGCTCCCCAACGTCTGAATGCTCCAACGCCCGCCCCGAGGTAAAATAATTTGGCAAAACGCTTGCGGATAAGGTTATCCACCATTAGCCCCGTTTCTAAATATCCTTTTTCAAGTCCCTTAAAGTCTATACCTTCGTGGGCTTCACGATTACTAAAACTGCCCACAGCAACTCCTTGAAATATAGCTACTTCTGGACGAAACCATTTGGTTTTGGGTTTTGCCAAGAGGCTACCGAAATTGTGAGTAATAAATAGATTGGCGTATTGGTCGGAGGTAAATTCATATAGCCCCATCGTTTGAAAATGGTTAGCTACCCAAATAATATTGTTGGCATCTCTACTGCCTCTGCCGTTGTATAGGTACGGATAAGGCACACTACCCCAGATTTTTCCAGCCGATAAATTGATGAAAGTTTCGCCAAAATTTAGGGTCTTGAAACTGTATTCCAGTTTGGTATTGACTTTGGTGTAGGGTAATTTTCCTTCGGGAAAATATAAAATTCCTTGGGCTACGTGCAATGAAAACGTGGGCGAAGGTGGCGTAGTAATAATTGCCCCACGACCAATCTGTGAAAACTGTTCACCAAAGGCATACCGAAAACCGATGCCAATTTCTGTGTTGTGAAAGTCTCGCATGAGCGGATTCATGGGGTCACGCATGGGGTTGTGGTAGGTGTATGCGTAGGTAGGTTTGCGGATTTCGTCAATCAGCGAAATTGAAAAAGTGGCGTATCGCAAAGCCCTAAAATTGAGTTCTGCCTTCCATTGGCTCAAACTGTCGGCTTTCGCAATCTGAAAAGTACGAATCAGTTCATACGGGATTTGGGGAAAATTCCAGATAAAAAACTGGACATTGGCAGGTTCAGAAATATCACTTCTGTATGCTACACTAAGCCGCATTCGATGTTTTTCACTCAAATTAAACCGTACTCGTCCTTCGTATTTAAAGGCTTGGTCTCCAAAACCATAGCCCGCCTTGGCATCAAAGCGAATAAATTTCGAGAAATTATCGTTCGTCAAAACATTCAGCGTTGGGCGGATTCCTTCGTAAACGTTGGCATCAAAAAGGTTTTGAATGGATAAATCCAGTTTTTTACCCAAAGGAATTGCTCCTGACAAAAGCCACTCCGACCCACTGATGACGGCGGTTTGCTTTAATTTTTGCCCCAAAGGCATCGTGGCGTGATAACGATAAGTATTTTTCTCCCGCAGGGAAAGTGAATCTGCCCGATGACTTTGCCAAAAGGCTTCATCCTGAAAAATGGCATCGGCTTTGAATTCGAGCGAGTTTTCATCAAAATCAGTCACAGGAATTGGCACGTCAATTTCAATATTTTTTAGTGAACTCCGAATATTGAACCGCAAACTCTGCCCTCCGATTTTAAATTCCGACAAAAGCCATTCAGCCGAAAGTTCGGTTGGAAACCATGATTTTTGATTTACTTTTTCATAAACCTGTTCTAACTTAAAATGTAACAAATTTGCTTCTGCGGGTTCTGCACGCACATATTGTAAGGCATAGTCGCCCGAGTGGATATGAAGTGTCCCTTTCAAACCCACGAAATTACTTTTGCGTTTGGGTTCAAAATCAATCACAAAAGTGCTGTCGCCAGGTTCGGTGATGAGGGTGTCAATCAAATTAAAATCATATCTTCCAGTCGTTCCTGTCGAAAGTGGATTGACATAAATGAGTTGCTCTTGAAGCTGTCTGCCTTGAAACTGGATAAAATCACGATAAAACCCGAATTGTTGCAGCAAGGGCGTTAGGCTGGAAAATAACGTACTTTTTGTACCTGATGTGCGTGAACCCGTAATGATTTCTTTGGTAAGATTGGGGCGAATAAATTTATGAATAGCATAACTTTCATTGACGAATAAATCATTATTTTTAAGCCTTTTTCCCAATTTTGTATTCACATTGAGCGAGTCAATATTTGCCGAAACTATACTTTTATGATAAACTTCATACCGAAAAGAAGGCTGTTGTTCGGGATCGTTCAAAGGTTTGTTTCGTACGGCAGACTCAACAATTCGATTAGCTGGATTTATGGAAAAAACCACCACTTCGTTCAAACTATTATCTTTTTCTTCCAAATAAACTTCTTTTGTATTTCGAGCTTTCAAAACCTTTGGAAAATACCCTATTGAACTGAAAATCAGTTCAACATCTTTATTTTGAACAACTATTTCAAAAGTGCCGTCTTCTTTCGTTAATGTTCCCTTATTAGTATTTTTTATCGAAACCGAAGCAAATGGCAGAGGCTCACTTGTACGAGAATCCAGCACCCTACCTGTAATTATTTGAGCCTGAATACAAGCAGAAAAACTGATAAGATAAATGAAAAGTAATGCTTGTTTCATGGTGTTTTGGGAAGTCTAAAAATTTTGCTTCGCAAAATACAGAAAGGAGTTTCAAAGGTTTGTCGGATAGCTGACCAAAATGGAGATTTGTGAGGATTTATGGGAATTAGAAGTTGAATTTTTGGGTAGGAACAAAATGCAGATTTAGGATAGGATACCGTCTAATTCATAATTTCTTATCCTAACTGTCCTTCCCTGTTCGGTCCCAATTCTTGAACCAATCCAATAAAACCACACTTTTTCTTCAAAATATATGGTAAAAATCCAAAAACGGCTTTGTTAATCTGAGATTTACCAAGTAATTTTGCACCTTGAAAAGTTAGGGTAAATAGCAATGAGTAGTAAGCAATAAGTAATGAGTAAAAAATAACAAAATATTATTCTGTTTTTGTTTAATTTACTTATAATATTCAGAATTTTATTTTGAATTACTACTTAATACTTACGTATTCACTACTTAATACTCCATTCAAAAGGATTAATTGCAAAAATAAGAAAAACAAAATCACAATAAAAAATGGCAAATGCAGTCAATAAAGGGAAAGTTACGCAAGTAATCGGACCGGTTGTGGATGTGAGCTTCGAGGGTGCAGACTCTCATCTCCCCGCAATTTTGAATGCCTTGGAGGTTATCAAAGCCAACGGCACCAAAGTTATTCTTGAAGTACAACAGCACTTGGGCGAAGACCGAGTTCGTACCATTGCGATGGAAGGAACAGAAGGACTTCAAAGAGGTAAGGAAGTAATTGATTTGGGACAACCCATGTCGATGCCTTCTGGTGAATCAATCAAAGGTCGTCTTTTCAATGTAATTGGAGAAGCCATTGACGGAATCCCACAACCAAAGTCTGACAAAGGTTTACCAATCCACCGTCTTGCTCCAAAGTATGACGAATTGGCTACTTCAACGGAGGTGCTTTTCACAGGTATCAAAGTAATTGATTTGCTTGCTCCTTATGTAAAGGGTGGTAAAATTGGTTTGTTCGGTGGTGCGGGTGTAGGTAAAACTGTATTGATTATGGAACTTATCAACAACATTGCCAAGGCTTATGAAGGTCTTTCGGTGTTTGCTGGTGTGGGTGAGCGTACTCGTGAGGGTAATGATTTGTTGCGTGAAATGATTGAATCAAACGTAATTCGTTACGGGGAAGATTTCAAACACTCTATGGAAGATGGTGGTTGGGATTTATCGAAAGTTGATGAGGAGGCTTTGAAAAGTTCACAAGCAACTTTGGTGTTCGGTCAAATGAACGAGCCTCCTGGAGCAAGAGCAAGAGTAGCCCTTTCTGGATTAACGGTTGCTGAATATTTCCGTGATGCCGAAGGCGAAGACCAAGGACGTGATATTCTTTTCTTTATTGATAATATCTTCCGTTTTACACAAGCGGGTTCTGAGGTATCAGCCCTTTTGGGACGTATGCCGTCAGCCGTAGGTTATCAGCCAACCTTGGCAACCGAAATGGGAGCGATGCAAGAGCGTATTACTTCAACAAAAAGAGGTTCAATTACATCGGTACAAGCAGTTTATGTACCTGCCGATGACTTGACTGACCCTGCTCCTGCAACGACATTTACTCACTTGGATGCTACAACGGTACTTTCTCGTAAGATTGCCGAATTAGGAATCTATCCAGCCGTTGACCCATTGGATTCATCTTCACGTATTCTTTCTGCCGCTATTTTGGGGGATACTCATTATAACACCGCACAAAGAGTAAAGGAGATTCTTCAACGTTATAAAGAATTACAAGATATTATTGCCATTTTGGGTCTTGACGAACTTTCGGAAGAAGATAAATTGGCGGTATCACGTGCCAGACGTGTTCAGCGTTTCTTGTCGCAGCCTTTCTTCGTAGCAGAGCAGTTTACAGGTTTGAAAGGGGTTTTGGTTGATATTAACGATACCATCAAAGGTTTCAATGCCATCATCGACGGGGCGTATGACCACCTTCCAGAAGCAGCTTTCAACTTAGTAGGAAGCATCGAAGATGCAGTGGCAAAAGGAGAAAAATTAATGGCAGAAGCAGCGAAATAATTTGAAAATTTGAAAATGTGTTAATTTGAGAGTTATAAATTAATACATTTTCTTAATTTTAATTATTTGTATTTGAAATTCATTTTCAAATTTTCAAATCACCAAATTTTCAAGTTAAGATTATGCAATTAGAAATCATCACTCCCGATAAAAAAGTGTTCTCTGGCGAAGTAAGCGTAGTTACTTTACCAGGTACAGACGGTTCTTTTCAAATCTTGAAAGACCACGCACCCATCGTTTCGACCTTGGGTAAAGGCACTTTAGCGGCTGACAAACAAGAATTCACCATTGATGGTGGCGTTGTGGAAGTATTAAACAACAAAGTTTTAGTTTTGGCAGAAGCAGTTCTGTAATACGGACAGCCTTGTCCGTAATCTTGAAAACCACAAACTCCTCGGAATTTGTGGTTTTTTTGTTTTCCATGATATAAAAAGTTATTTTTGTTTTATGCAAACGATAAACATCAACATAACCATTAATCATGTTTATGAAAAATATAAGCCGCCAAAGTCGGTGGTTAATGATAATTTAGCTTATATTTTTTCAAATGTTAAATTTGAAGAATCATTGCCTTATCTTGACCACTGCTGTGATATTGATTATCTCGGACACGTAGGAGACAAAGCATTTGGAATACAAATTACAGGTAAGAATTACTCCCCCTCAGAACGTATGAAAGCAGGTTTCCAAGCCTTCACAGATGATTTTCACGGAAAGGTCTTCATCGTTTTTAGTAATGATGGGGAGATTGAAAACAAGGAAATTATTGAAGAAATTAGCCAAGAAATAATTAGATTATCAACGTTTGCTGTCACAAAATAACCTTATCTCCATGACCATTCTAAATATCTTTGAACCACAAACGACTGATAAATTACTCCATCGCATCAGCGAATTATCTCCCAATACTTTTCCGCTTTGGGGAAAAATGGATGTTGCTCAAATGTTGGCTCATTGTTGTGTTGCGTATGAACAAGCATTTGATGAAAACCCCAAAAGACCTAATACTTTTGTGAGGTTCATGCTCAGGACGATGTTGAAAGATAGATTGACTAATTCCACTACTCCCTACAAGAAAAACTCGGGTACTGCTCCCGCATTTTTGATTACGGATACCCGTGATTTTGAAACTGAAAAAGCTCGTTTGATTGCGTATATCCAAATGGTTGAGAAATTAGGAGCTAAACATTTTGAAAACAAAGAGTCCGTTTCATTAGGCAAAATGAATTCTTTTGAATGGAACAATCTATTTTATAAGCATCTTGACCATCATCTTTCACAATTTGGAGTGTAGTGATTGGTTACTGGTTATTAGTTACTTGGGAATTAGTTACTTGGGAATTAGTTATTAGTATAATTAATGAATTTGCTAATAATCAATTCCCTAATAACCAGTAACCAATTCCCCCAATAACTATTAATCAATTCTCCAATAACCAGTAACCAATTCCCAATAACTAATCACCAACCCAATGCTTTATTATTTATTCGATTACTTAGACAAACATTTCAATTTCCCTGGTGCTGGACTATTTCAGTACATCACTTTTCGGGCTTTTGCCGCCACGGTAATGTCGCTTGGAATTGCTGCTATTTGGGGGAAAACTGTTATTAACCTTCTTAGAAAATTACAAATTGGTGAAGACATCCGTGACCTCGGTTTGGCTGGGCAAATGCAGAAAAAAGGGACTCCTACGATGGGCGGCTTTATTATCCTTTTGTCGTTGCTTGTGCCAGTGCTTTTGTTTGCCAAACTTCATAATATTTACATCATTCTTTTAATCGTAACTACGGTATGGCTTTGTGCAGTGGGTTTTTTGGACGATTATATCAAAGTTTTTAAGAAAAATAAAGATGGACTTTCGGGTAAGTTCAAGATAGTCGGGCAGGTTGGTTTGGGGCTTATCGTGGGGCTTACGATGTGGTTTAATGACGACATTAAAGTACGGTTTTATGAGAAAGCCAAAATTGCGGCTAATATTGGAGAAGTACAAAAATTTGAAGATACAAAATCTTTAATTTCTACGGTGCCTTTTATGAAAAATAATCAGTTTGATTATAGCAATCTACTACCTGATTTTTTGGGACTTGACCAATATACTTGGATTGTTTATGTGATTGTGGTAATCTTCATCATTACGGCAGTTTCAAACGGGGCAAACATCACAGATGGCATTGATGGACTCGCTGCGGGAACTTCCATGATTATCGGAATTGGGTTGGCAGTGTTGGCGTATGTATCTGGAAATAAGGTGTTTTCACAATACCTCAACGTGATGTTTATTCCCAATTCGGGCGAACTGGCGGTTTTTTGTGCCGCCTTTGTGGGGGCGTGTATTGGCTTTTTGTGGTATAATTCTTATCCTGCCCAAGTTTTCATGGGCGATACGGGCAGTTTGATGTTGGGGGGAATTATTGCCACGCTTGCTATTGTGATTCGGAAGGAATTATTGATACCCGTTTTGTGCGGAATTTTCTTGATTGAATTACTCTCCGTGATTCTGCAAGTCAGTTATTTTAAATATACCAAGAAAAAATTTGGCGAAGGTCGGCGGATTTTCCTAATGTCGCCGTTGCATCATCATTTTCAGAAGAAAGGTTATCACGAAGCAAAATTGGTAACACGTTTCTGGATTATTGGAATTTTATTGGTGATTATTTCAGTGGTTACTTTGAAATTGAGGTAAGCAAGTCGTAAGTCTGAAAAGTCCTAAGTCGTAAGTGTATAAGTCACATAAGGAAGGTATTTTATTGATTGACTTACTTACGATTTATGACTTATGACCTACGACTTTTTAGACTCTTTTATTTCATCGTCAATTCTTCATAAGCCGAAGTCAAACTCCTTACGATTCCATCTCCTTGCATTTCGGTTACGCCCGTAACTGACTTATTTTTGATAAATTCTTCTTTCGATTTTCCTGCCTTTATTTCACTTTCCGTGAAGACTAATAATTTTTCTAAATAATCTTTAAAAACTTTAATGTCTTCTTTATCTCCCGTAATTTTCTCGGGGTCAAAGGCGTGTCCGAACACGAAGATGGTTTCATTATCAAAAGTCGTGAGGGTTTTGTCCAAGACAGAAATCCAACTTTCAATACTTGCTCCTGCCGACCTATCCACAAAAGGATAACGACGGTTGAATAATAAATCACCCATGTGAAGGATGTTGGCGTGTTCAAAATGTATTAAAGAATCCCCGTTGGTATGTCCTGCTCCGAAGTAATGGGCTTTTATACTTTCCTTGCCCACTTTGCCTTTCCAGGTATCCTTAAAAGTTACGTCTGGGTATAATTGTTTATCCTCAGTTTTAGCTTTTTGGGCGGTTGCCTGCTGGTTTTTCAGCGAGTTTTCGTGAGCAACCACGTGTTCAACCAGCCCTTTGAAAGAAATATTGCCCGAACTGTGGTCGCCGTGGTGATGGGTATTTATCAGTAATTTAATAGGCTTTTCAGACAGCTTTTTCAACTCCGTAATCAAATGCGTTGATTGTTCTGGAAATTGTGAATCCACTACGGCAAAGCCTTTTTTAGTTTTCAGGTAGGCAATTGTTCCACCTTTTTCAGTGAATACGCCAACGTCTCCACGTAACATTTTCATTTTATAAGGATTATCGAAAATAAAGTTTCCGAAAGTCTTGTTTGATAAAGCTAATGCTCCGAAAGCAAATGCTGAATTTTGGATAAAATTTCTACGGTTCATACTTATTGGTTTGTGATGAAATGATTGATAAACAATGATTTACGAATTTAATACAAGATGTTGAAAAGCGAAAGATTATCATTTCTACTACTTTGGTGAAACTTAGGAACGGGAAAATAATAAGTGGATGAATTTTTAAATGTTATTTTTTGTGCCAATCAAGGCGATAAAACCGTGCGACGGTCGCCGCAGTTTAGCATCGCTAAATGAGGATTTAATCTGGGCGGCATTCCGTAACGTAGAGTGGTGCAAAAAAGGGCATTTAAAAAACGTCTACTTATTGTTTTTCAGTTCTTTATAAATGTTGCCATGCTTTTTCTTCTTCTAAGTTTAACCAGTCCTGGACTAAAATTGCTTGACTGGCAAAATGTGTCTGAACAATATCGGTTTCTTTTTCAACTTCTTTTTTTGACAAATTGGCTAATTGCATTTTCTCTGACTTTGGCAATTGCCTAATTCTACTTTGGCATTTTACAGTTACTACATCCCCCTGCCCCCTTCAAAGGGGGATTTTGACCAACCCTAACCTCTATTCAAAAGGCAAAATAGGATATTTTTGGGTAAGCGTTCAAAGTGCCAAAGTAGAACTAACAATTTCAGCAACTTGGTGAAATGTCATGGGGAGATTAAAATTTAAAGTTGTTTCCATGTCGAATACTTGAAATTTGATGAATAAATATATACAAGATTTTTTAATTATGAGAAGTTTGGCTGAAAGGAAAACAATAAAATACGGGAAGGATTCTCGTGCTTTAATTCTTTTCCGTAATTTCATGTCAAATTTTGAATTATTCCGATAAAAAATATGACATCATCAACAAATATCCGTACTCATTTTCGTGCCTGTAATCTATGTGAAGCCATCTGTGGTTTGGAAATTACGGTCAATGAATATAACGAAATCTTGACCATCAGAGGCGATGAAAAAGACCCTTTTTCTCGGGGACATATTTGTCCCAAAGCTGTAGGTTTGAAAGATATTTATTTGGATAAAAATCGTCTAAAACAACCCATCAGACGGACTGAAACGGGTTGGGAGACGATTTCTTGGGAAGAGGCTTTCACCGAAGTAACTACTAAATTCAAAACAATTCAAGCCCAGCATGGCAAGGATGCCGTGGGTGTTTATCAAGGCAATCCATCGGTTCATAATTCGGGGACTTTGCTGACTGCCCCAGGGTTTTTGAGGGCTTTGGGAACTCGTAACCGCTTTTCTGCCACTTCTGCCGACCAATTACCCCACCATTTTGCGGCTTGGCAGATGTTTGGACATCCGCTTCTATTACCCATTCCTGACATTGACCATACCGATTTTATGTTGATTATTGGGGCAAATCCTTTGGCTTCTAATGGTTCGCTGATGACCGTTCCCGATGTGGCAAATCGTTTGAAAGCCAATCAAAAAAGAGGCGGAAAATTCGTAGTAATTGACCCACGCAAAACTGAAACTGCCAGAATTGCCAATCAGCATTTATTTATCAAACCAGCCACGGATGTATTTTTATTACTAAGTTTAGTTCATGAAATTACCAAGCAAATTGACCTTTCGGAAGATGTACAAAAGCTAAAAGATTTAACGCAATTTTATGCTCCCGAAACGGTTTCTAAAATCACTGGAATAGAAGAATTACAAATAAAATCCTTAGTTTTTGATTTAGTAAGTGCCAACAAATCAGTCGTTTACGGGCGTATGGGTGTAAGCGTGCAAGCCTTTGGGGGTATGTGTCATTGGTTGATAAATTGTATAAATGTTCTTACGGGAAATATGGATTCTGTGGGTGGTGCTATGTTTCCACAACCCGCTTTTGATTTGTTTGGACGGGCGAAAAAAGGTGAAAATTATTTCAACCGTTGGCAGAGTGCCGTCCGAAAATTACCAGAATTTGATGGTGAACTACCCGTCTCGGCGATGTCGGAAGATATTTTGGCGGGCGGCATCAAAGCCATGCTGACGGTGTGCGGAAATCCTGTACTAAGCACCTCTAATGGAATACAGTTAGACAAGGCTTTGGACTCGTTGGAATACATGGTTTCGATAGATATTTATCTTAATGAAACCACCCAGCACGCCAATATTATTTTGCCCCCAACCACGGGTTTGGAAGTGGCACATTATGATGTAGTTTTTCATAATTTAGCCGTCCGAAATACGGCAAAATATTCAGAGCCATTATTTGAAAAAGACTATAATCAACGCCATGATTGGGAGATTTTTGAAGAGCTAAAAAGTCGCATGGTCCTGCCCGAAGGTGCTGAAATTCCTACTCCCAAAAATCCCGAAGAGAAATTGGAATTAGCGATGAAATTTGGTTTTTATGGCAAAGATGGTTTAACACTCCAAAAACTGAAAGACAATCCACATGGAGAGGATTTGGGGGCATTAAAACCTTGCCTTTCAGAAAGATTATTGACTGAAAATCAGGTAATTAATCTTATTCCAGAATTGATTATTAAAGATTTAGAGAGAGTGAAAAGTCAAGCAGAAACTTTATTGAGCGAAGCGAAAAATAAAGATTTTGACCTTGAACTCATCGGCAGAAGACACCTTCGGAGCAATAATTCATGGATGCACAATTCGGAAAGATTAATGAAAGGCAGAGACCGCTGTACGCTGATGATTCACCCAGAAACAGCAGCCAAACGGGGAATCGTGAATCAAGAAAAAGTACAAGTTGAATCAAGAGTTGGTAGGGTAGAAATTTCGGTAGAAATCACCGATGAAATTATGCCCAACGTAGTAAGCATTCCACACGGATTCGGACACGCTCGCAAGGGGGTACAACTGGACGTAGCAACCGCTCACGCAGGGATAAGCCTCAATGATTTGACGGACGAATTATTAATTGATGAACTCACGGGTAATTCTGTCTTTTCGGGCGTACCTGTGCGGATTTTGCGTTAAGGAACGGTAAAACGATAACTTATAATTTTAATTCGACCATTTTAGTGCTACTTTTCAGCATTTTTTCATTAAAGAGCTGTGCTATTCGCTTCAAAAATGATAAAAACTATCAATAAAATAGCCAGACTAAAACTTTATAAGTTTTCATTTCACCGTTCCAAAACAAAATCCTCTCGCATGGGGGAAAAAACATCAATCAAAATCCCTTCTTCCAAACAAACTGCTCCATGTATGGCATTTTTAGGGACATTATAGACATCGCCAGCCTTCAAAACTTTTGATTCGCCGTTGATGGTAATCTCAAAAGCCCCATTAGCCACATAACTTATTTGCAGGTGTGGATGATGGTGTAATGTGCCAACGCCTCCTGCTTCAAAAGCCACTTTTACGAGCATAATTTCCGCAGAAAAAGACATGATTTTTCTGCGGATTTTGGGTTCAATTTGTTCCCATTCCACTTCTGAATCAAGTACTAAAGTTTTTTCAAAAAAAGGATTCATATTGTTAATTATTTGATTATCAGTAATTTAAAACAAGGATACAAAATGAAAATAAAAAAGCCCCTAACAATCAAATTAAGGAGCTTTTCAATAGTTTTACCTCGAAAGATACAAATTCCGCTCTCCATAAACTTTTCTGAAAAAATCATCTTTTAAGGAATCTATGAAGTAAATGGCTTCACCCGTTGATTTCATTTCGGGGCCTAATTCCATGTTTACATTCGGGAATTTATTGAATGAGAATACGGGAATCTTGATTGCCCAACCATTCTTTTTAGGTTGGAAGTTGAATTCTTTTAATTTTGCTCCCAACATCACTTTTGTGGCGTAATTGACATACGGTTCTTGGTATGCCTTGCAAATAAATGGCACCGTTCGTGAGGCTCTTGGGTTGGCTTCGATGATGTAAACTACTTCGTTTTTTACCGCAAATTGAATATTTAATAAACCTACCGTTTTCAAAGCCAAGGCAATTTTGCGGGTATGGTCTTCAATTTGTTTGATAACGTTTTCCGTCAAATCAAACGGAGGCAACACCGAGTGCGAGTCGCCCGAGTGAATACCTGCGGGTTCGATGTGTTCCATAATTCCGATGATATAAACGTCTTCACCATCACAAATGGCATCGGCTTCTGCCTCAATAGCATTTTCTAAAAAGTGGTCAAGTAGGATTTTATTACCTGGAATATCTCTGAGAATATCAACCACGTGTTGCTCCAATTCTTGCTCATTAATCACAATTTTCATCGACTGCCCACCCAATACATACGATGGACGTACCAACAATGGAAAGCCTAAATTCTTTGAAACTTCTACGGCTTGTTCGGCATCTTCAACAGTACCCAAATTGTGGAAAAGGAATGTCATTTTCTTGTAAAAGTCTGAGAAACGCCCTCTATCTTCTGCCAAATCAAGTGCTTCAAATGATGTTCCAATGATTTTGATTCCGTATTTAGAGAGTTTTTCTGCTAATTTCAGAGCTGTTTGTCCGCCTAATTGAACAATAACACCTTCGGGTTTTTCGTGCTGAATAATGTCGTAAACGTGTTCCCAGAAAACGGGTTCAAAGTATAATTTATCGGCAATATCAAAATCTGTCGAAACAGTTTCAGGATTACAGTTAATCATGATGGTTTCGTAGCCACATTCTTTGGCTGCCAAAACTCCATGCACACAAGAATAATCAAACTCAATTCCTTGCCCAATTCGGTTTGGACCCGAACCCAAAACTACTATTTTCTTTCTTGTCTGAAACGAGATTCGTATTCAATCTCTTCGAAGCATCGAAAGTTGAATAGATAATAAGGTGTTTTTGCCTCAAATTCTGCCGCACAAGTATCTACGCATTTGTAAACACGTTTAATGCCTAAGTTCATTACGTTTATGCATAAACTTCGCTTTCTAGGCATCTTAGTAAATGTGCAATTTGTCGGTCGGCATAACCTTTTTGTTTGGCTTCTATCAATAATCTTCAGTTGGTACAGTATCTAATGGTGAATTTTTCGAGTTCGTTTTCAACTCTTACTAAATCTTCAATTTGATACAAAAACCATTTGTCTATTTTAGTAGTTTGTTGAATGGTTTTAAATGAAATTCCTAATTTAAAAGCATCATAAATATGGAAAAGACGATTCCAAGAAGGATGTGCCAAAGAGTACATAATTGCCTCTTGGTCACGTAAACCTTTGCCGTCTGCTCCCATACCATTTCGCTTGATTTCGAGCGATTGACAGGCTTTTTGGAGGGCTTCTTGGAAATTACGACCAATTCCCATTGTTTCACCTACTGATTTCATCTGTAAGCCTAAACTCTTATCTGCCCCTTTGAATTTATCAAAATTCCAACGGGGAACTTTCACGATAACGTAGTCCAAAGCAGGTTCAAAATAAGCAGAAGTTGTGCCTGTGATGGCGTTAGTCAATTCATCCAAGTTGTAGCCAATTGCCATTTTGGCGGCAATTTTCGCAATTGGATAACCTGTTGCTTTCGATGCCAAAGCCGATGAACGAGAAACCCGTGGATTTACTTCGATGGCAATGATTGAATCGTCCTCGGGATTGAGGGCAAACTGCACGTTGCAACCACCCGCAAACTGTCCGATGGCATTCATCATCTTGATGGCGGTGTTTCGCATTTCCTGATAAACCGTGTCGGGAAGGGTCTGAGCAGGGGCAACCGTGATGGAGTCGCCCGTGTGGACGCCCATGGGGTCGAAGTTTTCAATCGAACAAATGATGATTACGTTACCTATATTATCCCGTAACAATTCTAATTCATATTCCTTCCAACCCATGATGGATTGTTCCACCAAAACCTCGTGCGTGGGCGATGCGTGTAAACCTTTATTGAGGGCGGCATCAAAATCTTTGGGGTCGTGAACGAAACCTCCGCCCGTTCCGCCAAGGGTGAACGATGGACGAATTACCAAAGGAAAACCCGTTTCTTGGGCAATTTCTTTTCCTTCCAAAAATGAGCGAGCTGTGCGTCCTTTACAAACACCCACGCCAATTTCAAGCATTAAGAGGCGGAATTTCTCACGGTCTTCGGTGGTTTCGATGGCTTTGATATCCACCCCAATCATTTGGCAATTATATTTTTCCCAAACTCCCGCCGAATCACAGTCAATGGCTAAATTTAATGCCGTCTGCCCACCCATAGTTGGTAAAACGGCATCAATTGGATTGCCTTCGGCGATATGTTTTTCAAGAATCTCAATGATAGATTGTTTTTCGAGCGGTTTCAAATAAACGTAATCTGCATTGAGCGGGTCAGTCATGATGGTGGCAGGATTGGAATTTATCAAGGCAACCTTGATGCCTTCTTCACGCAAAGAGCGTGCTGCCTGTGAACCAGCGTAATCAAACTCGCAAGCCTGACCAATGACGATGGGACCTGAACCGATAATAAGAACGGACTTAATGGAAGAATTCTTTGGCACTTTCTTGTTTTTTTAGGAGATTATTTAATTGACGTACCTTACCTACGCCCCAAAATTCCACAAAGTTACTACAAAGCATCGAAACTGAAAGGCTTGATTTTTTTTTCATGGATTTTTTAAATTTATTCTTTGATATATTAAAAAAATGGATTTGTTAAAATTTGTTAATGAAATATCCATTAACATTTCATTAACAGAGTTCGGGAGGGGAGAGGGCTAATTTGCGGAGCGTTATGCAGACTTAAATTTTTAAAACATGACTGAATTATGAAAAAACTACTCATTTGGGTACTGCTATCTTTTACCTTCTTCGCTCGTTCTCAGAATAAATCTTTAATTATCAATGATAATATTAGATTGCCCAAAGATAGCCTTGAAAGGTTAATTCTTGTTAAATCAATTAACGGCTTCTTGGAGGATTCTCAAAAACCTAATGAAGAAAATAGGTTTGTTTTGCTGACCGAAAAAATTGAAACAGATATTCTTTTGGATGAATTTAAAGGCATTCAAAAAAGTGGAAGATTTAAGGATGATTATTTTTATAAACCTTATCTTACAAACCTTGTTAGTTTGCCCCAAAGCCAATATTTAATTAAATTAGCATACATTGGAATTAATGAAAAAACGCCAATTACAGTGGCTAATTTTGAGATAATTGCTCATAAAACTGATGAAGGTTTTGTGTTTTCTTCGCCACTAATTCGTAATACTCAAAACTGGAAAGTGGCGAAGGTGGGTAATTGTATTTTTCATTACGAAACCGCTATCAACAAAACCAAAATCAATGAGTATGAAAAGATGGCTTCTGTATTGGATAAAAAATTAAAATCAGTCAACAAGATTACTGAATTTTATAGTTGTGAGGATTTCTCAGCTCTCCAAAAACTGATTGGGGTTGATTACAAATTGGAATATAATGGGCAATCAGAAAATACATTTAGTTCAGTTTTGGGAGATAAAAAACTGATTGTTACGGGTAATCACAATGCTAATTTTGACAGTTTTGACCCGCATGATTTATGGCATGATAGATTGAGTTTGGTTGTTTCAAGAAGGAAAGTTTACAAACCCGTAGATGAAGCTATTGCTTTTGTGTATGGTGGAAGTTGGGGCATGACTTGGCAAGAAATTTTTAACATATTTAAAACAAAAGTAGCCAACGATAAAAATGCAGACTGGGTAGGTTATAAGGAAAAACCATTTAATTTTGGAGAAAGCCAAGAGAAAGATTTAATGGTCGATCATATCGTTAATGCCTTGATTGTAAAGAAATTAGAGAAAGAAAAAGGCTTTGCGGCAGTTTGGGAATTATTGAATTGTGGAAAATACGAAAAAGGTAATGAAAACTATTATAAATCTCTCGAAAAGCTGACTGGAATTACGAAAAGTAACTACAATGAAAAAGTTTGGGAGTTGATTGATAACGAAAAGATTTAAGCATTTGATTTGCTTACCGATTCAAAATCAACTCTTTGAGCTTACGAAGTACGAAGACAATTTGAAGTAAATCGGGATATTTGTCAGCATCAAATTCTGGACTTTGGCAATAATCTTTGCCCACGAGCGTACAGAATTTCCAACGACTGCCAAAGAGATAACTCCCAAAAATAGGTTTGTCGTCTTTGTTTAATTCCTGAGCGATGAGCATGGCAGTAAGCATTTGAGCTTCGGGGTCTTTGTCATCACCACGACCCCTCTTATACTCTTGGAGAAAGAAATAGGGGTTTTCGGGCGTGTGAAAAGGCAAGGGAGTAGCCACCAAACAGTCCACCACGACTGATAAATTATAGCTTTCTACTTCGGCAGCTAAGGGGCGTTCATAGAAGACTTTTATCTTATTTTTGGTGTCAATATTTGCGATAAAAAACAGAAAACCAATGAGTTGTATTTTGAGTTCTTCTTCGTTCCAATAATTACCATCGGCTTGAACTTTCTCGAAAATGGTGTTCAATAGTTCAGTTTCAGTAGGATTTAATTCATAAACAGCAGAAAGCCATTCATCAAGGGTTGTACATTTGTTTACGACCTCTATATGAAAGTTCTTTGCTAATTGACTTAAACCAAAACTATCTCGTTTTTTCTTTTCCATGATGTTACAATAAACCGTTCTACCCGTTTTTCTTACAAAGATAAAACAAAATTAAAGTTTCTTTTCTTTTCATTAAAATTCATAAATTACCCAATATTTTATCATAAGGAACTGAAAAACAATAAGTAGACGTTTTTTAAATGCCCTTTTTTGCACCACTCTACGTTGCGGAATGCCGCCCAGATTAAATCCTCATTTAGCGATGCTAAACTGCGGCGACCGTCGCACGGTTTTATCGCCTTGATTGGCACAAAAAATAACATTTAAAAATTCATCCACTTATTATTTTCCCGTTCCTAAAATTAAAACCATGAAAAAACTCACACTTCTATTACTCGCCTTGATTTTTACGATTCAATTATTTGGACAAAATGAGGATAAAAAGCCGAAAACTAATATCGGTTATTCGATAACAGATTTTTATCACAAGAATATTGTCTTCCGTGATACTGTTCAGTTTCTTGTTGATAAGCCCTGGCAATCTTTTGCAGATGCCGTTTTTAAAGACGTGAAATATACGATAGATTCTATTCCTGAAAAAAGTAGAATTATTATCAATGGAATTCATTTCGAGAATAAGAAAATTCTTTCAAAAGTTAATGATTATCAGGTGCTTTTGGTAAAAAAGGATTCGCTTCAAAAGTATGTTTTTGATGAAAATAAAAAACGGTTTGTTAATACAAAAAAGTATGAATACTCACCTTCCATGGTTTATCAAGAGCATCCTAATTTACCCCGTAGTTTCTTCTTTTTTAAACAAAATACCCTTGAACCGATTAGGTATTCTTGTTCTTCGTATTCGCCCGTATTGGATGTTTTTAATACGGCTGACTCATTGATAATTTCTGCCAAACCAAGAGTGATGTTGGATGGGCGTTTGCAAGCCAGAGAGTTTGATTATCAGAGTGTTAAACTCGAAAATATTAAATCTATTGATGTTTTTGCGAAGGAAGATGCGATTAATTATTTTGGACAAAAAGCAAAATCGGGATTGGTTTCTATCGTTACAAAAAATAGTGATTTTAACCTCAACTGGACGCTTTCAAACACGCACGTGGTGGGTGAAATCCAAGATAAAACTGGTAACTGGACAATTATAAAAGATACACTTTTGACGAATATTAATGAGTTTAAGGAATTTAGAAAGTCAGTTTATGCCACCAACGGTCCCGTTTATTTGATTAATGGAGAATTTGAAAATGAGCAAGTAAATCGCAAAACGATTGATACAGATGCCATCGAAGCGATTGAAATTGTGAGCGGAGTAAGACTGCGAATCAAAAGTTCGTATTTGGAAAATAAACAAAATGACCCAAAATATACCAATGATACCGTCAGAATAAAAACCCAAAAAGAGCGTTGGACAAGCAAAGCAAACGTTGGCATTCCCAGTATTATGAGCCAAATCAAAAGACTCCGCAACACCGACCCCGAACCAACGCCCATTTATATTGTTGATAATCAAGAAATTACGGCTGATAAATTGAAGGAATTTAAGAACAAGGATTTAGAATTCATCCAATCCTTAGAAGGCTGCGATGCTATTACAAAATATGGCAAGCGGGCAGAATTTGGGGTTGTGATTTATCGAAAAAGGTGAGAAAAAAAGGAAGGCTTCGTCCAAAAACAAAGCCTTCCTCACAATAACCATTTACCGTTCCCCGTGTACCGTTCTCCGTGTACCGTTCCCCGTGTACCGTTCTCCGTGTACCGTTCTCCGTGTACCGTTCTCCGTGTACCGTTCTCCGTGTACCGTTCTCCGTGTACCGTTCCCCGTGTACCGTTCTCCGTGTACCGTTCTCCGTGTACCGTTCTCCGTGTACCGTTCTCCATGTACCGTTCCCCATGTACCGTTCTCCGTGTACCGTTCCCCGTGTACCGTTCACCCCTTTACTTCATCCCCGCCAAAAACTCTACCACATCCCGAATTTCTCTTTTTGATAATAAAGTACTCATTGATGGCATACTTGATGGATAATTTTCTCGCTTGTCAACTCTGGAAACGGCAATTTTCAGCGGTTCGGCTTCGGAGGTTTTCAAGACTAATTCGTGTTCGTTTTCACTCGTGAGAATCCCCGTAACTTCCTGACCATCTTTCAATTTCAAATAAACCGTTCCGAAACCTGGTGATAATCTGGCACTGGGTTCGATGAGCGATTGTAGGATTTGCTCACGGGTCAAAAGACTACCGATTTTTTTCAACGAAGGACCTACATTTCCACCTTCTTCCCCAATGGAATGGCAACGAATACATTGAGCCGTTTGATTCCATTTTACAATGTTTCTTCCTTGATTGAAATTACCTCCGAAAAGAGCCTCTTTGAAAGCGTCTGTTTCTGAACCTTTTGCTTTTAAATCTTCCATACGAGCCAATAGGGCTACATCTTTGGTTTTTTCAACGGTTTCCATTAAGTCTAATTTTACCTTGTTAGAAAGCGTTTCGGCAATCATTTTCGTAATCAAATCATCCAAAACCACACGTGTGTTATCAATCGGCATTGCACCCAGAACAATAATTAATTGCTGTTGTTCTTGAACACTGCCATTGGCAAAAATGGGTTTCACGACCTCGGGCAAATTGTCTTTACTGATGGATAATTGATTCAATAAACCGATGGAAGTGGTACGGACGTTTTTGTCTTTGTCGTTCATTCCTGATTTAATAATCTTCTCCATTTCCTTATATTTCAAAACGGAAAGATTAGAAATTGCTACCGAACGAACTTCTGGTTTGGGGTTTTCGAGGGCTAATTTTGCTAAGTCTTCGTTATAATCTGGAATGTTTAATTCACCCAATAATTTTGCCGTGGAAACCAATACCGCAGGATTTTCATTGACTAAAAATGGTTTAATTTTCGCCCGAATTTTAGCGTTTACCACGGCGGCATCACGTATTAATTCTCCTCTGTAACGTCCATCTACACGGTCGAGAACCGAAGGATTTGCCCATGAACCAATTGTTGCCAACGCCTCCGCCCGCAAGGCGTCCGAAATGTCACTTCTTTCGGAATAAGCAATCAAAATATCTAACGCCTTTTCATCGCCAACCCTTAAACAAGCATTAATTGCTCTTCGGATTAAAGGTTCTCCGCTAAACTTTGTATCACTCAAAAGATACGCTAACGAAGGCAAAGCGGGTAAAATTGACAAATCATCATTAATTGCACGAGCCGCTTCCGTTACGATATATTCATCTTTATCATTTAAGAATAAAGCAATTTTTTCACTGTTTAATCTTCGTAAAACAAGCACAGCGGCAGTTCTGAGGGCTTTATTATCATTATTGACCAAATTAATTGTTGGCTCAATTTGCCCAATTCTCGACAATGCCAACACGCCCGCATGACGAATATACAAATCCGCATCGTTGTTGTTTTCCAACATTTTCAATAAGGTAGGCACTGCGGCTTCGTGCTTGATTCTGCCAATGGCTTGGGCGGCATAGAACTGGATTCTTGGATTGTTAGGTAACAACAAATCAGTCAGATTTTTCCCTGCCTCGGCATATTCAACATCACCAATCACTTTGGCGGCTTGGGCGATAATTTCAGGATCTTTATCGGTGAGAAGATTTACTAAATTACTGGCAATAGATTTATCATCCGCCGCTAATTGCCCCACGCCCCAAATGCCATGAATTCGCTCTAATTGGTTATCAGTTTGAGCAATGGCTTTCTGAAAAATCGCCAAACTTTTCTTGCCACGATTCGCCAATTCAAATTGAGCTTTCTGACGGATTCTCATGTCTTGATACGCCAAAAGAGTCAGTAATTGACCGTCAGTTTGTGAAGTATAATCCATTGCCATCAAGCGTTTGGTTTCTTCCCGTTGCGTTTGGAGGTCGTTTTTATCAGAGTTTACATCAATTTTCCAAACTCTTCCGATGTTTTTAACATCCCACCCCGTCAACCAATCGCCAGCATACAAAGCCCCATCGGGTCCGAATTTAATGGCCGTTGGCAAAATTCCACTGACCATATCTTTCTCTCCATCCAATACAAAAGAAGCACCTTTAGGCTTTAACCCAAACGACCAAATATGCGACCCCGAAGGACTTCCGACAAATTCCACCAAGAAAAATTTATTCTTCCAAACCGACCCCAGAGCCGTGCCTGGGTTGTATTGCATCCCCGTGGGGCCGTTGTGATAATTCATAATGGGCGGAATGATGTATGCCGCTTGCCCGTCCCAGCGTGGTTTGAAGAGTTTTTCGTCCATCCAAACCTTGTACTGGTTGTTTTTGGGGTCGGTATATTTTCCGTATTGCCAGTTCGACCGCCAGCCCAAATCGCCACCTTCAACCAAATGAACCAAACGTTCACTCTCGCCTGGGTGGTCGCCATCATTATCCGAACTGATGATATTTCCGTATTCGTCAAAAACAAATTCGTGCGTATTTCTGATACCCGAAACGACTACTTCAAAATTGCTACCATCGGGATTGGAACGAACCAAAACGCCCGAGTTGGGGTAGCTATATTTTTTGCCGTCCAAAGCCGTGATATTTGCTCCAATATCGCCAATTTGCCAGTAAATTTTACCGTCTGGACCTTCCGTAGCTCCCGACATTCCGTGTCCGCCAAAGCCAATATGTACTTGATAACCTGTACTGATAGATTTTTTTTCGTCATAAATACCGTCTCCGTTGGTATCTTTCAACCGCCACATATCGGGAGCAATGTTTACGAAAGCATCGTTTCTTCTGACCAAAAGCCCACCCGCAACGTCTGAAACCTCCGTATTAAAATCGTTCAAAATACGAGTAGAAACGTCCGCCAAACCGTCATTATTGAGGTCTTCGATTCGCCAAATTTCGTCTTTTTCTACTGCCAAATCGTGCCAATCGTGAATACCGTCTTCGTTCAAATCTTTGAGCCATTCGTTTTCTTTGCTTTTTTCGGGAGCAAAAGTTTTGTGCAAAAAAGCCCGTCTTTCTTCAACGGTTTGCAAGCCGATAGAAGCGGTCATCCAGTTACGGTGTCCACGAATGTCAAATTCCGAATTTCTCGCCCGATTGCTTCGAGTAATAAAGACTTTTCCAAAATCATCAATCGACATGGCGATAGGGTCTGGGGCGAGCGAATCCGAAGCCCAAAGGCTGATATTGAGTCCATCGGCAATCTGAATGGGCGTATTGTCCCGAACATTTTTTGCTCTTTTTGTTCCTTCAAGTGGGTTTTCTCGAACAATCATTACCTCCGATTTTGTGGAAGAAACGGGCTTCATGCAGGAAACAACAGTAAGCGTTGAAAGGCAGAATAACAGAAATATTTTAGGAGGAATATTGTGATTCATGTGAATATTGTGTTTTTGGAAAAAAGAATTTGTTGAAGTGAATATACTCGAAAAGTGGGTATTGGCTTTTTGATTTAATGTAAAAACAATTCAATGTTTGAGTAGCCTTTTTTACTTATTCTGTACCAGTTATTCAATTGAAGACTATTCTTTATATAGGTGGTAATTTGATTGATGACCGAAAAATAAATCATTTTGCAGTTGATTGCCAAAACGGTCAAACTGTTATGGAATAAACCAATTTTCAAACTTAACTTCGGGGAGTTTAAAACATTTTAACTTCACATATCAAAATGAAAAAATTATCATTAATCATTTGCTTATTAACAATTGTCAGTATTGCAGCTTCTGCCCAACAAGAGTTTGCCTGGGATCATTACAAGGTATCAATGACGTTACACAACGATTTTAAGGTAACTAAAAATACCGATGAAGAGTTTAGAGCGAAAGGTGACGGGATGGAAGTTTACATGGATGTTTGGGAAGAAAATATTGCCATTGATGACATGGACGAAGCCGTAGCGGCGTATGCCTTAAAATTAAAAATGACCCAAATTGATGCTGCCCATAAAGTGAATGTTAATGGCTTGGATGGATTCTATGTTGAGGGATTTAAAGATGGTGACAGAGTTATGTTGGCGGGACTAATTGTTCCAAATTCACACACCAACCTTATAGTAGAAATAAATTTTGATGATAAAGATACCACTGCCGAGAAAGATGCCTTGGAAATCTTGAATAGCATCAAAAAAACAAAATAAATTCTCTTGGGGGAAAGTAAATTTCTTGATAGATTTACAATAAAAGTGCCTCTGTTTGATTTCAGAGGCACTTTTTTGTTGAGCATTAAACATATCATGCTGGTTGCATCAATCTACTCAAATCGATATTTTTTAATGTTTGAGTTGCCTTTTTAATTTATTTTATATCAATTCTTCAATTGAAGAATATTCTCCATTTTGTTGTTGGGAGGTAGGTTTATTGATTGTTATTTTCATGTAGTAATCTTGAAAGATTCTCTTGATTTTTCAGAGTCAAATATAGTATTTTTAAAGATATACGTGATTATTTTATCCCCAAATAGTATCTTTGCCATCTCGAATAAGCGTACAATTTACCACTATTATTAAATGCAAGTAGAAAAATACAAAACGGAATCCACCGTTGATAATTTGATTTATACTTTTGAAAGTGTTGGAGAGAAAGTTATTCAGAAAATGGTGATTTATACCAAAATTGAAGACCCCGAAGAGGTAGGTCTTTCGTTTGACTCAATTGTGTATAATTTAGGTTTTGGTGATTTTGATGAAAAAGCGGGTGAATTAGATGACCAAATAATTAGCAAAAATGGAGATACTGAGAAAGTATTAGCCACAGTTGCAAATACCGTTAATAAATTTTGGACATTGTACCCAAGTGCAAGTATATTTTTTATGGGAAGTGTTCCAGAAGGAGAAAAACCTCGAAGAACACGACTTTATCAAATGAAAATAAACAGATATTTTGCTGAAATTAGTACCATCGTAAATATTAGAGGATATAACGGTAGGCAATGGGAAGATTTTAAGAACAATGAAAATTACATAGCTTTTTTGATTTCACCGAAAAAACAATTATTTTAGTATTATGAAAGCGACAACTAAGAATATAGAACCATACGATATAACTTACAATCCTAATCTTGACTATTTAATAGGTAAAGGGTTAGGTAAAAATAAAGTA
This sequence comes from Arcicella sp., assembly GCA_034519515.1. GTDB lineage: Bacteria > Bacteroidota > Bacteroidia > Cytophagales > Spirosomataceae > Arcicella. The sequence continues at coordinate 191,344 of JAXHOK010000006.1, forward strand.
GATGCTGCCAGAGCCTTTATCAAAAAGCATGGGTTGCCAGAAGAGTTTATGAAGAAAAGTGATTTGTAATTTAGTATTATGAAAACAGTAACAAAGCAAATAAAACCAAGTGATATAACCTATAATCCCGCCCTTGACCGTTTTAAAGGAAAGATTATATTTAAAGAAAAATTTTTGGCTGCCGAAGAGTTTTTGAAAAAACATGGATTGCCAAAATAATTTATAACAAAAATGCCTCTGTTTGATTTCAGAGGCATTTTTATTGTTTTATGAGTGATTCAACCGTTTGATTTGATGGTAGTTATTACTTAGAAATCTCTTTTTTCATTTCTTGAATTAGTGCATTAACTTTATCCCAGTCAGTACGCTCTTCATCCAGCTTTGGTAAGCTAAGATTAAAATCTAAATACCGCTCTCTCTGCTCTTTTAAAAGCCCAATTTTATCTAATTTGACATCTCCCCAATCTTTTTCAATTGCCAGTAAAATTTGTTTGTCCATTGCTTGAAAAAATGCTGCTCCAAACCGCTTAATTTCACCTTCAAATACAAAATAGAATAAACTACGTTGTCCAGATTGAGAAGTCCACATATTGATTTTATCCTCAATTTTATGGTCAGCTTTCCATACTATTTTTACGACATCTTCATGACGAAAGAACCAAATCTTTGGACTTCCTTGTAAATGTCCAGAATCAAGTTGTCTATCACCTATCCATGAAATCAAAGGATAATATTTCTCATTCCAGAAATCTCTTCCAATTTCATCGTTATCATCCTTATCTGAAACCATTGTTTCTAACCATCTATCTGCATCATCTAAAAACTGCATCAAATTTGGTAAATCACAGATATTTTCAAAAATTTCGAGAGGCACATCTTCATTAATTTTACGCAATAACCACATAAAATCATCTATAAAACGGCTGATAAAATAGTTATTGTAAGGAGATGATTTACCCTCAAAATATTCAATAGCTTCTTTTGTATATTCATAGAAATTTGCTTTCCCTGAATTTGTCCATAAATCACCATTTGCTTTTCCAAAATCTATCCATAAATCACCATCTGTCAAACTGAACCAATTTGTTGAAAGGTTTGATTCATCGCCAAAAAGAGTAATTTCATCTAAATCGAATAATTTGAATTTTATAGTCATTTTTATTTATTGAACACACTTCTCGAAAGTTGTTTTTACTTTCGAGAAGTTATTTAAAATTCAACTTCCCGAAAGTAGAAATAACTTTCGGGAAGTGATGTAAGCCCATTAATTATCCTTTTCGAGAATATTGTCAGTCAAATTCAAAAATACTTTTAAGTGGCATTTCTTGCAAAAAATAGCGATAGTTCTCAGAACTTAAAAATAAGTTGTCATTTCCATTTGCATGATTATAAATATGGTAATAATTATCAGGGAACAGCGGTATCTCGTAGTTTATCATAGTGGTTGTTGTTAGTAAAGTTTACTTCTCGAAAGTTCCTTCTACTTTCGAGAAGTTGTCTAAAATTCAACTTCCCGAAAGTAAAAAGAACTTTGTTCTCGGAAAAATTACTTCTCGAAAGTTATTTCTACTTTCGAGAAGTTCTACCATTTTAGCTTCCCGAAAGTAAAAAGAACTTTGTTCTCGGAAAAATTACTTCTCGAAAGTTATTTCTACTTTCGAGAAGTTCTACTATTTCAACTTCCCGAAAGTAAAAAGAACTTTCGGGAAGTGTCTTTATCCCCCCCTACAAATTCTTCTCCAAGAAATTCGTCATCATCGTATATAAATGTAGACGAGTATTACCTCCGTAAATTCCATGATTTTTATTTGGATAATAAAACGACTGAAACTGCTTATTTGCCTTAATTAAGGCATCTTCCAAGGATATTGAGTTCTGAAAATGTACGTTATCATCGCCAGTGCCGTGTACTAATAGGAAGTTTCCTTTTAACTTTGAGGCGTGGGTTACGGGTGAATTTTCGTCATAACCTGTGGCGTTTTCTTGGGGTGTTCTCAGGAATCTTTCGGTGTAAATGCTGTCATAAAAACGCCAGTTCGTCACAGGGGCAACGGCGATGGCGGTTTTGAAATTATCTGCCCCTTGAAACAAACAATTTGACGACATATATCCACCATAAGACCAACCAAAAATTCCGATGCGGGTTTTATCCACGTAAGGCAATGAACCCCAATATTTGGCGGCTTCAATTTGGTCTTTTACTTCCAATTTACCCAAATTCAAATAAGTAACTTTCTTGAAATCTGCTCCTTTTCCGCCCGTCCCACGATTATCTACACACGCTACGATGTAACCTTTTTGTGCCAAATGTTGAAACCACATTCCGTTCGCAGCATCAAACTGATTCAATACCTGCTGACTGCCAGGACCACCATAGAGAAACATAAATACTGGATATTTTTTCTTAGGGTCAAAATCGGTTGGTTTAATCATCCATGCGTTCAGTTCGATGTTTTCGGAGGTTTTAATCGTCATAAATTCCTTTGGAGCGATATTATACTCCGTCAATTTCTTCGCCAGAGCCGCATTATCTTCCAAAACCTTCACCAATTGTCCCGTTGGGGCTTTGTGTAAACTAACCTTCAAAGGACTCTCTGAGGAGGTATTGTTGAGGATATAATACTTAAAGTCTTTGCTGAAATTGGCAGAATTCATGCCTTTTTCGGGGGTTAATTGCTTCTTCATTTTACCATCCAGAGAAACACTGAAAAGTTGTCTTTCGATGTTCGACATTTCCATTGAAGTGAAATAAAGGGTCTTCATTTTTTCGTCAATCCCGTAGAAATTAGCTACTTCCCAGTTTCCAGTCGTGATTTGACGGATTAATTTGCCCGTTAAATCATACAAATACAAATGCTTAAATCCATCTTTTTCAGACGACATTACGAACGACTTATTATCACTCAAATAATACACATCGTCCGCAAAATTATCAACGTCCACGTAGGTCTTGCTCTCTTCGGTTAAAATCACGCTCGTTTTGCCCGTACTTGCCTCCGCATGAAGGATTTCCATTTTGTTTTGCAAACGATTTAATCGGTTCAATGACAATACATTAGCATCATTTGTCCAACGGATTCTTGGAATATATTGGTCGGTTTCTTTACCAATATCCACCTTTACAGTTTTGGCATCAGTTAAGTTAAAAATCGACACCGTTACGATTGAATTTGCCTCGCCTGCTTTGGGATATTTGTACTTATAATCAGTTGGGTAGAGTTTGCCCCAAGTCTGCATATTATACTCTGGCACTTTGGTTTCGTCAAAAGAAATAAAGGCAATTTTCTTGCTATCAGGCGACCATTGGAAGGCTTTTGCAAAAGAAAATTCCTCCTCATAGACCCAGTCACAAGCCCCATTGATGATGTGATTCCATTTGCCATCGGTCGTGATTTGCTTTTCGGTCATCGTTGTTAAATCAACCATATACAAATTGTTCAAACGCACAAAAGCCACCTTTGAACCATCGGGCGAGAAAGTGGCGAACATTTGCTTTCCGCCTTTCGATAACTGAGCTATCTTCTTGGTTTTTAGGTCATAGACATAATTTTCTTCCCGAGACGAACGGCGGTAAATGGGTTCTCCTTCGGCAGAAATCAAGATTTTTTGCTCGTCCGATGAAAGAGCGTAATCTTCCATCTCTAATTTCTTGCCTAAATTTTCCACGGCAGAGGCTTGGTCAAAAAGGGTTTCTACGGCTGCTCCGTCCGTTACTTGGTGCTTCACGATTTTGCCATTTTCAGAAGCCGTATAAAATGCCCCGTCCTTCATCCAATTGATGTTTTGGACGTTCTGTGAGCGAAATGTTCCCTTCGACCAAATGTCTTCGAGGGTAATGTTTTTCTTTTGAGCTGTAAGCGTTGAGCTTTGAGCAACGAGGATAATTAGTAGGAATAATTTGATTGATTTTTTCACTTTGTTGGTTGGTTTTGTAACCACATAGGAGGATAGGTAGGATAGATTTTCAGTATTTTCTCTTTGCTATTATTCCTCTGTGGTTTTAGTTTTCTAATTGGTTGATAATTTGTTGAATGACTATTTTGAGTTTAGGTAATTCTCTAATTACCACAGATCAAAGAATATTTGTGGAAGAACCGAAATATTCGTGAACAACAATATTACGGAACCCCTTGATTCCACGCCAATTGATGTCAGGATATTGTTGTTTTATTTCATCAGAGATATGATTTGATGCTTCCCCAACAATCATTAGCTGTCTTTCGGTGGCACTTTTTACTAAAACATCTTCTTCAAATGTTTGAATATCAAGACCTTCTACAAATTTTTCAATGTATTCAATAGCTAATTCGATGTGTTTAGCCCGTTGTAAATCGTCTAAGTTCATTTTTGTAATATTAAAATTTTATCTTTTTCAATAAATGGTCGAAGAAATTTAGAAAGTCCATCTTCAGGTACCAAATCAACATCTTTCAATAGTAAATCTTTCAAATCTTCCAACATCCCACCAAATTCAAATCCAGTGAAATAAGGCTCTTTCGTATAATCAACATCCACCAAAATATCCACATCACTCTCGGGCGTTTCTTCATTACGAGCATACGAGCCAAAGAGATAAACCTTTTTAACGGGTTTATCTTGAAAATAATTAACGATTTTTTCAGTTATTTGCGCATCCATAATTTCATCAATTTGTTATTTCTTCAAAGTTAAAAAAAATAGGCAATAAAACTGATTTATTGTCTATTGTCGTTATGTTCTATTTCTATTTTGTAAATCCTTCGCTCGTTTGATACACTTTGAGTTCGAGTCTGTAGAATTTGAGATTCTTGTGAAATCTAAAAATATTAACCATTTCTACTTATCGCATTTATCCGCAAAAACTACTATTTTCAATATAGTAGGAAAAATATTATTCATCCAAACCCAACTTTTTGCTGACATTTGCAAACTTTATTCTGTCTTTTGAGTTAAATTGCAAACAAATTGCAAGTAGCCTAACCGCTTTGCAAAATATTTATTAATCTTTTCTAAAAAAATCACATGAAAAAAATTTTCTCAATTGCCCTGATAATGCTCGGGGTTGCAGGTAATTTATCTGCCCAAGAACGTACTGGTAAAGTTACCGACGGAACGACAAACACAGGTCTTCCGAGTGTAAGTGTATCTGTTCAAGGAACAACCACTGGAACTGTTACCGATGCCAACGGTATGTACAAAATTGCTGCTTCAACGGGCAGTAAATTAGTGTTCTCTTTTATCGGTTTTACATCGGTTACTCAAACAGTTGGTGCTTCAAACACAATGGATGTTCAGTTATTCCCTTCTAATACTGAATTAAGTGAAGTTGTTGTTTCAACGGGTAGTCGTAACGTACAAAGAACAGTTACAGATGCGGCAGTGCCAATTGACATCATTGGTTCGGCTGATTTGAAAATGACTGGTCAGACAACTTTTGACAAGGCACTTCAATACACTGTTCCTTCTTTCAACACGGTGAACACGCCCGTAAACGATGCTACAACGCTTTTAGACCCTTGGGAAATCCGTAATATGGGACCAAGTAGAACGTTGGTTTTGATTAACGGAAAACGTAAAAACTTGAGTTCGTTGTTATACGTTCAGTTTTCGCCAGGTCGTGGAGAGACTGGTGTTGATATTTCAGCCATTCCACAGCAAGCCATCAAAAGAGTTGAAATCTTGCGTGATGGTGCTTCGGCTCAATACGGTTCTGATGCCATTGCGGGCGTTATGAACATCATTTTGAAGGATAAATACGAATATACTTCTTTGAATTTCAACACAGGTATAACTTCGGCTGGTGATGGTGGAATGTACGGTTTAGCCTTGAACGGTGGTGCAAATTTTGGCACAAAAGGATTTATCAATTATACCGTAGATTTCTCACAACAAAACACGGCGGTTCGTTCGGGAAATATTCACTTACCAACTGAAATCGCAACCTTTGGCGGCGGGGCAGCACAGGACGCTTTGATTACAAACTATTTAAGAGATTACCCAACGGGTGGAAACATCAACGGAACGGCTGAAACCACGGCTGGTAAGTTCTTGGTAAACTTTGGCGTACCAGTGGGTCAAGACCATGAGTTTTATGGAAATGCTGCCATGGTGGTGAAAAGAGTTTCAAGTTTTGCCAATTTCCGTACCCCTTATTGGAGACAAGACCGTGGTTTATTGCACAGTTCAACCGACAATGGTGGCAAGAATTATTTAACTGCCGCAACTTTGGCTTTCCCTTCGGATGGAGTTGATTTATACAAAGGTTATATAGGTTATATACCAACTTTTGAAGGAGATTTATTAGATTATAACGCAACTTTGGGCTTGAAAGGCGAAACAAACGGTTGGAAACATGATGGAAGTTTAACCGTTGGTGGAAACACTCAAGAATATACCGTTGATAATACCGTGAATCGTTCATTGGGAAAATCAAGTCCAACTCGTTTCAAGCCAGGCGGATTTGAATTCAGTCATATTGTCGGAAACATTGATGTTTCAAAAGCAGTGACCGATAAATTAGGCATTGCATTTGGTTTGGAGGCACGTACAGAAGCCTACACAATCAATGAAGGCGATGAGGCATCATACACGGGTGAAGGTTCAAACTCGTTCCCAGGTATTAATAAATTGAATGCTGGCGTGAATAAGCGTTTCAACGTAGGAGCTTATTTTGACGTAAGTTATGACGTAACCAAAGATTTCTTAATCAATGGAACGGTTCGTACTGAAAATTATTCAGATTTTGGGTCAAGAAATGTTTGGAAATTATCTTCACGTTATAAATTGGCAGACGATAAAGTGGTTTTAAGAGGCTCATTATCAACGGGTTTCAGAGCCCCAACTTTGCACCAAACTTATGCCCAGTCAGTTCAAGCGGCTTTTGCGGGAGGTACAATCCAATTATCAGGTTTGTTCAACAACCGTTCTGCTCAAGCACGTGCTTTGGGAATTCCTAATTTGAAGCCTGAATTATCAACCAACATCTCATTCGGTTTAGGATTTAACCCAACCAAAAATTTGAGTGTAACCCTTGATTACTATAACATTAGAGTTACTGACAGAATCGTTTATAGTTCATCAATCAACACAGCTGATAAACTTTTGGCTACTCCAACCACTGATTTAGGTAGAATTTTGAAAGGAACAGCCGTTGGAAAAGACGCTTTTGATTTGGCCAGTGTTCAGTTCTTTATCAACGGAATTGAAACCGTAAACTCAGGATTGGATTATGTAATTTCATACAGAAATATCAATTTAGGAACTGGAAAATTGGGTATTAGTTTAGCAGGAAACTTTGTGTTGGATAATTCAATTGTTGGAAATCCAACCATACCCAAAGCCATTGCCGATGCGGGTTCAAGTATTCTAAACACACAAATCAGATCATTATTGACTGATAGCCGTCCAAGATACAAGTCTATTTTATCGTTGAATTATGCCGTAAACAAATGGAATTTCAACTTAGCAAACACTTTGTTTGGTTCAACTTCATTCCAAGATTTGGATAATGGAGGCGGAGATATGGAAAATGTTAAAGCAGAATTTTCTCCTGCGGTTGTGTCTGATTTGAGCGTTGGATATAATTTCAGCAAAAATGTTTCTTTCACGGCAAATGTCAATAACTTATTGAACGTAATTCCAAAGTGGGATTTGTACGCTTTGAATGCAAAAGGAGAATCAGCCATCAACACACCCGAGAAGAAAGCCTTATTGAGAGGTTTCTTAGGATTTAGCGGTCGTTATGATATTCTTGGATATAACGGTTCACAATTCAGCCAATTAGGAACGATGTTTAATGCTAATTTGCAGATTCGTTTTTAAGAATTGTTATCTTCTAAATCAAAAAGCCCCTTCTGACTATCAGACGGGGCTTTTTTATGTTTAGATGAATTAAGTAACGGAATTATAAACTATTTGGTACAAAACCGCTGACGGGGCGAAAAGCCACCGTCAGGGTTTGATTCTACAACCCTGACGGCAGCTTTTCGCCCCGTCAGCGGTTAATTTTGACAGGTTTTGTTTTTGTGCCAAATTCTTTACAGTTCCGTTAAGTAATCACCTGACTTACTCTAAAACACCGCCAACACCAAACCACCGACCCAAAAGCCAAGCCAGCAAAAATAGCCAATTGCCAGACAACCAAAGGGCTGAAAACCGAAATTGCCATAACGGTTATGACTATTCGGGTAATTTCAGAAGTAAAGAGCCAAGATTTAGATTCCAAAATGCCTGACCAATTGATGATTTGATGCCAAAGCAAAGCCGCCCCAACCCAACGTTCGGAAATACTCCAGGGCGAATCTCCTTTAATGACCATCATCATCAATAAAATACCTAAAACTGCATGAACAATCAGATACGGTTTGGCTTGCGGAAACATGATGGTTTGAAAACGATTTTGATTTTGTGTGGTGATTTCTACCAGTTCAGGTTTGGGAGAAAGCCCCCTCGGAACCCAACCCAAAGGCATAAACCATAGTTTGAATTTATCCAGTAAATAAGGTGCCGCTACGGCATCTTTCCACAATAATTTATAGTAATGAAAATTGATATTGATAGGATTCCATGATTGTGGATGGCTATACATTCCGTAAACTACTTTATCGGTTTCTTCCTCGAAAGTGCCAAAAAATCTATCCCAAATGATGAGAAATTCGCCAAAATTTTTGTCTAAATATTTGAAATTCACCCCATGATGCACACGGTGATGCGAGGGCGTAGTGAACAATAATTCGATGGGCCGCCAAAGTTTACGGATAAGTTCGGTATGATGCAAAAAGGCTTGAAAAAGGTGAATACCCGTGATAATGTAAATATCGCTGGGCTTAAAACCAATGATGGTGAGGGGCCAAAAGAAGAAAAAACTGAACAGCCTTTGGGTAACGGAAGCCCGCAAAGCCACAAAGAAATTCATCTCCTCGGCAGAATGATGAGGCGAATGTGCCGCCCACATAATATTAATGTGATGCCCCCAACGATGCACCCAATAAAAGATAAAATCTATGCCCAAAAAGAGGATAAAATACGTCCAAAAATTCATGGGAATATCAGTAATAATTCTGAAATTTTCCCACAAATACCCATATACTACATACACACCCGCCGCCACCAGAACATTGGTGGTCTGATTGCCAAGAGCCGTTCCAAAATTGGCGAGGGATTCTTGAAAAGTGATTAAATCACGTTTGTAATACCAAGCCAGCCCGATTTCGAGCATCATAAAACCCAAAGCAAAGGGCGTAATGATAGCGTAAATATTAGTAGGGGACGAGGTTGTTTGTAGTAATATTGAGAGTGTCATGGGATGATGTGGTTTTGTTTTCAGGCACCAAAGTAGTAATTTTTTGTGATATATTGATATACAACGGAAGTCTTCGTTTTAATCGAAGACTTCCGTAAAAACTACTATTCCTTCACCACCAATCGCTCAGAAGTCTTATCCAACAATTTAGCCGTTTTTACTAATTTTAAAAACTCCGCCCGATAGCCTTCCGAATCTTTACCAATTGAGGTTTTAGCTAAATCAATCACCTGCTCATAATTGGCTGCACCTTTAAAATCCGAACCTCTCAATAATAAGCCAAATTCTACTACTGCCACTGAGAATCTGAAATTTTCGGACGTTTTTTCGATAGCCGTATGCGTATCTTTTACCTCTTCTTCCATTTGTATGCTTTTGTCGGCATCGGGTTGTTTGTAGCGGATTTTTATCGTACAAACTTCGTTAGAATTTACCCCTGCCATCGTAGTGCTGAACTGCTGATATTTTAATTTATCGGGTAAAAATGTACTTTCAATTCCCGCAGGAATAATCTCATAAATAGCAGTTACGTTATGCCCTGAACCCATTTCGCCTGCATCTTTGGCATCGTTCTTGAAATCTTCGTTGGCTAAGGCTCTGTTTTCGTAACCAATTAAACGATAGGCTTTTACATATTTCGGATTGAATTCTAATTGCAATTTAACGTCTTTTGCCACTGTGAAAAGTGTACCGCCAAACTCCTTGACGAATACTTTTTCGGCTTCTAATAAATTGTCAATATAGGCGTAATTTCCGTTTCCTTTATCCGAAAGTGTTTCCATTTTTGAGTCCTTGTAATTCCCCATTCCGAAACCCAATACTGAAAGAAAAATATCTGATTTGCGTTTGTTTTCAACTAATTTTTCTAAACCTTCATTGCTCGAAACACCCACGTTAAAGTCGCCATCGGTTGCTAAAATTACTCGATTGTTGCCACCTTTTACGAAATTATCCATTGCCGTTTTGTATGCTAATTCAATCCCAGCACCACCAGCTGTTGAGCCTCCCGCCGATAGGTTTTCCAAAGCATCTTTTATCTTATTTTTCTCCTTGCCCGAAGTAGGAGGGAGTACAAGCCCAGCCGCCCCTGCATAAACTACGATAGATACATGGTCTTGTTCACGCAACTGGTCGGTGAGGAGCTTGAAGGCGGTTTTTACCAAAGGCAATTTGTTAGACTGATTCATTGAACCCGACACATCAATCAAGAAAACTAAGTTTGAAGCGGGTAATTTATCGGTTGCAATGGTCTTGGCTTGCAAACCAATGTGCAAGATTTTCAGCCCTTTATTCCAAGGCGAATCAGAGATTTCGGTTTCGATATTGATGGGGTCTTTACCTTTGGGTTGGGCATAATTATAGTCGAAATAATTAACCATTTCCTCAATTCTGACGGCATCTTTGGGCGGTAATTGTCCATTTTGCATAATAAAACGACGGACGTTTGTGTAAGCCGCCCTGTCCACATCAATCGAAAAAGTGGTCTGTGGGTCTTTATCGGTAGCTTTGAAACCGATTTCTTTTTCAGGTTTGTATTCTTCGGTATTGCTTTCATATTCTGCGTGTGCGGGCATGGGGGCGTAGTTTCCTCCATAGACTTTATCAGCTTGAGCGTTGCCACGAATTTTGATTTTTGCTTCTTTTGAGCCAACGATAACGCCTGGAACTCTACCTTGCAAAACATTACTACTTATTACTAATTCATCTAAATTTTTAACACTTGTCTTCATCTTTACGTCCAAAACATCACTCTTCTCAACTTTAACTTCTTGACTTTCATATCCCACAAATGAAAAAATCAAGATGTCATTAGTTTCTGATTTAATTCTGTAATGACCATTCAAATCGCAAGTAGTTCCACGGGCTTTACCTTTTACCGAAATACTAATCCCTGGTAAACCTTGGCCAGTTTCGTCCGTAACTTTACCCGTAATGGTTCGCTCTTGAGCATTTGCTAAAACGCTGATAATGAGGGCGATAAATATGAAGATTTTTGCTTTCATGTTATTAATGTTTATGTTGTTTTTGGTATAGATGCAGCAGGGTTTTGGATTCCATAAAAATTTTGAAAATATTTTTTGTAAATTGGCTTTTGGCTGTCAGCAATCGGCTGTCAGTAATCAATTGAGCATATAGTTAAAAGCTAATAGCCAATTGCCGAAAGCTTAAAATATGCTCTTTTTCAAAAAAAAATATAAATCCCTTTCCGAAGCTGACCTCTTATTGGAGTATCGGCAAAGCGGTGATTTATCTGTTTTAGGAAAGCTCTATGAACCACACATGGAAATGGTTTTTGCGATTGCGATGAAATATTTTAAGGACGAAGACGAAGCAAAAGATACTGTAATGGCGTTATTTGAGGAATTAATCAACAAATTACGAACCCACGAAGTAGAGAATTTTAAGGCATGGTTGGGCATGGTGGCTCGGAATTATTGTTTGATGGCATTACGGAAAAAGAATCTTGTATTTGCAGATGGTGAAATCTTAAACAATGAAAATTTTGATGATAATTTTATGGAATTATCCACCACTGAGCATCTTACGGATGATTGGGATTTGGAACAAAACTTGACTAATTTAGAACGATGTCTGGAAACCCTAAACCAAGAACAAAAACAATCCGTAGAACTATTTTTTATGCAAGAAAAAACCTATCAAGAAGTATCACAATTGACTGGTTTTGAGGTAAATAAAGTAAAAAGCTATTTGCAAAACGGGAAACGAAATTTGAAAATTTGTATTGAAAACCAACAATAACATATCCCCCGAAACCATCAAAGCCTACCTCGCAGGTACGCTTTCGCACGCCCAAACGCACGAGTTTGAAAAGGCGATGCTGAATGATGCCGTTCTGCGGGATATGGTGGAAGGCTACGAAATTTCGAGGGGTGTGAATATTGATTTTATTTCGGTAAATGATTCATTATCAGCACGTTTGAAAGACAGAGTAGGAAAGGAGAAACAAGAAATATATCCTCTGTGGAAGCGTGTTCCTGTGTATGCAAGGGCGGCTTCGGTGTTGTTGTTTTTAGGAATTGGGATATATTTTTTAACTAAAAATAATACTCTTGAATTTACCGAAAAAATGACTTCGGTTCAATCTTCTGAATCTGAAAAATTACCCCAAATTGTTCCACCAATTACTGTTGAGAACGAGCCAATTGTTCAAGAAAACAACGTAATTTCTACCCAAAAAATAAAGGTGGAAATGGATAAAATCCAAGTTGAGAAAAAGGATTTTGCCGTAAAAGAATCAGAAGCACAAGCAGGAAATTATGATCAGATTAAAAAAGATGAGGAGGTAGCGGCTGCGGATAAAAATGAAGAGAAAATTGAACCTGAAATTGCCCCAAAACCTGAACCAGCCGTTGCGTATGAAGCCCCCCCTGCACCCGCACTACAAGCACCCAAGGCTGCCGCACCAGTGAGCGTGATGAAAAGTGATGAAGTTTATTCAAGAAATAAAGCTAAAATATCGAGCCTCGAAAATCGAGCCTCGAAAATCGAACAACCAACATCGAACATCGTAATTTTAGATGAAGATAGCAACAAACCTGTTCCGAATGTCTCCATTATTTCGGAGGATAAAACCATTGGTAAAACTGATGTAAACGGACGATTTAACGTAGAAAATTCCTTGAAGGCAGATAAACTAAAATTGGTTGCCCCCGATTTTGAAAATACCGAAATCATCGTTAATAAAACGAATTCGGATATGTTTTATATTCGTCCAAAATCAGAATTGATTTTTATTGATTTAAAACGAAATAAAACTTGGAAATACAATCCGTCCGAACACCCAGCCCAACCCTCGGTGAGTCCAGATGAATATTTGGAATACTTACAAAGAAATCTAAAAAAATCCAAACAAGCCCTTGAAAATCAAATAGTTGGAACGGTGGAAGTGGAATTTAGCGTCAATAAAAAAGGAGAATTATTAGATTTTAAAATCATCAAATCTTTGGGCTACGGTTGTGATGAAGAAGCCATCAGATTAATTAGAGAAGGACCCAAATGGTTGCCCAAAACGTATGGAGGTATGACGGGCAGACAACGGGTAAGGCAGGTGGTGAATTTTTAAATAAAACGGCCATAAATCTCTGATTAACAGAATTTTATGACCGTTTTATTTGGCACTTTATTATGGAAATTAGGCGGATTACGCATCCAATAATAGACGTGTCAAGAACTGTGCCAAAATGGAAATGGCTTTCGACTCCAACCACGGGGCAGGAAAAATTGTCAGACTATCAATTTTATCAAAAAAATGAATTATTTTTACCCAACACTATAATCATCAACCCCCAAATATCATTTCCATGAAAAAATATTTGTTATCAATCATTTGTGTTTTACCATTTATTTCCTGTCGAACCACCGCCCAATTAACCCCCGATTCTTTGGCAAAAACCATCACCGAGGCAGAACTCAAAAAACACCTTACTTTTATTGCTTCCGATAGTTTGAAAGGTCGTGATACAGGTTCGCCCGAACAAAAAGTGGCAGCTCAATATATCGCCAAACAGTTTGAAAATTATGGTTTGAAAGGACCTGTGGGTGCTGATAATTCACACCTTCAATTGGTGGATTTAGTGAAGCGTGCTTGGGGTGATTTTTATGTGAAAGCCCATAAAAAGAAGTATCAATACCTATCAGATTTTATCTCCAATTCTGCCGTAGCGACGCCCAAAGAAGTGGATTTTGAGACTGTTTTTGTAGGCTATGGTATTGAAGACAAAGCATTTAACGATTATGCTGATATTGACGTAAAAGACAAAGTGGTTGTAGCTTTCGAGGGTGAACCACGCATGGCAGACGGTAATTTTATGCTCTCGGGCGACTCTGAAATGTCTAAATGGAGCAAAGGAAATGAGGCTTGGAAAGAGAAAATGAACCTTGCCAAAGCCAAAGGGGCAAAAGCATTATTGTTGATTTCAAAACAGTCAGTTGAAGAGTTTGAGAAGACCGTTAAACAACGCCAAACCATGATGAAACGTTTTGGCAATGCTCGCTTGGGTTTCCGTGAAACATCCGACCCACAAGGCTCTGATTTTGCGGTTTTGACCATCGGGCAAAATATGGCGGCTGAAATGTTAGGGACAACCATCAATGAATTTGAAGCCTTGAAAATGAAGACTCTGGAAACTAAAAAATCGTTGAGTGGCTCAATAAAATCGCAACCGTTGAGCATGAAAATTGAGAGAACGGTGGATGGTATCGAAACCTACAACGTGTTGGGATATTTGGAAGGAACAGACAAAAAAGAGGAGTTGGTTATCATTACTTCGCATTATGACCACGTGGGCGTGAACGAAGGCAAAATCTATAACGGAGCCGATGATGATGGTTCGGGAACGGTTTCGGTTTTGGAGGTGGCTCAGGCGTTTAGCGAAGCCGCAAAAAGTGGGCAGAAACCCCGCAGAAGCGTTTTATTTATGACCGTAACGGGTGAAGAAAAAGGTTTGATGGGTTCGGAATATTATGTCAAACACCCCGTTTTTCCTTTGGCAAATACCGTTTGTGACATCAATATCGACATGGTTGGACGTACCGACAAAGACCACGAAGGCAAGGGAGACTATATTTATGTGATTGGTTCAGACAAACTTTCATCGGAATTGCACTCGGCTTTGTTGGAGCAAAATACCAAATATGGCACGCCCATTGATTTAGATTTTAGATATAATGACCCCAACGACCCGAACCGTTTTTATTACCGTTCAGACCATTATAATTTTGCCAAAAACAAAATTCCAGTAGCCTTTTTCTTCAATGGCGTACATGACGATTATCACCAACCAACGGATGATGTTGAGAAAATTGAGTTTGGTAAAATGGAAAAACGAGCCAGATTAGTTTTTCATTTAGCTTGGGAAGTGGCAAATAGAGAGAAACGTTTGGTGGTGGATTCGGATAAGAAGTAGCTTTTGACAAGAATCAAAAAATAGCGAACCTTGTCATTGCGAGGTATGAAGCAATCTTTTAACTTACGAGAAAAGAATTTCAAACTTCTTTTCTTAATCCAAAAGATTGCTTCGTACCTCGCAATGACATTTTTACCACTAACCCAACAATGGCAAGGTTTTTCATTCTAAAACCGTCTCGAAACCTCTTCTTCCACAGTCTTTTTATGAAATAGTGTTCTGAAAGTAGAAGCCATTCCAATCATTTGGTCGATTTTGTATTTTGCCATACGGTAAGGATAATTGTCCTCGACGGTTTTCATCAATTCACTGAAAGTAAAAGATAGTCTATACATTTCTTCCATATTCATCGAAAAATCGAATACTTTATACATCACAAATCCACGTTTCCCTTCGGGCGATACCATGAAAAGAACGAGGTGAAAGTCTTCGCCCTGCAAGAAAGAAATTACCTGTGTTGAGTTGAATTGTTTGGGAAATTGATTGTTATCTACCAAATAATCAAGGATTTCCTCTTCGTTGATGGTGGTAAATAAATTAGGCGTTAAAAATTGATAATTTGAAGCTATATTTTCCATTTTCTTGTTTTTGATATTTCCTGTTGATGATATTTTACGAAATATTACAAAAATAAAAATAAATACCAAATACATTAGAACAGCCTTAGAACCTCAAAATAAGCCCTTTTTTTAACAATTTTTCCTATTTTGGAAATAATATTCTCTACATTAACATCCTTTTTTTAGTATATTACATCTTTTTATTTCAAAAATCTATATTTTAAAACCTGTTTAAGTAAAAATACTTATTTTATAAATATTTAATTATTTTTTATAAAAATTCAAAGCCGAGAACTCTATTTTTTTAAGAGTTTTTCATTAAAGTATTGAAATTTAAGAAAAAAGGTATCTTAAAATCCATTATTAGATTTAGAAAGATAATTTTTCAAGAAAATGCGTTTGGAAAATGGGTAAAATGCTGTGAAAAAGTATTTTCGGAGAAATATGAAAAGTAAAATAAAAAGCGAATCTTCGGAACTCAAAATTCCCAAAATCCGCTTTCTATTGCCTATTGCCTATTGCCTATTGCCTATTGCCTATTGCCTATTGCCTATTGCCTATTGCTCAAAACTGCCCTCTCAATCACCTCTGGAAAGTGCTGATGTTCCAAAATCTGTCCCTTACGAGCAACGTCCCTGGGAGTATCTTTTGGTAAAACTGGAAATGAAGCCTGAAAGATGATTGCCCCCTCGTCATAGTGTTCATTCACAAAATGAATGGTGATTCCTGATTCGGTTTCCTTATTTTCCACGACTGCCTCATGCACAAAATGCCCGTACATTCCTTTACCACCAAACTTGGGTAGCAGGGCTGGATGAATATTGATGATTCGGTTCGGAAAAGCCTCCACAACGTTTTTGGGAACAAGCCAAAGAAAACCCGCCAAAATCACAAAGTCAATTTGGTTTTCCTGTAAAATCTGTACAACTTCGCCCGATTTAAACATCGGTCGGTCGAACATCACAAGGGAAATATTGAGTCTTTTAGCCCGTTGAATAACGCCCGCATCGGGATTGTTGCAGAGGAATAATTTTACGTTAATATGTTCAGAATCAGCGAAGTATTCTACAATTCGTTCGGCATTTGAGCCAGAACCAGAAGCGAAAATGGCGAGGTTTTTCAAGGTTTAATATTGGATTGTGAATCCTAAATTGCAATGTTAAACAATATATTTATATGTCTTCAATTTCATCTTTTGACAAACCAGTGTACTTCATTATTTTTTCCAATGGTTCATTATTATTTTTCATTTCTTTAGCAAATTCTTTTCTCAGATCATCTTTGGCAGTTTTAACTACCTCTTTTACTTCAATATAAGTCATTAAACTTTCTTGATATTGCTCAAATTGTTCAGTTGTCATATTAGCTATTTCAGCAACGGCAAAGGCTTTCTCAAATATTGGCTCTTTCAAAATAGATGGAATCTCATCAAACCCCTCTAATTTTTTCAAGAAATATATCCACTTATCAAAATGACTTTCAAGTTCATTTTCCTCCTTCGTAAATAGAGGCATTTGAATAAATTTAAAGTGTAATTTGTCATAAAAAATATCTCCGTCTTGATCTTTTAAATTGACAGAACGCAAAAACTTCTGCTTTTCTTCATTTTCATCATACTGAAAATCTAAAATGGCTATTAGATAAATTGGGGTTAATTTGAAATCCCAGTCCCCCTTTTTAGCTTGTTCTCTAATCGGAAAAGTAGCGTAAAATAAAGACCTATCTTTAAAAAAATTAATTTTAGCTTTTTGCATCTCGACGATAAATCTTTCACCTTTGATTGATTCGCAGTGAATATCAAAAATTGCTTTTCGTTCATGCGACAAATCTGCATAATTCTCTACATTGCGGAATGAAAAGCCCGCAATTTGATGATGCGGAGGTAATAATTGATTAAGAAAATCAATCAGTAAATCTTTATTTGCTTCTTCTCCAAAGAGTTTTTTAAAGCCAAAGTCAGTATATGGATTAATATATTTTGACATTTTCTTGATTTTTGACACAAATTAACAAAGTTTTTCAAACAAACTGTTATTGTAAAGTCTGGTTTCTACACAAACATCATCGTTAAAACCCCTATCAGCATGATAACTTTACAGACATTGCTCAAAAAGTCAAAGTCTTTGGGCTTATCGGCATAGACTAATTTATAAGTAAAAAAGCCCGTCGGGAGCATCATCATCAGGAAAATATAAGCAATTCGCTGATTGGGTAATTGTGTTGTTAAAATAAAAAGCGTAGCAATGAAAGAAGCAATCAACACGTAAACCAAAAGTTTCGTGCGGGCAATTCCCCAGATGATTGGCAAGGTTCGGCAACCGTGTTTTTCATCACCTTTTACGTCTTCCATATCCTTAATTATTTCTCGAATTAGGGTGATAAAAAAAGAGAAAATGGCGTAAATCCAAACTTCACGTTGATGTCCTGGGTAATAAACGGCTAAGATTAACAAGGAGAATCCCGTTAGAATTGCCACCATTAGATTCCCCCAAAACGCTATTTTTTTTAAATGATTGGCATAAATCCATAGACAAAAAACTGCTGTCAGATTCACCAGAGCCACTTTTCGACTTATCATCAAGCCCAAGAGAATCCCCGAACCATTAAAAACTTGATTCATTAACAAAGCCCAACGCCGTTTGACGTATCGCCCAATAATTACACGATTAGGCTTATTGATTAAATCAATTTTGATGTCATGGTAATCATTAATAATATATCCCGATGCTGCAATAAGCACCGTAGAAAGGCAAATGAGAAAGATATTTTTGTCTAAAATGATTTCTAATAAATATTTGAAAGTTAAAGGATTGTCTCGAATCAGAAAGAATCTGGTAAAATATTGTGTGAACACAATAATCGCTAAGTTTTGCCAGCGAATCAACCGAATGAATCCCGAGAGGAATTGAAGATATGTAATTTTGCGAGGAGGATTCATTACCCCAAAAGTATCTCTTTTTCATCCCCCAAAAAAGAAAATACTTCGTTCAATGAGACTTTTTTAGTTTTTCTGTGTTCTTTATGTACTAAGGGTGACCAACGCTCGGTTAGTTTTTGGGGGCGACCGACGCTCGGTTGGGGTCTTAGGAACATTCAGATAACTAATATTCTATCATTCACTCATTCTATCATTCAAAATTGCTTAAATGAAAATCGGAATTGTATGTTATCCTACCTACGGAGGTAGTGGAGTAGTTGCCACCGAATTGGGCAAGGCACTTGCCAAAGTGGGTCATCAGGTGCATTTTATCACCTATTCACAGCCTTCGAGACTGGATTTTTTCAATGAAAATATCTATTATCACGAAGTCAGTATTTCGTCATATCCGCTGTTTCAATATTTACCTTACGAATCGGCATTAGCGAGTAAAATTGTGGATGTTGTCAGCAACGAATGTCTTGATTTACTTCACGTACATTACGCAATTCCACACGCTTCGGCAGCATTTTTGGCAAAACAAATCCTTAAATCCAAAGGAATCCACGTGCCATTTATTACCACTCTGCACGGTACAGATATTACGCTGGTGGGTAAAGACCCATCTTTTGAACCCGTTGTAACTTTTTCCATCAATGAATCAGACGGTGTAACGGCGGTATCGGAAAGTTTGAAAAATGATACTTACGAGGAGTTTGAAATTGTGAATAAAATTGAGGTAATTCCCAATTTTATTGATTTAGAACGGTTTAAAAAATTACGGAAAGACCATTTCAAAATTGCCATTTGTCCCAACGGTGAAAAGCTGTTGATGCACACTTCCAATTTCAGAAAAGTAAAACGAATTGAAGACATCGTAAAGGTTTTTCATTTGGTTAATCAACAGATTACCAGCAAGTTACTCTTGGTGGGCGATGGTCCAGAGCGTACCGCCATTGAAATGCTTTGCCGTGAATTGGGCGTGCAGAATGACGTTCGTTTCTTGGGTAAATTGGATGTTATTGAAGAGGTTTTGTCTTTGGCGGATGTATTTTTCTTGACTTCCGAAAAAGAAAGTTTTGGGCTCGCAGCCCTCGAAGCGATGGCGTGCGAAGTCCCCGTGATTTCATCGGATGCGGGCGGAATTACCGAAGTAAATATTCACGGAGTAACGGGTTATGTTTCTAAAATTGGTGATGTGGAAGACATGGCAAAAAATACAATTGCCCTGTTGAGTGATGATGAAAAATTAGCGGAATTTAAACACAACGCCCACGAACAAGCAAAAAGGTTCGACATTGAAATTATCCTGCCCATGTATGAACGTTATTACGAACAAGTAACTTCAAAAAGTTGGAAATTCCCTTCGCAGATTTGTGCGGAGAAGTAAGACTAACATCGAAATAATATGCCATTAAATATCCCACAGACCAATCAGAAAAAAGTAGTCATCATTGGGGCGGGCTTTGGAGGCTTGCAACTTGCCCAACGCCTGGCGGGCGATGAGGATTTTCAGGTCATTTTGATTGATAAAAATAATTATCATCAATTTCAACCCCTTTTTTATCAAGTCGCCACCGCTGGGCTTGAGCCTTCTGCCATTTCTTTTCCCCTTCGTTTGGCGTTTCATAATGATGTCAACGTACACGTGCGTGTGGCCCAGGTTACAAAAATTATATCGGAAACAAACACAATTATAACAGATTTAGGGGAGTTAAATTACGACTATTTAGTAATGGCAATTGGTGCAGATACTAATTTTTTTGGTAATAAAAACATCGAAGAAAAAGCCTTGCCCATGAAGTCGGTAGGGGAGGCTTTGGGCTTACGAAATAGACTCTTGGAGAATTTTGAAAAGGCATTAGTCTCTGATAATCAAGATGATAGAGTTGGGTTGATGAACGTGGTGGTGGTGGGCGGAGGACCAACCGGCGTGGAAGTGTCTGGAACATTAGCTGAAATGAGAAAGCACGTTCTTCCCAAAGATTATCCCGAATTAGACTTTGACTTGATGCAAATCAACATCATCGAGTCGGGTGGGGAGTTACTGGGGCCGATGTCGGAAAATGCTCAAATAAAATCAAAGGAATATCTTGAACAATTAGGGGTAAATGTGCGTCTGAATTGTCGAGTAACTGATTTTGACGGAAAATATGTGTATTTGAATGATGGCACAACTATACGAACTAATAATTTAGTATGGGCGGCTGGCGTAAAAGCCAATGGCGTAGAAGGAATTAGTCCCACAGTTTTAGTTCGTGGCGGACGTATGAAAGTGAACCGTTTTAATCAAGTGGATAGCTACGAAAACATTTTTGCCTTGGGTGATGTTGCTTTTATGATAGAAGAAAAATTTCCTAATGGACACCCTCAAGTGGCACAACCTGCCATTCAGCAAGGTAAATTGTTAGCCAAAAATCTTAAGAGTTTTTTAAGAGGAAACACACCGCAAGAGTTTGTCTATAAAGATTTAGGCTCAATGGCAACGGTGGGCAGAAATTTAGCAGTTGTCGATTTACCGTTCTGGAAGTTTCAAGGGTTTTTTGCTTGGCTCACGTGGATGTTCGTACACTTGATTGCGATTGTAGGTGTAAAGAATCGACTCTTAATTTTCATCAACTGGCTCTGGAATTATGTTACTTATGACCAATCGTTACGATTAATCATCCGAGCGAAAACACCTAAAAGCTGATAATCTTAATAAAAAAACCGTTCAAAATAAATTTTACAAATCAACAAAACTTTTAGTTAAAAAATTTTGTAACTTTGTAAGTATAATACAACAAAATAGCCGTTTTATAGTTAATTATATAGAATTAATCCTATTTGCCGAATATATAAAAATGGAATCAACAACACCCGCAAATCCAAGACCCAAACACAAAGGGTCAAAACAATTATTTGATAACCCAATTTTAGAACGTCTTTCACATACGCACATCGCCATTCCCGTGAGCATTTTTTTTGTGACTGGTGCTGTTTTGGGATATTATGCTTTTACGCACACCAATCTTCAAAGCTGGAAAATTGGTGGTTTATTCTTAACGGGAACAATTATTTTTACTTTCGTTGAATATTGGGTACACCGCAGTGTTTACCACATCGAACCTACTACTGAAGCACGGGCAAAGTTTCAATACGTTGCTCATGGGGTTCATCATGAATATCCAAAAGACAAAACTCGTTTGGCGATGCCTCCCATCATTGCGGCGGTTGCAGCTATTACGCTTTTCTCTATTTTTTTTGTGTTAATGGGTGAATCGGCTTATGCGTTTTTTCCAGGATTTATCTGGGGATATGCAGCTTACTTGCTCGTGCATTATGCCGTTCATGCGTATGACCCACCCAAGAATTTTATGAAAAAATTGTGGGTGAATCATGCTGTACATCATTACAAGCACGGAAATGCCGTTTTTGGCGTATCGTCTCCATTGTGGGATTACGTATTCGGAACGATGGCAACCATGGATAAATCCAAAGTTGCGGAGAATCTGTAAATGAGTTAAAGAGTTTGAAAGTTAGATAGTTAAAAAGTTTAGAACTCCGTAAGAAGAAATTACTTCTCACGGAGTTTTTTATTTTATCTTTGCTTTAAATCGATGTTCGTTTTTCGATGTTTGTTGCTGGGAATTTGATAATTTTCCGAACATCGAAAAACGATTATCGAATATCGAAATTATGAAAATACTATTAATAGAAGACGAACCAAAAACACTCCATTCACTCCGTCAAGGTTTGGAAGAAAACGGTTTTGAGGTGGACATTGCCTACGACGGTATGGTGGGGAAACATCTTGCTCAAAAGAATCAATATCAAATCATCGTTACGGACGTAATTATGCCAGGCATGAATGGCTGGGAACTTTGTCGTGAACTCCGCAAAGAAGGTATCACAACGCCCATTTTGATGCTTACGGCTTTGGGAAGTATTGATGAAAAATTGATGGGTTTTGATGCTGGAGCAGATGATTATTTAGTGAAACCTTTTGATTTTTTGGAGTTCTTGGCAAGGGTGAAAGTATTGGCAAAAAGAACCCAAACGCCTCTGCCAGTTTTGGCTAATACGTTGTCATACAGTGATTTAGAAATGAATTTTGATGCTCATTCTGTATTTAGAAATGGGCAGAGAATTGACCTTACCGCCCGTGAGTTTGCTTTGTTGGAATACTTACTCAGAAATCAAGGAAAAGTAATTTCAAAAGCCGATATTGCTGCAAAAGTTTGGGATAGTCGTATTGATATGGGAACGAATGTCATCGAAGTTTTTATGACGATGTTACGCAAGAAAGTTGATAAAAATTATGATGCAAAACTAATTCATACGCAATATGGCGTGGGGTATGTTTTGAAAGTGGAAGAGAACTAATTTGAAAATGAATGAACTTGGAAATTTGATAATAGTGTTATTTTCGGTTTCATTTTCAAATTAGCACATTTTCAAATTATCAAATTGAACTTATGCAAATCAGAGCAAAACTTACTTTACAGTTTACCCTTTTGGTATCGGTGATTGTGTTGGCAATCTTTGTGGTCATTTATTGGCTTCGGTATAATTATGTGGAGGAAGAATTTTATAAACGCCTCACCCAAAAAGCCTCGACCTCGGCTGAATTATTGGTTTCGGTAAAAGAGGTGAATGCCAAATTATTAAAGAAAATCCAGAAAGCAAATAATGATGTTCTCCCTCGTGAAAATCTGATTATTTATGATTATAAAAATATCAAAGTATTTTCTACTAATGATACGATTAGATTTAGGGTATCGCCCGAAATGCTCAATCAAGTTCAGAAACAACGTTATGCTCGTTTCAGTCAAGGTGATTTTAAGATAGTTGGAAAGTTATATATCGACCGTTTCAATCGAGTCGTTACGGTGGCGGGTGCGGTGGATTTGTCAGGAGAAAAAGACTTAAAAAACCTGCTAAATACCATGATTGGACTGTTTTTTAGCATTCTTCTTTTGGTAACTTTTGTCGGATATTACTTTGCGGTACGTGCCTTAGCCCCGATTTCCGAAGTTATCAAACAAGTAAAAACCATCTATCCCCAAAACGTTAATCAACGGCTCTCCATCCAAAACCCAAAAGATGAAATCGGGCAATTGACCGCTACTTTTAATGAACTTCTGGAACGACTTGGCGAGGTTTTTAAGTTACAAAATCTGTTCGTTTCCAATGTCTCGCACGAGATGAAAAATCCGTTGATGAAGATTGGCTCACAGATTGATGTTGCTCTGTTGAAAAATCGTTCGCCTGAAGAATATTTAGCTACTTTACAGTCAGTTAGACAAGATATTCGAGAAATGGGACAGCTTTCAAATACGCTTTTAGAATTAGCAAAAGTCAGCGACTTGAACCATAAATTGATGTATGATGAAGTACGACTTGACGAAACCATTTGGGAAGCGGGGGATTTACTTCTCCAAGCCGAAAATACTTATCAAGTACAAGTAGATTTTGCGGATGAATTGGAAGAGGATTCGCAGTTGGTGGTAAAAGGTAATGCTCAATTATTGAAAACTGCTTTTGTGAATTTGATGGAAAATGGCTGTAAATTCTCCGAAAATCACTCTGTAAAAGTGAGTTTACATTTTATGAAAGATTTTATTGAAGTACAATTCACCAATCAAGGCAAAATGAATAAACCCGAAATAGACTTAATTTTTGAGCCTTTTTATCGCAGTCAGAATACCGCAAATATCAAAGGCTATGGCGTAGGTTTATCATTAGTGAATAGAATTGTAAAACTTCACGGAGGGAATATTGAAGTGCAATCGACTGATAATCAGACCGTTTTTCAAATTTCTTTGCCCTATTCTATTAATTTGGGGAAATGATTTATTTTTAGGTATCATTTCTCACAAAGATGCTTTGATTTCTTTCACAAAACCTATCTCTACACCTACTAAATCGGCAATCTTCTCGTCCGAAAAATCGGTTTGTTGTAATAAGTTTTTAGTAAAATTAGTTTTGTCTTCTTTTTCTTTCAACGACATTCCTAATTCAATGCCTTCTTCTCTACCTTCTGCAAGCCCTTCTGCACGTGCCTCTTTGCGTGCCATCCGTCTCTCTCGATCTAATACAAATTCTTTTAAGCCCATCGTGTTTGGTCGGTTTGTAATGATGTCTAATTCATCATCAAATTTAGTGATTTTTTATAACTCATTGAATTTCAGGAGTAATATCTTCGGCTTCGCCAATTTCGATTAGTCGGTCGAGAGTGATTTTGCAGAGGTTAAACCAACTAACTAATCTTTCAATATCATTTATTATTGTATCAGCTTTGATTACAACAAACCAGGCATTTGGAGGATATGAACTCGAATGTGTAAAAAAATTATCACCCTTAATTTCAATACTTACCATCAAATCTAAATTCTTCGTAGCGGAGAAATAGATTTTTTGTAATTCGTCAGAATTGAGTAAACAAATAGCCTTTTCCTTGTGGCTCGACTTTACATAAAATTCATTATCAAATATTGAGTCATTCAACTCAATATCATGGATTCACAAAATTTTACCTGCGTGTGTAAAAGCATTTTCAAGAAAAATTTTAAGCGTAAATTTATTTTTATGAATGAAAAGGCACTCTACTTGACTTTCAAAGTATGTATTTCTACTACCAAAGGTTTTCAATTCAGAACTCAAAGTAATAATTCTATTTTTGTAGTTTAGGATTACCTTTTCATTCTTCCAAGAATTTCCTTCAATAAATTTCCCTTCAATTCTTTCTGCTAATGACTGCCACATTTTTCTGTTATGCGGAATGTTAAAACTATCCCAAATTCCCATGCTGTTAAATCTTTAAGATTAATCCTGCTCCTTCATCCCCAACATCAATTCCTTCGCTTTCTTGACGTTATTATTAATCTTGTCTGTTTCCACCAAACCATCACGCAGACGTACTATTCGGTGGGCGTATTGGGCGATGTCGTCTTCGTGGGTAACCATTACGATGGTGTTGCCTTTTGAATATAGTTGGTCGAATAAATCCATGATTTCGTAGGAAGTCTTGGTGTCCAAATTTCCTGTGGGTTCATCCGCCAAGAGGATTGAAGGGTCGTTCACCAAAGCACGGGCAATGGCTACCCGCTGACGTTGCCCTCCCGAAAGTTCGTTGGGTTTGTGTCCAGCACGGTTTTCTAAACCTACGCCTTTGAGAGCAAGCATCGCTTTTTCGATTCTGTCAGCTTTATTATAACCCGCATAAATCAAAGGTAATGCCACATTTTCGAGCGAAGATTGACGGGGCAAAAGGTTAAAAGTTTGGAAAACGAACCCAATTTCCTTATTGCGGACGGTGGCGAGTTCGTTTTCAGTCATCTCGCTAACATCTTGATTATTAAGAATATAGCGTCCAGAAGTAGGCGTATCCAAACAACCCACAATGTTCATCAGTGTAGATTTGCCCGAACCCGAAGGACCCATAAAAGCCACATATTCGCCCCGATTGACCGAAATAGTTACGTCTTTGAGGGCTTGAATAACCTCTTCACCCATCACGTAACGTCTTGAAATATTGGTAGTTCTGATAATTTCCATGTTGAAATTTTTGTATTCGGTTTTACTTATAAATAGTAAATCGGTTTTAGAAAAATATTCTTGAAAGTGCAACTAAGGCTGCTAATCCCAAAAAAACGGATAATCCCAAAAGAAATTTTGAATTGGTTTTCCCTTCGCTTATTGTTTTTTTATAATTCAAATAATTCGCTCCTGCCAAACACCCAAAGGCAATAAATCTAATGATACTATGTTGATTTTCAGATAATTGTATATCTTGAAATTTGAAGAAATATCTTGACAGTAAGGCGATCATACCAACAGTGGTCAAAATTATTTGTAAGGCTCTATTTTGGGAAGTTTGCATAATAGAAAGAGATTAAGCCGCTGCTGCTGCCGCTTTTTGTCTAAATAATGAAATTAGAAAAATACCAATTGCTAAAAGTGTTGTATCATTGTCAAAAACATCCACAGTTCCTTCGTTTGCAAACCAATCTTTTTTGAAATGAAAAAGCACTTCGTTTTCTTTAAAAATTTTCCATTCACTTGAAAAAAAATCCGTTTTCTCAAAAATAAACGGGACTTTTTCATCTAATTGAATTGTTGCTTTGTTACGCCAATTGCTCATATCAACGGTAGCGATAAGGTTGTGAGCTGGTTTCTCAAAGACTTCAATCGAATCAGAAAATATACCTTTTACATCAAAAAAATAATTTTTATCACCAATTTTTACGTCAGAATCATACGACCAAATGGAGTTTTTCTCTGTTCTAACCAATACTTGCGAGCCGTCCTTAACTTCATAAGTTGAACTCCAAAAATCTTTTGAAAAAGTGAGTTGATCTGCCATAATATTTCAGTTTATTACAAAACAAACTTACTGATTTACTGAAAGCCAGCCCCTGCCTTTTCTATGGATTGTTGTTTGGCTTGATAGGTCGGTAAAAAACGCTGATAATCGGTTGGGGAAAGTTTCCGCAATACCTCCAAACCATCGGCAGCGTAGTCTTTCATGCCTATGTTTTGGGCTTGGGTGATGTATAATAGGTACAATTTTGGGGAATCTTTCCGCCATGAAATCGCTCGTAAAAGGGTTTCGTAAGCCTTTTGCGGGGCTTTGTTTTGATTATATAATTGAACGGCTTTTTCCACTACTGCTTCGTTTAATGGATTTTGTTTGAGGGCTTTTTGGGCTTCGGCAATGGTCGAGAAATTGGCAATATTATCACTCGTTCTGAGGGTTTCTTTTTTCAGAAAGGTATTCAATAACATTCCGTAATATTTTCCTTTTTTATCCGTAGAATCGCCCATTGCCCAAAGTTGCAAATTCTGAAATGCCAGAAGTTTATCGCCTTTGTAATAGTCTTGGATAACATTAGCAAAAAGTAAATCTTCCGAAAGTGATTCGTTATCTTCCAATTCAGATAACCGTCTGAGAGGCAATTGATTACCTGCTGATTTCTGGTAAAAAGATTGATTGTAAACCCAAGCGAAATCAGAAGCATTTAAAGTAGAATCGGGTGAAAAGACCCCACCCCAGCCCTCCCCTTGATGGGAGGGAGCAGCACTTGCGATTTTATTCTTCAATGCTAATACATTCGCTTGGTAGGAATTATACTTCAAATCTTTGGCATTATTCAAAATTTCTTCTGCTGCTTTTTCTTTTGCATTGGTTGCCCAAAACGCCATCAAATTACTGGTTGGTACTTCCGATTTATGAGCATTTTTTGTGGCTAATTCGTAATAGATTACCGTCGAATCCATCAGTTTAGATTTGTTGTAGAGATACGCCAAATTATTCTGCAATTCACCCGATTTTGGAAATTTTTGCAAGCCTTCTTTCAAGACAAAAATGGTTTCAAAGAATTTGTCATTATCATAAATGGAACGTCCCAAAGCCTCATACGCAAATTCAGAAGGGTTTTTGGCTAAGGCTTTTCTGAAATAAACCCCTGCCGTTTCGTTGTCGCCTTGCAGCAGGGCGAGCGATGCGAGAGCGTAATTAGTTTTGTGATTTCGGGGTTCGTAATTTATTCCTAATTTATACTGAATTTCGGCAAATTTATAATCTTTTTCAACGGTGTAATAATCCCCCAAAGCGTTGTAAGATGCCGTTGAAAACTGGTCAATCGGAAAGAAATTTTTGGGTAATAATAAGCCTCCAATAATGATGAGAGCTAAGATTCTGAAAAACCAAAGCTGAAATCTGTGGGGCTTAAAAACCACTTTATAAACCTCCAAACCTTGGCGAAACAAATAGCTAAAATTGAGAAGTATGTATGCCAAAAATGTTACGCCCATCGCTAAATGCGAGTACGTTACGGCATCTTCCATCACCTCAATCATAGGATCGTTGGCGGTGGCGAAGGCAAGTCCACAAGTGGCGAGTGTAATGATGCCCAAACCCACGTATATAAACGCCCCCGATTCTTCAAAATCCATGATTTCACGGCTTAAATCTTCTCTCTGTCGAAAGCCCCAAATCCCTAAAATTGTAGAAATAATCAGTAATAAAAACGGACTCAGATAAATCATGTTCCAGTCAATCACTTTGTTGTTATAAAGAAATATTAATAGAACATTTGAGAGATATATTAAGCTGATTATCAGTAAATTAAATAACGAATTAGAACTTTTTGAAGATGTTGAAATGATTAAAAATCCGTTGATGATTTCATAAGAAATCAGGAAAACAAAACCAATACTCAACAGCATTGCCCCCGATGTTCTGTAACTGGCAAGGAGTAGAAAAGGATGTTCTACGGATGAAAATTTAGCGATGACAAATCCCAATAAAATACTTATTAAAAAGAAGATTCCGAAGCGTTTGAGCATGTCAATATCGGGGCGAAAAGCGTGGAAAAAATAGCTTGTTCCAGCGTACAAAACGATGAGAATTAGGTTGAGATAATTATTGGCAAGATTGAAAATTAATCCAACATTGAAGGTAACAATCAGTAAAATTACTGACCCCATAAAAACCAAATACCAAAAGCGACGAAGAGCAGATAAAGCCGAAAGAATTAGTAGAAATCCGACCATGAAAAGCCCCAAGAAAACATAATTCCCAATCATATTTATCGCCATCGGAGAAGCCACAAATTGTTCCGTAACAGTGATGGCTTTTGCAGGAATCGTGAGGGTTTCATTGGCAGAGATTTTGAACTGGTCGAGGACGATGGGAAGGTCGTTCAATTCACTGAGAACGTCCCAATGAATGACGTTTTCCAAACCTTTAAAATAGGCTAACCCGAAGATTATTAGCGAGATAGAAAAGACTATTAATGAAAATAAATAAAGGTTACGAGTTGGTTTTTGGAAGTTTTTCCAGAATTGTAATGAATTCATAATTTATTTTTTGTCCTTTTTTAGTAAAATTAAGGTATAAAAAAAGCATTGATAATTTCTCAACGCTTTTTTGGGATTTTTATGTTATTATTTCTATAATTCCACCTCCACCCAATCATCAATTATTTTGGTATTTCCATCAAAATTTACGCCAATGCCTGTAATGGATTTATGAGAGGTTTTGTATCGGGCTGCGTAATTTTTCTTGTTGATTTGGGCGATGGCTTCTTGGGCAGTTTTATTGAATTTGAATTCAAAAATAAATACATCAGTCGGCGTTTCTACGATGGCATCAGCTTTTCCACGAGAAGAGTGAACTTCGCTACTCACAAATACGCCTAAGTAACTGAAAATCAGGTGTACTAAACCATGATAAAGTCCTTCTGATTGTTTTTGGAAAGTCTCAAACGGCAAATCTGCTAAAATCGAATTAATAATCTCTCGAACTTGCTCTAAATCTTTGACTAACAAGGCTTTGTGAATATCTTGCATCGTCCGCCCGCTGTTCATCCGCATTTGATTACGAGATAAATCACCAATCAAAAATTCGTACATACTCTCACGGACTTCTTTGTTGGGATAATCCAAAATCATATCTCCCGTTCTAATATCTAACTCTTTAATGGTTAAGTAACCCGTTTGAAAAAGTAGTGGAACTAAATCAATATTCTCTAAATCATATCTTTCTAATAAGATATTACTAACTTCCACATTTTCAACATTATACATTTCTTTTTCCCGCATTTGCTCAATCAAAAAACGGGGAGTTCCTGTGGCAAACCAAAAGTTCCGAAATTGCTTTTCTTCCAAGAAA
Organism: Arcicella sp.; assembly: GCA_034519515.1. GTDB lineage: Bacteria > Bacteroidota > Bacteroidia > Cytophagales > Spirosomataceae > Arcicella. Next base: position 221,687 of record JAXHOK010000006.1, read on the forward strand.
TTTAACGTACCAAATGGATTATAAACACTACTTATCCCATCCCAAGAATATCCATTATACCAAATCTTCATTTCTTTCATCAACTCGGCTCTTGACATTTGCTGATGTGCTTCGATTTCGACTAAATAATCGTCAAAATATTCTTCAACCTCCGCCTGCGTATATCCAGTTATGGTTGGATATTTGGACGAAATGGTAATGTCTTTAAGATTATTCAAATGCGAAAATAGGGTCATTTTAGCAAATTTTGAAATCCCAGTAATGAAAACAAATTCCAAAAATTCATCTGAACTCTTTACTGCTCCATAAAATTCACGAAGAATATCCCGATTTTCTTTGGCTTTCTCCATCTTGCTGAACTCCATGTAATCAATCACGGGTTTGTCATATTCATCAATCAGTAAAGCGACTTTTCCGTGTTTTTTCGATACATTCTGGATTAATTCAGCAAACATTCCTTTGATGCCCGTTCGAGTGAGTGTTACTCCAAAATCATCCGCTTTTTGTTGTAAAGTAAGCCTTAACAGATTTTCTAAACCAATGGCATCATATTCATAAATATCAAAAGCAAAGTGCAGAACAGGATTATTTTTCGACCAATCCCAGTTATTTTCTATCCAAAGCCCTTCAAAAACGGCTTTATTTCCTTGATATAGTTCTTTCAAAGTAGATACCAAAAGCGACTTTCCGAAACGCCTTGGACGAGACAGAAAGTAGTATGAACCCGTTGTAACTAAAAGATGAATAATCTCGGTTTTATCAACATAAACACAATTATTTTCTCGAAGTTTGGGCAGAGTCTGTATGCCGATTGGTAAATTTTTCATAAAGCAAAGATAACGAAAAATGAAGTATTCTTAACGCTTCTCAATCACCGCCGTAGTCAAGCGACACACACACACCAAATCCCCTGTTTCATTGGTGATTTTAATGTCCCAAACGTGCATGGTTCTGCCAACTTTCAAAGCGGTGCATTTGGCGTAAACATAGCCTTCACGGGCTGATTTCAAGTGATTTGCATTGATTTCCACACCCACGGCTGCCTGCTTGTTGGGGTCTTCCAGCGATAACCATGAGGCAATACTACCCAAAGATTCCGCCAGCACCACCGATGCCCCACCGTGCAGCAATCCCATCGGTTGCTTCGTGCGAGCATCCACGGGCATTTTGGCACAGATATAATCGGGTGCGATTTCGGTAAATTCAATACCGAGGTGTCCGACCATGTTGGTTTCGCTCATTTTATTGAGAAATTCAAGAGAGATTGTTGTGTTGAGCATTTTCTTACCTTTTAATCAATTGTTTTCAAAAATTACAAACGTCTAACTGAAAACCTGTACTTTTGCGTGAAAATTAAAAAAAGATTCCACCCAATGTTTCAAAAGCCACAGTCAGACCAGCATACTAAGACCATTTATTTAATTCGTCATGGAGAAACTGATTTCAACCGTCAAGGGGTTGTGCAGGGAAGTGGTGTGGACTCTGACCTCAATGAGTTGGGACAAGCACAAGCGGAGGCTTTCTTCCAAAAATATCAACACATTCCTTTCGACAAAGTTTATACTTCTGTTTTGAAAAGAACGCATCAATCCGTAAAAAAATTTATTGCAAAGAATATTCCTTGGGAACAACACCAAGGTTTGAACGAAATCAGTTGGGGCGTTCGTGAAGGGAGAATTCCGAATAATCGTGATAATGAATATTATAAAATCCTGATTGGCAGTTGGGTAGCGGGCAAAACCGATATGCCTTCCGAAGGCGGAGAAAGCCCCGAAGAGGTGATTTTTCGCCAAAAACCCGTTGTTGATTTATTACTGAGCCGTCTCGAAGAAAAAAACGTCTTGGTTGCCATGCACGGGCGAGCCATCCGTATTCTGCTCACCCTTCTGCTCGAACGCCCTCTCTCCGAGATGGATACCTTCAACCATGCTAATCTTTGTCTTTATAAATTGATTTATGATTACGACACCAAAAAATTCACAGTTGAAATAGCCTGTGATATTAGTCATTTGGACAGTTATTAGTTACTGGTTATTAGAAATTGGTACAAATTAAAGACTACTCTATTTACCGCAGCCTAAAACCAATAACAAATAACTGATAACCATTTCTTTCCGTTCATCCACACAACTTTCCGTTCAAGAATTTCATCCTCCTTTTCCAACAGATTAAGCCTAAATTGTTGTTAATAATCTATTTGTATGAATAAATCCAACAATTCAATAACTCAACAATTCAACAAATAAATCTTGTCCAGAACGAAACTATATTGGATATTGCAAATCTTTGGCTGGTCGGCTTGGTTGACCAACGAAACCTTAATATATACTAATAATTATGGTTGGTCGCTTGATTGGTTTGTAGCAGCAGATTTGAATATTGTAATTGTAATTTTTCTCACTCACAACTTTAGGAAAATTATTAAAAAGTATGGCTGGGTAGAAATTGGAATTGATAAAGTGGTTCCCCGTATCATCTTGTCAGTAGGTGGAATGTCTATTTTTATGGCTTTAGTCAATATTCCTCTGGATGCTTACTTACTACGTGATTATGAAGAGGCTAATCTTTGGTCGTTTTTCTTTATTTTACAATTCATCCTCAGTTGGGCAAAACCCTTGATGATTTGGACGCTTTTTTACTACGCTTCCCATTATTTTGAAAGAAAATCGGAGGTTGAAGTTGATAAAATTCGTTTGGAATCTTCGGTCAAAGAGACAGAATCAAAGGTTTTGAGGGCTCAAATGAACCCGCATTTTATGTTTAATGCCCTCAATTCTATCCGTGCCTTGATTTTGGAAGAACCCGACAAAGCCCAAAAAGCCGTAACGCAATTATCGAATATTTTGAGGAGTTCGCTTTTGGCAGATAGAAGAAGAACGGTTTCACTTTCGGAAGAAATGCGGACGGTAGATGATTATTTAGCCTTAGAAAAAATCCGTTATGAAGAACGTTTACAGATACGAAAAAATATTTATCCCGAAACAATGACCGTCCAAGTGCCGCCGATGTTGTTGCAGACTTTGGTGGAAAACGCTATCAAACATGGAGTTTCAAAACCCGTGAAAGGTGGCTTTGTGAGTATTGAGGCGAAGGTTATGAATACTAATTTGGTAATAACCATTAGCAACACGGGCATATTGGAAAAGACTGAATCAGAAGGTTTTGGACTACAAAACACCGCACATCGTTTAGATTTACTGTTTGGACCAGAATCTAAATTCAAGATTTACCAATCTTCTAAAGATGTTGTGGCGGCTGAGATTATTATTCCCATTCCGCCAGTTGATTCTGAAAAGGTGAACCCTTTGGCGAAGATAAGTAATTTGGTAAGGGCTGGGGTGTAGAAACATAAAAAAAGTAGCAATCAGAAACAGCAATAACTTCACAAATGGCAAAAGACATTTATCACGATTTAGTAAAAGAGGCATTAGAACAGGAAGGCTGGTTAGTCACCCATGACCCTTATTTTCTATCGGTTGGAGTGGGGCGAAGAAAAGTTGCCGCTGATTTTGCGGCTGAAAAGTTTATCATTGCTGAGAAGAATACAGAAAAGATATTAGTCGAGATAAAAAGCTTTATTACTTCCTCGAATATCAACGAACTTCATCATTCTGTGGGTCAGTATGATTTTTATGCTCTTTTGCTGGAAGAACAAGAACCCAATCGTATTCCATTTTTAGCGATGCCGAAAGATGCTTATGATGATTTGATACGAGAACCAATAGTACAAACATTTTTAGACCGACACAACGTTAAACTGATTATATTTGATGTTCAAAATCCAATCATTCACGCATGGAAAAGATAGCTCAATATCGGGAAATTATTAAGAATATTTTAGATGATTACATTATTACAATGCAGTCTAATTTGGAAGAAGAAATTTATTTGGTAGAAGACCCCAATAAATTGAATTATCTCATTTACCACGATGCGTGGAAGCATGATAGTCGGAGTTACGGTTGTATTTTGCACGTCCGTATCAAAAACGAAAAAGTTTATATTGAATATGATGGAACAGATGAAGGTTTTGCGGATGTGTTTGCAGAATCAGGAATCCCGAGGCAAGACATAGTTTTGGCTTTTCATGCCCCAGCAAAGCGTTTTTATACAGGTTTTGCAGTGGCTTAGAATATATCAAACCAACAACGAAAATTACCAATAAACAAAAACCATGAAAGCTCTAATCGTAGATGACGAACGTTTGGCAAGAAACGAATTGAAACGCTTGCTCGAAAATTTCCCTAAAATCAATATCGTGGGTGAAGCCGCCAATGCTGATGAAGCCACAAAATTGATTGATGAACTCCATCCCGACCTGCTGTTTCTGGATATTCAGATGCCTGGCAAAACAGGCTTTGACCTCCTGACCGACCTCGAAGGATACGTTCCCGAAGTCATCTTCACGACTGCCTATGACGAATACGCTATCAAAGCCTTTGAATTTAATGCTCTCGATTATTTGTTGAAACCCATTGAATTACACCGACTTTCAGAAGCCGTCCAGAAAGTGGAGGAGGAATTTGACCGTCAAAAACAACTGACCGAAACCTCAAAAGATAACACAACCGTTTTGGGCGAAAATGACCAAGTTTTTGTAAAAGACGGTGAAAAATGTTGGTTTGTACGCTTGGGAAGTGTGCGTCTGTTTGAATCTATGGGCAATTATGTACGCCTATATTTCGACGACCAAAAGCCTCTGGTATTGAAATCCTTGAATGCTTTGGAGGACAGATTAGACCCCAAAACCTTCTTTCGTGCCAACCGTAAGCACATTATTAATTTGAAATATATTCAAAAAATTGAGCCGTGGTTTTCGGGCGGTTTACAGGTAACATTGCGTGAAAGTGGCGATAAGATAGAAATCTCACGCCGCCAAGCTATACGATTTAAGGAATTATTGAGTCTTTGATGGCTTTCAGCGTTCGGCTCTCGGTAGTAAGCATTTTAAGTATGGGTAAATATTAAATATAAAAATGCCCTAAATAGTTGATTTGGGGCATTTTTTGTACTTAATTGTTATCTGTAAGAGTAAAGACATACCAAATCTAAAAAATGGCAAAAAGCCGAAAGCTGATTGCTGACAACCGACTGCCCAAAAACTATGTTTCCCTCTAAAATATTATACTGGCTTTTTTACGTTAAAACCTCATTGTGCAATTGTTCATCGGAGGTAAAAAATAGCAAATTTAGCCCAGGGGGGCATTTTTATCAGGTTTCCAAACCTATAAAAATACCCTTGGTCGTCAATGAAGGTTCGGGTTTGGTGCGTTCTACCAAAGATTCCACCCTTTGGACGCTCAATGATGGAGGTGGGAAAACTGAAATTTATGAGATTGACAAAAAAGGAAAATTACTACATACCCTACCCATCCCAAACAGCAAAAATCAAGATTGGGAAGACATCTCTCGTGATGAAAAAGGCAATCTTTTCATCGGTGATTTTGGCAATAATGAAAACACTCGCAAAGATTTAATGATTTATAAATTCCCCGAAAATCAACCTGATAAACTCGAAAAAATCAAATTTCATTATACCGACCAAAAAGCATTTCCTCCCAACAAAAAAGACCAAAACTTTGATTGTGAAGCCTTCTTTGCCTTGGGTGATAGTCTGTATTTATTCTCCAAAAACCGTGGAGATAAATCAGTAAAACTCTACGCAATGCCCTCACGTGCTGGCGAGTACGGACTCATTCCCAAAGACAAAATCTTTATCAAAACAATGGTAACGGGAGCCGCCATTAGTCCCAATAATAAAACATTTGCCTTGCTAACTTATGGTAAGGTATTTTTATTTTATATTGATAATCAAGGAATTAGCTTCAAAAAGCCAATGCTTTGTGTCAAATTTGCTCAAAAGCAAACTGAGGGAATTACGTTTCTGACTGATGAAACCATGATGATTTCCAACGAACAAGGAGAGATGTTTGAGGTGCGGATTAGTAAGTAAATCATCGAACGAATCTGTAATTTATCGTGTTATTTGATTTCAACAATGAACTTTAAAACGATGAATAATACCGTTTTTTATCCAGCCAATAGTCGTGGACACGCCAATCATGGCTGGCTCAATGCTCACCACACATTTAGTTTTGCGGGTTATCGCAACCCCGAAAGAATGCACTTTGGTGTAATCAGGGTTTTGAATGACGACATCGTAGCGGGCGGAATGGGCTTCGGTACGCACCCACACGATAATATGGAAATCATCACGATTCCATTAGAAGGCGACCTCGCCCACAAAGACAGCATGGGCAACGCCGAAGTTATCAAAAATGGCGATATTCAAGTAATGAGTGCGGGAACGGGAGTTACACACAGTGAATACAACGCCAATAAAGACAAATCTGTCAATTTATTCCAGATTTGGTTATTCCCCAACAAGCGAAACGTTACGCCCCGTTACGACCAAATGACATTAAATGTTGCTGATAGACGCAACAAATTACAACAAATTCTATCACCAAATCCTGACGATGAAGGTGTTTGGATTCATCAAAATGCGTGGTTTTTGATGGGGAATTTTGAAAAAGACTTTTATACGGAATATGCCATCAAACAATCAGGAAATGGCGTTTTTGCGATGGTTGTGAAAGGAGATTTTACGATAAATGGGCAAGAAATTCACGCCCGAGACGGCTTCGGAATTTGGGACGTTGAACAAATAAGTATTACCGCCAATTCAGCCGATGCCGAGATTTTGCTGATGGATGTGCCGATGGAAATTTGAGGTAGTTGATAATTAACAGCAAATAATGAATAGTTTATTGTTCTGGGAATCATTCATTATTCTCTATTAATTGTTCATTATCTCTAAATTGATTTTGATATTCTTCTAAAAGATTTTCCAATTGCCAAGACGTGATATTTAGCTTAGCGATTGGAAATTCTTGTATTCTGCCATTATTCGTAAAAACGAACGTTTCACGATATTCATTTCCCTTAATATCGGGTCGAATTTGCAAGCCATGCACCATTGCCCAAGACACAAAAGGTTGCCCCACTATTTGGATGCCATCTTTGCTCAAAATTAATTTGGGGTGCGGTTTAGAACTTTGTAAGTATTTGTAAATTAAAAATATACATAATCCTAAAAATAAAAAACCCAATAGATATTCCGTTTGAATTAAAAAGAAAATCATGTATAAACACGCCCCCAGTCCACCCAAAAGAAGAAGCAAATGGTCAGTTGGTTTTGTATAAATAATGGTATGATTTTCCATAAATTAATTCAATCTTGGGTCGATAGGATAATTGGCAATAACCTTAAATTCACCGCCCATATTTTTCAAAATATTTCGCCAGAAATTTTCCGTGGGCGTGTCGAAAACTAAGTCTTCGGTAGCCTTGGAAACAATCCAAGAATCTTTCTTCATTTCCTTTTCCAATTGGTTAATACTCCATCCCGAATAGCCAATAAAGCAACGAATATCTTTTGGAGAAAGTACGCCATTATTCAGCAACTCCTTAACCTGTTGAAAGTTACCTCCCCACACAACACCCTTCATCACTTCAACACCTCCATCAATAACATCGGGGCGGCGGTGTAAATAATGCAAAGTATTATGCTGCACGGGACCGCCTACAAAAAGCGGGACATCGGGATAGATATTTTCTTCTAATACATCTGCTAATTGAAGATTAGAAGTCTTATTGAGAATCAGTCCGAACGAACCATTCGTAGTTTCGTGTTCGCAAATCAGCACAACACTACGCTCGAAATTGGGGTCTCCTAAAAACGGTTCAGAAATTAGCAACGAGCCATTTGAAATATTTTTCATCATCTGTGGTGTTATCTTTTAAGGTATATTTGTTGTTTATTATTGTTACTAAAAATACTATGCAGACAGCAAAATTCCAAACAGTTTATTTACTTTTAGGGTCAAATTTGGGCAACAGGGCAGAAATCTTAATAAACGCCATCAAATTGATAGACGAAAAAGTTGGGGTAATTATTTCACAATCAGAGCATTATCAAACAAAACCTTGGGGAAAAACAGATCAACCCGATTTTTTGAATATTGCCATTGGTATCAGTACCAATTTAATACCCACCGAAGTTTTGGAGCGAACCCAAGCCATCGAAGAACAATTGGGCAGAGTGAGATTGGAAAAATGGGGAGCCAGATTAATTGACATTGATATTATTTTTTATGGACAAGAAGTTATTGACATTCCAAACTATTTGAAAATTCCCCACCCACTCGTGCAGGAAAGAATATTTGCTTTGAAACCATTGGCAGAAATTGCTCCAAATTACATTCATCCAATATTTGGGAAGACTATTTCAGAACTTTTAAAAGTGATTCAGGATTAATTTTTTCTTTTTTCTTCGTCAATACTTGTAATCTTAAAAAATAGCTGTACCTTTGCAGTCCAATCAAATGGAAACACAAGACCGCAGGATGGAGCAGTAGGTAGCTCGTTGGGCTCATAACCCAAAGGTCACAGGTTCGAGTCCTGTTCCTGCTACATAGTAAAACCCTAATTTCTTGAATATCAAGTAGTTAGGGTTTTTTAATAGTCGAAAGTTTAGCGTTTTGTTTAGCGTTTCAATTTGTTGCTGTTTTCACTTCCATAAATCGGGCATAAAAAAAGAGGTCGTTAAACCTCTATATCCAATCTCATTAAATCAAAATACATTGCTCGGGTGTCCTCCGCTTGGTCTTCATCGGTTAAAAAATCAAAACCATTTTTCTCGTAATACTTGATTGAACCTTTGTAAGCATCAACGGTCAAAAACTTTGCTCCCGTGGGATAACTACTATATCCGATAAATGCCTTTATTGCGTTCATTACGTCTTTGCCTAATCCTTTCCCCTGCAATTCAACATCAATACCCAAACGTCCTGTCTTGACGGCTGGGTATGAGCCTTTACGGGTTCTTTTCTCATTAGGGATATTTCGGGATATTTCGCCCTAACTTATTCCACTTTGAGGTATTGTTTGCCGAAAGACTATCGTTTTTCAACGCAAAGAAAAACGTAGTTCTACTTTCACTTCCTCCAAAGTAGGTAACGGCTAAACGTTGTTTTTGGTAACGCTTGGCATCATTGAGGAAAAACTCGTTTAAATCATCGTCTCCACAATCAAAAGGTTTTAGGACTGAATCCTCTTTCAATCTACGAATTTGTAGTTTATCTGCCATTCTGATTAGTCAAGTACGAAAACGAATTTACTTGCGCTCTTTTTAATTCGTGCAATTTCTTCTGCTGAAAGGGGTTTCACATTATCCATTTTATCGAAAAAACGTTGTGCATCCTTACCCGTTAAATGCGGAGTGTCTTTTATTGGTCGTGCCATTGTCTTATTGGTTTACTGTTTTCAATAAAACAATTTAGTGCAAATAACATTCCGTTGTATTAAGTTGAGTCACGATAACATTTAGGCTGAATCAGAAAATAGATTATTTTCTAACGTAGGTCAAGTATTTTGGGTAAATTTTGATGTAATTTTGTGTATAAATTGTATTAAAATAATATTAAACATGAAATATCCACTACTATTCCAGCCACTTGATTTAGGTTTTACCACCCTGAAAAACCGAATCTTGATGGGTTCAATGCACACGGGTTTAGAAGAAAGCAAAAATGGTTTTCATAAACAAGCCGCCTATTTTGCCGAACGTGCCAAAGGTGGCGTTGGACTCATCGTTACGGGTGGTGTTTCGCCCAATCGTGCGGGATGTGCATTGCCTTTTGGTAGTAAACTTTCCACCAATTCAGAAGCCCGTGAACATAAAATAATCACCGGTGCCGTTCATGCCGAGGGGGGAAAAATTTGCTTACAAATTCTTCACACGGGTCGTTATGCCTATCATCCTTTGGCAGTTGCTCCAACGGCTTTAAAAGCTCCAATTGCCCCTTTCAAACCGTGGGAATTATCGAGTAGCAGTGTTAAAAGTACCATTAAAGATTTTGCTAATTGTGCCAAAAAAGCCCAGGAAGCGGGTTATGATGGGGTTGAAATTATGGGTTCGGAAGGATATTTGATTAATCAATTTATCGCAAAAAAGACCAATAAACGTACCGATGAATGGGGTGGAAGTTACGAGAATCGCATCAGATTTCCGATTGAAATTGTGAGGTCGGCAAGAGAAGCCGCTGGTAAAAACTTCATCATTATTTATCGCCTTTCGATGCTGGATTTGGTGGAAGAAGGTTCAACTTGGGAGGAAGTGGAACAATTGGCTTTGGAGATTGAGAAGGCGGGTGCAACCATTATCAACACGGGTATTGGCTGGCACGAAGCCCGTGTTCCAACCATTGCCACGATGGTGCCGAGAGCAGGATTTAGTTGGGTAAGTTTAACTGCGTCGATGTAAGTAAATTATCCATTCTGCTAATTCACCACAGGAACGTTAATTAATACGTCATAAGGTGACGGGCAAATCTAGGATGATGGTTTTGCCAATATGGTTCTTTTGAGATTGCTCGTCTCATTTTTAGCCGACTCATAGTTTCTAATGAAGGCTGTGAAGTACGGGCTGATGAGATAAACACTTGTATTGCTTGAAATCAGGCTTGTCTCGACCATATTTTTGCCCGAAAAACAGCATCTTGTTTAGTCAATCCATCAGATTGAGAATAAATTGGAAACCCAATAACTTTACCAACACAAATAAACAGAAAATTGCCAAGGTATCAATGCTGCCCCAGGGGGGCATTCTATGTGAGCCGTTCATACATTTGGATAACGTGGATACGTTGTTCATCTTTTTGAGGGTCAATCCATGCTGGAGATAGCTGAATATTGCCAAAGAAATTCCTGGGAAAGAAGAATTTTCTGAGACCTTGCGTTATTACAATCGCCAAATGGAAATCAACAAAGTTAAGGTGCATTTGAATACTCGTTTTGACGAAAATCAGGCTACTAATTTTGATGAAATTGTGGTGGCAACGGGTGTAACGGGTCGTAATTTGAATATTGAAGGCATCAATCACCCCAAAGTTTTGACTTATACCGAAGTGATTATGGATAAGAAACCCGTCGGTAAAAAAGTGGCGGTTGTGGGTGCGGGCGGTATTGGATTTGATGTTTCTGAGTATCTTACACACTCTGGGAGACTGACATTCAGCACTTTATGAAAGAATGGGGTGTGGATATGGAATACAAAACGGGTGGTGCTTTAATGGAAAATGGTGGAATGACCTCACCGAGAGAAGTGTATTTATTGCAACGTTCTGCCAAAAAACACGGTGAAGATTTGGGCAAGACAACGGGCTGGATTCATAGAACGGCTTTACGAATGAAAAACGTAAAAATGATTGGAGAAGTAACTTACGAAAAGATTGACGACCAAGGACTTCACGTTCTAATAAAAGGGCAACCTCACGTTTTAGAGGTGGACAATGTAGTAATTTGTGCTGGGCAAACGTCTAATAATCAGCTATTTATTAGTTTAAAAGACAAATATTCAAATGTGCATTTAATCGGTGGAGCTTTGGAAGCGGGAGATTTGGATGCTAAACGAGCCATTGAACAAGGGGTTAAATTGGCGATTACTTTATAGGTTATTTTCAATCAAAATTATTGACTAATGGATTAACGTCCACTTGCTTACAAAGACAGGAAATTTTGATATTCTCAACAAGGTAATAGTAAGAGATTTTTATTGTAAAAACTCTATCAATGTATTGATTTAACAATATGATTATGAGTTTTACTTATTTAAAATCAGTTAACTCACTTGAGAATCATGTATAATTTCGTTGTATTTCAGCCAATTAAAACGTAATTCAACCCACTTAGTTCCAAACAATCATCTTGTATCGAGTAAATTTGGTCATTGTTTCAAAACATCCAATAAATTGTATTTCTCCACTTGTAACTATAAACTTGTATGAGATTTCAAAAACGTACTTGACTGATTATTCTTCATTGCTTTTTTTCCACCAGGAAATTATCTTTCAGCCGTTTCTACTAAACATCACACCATCTGTGAGGGTTTTGATACAAATCGCAAGGCATTGAGAAGTTCTGAGGATTCTATTTGGAGGATTTTTGGTGTAGGAACGAAATGTTCGATTGATGTAAATATGACGCGCAAAAAGTTCAAAAATTTCTGACCGAGTTTATAGAGATAGTTTAATTCATGATATAATCTTTGATTTAAAAGAAGACCATCAAGGAAATATCTGGATTGGTAGTGCCGAGGGCATTAATAAATTTGATGGAGCAAATTTTCAATCGTGGCGATTACCTCAATCCCATGAGAGGATAGCAAGAAGATCTTATCAAGGGAAAATAACGAAATCTTTGCTCATAGTAGTCTGGGAATTTATCAATTAACTAATCAAAAATTTCAGAAGATTATTATCCAAAATCCGCCCAAATTATTGAAGGAAATGGGTGCATTTTTTGATTATGACCGAGATAAAATCATCATTACTTATTCGGATAATAAACCTAAACCGACTTATACTTCCTATTCACTGCATCAAAATCAATTGACTTTTCTTGAAACTAATGCCTATCATTTTGATAATTGCTATGCTTACTGAGATAAGGGTTTGATATACACTTATCGAGACGAAAATCAATCTCTCAGACAATATTGGTTTTTGGCAAAGGGACAAAAACAACGAAAATTGATTCTGACGGTCAATAATGATACCGTGAAAGTACACCAAACCTCAGTACTTACAACCATCACCATCGAATACAAGTGAGCCTCTTTTCACAAAAGACGCAATCAATACGGCAGCAATATATACCTACGTCAAATACAATACTTTGGTGTACGATCAAAACACTCAAACTAACGGTTTAACAGAAAGAATAAAACTTCTTACAAATTCAAGTTCAACCAACTACTATTTAATTCCTGGCAGAAACAAAGATTCATTCAACGCATATGCTTACACCCAACTATACAATACTGAGTATGGCGAAAATTACTTTAATTACGGTTTATACTATTACTTTAATGAATTTATTAATAATGTAAACACTCCAATCTCAGAGTTACAGGGTAAAGATTTAGATTATTTCCGGAATATTGGTAGAACAATTCTATCAATCAGACACGTAGTAGTTTACGGAAGTACAAAAGGGCGTATTGTTTCAATTAATATGAATGACTACAACGGAGTAAAGCGTGTGCTTAATTTGAGAGATTAAGGTTTGTTATTTCGTAATAAAAAAGCACCACCGCATAATAAATTTCGGTAGTGCTTTTTGCTCTAATTGTTCTCAACAAAAAAAAGTCACAAATTATTACTCACTTTCAAGGTGGGGATAAATTGGAAGTCCTTCAAATTATAAGTTTTGATAATCAATCAAAATATTAGTGTATAAGAGTATCATTTTCGTTGCCAAGCTGTTTTACGTAATTGATTAGCAAACTCAACGGTATCTGAAACGTGAGCAAAGGGCATAACGGAGGCATCCTGGGTTAAAAGATACTCTTCCTCTTCTTCTGATAATTCAGGATTATAAATAGAAGAGTGGTTTCGATAATCCAATTTAGGAACTTCAAAAGGCAGTTTTTCAAGCGTAATATCTTCTTGAATTGCATTTGAGAGTATCTCTTTTAAAAGTTCCTGGGTTGATTTGCCAATGGCACGAGCTTTTTCCAAAATCCGATGTTCTAATTGAGCATCATTAATTTCAAATGTCAGCATAGTTTTAAATTTTTAGTAAATATAATAATAATGGAACAATATTTATTTTCCTACCGTATAATAAGTTTTTGTAGTTCTTCTTCCTTTAAATCACTAAATTAAAGGTCCATTAATTTACAACCGTTCATCATGAAGAAACTACTACTTCCAGTCCTGTTTTTCCTCCAAATTTTCCAAATTACTGCCCAAGATTTGAACCTCCTGGCAAACTGCTCTAATACTTCTGGGAATTTGTGGGGCATTTTAATATATTAATAAATGGAATAATCACCCAATCAATTTCTTCAACCGCTCGCAATAATGTCACATCTTTATTCTTCACAAAACCATCCCACGGTCATAATTTGTTTGATTTTTGGTTAATTTCCAAGGTATGTGGTGAGCCTTGCGGATAGTTTCCATGTCCAAATCTCATCGTTACGCTTCGGATAGCACCTTCCATAGTAGAACGAACGGCCTGCACCCCCGCATACATGAATATTTGTTGCGTAGGGAAGCCAAAAATTCGGCCAAAATATTCCACTGTTTTTGATAGTATCCTTGTTCATCGGGTATGGCACGTGTCCAGTTTTCGGGTGGTTCAAATTAAATATCTACTGGCGTTGCAGAGGGTCCCCGCCACAACGCAATAGAAATAGTTCTTTCCACAAAGTCCAATTGGTGAGTTTATCTCTAAAAAACAGTCCTCACTATCGTTTTGCCTTGGCATATTTCCTATTCAGAACCCTTGAGTAGGCAATTTTTGTATCTCGTAACCTCAGGGCTTCGTCTTCATTTTTATCAATACTCAACTTGATAACATTGCTCACAATTATCGAAATCTCTTGCTGATAAGTACCTTCCTGAGTTATCAGTGAATCTCTCATATAGGGATGGGTATTTTCATCAATCGTTAGTCCCGATGATGCCAAAGGTAAGGGACTCAAAATCTCGCCAAGTAATTTGCCCAACGCCAGAATCGGTTAATAAACGGACTGAACTTTTGTACATCTGCTTCACGCAAAGCCAATAAAATACCCGAAATATGTTTAACAAATGATACTTTTTGTTGTGAAATTACCTTATTAAATATCTTCTCGAAATGCTCAATTTGATAAGTTCTGAATAAGTCAATCCATTGATTTACCGTAATATTCTTGAAATGAAACGCTAATAAATCTGTTCCTTTTTCGGTCAGCTATAACTTTCGTCTCTGAGGTTAATCAAGAAATTGGCGATGGCATCATAACTCAATTTATCAACGCTACTTGTTTCGCCTTCAGTTTAGGTCCTCCTTGTTTCAATCAAACTTGGTCTGGCAATCCTTTTTATCCGCATCGTCCGCATTTTTCAGCAAAATCAACAGTTGTAATAATCCACCCATTCCAATTGATTGTTGTCACTAAAAGGCAACTTCCACCAAATCGGCATGATACTTTTTGGGCCACAAACAATTGCTCCGTAAATTTCCCACTACCAATATTGCATCTCCATCCCTGCGTTGCCAGTCCAACCTCTGGCTTCTTTTTCGTCAGGTTCGCCTTCGTTGAGGGCGAAATCTTTGATGAGGTCGGTTTTTTCAAATGCGAGGTTTTGTAAGGTGGAATACCTTCTTCCATCCAGTGTTCTATTCTTAAATATTCCTCATAGATTTCGCCCATTGTACCATTTTCCGCCAAATCTTCATCGTCTTCATAGTCATCGTCATAATAACTTTTCTGGCGACCTCCCCGTTTTGATTTGTATTCCAATTCCAAAGAGCCTGATTGATAGGAAGTTACGAGACCCAATTTAGCATAGAATCCCACTTTATGAGCTGCCGCCATCAGGGCTTCGGCTTTGGGGCGGTCATTGAGTTTCAGGGCTTCCATCGTGAAGTTGGAGGGCGTGTATTGATGCCCCAATAACACGATTTTAGGAATATCTTTATCACTCTTCGCAGGTTTTCAAAATGTTGGATAAATCTTTAACATGCTGGCTCAAAGGCTCTATTGTATCTTGGCTTTGCCTTTGGTTTGTACTAAATTATAAACCAAACACACCCTGTAACCCGAAGTAATCGGTTTGATTTCATGCTCACAATCTGCATAAAAAGCCACGTAAGGCATTTTATATTAGCCCCGCCAATTCCGAAAAATCAACGCTCACTTCCTGGCCATCAAAACGTACTAACAATTCCCCGCCTGTATGCTTTGAAGGCAAGCCAACGATAAGCGTACCAAACATTCCTTTTTCTTTTTCGGAATCTTTATGAGCCAAGAAGAAATCGCCCTCTTCATAAATCAATAATTTGTAAAGATTTTGGCTGAAACAGTATGGTTTTCTATACCCAAATCGGGCTTCATGAGTCTTCGGTAATTTTGGCAATAAATTTCTTCCAATCGGGGTTATTGAAACTGATTTCGCTGGCATCCAATTTCCCACGCACTGCGGACGGTAGTGTCCAGAATGGTCTCTGCACCCTTCCCAAAACGGAGCTTTGTGAGCGTATTTGATTAGTTCTTTTGTCTGTAAAAGTATTAAGCGGAAATGCCACTTCGTCCATACCTTTTATTTCCAAACCTGGGAATACAAGCGGTTGATTATCAGCACTTAAAAAAGAGCCACTGCCTTTAATATCGGCAAGAGCATTGATGAGGTTGGTTTCAAATTGAGTCATTTTTGTCGGGTGATTTTAGATAGACAAAGGTAAATGGATTGAGGGGATTGTGATTATTTTTTAGGGAAAAATTTCTGAACTTTGGATTGCGAAATGTCGCACCATGTCAGATTGATGGATTTTTTGGGTTTTGGTCGAATTTCAATCCTAAAAATCCACTAATCTTAACATGGTGCGATGACTTCGCAATCCAAATCCAAAAAAAAGAGGTATTTTATTAATTAAAAACAGCTCTAACGTAGTCTCCGCGGTTCAAAACCCTGACTACGTTCCCTAACTTATCAAGTATAATTTCAAACTTTGATTTCAAAAACCTAGCGTACCTTTGCATTATCAAAATGCTAAGATTATGTCCACAATAGAAATCAAAGAAGCTATCCATCGTAAAATTGAAGCCTTAGAAAATGTAGGTGAACTGATTGACATTAATCAGTCATTAGATTGGTATTTGGTGGACAAACTTTCGGTAGAAGAAAAAATGGTTTTGGATAGAATGGTTAGTCTGATGCCAACGCTCGAAGAAGGCAAAGGATTAAAACACGAGGATGTTCAAACAGCAATGAAAGCATGGATACGGAAATAGTTTGGCATCCAGAAGCCTAAGAAGATTACAGAGATATTTTGAGTTATTTGTTGGATAAATGATCTTTTGAAGTCGCTGATAAATTTACCAGTCAAATAGAAGATAGTTTACAATTATTAGTTCGGCATCATCATTTAGGTATTCGGGTTAGGCACTTAAGAGCCGCCCGAAAAATCGCCCTTCCTCCTCATTATTCCCTTTACTATACTTTTCTGAATAATCAAATTATCGTACTTAACATTCTGGATAACAGAATGTTATCAGATTTTTGATGTACGTATTTTTTATAAATTTCAATGGAACAAATCAATCATAAAGCGGGCTTTGTAAGCATCGTGGGCAAGCCCAACGTGGGCAAATCAACTTTGATGAATGTCTTGGTGGGCGAACGCCTCAGCATCATTACCTCGAAGGCACAAACTACTCGCCACCGCATCATGGGGATTCTTAATGGAAATCATAAAGGCACTGATTTTCAGTTAGTTTACTCAGATACGCCAGGAATTATTCTGCCTAAATATGAGTTACACAAATCAATGATGACCTTCGTGCATACTTCGTTGGAAGATGCCGATGTGATACTTTTTGTTACTGATATTTTTGAAAAAATGACGACGAAGACGATGTAATCAAAAAACTCGCCCGTATCGATCATATTCCCGTTTTGTTGTTAATTAATAAAATTGATTTGGCAACGGAAGAACAAGTGGCTGAAAAAATTGCCCATTGGCGTGAGCGTTTCCCAACGCAATCCATCATTCCAATCTCGGCTTTGAAGGAGCAGAACGTGGGGACTATTTTTGATGCCATCGTGGAATATTTACCGATTCATCCGCCTTATTTTGACAAAGATGAGCTTTCAGATAAACCCGAACGCTTTTTTGCTTCGGAGATTTTGCGGGAAAAGATTTTTACCAATTACAAAAAAGAGATTCCTTATTCGTGTGAAGTCGTGATTACGTCATTCAAGGAAGAAGAAAACATCATTAGAATTGCCTCCGAAATTTACGTGGAACGCATCTCGCAAAGAGCAATTTTGATTGGACATAAAGGTGAATCCATCAAAAAAGTAGGCACGCAAGCCCGTGAGGAAATGGAGAAGTTTTTTGGCAAAAAGATATTTTTAGAACAGTTCATCAAAGTTGAACCCGACTGGCGACAAAAGGCTCAGAAGTTGCGGATGTTTGGGTATTCGCAGGATTGATGGATGTTGTATTGAAATGGCGAATTGAATAAAATCTCGTAAATTGGGGTGTTTGTAAAATAAAAATCTAAAAATCATGCAAAGTAATTTCAGAGATTGGACATTGGATAAAATTGATGAAGCCTTCGGACTGCGACAGGTGTATGAAATGGACACGCTGAACCAACTTATTACGCCTGCTTATGCAGTCAATGATTTTGAAAAACAGTACATTGGTACACTCCAAGAGCATTTTAAATATGGCGGAGACGATTGGAATGAAGTAGAACTTGAAAATAAGTTTATTAGCCCGCTGATTGTGTTGGCTTGTAAACCCAATGAAAAATACGCTTATTTCTTAGAAAGAGACCTTGCTGTAAAAATTGGCGAATACGAGCTATCCAGGACGAGTAGATGGCTTGATTGCTACAGGTTTTAGAAACCCTAAGAAGCCATTTTTTTGTTTAAATGAGTATAAAAAAGGTACAGACCCCAACGGCGACCCCAAAGGTCAAGCATTGATTGCGATGTTGGTGGCTCAGGAACTCAATAATAATCAATTACCAATTTACGGTTGTTATGTCATTGGCAGAGACTGGTATTTTATGGTTTTGGAAGATAAAAAATATAGTATCAGTCGAGATTATTCTTGTGTAACAGAAGAGGTTTTTGAAATTTATAAAATCTTGAAAAATTTGAATAATAAGGTTGAGGCTTTGGTGAGTTAAGAAGATTATGAATACCCAAGAAAAAAAGAAAAAGCTCTGGAATTGAAAGATAAAATTAAAGCTAAATGAATGGTTTAATTGATGAAGTTGAGACACGGTTATCAACATTGGAAGAAGGTGTAAAATCTTTGAAAAAGGATTTGAATTTACGGCTTTTGAAAGAAGAATAAACTAATTATAAAAATGAACAAATATCTACTTTTTCAAGATGAAACTGCAAATAAATTCTATCGAATAATCGTGGAAGAAACTTCTTTAATAATAATTTTTGGTAAAGTTGGAACAATAGGACGTTCAACTTTAACTGAATTTGAATCTGTTGAAGAAGCTTTAAAAGAAGCTCAAAAATTATTGTCAGCCAAAACTAAAAATGGCTATAAAGAAAATGGAGAGTTTGAATTTTTGGAAGAGGATTTTTGGAATATCATAGAAAAGACAAATAAGCAATGTGATGGAGACAAAGATGAACAGGCTGATTTAATTACAGAAATTTTAAGTACGAGACCGACTGCCGATTTGCTTAAATAATCAATAAATTCTATTCAATTTCTTATCGTTCGGATTGGTGGGGAGTTGGTTATTTAATTAATGGAGGATGTTCAGATGATGGATTTGACTATTTCCGAATATATGTTATTTCGCTTGGAAAGAAAGCATATTTTGATGCACTCGAAAATTCTGAAAGCCTAATCAAATATTTGAATGAAAATAACATTGGAGAATGGAATGCTGAAACTATACATTACACAGCGAGCTATGCTTATGAGCAAAAAAACAGCAAATGAAGGTGTTGAAGATTTTGAAGAATTAGTGGATCTCCATAACAAAGATTATCCATTCCCAGAATTAGAATTAGATTGGCAAGAAGAAGATGATAGTTTGGAAATTAAATTTCCTAAGTTGGCTAAAAGATGTGATGAATTGTTTAAGTAGTTATCTATAATAATTTTCTACTCCTACCTAAAAAGTATAATATTTTCAAACCCCAAGCTGCTTGCAAGGCTTAGATTATTCCTTATTTTTTGAAGTCCTCTCTTCGGGGGAGGATTTAGGTGAGGCTTCAATCATGATACAGTACGCAGGGAACAGCTTACAAAACCAGTAAAATGTCAAATATTGTTGCCATTGTTGGTCGCCCGAATGTGGGTAAATCAACGCTTTTTAATCGCCTTATCGAACAACGAAAGGCAATCATGGATAACGTCTCGGGCGTTACCAGAGACCGCCACTACGGCTACGGTCAGTGGATCGGAAAACATTTCACCGTTATCGACACGGGTGGGTATGTAACAGGTTCGGATGATACCTTCGAGGGTGCAATTCGTGAACAAGTCGAACTCGCCATCGAGGAGGCTGCCGTTTGTCTTTTTGTAGTGGATTGTTCAACGGGCGTAACCGATTTGGATAAAGATTTCGCCAAGGTACTTCGCCGTTCCAAAAAGCCTGTTTACATCGTGGCAAACAAGGCTGATACCTACGAAAAAGGTATGGAATCAGTTGAATTTTATGAATTAGGCATGGGTGACCCATTCGCCATTGCGGCAGAAAGTGGCTCGGGAACGGGTGATTTGTTGGATGCCGTGGTGAGTCATTTTCCAGAAGAGGGTACTGAAAACCCTAATGCTGGTATTCCAAAAATTGCGATTCTGGGCAAGCCAAACGTAGGGAAATCATCGTTTTTGAACGCCCTTTTGGGCAAAGAAAGAAGTATAGTTACCAACATTGCAGGCACAACTCGTGATGCCATTGATAACCATTATACGCTTTTTGGTAAAGATTTTATCATCACCGATACCGCTGGAATCCGCAGAAAAGCCAAAATTGATGATAACATTGAGTATTATTCGATATTAAGGTCAATCAAGGCGATGGAAGAATGTGATATTGCTGTGATTTTGATTGATGCCACCACGATTGACCCCCAAACGGGTTTGCAAGCCCAAGATATGAACATCGTTTCGATGGCTGACCGTGCGAAAAAAGGAATCGTTTTGTTGATAAATAAGTGGGATTTGGTCGAAAAAAGATTCAATGACTTCTAAGAATTTGGAAGATGCAATTCGTGCCAGAATGGCTCCTATCAATTATATGCCCATTATTTTTACTTCGGTAAAAGAAAAGCAGCGTATTTTTCAAGCCGTTGAGTTGATTATGACGGTTTATGAAAATAAAACCAAGAAAATTCCAACCTCAAAATTGAATGATGTGATGTTGAAGGTGATTGAAAATTATCCACCACCCGCTTGGAAAGGAAAATATATCAGAATCAAATACATGACGCAATTACCAACTAAATCACCATCGTTTGTGATGTTTTGTAATTTGCCCCAGTACATTCGGGAAAGTTATGAGCGATATTTAGAAAATCAATTCCGTGAGCATTTTGACTTCACAGGCGTTCCGATTCAAATATTTTTCAGGAATAAATAACTTTGATTTTGGATTTACGATTTTTTCGGATTTTAAAAAAATAGGTCTTCGATGATTTTCGGAGACTTATTTTTTTGAAATATACTTACTTATGCACTCCAATCGTAAATCGTAATTCATTCAATTGTAAATCAAAATTACCCATGCTTCACACCATCAACGAACGCCTTAATATCTCCCTCCAAATCCTCAGAAGTCCCCACAAGTTTAATAAAAGCACTACCAATAATTGCTCCTGCGGCTTGTGAAGCGGCTTCTTTTGAAAGTTTCATTATCCGAAATACCAAACCCAATCAATCTTGGATTTCTTAAATTCATGGCATTTACACGGGCAAATAGGCTTCTTGGTCAGTCGAAATACTGGCTTTTGCTCCCGTTGTACTGGCGGAGGAAACCATGTAAATAAAGCCATCCGAAATTTCGTCAATATGTCTAATTCTACTTTCTGCCGTTTGTGGCGTAATCAAAAACGTGTTTAAAATGCCATATTTGTCAAAAATTGCCTTGTACTCGTCCTCATACACACTTATGGGCATATCGGGCAAAATCAAGCCATCCACGCCCACTTCTTGGCACTTTTTACAAAAATCTTCCACCCCCAAATTGCAAGACAGGATTGATATAACCCATCAATAAAATTGGAACGGTGATTCCCGCCTCACGAATGCCTTGGAGTTGCTCAAATAGTAATTTCACGGTCATACCACTATCCAAAGCCACTTGGTTGGACTGTTGGATGGTTTCGCCATCTGCCACAGGGTCGGAATAAGGCATTCCGATTTTTACTATATCCGCTCCACCGTCTTGCAAAGCCTTCAAAATCAAGGTGGTATCATTGATTTTTGGAAAACCAGCGGTGAAATAAACGTTAAGAATATCGTTGTTTTTTTCTTGGAAAAGTTGTTTTATTCTGTTCATTTTCTGTATTTACAAACAAGCTACAAGCATATTCACGAAGGGTAATGCTTTGGTATAATCCATCGTATCATACTCAAAACCAATGCGTTGTAGGTTGTGATAATATTCGTTTTTGTGTTCGTAATAATATTTTTCTGAGGGTATTTGCCAGGCTTTATCGCCTAATTTTGAAGCCAAAAACCATTTCTCTAATAGTCTTGCCGTGCGTCCGTTTCCGTCATTCAGTGGGTGAATATTCAAGAAAATAAGATCGAAGTAATGAAGCAAAAAAAACGTTTCTTTCAGCGTAAGTTTAGCTTTCAATAAAAGCGATAAATCGGCAAAAAAATTTACAAGTTCCCCTTCACTTGTTCGGGATTGGTGGCAACGTACAATATTCTTTCTCCACCCATGACAAACATCGGCGAAACACGCCATCGTACTCTTTCTGAGGCTTTTAGAAAGTTTTTTAGTGATTAATTTATGAGTTTCTAAAAGGTTTTTTTCGTTAAAATTTTACTTCTCGCAAATGAATAAGCAACAAATAAATCATCTGGCTTTTTTGGTATAATCTACCAAAAAATTTAACGCCCAATAATTTATGTTTTAAGTAAGAATCCAACTCAATTTCTATGCTTTTCAATTTTGGAAGAATACACCACCGAACTGGATGTATAAAAAGTGAAATCCTCAATAGTATTCTGAAATTCCTGCAAATCAGCCATGCGTTTTCCCAACTCATCTTCTTGGATGGAAAAATGAGGGAGTAGGGAGGTCGGATGGGAGAATTTTTAGTAGCATTTTATTTCTGATTTCTGGGTATTTCGTGAGGTTCTAAGAGTGAGATAGTCCTTTATATTTCCCGTCAGGAATGTTTCGAGTAGCCAATTCACCAACACTTTGCTTTTGTGTTTTTGAAACCAATTTATTTTTTTAAATAGTATCTTCAAAGTGATTTATTTTTTGATACTCTTGCCGTTGTCTGTGTCTTCACAGACAACTTCATCAATTCAATTTGGTTGTCTGTGAAGACACTGACAACGGCAGGAGATAATTAAATGTATCAAAAGCAAAATTGTAAATATTTAAAAGTCAATGAATTAATCTGAATGAACAATGAAATATAAAATTTTATCAAAAGATTTAAGAGTAAACGATAAATCATTTTTGATAGCAAGTACTCCCTTTTTCCAATCTTTCTTTTTTAATTCTGACATAATGATTTCTTCATCTTTGATTCCATAAAGACCTCCATTTACTTTTTAAAAGTTTATTTGATTGGTAAAAACCATAAGAAGTACAATCAAAATAGTAATTGGCCATTAGGGAGTGTATTATTTAAAAATGGAGATTCTTTTTCTGTGTTAAAAAGATTAAAAAGATTTCTTGAATTATTGGGAAATACATGACTACCACCGTAAATTAGAAAATTGTACTGATTTTTCACGTCAAAATTTCTCTGAATAACTTGTCTGAAACGCTCCATAATTATTCTTATCCCGATAAACCAAAAAATTGATGTTTTGCCTCTAAAATAAATATTGCATCTTCAATTGGTTTAGTCTTTGAAGGAACAGATTTCAAAAACGCTTTCAGTTGTTTAATGTCCTTATTTTCAATAGATTTACCATTAATTTTCTGAATATAATCATCTAATATTTGTTGAGGTAAATTGAGTTTTGAGAATTCATCTTTTAGTGTTTTAAAGAAGTATTCATACGATTTTAGCCTCTTCCCTCCATCATATTCAAAATCTACTCCTATGAATTTAATATTCTTTTTTATATTCATCAATGAGTCAAGCCAAGCATTAGTAGGGAGTTTATTTTGCGGAAAGTCAGGCAATTTAGTTTTCCGTAAAGTATCATCATCATTTTGTAGGAATTTTATTGTACATCAAGCCCAGACTGTAAGCTCTTTCTATGAAAATATTAAGAGTAATCAGAATTAGAAAATTCTTTTGTTATCTCTTTGATGATCAAATAGTAAGCTGTATTGTTGGTAGGAATATTATGGGTTTCATTAATCAAAACTAACTTTCCTTTTATCTCCTTTTTATTAATTTCAAACTTAGAGAAGTCAATATTTTGAGAGTAAATATTGAGCGTTAGGAAGTTTAAAAAGATAAAAATAGTGCATTTTTTCATCAGAAATTATATTTGTAAAACTTGAACACATTGATAAAACTTACGCATTTCTTGCCGTTGTCTGTGTCTTCACAGACAACCAAACCAAATTGAATTGATGAAATTGTCTGTGAAGACACAGACAATGGCAAAGGAAATTATCCTAAAATATCTTTGCTCAAACTCCCAAAATCCAACCCGCCAAAAGTCCCTGACGACATCATCAATAAATTTGAATTACGCCATCGTTGGGCAAGAAGAAAATCTTTCAGTAAATCATTATCCGTGAAAACATGGAGATTGGGATTATTAAAATGTACTTTAATATCTTTGGGCGTGATGGCTGGTAACTTCTTGTGTTCAAGAGTTTTAGGACTGAAATACACCACAGGTACATCCGCAGCATTGAGTTTATTGGCGTATTCGCCCAAGAAATTTTTATTCAAACTACTGAATGTGTGTAACTCCAAACACGCCACTAATTGACGGTCTGGAAACTGGGCTTTCACCGCTTTTGTGGTTGCTTCCACTTTGGATGGTGCATGAGCGAAGTCCTTGTAAATCACCGTTTCAGCATTTTGCCCGACTACTTCCAAACGCTTGGCTGCTCCTTTGAACGAAGGAATTGCTGCATAAAATTCATCATCTTCGATCCCGATTTGTGATAAAACTAATCTTGCTCCGTTTAGATTTTTGAGGTTATGTTCGCCAAAAATATTGATTTCTAATTCCTTTTTATTCGGTAAAATCAAAAACGTTTTGCCGTCTTTTATCTTATTTGGTAATGCTTGATACGGAAATCTTTTTACGCCCAAACGTTCCACTGAGCCTATTTTATTAACCAAATCATCGGTTTCGTCATAAATAAAACTGCTTGCTTTTTCCAGTCCGTTTGTCAATAATTCAAATTGATGCACATAATCGTTAAAATCTGGATAAACATTAACGTGATCCCAAGCAATGCCCGACATCAACATCACGTGGGGATGATAATGCAAAAATTTAGGCTGGCGGTCGATAGGAGAGGAGAGGTACTCATCACCCTCAATCACAATCACGGGAGCATCCGAAAGTTTTGCCATCGTGTCGAACCCTTCAATTCTTGCCCCAACCATATAATCAAATTTACGGTTATGGAATTTCAAAACGTGCAGAATTATGGACGTAATACTGGTTTTTCCATGACTTCCCGCAATCACAACTCGCTGTTTATGAAGACTTTGTGAATAAATAAATTCGGGATATGAATAAATTTTAATGCCAAGTTCTTGGGCTTTCAGAAGCTCAGGATTGTCCACACGGGCGTGCATTCCGAGGATTACGCACGATAAATCGTTCGTAATTTTCTCTGGAAACCAGCCCATTTCAGCAGGAAGCAAACCTTTGTCAGCCAATAAAGTCCGTGACGGTTCATAAATTTCATCGTCAGAACCTGTGATTTTGAAACCTCTATTATGTAAATCAAGGGCTAAATTGTGCATTGCTGCCCCACCAATGGCTATAAAATGTATTTTTTGCATAAAAGGAAAATGAGCGATGAGGTGTGAGCAAGGAGCTTTGAGGAATGAGCAATGAGGTTTGAGCAGTGGGCAAAAAATAATCGTAATGTAATGCCCAAATCTCAAATCCCATTGCTCACATCCCAAACCTCATCGCTCATTCCTCAAAGCTATCAATAAACTATTTTTGTTAAGTGAACGTTATAAAAGTATTATGTCTCATTTGTTCGCTTGCAAAGTTCATACTTTTATTGCACTTTTGCACGCTTTTTGAGGGAATACTTGGCTGTCAGCCATTGCTTGTCGGTTGTTAGATTCAACCATAAATTTTCAAATATTTTCAAAGCCAATAGCTGAAAGCCGAAAGCTGATAGCTGATAGCCAAACAACAATTTATGCTTTTTAGCTTAGGATGAAAAACTATATTGACCTGATTGACCAGACCATTGAATTCCCGACACTTGAATTCAATATTGACCATGATAATGAACTTTTGTTCAATAATGTGCCTTTGATGGACATTATCGAACAATATGGTACGCCCCTCAAAATAACTTATCTTCCCAAGATTGGCGAACATATTGAACACTCGAAGCGACTTTTCAAGAACGCCATTAAAAAGTACAATTATAAGGGGAATTATACTTATTGTTATTGTACAAAATCTTCTCATTTTAAATTTATCGTTGAAGAAGTATTGAGCCATAACGTTCACCTCGAAACGTCGTCGGCTTTTGATATTTCTATTATTCGTGATTTATATAATCAAAAGAAGATTTCTAAATCGACTTTTATTCTTTGTAATGGTTATAAATTGCCCCTTTATACGCAGTATATCAGCGAGTTAATTAACGATGGATTCAATTGTATTCCAATCTTGGATAACCTCAAAGAGATTGATTTTTATGATAAAACCGTAACCGCTGAAACCGTAAATTTAGGTATCAGAATCGCTACGGACGAAGAACCAGACTTTGCTTTTTACACTTCCAGACTCGGGTTGAGATATTCGGATGTCATGGAATTGTACAAAAATAAGATAGAGGGGAGTAGTCGTTATAAATTAAAAATGTTACATTTCTTTATCAATACAGGCATCAAAGATAGTGCCTATTATTGGTCGGAATTGAGCCGTTTTATTTATAAATATTGTGAGATGAAAAAGGTATGTCCAGAACTGGATTCTATTGATTTAGGTGGCGGATTACCCATTCAAACTTCACTCCAATTCAACTATGATTATCAGGCAATGATTGAAGAGATTGTGGAATCAATTTCTTGGATTTGTAATAAATCAAACGTACCAGTTCCCAATTTATTTACGGAGTTTGGGTCATATACCGTTGGTGAAAGTGGAGCAGTTTTGTACGAAATTATTGATCAAAAATTACAGAATGATAAAGAATTATGGTACATGATTGATGGTTCTTTCATCACCCAATTACCAGATTCTTGGGGAATGAATCAGAAGTATATCATGATGCCCGTCAATAATTGGGATTTGCCTTATCAGAAAGTGAATTTGGGCGGATTGACTTGCGATTCGATGGATTTTTATAACACCGAAGCTCATAGTTCAGACTTATATTTACCCATTTATGAAGAAAGCCAAGAACGTCAATTTGTGGGTTTTTTCCACACAGGAGCATATCAGGAGTCTTTGGGAGGTTACGGAGGTATTCAACATTGCTTGATTCCAGCCCCCAAACACGTGATTGTGGATAGGCTGGAAGATGGTACAATCACAACCCGACTTTTTGCCGAAGAACAAGAACAGGACAGCATGATGAACATTTTGGGCTATGGCGAAAAAGCCAAACAAACTGAAGCTGTACCGTTGGTTTTGAGCGAGCAAGATATGGAATTGGCGGGGAATATGGCATTGGTGGAACAGTAATAATTTAGAGAACAGATTTTAGATGATAGAGATAAGATTTTAGAGAAATTCTATTCTCATTATTTTCTAACCAACTGAAAATTAATTACTTGCATTACAATAATTGGCAAGGTTTTTCGTAATTTTGTTGTAAATCGTGTATCAGGTATTATGTACTGAGTATTGAGTATTAAGAAGAACGTCACTGTCTGAATTTAATACCTTGTACTTAGGACTTAGTACACCTAATGCAACCCACAAAAAGACTTAATCAAATGAAAAAAGCAACCATCATTTTCGGATTATTAGCTGTTATCACATTGGCATCATGTGCAAAGAAAAATAATTGCCCAGCCTACGGCAGCACCAGCATTGAAAAGCCAGGATACAAGGGAAGAAATTAATAGCATTTTGAGATTTTTCAGACACAAAAAAAGCGTAGGAATAACTTCTACGCTTTTTTTGTGTCTTGGACGAAACTCACTTACGCTAATTTCAAACCCTTCACTTCTCTCTGTGCATATTCAAATGCCCCAAACATGATGGCCGAGAATGCTAAATTACTCAATAACGTATTTTTCAAAAATGGTAAACCCATTGTGAAGCAAGACATTAATCCTGTGAAATCTTGGGTGTACATTTTCCCACCTGTCCAAACCAAGAAGTTTGACACAAGGAAGAACCCTAATGTTCCTAAAATGTTAGCAGTCAATAAATTAACCACGTTTACTTTCTTCAAAAATATCATTCCAATTCCCACTACTAAGGCAAAACTAACGAAAACGGCTACCTCGAAACCGAAAGAAAAGGTTGGATACCATTTGGTATAAAAAACGTTGTTCAGCACCAAGTTTGATAACCAAAGCGAGACCATTGGAACGATGAATGCCCAGTGTTTTTTGGTAAAATATGCTCCGCCAAACAATGCCATTGTACCAACGGGAGAAAAATTTGCCATTGCAGGAAAGGCAATCGGTAAAAAACGGCTAATTGCCGCTAATAAAATCATTCCTGCCATGATGCTGAAACGAAGGTTTGCTGATGTATTCATATTCTTTTTTGATTCAATCTTTTACAAATTTAAGAAGGTTTAGAGAATTTGAGGTAATTTTTGGGTAAATAAATATACTATTAGCTTTCGGCTATTGGCTATCAGATTTTATGATGGTAAAAGTTGAAAGCCGATTGCTGAAAGCCGATTGCCGAAAGCTATAAAAAATGCAAAAATTAGGTTTATTAGGTGGCGGACAATTGGGCAAAATGTTGCTCCAAGCCGCTATGGATTTGGATATACACGTGAAGTCGCTCGACCCTGACCCCGATGCTCCCTGTGCAACACTTGCTCCTGAGTTTGTGGTGGGTTCTTTTCTGGATTTTGAGACGGTCTATCAGTTCGGGCAGGACTGTGATGTGATTACGATTGAGATTGAAAACGTAAATCTTGAAGCCCTTAAAAAATCCCAATCGGAAGGGAAAAAGGTGTTTCCTCAACCCGGAGTTTTGGAGATTATTCAAGATAAAAGGATTCAGAAACAGTTTTATTTGGATAATAATTTACCCACTTCTGATTTTATTTTGACTGATAATCTATCTGAAATTCAAGCAAATATAGATTTTTTGCCCGCTTTTAATAAATTAGGGAAAGGCGGTTACGATGGTCGTGGAGTACAAAAATTGTCTTCCGAAGCAGATTTGTCGTTGGCTTTCACTGAACCGAGTTTATTGGAAAAAGCGATTGATTTTGACAAAGAAATTGCCGTTATCGTAGCCCGTAACGAACAGGGCGAAATCAAGACTTTTCCGACGGTAGAATGTGTTTTTCATCCTGTGCATAATTTGGTAGAATACCTTTTTGCCCCTGCCGAAGTGCCAAACGAGATTCACGAAGAAGCCAAGAAAATTGCGATTGAAACGGCTGAAAAGTTGGGAATTGTTGGACTTTTGGCGGTAGAAATGTTTTTGACCAAAGATGGACAGATTCTCATTAACGAAGTAGCCCCCAGAACGCACAATAGCGGACACCACACTATCCGAGCCAATCATACTTCTCAGTTTGAGCAACACCTGCGGGCGGTTTTGGGTTTGCCTTTGGGTGATACCACGGCACATTCAAAAGCAGCAATGGTAAATCTCTTGGGCGAAGACGGTTACACGGGTGAAGCCAAATACGTGGGTATGAACGAAAGTCTTTCAATATCAGGAGTTTATCCATTTTTATACGGAAAAAAATCACAAAACCTTTCCGAAAAATGGGACATATTACGGTGGTGGATGAGGATTTGGAGCGTTTGAAAATGAAGGTGAAGTTGGTGAAGGAGACTTTGAAAGTTGTGGCTTAGAAGTTTTATTTTGGGAAATATCTTTTCGTTTTCAATAAATTCTTTTTCGTCAAAATCATTGAATATTAAATCGTATATTTGAACTACAATTAATTTTATTTAAACGCTTATTTACTCATGGCAATTAAAATAGTTTTTTTCAATCACAAAGGAGGAGTTAGTAAAACTACTACTACATATAACTTAGGATGGATGTTGGGAATACTTGGTAAAAAAGTATTGGTTGTTGATGCCGACCCACAATGTAATTTATCAAGTCTCATCTTAGGAGATTATTTCGATGATTATTACACTGATGATTCAACAAAGTTTCAAAACATAAAAGACGGCGTTAAGGTTGCTTTCGAGGGCAAACCTAAACCAATTGAAGCCGTAACGTGTTTCTCTCCGAGTCAAAATGAAAACCTTTTTTTATTAGCTGGACACGCAAATCTAAGTGAGTATGATGCCTCATTAAGTTTTGCCCAAAATTCAAATAATGCAATAACAGCCCTCATGAATCTTCCTGGGGCTTTTAATGAGTTAATAAACCAAACCTCTGAAAAATATGATGTAGATTATGTCCTTATAGATTTGAACCCAGGATTAAGTGCAATTAATCAAAATTTCTTTATTTTGAGTGACGCTTTCATTATACCTACAAATCCTGATCCATTTTCAATAATGGCTATACAAACACTTTCAAATATTCTGCCTCGTTGGATAGATTGGGCTGATAAAATGAGACCTTTATTCAGTGACTCCTCATATCCATTGTCATATAGTCGTCCAAAATTTATAGGAGAGATAATACAGGGATTTAACATTAGAAATGGGAAAGCAGCGAGTCCCTATAAAACTAACATTAACGATATTAAGCAGATGGTAAAAGGTACACTTTTGCCAACTTTGATAAAATCTGATATGGTTTTTGAGCATTCCATTTATGAAGAAGCCGAGATTAACGATGATTACTGCATAGCCGAAATTCCAAATTTTCAAAGTATCCTTCAAAAGGCAAATAATGCAGGTGTCCCTGTGTTCGTTATTACAGATGCACAAATACAAGAAACGGGTCCCATTTTAACACAATTAAAAGGCAAAAGAACTGAGTTTTATCAACTCTTCGAAAAAATTGCAAAACAAATAATCACTATTGGAAACCATGCAAACAGTCAAGAGCCAGTTCTTGCGTAATATTACCTATGTTAGAGAATTAGATAGTCTGTACGATTTTCTTAAAAATAGCCAAAAGCTTTCTAATGACTTATCAGATTTGTTGCGTGCTGAAATAGTATATTCCGTAAGTGCATTGGATAAGTTTATTCACGAATTAGTCAGAATTGGAATGATTGAGACCTTTAATGGACAAAGAGTAAGAACAATTAAATTTGAAGGATTTACCCTTTCTGCTAAGACGCTCGAAAAAATCAAAGAAACTGCTATTGAACGGAGTTTAAATCCAACTCGACCACCCCTCCCCGATGAACTTCCTGAATATTGGTTCGAACGAGAAATCGTTTTGAAACATAAATCTGTGTCCTATCAAACGCCCACAAATATTGGAGATGGGTTAAGCCTTATTTGGAAAGAAGAGCATAAATGGCAAAAGATTTCATTATTAATGAATATCAATGAAAAAGATGTAAAAACACAGTTAGAAACAATTGTAGCACGTAGGAATCAAATAGTTCACGAGGCTGATTTGGATATTCAGAACGGCTTAAAGAATACCATTTCATATGTTGATGCAAAAGATTCAGTTGATTTTATTGAAAAATTGGGGATCTCAATATTTGATTGTGTATTGTGAACACTCAGTATTTGATAAAAACAGAACTTATGGTTAAATTTCAAGATATAAATTTGAAAAATATACGATTGCCAAATATTGAGCTGTCTGTTGTGAAGGAAATCAAGGAACAGTTTCCTTCGCAAACGTTTAGTCAAAGGGAATATCTATATTTTTTGTTCTCAAATCCAGTCAATAAAAATATTATTGAGGCACAGCAAAGTTTATTCAAAAAACCAACTGTTCATTATGTTTTGGACAGAAAAGTTGAAGAGATAAATAATGTTTTCGATGAAAAGCAAAACGACACCGCAGACATTTTAGTGGTCAAAGATGGGTTTTATGAAATCATAGACATCAAAACTCGTAACCTTTCAAAATCAGCTCAACCTCCCAATATTATGTCGGCTTTTAAATTGGCTCAGGTATGTGCTAAGATGCTGGATAATAAGGCGGGCGACGATTCGCAGTTTGATGATTTTTCAATCAATTATTTCGAGGTTGATTGGCTATTAGAAGGTGATAAATTGGTTTGTAGAGACGCTCATTTTGTTAATCTTTTCAAGTGTAATCCTGCTAATTTGTACATTAATTGGGCAGCAGCCATGCAAATTCAATTTCATGTTTGTGATTTAGAACAAACCTTTGAAGGTAATTTGGAAGATTGGGCAAAATCTTATTTGAAACACTTTGTAAATCAAGCAAAAAAGCGGTCGAATGATATGATTACAAAATTTGTAAAACCATTTGAAAAGTATATTTAATAAAACAATGATAGGAATAATAATGGGCAGTATTTCCGACTTGAAAGTGATGGAAGAAGCCGTAGAAATTTGTAACTATTTTGGGGTGGCTTATGAAATCGACATCGTTTCGGCTCATCGTACACCCTTGAAAATGGTGGAATATGCTCAAACAGCCCGTGAGCGTGGCGTAAAGGTCATCATTGCGGGTGCGGGCGGGGCGGCTCATTTGCCTGGCATGGTGGCATCGGTTACGACTTTGCCCGTAATTGGCGTGCCTGTAAAGTCCTCAAATTCTATTGATGGCTGGGATTCTGTTTTATCAATTTTGCAAATGCCCTCGGGTGTACCTGTGGCAACGGTAGCGTTGAACGGGGCAAAAAACGCTGGAATCTTAGCAATTCAGATGTTAGGTATTGAAAATCAGGAAATTGCTATTAAATTGCAATCATATAAAACAGAACTAAGTGCCAAAGTGAATGAAATGGTGGCGGAGCTTAGGAAGTAAGTGAATAATGAGTAAGTGAGGTGTGAGTAAAATATTTCGAGCAAACCCTCATTGCAGTTTTAATCACTTAACTAAATTTACTCATTACTCATTAATAAAACCCTCCTTACTAAATCATGGAAGATTACCGTAACCCTCAACCTGCCGAAGAAACTTCAAAAATTCCAACCATTACGCTCTATGTGCTGATTGCCGTGGTGGCTGCCCTGCTTTATGCGGGTTATCAATCAATGAAAAATGATGCTGCGGTGTCGGAAGAATTGGTTAGTAAACGCCCCAATTCAGTGGCAATGTCGAACGATAATGGGGCTGATGCTGTGGTGATTCCTCCCCCTTTTGAAGAAACTGGCAAGGACGATGTGGCAAAAGATGAGAAAAAAGACGTAGAAAAATCGAAAGGAGAACCTAAGAAAGAGGAGAAAAAGGAAGAGAAAAAAGTTTCTATTCCTTCGGGTGGCGAGACCATCTCGCATACCGTACAAACGGGTGAGACTTTCTTTGGAATTGCCAATCGTTATCATTTGAGTAAATCGGTTTTGCAAGCTCTCAATCCAAATGTCGAACCGAGTGGCATTAAAGTTGGCGTAACTAAATTGAACGTGAAAGTTCAAACTATTCATACGGTTGGTCCTGGTGATATTTTGCGAGTGGTGGCTAAGAAATACGGCATCAGCAAACAGGCTTTGATGGATGCCAATAAAAAGACCAAAGATATGGCTGAACGTGGGGAGAAATTGATTATTCCGATTCAGTAAACAATTATCAGTTATCAAGTGATAGTTGAACATTTTGGTTCATAAAAAAGCACTCAATCAATGCGATTAAGTGCTTTTTTATGTTTATTGATAACTGTTTACTGTTAACTGATAAGATTGAACCCCGTCATAATCACAGGTTTTTCAACGCCCATTAATGCTAAAATCGTTGGAGCAATATCTCCCAATTTTCCGTCTTTGATAGATTTATGGTCTTTATCAATCAAAATACATGGCACAAGATTTAGGCTGTGTTGCGTATTTGGCGAACCGTCATCGTTAATCATATAATCAGCATTGCCGTGGTCTGCCAGCACAATTACTGAATAATCATGTTCGACTGCTGCCTCAACAACTGCCTTCAAAGACTCATCCACAGCCTCGCAAGCGTCTATAACTGCTTGAAAATCACCCGTATGACCCACCATATCAGGATTGGCAAAGTTTAAACAGACAAAGTCTGCTTCGCCTTTTTGAAGGGCTGGCACTAAGGAATCACGAACTTCATAAACCGACATTTCGGGCTGTAAGTCGTAGGTTGCCACTTTCGGAGAATTACACAAAATTCTGGTTTCACCTTCGAAAGGTTCATTTCTGCCACCCGAAAAGAAGAAAGTTACGTGTGGGTATTTTTCGGTTTCGGCAATTCTGATTTGCTTTTTACCCGCATTGGTCAAAACTTCGCCCAAGGTTGAAGGTAAATTGCCATCATCAAAAATCACGTTTACATTTGTGAAAGATTTATTGTAATTGGTCATCGTCAAATAACGAATATCCAATTTTTTCATGCCATTTTCTGGGAAATCTTCTTGGGTTAATGCCTTCGTGATTTCCTGTGGGCGATCGGTTCGATAATTGAAACAAAGTACCACATCACTTTCTTTTATACTACCGATGGGCTTGTCATTTTTCGTTACTACAATGGGTTTGATAAACTCATCCGTAACGCCCGCCATATAAGATTCTTGCATCAATGAAACGATACCCTCGGCACAAACCGCCACGCCTTCGCCCTTCACCATTACGTCATACGCCTCCTCAATTCGCTCCCAACGGTTGTCTCTGTCCATGGCGTAATATCTGCCTGTAACAGTAGCAATTTTACCGACTGATGTTCTCAAAAATGCTTGTAAATCAGCAATAAAACCCGTTCCAGATTTTGGGTCGCAGTCTCTTCCATCCGTAAAAGCATGAATATATACTTCCGATAAACCGCTGTCTTTCAGTACATTACAAAGAGCCTTCACGTGGCTGATGTGAGCGTGAACGCCACCGTTTGACACCAAACCCATCAAATGAAAAGGCTTGTTGTTTTCTTTGGCATATTTGATAGCATCCACCAAAACGGGTTCGTGTTGGAGCATATTGGTTTCGATGGATTCATTCAAACGCACCAAACTTTGGCGGACAGTTCGTCCCGCACCAAGGTTCATGTGTCCCACTTCCGAATTGCCGAATTGACCTTCGGGCAAACCCACTTCT
This sequence comes from Arcicella sp., assembly GCA_034519515.1. Classification (GTDB taxonomy): domain Bacteria; phylum Bacteroidota; class Bacteroidia; order Cytophagales; family Spirosomataceae; genus Arcicella. The sequence goes on from JAXHOK010000006.1 coordinate 256,873, forward strand.
GGACCAAAAGTTACGAGGGTACTGTTGGGATTATTTGCCAAAATGGAATCGTAAAAAGGGGTTTTAGCGGCAATAATCGCCGAACGGTCTTCGTATCCTTTTTGGGCAATTCCCCAACCATCCAAGATGATTAATATTACTTTTTTGCTCACTGTTTTATTGTTTTGCTTGATTTAGTTTTTATTGGATAAGATTGTACAAATACTGTTTGACCCAATTTGGCATTATATTTTTTTCGATTGATTCTGTAATCTTTCCTTCCGAGACTCTCAAAATTTGGCTCGGTGTTCCAAATGTTGAATTATCGGCAATAATGAGTTCATCAATTAACTGAAAATGTTTATTCAATTGAAATAAATTTCCATAAAAATTCTTTTCAATTTCTTGCGGTGTAACATAGTGTCCTCCCGTTTTAACCCTTTCAGAAACACGTTTTAATGATAACGATAGGTCACTGACCATCAAAAATATCATGGTAATATGATAGTCCATTTCCCTAAAACGGATAATTGTTTGCCAAGGAGATTCACTACTAAAATGACCTTCATAGGCAAATGAGGAGTTTGAAATTATGTTCTTTTCGACCAACCTTTCAAATTCAGAAACCGTTTTTTGAAAAGCCATATCTCGGGCGTATTTAGGAGACTTGATTTGTGCGGGAAAAATTTTCATTAGAGATTCCACAAAAAACTTGTCTCCGTCAAATACCTCTAAATTTGAGAACTCTTCTGGCAAAATAATCTTGGAGAGCGTAGATTTACCTGCTCCATTTGCTCCAGAAATTACAAATAGATTAGGCATTTTCTAAGTTATATTTTTGTCTTAAAACAGAGACTTCTTGCTCGCTCAATGTTTTCAAAAGTTTGTAGTCTCTATAATCTTTTGTAAATTCTACAATTTCGACATGACCATCTGCGTATTCCATATATGCCTGATTTTCAAGTAATTCCTTCTCATCCGTAATCATAAATGGAAAGCCCGCTTGGTGTTTTTGCTTACGCAATTGAACAATAGCTCCGTTTATTTTTTGATTAAAATTATAATTTATTGTATTCATAAGTTTGGATTTTCGCTTGATTTTAATGTTTTATTCAGAACAACTCGTGTGTATTGGAATTGTAAACTTTGACCTTACTGGTATATTTTTGTTACTTGCTGGAATCCACTTTTCAGTTAATTCTTTTCCAAATTCTGCAATAAATATTTTTTCAGCATCTTCAAATCCTGCACTTTTGACAAATTTTATATTTGAAACATCCCCACTCTTATCTATTACACATTCGATTCTTACCGAAAAAGGGATACCCCTATTGCAATATTCTTTCACTAAACTTGAAAGAGCTTTACTTCGTTGCAAGTATCTTCCAAATGCTCCCATTCCCCCAGGAAATTCTGCTTGTTTTTCAACTGCCGTAAAGATTTCTTCTTCTTTTACTTTTTGAGCAAAAGAATTAAGAGAAAGTTGGAAAAGCCATAAGAATATAAATAAGTATCTCATTATCATTGATTTGTCTCCTAAAATACACTTCCTATTACAACCGATGTTTCTCCACCAAATAATCCAAAAACCCCTCAGCACAACGGCTCACTATTTGATAGACATTTTCAAAATCCTTTTCCTCTCCATAATACGGGTCGGGGACTTCCATGATTCTATTACTTACTTCCGAATCAAACCTGCGATACAAAAAACAAACTTCTTCGGGTTGGTGAATATTGGTGGCTCGATAGCTAATAGATTGGATGTTTTCCATGTTATAATCATCCATCGCCACGATATAATCAAAGACTGAAAAATCTTCTCCGTGTAATTTTCTGCATCGGTGCGTGAGGGTGAGTCCGTGAGATTCAGCATTTTTACGAGTACGATGGTCGGGTAAATCCCCAATATGATAAGCGTGTGTAGCAGCAGAATCGCACTGGATTTCTCTTTGCAAATCTCGTGCTTTTACTGCCCTGCGGAAAGTTTCCTCAGCAATGGGCGAGCGACAAATATTTCCCGTACAAACGAATAAGATTTTTACCATTTTGTTTACCACATAGAAAGGTTAGGGAGGATAGAAAATTTAGTTTCCTGATTTTTCAATACAAATATACAAAAAGGTGGAGGGATTAAAATTGCAGATTTTGATTTAGTTCACAAGGAAGGCTTCGGATTAGGCATCCCCCTTAGCGAAGCCTTCCTTAAAGTACGAATTTGAACTTTGAAATTAGGATGAATGAAAGCCAAAACGTAAACCCTTTTTCAACAAAAAAGTCGCTCCAAATGAAGCGACTTTTTTGTTATATGTCTAATAATCAAGTGATTACTTAACTTTCTTTTTGATTAATTCCTTAACCTTAGCTCTACGTCCTTGTGTTCCACGTAGATAGAATAATCTTGCACGACGAACTTTACCTTTACGTAATACTTCAATTTTGTCAATATTTGGAGAAAGCAATGGGAAGATTCTTTCCACACCCACACCATTAGAGATTTTACGAACGGTGAAGGACTCACCAGCACCAGCGTTACGACGTTGAATAACGGTTCCTTGGAAAACCTGAATACGCTCCTTTGCACCTTCACGAATTTTTACATACACGTTGATGGTATCACCTGCTGAGAATTCGGGCAAATCTGCACGGCGTGCAGCATTTTCAGCTTCTACGAACTTAATTAAATCGTTCATTTTTTGTTTTTTTACTGTTGAAAATTTTGATTTTATTTTCCTTAAAAATAACCAGCGGTAGCCTTAAAGGTCTGATTAACAATAAATTATTACACTCAGATTGCCCAGCCACATTCACTATTTTTGTTTGGGACTGCAAAGGTACTAATTTATTTTTAAAATTAGAAATCAGATTAAACAAAAAGGTGTGAACATGAAGCACACACCTTTTGGGAAATTCCTAAATATTACACTAAATACTGATTAGCATTTCCAGCGTTCAAATCTTCAAATGCTTCTTTCAAACGGCTTACGAATTGCTCTTCGCCTTTGCGTAACCATACACGTGGGTCATAATATTTTTTGTTAGGTGAATCTTCGCCCGTTGGGTTTCCGATTTGTCCTTGTAGGTAACCTTCTTTTTCTTTGTAAAAATTCAAAATTCCTTCCCAGAATGCCCATTGCAAATCAGTATCAATGTTCATTTTGATAGCTCCGTAAGAAATTGCCTCACGAATTTCCTCACGTGATGACCCCGAACCTCCGTGGAATACGAAATTGATGGGTTTCTCAGCCGTTAAGCCATATTTTTCTTTGACAAACTCCTGAGAATTATGCAAAATTACGGGTGATAATTTTACGTTTCCAGGCTTGTAAACACCGTGTACGTTTCCGAAAGCGGCTGCAATCGTGAAACGGTGAGATATTTTACTCAATTCTTCGTAAGCATAAGCCACTTCCGAAGGTTGCGTATATAATTTTGAAGAATCCACGTCTGAATTGTCCACGCCGTCTTCTTCGCCACCCGTTACGCCCAATTCAATTTCCAAAGTCATGCCCATTTTAGACATTCTTTCTAAATAATGCTTACAGATTTCGATGTTCTCTTCGATGGGTTCTTCCGATAAATCAATCATGTGTGAAGAGAACAAAGGCTTGCCGTTTGCTGCAAAAAACTTCTCGCCCGCATCCAATAAACCATCTAACCAAGGCAACAATTTCTTAGCACAATGGTCAGTATGAAGAATTACTTGAACGCCATAAGCATCCGCCATTTGGTGAACGTGATGAGCTCCCGAAATTCCACCAGCAATTGAGGCTTCTTGGTTTCCATTGGGTAAAGATTTACCCGCATAAAATTGAGCCCCACCGTTTGAAAACTGAACAATTACGGGGGAATTGACCGCTTTGGCAGCTTCTAAAACTCCGTTTACTGTATCTGTTCCCGTAACGTTTACGGCTGGTAAAGCGAATTGATTTTTCTTGGCAATTTCAAAGAGTTCTTGCAAAGCATCACCATGCAGAACACCTTTCTGAGAAGACAAACTTGACATAATATTATTTTTTCTTGTTAAAAACTTATTTTAACTAATTTCTTGGATAAAAGAGTTCAAAAATAATTATTTTAATTGGCTTTTATCTCATTTTACAGAATGATGTTTTGTTAATCTTACTTTTTCCGAAGATTATGCAACGATTCTATTACTCATAAAACTGTAATGTTAATTTTCGTTAATTAATGAGAACAGTAAAAATACCTCATCACTGATTGCGTTTTATGAAAAACTAAATAAAATTACATGAAAATATCAACTTTACTTTTACTCTTTTTTCTTGATTATTCCCAAATATCCGCACAAATTCTTCAAGCGGAAGAGCCATTTATTCGTTGTCTAACGTTGCAAATGACTGGTAAACAACGTAATGTAAATTTTTATGAAGGTAGTATTATTGTCGTTAAACTTCATCATGATAAGCAAAAATATGCCTTCCAAATTATCAGATTGACGGATAGTTCTTTTTTTATGCTCCAAACAAAAATCAAACATCGTTTTTTGATTTACAAGAATTAAAGTTCAAAAAGATTCGCAAGATATATTTGGGTAAAGGGAAAGGTTCTATTCTGAATAAAATTGGATTGCTGGGAACGGCAGGAATTATGCTTTTTTCATTCGATATTTTGAATCAATTGGGTAATCCAAAAATTAACGTAAGCCCAACCATTGTGGGCATTAGTACAGGTTTAATAACGACCAGTTTATTAGTAAACGCTTTGAGAAATCGTACTTATAAAATTAATAATCGACATTATTTTCATTTGTATCATTTATCCCAAACAAGTTCCCAAGGTAGAAAAGTATTAAAGTATCCACAGTAATCATTTTGTGGTGGCGATATAATATTAAAAAAAGCCTTCTCAAATCAATTTGAGAAGGCTTTTCTAATAATTAAACAAATCTTATCTATTAATAATAATGCGTTTAGCTAAATCAAAGTCTCCGCTACTTCCAATACCTGTTCCTTTGAATCGTAGGATATATTCTCCTTCGGGCTGGCTTCTTAAATCTACGATTACTTTTCCTTTAATTTCGGGAAGTGTACCCGAATAGATTTGTCTTCCTAAAAGGTCATAAATTAAAATCTCTGATTTGGTATAATCTGCCAATGTTTCAATTGTTAATAAACCATTACTTGGGTTTGGATAAATAGACAAACCTTTGAAATCTGGGTCTTCTTTGAAAGTAAATGGCTTCACGAAATTAGAGAAACATGACAATGAGTTCAGAGGGGCTGGCACGATAAAAATTGTTTTTCTACGTGTCGTGTAATCTCCGTAACTATTTGCCTTGATGGATGCTTCGGTAAATTTCAAAATCTCCGTGCCAAATCTCCATTCATAATCAGACCCATCGGGAAAGTTTACGGCTTTCAAAGTAAACGTACCATCTTTGGCTATTTGTGTTTGAGCAGCTTCTGGTCCAGTAGTTATCAAAACAGGGTTTTCCCTTACCAATACCGCTAATGGCAATGATTTTGCTGAAACGCAACCCGTTGTAGCATCTTTGGCAGTGGCAGTATATTCACGAGAAATATCTACGAATGCCCCCGAACTACTTACAGCAGATAAATTTAACCTTGTTCCAATAAATCCTGTACTCCAAGTTACTTCATTCGGACTGGTGGCAACCAAATTTACTGAATTAGCTTTGGTATAATCATCATTACTTCTCGCACAGAAAGTAAGTGGTCCATCTGCCGCAACGGTTGGGGCTGGAGGCAACGGTAACGCCAACGTAGTAACTGGGTCTGAAGCAGGTGATAAACAGTTGCGTGGGTCAAGCACTTGCACGGTGAATGTTGCGGAGGTCTTTACGGTCAATGATTTTGTTGAATCTGCCGAACTCCAACGATAACGTGTTCTTTCACTGGTATTGGCTAAATCTGAAGAAGTCAAAACCACACTTTGGTCAGCACAGAACGAAAGCGGTCCGCTTGCCGTGATGGTTGGCTTGGCAGGAAGTGCATACACAATAACTCTCGCAGGGTCAGATGTTGGCGAAAGACAGTTATTAATATCTCTAACCGATACCGTAAAATCTCCCGAAGCTCTTAAAGTAATCGAACGGGTCGTGTCTCTTGAGCTCCAAAGGTATCTCACATTAGGCGTTGAAGTCAAAGTTACACTACCTCCACTACAAAACGCTAAAGGACTACCTGCCGAAATAATTGGTTTAGCTGGTAAAGCAAAAACGGTAATTCTGGTAGTATCGGAAGGCATCGAAACGCAACCGCTTGTGTCAATTACTTGAACGGCATATTTACCAACGGCATTTATATTTCTAATGGTTGGTGTAGTTGCTCCCGTACTCCATAAATATCTAAATCCTGTACTTGAAGTCAATGAAAGGGTATCTCCTTGACAAATAGCGGCTCCTCTTTTTGAAGGGGTAATGGTTGGTTTTGCAGGAACTCGTAAAGTTCTCAACACAACGGGAGCAGAAATTTTAGATTTACAAGTCAAAGTTTTGCTAAAACCTGTTGCTATCACTTGAATACTGGCAGCTTTGTTGAAGGCTCTGATAAAACTTCTTGTTCCTAAACTATCTTGTCTTACGCCATTAACTAACCATTCATATCTTATAACGGTGGCTGAACTATCGGCTCTCAAAGACACACTTTTGTCTTCACAAAAAACCGTTGCACTGGCTGTTACAGTTGGCACAGGCACTACATTGAAATCAATCTTTACTCTACCCGCACCATAAACCACCACATTTGGACATTCAGGAGAAACTACTGATAGGAAATAAAAACCATCTTTTTTAGTTTGCAAAACGGGTGTACCTTGTCCTCTGAAAGTGGTGTCAATCAAGAAACCATACGTTTGTTCATCCGCAGTTCCAGCCAAACCTCTTTCCCAACGATAAATGAATCGGGGATCAGTCAATTCTGAACGTAAAGTAATCACTTCACCATCACAAGCGACTTGCTTATCAAAACCGATAAAAGGCTGATAGGGCGGAGCAGATTGATAAGGCAAAAACAAAGTTTGTGACCGTGGACTTTCTTCACCAAATTCTGTACAAGTGGCATACACCAAAGTATTGCTAAGAATTTCTAAGTATTTTCTGTTTGATTGTGGGAGGTTTCCGCCCAAATTTATGCCAGCATCGTTGTACCATGTGATAAAACCGTTGCCGCAACCGTCAGCTTCAATAATTACGGAACTTCGGGCATCACCTGCCGCTTGAAAACCGCATCTGTCCACACCCAAATATCTAACAACGGGTGCAGCAGGAGGAAGGGCTATTTTGGATGCCTTTTTAGGAACGGTAGATTCCTTAGCAAACGAAAAAAGAGACGTTGCAACAAACAAAAAGGCTAAGATAGTCTTATGAGTAAGGTTGTTCATAATTAAGAATATTTGGGGTAAAAATTTTAGGTTAAGATTAAAACCAAAAAATTTGGTGTGGCTGCTAAAATAGATTTAGTACAGCTAAAAAATCATTTATTGATTCAAGAGTAAATTTAAGATAAGAACGTCTATAAACCATATAAAAGTGTTCAAACTTTTTAAACGGTCAGATAATTGAGTAAACGGTTTTAGTCTGTAAAATCAGCTAATTATCTGAAAACTATGTACTTAGGGCATGAAATACCCTTTGGACTAAATCATTGTTAAAATATAGACGGTTTTCAACCTAAAAGGGTTGTTTCAGTTTGAGAAAAAACTTAATATTCTGCTTATATTTTCTTGATTAGATGTATTATCTTTGAAAATATTAATCATCTGATATTTTTTATAATAATTTTATGAATATACGTAAGTTGCCATCAGCCAGCAAAGCCTTTAAGTATCCATTACTCATTAAAAGTATTTTAGCATATTCTACTATGCTCGAACCTGAGAATGAAATTGTGTATAAAGATCAGGTTCGATATAATTATTTTGAATTGAATCGTAGAGTAAGAAAACAGGCAAATGTTTTTAAAAAAATGGGCTTAGATGGTGGACAAACCATTGCAGTCTTGGACTATGATTCACACCGATATTTAGAATGTTTTTTCGGAATCCCGATGACGGGCAATGTTCTTCATACCATCAATTGGCGACTGTCGGCGGCTCAGATTTTATATACTATCAATCATGCTGAAGATGTTGTAATTATCTGTCATTCAGACTTTTTGCCTCTTTTGGAGTCAGTGAGAAATGATATGACCACCGTAAAAAGTATCATTGTTTGTGCTGATGGTGGAGAATATCAGAAAACATCTTCCTTGCCAATTGTTGGCGAATATGAAGAACTTTTAGCGGAGGCTTCTGACGAATATGATTTTGAAGATTTTGAGGAAGATGCCGTTGCTACTACTTTTTATACCACGGGAACAACTGGTAACCCCAAAGGTGTCTATTTTACGCATCGCCAATTGGTTTTGCATACGCTGTCGGTGGCAGTAACTTTTAGTGCTATTGACGGAGCGTGCAGATTCAATAATTCGGATGTATATATGCCCCTTACGCCCATGTTTCATGTACACGCATGGGGTTTTCCGTATGTGGCTACGATGTGCAACACAAAACAGGTTTATATCGGAAAGTTTGACCCAGAGACCGTTTTGAAGTGTTTTGTGAAGGAAAAAGCAACGTTCTCGCATTGTGTGCCAACTATACTTCAAATGTTTGTTACGCATCCCGCTACGCAAAACATTGACCTCTCGAAATGGAAAGTAGTTATTGGCGGTTCAGCTTTACCTAAAACCTTAGCAAAAGCGGCTTTGGAGCGTGGTGTGGACGTTATTACGGGTTATGGAATGTCGGAAACTTGTCCGATTCTTTCAACGGTTTATGTGAGTCCGAGAGATAAAATGAACCTCGATATTGATTTCCAGGTGGATGTTCGTACACGGTCTGGAACGCCTGCGATGTTTGTGGATATTCGTTTGTTGGATGATGAGGAAAAAGTTGCTCCACGAGACGGAGAAACCATTGGTGAAGTTACAACTCGCTCGCCTTGGCTTACGCAAGGATATTTTAATGAACCCGAAAAATCAGAAGAACTCTGGCGGGATGGTTGGTTACACACGGGCGATGTGGCAACCATGCGAGAAGATAATTCCTTGAAAATAACTGATAGAATAAAAGACGTAATCAAAACAGGTGGCGAATGGGTGAGTTCTATTGATTTAGAAAACCTTATTGGACAGCATGAATCTGTCATGGAAGTAGCCGTTATTGGAATTCCAGATGTGAAATGGGGTGAACGCCCACACGCTATGATTGTGCTGAGAGAAGGAAAGACCATGCATCAAGATGACTTAAAGATTTTCATGCAACGCTTTGTAGATGAGCAACTTATCACCGCTTGGACGATTCCAAGTTCGGTAACTTTTGCCTCTGCTATTCCTAAAACTTCGGTGGGGAAGATTGATAAAAAAGTGATTCGGGCAATGGTACACGGGGAACGGTAAGCGGTGAACTGTTTTGTTCGTTTTAATCCGTTCCCCATGTACCGTTCACCGTTAAAATGATTTTATATAAATGCTTGATTACCTAAACCTTGTTCAGATTCTGAGCAAGGTTTTTTGTTAGCTCTTTCATTAATCAAAAAAAATATTGCCCAAAAATCAATTATGCCCTATCTTTGCAGTCAAATTAGAAAATACAGAATTTAGATGAACAAAAAATGGAAAATAGCCGAAGATGTACCCTCACAAAAGGGCGTTTTTCTGTTCTAATAATATTGTAGGAGGTCAAGTATTTTGACCTCTTTTTTTGTAAGAAGCCGTTTTAAAATATCTTACGACAAATTTTGATTGTCTTATTCTGACTATCGAAACCATATTTTTTACACAAGATACGCTGTATATTCCTTAAAAAAATATGATTCCGCTACTCAAAAAATACAATCAGACTTTATTCAGAATATATTTTAAAACGGCTTCTAAGAAAATTAACCACAAATTGAAAAATAATGATTTCTGATTTATCAGATTTGATAGAGTACGCCTTTTCCGATGAAACTAATAAATTGAAAACCATCAAATTGTACGATTTAGAAAAAGATGAAATTAGATTTTTGGAGAAACTGTTACTAATAACTTTGTCAGATTTCAAACATACGGTCGATAATTACGCAATTATTCGTACGCACAATAAACACGGACAAGAAAGTAAAGAAATTAGTCGTGGACAAATAGCAGTTTTAAGAAGTGATTATTTATTGGTTCCTAAAATTATTACAGAACCAGACAAGGTTTCGATAGGTGAAAAAAGTGGTATTGGAACAGATTTAATTATTCACGAAAAAGAGATAAACGGAGTAGTTTACTTTTATGTTGAAGAAGTAAGGAAAAAGCGTAAAAGTTTGGCAATGAAAACGTTATATAAAAGAAAAGCCTCTACCAAAGTAGGGGTTTAGTAATCAAACAAGCGCCATGTACTTATGAAAAGGTCACGCATACGTCCGAAACGTTCTGTTTAGATGGCACAAATTTAATATAATACAAATCAAATAAAAGCAAGGATATAAATGAAAGTAACACAGAGCCAACCAGCCATTTTATTGTTAGAAGATGGAACAGTCTTTAGAGGAAATGCCCTCGGGAAAATTGGGACGAGTGGCGGAGAAATATGCTTTAATACGGGCATGACAGGTTATCAGGAGATTTACACTGATCCTTCATATTACGGACAAGTAGTAGTGAATACCACTTCGCACATTGGTAATTATGGGGTGATGAATGGTTTAGAAGAGGAATCTTCATCGGTTAAGATTTCGGGTATGGTTTGTAATGAATTTTCACCGATTCATTCACGCAAAACTTCTGATGATTCACTGCAAAATTACTTTGAAAAGGCTAATATCGTTGGTATTTCGGGCGTGGACACTCGCCAAATTGTACGTCACATCCGTGAGGCGGGCGTAATGAATTGTATTATTTCTTCGGAGATTTTGGATGTTAAAGAACTCAAAAAAGAATTGGCAAAAGTGCCACCGATGGAAGGTTTAGAATTGTCTTCGGAAGTGTGTACGCAAGAGGAATATTTCTTGGGAAATCCAGAAGCAGAAAAGAAAGTGGCAGTATTGGATTTGGGCGTAAAAACAAGTATTTTGAGCAACCTTACCGACAGAGGGTGTTATTTAAAAGTATTTCCAGCCAAAACAACGTTTGAAACCATGAAGGCTTGGAATCCAGATGGTTACTTCATTTCAAATGGTCCAGGAGACCCTGCTGTGATGCCTTACGCTGTGGAAACTGTTAAGCAAATTGTGGATAATAATAACCCAACTTTTGGTATCTGTTTGGGGCATCAAATATTGGCTCAGGCTTCGGGATTATCCACTTTCAAGATGAAAAACGGACACCGTGGGCTGAATCATCCTGTGAAAAATTTGATTACAGGTTTATCAGAAATTACCTCACAAAATCATGGTTTTGCCGTGAGAATGGAGGAACTGGAAGCCGCTGAAAACGTGGAATTAACCCATATTAATTTGAACGATAAATCAGTGGAAGGCATCCGTAGAAAAGATAAACCTGCCTTCTCGGTTCAACATCACCCAGAGGCATCACCTGGTCCGCACGATTCACGTTATTTGTTTGATAATTTTGTGGCAATGCTTTAAACGGTCAAAGGTGAACGGTACACGGGGAACGGTGGATATATTCCAAAACCGTTCTCCGTTTACCCTCTTTCCCCGTTTACCGAAACTATGCAACAGGTAACTCGCAGGGATAGCCAAACAGACAATTTTCTTTAATCAATTTTACGACGGGTAAAGGCACTAATTCCTCCCAACCAGCTTCTCCCGACTGGATTAATTCGAGAACATCATCAGTTTTAATGGTCAATAAGTTTTTGTCGTAATTCTGAATATCGGCAAATTTATCGTTGTCTTTCATGTACTGAAAAAGCCCTTTTAAGTGAGCAGGTGGTGTGAAGACTTCGCTCGTTACAAAATGCCCATCATCGCTGAGAGTTGGGTGCAGATATAGTTTTATTTTAGGAGCAAAAAGGGCTGAAAATGCCGCCAAAATGCCCCCTGAAATCTTTTGGTAGTGTTTTTCCTCGAAAATATATTCCAAATTGGGCATTCCCAAAATCAAGCCCATTCGCAGTTTTGTGAAACCTCCCAAGTATTCAACGAGTCGATAATATTCATGGAAATTGGAAATTAAAACGGTTTGTCCTAACGTGCAAAGTATGTCCACACGGTCTAAAAAATCCTTTTCGTTGATTTGTTCATTGCCTCCTTGCAGGTTTTTGAGGGTTAATTCAGCTAATAAAACCACCTTATCATCGTCCACATCTGGTTCGCTTTCAAACTGCTTCAAACCCTTTTTTATCATATCCAAAGATACATTCGTAACAGGTCTGAACCGCCCCCTAACTGCCACAATATGCCGCTTATAAAATGCCTCGGAAGGTTGCATAACGTTCCCATCTGGACCAAACAGAGCAGCATTCGTAAATCCATTTCTCACCAAATGCAAAGACATCAAACGGTTATCGACATTCTTGAAATCATTGCCACTGAACCGAATCATATCAATTTCGATACGGTCGGGCGAGAGGTCGTCCATCAACGATTGAAGTAAAACATCAGGTTGTTCATGGTAAAAAAAACAGCCATACATCAGATTTACGCCAATCACACCCAAGGCTTGCTGTTGGAGGACATTGTCGTTATCCTTCATCCTAACGTGAATCACCACATCGTTGGGTTGTCCGTTGGGTTCAAGCTGAAAACGAAGTCCAATCCAACCGTGCGGGTCATTCGTTTTTTGATAGTTGAGGGCAGAGACGGTATCAGCAAAAGCGAAAAAAGTACGTTCTGCCGCAATTTCCGTGAGGCGAACATTCAATAATTTGTACTCACGGTTCAACATTTTCATCAAACGAGCCTCTACTACATACCGCCCCGAAGCCTCTTCTCCATAAATAGCATCCGAAAAAGCCATATCATAAGCAGAAATGGTTTTGGCAATAGTTCCCGATGCTCCGCCCGACTTAAAAAAATTGGCTGCCACGTCTTGTCCAGCCCCAATTTCAGCAAACGAACCATAAATCCGAGGGTCGAGATTTATTTTTAAAGCCTTTTGTTTTGTCCCTAAATTTTTATCGTAACTGATCATGTATCTATGTTTCCAAGGTTTAAACAAAAATACCGCCTGATGATTGTCAAACGGTATTTGAATATTATTTATAATGAATTTCTAATTTTTTTAACGTATTCTACTTCCACACCAGCCAACAAAGCAATCTTCTCACTGGCAAAATCTGTTTGGCTGATGAGATTTTTTGTAAAAATTGAGTTCTTCTCTTGTTCTACCTCTTCTCTTCCTTCTAATTTACCTTCTTTTCGTGCCATCCGTCTTTCACGGTCTAATACAAATTCTTTTAAGCCCATAGTATTTGATCGGTTTGTGATAATGTCTAATTCGTCATCAAATTTAATAATTAATTTTTTACTTTCAAAGCGAACATACAGCTTCAAAAAGCGTAATAAAGCATCTATTTTAGGTTTTGGGAAATTCTTTTTGAGGAGCTTTTTTACTAACTCAATCTTCAAATTGAATAACGTTTTATCCGAAATTGCACCTTTCTTCAAAGCAGTTTGAACCACCAACATAACTACCGCAAAAGGATTATTACTTTCTTCCAGTTCTTGTGGGTCAATATCTAACACTTTGTAAGTCTTGAAATTGAAATTTACCGAAGTCTCCAAAAAACTTCGCTCATATTTATCAGGACGAAAGATCTTTCCCTTGTCCGTCAGAATGGCTAAACTGGCAATATCTCGGTCGTATTTATCAAGTGTGCGATAGTAATAAGTAAACATTCGCTTTTTAAATTGTTTGTCATTACTGCCTTGCACTTCAATATGTACCAAAATCCATTCCTCTTTCCCTTTTTTGGTATGAACCTTTAACAATTTATCAACGTATTTAGGCGAAAAATCATCCGCATCGGCGGTAGAAAGGGAAAGGGGAAAAAAAAAAAAAAAAAAAAAAAAAAAAAAAAAAAAAAAAAAAAAAAAAAAGACCGACTGATTTACTGGAAAAAGTTGTTCTAATTCCTTGTCCAAAAAAGATATTTTTCGTTTAAAATTAAAAATTTCTTCCGCATTTGGGTAGAAAAATTTTATAAAGTCGTCAGCTAAATCTTCGATTAGGGCTTTCCATAGGGCATCGTCTCTTTTCATGTAGTGGTTGTTGTGGTAAAATTATTCTCAACGATACGGCTATTATAATTCCGCTATAATTTATGAAACAAAGTCAATCCAGCAATCGGACTTTCCATAATTATTCCCGCCGTGCAACCTTTTTCCGTTGCTACTCGTCTGAGAATATCAGAGTAGTAAAATGCTACTGAACCTGTGAAATGGATTTTGTATTGTTGATAATCAGGGTATTTTAAAATGTATTTATCGAAGAATAAACCAAAGGCGTTGCTTACCAATTGATACAAAAATGGATGCTGGCGATTATCAAAAATAAATTTGGAGAACGTAGCAAAATACCGATTTGGAAAAGGTTTTTGATAAGCATTTTCAATGATTTCTAAACGGTCTTTTTCGCCAAAACGTTTGTTGAATTTTGTGCGCAGTTCCTCAGGTAATTCTTTATGTAAATAACTTAAAATCAGTTGTTTTCCCAAATATCCGCCTGAGCCTTCATCTCCCAGCCAAAAGCCCAATGGAGGAACTTGAAAAACAATTTTATCACCATCATAAAAACATGAATTTGAACCCGTACCCAAAATGCACGCAATCCCTGATTCACGCCCACACAAGGCACGAGCCGCCGCCAGCATATCCGAATCCGCTTCGATGGTTTGAACATGAGGGAAAACCGAGCGGATAGATTCTTTTATTACCTCGGACTTTTCGTCATTGGTGATGCCCGTTCCGTAATAATATACTTCCAAAATAGAAATATCAAGGAGATTTGGCAGAAGATTTTTGCGTAATTCTTCGGCAATGTTTTCAGCGTTTTGGTAGTAAGGATTAAAGCCAACGGTTTTATATTGAGAGATTTGACCGTCGGGCGAAATAACCCGCCAGTCGGTTTTTGTTGAGCCACTTTCTGCGATTAGTTTCATTTTGAGTTTAAAGTTTACGAGTGCAAAGGTTAGGAACAGGAATTAAATAAGTTGTTCAAGTTTTAGGAAGGTATTTTTGAATCAATCAAGGCGGAAAAACCGCAATCTAACAGCGTTAAATGAGGATTTTTCTAACGAAGAGTGATTCAAAAAGAGCAAGTAGAGATGGACAAGTTATTTAATTCCAGTTCCCTATGAACTTTTTACTCAAATATTTGTCAAAATCCCAACCATTTCAAATTTTGAAAAAACAGTTTCAGTATGGGGGGCATCAGCCAATTCATCAGTGAGGTCTTGACCCGCCCAATGTTCGTAGTGTTTGCCGTTTTTCCATAATCTTGAAACTGAAACATCGTATATTTTTCCACGGAAGGCAACCCAGATTTCGTCACGGTCTTGTCCGTTGCGGAGGGCTAATTGATTTTTTGTGTATTCTTTCATAGTATTAATTTGGCAATTTGGTAATTTGAAAATAAAAAAAGATAATATGCTGATTTTCAATAATATAATAAATTTAGCGTTTATAAATTACCAAATTTTCAAATTACTAAATTTTCAAATTAAGACATTAAACTTGTACTTTTCAATTTATTTTATCATTTTTAACTTTTAAAACAACAAAAACAAAAATTATGAGAAAATTAATTCTTTCCTTGCCTATATTTTTCGCCTTCATGATGGTGCTTTCAGGATGCGGAAAAACCGTCGTTGATCCAACTCCAACCGAATTATTGACTAAAACCTGGTCTGTGAATGTTGCCAAGCATGACGGAACACAGGTATATCAAAAAAGTGCAACCACAAATATTGATGCTGGTTATACAAATTATAGGTTAGCATTGACGGGAACTGGCACGAACCTTTCGGCATCTTTGACTGCGAAAGATAACACAACTTTTACGGGTACATGGGCACTTTCTTCCGATAACAAAACTTTAACATTATCAGGCTTGAAAAATAGTGCAGGAGTTCCTCCAACGGGTACAACGGGTACTATTGTTTACAACGTTATCGGCACGATTACGGCAACTGCTGTAACCTTTGAATCAGCGGCAAAAGACTTGAAAGCGGGTAATTCAACGGTGAATTTACAATTAGTGAATCCATAAACCAAATACAAATAAATTACTGAAAGCCGTTCCACAAAGGACGGCTTTTTTTGTGAACATATAGATTAGGATAGCGAGGATAGAAAGTTTAAGAAAGCAAAATAACGCTCACTCAATCACTCAATCACTTAATCACTCCGTAACTTTGTGGTATGAATACAAGAACAGAACTTAGCACAATTGGCGAATTTGGCTTGATTAATCTTATCAAAGCAAAATTTCCTATCAATAATCAAGAAACAATAAAAGGAATTGGCGATGATGCCGCCGTGATGGACACCGCTGGCAAGGAATTAGTGGTTTCAACGGATTTATTGCTGGAAGGAATCCACTTCGATTTGTCCTATTCTCCTTTGAAATTGTTGGGGTATAAATCAGTAGCCGTCAATGTGTCGGATATTGCGGCAATGAACGCCATTCCCAAGCAAATTACGGTCAGTTTGGGGCTTTCAAATCGGGTCTCGGTGGAGGCTATCGAAGAACTTTACGAAGGGGTAAAAGCTGCCTGTGATGAATACAAGGTTGATTTAGTGGGTGGAGATACCTCTGCTTCACGTTCGGGATTGGTGATTTCGATAACAGCTTTGGGCTTGGCAGAAAAGCAAAATATCGTGTATAGAAACACCGCAAAAGCTAACGATATTGTTTGCGTTTCGGGCGATTTGGGGGCGGCTTTAATGGGCTTGCAAGTCTTGGAAAGAGAGAAACAAGTCTTCCTTTCAAATCCTGATATGCAACCACAATTGGATAAAGACAAGGATTATGTTATTGAAAGGCAACTGAAACCCAAAGCCAGAATGGACGTGATTTATGAATTGCGAGATTTGGGCGTTGTGCCAACTTCAATGATTGATATTTCGGACGGATTAGCTTCTGAGTTATTGCATTTAGCCAAGAATTCAAAAGTGAATGCTGTGATTTTTGAAGATAAAATTCCGATTGATGACCAAACCTATTTAGTAGCTACTGAGCTGAATTTCAGTCCAATGACTGCTGCATTGAATGGAGGAGAAGACTACGAATTACTCTTCACGGTAAAACAAGATGATTATGAAAAAATCAAGAATATGAACGATATTAATATCATCGGTTATATGACCAATGATGTGCAGGAATCAAGCATGATGATGAAATCTGGAACGATGGTGAAGATTACGGCTCCTGGGTATGAGCATTTTTAATCATTTTTTATATCTTCCCGAAAGTTATTTTTACTTTCGGGAAGTTGAACTTTAAACTACCCATTTGTTCTTCACCCCGTAACATAGTAGCCCTTTGGCAGTCTTCTGATAATTCCAATTACGACAGTACTGATTATGACAATCAAAATAAAATGCAATAAAATTCCATAAACAGGATTTTTATAGAGAGCATAGTTGATGTGAAATTGTCTGGAAAGAATCTTCATCACGAGCCAGTGCATCAAGAAAATTCCGTAGCTACTACCATCAATTTCAGTGATAATTTTTTCAGCAAATGACGTATTCAACATTTGCTGAAAAAATATCACGATTCCTACACTCATCATCACCACGAAGGGACTGTGATAACCTAAAAAAGCATCGTATTTTCCTGTATGAATCGTAAGATAGCCCGATGTTAAGGTTGTGGCTATCCAGCCCAATAAAAACAGCAATAGTGCTATTGTTTTATGCTTTGTAGAAATCGAAATAGGGTATTTCTTGAAATACGCTCCCCAGACGAAATAGCCCACAAAACCCGTGAAATACCTGAAATCGAAGAAGGGTTTTATGTTGTAAAATTTCTCTACTAATAAAAATCCTACATTTGCCAAAAGCCACATTCCCAAGAAAAATTCTACTTCAATTTTGGAAGCATCTTTGAACCAACGGCTTACGATGGGCGTGAACAAATACAAGCCCAAAAGCATATACACAAACCACAAATGTCCCGAACCGCTGGCATTATTGGTCAAGATTCTAATGAGCCAATCGCTTGATAACCAATCAACTCGCTCAGATTTTATGCCCCAAAATGTCCCATGAATCATATAAATAAATAACCAAATCAAAAAAGGGATAAAGATTCTAACAAGACGTTTTTTGAGGAAATCGCCCAAATTATCATAACGGTCTAAAAGTAAATAACCCGACAATATCACAAATGCAGGAACGGCAAAACGCCCGAAAGTGGTAATGATTTGACAAATCCACCAATAATCCAGAGAGATTTTTCCGAAGGGTGTGATGGCATTGCCCGAAGTATGGAGCAAAATAACAATCAGCGTTGCGAAAACTCTGAGATTGCTAATCCAGTAGATTTTGGGCATGGTTATTTTTTTTAATTCACTAAAATCGTAGTTCTTGTCATTGCGAGGTACGAAGCAATCCTTACGACTAATGAAAAGGAACTTGAAAACCTGATGCCCATAAGCGAACAGATTGCTTCGTACCTCGCAATGACAATATTCATAAAAAATCCTACTCTCCAATCATTTCCCGAAAAGCCTTCTCGGTCTGGAAACCCACCGCCCGCATCGTCATTTTACCATTTTTATAAATCAAAAATGTAGGTATTTCATCAATTTTATATTCTGCCACTAATGCCTTGTTCGCATCCGAATCCACTTTTTCAAAGGCTACTTTACCTTTCATTTCTGCTGATAATTTATCAATGGTTGGCATCATCTTCAAACATGGGGCACACCACGAAGCATAAAAATCTAAAACCACTATCTTGTTATCTTTCAATAAATTATCCATATACGCTGCCGACAAACCATTGGAACTATCCACGGGTTTTACGCCTTCAACGGGCTTCATTTTGGAAGTCCATTTCAAATATCCACCGCCCATGTTGTAAACTTCATTGAAACCATTTTGCTTCAAAATTGCCATAGCTTCACCGCTTCTTCCGCCCGAAAGACAGTACAGAAATACTGGTTTAGATTTGTCTAATGTCTGAATTTTGGTTGTGAAATCAGCACTTTTATAATCAATATTTTGGGCTTTGGGTAAGTGTCCACCCCCGTATTCACCCGAGGTACGCACATCCACGAGTTGGGCAGTTGGCGTTTCCGAATATTTCTTTTCAAAATTATCAATTGACAATATTTGTGAGAAGCTAATTACTTGATTAGCAAAATATAATACGGTAAAAAATATAATTGAACGAATATTATTTTTCATTTTTTTGGGATTAATATTATAAGCAGATTAAAGAATCTGTAAAGTACAAACTATCTTACGAAAAACGATTAATTTTGCTAAGAAATTATAGGCTTTAGGCTGTATGCTTTAAGCAATAAGCGGTAAACTTTTTGCCTATTGCTTATCGCCTAAATCATATTGCCAAGCAAACAATCAAAAAACAAAATCTAAGCAAAATGAGTGCAATTCAGTCAGTACACGCAAGACAAATTTTGGATTCTCGTGGAAATCCAACCATCGAAGTAGATATCCGTACCGAAGACGGTGCTTTTGGACGTGCCGCTGTGCCTTCGGGTGCTTCGACGGGTATTCACGAAGCCGTTGAATTACGTGATGACGACAAAAGTGTTTATGTGGGCAAGGGCGTTTTGAAAGCCGTTGAGAATGTAAATACAAAAATTGCCGAAGAACTTTGGGGTATGGAAGTTTCTGAGCAAAACATGATTGACCGTATCATGATTGATTTGGACGGAACGCCAAACAAAGGAAACTTAGGAGCAAATGCCATTTTGGGTGTTTCGTTGGCAGTTGCTAAGGCTGCTGCTCAGGAGTCTGGTTTGTCATTGCACCGTTATATTGGTGGTGTAAACGCCAACACGTTACCCGTGCCAATGATGAATATTTTGAATGGTGGTTCGCACGCTGATAACTCGATTGACTTCCAGGAATTTATGGTTATGCCCGTGAAGGCTGATTCGTTCTCGCACGCATTGCGTATGGGTACGGAGGTTTTTCATACGTTGAAAGGTGTGTTAAAATCAAAAGGATATTCGACCAACGTGGGTGATGAAGGTGGCTTCGCTCCCAACATCAAATCTAACGAAGAGGCGATTGAAATCGTTTTGCAATCAATCGAAAAAGCGGGTTTCAAGCCAGGAGAAGATATTTTTATTGCCATGGATGCAGCAGTTTCTGAGTTTTATGACGAAAAAACGGGTCTTTATACTTTCAAGAAATCAGACGGTAAGCAATTAAATTCTATGGAAATGGCAGCTTATTGGAAGACTTGGGCGGATAAATATCCAATCATTTCTATCGAAGATGGTATGGCTGAGGACGATTGGGCTGGTTGGGCAGAGCATACTCGTTTGTTGGGTAAGCAAATCCAATTGGTGGGCGACGATTTGTTTGTAACCAACGTGAAACGTTTACAAATGGGTATCGAACAAGGCATTGCCAATGCGGTTTTGGTAAAAGTAAACCAAATTGGTTCTTTGACGGAAACGATTGATACCATCAATTTGGCGAAACGTAATTCATATAAAAACATTATGTCGCACCGTTCGGGTGAAACTGAGGATTCGACCATTGCAGACTTGGCAGTAGCCTTAAACACAGGTCAAATCAAGACTGGTTCAGCTTCACGTTCAGACCGTATGGCGAAATATAATCAATTACTCAGAATCGAAGAGGAATTAGGGGCAAACGCTTATTTCCCTGGTTTGAATTTTTAAGAATTGGTTTTTTGGAATATAAAAATGCCCCGTAGATTGTTCTGCGGGGCATTTTTTTGTTAAATTTCTCTATATTTGTATCAAAAATAATCATTCATGACACAAACTACGTATCAAAAAAATCAACAAAATATAATTTCTCTTTTGCAAAAAGGAGAGTCCAATAGCTATCGCCCAGAAGACATAAAACGTTGGGGAGTGGAGCGTTTTATGGACACCGTATGTGAAAAAGAAGATATTGTAATTCCTTCGTTAGGTTTTACAGATGAAGAAAATAAACGAATGGATGAAATATTGAAACATCAATAATGACTTCGACCATTTGATAAATTATGGACTAAAACTAATGAAACATAAGCCTTAAACATAATCGTTTTGAAATACAAAGATGCCCGTGGATTATTCTGCTGGGCATTTTTTGTAAAATCCATTTGGGCGTGCCACATATTTCCCTATTTTTGTGCAAACTCAAATCTATATGGCTTCTCTCAGAAAACAAATTCATCATATATTGGAAGTATCAATCCGTAGGAAAAGTGGCGTGGGCTTTTTTATCAATATTTCCCTGACGGTCATTATTTTTCTCAATACGCTCTCAATTATTCTTCATTCTGTTCCCTCAATACGGCAGGATTATGAACAGTTTTTCCATGAGTTTGAAATCTTTTCAGTAGCTATCTTTTCGATTGAGTATATTCTTAGATTGTGGTCTTGTGTTGAAAATGAAACATATAAACACCCCATCAAAGGACGGTTAAGATTTGTGTTTTCAGTTTGGGGATTGATAGATTTGCTGGCTATTTTGCCATTTTTTGCTTCTCTTTTCACCAAAGATTTAGGTTTTATCCGTATTCTTCGTTTGCTCAGAATGTTGCGTCTGTTTCGAATAAGCAGGTATTTTCACGCTCTAATCGTGATTCAGCGGGTGGTGAAAGATAAGCGAGAGGAATTGGTGTTGAGTATGGTTTTTATCATTTTTATGCTCATTATTTCTTCCAGTTTGGTTTATTATGTCGAACACGAAGTTCAACCCAAAGCGTTTAGCAGTATTCCCGAAGCCATGTGGTGGGGCGTAAATGCCATGACAACGGTTGGTTACGGAGATCTAAAACCTATTACACCATTTGGGAAACTTTTGGGAGGATTAATTGCCATTTTGGGAGTTTCTCTTTTTGCCTTACCAACGGGTATTTTGGCATCAGGTTTTGCCGAACAAATACGTGAACAAAGCGAAAAACGAAAGATTAAATGTCCAAATTGTGGCAATGAATTTCATGATGTTAGTTATTGAATCACCCCAGAACGCATTTATTACCATAATCTTCTTTATATTTGCTATTGTTAAAACAATGTAGAAATGAAAATCCTCCTCCTCCCAAAATACCGTTTTTTCACCCTCACAGCGGCGGGTTTATTAGTCTGGATATTACTTTTTGACGTAAATGACGTTTGGACTCAAATCAAAATGTATCGTGAATTATCACGTTTGGGGGATGAAAAAAAATATTACGTTCAGAAACTCAAAGAAGTAGAAACTGAACGCATGGAAGTGATGGGTAATAAGAAGTTGGTTGAGAAATTTGCTCGTGAAAAATATCTGATGAAAAAACCTAATGAAGAAATTTTCGTAATTGTAGATGAAGATAATCAACCGATTGAAAAATAGTGAATAGATAAATGTATATCTAACCTCTATCTTCTATTATCTGTTCTCTAAAAAAATACCTCATTTTCCAAAGCTAAAAAATTTACTAATTCATTCGCTTTGTTAAACATTGGATAAATCCTGACTTTACACAAATATTCCTCTCCATTTTTACGATAATTCGTAATAACAGCCTCCACAAACACCCTTTTAGCAAGAGCATTTCTTACGTTTGCCCGCACGTCTTTTTCCGTATTTTTTCCTTGTAAGAAACTCGGTTTTTTGCCCCTTGCAAATTCTGCGGAATAGCCCGTCATGCGTTCGAAACCTGCGGTGGCGAATCGGATAGTTTGTTTTGGGTCGGTGATGACTACGGCGTGAGATTTATTTTTGAGGTGATTTTTGAAATCCACCCACTGAATCCATCCCTGACGAAGGGCATATTTACAGATGATATCAAAGTCGTTTTGTGCCTCTTCCGATAGTTGAATTGGTGGGGACATAAACTCGTTTCCAATCATTAAAGGATGCATCAATCCTAAGTTGGAAAAGGTATCAGTACTGGCTTTTGGGGACAGATTAAATTGCATAAGTTTTTGATTAACAGAATATTATGCTGAAAGGTACATAAAAAAATCTGCCGAAAAAAATCTCCGACAGGTCTCTAAATTTGCTAAAATAATCTTGTTTGAACTTATTGAATATACGTCTAAACAAATAGGTATATATGTTTGGGGATGTCTTGATTTTGTGGTTAAAATGACTCATTATCCTAAACAAAATTTTTTTAAAATATTTATAGAAAAGGTAAAGGGTAAACGGTACACGGTGAACGGAAAAGGGTGGCGGTACAAATATTTCCTCAAAATCGTTCACCTTTTACCGTTCACCGTGTACCGAAGATTACCGTTCACTCTTTCCCGTGTGCCGAAAGAAGCTCCCAATGCTTCCAAAATGAAGGGTAAGATTTTACCACAACATCAGGTTCTTCAATTGTAATGTCCATTTGCAAAGAAAGCGGAGCAAAAGCCATTGCCATTCGGTGGTCGTCATAGGTATGAATTGAGATGGGGTTTGTTGGTCTTTCGGAGTTTGGTGTTAGTTGATATTTATGATTTTTTTCAACTTCTAATAAAGTCGTTCCAAACTTTGCTAATTCTGTTTGCAGAGCAAAAATACGGTCAGTTTCTTTCACTTTTAATGATTCTAAACCCGTTAAAGTTAAAGGTACATTCTTTGCCGAAGCCACCACACAAACCGTTTGGGCAAGGTCTGGGCAATTGGTGAAGTCCCATTCCAAAGATGATTTAGCCGAGATTTTTGTAAGTTTAAAACCACGTCCTGTATATTCAGATTCTACACCTAAATGGCTCATTATCTGGGTGATAACCGAGTCGCCTTGCAACGAATTTTCTTTCAAACCTAATAATTCTAACTCAGCATCCTCATGTTCAGAAAGTGCCACTGCCGAAAACCAGTAACTCGCCCCAGACCAGTCAGATTCGATAGAGTAGGGGATGGGTTCGTATTTTTGGGCAGCTACGGTGATAATCATGTTTTCCCAATCAGTTTGCGCCACCACCCCAAAGGCTTCCATTTGTTTCAAAGTCATTTCGATGTAAGGTTTTGAACCCAATTCGCCCGTAATTTCTAAGAACAACCCAGCGGGTAGGAGAGGGGCAACCATCAAAATTGCCGAAATATATTGCGAAGAAACATCCCCCCTAATTTGAAGGCGATTATTACCCGAAAACTCAAAGCCATTGAGTTGCAAAGGTGGGTATCCTTCTTGATTAACATACTGAATATCAGCTCCTAATGAACGTAAAGCATCTACCAAAATCCCAATCGGACGTTCACACATACGGGGTGTGCCAGTCATGGTTTTTTGTTGTCCCGTAATAGCGAAGTAAGCCGTCAAAAAACGCATCGTTGTTCCTGCATCAATCACATCGGCAGTGGCATCATCAGAAGCTAATAACCGCATCATTGTTTGAGTATCACGGGCTTCGGCGAGGTTTGATAAATTATCTTTTCCACCCGCTAAGGCGTTGATAATCAAGGCTCTGTTAGATTCTGATTTGGAAGAAGGCAAAGGTATTTCCGTTTGGAAAGACTGCTGAATTTTTGGGAGGAAGGTTGTTTTCAACTGTATTTTTTTTTAACCATTAAGAAATTAAGGGCATTAAGAATTGTTTACATCTTAGTACGTTGATGGAGTAAGATTGTGGGTGTAAAATTAATAAAAAATGCCCGTATTTTTTGGAAGACAAGGCATTTTACAAAAGAGGATTCGATATTTTCGAGCAGATACGTATTAGCCCTCTCACACTCAGAACCTAAATCCTAACCTCTACACAAAATCAAATCATGCCAATCGACATAGCAATTTGTAGTAAAGCGGTGGTGTCTTTTAGTCCAGTGCGGTTTAGCATATTACGCCTATGTGTGTGAACTGTGGCAATACTGAGGTTGAGTCTATCCGCAATTTCGGGCGAATCTATGCCTTCATAAATTAAGCGGAGTATTTCTTTCTCACGCTCGGAAAGAATATCATTGTCAGAAGATTTGCCAATATCAGAATGATAATATTTTACTTTTTGTGGAGCATCTCCATAGGTGAAACGCATCCACCAAAAATCGTCTTTGACAAAGTGGGAAATATCTTGAATCGAATTGATTATTTTGATAGGATTGCGGTTTTCATCTTCTTCCAAATGCCCCGTTTGGATTAAAGTTCGTATTATTTTGCCCCCACGAGTTTTGAGTTTAGTACCGACTAAGACAATTTGCTGATTGATTTTTTCTTCAAAGGGAACTGCTCCTAAATATTTGACATACCACCGACCTGCAATTACTGGAAAAGAGGCATGATCGAAAGTTATGAATTTGATATATTGCAAAAGTCCAGTAGAAATATCTTCTTCGGTATAGCCAAATAGTTCTTTTACGTTTTTGCTTAGATATATTTTACTATAACTTTTAGCATTTATGATTACGATGACTCTTTTGGTATTTTGGGCTATAATTTCCAGATATTCTGTGTCTATCTTCGTTTTTCCAACATCGTCAGCTTGATTTTTACAAATCTCTGTCCAAATAGTTTGGGATTGTAGGATTAAGGTTTCGTGGTTCATAAAAAAACTCAAAGATTAGCGGATTAATTGAGTACAATACTCAATATGAGTATTGCTATATCGAGTAAATATAACAAAATTTGCATAAAATTTTTTAAAAGTTCAAAAATCATTAACGTTTCAAAAGTATGTAGATAGAGTACGAGACCGCCATCTCAGTGATGTAACACATCAGTTTTTAAATACCTAACTGAATCAGTTACTTAATCCCTTCAAGAAATTGGAGGGATTTTTTATGTTAATTTTATAATTTGTAATACTCCCATCCCAACAAAAGTCCAACCAATTATTTGCTCGAAATTGTTTTGATTGAGCGTTCTAAAAATCTGTTCCCGTTTTATTGATGCTATTCGTGCATATACATAATTGAGGGTAAACGCTCCCGTACTCGTACCCAAAACAAACCATATTTTGTCGGATAACTCGCTGATTTTCAGATATTCATAATTTTGGTAGTTCACTAAAATGACAATCCAAAAAGGTAGTAATTGTGGATTGAAAAGCGATAGGAAAAAACCTTTTGAAACCGTCTGCCATTTTTCGGAAGAAATTTCTGCAAAGGCATAATCATTAATGCCGTTTTCTTTCTTCTTTTTGCTTAATTCCAAATAACCCATTATCAACAAAATAGGAACAACCGCCCACTTCATTGTCTGAAAAATTAGCGGATATTTCTCAAAAATCATTACGCCTTCAACCGCCAAATATCCATAAATTATTTCTGGAATGATTCCGCCCAAAGCCATCAAAAGCCCCAAAGAAATATCCTTACGGAGCGTAATTTGAATGACCGAAAGATTCAAAGGTCCAGGATGAATAGAGCCTAAAAAACTGATGATGAATGTGATAATGAAAATTAGCATTTATTTTGGGTAAACGATGTTTTGGGTAAACGGTTCAGGGGGAACGGTATTTTGGGTAAACGGTTCACGGAGTCGAGTTTTATTTTATACGAAGATATTTATATTTTGGATTTATTCGATGTCGTTTGTCAGACAATATCTTAAAATTGAATGATTAAGAAAACAAATCAATAACTTTGTACTAATAAATATTACCGATAAAATCCGTTCACTTTTTACCGTGAACCGTTTACCCAAAAAAGAAATGAATCGCCTTTTTCCTGTTTTTTTGAAGTTAGAAGAACTCCACGTGCTGTTGGTGGGTGGTGGTAATGTTGGTTTGGAAAAGCTTTCTGCCATGTTGAATAATAGCCCCGAAACCAAGGTTACCATTGTGGCGGATATGTTCAGAGAGGAGTTGATTGAATACGCCAAAGATTATCCAAAAGTAGAATTAGTTGAGCGAAGGTTTGAATTTAATGATTTGAATAACAAGGATTTAGTGATTTTATCAACTGATAATCCAAACCTTCATGCCAGCATAAAACGTATTTGTGCCGACCGTCATTTATTGTGTAATGTGGCAGATACCCCTGATTTGTGCGACTTTTATTTAGGTTCAATTGTTCAGAAAGGGGATCTGAAAATTGGAATCTCAACCAACGGAAAATCGCCCACTATGGCAAAACGAATGCGGGAATTTTTGAATGACATTATTCCCGAAGACATCCAAAAATTATTAGAAAATCTCCGTGAAATTAGAAAATCAATCAAAGGTGATTTTCAGGAAAAAATCAGAGTAATGAATGAGGTTACGGAAGAATTGATTTTGGGGAGGAAAGAAGATAGTAAACAAGATGGAGGGAAATAATCAGATTATTCTCTTTCCCCCATTTCGTGTCTTCCTTCCTCTTGTCTACTAAAAACGCCCATATCTTCCAATAATTTCAAAAACTGAGGCGTGAAATTTTCCACGGAATGTGTATTTGAGATGTTTGGAAGCAGGTAATAAGATTTACGAAGTTTGTGGATTTGGTCGCAAGTGGTACGGATTAAATTTGAGCTTGCCCACTGTTTATCTTGAAAAATCTCCTTAATCAAAGTCTTCATTCCTAACAAATAATAACCTCCTTGATTGGTGAGCCCAAGCACGCAGTCGTGCGTATCGAGAGCATAATATGATTTAGTCAGATGCCAGAGAGTTAGTTCACTAACATCCCCCCAGATAAGACTCGCTTGACGAATGGGCGGTTCTGATAACTGAAAAGCAAATTCAAAAGCATTTTGCATTCGCTCGCCCATATCTTTTCCTGTCTGTAACTGTTTATGATAAATTGCATTATCCCAAGAATCATTCTTATCAATAAAATCGGAATAAAACAGGATTTTGGTATAAGGTAATTGGTCGGTGATGGAACGAGTTATTTGGGTTAAGGTTTTGTGAATAGCAAGCGTTTTTTTCTCGTCCAATTCTTCCCTTAAAGGGAAATCAGAAGGACTGGTACTGTTATTTACGAAAATTATCAATGCGTGTTGGTGGGGCATAATGTTGTTTAAGGCTTGTTTAACAGAAGAATATCGGTCACTTTTATCTTACAACAAGGTAGAAAACAAACTTTAACTATGCAAATGAGTAACATGAAAATATGATAATTCTAAGCCGTAACGTATAGTGAGTGTAAAGAGAAAGTTATGTAGGTGAAATCATTGAAAAACGACTCGTTTTTGAGCAGGAGGGGTATTTTGGGGAAGATATAATAAAGGAATAAAAATCATTTTATGGAAACATATTTATTATGAAAATTTATGATTTAGAATTATTAGTCTAAGAAAAGTTCTCGAATTGCTTTGGAATGAAATAAAATGGATGAAGTTTATTTCTTTAAAAAGTCTAATGTTGTTGAAGGTTTGTTTTTGTTTTTGAAACAATTATTGGGTTTATGAGAACATAAAAAAAGCCCTAAGAAGCCGTTTTAAAATATATTCTGAATAAAGTCTGATTGTATTTTTTGAGTAGCGGAATCATATTTTTTTAAGGAATATACAGCGTATCTTGTGTAAAAAATATGGTTTCGATAGTCAGAATAAGACAATCAGAATTTGTCGTAAGATATTTTAAAACGGCTTCTAAGAAACGTATTCTTAGAGCTTTTGAAAAAAATATTGAAGAACGAAGTTATTTACTTCAAAACTTGGTAAACAATAAAAGCTGAGATATACGCCAGTGCCGTCATATAAACAAACTGAATGGTGGGATATTTCCAAGATTTGGTTTCTCGGTATGTGGTTGCCAGCGTACTCATACATTGCATAGCGAAGGCATAAAAAATCAGTAAGGAAAAGCCCAAAGCAGCATCATACATCGGTTTGCCCGTTTCGGGGTTTATTTCTTGCTTCAGACGGTTTTTGATGGTTGAATTTTCATCGTTTACTTCGCCTCCTAAACTGTAAATGGTGGACATTGTGCCTACAAAAACCTCACGGGCGGCGAAGGAAGTCAATAAAGCAATCCCGATTTTCCAGTCGTAACCCAGAGGTTTTATCACGGGTTCAAAGGTTTTTCCAAATACACCCGCATAAGAATTTTCTAATTTTTGAGCCGCAATTTTATTATCTAAATCCGTTCCCGAAAGCGTTGGATTTTCGGTTTTTATTTTAATTTCTGCCTGTTCCATTGCATCACCAGGACCATAACTCGCCAAAACCCAGAGGACTATTGAAACCGCTACGATAATTTTGCCTGCTTCAAAAACAAAGGCTTTTGTCGAGTTCCAAATCGTAATCATCACGTGCGAGAAACGTGGTCCTTTATAAGAAGGCAACTCCATAATAAAATAGCTTCTTTCTTTAACTTTGAGCAGTATTTTCATAACCCAGGCAGCAAGAAGTGCTACGAAAAAGCCCAATAAATACATCGCAAAAAGGGCAACTCCTTGTAGGTTAAAAATGCCAAAAAGGGTGCTTTTTTCAGGAACAACTAAGGCAATCAAAACCGTATAAATGGGCAATCGAGCCGAACAGGACATCAGAGGCGTTACCATAATGGTTATTAGACGGTCTTTCCATGAGCCAATGCTACGGGTACTCATAATGGCGGGAACGGCACAGGCAATACTCGAAATGAGCGGGACAACTGATTTCCCATTTAACCCAAAACGTCTCATTAATTTGTCCATAATAAACATCACTCTGGACATATAACCTGTCTCTTCTAATAGCGAAATAAACAAGAATAAAAATGCAATTTGGGGAATAAAAATCAATACACCACCGATGCCAGCAATGAGTCCATCGGTCAATAAATCGGTCAGGTTGGTGGGTGGGAGATTGGTTTTCAGGTATTCATTCAACGAAGCCACGCCTCCGTCAATCAAGTCCATCGGGTAGGTTGCCCAGGTGAAAATGGCTTGAAAAACGATGAAAAGAATGCCCAAAAAGATAAAGTATCCCCAAAAACGGTGCAAAAAAATCTTGTCTAAACGGTCAGTCCAAGTGTTAGTGGATTCTTCTTCAACGGGCATTTCGTGCAGACAGTTATCGACAATTTCATTCAGTTGCGAATACCTCGCCATCGTCTCTTTTGACTGAGCATTCTGCGTATTCCAACCATATTTTGCTTGAATTTCGTCGAATCCTATTCTTTGTTTTTCATTAAATTGAATCAAATTATCGTGTTCCGAAAGCCACAATAGGGCGTGATAGTCATCCGTTTCTCCATATTTCGTTTTGATTTCCTCAATCATTTCAACAGAGTAATCCATTGGTAATGAGTCGTTTGAGTTATAACCACTTTCCAAAGTTTTGTTTACTGCTAAACGCAAGCCGTTCAGACCAATGCCTTTTTTGGCATTTACTTCGGCAACTTCCACGTTGAGTTCACGAGCGAGTTTCACAGAGTTAATTACGATGCCTTGATTCTCGGCAACGTCAATCATATTCAAAGCCAAAACGGCGGGGATTCCTAAATCACGAACCTGGCTGAAGAGCAAAAGATTACGTTTGAGGTTGGAAGCATCGGCAACAACAAGTGCCAAATCGGGATAATCAGAATGCTGCGGATTGGCTAAAATATTGATAACCACTTGTTCATCCACTGATTTTGGGTAAATGCTATAAATGCCTGGTAAGTCCAAAATCACGGCATCGCCATCCGTTTCCAATTTCCATTTGCCAATGAGCATATCCATCGTTACGCCAGGAAAATTGCCCGTTTTTTGTCTCAAACCCGTCAGCGAATTAAATAGCGAAGATTTCCCTGCATTTGGATTGCCGATGAGGGCTATTTTAGGTGATTTTTTCAAGAGCAATTGAATTGTTTTAAAATTGGTTATTACGTTTTTACGCAACTATTATCGTAGCTGCTTCGTCTTTACGCATGGACAAAACATAGCCCGAAACCTTCACGGCAATTGGGTCGCCGAAAGGTGCAATGTGCGTCATGGTTACTTGTGTACCAGGCAAACAGCCCATTTCAAGTAATTTCACAGAAAGCCCTTCATCGATGAAATTCACGATGATTCCTCTCTCTCCTATTTTCAAATCTGCGATAGTTTTCATATTTGTAGGTGTTAGATGTTGGGTGTTAGGTGTTAGATTCATCAGGAAGAATTTTATTTTCCCCTAATCCCTAATCCCTAAAACCTAATCCCTAAAACCTTATTTAGATTTATTCAAAACAAATACAAAATAACAAAGAGTTCCTGTTAATGTAAACTATTCTTTGAGAAAACATTTTGCTTCTTCAAATTATTAGTTTTTATATACTTACGGTCTATTTGTGTTGTAACTTTGCGAAGGCTTTTGGCTGTTAGCAATCGGCTATCGTTTAGCGAAAAAGCTGAAAGCTGATTGCTGATAGCCGATAGCCAATAAAAGAAATGCTAAAAGAAATTAAAGCCCTGATAGACAAAGAGATACGACTGGAATTGCGACAAAAATACGCTTTGAACGGTATGATTTTGTATGTTGTCAGCACGGTGTATGTCTGTTATTTATCGTTTCGGTTGAAGTCAAATCAGATTGACAAAATCACGTGGAATACCCTTTTTTGGATTATTCTTCTATTTACAGCAACCAATGCCATCGCCAAAAGTTTCACGCAGGAACGTTTTGGAAGACTTTTGTATTATTATACTTTGGCGAATCCAGTAGCGATAATTATATCAAAAATACTGTATAATACCTTGTTAATGTTGGTGTTGGCATTGGTAGGGTTCGGGGTTTATGCAGTAGTGATGGGCAATCCTGTGGGCGATATTGGGATGTATTTGGTAAGCATTATTTTGGGAGCAATTGGTTTCGCCAGTAGTCTCACGATGGTAGCGGGAATAGCCTCAAAAGCGGAAAATAATGCAACCTTAATGGCGATTCTGAGTTTTCCCATCATCATTCCGATGCTGATTATGTTATTGAAAATTTCCAAAAATGCGTTGGATGGTTTGGATAGAGGTAGTAGTTTAGATGAAGTTTTGACCTTGCTGGCAATTGATGCAATAGTCTTGGTTTTGAGTGTAATATTATTTCCTTTTTTATGGAGAAGTTGAAAATGAAAAATAATTGGTATAAAATTTTAGCCGTAGTGGCATTAGGTTATGTAGTGATTTGGGGATTTATTGGTGTGATTCCTCGCCAACCCGTTTTGCATGAAACCGCTCGTAATCTGTATTTTCATGTACCGATGTGGTTTTCTATGTTTGCCATGTTGGGAATGTCAGTTTGGAATTCTATACAATATCTTCGTAAATCATCGTTGGAATTAGACACCAAAGCCTCTGAATATGCCAATACGGGTATTTTGTTTGGTATCGTAGGCATATTAACGGGAAGTATTTGGGCGAGATACACGTGGGGTGATTGGTGGACAAATGACGTAAAACTCAACGGTGCCGCCATCGGTTTGTTAATTTATTTTGCTTACATCGTGTTGAGAGGTTCATTTAATGATGAACAGCAAAAAGCCAGAATATCAGCTATTTACAATATTTTTGCCGTAGCATTATTGATTCCGTTATTGATAATTTTACCCAGAATGACTGATTCTCTACATCCTGGCAGTGGTGGAAATCCAGGCTTCAAACCTATGGACACCGAACACACTATGCGGATTGTTTTTTATCCAGCCTGTATCGGTTGGATTTGCTTAGGTTATTGGATTACCGATTTGAAATTAAGATTCCGTAAAATTGAACAACGTTTTCAAAGTATTTAGTTATGGAAAATTTAAAAATATATGTTAGTAAATCTGTGGATGGCTACGGATTTAGTTTGATGCCTTCTCAAATAAAAACGATTAAGGGCGTTTTTGGTGATTCTGCACATCCTGCTAAACAGATTATGGTAGATTATGATTTAAAAAGCGGATTTGAAAATTTTTATGGAAAATTAGAAAGATTTATATTGCCTGCTTTAATAGGATTAGATAATGAAGATGATTTAAAAAAGCTCAAAAGAATCAATTTTGTTGATCCATTTACTAATAATATCATTAATACCTTAACCCTAAATGAATAATTATCATCTATATTTTGGACGTGCAGGGCAACTTTTTGTTATGTCTGAATTTTTATTACGAAGTTGGAATGTAGCAATTCCAGAAGTCGATGAAGGGGATGATATTTTTGTAGTAAAACATGAAACAGGTCGTTTAATGAGAATTCAAGTAAAGTCGGCACAATCAAAAATTCAGAAAGAAGGATTTTCGGCTCAATTTAACATTTCTATAAAACAACTTGCAGATGTTACTAAGGGTTACCATTTCATATTTGTTGTGAGACATTTGAATCATTGGCAAGAAGTTATCATCATTCGGCAAAGTGATTTATTTGATATGTTTGATACTCAATCTCTTGGCTCCGTACACAAAGATAATTTGACTTTGAGGCTAACTTTCAAAAACGCAAAGGTCTCAAACAAAAAAATCAACCTAACCCAATACCAAAACAATTTTGAAGACTTTATTATTGATATATAAAATGAGAAAACTATTTTCACTAATCACATTATTATTCATCTCGGCGAGTTTATTTGCCCAAGATAACGTTGCAGGCGAACCCGAAATGGCTGATAAACTCTATGCCGATGGCAGAATTTATGTAGTCGTGGCGGTGGTTGCAACCATTTTTACAGGAATAATTGTTTACTTAATAAATTTAGATAGAAGATTAACTAAGTTGGAAAAATAGACTAAAAAGGTTTAAGGGATTGGGTTTTAGGTGTTAGTGTTTGCAAGTTTGCTATTCTAAAACCTAAAACCAAACACCTAAAACCTCCAAAAACATGAAAAAAACACACATTTTCGGACTCATTGTGATTGCAATTGCAGTCGCTATTCTTGTTTCTACGGGTACGGAAGCAAGCACATACACAGATTTTACGGTTGCTGAAAACATGGCAAAAGAAGGCGATGCCAATCAAGTTCACGTAGTAGGTAAATTGAAAAAAGATGCCACTGGCGAGATTATGGACTTGATTTATAACCCTGCCATTGATGCCAATCACTTAGAATTTACGCTGACTGATAACAAAGGGCGTTCACAAAAAGTAGTATATAATGCTCCTAAACCACAAGATTTGGGCAAAGCCGAACAAATTGTTATCATCGGAAGCATGAAAGGTGAAGTTTTCAAGTGTGATAAGATTTTATTGAAATGCCCTTCAAAATATCAAGATGGTAAAGCTGAATTTAAGGAAGTGGAGAAACCTGCGAAACAATCTTGATTTAGTGATTGGTTGCTGGTGATTAGTTATTTGTAGAAGAATATCAATTCAGAATTAACATCATTTTTAGATTAAATAAAATGAGCGTAGCCGAATTAAAACTTGAATTGTATCGTCAGATTGATACACTCAACGAAGATGAACTACTGAAACTCAATAATGTAGTTCAAACAATTACCCATCCAGAAAATTAGGTAAAGAAAACTCGTGGAATAATCGGAAGTATGCCCAATCTTGTTGTTTATATGTCAGATGATTTTGATGAACCTTTGGACGATTTTAAGGATTATATGTGAATTGTTTTGTCGTTGATAGTATTAAAATTACCATTCATTCCCTTCTGCCTTTACTTCAAATAAAGTAAAATTACAGGCATTGGTTTAGGTTTTAGCAATCCACTAATCCCTAACTCCCAATCCCCAATCCCTAATAAAAAAATGCTTCACACAACCATTGGAAATATTGGTCATTTGTTCATCATCTTGTCGTTTGTGGCATCTGTGGTGGCTACTTTTGGCTATTTCAAATCTGTTCAAACCGCTGATTTATCTCAACAAGAATCGTGGAAACGCTTTTCACGATATGCCTTCTACACGCACGGAGTGGCGGTTTTAGGTGTAATTGCGGTCTTATTTTCGATTATTTATAACCATTATTTTGAGTACCATTACGCATGGTCGCACTCTTCACGGGCTTTGCCAGTTTACTATATTATTTCCTGTTTTTGGGAAGGGCAAGAAGGTAGTTTCCTTTTGTGGATATTTTGGCACGCAGTTTTGGGTATAATTCTCATTAATACAAATAAACATTGGGAAGCCCCAGTAATGGCGATTTTTGCTGCTGTTCAGACTTTTCTTTGTTCGATGATTTTGGGCGTAGTGCTGCCTTGGATTGACCTTAAAATCGGTTCATCGCCCTTTTTGATGATGAAAGAAGCCATGCCCGATTTGCCGATTTGGTCATCAAAACCCGATTTTATTGCCGAGGACGGTCGAGGTTTGAACCCTTTGCTGCAAAATTATTGGATGGTAATTCACCCACCAACCTTGTTTTTGGGATTCGCCACTACGTTGATTCCCTTTGCGTATGCGATGGCGGGACTTTGGCGAAAAGAATATAGTGCCTGGATTCGTCCCGCTTTGCCTTGGGCTTTGGTGTCGGGTTTGGTTTTGGGAGTAGGTATCATCATGGGTGGATATTGGGCTTATGAAACCCTTAATTTTGGTGGATATTGGAACTGGGATCCCGTTGAAAATGCCTCTTATGTGCCGTGGTTGGTCTTGGTGGCTTCCATTCACTGCATGATTATTTACAAAAATAGTCAAACCGCTCTTCGCACATCTTTCGTACTGATTGTTGCCACTTTTATCTTGGTTTTGTATTCTACTTTTTTGAATAGAAGTGGGGTTTTGGGTGATGCTTCGGTGCATTCATTTACCGATTTGGGGCTTTCGGGGCAGTTGTTGATTTATTTGTTTTTCTTCCTAATCGTGGCCATTGTTTTATTGACTTTAAGATGGAAACAAATCCCAACGGACGAAAAAGAAGTGTCCACTTACAGTCGTGAGTTTTGGATTTTTATGGGTGTAACGACCTTGTGTCTGGCTGGTTTTCAGATAATTACGGTTACGTCTTTGCCCGTTTACAACAAAATTGTGGAGGCAATGGGATTTGTCTCAAAGTTAGCGCCTCCTGCCGATGCTGCCACTTATTACTCCAAATTTCAATTATGGTTTGGCGTAGGAATTGCCGTTTTTTCGGGCGTTGGACAATCAATTTGGTGGAAAAAAATCAAGCAAGAAAACTTCCTCAAATTCTTCCTCACTCCACTTTTAGCGAGCTTAATTTTGACTTTCGTGGTAATTTATTTTACCATGAAAACACAAGTAGGAGACTTTTTTGCGTCACCGACCTACATCGTTTTGTTATTCGCAGGAATCTTCTCAATTATTGCCAATGGTGGAATTTTGATGGATATTTTCAAAGGAAATTACAAACTTTCGGGCGGGGCAGTTACCCACGTAGGTGTGGCGATGATGTTGTTGGGAATCTTATTTTCTTCGGGGTATTCAAAGGTGGTTTCTATCAATAATTCAGGAAATTCGATTTCAAATTCACTGAAAGAATTTACGGAAAATGATGGAAAAGAGAACAAAGAAAACGTTTTGTTATGGTTGAATACACCCCTGCAAATGAGTGATTACTCGCTGACTTACAAGGGTGTACGAGTGGAAGGTCGTGAGTTGCCAGAGTATCTCCGTCCCGAGCAAGTAGAACTTATTGAAAACGATTTTCATGCCGTTGCTCTGCAAGACATTGAGCAAAATGGTAAAAAATATTACGCAAAAGGCGATACTTTACCCGTTTTTCCAGAGAATAAATATTACGAAATAGATTTCAGAGATAAGGAAGGACGAATTACTACGCTTTATCCACGTTTTCAGGTAAATAAAAAAATGGGCAATTCGGTTTCACCCGCCTTAAAGCGTAATTTGGGAAGCGATTTGTATTCGTATGTAGCCCTCGCACCTGATTTGGACGAAAGAGTTTGGAGCAAAACCGAAAACTATACAGTAGCTATTAAAGATACTTTTTTCTTGAATGATTATGTGGCGGTTTTGGATAATGTGAAGCGTGTGGAGAGCTTTGAAAATAAGCCTCTTGGAGCGAATGATGCAGCGGTGGAAGCAACCATCAAGGTAATGGGCAAGGATTTTATTGAATATCAAGTAAAGCCAGTTTTCGTAATCAGAGACGGCATGATGGCAACGCCCCCCATCGAAACGGACGAAGTAGGCATCAGAGCAAGGTTTACCAATATTGACCCAAAAACTGGTAAATTTACTTTCGCTTTTAATACCACCCAAAGAGATTATGTAGTACTGAAAGCCATCAAAAAACCGATGATTAATTTGTTGTGGATAGGAACATTAGTATTAATGATTGGTTTCACGATGGCAATTATCAGACGTTATCGTGAGTTCAAATTAATGAGAGACAAAGGATTATAAATTTCGGTAAACGGTTAAGGGTGAACGGTAAATGGTGAAGGAACTCTAAAAAATAGATATATCCTTCATAATCAGACGCTTTTGGATTTTATTGTCGTCAAAACCGTTGACCTTTTACCGTGTACCGTTCACCGATAAAAAAAATGTCAAAAAAAGAAATACTCCTCCTTTTTGCTGCCTTGGGTTTCCTGATTATTTGGATATTAGACCTTCGCTCGGGGCTTCCTGCGGGGCTTGAACCTACCTTTTGGAACAAGATTTTTTACCATTATTCATGGCTCATGTTTTCGGTGGGATGTTTGTTTTACTTTCAATATTCAAAACAAATTCGTTTGAAAAAATTGGAAAATGAACAAAAAGATAAACCCGTAGAAATTGACTTGAAAGATGATAAAAAAGAGCAACGCAAGGCAATTTTGAAAGGAAAGAAATGAAAAGAGACGATGCCCTCTGGAAGGGGATATTAGAGGATTTAGCGGACGATTTTATGCGTTTTTTTATTCCTAATGCAGATGATTTATTTAATTTAACTCGCTTTGAATTTTTAGATAAAGAATTAGAAACGCTGTTCCCGTCTGATCAGGACGAGTTTTTTCCAAAATATGTGGATAAACTCATCAAAGTATTTTCAAAAACGGGAGAAGAAAATTGGATTTTGGTTCACGTTGAAGTACAAGGAACTTCTGGTAAGGAGTTTTCAGAACGCATGTTTACCTATTTTTACCGAATTTGGGATAAATACAAACGTCCAATTACTGCCATTGCCATCTTGACGGATAAGAATAAGAAATTTCACCCAACGCACTTTGAAAAAGAGTTCTTGGGAACAAAAATTCGCTATGATTTTAATTCCTACAAAGTTTTAGAGGCAAATGAAGAAGAACTTCTGCAAAGTAATAATCCCTTTGCAATGGTGATTTTGACTACATTAACAGCTTTGAAAAAGGGTAAAATAAGTCAAGAAGAGTTGTTTGACATGAAGATAGATTTAGCCAGACGACTTTTTGAAAAAGGTTTTGAGAAACAAAAAATCAGAGGAATGTTAAACTTCTTGAAATTATATATTCGTTTTGACAATACTGATTTAATTCATAAATTCGACGAAAGCATTGATGCTATCACGAATAAATCAAAAATAACTATGGGCATAGAAGAATTCGTAATTGACAGAGCCAGAAGAATGGGCGAAAGAAACGGAGAAAAAAGAGGCGAAAAAAGAGGAGAGAAAAAAGCCAGTGCTGAAAAAGACCATCTCTTTGTAAGTAGTCTAATTTCTGGAACTGATTTTGAGGACTCAAAAATTAGTAGTTTGGCGAATGTCCCACTTGAATTTGTCAAGAAAATTCGTCAGGAATTATCGTAAAGGATATTGAAAATAAATTAACCCTCAATATCCTCTCAACCAAAATATGGACTCCCAACAAGCAGTAGGTATCATCGTTTCCATCATCGCATCCGCCTTTTTTTCAGGGGTCGAGATGGCATTTGTCTCCGCCAATAAACTTTATTTTGAACTCCAAGCAAAGCAAGGAGTCATTACGGGGCAAATTATTTCTAAATATCTCAAAAATCCCTCAAAATTTATCGGCACAATGCTTATCGGCAATACGTTGTCGCTGGTGGCGTATGGTATTTTTATGGAGGGATATTTACATCATCAAATTGAGCATTTCTTTCCTATTTTGCACGGTATTGCCGCAGGTTTAATTGCGTCATTGATTGGAACAATTATCATTTTGATGACCTCTGAGTTTACGCCCAAAAGTATATTTTTATTGAATCCAGACGGTTTTTTAGAAGTATTAGCTATCCCGATTTTGATAATAAATACCATCATGTATCCACTCGTATGGGCAATTGTTGGATTATCTAAATGGTTTATTAACAACGTTTTACGTCTGGAATACTCCGAAGAACGTCCTGCTTTTGGTCTTACTGATTTGAACAATTATCTTCAAAATCTCAATCGTAAAGTTTCTACCGAAGAAGAAACCGAAGTCGATACTAAAATCTTCAATAATGCCCTCGAATTTAAGCAAGTACGAGTGCGTGATTGCATGATTCCGAGAACGGAAATTGTGGCAGTGGATATTGAAAATGGCATAGATGAACTGAAAAAAGTATTCGTAGAAAGCAATCATTCACGAGTTTTGGTCTATAAAGAAACGATGGAAGATGTGTTGGGGTATTGTCATTCATTATCCATGTTCAAAAAGCCCAAGGAAATTCAAGGAATCCTTACGCCCATTCCGATTGTGCCAGAAGCGATGCCCGCCAAGGATTTATTGTTCAAGTTTTCCAAGGAACATAAGTCATTAGCATTGGTGGTGGATGAATTTGGTAGTACCGCAGGATTAGTGAGTATGGAAGACGTAATGGAACAAATTTTTGGGGAAATTGAAGATGAATACGATGATAAAGAAGACCTCACTGAAAAACGTTTGGAAGACAAAACCTACTTACTTTCGGGCAGATTAGAGATTGATTATTTGAATGATAAATACGGCTGGAACTTACCCGAGGGTGATTATGATACGCTCGGCGGAATGGTTATTAGTGTAAACGAAGATATTCCGGAACTGAATGAAGTGATTGTAAACCAGCCATTTAGTTTTCAAATTATGGAAAGAACCGATACAAAAATTAACTTAGTGAAACTCACAATCGTGGGGGAAATCGAACAAAAATCTGAGGGTTTTTCGATGAAACATTAAGACAGATCTGGGGTTTTTGATTTCGGGTTGTGGATTTGTCAGTAGATGATTTTTAAATCTGAAATCAAAAATCCCAAATCAGAGAATTACCTTCGCCAAAGTATCAATTTTCATCTCCGTCTCATACCATTCTTTCACAGGGTTTGAATCTTCCGTAATGCCGCATCCCGCATAAAAAGTTGCCTCATTTCCTTGAATTTTCATTGTGCGAAGATTTACAAAAATATGACTCTCTTCTTGGATATTTACAGGACCCAAAAAACCACTGTAAAATTCTCTATCGTGAATCTCATGTTGGGCAATAATCCGCAAAGCAGGAACTTTGGGCATTCCACAAACTGCCGAAGTGGGGTGCAGTAATTCCAACATCACCGTTCCCAATTGCGGGAAATTAACTTCCTTAGTATCAACGATATAGTCCGTTCGGAGGTGCATCAAATTGCCTGCTTGAACCGTTTTTGGACCGCTTTCTTCGTATTCTCTCAACCGTATTTTCTTGAAACATTCAATAATATATCGACTCACGTAAGCCTGTTCTTCAATCTCCTTGTGAGACCAAAGCATTTCGCCAGCCGAAAGATTCTCATCATTTGCTCCAAAAGCTGTCTGTGTTCCCGCCAAAGACATCGTTCTGAACAAGCCATCTTTATCCACACTGACTAATGTTTCAGGTGTTGCCCCTAACCAAAAACATTGATAATCAGGCAGATATACTAATGAAATGAAGGCATTTTGATAAGCATTACACAATTTATTGAAGGCTTTTATGACATCAAAAGTATTGGATAAAGTAACATTTTTAGTTCTTGACAAAACTACTTTTTGCACCTCTCCACGGTCGATGGCATCAATGGCGTTGGAAACCTTTTCGGCAAAAAGCATTTCGTTGTAAATGGAATTTTCAGAATTGAAATTTGTAGTGTTATTATTGATAATTTTTGCCTCCGAATCAGTATTTTTTTTACTTTTATCTTCTGTTAAAAACTTCTTTTCAAAAACTGATTTTTCAATAGATTTTTCTTTAAAATTATCCTCAACTTCTTGATTATCAGCATTAAAGCGATAGTGCAGATCCCCTTTCAAAAACAACGATTCACCCTCAAAAGGACTCATTACAAAGCCCGAAGGCAATTCTTCTAAATCCACTTTTACCTTTGACGTATGTCCAGAAAGATCAATAATCAACTGCTTTTCAGAGGTTTTGGGCAATCTCCACAAAGCAATGGGTAAACCATCCGAAAGGGCAGTTTTCCAAAGATTTTCAATCTTGTTGAAAGTATTGATGGTATTTTTCTCTGTAATCAATGGCATATTTTTGTCGGTGAACGGTAAACGGTTCAAGGTGAACGGTTGAGAAAATACAGAAATTATCATTTTAGAAGATAACTTCCATTAATTGCATATAAGGAATAACATTCTGTATAGAATTGAGGTTTCGATATTTAGATAATTTTTCTAAATCCTCTCTAAAAACTCTTCAATACAAAAATAAATATAGCTTAAATCCTCTTCCGAAATACAATAGGGTGGTAATAAATAAATCACATTGCCAAGCGGACGAATCAAGATACCTTTTTCGATAAAAAATTGATACGTAATATCACGTATATTACTGAAATAAGACGTGCCTTCGGGCGTGTAAAGCTCAATGGCAAGAATTGTTCCTTGGATTCTAATATCGGTTATTTTTGGGTGAACCGTTCCGTGGTTAGTATTTACGAGGTCGCCCAAACCAACCATATTCATCGCCCCGAGGTTGGTGTCCTCATCAACCAAATACTCCGCCCCGTGGTTGGTGTCCCCACCAACCACATTCCCTAATATTTTTTTCTTGAATTTAGAATGTAATCTATTGATATTCAATATTTTATTATCAGTTTCTTTCGTCAATAATAAATCTAAACTCGCCAGTCCTGACGTACAAGCCAACGGGTTTGCAGTAAAAGAATGACTGTGGAAAAGCGTTTTTTTACGGTCTTCTGAAAGGAAAGCCTCATAGATTTCTTGCGTACAAGAAGTGACTCCCAATGCCATTGCCCCACCCGTTAGCCCTTTGGAAAGACACAAAATGTCGGGCTTAGTTTCGACATAATCAGTCGCAAACATTTTGCCCGTTCTGCCAAAACCCGTCATAATTTCATCGGCAATGGTCAGCACTTCATTTTCTTTGGCTAAGGTCAATAATTCTTCCAAAATTTCAGGCTCATACATCACCATGCCGCCTGCCCCTTGAATGAGAGGTTCAAAGATGAAACAGGCGATTTCATCCGCATTTCTCATTAACGCTTTCATCTGGTTCAGAGCGTTCTGTTCCTGTCCTTTTGTGGGCGTTGGCAAATAAATAGTTTCATACAAAAAACCTTCAAATGGGGCATTAAAGGCAGATTTTGCCCCAACCGCCATCGTTCCGAAGGTATCACCATGATAACCATTTTCGAGGGCAATAACCTTTCTCTTTTTCGTAAATCCTTGATTATGAAAATACTGAATCGCCATTTTTAAAGCCACTTCTACGGCAGTCGAACCGTTATCGGAATAGAAAATTTTACCTTGATTTTTGGGTAGAATTTCTAATAATCTTTCCGCCAAACGCACAGCGGGTTCGTGCGTAAAACCCGCAAAAATGACCTGTTCCAATTTCAAAAATTGTTCTGCTACTTTTTGGGCAATATACGGGTGCGAATGCCCGTGCAGATTGACCCACCAAGACGAAATGGCATCAATGTAGCGTTTGCCCGAATCGTCATACAAATATGCCCCTTCGCCTCGCCCGATGGGGATAGAAAACGGTGCAGTATAATGTTGCGTGAAGGGGTGCCAAACCACGGCTGCATCACGTTCAGCGAGTGAAGATGTGGCAATATATGAAGATGTGTTCTCTACCGGATATTCTATTTTTTCGTCCATTAAAATTTATTTCTAAATTGTTTTGCCCATTTTTTTACCACATCTTTATCAATATTATCCTCAAAATCAACCCTTCCCAAACATTCCAAACCTGTATAATTTAAGATAAATTCTTCGGAAGAAATATTTTCTTTTCCATTGAAAATCAAGCCTTTAATGGGAATGTTTCGCTGTTTTAATATTTCAACAGAAAGTAACGTATGGTTGATTGAACCCAAATAATTCTGTGAAACTAAAATCCCGGGCAAACCTAATTTTTTGATTAAATCCAGATTGGTTTCACGGTTATTCAAAGGCACCATTAAGCCTCCCGCCAGTTCTACGATGAGATTATTTTCTGTTTCGGGTAAAACAAAATTCGAGAGGTCAATCTCAACGCCATCAATTGCGGCTGCTGCATGGGGAGACATTGGTTCGGTGAGGCGATAGGCTTCGGGATGAAAGACCGTTTTTGTATTAGAAGTTAGACTTTTTACGGTATCAGTATCGGTAAAATCTAATGCTCCCGATTGAACTGGTTTCCAGTAATCTGCCTGTAAATATTCCGTTAAAATGCTGGAAATGAAAGTTTTACCAATTTCGGTACTGATGCCAGCGATGATGTATTGATGTTTCATTTTTCAGAAGATGAATGATAAAAAAAGCCCTTATGAAGATTTACACCTCACAAGGGCTAATATGAATTTGAACAATTATTATAATCCTAATTTCACCATTTGCTCTTCTATGTATTTTTTATTTTTGGTCAAAAGAGTAACAATCGTTGTTAAATCTGCGTCAGAGGAATTGTACCCATTACTCACGCTATAATTTTTTCCTTCCAAAACGACAAAAAACCATAGTCTTCCCGTTACATAGCACCCAAAAACAGGGTTGTCATTCTCATTGCGAGTTTGGGCAGCAACCATCGCAATCAGTAATTGTCCGAGGGGGTCATTATCTCTTTTTAGTTCCTGTTTATATTCGTGCAAGAAGAAAAAAGGCTGTTTAGGCACCATTTTGCCAGTTGCTACCATAAAATCTACCTCACCACTTAGGATATATTCGTCCGTTTCGGCGGTTAATTGTCGCCCGAAAAAAGTTCTGTAACGACCCAAATAATCAAATCTGACAAGATTAATAATCTTTCCAATAAAACGGACTTTTAACTCTTCTTCGTTCAAATATTCAATATATTCCAATAATTCATCCTTCAAAACATCCAGGATAGATAGTGTTTCTTTGGATAAAACTATGCCCGACGCATCAAGCCACTCAGTTAGGGCAGGAAGGTTTTTTTGACGTTTGATGTCAAAAGTGTTTTCAACATCTTCGGAAGTCCAGAATTTGAATGATTTGGTTTTCTTTTTCATTACACGAATATTTATACTTCAAATTTACACAAAATAGCCTTTCAAAGCAATTTCCTCAATACCTCAAAAATCCTCGAAATCTCTTCTTCTGTATTAAAATCGTGTAAACAAATGCGTAATCTTTCTTTACCTTTCGGAACGGTTGGTGATACAATTGGGCGAATATCCAAACCCGCTCTTTGCAATTCCGAAGCCACAAATCTACATTTTTCATTACCCGAAATAATGATACATTGAATGGCTGAAATGCTTTTAATTAGCTGTAAATCAG
Organism: Arcicella sp.; assembly: GCA_034519515.1. GTDB lineage: Bacteria > Bacteroidota > Bacteroidia > Cytophagales > Spirosomataceae > Arcicella. Next base: position 301,240 of record JAXHOK010000006.1, read on the forward strand.
AGATTTGTAAGGCTTCTTTTTTGAAAAAAGAAATTAACTTATGTAAATTTTTATTACTAAAATTGGGGGATTTTAATAATTGATATGCCTGACGAACGCTCTCGTGGGTATGGTGCGGGGCAGCGGTTGAGTATATGAATGGTCGGGCAAAATTAATGAGATAATCTCGTAGATTTTTGCTTCCCAACACAATTGCACCATGACAACCCAAGGCTTTTCCGAAAGTTACGACACGGGCAAAAACTTTATCTTCCAAACCCAATTCTGAGACTAATCCACGACCATTTCGTCCAAATACGCCCGAAGCATGAGCTTCGTCCACGATGAGGTTTGCCCCGTATTTTTCACATAAATCGCTAATTTCTTTCAAAGGAGCAGTATCGCCATCCATGGAATAAACAGATTCTATGGCGATGAATAGAAGCCCCCCAGCCCCCAGAGGGGGAGTTCCCGAGTGTAATTTTAACTCCCCTTCTGGGGGACTGGGGGGCTATTTTCCTTTCCAAACTTTCCAAGTCATTATGCCCAAATTTATACCTCGTGGCGTAGCTCAATCTGGCTCCATCAATCATGCTGGCATGGATGAGTTCGTCGGTCAAAAGCACATCGTTTTTTTGGGGAATACACGATAATAAACCCACGTTTGCATCATAGCCCGAATTGAAAATTAGTCCTGCTTCCGCCCCGTGGAAATCGGCAATTTCTTGTTCTAAATCTTCAATAAACTTGGTGTTTCCTGCTAAGAGTCTTGAACCTGTTGCTCCCGAAGAAAAATTATATATTTCAGAATTTAGCTCTATTTTTTGGGAAAATCCAAGATAATCGTTGGAACAAAAATCTACCAAATTTTCTTTGGTTCGTAGAGTGCGAAAAAGTAATAGCTCTTTACGTTGGTTGATGATGTATTGGAGATGTCTTTCTATGTGCTTCACGACCTATATTTTAAGCCACAAAGATAACCATTAAATAAATATTACAGGCTATTTTGGTCATTCACAAGCCATTTGACGTATATTCTATAAATATTTAAAATTTCTCTTGACATTACGCATATTTATTATGTAACTTTACTCTCAATAGGTGTAGAACTATTTACTAAGATTGCCCAGATGGTTTCCGTCTGGGCAACTTTTTTTGTCTCAAATCGGGTCACTTGGTAAATAGCTAATAAACTGATTTACAAACACATATAGATAGTATTTTGTAGAAAAATACCTCGTAATATCGCTTTTGAAGGCGAAAACGAGGTATTTTTGCATTTTAAATAAAATTTATAAGTATGCAAAATCAGAATAAAATTTTGGAACTCAAAAAAAATTTGCGTTTCGTTACTCAGAAGCAGTCATAGATTGCTTTTTGGACAGTGAGCTTGGAGAGCTTTGGCAGGTGCTACCGTTAGCGTCTTTGGCGAGTAGTGTTAGCTTACCCGAACCTAAGAGTTCAGCGGGTCGCCCTGGGTGGTTTGATGTTGAGCAAGCCATGTCAGTGATGTTTTTGAAACATTACGAAGCCCATAGCGATGCTAAAATTATTGAGAATCTCAATTTTCATATTGGGTATCAATTATTCAGTGGTGTGGTACTGGCAGAAGATCAAAAAATCAAAGACACTACCCTATTATCTTCTTGGCGTAGCAAGTTTGGACACTCCATGGATGTGTATTTTTTTCAGAGTATTCTACAACATCATTGGAAGGGACACATTTCAGATAAAAATGTGTGCAAGATGGATGCCTCTTGTATGGAATCTTACATTACCTACCCCACCAGCATTAAACTTTTGTGGCGAGCCTTGGAGTGGTTGAATAGTCGAATCAAAGAGGTTTGTAAGCAACTCAAACGAGCCAAGCCCCGCAATAAATTCAAGGAGCAAAAGAAGAAACAAAGGGAATATCAACTCTTGAAAAAGCCCTCTCATCAAAAACGACTCAAACGCCAAAAAGCCCTTTTGCATCATGTGAATGTGATGATACACCAATTGGAATCTTTATCGGTTGACCACCTCAAAACAAGCCACCAAGAGCGATTATTGATCATTAAAGCCATGTTTGAGCAACAAGAGCAATGTTTCAACCAACCTGAAAGTAAGATTGAAAATCGAATTGTTTCTCTTCATAAACCCTATGTCAGACCCATTATAAGAGGTAAGGAAAATAAACCGCTGGAATTTGGAGCAAAGATTCATATGTATCAGGTGGATAACTTTGATTTTATTGAATACATTGACTTTAATAATTTCAATGAAACTACTCGCTTTAAGTCCACTATTGACCACCACCAAGTCCATTTTGGAGAAGTCAAACAAGCCGCCGCCGACCGAATCTACCACACCAACAAGAATCGAACTATCTGTAACGATAGTAAAATTAATCATAATTTTACCCCCAAAGGAACACCGCCCAAAGACCCTATTATTGCTAAACAAAAACGAAAATTAAGAGAAATCTTATCGGTTGATAGAGGTACTCGTCTCGGAGGGGGCTTTTGGCAATATTAAAAATCATTACTTGGGCAGAGCCAATAAAGCCCGAACCCAAGACAACGAAATCATCTGGATTTTCTTTTGTGTTCATGCCGCTAATGCTGCTAAAATCAGAAAGAAGTTTTTTAATAAAAAGACAAGCCCAGAGCCTCAATAAGTTACCCAAAAGGCTTACTACACCAGCTAAACGTATAAGAACCCTTCTGCGGTTGGGCTAAGAAAATATTGCCTAAAATATCACAAATAGATACAGACAATAAGTGAAAAGTGAAAAAACAAAAAAAACAACCAAATATTCTTTGGTTGGCTTCTATTTACCAAGTTACCCTCAAATCCAATAAATCTTCAAATTATTTAAGAGAGTATCGTTCACAAAACTCTTGTAATCTTCCTCTTAGAAGCCGTTTTAAAATATCTTACGACAAATTCTGATTGTCTTATTGTGACTATCGAAGCCATATTTTTTACACAAGATACGCTGTATATTCCTTAAAAAAATATGATTCCGTTACTCAAAAAATACAATCAGGCTTTATTCAGAATATATTTTAAAACGGCTTCTTAATTCTTATTTTTGAATAAAAAAATGTTTTATAGAAACGCTCGTAGATAACAAAGTTGATACAAACCAAAGAAAACTTTTAGAATCGTGGCAAATTGAGGAACGGGAAAATAATAAGTGGATGAATTTTTAAATGTTATTTTTTGTGCCAATCAAGGCGATAAAACCGTGCGACGGTCGCCGCAGTTTAGCATCGCTAAATGAGGATTTAATCTGGGCGGCATTCCGCAACGTAGAGTGGTGCAAAAAAGGGCATTTAAAAAACGTCTACTTATTGTTTTTCAGTTCCTAATGAAAACACCAGAGAATTTAGAATAAATGCTCATGGTAAAATTAAGAAATTGATTCAAGAAAGGAATGGCGATATGACTGAATTTAAAAAGCATTGTGGAACTTTTCAAAACAGTACTCGTTTTGGGTGAGGGAGCATCTAATTAATAAAGTACCCATGACTTCCATTAAACTTCCCGAAAGTAGAAATAACTTTCGGGAAGTTATCCAGAGATTTACTTCCCGAAAGTTATTTTTACTTTCGGGAAGTTCATACCAGAAGTGGGTATGTTTAAATTTGTATGCTCCCTAAAAAGAAATTTCGAGAAATAATAAATGAACCTCTACGCCCTCAATTCCCCAAAAGTCAAAGGCGTTTCGGGCGTTTGTTTGGGCGTTCTGCCTTGGATTTCAGAGAGTTTTGCGGTTTTTAGATGGGGCAAAACTAATTTTCCAAAGTATTCACATTCTTCAATTAACGGATAGCCCGAAAGGATGAAAGCCCGTACGCCCATATCCATATAACGATTCATTTTTTCAATAATCTGTTGAGGATTGCCCACAATGGCAGCCCCACAGCCCGACCTGGCCCGCCCGATTCCCGTCCAAAGCATGGGTTCCACGAAATCGTCTTCATCGGCATTTTTTCTAAATTCATCTTGTCTCAATACGCCCGCTGATTTGGAATCTTGGGTGCGATGCTTCAATTTCTCAGCCGTTTCAGCATCAAATTTTGACATTAATTCTTTGGCATAAGCCTTTGCTTCGGCTTCGGTTTCTCTTACTATGATGTGTACCCGCAAGCCAAAATCCATCGTTTCTGCCATGTTTAGCGGCTGCACGATGGCTCATGTCTTTCATGGTGGCGTAAATGCTATCTTCGGGTTCGGGCCACATCAAAAATACATCGCAATATTTGGCACAAACTTCTTTCGAGCCAGGTGAAATTCCTCCAAAATACAATAATGGCCCACCATTTTGCTGATAAGGTTTTACGGGGTCGGTGGGCATTTTTATTTTATAAATATCTCCATCAAAATCGATTTCATCTTGTGTCCAAGCCTGTTTTAAAATTTCGAATTACTTCTTCGCAACGTTTGTAACGTAATTCGTGGTCTTCTTTCATGCCTGGTAAATCAGAATTGATGATATTTACCGTCAGGCGACCTTCCAAAATATGATCAAGCGTTGCCAAATGCCGTGCCAACATGGGCGGATGAATTTCGCCCGTGCGGATGGCGGCAAGCATATTGATGTTTTTGACTTGGGGAGCCATCGCTGCCGCAAAAGGCAAAACTTCCTGACCCACCACATAAGAAGTTGGCAAGAGAATATTCTTGAAACCCAATTCATCGGCAGTCTTGATTATTTCTGAACAATGAGCAAAATTACTTCTCCGAGAACCATCAACCGTACCCAAATAGCCAGTATCGCCCCCACACAAATCATCAAACCAAGCCACTTCCGCAACTCGTTCTTTGGTTCTGATTTCTACTTGTTTTTTGGTTTCTTTCATCATTTTTCTAACTGATACCATTTTATATTTTTCAAACTTGCTCTACGATTCACCTTTTCGCTGGGCGGATAATTTTTAGCTAAATAATCTAAAATCTTGGGTTCAGATTCTCCCAAATCCCAGAGTTTTTGCTTTTGTTGCATCCAGCGAATTTTTTCGAGCCAGCCCTGTCGGTCGGTGTGAAATTGGGTGATTAATTTACTCGAATGACAACCCGTGCAATTGGCAATGACTAAATCTAAATGTTCAGAAATGATTAAGCCAGTATTTTCATCAACTTTTATCAAAGTATCAGATTTTACGGACTTTTCAAAGGAAGCCTTCCGTGTGTCCATTTTCTCAAAACCTAAACTCATCAAGAAAAAGCCCACAAAAAGTAGGGCGAATATTTTATGTATTTTCTTCATTTTACGCAATTTTTACAGCAATTCTATAACATGAATTATTGAGATAACCCCCTGGATTCCAAGCGGGTATCACCATTGGTTGAGCGATTCCGTTGCTATCAGTGGCTTTTGCCCAAACTTCGTAATACCCTTTCTGAGGGAAATCAATTTTGACTGTCCAATGTTGCCAAGCCAAACGGTTTTTGGGTTTTTCTAAGGTGCATTTTTGCCAAGTTGCTCCAAAATCTATTGAAATATTCACGGCAGAAACTTCAAAATCTCCCGCCCAAGCGTGTCCACGTATTTCAAGTGACTTTTTTTCGGTTAAAATTGCTCCTGTTTGTGGGTAAGTAATAACGGATTTCACGGGCATAGATTCGATGATTTTGAACTCGCTATCTGCCAATTTTTCACCCGCTTCAATTGGATATTTGGGAACACGGTAACTGTGTCCTGTCATTTTTTCACCGTCATGCACCTTGTTTCTAATCACAATTTTGGAAAGCCATTTGCCCGAAACCGAAGCAGGATAACCACCCACCACCAACCGCAACGGAAAGCCGTGCAACATCGGAATATCCTGCCCGTTCATTGCCCAAGCCAACAGCGTTTCATCTTCGAGGGCTTTCTTCATCGGCACGCCTCTTGAAATGGATGATTTTGTCGGGTCGTTACTCAAATGCGTATCTTTCCCGTAGTAACCAATGTAAACCGCATCGTCCTTTATTCCCACACTTTCCAATACATCACGCAAGCGAACGCCCGTCCATTCTGCACAGCTTACGGCTCCGTCTTGCCACTGATTACCAGAGGTTTGGGGCGTGAATCCGTATCGTCCATTACCCGCACATTCCATCGTAAGTTGATAGGTATAAGTCTTGAATTTTGTCTTTAAATCTTTGAGCGTAAACACTTTACGAGTTTTTGCTGATTCGCCCTCGATGATTAATTCCCATTTATTGGTATCAATATTTTCGGGTAAATTACCGTTGTTTCGCACAAACATTTTGTCGGCAGGAGTAACTGCATCGTCCAGTAAATGAGGTGGCGTTTCGATGTTTAGTGGACGGTCGTTCAGTAATATTAAATCTTTGTTTTTACCTGTTGGTAAGTCTAATTTCTGAAACGCTCCTTCTCCTAAAATGGAGACATTTTGGGGAATATTTTTGGCAAAAACTACCCTACTTCCCAACACAGAAGCGAGTCCCAAGGCAGTTTTTTGAATAAATTTTCGACGATTGTTATTAGTTTGCATGAATAAAAACGACTAAATCGTTGGTTGGTCAATGTTGAGTATCAAATTTGGCTTAATGTTCTCAGAAAAGCAAGAAAATCAGACCGTAGATTTTACGGATTTACGCTGATTTATTTTAACTTTATATTTGATCCGCCCCGTGGTTGGTGAGGACACCAACCACGGGGCGGAGAGACGTAACTGTAACACGGACAGCCTTGTCCGTAACAAAAAAGAGTTTATTTAGCTACGGACAAGGCTGTCCGTGTTACAGTTACGGCAAATCCTAATCACCCAAAAACCCATGCTAAAAATCCCTCGAATGGTTTGATATTGTTGTTGTCGTTGTTGCTTTGCTGTTTTTGGTGGTGGCGAGTATGTATTCCAGTTTCAAGAAAAAAGATGCCGAAGAATATTTTATGGCGGGGCGTTCGTTGCGTTGGTGGTCGGTGGCGGGGTCAATTTTTGGTACAAATATTCACGCCCAACAAATCATCGGCATGATGGGTATTGGCTATTCCATCGGGTTTGCCCAAAGCCATTACGAAATCTGGGCTATTCCTGCCATTTTGGTTTTGTGCTACATTTTTATACCGATTTACCGAAAGAAAAACTTTTTCACCCTCTCTCAATTCCTCGAAACTCGTTTCAACTCCCAAGCCCGATTAGTTTACACTTGCTTAATGGTCATTTTTATTATGATTCAATTAATCGGTGGCTTTTACATCGGCAGCCGCACATTGGGGCTTTTGTTTGAAGGAACGAGTTGGGATGTAACTTACATTCGGGGAATTTTTATCATCGCTTCTATCACGGTTTTATTCACCGTTTTTGGAGGTATGGAATCCGTCGTAATTGCCGATAATATCCTGACAATCATGATGATACTTTCGGTTTTGTTGATGGGAACACTCACGTATATGCAGCCCGAAATCGGAGGATTATCGGGGCTGTTGGCATTAGACCACGCCGAAGCAAACAAGATGCACTTGTACTTACCCTCCAATCATCCCAAGTTGCCGTGGAGTGGCATTTTTACGGGTTTGACCATTCTGAATATGTTTTATTGGACAACCAATCAGTACCAAGTTCAACGAGTTTTAGCCGCAAAAACTGACCGAGATGCTAAATTAGGAGCAATTGCCGCAGGATTTTTGAAACTCATCATTCCTTTCTTTTCGATTGGTGTGGGTACTGCTGCTTTTTATTTGTTCAAAATCAGGTTGGGAACGGATGCGGTGAAACCCGATGATACTTTTTTGACCTTGCTAAAAACTGTTGTACCAGCGGGTTACGGTTTCATCGGATTAATTTTAGCAGGTTTGATTTGTGCCATTTTTTCTGCCATTTATTCGATGATGAATTCGGTTTCCACGATGATGGCTTTTGATATTTTCAGAACATATATTAACCCACAAGCCTCTGATAAACAGACCGTTAGGTTTGGGCAAGCGATGGTTTTTATAATATGTGCCATTGCGGGAGTTTTAGCTTTTTCGACTTACGACCCTAATTCTTCCGATAATTTTTTCTTGAAATTAGCCAGTCAAACATCCTATATCAAACCTGGTTTGGTGGTAGTTTTCTTTTGGGGAGTGCTTTGGAAACCCACCAATCCCATTGCGGCGGTGATTGTTTTGGCAGGTTCGCCCTTCATCGGTTTGGGTTGTGATTGGCTTTATGAAAACCAATTAGTGAACATTTCTTTCATAAAAAACACCTTTGGCGAAACTTTCAATTTCTTGTATCGAGTTTTTAGTATTTTCACGATAGGCTCAGTTTTGGTGGTAATTCTTTCAAAGTACTTCAATAGCATTGGGAAGGGCAAAGTGGCGGAATATGATTTAGAGATTTCATTATCGGGTATTGGAGGGGCTTTATTAAGATTTTTTATTATCCAAATTCCCTTTATTTTACTTGCTCTCACGCACACAATTAGCCCGCAGATGGCAGCAACACCCGCCTCTATTGTGTGTATGGGCTTGTTTTTGTGGTATTTGAAAAAAGAAAAAGAAGACATCCCATTTTATCAATCCGATGTTTTTTATGCAGGATTATTGACCTCGGCAATGGTGTGGATTATGTTCTTTTTTGCGTAAAACGTAGCACGGCAATCTTTGCCGTGTATCTTAGAAGCCGTTTTAAAATATCTTACGACAAATTCTGATTGTCTTATTCTGACTATCGAAACCATATTTTTTACACAAGATACGCTGTATATTCCTTAAAAAAATATGATTCCGCTACTCAAAAAATACCATCAGACTTTATTCAGAATATATTTTAAAACGGCTTCTTAGTAAAATCACGGCAAAGATTGCCGTGCTACGTTATAAGCCCCCTCGGTATCTCACCATTCTGAAAAGCCACAATATTCTCCACCATTCCTTTCAATAATTCCTTGCGGGCATTCACGCCTGCCCATGCTACGTGGGGCGTGATGATGGTGTTGCTGGCAGTGAGTAATGGGTTGTCTTTGGTGGGTGGTTCAACCGAAAGAACATCCAAACCAGCCCCCGCAATTTTATGATTATTGAGAGTATCTGCCAAATCATATTCATTGATTAATCCGCCCCGAGAGGTATTTATTAAAATGGCAGAAGATTTCATTAGTGATAAGTTTTCTTGATTGATAAATCCTTGATTTTCAGTCGTTAATGGACAATGGAGCGTTACAAAATCGCTTTCCTGCAAAAGTTTTTCTTCAGAACAAATCTCTACATTTTCCATTCCGCCCGTGGTTGGATTGCGTTTAGTGGCTAAGATTTTCATCCCAAAACCTAAACCAATATTTGCCACTTTTTTACCAATATCGCCCAAGCCAATAATGCCCAAAGTCTTGCCTTCCAATTCGGTCAAGGGTGTATAATAAAAACTGAAATCGGGCGAAGAAGTCCACGTTTGGTTGATGTTTTGGGCGTGTTCTGCCACTCGGTTCGTAAAACTTAACATCAACGAAAATACCAATTGAGCGACTGATGCAGAGCTATATCCACGAACATTCGTTACGATAATTCCCTGATTTTTAGCCGCTTCCACATCTACAATATTATAACCTGTTGCGGCTACACCAATGTATTTCAGATTGGGTAACTGGCTGATGGTGTGGGCATCCAAAGGGCATTTGTTAGTCAAAACGATGTTGGCATCTTGGCAACGTTTCACGACTTCGTCTTCGGCAGTACGGTCGTATAAGGTTACTTCGCCGAGCGTATCGAAAATTGATAAATCTAAATCATTTAGGGAATTGAGCGAATGAGCATCAAGGAAGGTTATTTTCATGTTTGGAGTTTGGTATATTGTTTCGGGAAGTTCCCTTATTTGGGTGGCTTCACCGACGGTTTCGGCAAATTAGCAAGCGTGAATTTTATTAGATTTAAACATTGTTAGCTGACAATCAGATATTTAGTCAATAATTAGTATTTGTTTTAAGAAGCCGTTTTAAAATATATTCTGAATAAAGTCTGATTGTATTTTTTGAGTAGCGGAATCATATTTTTTTAAGGAATATACAGCGTATCTTGTGTAAAAAATATGGTTTCGATAGTCAGAATAAGACAATCAGAATTTGTCGTAAGATATTTTAAAACGACTTCTAAAAGCAATTTCAACAATATTTTCTATTTCAGAGAATTTGAAGTAAATAAAAGGCTCAAAAACCTCCTAATCCATGTATTAGTTTGATAGATAATAAACATGAAAGTACAGTATAGTAGAAGGTATTTTCTCTTGTAATTTTACTCATCGGTAGAAATAGTGAACGGTAAAGGGTGAACAGTTCACGAGATTATGAGAGAATTTTTTAGATAAAAATTATACCTCCGCTAAATTTTTCATTCGTAATGATTTTACCATAAATTGTTCAACCTTTAACGTTTACCCTCACCATGAAGACATGAAAGTTGCCCTTTTTATTCCTTGTTATATTGACCAATTTTATCCACAAGTTGGCATTGCTACGCTTCAATTATTAGAAAAATTGGGTTGCGAAGTGGTCTTTCCGCTCAATCAAACTTGCTGTGGACAACCAATGGCAAATTCGGGTTTTGAGCATCTGAACAAGGATTGTGACAATAATTTTGCGGATAATTTTAGCGGTTTTGATTACATCGTTTCCCCTTCGGGCAGTTGTACGTTGCACATCAAAGAACATTTGCACGGCACAGATGAAAATGCCTCCGCTCACATTCGCAAACACATTTACGAACTCACAGAATTTTTGACGGATATTTTGAAAGTAGAGAACCTTACGGCAAAATTTCCGCATCGAGTGGGCTTGCATCAAAGTTGTCATGGGCAAAGGGGTTTGAAATTAGCTCAAATGTCTGAGTTAGTGGCAAAACCTTTTTCTAAAACAGAACGCTTATTGAGTATGGTAAATGGTCTTTCACTCGTGAAATTAGACCGAAAAGATGAATGTTGTGGTTTTGGCGGAACATTTTGTGTTACGGAAGAAGCCATTTCAGTAAAAATGGGTAAAGACAGAATTGCTGACCACGGTCGCCACGAAGCCGAATATATTACGGGTTCGGATGTTTCGTGTTTGATGCACATAGAAGGAATTTTGAAACGACAAGGGTCGGAGGTTAAAGTTAAACACATTGCGGAGATATTGAATAGCCCCCTAATCCCCGAAGGGGGAACTTCAAAAGCGAAATAAAGCGTAAAATGAACTCCCCCTTCGGGGGTTGGGGGGGCTACTATTATGAAAACATTTATAAATCACGCCACGGCATCAACCGAATTTAACAAAGACGAAGCCCACGTTGATTGGCACGACGAAACCCTTTGGTTTGTGCGTTCAAAGCGTGACAAAGCCGTTTTTCAAATCCCAGAATGGGAGCAATTGCGAGAAGCAGGTTCGCAAATAAAAAACCATGTCCTTTCAAATATGCACGATTATCTGACGGAATTTGAGCAGAGGGCTACTGAAAATGGCATCAAAATTCACTGGGCAGTAGATGCAAAAGAACATAACGAAATTGTTTATTCTATTCTGAAAAACGAAAATATTAATCGCATGGTGAAATCCAAATCCATGCTGACGGAGGAATGTCATTTGAATGAATTTTTGAAGAAAAAAGGCGTTGAAGTGATTGATTCTGACCTCGGCGAGCGGATTGTTCAGATGCGTGGAGAAGCCCCATCACACATTGTTTTGCCTGCTATTCACCTCAAAAAATCTGACGTTGGCGAAACTTTCCACAAACATCTTGGCACTGAAAAAGGAGCAACCGACCCTCAATATTTAACCGAAGCCGCTCGTCAGCATTTGAGAGATACTTTTTTAACTCGCAAAGTTGCCTTGACGGGTGTGAATTTTGCGATTGCCGAAACGGGAGGTTTTGTAGTTTGTACCAACGAAGGCAATGCCGACATGGGCGTACATTTGGCGGATGTTCACATTGCTTCGATGGGTTTTGAAAAGATAATTCCACGAGCTGAATACTTGGGCGTTTTTCTGAGATTATTAGCCAGAAGTGCCACAGGACAGCCCATTACAACTTTTTCAAGTCATTTTCATAAACCACGGGATGGGCAAACGATGCACATTATCATTGTGGATAATGGACGGACGACTCAATTAGGAAGACCTGATTTTCGGAATTCTTTGAAATGTATTCGTTGTGCGGCTTGTCTGAATACTTGCCCTGTGTATCGTCGTTCGGGTGGGCATAGTTATCACACCGCCATTGCTGGACCAATTGGGTCAATTTTAGCCCCTAATTTAAACATGGCTGAAAATGCCGATTTGCCTTTTGCTTCAACGCTTTGCGGGTCGTGTTCAAACGTTTGTCCCGTCAAGATTGATATTCACGAACAACTCTATAAATGGCGGCAAGTTTTGGTGCAAGAAGGACACGTTTCGAGTGTTAAATCTTTGGGAATCAAATCAATGGCAACTGTTTTGAGTTCCCCAAGTTTTTACAGAACGGCTGGAAAATTGGGTAGATTTTTGATGAAAAACACGCCATTCATAACCAATAATAATCTGAACGCTTGGTATCAACAAAGAGATATGCCCGAAGTGCCGAAAGAAAGTTTTAGGGAATGGTATTTATCGAACCGTAGAGACGTTTTATAAAACGTCTTTTTGGGTTTGTGAAACGCCATATCAAATTCATGAAAAATATATTATGCGAAAGACGTTTTATAAAACGTCTCTACCAAACAACCAATGTCAAGTCGAGAGAAAATATTATTCCAAATAAAGCAAAATCAGCCTGATTATCAAGAGCTTAATGTTCAATTTAAGTTTGAATCAGTATTTGAAAATCTATACGAAAAGTTTGCAGAAACGCTTAGTTTTGTAGGTGGAAAAGCCATTAAAGTTGCTGACTATGAGGCAATCAAAGTTGATGTTCGGGAGCATCATCAAGGCATTTCAAACATCGCCACCACCATTCCAGACCTTTCAGAATTGGCGGATTTTAGCCTAAATATCCCCGACCCTCACGATTTAGAAATGCTCAATTTAATCATCATTGAAGGAGATTTTGCAGTAGCTGAAAATGCCGCCATTTGGGTTTCTGAAAAACAGCTTCCGCATAGAGTTTTGCCGATGATTACGCAATATTTAGCCATCGTAATTCATGAAAAAGACCTCCTCACGAATATGCACCGTGCCTACGAGCGTGTGCAGGTAAACGAAACGGGTTTCGGCACATTCATTTCTGGACCTTCTAAAACGGCAGATATTGAGCAAAGTTTAGTGATTGGAGCCCACGGGGCGAGGGGATTAGTGGTTTACGTGTTGGAGTAATCAATCCTCAATTCCTCTAAAATTTGTATCTTTGTGCTACATAATTCTTCAAATGATGATTCAAAGATATCCCGTTGGCATTCAAGATTTTTCAGAAATTCGCACAGGCGGTTATGTCTATGTGGACAAAACGCCTTTTATCGAAGCCTTAATCAATCAAGGTAAATTCTATTTTCTATCTCGCCCCCGTCGTTTTGGTAAATCGCTCTTTGTCAGTGCTTTACATTATCTTTTTCAAGGAAGAAAGGAGCTTTTTGAAGGTCTTTTTATTGAAGATAAATGGGATTGGTCTGTTACAAATCCTGTTATAAAAATTTCTTTTAGTAATATTGGACATAAGACAATGGGGCTTGAAAAAGCTATACATGGAAGTCTTGATAAAACGGCAAAACAGTGTAATATCGATTTGACTCGTAGTGAAATAGACCAAAAATTCAAAGAATTAATCGAAACGCTTGATGCTCAATATGGCAAAGTTGTTATTTTAATTGATGAATATGACAAACCCATTATTGATTACTTAGGAACAGACACATCGAAAGCAATTGAAAACAGAGATGTTTTGAAAGGTTTTTATTCTATCCTCAAAGATGCTGACCCACATTTGAAATTGGTTTTTATCACGGGAGTATCGAAGTTCTCAAAGGTTAGTATTTTTTCAGATTTGAATAATTTATCTGACCTAACGATTGACCCAAATTTTCAAGGTTGTTGTGGTATTACACAAACGGAATTAGACACGTATTTTGCCAAAGAATTAGCCTTACTTGATACTGAAAAGGTTAAAAAATGGTATAATGGTTATCATTGGGGCGAAGGGGTTAGTGTCTATAATCCATTCTCATTACTTAATTTTTTCACGAAAAAGGTTTTTCAAAATTATTGGTTTGAAACAGGTACGCCTACGTTTTTGATAAACCTAAACATGGAATATCAACGGTATGATTTTGAGAACATCAGAATTCCTTCCGCTCAATTGAGTGTCTATGATATTGAAAAATTACAGATAATTCCACTGATGTTTCAGACGGGATATTTGACCATAAAAAATTACAATGAAGAAGACGATTTATATGAATTGAGTTACCCGAATGAAGAAGTTAGACGTTCATACATAAGTTTGTTAGCAGATGCCTACACACACAGTACCAACGAGCCTATTCAAGTAATGGCTACCGAAATTCGTAATGCTCTCCGAATAGCAGATATAAAAAAAGTAGAAAGCATTTTGAATAGCGTTTTCAAGAGTCTTCCTTATGAGGTTTGGCAAAAGGAAAACGAACATTTTTATCACGCTATTATTCACCTAACATTCAGATTATTAGGTATTTACGTAGAGAGTCAAGTCCAAACTTCTGATGGACGAATTGATGCTTTGGTGAAAGTGAATGAATATGTGTATGCTTTTGAGTTTAAATTGGATGGCTCTGCATCGAAGGCATTGCAGCAAATTAAAGACAAAAAATACTTGCAACCTTACCAAAATCAAGGAAAAATTTGTATTGGAATTGGTTTGAATTTTTCCACAAAATTGAAGAAAGTGAAAGAGATTTTGTGGGAGGAAATTGAGGGTTAAAGACAAATAAAATTTTAAAAGCCTTTATCTGAAAATGAAGGCTTTTGAGATTTATACTAATGGACAGTTCCGTCTTTAGGAACTGAAAAACAATAAGTAGACGTTTTTTAAATGCCTTTTTTGCACCACTCTACGTTGCGGAATGCCGCCCAGATTAAATCCTCATTTAGCGATGCTAAACTGCGGCGACCGTCGCACGGTTTTATCGCCTTGATTGGCACAAAAAATAACATTTAAAAATTCATCCACTTATTATTTTCCCGTTCTTAAGGCGTATTTGAAAGCGTTTGCCCTCAAATTCATCAATGCTTATTTGTTCTTTCATTGTCATTTTTTTGCTCAAATATTAATCTGCAAGTTAGCATTTTTATTTGGGTTCTTCATGTCAAATTTTAAACAAAAAAGCGTAAGCCCAAGAGACAAACCGCCCCCCAAAACTTACGCTTTTTAATTCAAAACCACCAAATACCTACTGCTTTACAATCTTCCGAACAATACTTCTCACTCCTACATCAAATTTCAAGAAATAAACGCCTGTGTTGATATTGCTCAAATCCACTGTGCCTTCGTAAGAATGTAGGGTAACTATTTCGATATTACAAAATTTCTCAGAAGATGCCTTTTCCTTCTCGAAACGACTGCTTTCAAGCCATTTGCCATCAGGATACTTTCATCTTCGGGGTTGTAGGTTTTTACATAGTTGGGATTGATAATATATCCCCGATGAACTCGAAGGAATCCGTAATTTTCCAGATGGTTTTCGTAAAATTTGATGGTATGCGAAACCAATTTTTCTTTGCCACCATCCATATAAATGGTTGAATAATTGGCATCGCCTTTTATCAAGACGATGTGATTGATGAATACTTTGGCGGAAGTTTTGTGATTGATGATTAATAGCGAAGCGTTGCCTTCTTGTCGGTAAGTTTTCATGGAGGTAAATTTGTGTGTCAGTAATAATTGTTTGAATTTAATGAACTGTTTTGATTTATGAACATTTCTTAAGTCGAAAACCATTTTACGGTATATTTAATGCTTTATTTGACAAAATTAGGATTGCGGGAAGTATCACAAAATATCTCTTGGGGAGTATTTTGAATCTATTGCCAAAATTATCATGAATTATATTTTCGGTAAATAATCTAAGTTGTAACCTACGGAATAATGATTGAATTAGAAGCCGTTTTAAAATATATTCTGAATAAAGTCTGATGGTATTTTTTGAGTAGCGGAATCATATTTTTTTAAGGAATATACAGCGTATCTTGTGTAAAAAATATGGTTTCGATAGTCAGAATAAGACAATCAGAATTTGTCGTAAGATATTTTAAAACGGCTTCTTAGAGTATAGTGTATGTTTTGACACAAAAAATAAAAAGCCCTCATCCCAAGATGAAGGCTTTTTTTCTATTTACAATTATACTGATAACTGCTCACGGTGGTACTTTTATCACCATCCTCATCAATTGTTGAGGTTATCTTGGTTGGTTGCCCAGTGGTGCTGTATTCGTAGGTCATGTCGGCAGTGTAATAAACAAATCCATCATCACCGTAATATTTTTCTGCTACTATATTATTTTTATTCAAATACAATGAACCGTCCAACAAGCCCGTCAATCCCATCGCTACTGCTTTGTAGGCTTCTGGAAATGCGTTTTTCTTGTCATCAAACTTGGTGCTTTCATAGTACAGATATTCCTTTTCGGCATCAAATTTTTGATAGACCTTCGTAATATTTTCTCCCGAATACTCAAATCGAGTTTTTAGGAGAAGTATTTGGTCATCGGTAATAATCTCACTTAGTTGATTATTAATGTATGTAAATGTATTGGTTTGATAAACTCCCCCATTAACGGTGGTTACGGCCTTGGTGGCTTGATTGTTGGCATTGTATGTAAAGGTTACAATAAACGTGAGCGTTTTCTTATCGGTCTTGTCGGTGATGGTAATTTTATCTACCTGATTTTGAGCATTATAAGTAAAGCTATAAACCAAGTCCGATTCTCCCACCACATTATTCACTAAACGATTATTGGCATCGTAAGTGAATCTTTCAAGGATTGCACCTTTATCGTCGGTAATGGTTGAAAGATAGCAAACCTGTGGAACGGGAATATCCGTGTTTTTACTGCAAGATGACAATAAAAACACTAACAACACATTGACTATCAAATACTTGTATATATTTTTTTTCATTATTTTCTGTTTAAAATTGTGGACATTTTGTTCTGAACATATTATGATTTACGACTGGTAACCGAGTTATTGTCGAATACGGAAATCGTCCTTTTGAAGGACGACTTCCGTACAAATTATTGCTTAATGATTTTTTCAGTAACTGTTTTTTCTCCTGCCACAAACTTCAAGAAATATACGCCTGTATTGAATTTTTGAAGGTCTATCGTTCCTTCATGCACTTGCTTTTGGGTGGGCGAATTTTCCGTCATTTGCTCTTTCCCCATTGAATTATACATCATCAGCGTGATTCCTGTGGGTTCATCGGTCAATACTTTCCATGCAATGATTCCAGTGCTTGGATTTGGAAAAACGTTGATAAAAATACCCGTGTTATTACCTTCATTTGCCACCCGAGCGTTTGAAGCATTAGGAGTGCTTTCTGTCGTTTTTGTGGTAATTGGTAAAACACTATCACTCAAAAGAGGCGTTTCAATGGCATTGGTAAGGCTCATCCGTACAATTTGTCGAGTACGTGTGCTGGCACAAGTTGGGTTTTTGCCTGCCTCGCAAGCTACGTGATAAATGGTATTGGTAGATAATTCGGGCGTAGTGAAAGTTCCAGAAGCGAGTGCCGTTCCACCAGTTGCTACATTATACCAAACGGGAGTTCCCGCTTTGCAAGTGGCTGGCAAATCTACTTTTGTGTCAAATTTGCTGGTAACATCGTGTGCCGAAGGAACTTCCAAAGCAGGAGTTACCGTAATTGCGATGGCGGCTCTCGAACTTTCACACCCTACGATGGTCTGTGAGGCAAAATAGGTTTTACCTGTTGATAAAGCCGTTGTTGTGGGTAATGCACTTCCCCCCGTGGTGGCATCATACCATTTTATGCCCGAACCTGTTACGGTTAAATCAGCAATAGTAGCGGTGGATGGACTACAAAAATTTTGAGTAGTGGCAAGTAATGGTTTGGCAAAAGCCGTTCCCGTTACTACCAGTGATAGCATTTGGGCAGAATCTGGCGAAGTGGTTTTTTTACGGAGAAAAATTTTGTATTTATCCCCCGCAACAGCGTTTTCTATCTTTACTTGCTTAAAATTATTGGGATTACCATCAAACCACGTTAATTCATGCGTGGCATCCTCGGTTCTGTTTTCCATCACGCTTGGTTTCCAAGCACGAAAAGTCGTATTTTTTGATACGTTTGTAACGATTAAATCATAATCATAGACCAATCTTGAGGTTGTGGGGTCAATGTCTTCGTCTGAGGTTTGTTCTTTACCTTCGATATCCGTCCAACCAATCGAAATAATGAGGGGTTCGCAACCGCTGGCGGTTACTTCTCGGGATACTTCGGTTGTGGTGTCGGCAGGAAATTTTAGAGTGATTTCTTCGATGTATGACCCTTTTGATGCCGTATCTGAAACAATCGCTCTGGTCGGACCGCCAACGGCACTTTTATATTTAATGGTATTAGCCGCTTTTTCAATGTTCAATAATCCCCACCCAAATTTATGGTCTGGTCCGGGTTGTCCCAAATCTTCGGCAGTAGCCAACATCAAGGCTTTCAGCGTTGAAGATTTCATGTAGCTTTTGTTGAGGCTATTGTAATATTGTTGTAATAAAAGACCCCCAGCCGCAGCCGCTGGCGAAGCCATAGAAGTACCTTGTTCGCTATAGTATGAAGTATCTGACGGCGTTTTAGTCGTTTTATCAGCAAACATTGAGGAGTTAATCCCAGTACCCCTCGTTACGATTTCTGGTTTTACTCGTCCATCGTCGGTAGGTCCCCAGTTGCTGTAGTCAGACATGGCTTTATCACCATCAACTGCCCCAACGGTCATAACATTTTTGGCAGCCGATGTACCAGTCATAATATCATACCCTAATTTATCTTTTCTGTTCCCGCTATTTTCCTGTTCATTTCCACCCGCTACGAAAGGTAAATAATAAGGAAATGTTCGGGTTAGTTTATCCCAGTCTTTAGCTCCATCATTATAGGCTCCAAAAAGCCAAAGGGGCGTACCAGGGGCGTTTGAAAATCCATACGAGTGATTAGATATTAAATAGCCTTTCGAGGCGAAATCAGTCATTTCAGGATAATCATTTTCTGTATCGTAACAAAGAGCTTTCGCCCCGTAGGCAATTCCTCTGGCAAAAGGTTTATTGGGCAAATCTTTCCCAACAATCGTTCCTGTTACGTGCGTCATGTGGTCATTACCCCCATATTTATCTCCTCCCGTCCCAACGCCATCCAACGTTTGATTGGGTTGCATCGTTACTTGTCCAGCCAAAAGTTCGTGCGTTGCACGCACCTCGCCCGTGTCCCAAACGCCCACTATCATACCTTCGCCCGTGATGTTTACACCCACTGAACCACCATTATACAGTTGGTCAGCTTTAATTAATTTGCTCGATTCTCTGTTACTTTTAGAATTGATATACAAGGGATTACCGTCACGGTCAATTTTTTGGAGATAATACGTTGAACCGTCTTTCACAAAGGTTCTTTTTACTTTCGGATTCTTTTTTAGGTATTTTAAAATTTTCTCTTCCGAGATTACATACTGACGTTTGAATTGTGTCTTCAATGACTCCACCTCGGCTTTATTCGTACTCTCAGCGATTTTAGCTCTTTCTGCTTCCGTTTGGGCATTAACAGAAATGCTAAGAAGAAATAAAATGGAAAATAGTAAATGTTTTGTTTTCATTATTCTTTATAATTTTTTGTTGTTAGCATAGTATTTGATACACCGCTACCCTTATTCATTAGGCGTTTATTAAAACCTGCCCTGTGCGAGAAATCATTATTAAACAGCCGCCACTGTTTAATAACTGTATTTCTCAGGCACAAGGCAGATGATTTTAAGCCATAAAACCTTTCAAAATATGTTTTCTCCGCCTGGCAATGGTGGCAACGACTCCGTTTGCCATCGTGATACTTTCTTCATCAATATTATAATTTTTTACATAATTTGGATTAATCATATACCCTCTGTGTACCCGAAGAAATCCATGTGTTTCCAGATGTGCCTCAAAGAATTTAATCGTGTGGGGGACTAATTTCTCTTGTCCATCTTTCATGCAAAATATTGAATAATTAATATCGCCTTTTATCAGTATCACGTTGTTAATCAGCACCTTCTTTGAAGTCTTATGATTAAGAATCAGTAGGGCATTGTTTCCTTTTTGTTGGTATGTTTTCATAAAAATGTTGGTGTGTTAGTAATTTAAAATACTAACTCTTGGTTTGGGTAGTATTGATGTGATGGCTTTACTAATTAGTTATTTTTGAATGAAGCATACATACTTAAGGCTCTCTTTTATTTGAGAACTTTAAATATATATGCTTCGTGTCAAATCAATCAAGTTTCCTAAAAACCAGTCTGCAATTTTATGCCAGAGGTTTTGTACAACAAGGTAGCGTTGGGTTTTATCTCAATGTTTTTTATTACCCCATCGGAATTTATCGTCACGATGTGGTTAGTATTAATAATAACGGTATCACCCGCTCCCGGCTTTCTACCAATGCTCCAAGTAGTGCCTTGTTCCCAATTACCAGAGACGATACTTGTAACAGTTCCTCCCATTCTGCTTCCTTGAAATTCATAAGCTCCTATATCAACAATACCACCGTTGAAACGTCTTGAATTATTCATCAAATCTATGTCAGTTAAACCAATCATACCGTTGTCTCCTGCATCAATGGCGGGTGAAGTATTGGTGAGTTTATAATCACCCGAAAGTGAGGGTGATAATCCGTTTGGAACTGGATTAACAAACTGAGGATCAACATTGAGATTTCCAATTCCTGCATAACCGCCTTCCACGATACTGTATGTGGTAATGGATTGCGTATCATTGAAAGGGGAAACATTACCCCACAAGATTGAGTTTTTGACCACGGGTGCACTATTTGAGTTGAAAATTGCTCCGTTAAAGCCTCCGTTTCCTGCAATAGTAACGTTGGTGATGGTTGGATTTGAACCATTATTGTACATACCGCCACCCGTAGCTCTGTTACCCGCTATCAAAATATTACTATACGTTGGGCTACTGTTGAGGTTGTAAATACCTCCGCCGAAAGTAGCTTGATTGTTCATAAACACACAATTCGTAACGGTTGGATTGCTGTTATTGGTAGCATATAATCCTCCGCCTTGAATGGCATCATTACTAATGATTTTACAGTTTATAATCGTTGGTGAACTGCCATTGTCTAAGCCAATTCCTCCTCCATCAAAAATTGATAAAGGTTGTTGAGCCGTATTACTTGTTGATGAAGGTGGACGAGTGGAATTGAAGCTGGCATTTCCTCCCGTTACCGTAAAACCATCCAAACGAGTATCACTATTTGTCCTATTGAACGTAACAACGTGGTATGAGTTATCATTGACCGTTGTGGGCGAACCAATTTCACCACTTAAAATGGTTGGGTTTGCTTCCACATTGCTCTGACTGAGCATCGTTTCCGTTCCTGCAAAACCACCAAACAACCTTGCTCCACTCGGAATAATGAAGGGGATAATTCTGTTGGTGGAGGCAGTGGGTTTGTAAACGCCTTTTGCTACCCAAAAATCACTATTAGCGGGAGCCAATGCAAGAGCCAATTGCAAATTTGCGTAAGCCGTAGCCCAAGAACTACCGTTTTGAGGGGTATTGGTATTGGCAATATTCACATAAACTACGGAGGATGTCGGCATCACAGGATTGACCACTACCAGCGTGGTTGCCGTGGCAGTGCAGGTACTACCTGCTGCCGAAGCAATCGTTACGGTATAAACCCCAGCCATTGCCGCAGTTGTTGATGAACTTACCGTTGGGTTTTGCATAGTGGAGGTAAAACCATTTGGTCCAGCCCAAGCGTATGCCGTACCTCCCGCTGCGGAAGAAGTTAAATTAAGTGCTGTACCTACTGTTACTGGCGAGTTACTACCAGCCATTGCTAATGTGGGTGGCATACAAGTCGGGGCTAAAACCGTTAACATGGCGGTAGCCGTGGCACTACAAGTATTACCTGGCGTTAAACTAACCGTTACCGAATAAACCCCAGAATTTGCCGGAGTCGCCGCCAAACTTACGGTTGGGTTTTGAAAAGCAGAGGTAAAACCATTCGGTCCAGTCCATGCGAATGTTAGACCTACCAACCTGGCTGAGGCAGTCACTTGAGCGAATGTGCCTGCTGTTACAGGCGAGTTACTACCAGCGATTATATACGTGGGTATGGTACAAGTATTAACCGTTACCATAGTAGTAGCCGTGGCAGTACAAGTGCTACCTGCTGACGAAGCAATCGTTACGGTATAAACCCCTGCCATTGCCGCAATTGTTGATGAACTTACGGTTGGGTTTTGCATAGTGGAGGTAAAACCATTTGGTCCAGTCCAAGCGTATGCCGTACCTCCCGTTGCGGAAGAAGTCAAATTAAGTGGCGTAGTTGCTACTACTGGCGAATTACTACCAGCCGTTGCTAATGTGGGTGGGTTACAAGGAGCGGGAATAACCGTTAACATGGCAGTAGCCGTGGCACTACAAGTATTACCTGGCGTTAAACTAACCGTTACCGAATAAACCCCAGAATTTGCCGGAGTCGCCGCCAAACTTACGGTTGGGTTTTGAAAAGCAGAGGTAAAACCATTCGGTCCAGTCCATGCGAATGTTAGACCTACCAACCTGGCTGAGGCAGTCACTTGAGCGAATGTGCCTGCTGTTACAGGCGAGTTACTACCAGCGATTATATACGTGGGTATGGTACAAGTATTAACCGTTACCATAGTAGTAGCCGTAGCAGTACAAGTGCTCACTCACGCTGACGAAGCAATCGTTACGGTATAAATCCCAGCCATTGCCGCAGTTGTTGATGAACTTACGGTTGGGTTTTGCATAGTGGAGGTAAAACCATTTGGTCCAGCCCAAGCGTATGCCGTACCTCCCGTTGCGGAAGAAGTCAAATTAAGTGGCGTAGTTGCTACTACTGGCGAATTACTACCAGCCATTGCTAATGTGGGTGGTGTACAAGTGGGAACATCAAGAGCCGTCCCCGTTACTACTATTGAAAGAGGCATCAAGGTATCGGGTGACGTATCTTTTTTTCTTAAAGAAATTTGATACGTTGTTCCCGCTACGGGATTCAAAATTTTGACTTGCTTATAATTATCTCCGTTACCTTCAAACCAAGTTGTTTGCAAAGTAGCATCCGCAGTTCTATTTGCCATAGTGCTTGGTCGCCACGGTCTAAAATCAGTAGCTGATGAGGAAACCAAACCTAAACCTGAAGTTGATACTCCAGCTGGTTGTGGTGCCGATACTAACATATCAAACTCATGTACTAATCTGGAAGTGGTGGGGTCTGTACCATTGGCAGAGGTTTGTTCTGCTCCTGGAGCGTCTGTCCAAGCTATTGAAACAATGAGTGGCTCACCGCCCTTCGCTTTGACAGACCTGGTCAACTCTTGTGTGTTGGGAGCTGTGCCAGTGTATGGAAGTAAATTGTAGGTAATTTCTTCTATGTATGAGCCTTTGCTACTCACATCCTGATGTGACTGATTTGCTGGGTTCACCGAACTACTTCTTGTTTTGATTGCCTGTGCTGCTTTTTCAACATCCAATAATCCCCAGCCAAATTTATGGTCGGGACCTGGTTGTCCTAAGTCTTCGGCAGTTCCCAACATTAAGGCTTTGAGAGTAGCGGCTTTCATAAAGTTTCCATAAAGGCTTTTGTAGTATTGTTGTAATAAAAGCCCTCCCGCAGCGGCAGCGGGTGCAGCGTAAGATGTACCATCGGAATTTTCTTCGCCACTGTATGAATTGTCAGAAGGTAAATTGGTTGTCTTATCAGCAAACTGAGATGAGTTTATACCCGTACCTCTGGTTACGATTTCGGGTTTCACTCGTCCATCATCGGTAGGTCCCCAGTTTGAGTAACCTGACATTGTTTTATCAGAATTTACTGCCCCAACGGTCATCACGTTCTTTGCTGCTGATGAACCCGTAATCATGTCATATCCCAACTTCAGCCAGTTACCATTGTTACGTGTTCTATTTGGCCGTAATTGTTCAGGGTCTCGTTCATTACCCCCCGCCACGAAAGGCAAATAAGTAGGATATGCTAAGGCAACTTGATCCCATGCCCGAGTATCGTCATTGTAAGCTCCAAATCGCCATATTGGGTCGCCTTCGTGATTACCATAACCGTAAGAATGATTTGAAATTACATATCCATCCTTGGCAAAATTCAACATTTCAGTGAGGTCATTTTCCCAATCATAATTCAGAGCCGTTGCTCCATAGGCAATTCCTCGGGCTGAACGTTGATTAGCAATATCTTTCCCAACCATAGTACCCGTTACGTGTGTCTGGTGGTTGTCTCCAGCATAACTGTTGGCAGCGTTACCACTAAGGGGTTGACCGGGTTGCATCGTTACTCTACCCGATAATAATTCGTGCGTAGCTCGCACCTGTCCACCATCCCAAATACCCGCTACCATATTCTGTCCCGTGATGTTCACACCCAAAGTACCGCCCGTATAAAATTGGTTAGCTTTTATCAAAGTTCCTGATTCAACGTTACTTTTTGTGTTGATGTAAACAGGATTTCCGTCTTTATCAATATTTTTCAAATAATAAAATGAACCGTTTTCTACGAAAGTTCTTTTCAAGAGAGGATATTTCAAAAGATACGCCTTCACCCTAATTTCTGCGGAATCAAACGCCTTACTTATAGCCACCTCGGTGGCCTGTCGGGCATTTTTTAGTTGTGGATTTTGTTTATTGTACTCCTGTACAATTTTTGCTCTGTCCTCAGCGGTTTGTGCCTGAGCAAACAAACTAAAGAATAGTAAAATGAAACTAAAAAGGTATTGGTTTTTCATGGTAATATGTTTGTGTTATTAGTTGCTAAGCGTGATTAGTGGGAATTAATTTCTGCAACAAAAGTAGGGTGAATTATTTTCTCAGGATATAGGGGTAAACCCCTGTTTTTGACCTCAAAAATTTTTTTGTATTTGCTTTCATCTATATTTGCCTTCACAAATAACAGAGTTTGACATACCTCTGCCCAAAAACAATACATAAATCCTGATTTCATTTACGGCAAACTCTTTACCGATTATGCCGAGTTAGAAAAAGCCGATAAGATTAGAAAATCATTACTATTCTGGGCATTGCTTTTTTTGGTTTTTCACCACACTTTTTTTGCTATTTACATTTTTGAGACCGACAAAGTACAATGTGCATCCGAAGCACTGAGTAGCGTTTTTTGTATTATTGGGTGCGTAGTTTTGCACCTAAAATCAGGTTTTACAATCCCCGTTATCATCCTGGGGGGATATGCTTTTGTGAGTATCAGCGTTGGAGTTTGGGAAAACGGGGGGATTTACAGCAGTGAAATCGGCTGGTATATCATCACCATTTTTAGCATTACGGTGGCGTTAAGCAGAAAAGTAGGGATTTATTTTTACGTATTTTCCTTTGCTTTTCTCTTTTTTATGGGGATCATGGAATATGCAGGAGTGCATGAATTTAGCAAGGATTTATTGAATAATGGTAAAAATTATGCCTATCTGAGCTGTTTTTCGGTCTTTGCTATTATTGGATTAATCATCTTTTTCGTCTTTTCAACCGAAAACCTCAATAATATCTGGAAACAGGAAAAAGAAAGAAAAATATCAATCCTTGAAGTTGAGCTTTCCAATCAGTTGGAACAGGAAAAAGTGAATAGCTTAAATTTTACCAAGCAACTCATAGAAAGCACCGAAGCCGAACGTAAACGCATTGCCAGCGATTTGCACGATAGCGTTAGCCATGAATTATTAAACCTAAAAAATACTTTTCATCAAGATTCATCAACCGTTAATGATAAAATTGATAGTATCATCAACGACATCAGAATCATCAGCCGAAACCTCCATCCCGTGATGTTTGATAAAATTGGACTCGTGCCAAATATCGAACAATTGGTGGAAAGAATCCAAACTCAGAATGACTTTTTGGTCAGTACCGAAATCAATTATTCGGGGTCGCTGGGGGTTGCAGACGAATTGCAGATTTACCGAATCATGCAGGAAGCCCTCACCAATATCATCAAATATGCCAATGCTTACGCCGCTAAAATAACAATGATAGAAATGAATGATAAAATCTTCATCGAAATCAAGGATAATGGTAAAGGGTTTGAAGTAAAAGAAACGTTGAATAGCGGCAAATCCTTTGGTTTACACAACATCATTGAGCGGAGCAGAGTAATTGGGGGCATAGCCGCAATTCAATCTTCGGCAACAGGCACAATCATTACGGTAAACATACCGAAGAAAGTACAAAATGCCCTGGCTAAAATCAGGAAGCTCGTATCATAAAAGACATAGTGGTAAGCCCCGCTTTATTTCCCCCAAAAATCAGTTAAATGGATTTTTCCTACATTTGCTTTCAAATTACTCACTCCATGAAATCAGCAAAACAAATCAAACTTTTATTCTCAGTCTTTATCATATCAGTTTTTATTATAATTGGATGTTCCAAACAAGAAGATTCAAACAATAATTTGTATAAAAAACCAGCCGAAGAGAAACTGGATAAATATGCTATGTACCTCAAAAATTCAGCTAATTTTTTTAAACCCAATTATATGAGTTTTTTCAATAAACGGTACAATCAATTATTGAAGGAAAACAAAATGGATGCCGCAGCACAGATTTTGTGGATTACGGGAACCACATTGGATAAGAATTATATGTATGACTCTACTTTTATACAAACCAATTTGCGTTTTTTAAGAAAATATGAAAAACAGATAGCTGACAGGTATCGGGCAGGTATTTACTCGAATATTGGAGAAATTTATTATAATGCAGGGCAATATGATAGTGCCACGGTATATCTCAAGAAAAGCCTCATCAAAGCTAAGGATTACAGAACTTTTGATAACAACGCTTTTACAAAATATATGTTAATTTTTAGTTACTTAAATAGTGGCAAATCGGAGCAGTCATTAGCGGCAGGAATTCAATCTCTCCAAATGTTTGATAAACTAAAAGATACTTCTATGCAGGCAGCGACTTATTCGGGGATTGCTTGTATTTACAGGTATCAAGAAGATTATCCAGAAGCCATGAAATATGAAAATAAGGCTTTTGAATTATTGAAAAAAACTGCCGATACTAATGTCCTATTCGTCATTTCACTCAATAAAATCACGATGTATAATGATATGGATGATAAAAGATTATTCCCTTTTATTGATTCAACCGTAGCATTGTGCAACGCTTGGAGTCAAAAAACTATTCAGGACACCTTTGAGATTAATAGCTGGTTGGCGTTTAAATTGGTTGCTCAAAACAAGTTAGCCGAAGCAAAAATCATTTTGGATAAATTAAAACCTACTTTATCCAAGGTAAATGAGGTCGGAAAAGATTACTATTTTAATGCAGTGTCGGAATATGAAATTAAGCTTGGAAAAGGTTCTGAAAATATAGATTATTACCGCAAAAGAACCCCCGAACTAAAAAAAAACGAAGACTATCTGAAATTCCAGTTATTCAGTATAATTTTATACCGAGATGCACTCCAAAAGAAGGATTATAAAAGTGCCATAAAATATCTTGAACAAGTACAAATTGCCAACGACAGTTTGAGTAACAAAGCACTAAGAATCAAGACCAGAGAACTCGACAAAAAATACCAAACCGAGAAAAAGGAACAATTAATTGCCGTTCAGTCAAATGAATTAAAACAAAAAAATACCTTCATTTATGCCTTAATTATCTCTCTGATAGGTTTATTATTAGCGGCACTAACTTATTATTTGTGGCAAAAACAAAAGGTTTTAATACAAGACAAAACCAACAATATCAATTTCACCAAGCAACTCTTGGAAAATACCGAAACCGAAAGAAAACGCATTGCCAGCGATTTGCACGATAGCGTTAGCCATGATTTGCTCGGTCTGAAAACCAGTTTAGCCCAAGATATTCACCTTGTTGGCGGTAAAATTGATACCATCATCAACGACATCAGAATCATCAGCCGAAACCTCCACCCTGTGATGTTTGATAAAATTGGTTTAGAACCCAATCTTATACAATTGGTAGAGAGAATCCAAGAGCAAAATGATTTTATGGTCAGTACCGATATTAATTATTCAGGCTCACTGTCATCGGCAGACGAATTACAGATTTATCGAATTTTTCAAGAAGCATTGACCAATATTATAAAATATGCCAAAGCCCACGCTGCAAAAATAACGATGAAAGAAATGGACGATAAAATCTTCATCGAAATCAAAGACAATGGTAAAGGTTTTGATGTAAAAGAAACCTTGAATGGTGGCAAATCGTTTGGACTACACAATATCATCGAAAGAAGCCGAGCTGTGGGCGGAGAAGCCAATATAAAATCTTCGGCAGAAGGAACAATTATTACGATAAACATACTCCAAAAATCATGAAAATATTAGTAGCCGACGACCATCCATTAACCCTGATGGGAACAAAAGGTTTTGTAGAATCTCTGGGATATGAAGTAGATGATATTTGCTCTAATGGCATCACTGCTTATAATTTAATCGTGAGCCACCGCCCAGCCATTGCCATTTTGGATATTAATATGCCTGGCATGGACGGCTTGGAGGTGCTGGAAAAAGTATTTACCCAAAAGCTAAAAACCAAGATAATTTTACTGACGATGCACAAAGAAATGAGCGTTTTCAATAAGGCAAATCAATATAATTTATCAGGATATATTTTGAAAGAATACGCCCAAGAAGAACTGGAAGCCTGTTTGGAATCCGTGAAAAAAGGGAAACAATATGTCAGTAAAAATCTTACCAACGAACTCACCAACGATGCCGAAAATGAGGCTAAGCCCTTTGAATTTAAAAAACTAACTTTTGCTGAAAAGAAGATTGTAGAATTAATAGCCCAACAAAAGACCTCTAAACAAATTGCTGAATTACTTTTTATTTCCGAGAAAAACCGTAGAGGGACACCGAAGTAGCATCATCCAAAATTAGGTTTACCCAAGGGAAAAATACGCTGGTGGTTTGGGCGAATCGATATTTTTTAAACAAACGATTTATCTGAAGCAAAAACCGCTGTCAAGACTTAAATAAGTCAGTCCTGACAGCGGTTTTTTATTGATCAAATATCTGAATTACAAGGATTTATCAATTCAAGTATTTTTCGGGTAAAATAACATACGAGAAGTTAATCTTTCAGCTACTTCCCAAAAAATTTTTCTACCCGCAATGGATATTGTTTCGGGAGGTTCTCCAACACACAAATCTTAATAAACAGTATAATAAATCAACGGAATTATGTACTATTTGGCGGAAATACAGATTTTTAATCAATAGCGAGGGGGCAGTTTATCGCTGCGATTAAACCCCTCGTTATTGATTAAAAATCTGATTATCAGTTAGTTGTATTTTACTAAAATTCGCTTTTAATAACTCCGCCAAATAAGTAAGGGAGCATCCAATTAATAAAGTACCCATGACTTCCATTAAACTTCCCGAAAGTAGAAATAACTTTCGGGAAGTTACCGAGAGATTTACTTCCCGAAAGTTATTTTTACTTTCGGGAAGTTCATACCAGAAGTGGGTATGTTTAAATTTGTATGCTCCCTAACTAACTAAAATTAATGCGGTATTCTGAGCCTATTTTGTTGAGAATGTCATCCAGGTGTATTGATAGAGTCTCTAAATCTTTATAAGCATCAACTTTCATCTAATGATATTTTATGTGTTTCCATAGTATTTAGCTCAGGAACTGAAAAACAATAAGTAGACGTTTTTTAAATGCCCTTTTTTGCACCACTCTGCGTTACGGAATGCCGCCCAGATAAAATCCTCATTTAGCGATGCTAAACTGCGGCGACCGTCGCACGGTTTTATCGCCTTGATTGGCACAAAAAATAACATTTAAAAATTCATCCACTTATTATTTTCCCGTTCCTAAAAAATGCTTCTAAGTAAAATCTCAAAATGAAAAGCCAATCCGCAAAGTAAGCCTGTTAAAATCCTCAATCGTGGTTATTGCCTTTTTCCAATAATTCCGACCGCTGAAAACGATAACCCGCCCCAATAACAAAACCTGTATTTTCATTGAATAAAATCTTCAATCCCAAACCCGCCGCAAAGGAACTTCCTCCTTGATATTTGATACCATCAACGTCATTGGAAGTAGCGTTAATACTATACCCACCTTCCACAAAATAAAAAGGAATTTTGTTGCCCTTTTGGGTCAAATCTCCCCTGATACTCAGCACGATAGGCACAAAAGTCTGGACGGCATACAAATCTGCCCCGATGCCAATTCCCGTGAAAAGATATTGATTGAATTTGTAACCATTAACGGTTTGGAAAGAAAATGCCGAAGTCGTTACGCCATTCGATGCTCGATTACTCCCCGCCAAAGGTCCCAATTCAGTATAGTGAACATAGCCCTTTTCTTTGTATTGAATGGCTGGTTTTTTGAGCGACTCTTCTTGCTTAATTTCTTGAATATCAGATAATTGAACGGAAAAGGTATTCTTGTCGTAAGTTTCTAACTTTACGATTTGCTCAGTCTTTTCAGTAATCTTTCCTCGGTAAATCGAACCATTTTTCAGATAAACAACATCGTCATTTTGTTTTTGAGCGAACGTATTGAAGGTAATGATACAGAGGATGAAAGTAATGATTTGTTTCATGGGATTCTTTTCGGTGAACGGTAAAAGGTGAACGGTAAACGGCAAAAAGGTAAACGAAATATTGTCGAGCAAACCGTTCACCTTTTACCGTGTACCGTTCACCATTCCTTACCGTTCACCGAAAATTATTGATCAAGCCAGGCTTTGAATTCGCCTGCTTTTTCTTTACTGACATAAATTTCCTGTTCAAAATTAGGTTTCAAAAATATTTGTAAACGACTATTAATTAAAGTTTTAATCTTTTGAACTGAATCAATCCTGATGATAAATTTACGGTTCAGTCGGAAGAAGAAATCAGGGTCGAGGAGGTCTTCTAACTGCTCCAATTTATAATCCACAATAAATCTTCTGCCTTCATCTGAAACCAAATAAGTTAATTTATCATCAGCAAAAAAGTAGGCAATTTCATCCGTATTTTTAAACTGGATATTGTCCCCAAATTTCACTAAAAAACGATTTTTATATTTCTTCTCTGAGCCTCGAAATGATTGTATAATCCGTTGAATATCAGTCGTTAAGATGCTTTTTCGTTCTTGGGTGAGGGCTTGAAATTTATCCAAAGCAAAACCTAATTCTGCCTTGTCCAAAGGCTTCAACAAATAGTCAATACTGTTCGTTTTAAAGGCTTGAATGGCGTATTGGTCGTAGGCGGTCGTGAAGATTACGGGACTTTTAATGGAAACTTTTTTGAATAAATCAAAACTCAATCCATCCGAAAGATGAATATCCATGAGCATCAAATCGGGTTCGGGATTTTTGCCGAGCCACTCGGTAGCATCCTCTACGGAATCAATCGTTTCCACCACCGAAATCGTGGGGTCATGTTCGTGTAGGAGTGCTTTGGCACGTTGGGCAGAGAGGGTTTCGTCTTCTAAAATTAATACGTTCATGTTGTCAGAGAATAGAGTTTAGATGATAACGTTTAGAGGCAATATTGTCAAACTTGCAAGGCTGCATCGTTCACCTTTGCTCGTTCACCCTTCCCCGTGTTCCGTTCCCCGTGTAGTTTAATAATGGGTAATTTCACCGTAAAAAATTCCTCCGTTTCTTGAATATTTAGCGTTTTGTACCCCAGAAAAAGATAGCGTTGCGTAATATTCGAGAGTCCGTGTTGGGTGGAATCTACATCATCAACTTTTTTGCGTTGTAAGTTGTTTTGCACAATGAGCAATTGGTCGTTTTCTAAGTAAATTCTAATGTGTAGTGGGCGGTTTTTGGAGACAATATTGTGCTTCACGGCGTTTTCAACCAACATTTGCATCGCCATTGGCACGATGTAAAAATGACGAACATTTACCCCAACCTCAATAGTGGCTTGCAAACTTTCACCAAAACGTTGCCTTAGTAAATAGAGATAAGAGTCAATGAAATCTAACTCGGCACCAAGTTCTACAATTTCTTTTTCATGACTTTTCAACACATAACGATACACCTTTGAAAACTGCTTGACAAACTCCATCGAGGCATTGGTATCAGAAGGAATCAGAGCCGTGAGAACGCTCAAATTATTGAACAAAAAGTGAGGATTTATTTGATTTCTAACGGCTTGCAATTGAGCTTGAGTGCTGATTTTTTTGAATTTCTCCGTTTCTAATTGCGTTTTTTTCAACTGATTAACGTACCAATAAATGATGTTCAAAACGTTCATAAACAAGTTGATTCTAAACGCAAACATCATTAATAATTTCATCGGTAAAAAAAGATTCGTCACCGTGAAGGGCATCATGAAATAAGCGGCAGAAAGCCCAACTACCAACGTTACGATAGTCGTGATGATGACACTCCCCACGAGTATTTTGCCAACACGTGTCCACAAATTCTGTTCATCATGTTGTTGTAAGTAATTATCCCACAGCCGATTGCCCTCCCAAATCCCAAAAGTTAGCACCAAGAAAATACCAAATAATTCTGAGTAACTTACCTTAATGGGATAATGCTCAAAAATCTCTACCGACCACGTATTCAACAAAGAATAGGCAGCTAAGAAGACAACAAGAACGTAGCGGTATGGAGTTGAAAACATGGCTTTTTGTATTTGTAATGACAGAATCCTAAGTTACGAAAAAATTAAAGAAAATCCCGAACCAAAAGGCTCAGGATTTTACAGAAACATTCTCTGACCACTATGATGTTTTATGGTAATAATACTTTGTCAATCACGTGAATAACTCCGTTGGTTGCCAAGATATTAGCCGAAGTAATGTTTGAATTTCCACTTGCTTTTCCTTTTACTTTTGCACCACCTGCCAAGTCGAAGGAAACTTTACCAGTTGAAAGAGCTGTTTGTACTTCTGTTGCACCAACATTAGGTAAATCGGTTGAAAATACTCTTCCTGGTACTACGTGATACAATAGAACATTCGTCAATAATCCCCTATTTGCAGGCAGAAGTAGCGTTGCTTTTGGGGTAGTTCTATACAATTCTGTAAATGCTGCATTTGTTGGAGCAAAAACAGTTAAACCATTAGCCGAAGCATTCGTAAGAGCAGCACCAACAGCTGGGTCAGCTGCACCTACTAATGAGACCAATTCGCTAAAATTTGTATTTCCAGCGGCAATTGTTACCAAATTTTGCGTTGGTGGAATAATCACATTATCAATCACATGAATTACACCATTTGAAGCCGTTACATCCGTAGCAATCACCTTGATATTACCGTTGATAAATACACCATCTGTATTTTTTGACAAATAAATTTGATTTGCCGTATTTACGGTAGATACTGCTCCACTTTTAACGTCTGCCGCCTTCACTGTTCCACTCAACACGTGTGAGGTCAAGATTGGGGTTAGTGCCGCCGCTGACTGATTATCTAAACTCGTAATCCCTGCTTTCGTGAAAGCCGCATTATTTGGAGCAAAAACTGTAAATGGACCCGTCCCTTTCAAGGTTGTTACCAAATTCGCTTTGGTGAGAGCCGCTACCAACGTTGAAAACTGAGCATCGCCGATAGCAACATCCGTAATATCTTTGGGGGCAGCCACTGGGTCGTCTTTTTTACAAGAAGAAAAAACTACTACTGATAATAAAACAATAGACAAGGGGGCGAATAATTTTCTTAAATTTTTCATGATTCTAAATAATTTGATTTTAAAAAGTTTAACAATTTCATCGAAAGATTAAACAAGTTCGATTTGACAATATAACCGTTCAAAGCCCCCTAAAAGTTGTATGATTTACCGTGAACTGCCTTGAAAAGATGTGTGAGCAAGAAAATTAGAGGAGTGAATCAGAAAGTGATAAGTGGTAAGTTGTTAAGTGATAAGTGTATTTGTAGAACATATTAATTTTTTACTTAAACAAAACTGAGTAAAAGAAAAAACCCTTACGAGCGTTTAAAACGCTTGTAAGGGTTAAAATACATGACTCCTATATCAATCTATATTTCTACTGTTGAAAGACTATTCGCTTTTGATTTCTCAATTCCCTCTGGATTCTCCAAAAACGACAAATCAATTTTAATGTGCGGAATCAATTGTTCTTCCAGCATATCCGCCCATGTGTTCATGTATAAAACCACATCCTCACGGACATTGTGAGCCATTTTATCTCTTCTTTCCAAAGGAATTCTTTTCAAGATTCTTTTATCGGCAAGCCATTCCAAATCTTGTAAATCCGTAACCGAAAGTCCGTGATTCAAAAGATCGGCAATGAGTAGGTCTATGTTCAAGCCACTGGTTGGACAAAACTCCTCTACTTGCTCACGCCAGTCTCCACGCCCTTGCATGGCGAATTGGTGGATTTCGGCTTTGGTCAATTGGGTAAGTTCCTGAGCCAAGTTGCCGCAATTGCAACTGCCCATGTGTCCCCACTGATAATTTCCACCTTCTGCTAATTTTTGTGCCGTTATTCTAAGAGCATCAATCAATTTCAAGTTTGCCTGTGCCATATTGTTATTTGTTGAATTTTGAGTTGTTGAATTGTTGATGATTTCGGTTATTGATAACAATTCAATAACTCAACAATTAATCTGCTAACGAAGCGTAAAGGATTTTTGTTTTTGTAATGAACATAAATTTGTAATTTCGGGTAAACAAAAATGAAAAAAAATGCTACCAATTGCCTTGAAATCATTTCATATCAAAAACTATCGAGGAATTATTGATACCCAAGTGGATAATATTCCTGCCGATACCCAATGGATTTTTCTGACGGGGGAAAATGGGTTTGGGAAGACTTCGGTTTTGCAGGCTTTGGCTTCTGCAATCAGTATGGAGAAGCCTGAAAAGGACAAAATAAATTTCTCGTTGAATACTAAAACAGGTTTTATCCCCAAATATCCGTTTGATAAAGTTAATGACGAAAAATATTTTGATTATTTCAGTGAGATGTATGGTGGGCATTTATCCTACTATGGTTCACGATTAATAGCTTACGGTTCCACAAGACTCAGAATATCAGCTGGTACCACGCAAGAAGTAGCGGAGAAGTATTCTTCAACAGATTCTCTTTTTTCTAATGATACTCTGTTAATCAATGTGGAAGAGTATCTTAAAGATTGGGTATATAACTATCATATAGGTTTTTTGGAATTTCAGGAAATATTTAAATCTTTATTACCAGGTTTAGACTCAATTGACATTGAATTCGATAATAAGATTAAAAAGAGCAAAGTAAAATATCATGAAAAAGACTTTGAAGGAAATACTTATAAAGATGCAGTAGAATTTCTTGATTTAGCGGCTGGGTATAAAAACATTATTGCAATGGTTGGCGATATGGTTATGCGGTTATTTGATTACATAAGTACAGAAAGGTTTAGCGATTTAGAAGGAATCGTAATAATTGACGAAATCGACCTCCACCTTCACCCAAAATACCAAAAACTCCTCGTCCAAAAACTAACCAAATTATTCCCCAAAATTCAATTTATCGTTTCAACGCATAGCCCAATTCCTTTGTTGGGAGCTCCTGAAAATTCGGTAATTATTAACGTTTCTCGCACCCGTGAGGAGGGCATCAAGGCGGAATTATTGGATATTGATTTTAGTGTGCTTACGCCCAATGCTATTTTGAGTTCGCCTATTTTTGGTTTTCAAGATTTGATTCCTGAAAGTAAAAGTGATGATAAAATGATTAGGACGGAAGATACTTTTCAGGAGGTTGAATTTAATGACCAGTTGAAGAAGAATATTAATCAGTTTTTGACCAAAGAAAGACAAGAGGAATTACTGAAACTAATCAAAGTAAAGCAATCATAATATGCGACTGGTAACCAAAGACTTAAACAATAAGCCCGAGATTTTCAAGAAGCAAAGTACGATTGATGATTGGGAAAATATAGCTTCAACAGGTGATGTTTCAAAGATTAAAGATGACGTTTACAAAGGTTCATACAAAGATGCCAATGGTAAAACACAATCAAGAGTAAGAGAGAAATTGAATGAATTTTATTTCTCAAAATGTGCTTATTGCGAATTACTTTGCAAGGCAGAAATAGAACACTATCGACCCAAAAAAGGAGTTACCGAAGATACGCTACACAATGGTTATTATTGGCTTTGTTACGAATGGTCAAACCTTGTACCGTCTTGTCGTTATTGCAACACCGAAGGAGGAAAAGGAAATCAATTTCCGATTAAAGGTACACGGGTGAAACTACCGACATTTGATACACAGTCGAAATTAGACCAAGAACATATCAAGGCAAATACTGCGTTTTTATTATCAGAACAGCCCTATTTACTTCATCCCGAGATAGATAATCCTGTAAATTATTTGAATTTCAAAATTGATTTACAAGGAGAAGGTATTGAAATAATTGGCACTGATGGAGTAAATGAAAGAGGAGAACAAACCATTAAAATCTGTAATTTGAATCGTCAAAATCTAAAATTAGCTCGAAAGCAAAACGTAATAGATGAAATCATTGATGCAATAAATGCCTATTTTGAACTCTGGGCAAGCAATTACCTTTCGATTGAAAATTTACCAAAAGCCCTTTTGTTAGCTTTTCAAGAAATTACAGAAAAAAGTAAAAATATTGAATTAGAACATCATTTATTACGAAATTGTATTGTCAAAGACGAAATTTCATTTAATAAATTGATTATTTCACAATTACAAGAAAATAAGCAAGCTATCGTACAAGCGGCATTCAGACAATATCAACAAACACTTTAAAATAATTATTCACTTCCAAACAAACACAAATGAAAAACAAACTAAAACTCCTACTTTTCCTCCTCTTCATTGCTCAAAGCTCAAATCTGCTGGCTCAATACAATGCCAATACTCGCTTTGAACAATTGACAAATTTACCCACGCCCAATACTTACCGCACGGCTTCGGGAAGTCCAGGAAAAGAATATTGGCAACAACGGGCTGACTATGACATCAGAGCCGAATTGGACGATGTGGAACGTAAAATCACGGGTTCGGAAACCATTACTTATTTCAATAATTCGCCCGATGAATTGCCGTATTTATGGTTGCAATTAGACCAAAATGTTTTCCAAAAGGATGCAATTGGTAGCAATACCAAAACGGGGGGTATCAACGGACAAGCAAGTTTTACGCAGTTCAAAGATTTAACTGACCCCAAAAAATACGGCTATAATATTTTGTCAGTAAAAGATAAAGCAGGTAATCCGATGAAACATACCATCAATAATACGATGATGCGGATTGATTTGCCAACGCCCGTAAAATCAGGAACAAGTATCTCATTTTCAATTGATTGGAATTATTTAATTACGGAATATTACGGACGTTCGGGTTACGAATATTTTGCCAAAGACGGTAACGTAAATTATTTCATTGCTCACTGGTTTCCAAGAATGGCGGTTTATAATGACGTGTACGGATGGCAGCACAAACAGTTTTTGGGTCGTGGAGAATTTACCTTGACTTTCGGGAATTATAAAGTTGCCCTCACCGTACCAAACGACCACGTGGTGGGTGCTTCGGGTGAATTACAAAACCCGACTGCGGTGCTTTCTTCTGAACAAATTAAGCGTTGGGAAAAGGCAAAAACTGCCACTCGTCCCGTCTTGATTGTGTCGCAGGAAGAAGCAGAGAAGGCTGAAAAAAACAAACCTACGGGCAAAAAAACGTGGATTTATAAAGCTGATAACGTCCGTGATTTTGCCTTTGCGAGTTCTCGTAAATTCATTTGGGATGCTATGCAAGTGGACGTTGAAGGCAAAAAAGTGTGGGCAATGTCGCTTTATCCAAAGGAAGGAAATCCACTTTGGGGGCAATATTCAACGATGGTAGTGGCTCATACACTTCGCTCGTACTCGAAACACACGGTGGCGTATCCTTATCCAGTGGCGTATTCGTGTCATTCGGTTGCGGGTGGCGGCATGGAATATCCGATGATTTCCTTTAATGGTGGTCGTCCAGAGGCGGATGGTACTTATTCTGAGCAAGTAAAATATGGCATGATTGGCGTAATTATCCACGAAGTTGGGCATAATTTCTTCCCGATGATTGTTAATTCTGACGAAAGACAATGGTCGTGGATGGATGAAGGTTTGAATACTTTTTGTCAATATTTGGCGGAACAAGAGTGGGATAGAAATTATCCTTCACGCCGTGGGGAGGCTCAAAATATTGTGCCTTACATGAAAACCGATGCCTCGCAACAAATGCCAATTATGTCTAATTCTGAAAATATTTCTGACCAAACTTTCGGACCAAATGCCTACGCAAAGCCCGCTACGGCACTAAATATCCTGCGTGAAACCGTGATGGGGCGTGAATTATTCGATGCTGCCTTCAAAGAATACGCACGTCGTTGGGCATTTAAACAACCTTATCCCGCCGATTTTTTCCGCACGATGGAAGACGCTTCGGGCGTGGATTTAGATTGGTTTTGGAAAGGTTGGTTCTATGGAGTTGAACCCGTAAATCAATCGCTTGAAAACGTGGAATGGTTCGGAATTGATAATCTTTCGCCCGAAAAGAAAAGCGAAAAAGCCAAATCAGAAGCCGCAGCCAAGCGTGAGACAATCAGCAATATTCGTAATAAAAAAGACATTCCGAAAACCGTAGTGGAAGAAAACCCTGACATGAAGGATTTTTATAATTCTTACGACCGTTTCGCCACCACCGAAGCTGACAAAAAGCGTTTCGACCAAACGATGGCGGGGCTTAGCGAGGATGAGAAAAAATTGGTAGATTCCAATAAGAATTTTTATGTATTGAACGTAAAAAACAAAGGCGGTTTACCCATGCCAGTTATCGTGAAAGCCAATTATGAAGACGGCACGGACGAAATTTTCAGAATACCCGCCGAAATCTGGCGATTGAACGATAAGGAAGTAAAAAAGGTGATTCCAACCGATAAAAAGGTAACGAAATGGACATTGGACCCATTCATGGAAATTGCCGATATTGACACCGACGACAACGCTTTTCCAAGAGAACCAGAGCAACCTTCACGTTTTCAGGTGTTTAAAGGACAACGCCCACCACAGCCCAATCCGATGCAGCAGCAGGCGAAGCCGAATGCGGTGCAGGGGGGGAAGAATTAGAAGGATTTTTGCGATGTAACCGTTTGATTAAGTTCGCCCTAATTGTAGATTGGGGCGAACTTGTTGTTTTGGGGCTATGTTTTTATTGAAAATTCGCTTACATTTACCATAAAATGATTCGTTATGCAAGTTCAAAATGTTTATGATGATGTTGCCGATTTTATTGCCAACATGAATCCCCAAAAGATACTCGAATTACGAGCTTCTGAACAGTCCAAAGAGCGATTAGTATTTTTGACTGAAAAGGAAAAAGAATCAAGTTTATCTTACGAAGAAAAAGACGAACTCGACCACTACCTTGTTTTGGAAAGATTGATTAGGCTTGCCAAAGCCCATGCACGGCAACGTCTTGTTGCGATATGAGTAAGAAAATTCCACTTTATTTAAGGAACAGCGTAGCTTCTCGAGCAAATAAGCGTTGTGAATATTGCCAAATTTCAGATATTGATTCCTACTATGGTTTTCAAATAGACCACATCGTCAGTCGTAAGCATGATGGGGAAACTCATTTGGACAATTTGGCTTATGCTTGCCCCGACTGCAATAGATACAAAGGGGTCTGACTTAGGTACTTATTTGAATGCAAATACTGATTTCATTCGATTTTATAACCCAAGAGAAGATATTTGGAATGAACACTTTGAGATAGATAATGCTGGGCAAATCACAGGAAAAACCTTAATTGGCATAGCTACAACCAAGATTTTTGCTTTCAATCATGCGGATAGAATTATTGAAAGAAGGATTTTGATTGAATTGGGATTATGGGGTTTTTGATTTTTTGTTTTGTTTAGAAGATGCCTTCCTAACAAGGAAAATTACCTACAATAATGATATAAATCTCATTCAAGACGTCTTTCTAACTGGTCTTAGGTTTAGCGAAGCGTTCCTACGACCTACAAGTACGTAGAGCATCTCGCTCATTCTGTGAAAATCACAAGATTCGATACCCAAAATCTCTTTCATGTATCAAACCAACGAGCGAAATGCTCTATACGATTGTAGGTCGTAGGAACGCTTCGTTAAACCTACGACCAGTTTGAGAGGTTTGATGATTAGAGAACCGTTATTCAAAGTAAATAAAAAATCACCCAAAAACCTGCCTTTAATCAAAGTGCCGACAGTACAGGATTCTACAATTCAAGAATTATTTTATATTTACCGCTATAATTGAACTAACAATAATAATGAAAAAAATCTTTGTACTTTTCGTCAGTACGTTCGTTTTAATAGGGCATTCTTTTGCTCAGAAAAAAGCCACTAATATTTTTCCTGATGGTAGCATAATGCCGAAATGGTTTTTTGATTCGAGCAAAATCCCATTGAGTAAACTCGGTAAACAATATGTTATCACTAACTTTGGTGCAAAAAATGATAGCACTTTGCTTCAAACGGCCGCCATTCAGCAAGCGATTGATGAAGCCGCCAAAAATGGGGGAGGAGTCGTAGTGATTCCGAAAGGAACATTTTTGAGTGGTGCATTATTTTTCAAACCAAAAACGCATCTTTATGTTTCGGAAGGTGCGGTTTTGAAAGGCTCAGATAACATTGCCGATTATCCAAAAATGCCTTCACGCATGGAAGGGCAAAGCCTTGATTATTTCGTGGCTTTGGTCAATGCCTACCGAGTTGATGGTTTCACGATTTCGGGCAAAGGCAAAATTGATGGCAATGGTTTACGTTATTGGGAAGCCTTTTGGCAACGCCGTAAAGAAAATCCAAATTGTACTAATCTTGAAGTTTCACGTCCAAGATTAGTATTTGTTTGGCAGTCAAACAATGTGCAAATTCAAGATGTAAAACTGCATAATGCAGGTTTCTGGACGAGCCATTATTACCAGTGTAATTTCGTAAAAATTCTGAATGTTAATTTTCTTTCGCCCTATCAACCTGTAAAAGCACCAAGTACTGATGCAATCGACCTTGATATTTGCTCAAATGTCTTGATAAAAGGCTGTTATATTTCAGTCAATGATGATGCCATTGCTTTGAAAGGCGGTAAAGGCCCGTGGGCGGATATGATTCCGAGCAATGGTAAAAACACCAATATTGTTATCGAAAACTGTGAGTTTGGTTTCTGTCATTCGGCTCTTACTTGTGGCAGTGAAGCCATTCACAATAAAAATATCGTGATGCGAAATTGCTACGTAAATGAAGCAACGAGAGTTTTATGGCTAAAAATGCGACCAGATACGCCACAACTTTACGAATATATTACAGTCGAAAACATCAAAGGCCAAGCCAATAGCCTAATTTATGTAAAACCGTGGACACAGTTTTTTGATTTACAAGGTCGAAAAGATGTGCCACTTTCTTATTCGGATAATATTACCTTGAAAAACATCGACCTCAAATGCAATGTTTTCTACGATGTAGCCATTACCGAAAACGACCGACTTTCAAACTTTAAATTTGAAAACCTCACGATTGATGCCAAAAAGACGACCATTGATAAAAGCATCGTAAAAGGCTTTACACTGAAAAATGTGAAGGTTAATAATTTGATTGTGGAATAATTGATTGTTTAGTTTTGTCTGTTTGTAGGTTTAGCGAAGCGTTCCTACGACCTACAATTATGCAGAGCGTCTCGCTCGTTCTGTGAAAATCACAAGATTCGATACCAAACATTTCTACAAAAATCACTTTCATGTATCAAACCAACAAGCAAAATGCTCTACACGATTGTAGGTCATAGGACGCATCTGGTCGTAGGTTTAGCAAAGCGTTCCTACGACCTACAATTATGCAGAGCGTCTCGCTCGTTCTGTGAAAATCACAAGATTCGATACCAGATATTTCTACAAAAATCTCTTTCATGTATCAAACCAACGAGCAAAATGCTCTATGCAATTATAGGTCGTGGGAACGATTTGCTAAACCTACGACCAGTTTGGATTATATTCTTAAACCGGTTTGGACTTGAAACCTAACAATTTGGTAACTTGCAAGCCACTAATTCAGTTGAATTATTAAACAACAACACCATCCATGAAAAATAACACTTTTCTAACCGCATTCTGGCAAAATTTAATCTTTGCCAACTACGAAATAGACCCAAAAATCCTACAAAAATATGTGCCTTACAAAACTGAATTGGACTTGTTTGAGGGAAAATGCTTCGTGAGCGTAGTCGGGTTTGATTTTAGAGAAACTGCCGTTTTAGGCATTAAATTTCCGTTTCATGTCAATTTTGAAGAAATTAATCTCCGTTTCTACGTCCGATACAAAGAAGGAAATACTTGGAAAAGAGGAGCCGTTTTTATCAAAGAAATCGTTCCTAAATTTATGATTTCTTTGATTGCTAATACCATTTACAAAGAAAACTACGCCACTCACGCCACCCGAAAATCATTGCAAATACTTGATAATCAGATGGTTTTGCGATACGAATGGAAGAATAAATCGCATTGGAATTTTTTGGAAGTAACCGCAGAAACGCAAAAGCACACCATTTCGCCCAACACCGAGGCAGAGTTCATCACGGAGCATTATTGGGGCTATGCACACTCGAAAGAGAATATGACGATGGAATATCAAGTGGTTCATCCAAAATGGCAAATCCAAGAAGTTATTGATTACAAAATAGAAGCCGATTTTGTAGATTTATACGGAGCGGAGTTTTCATTTCTGGAAAATGCCAAACCAAGTTCAGTTTTCTTGGCGGACGGTTCAGCAGTTTCAATTTTAAAGGGGAAAAGGATTATCTAACAAGACTATTTCTTCCACTCCAAAGTATTCAACAATTTGAGCACATCTTTCTTCAAATAATCAATTACGGGAGCGAGTGAATCACTTTTTAGGGATGTATTAAAATACAAAGCTCCACGCAAATAATGCTTGGTGGAATCGGTGGTATAAAACTGTAAATAAGTCGGCACTTCACCCTCCAGTTCCATTAACATTGCGGTCTTTCCCGAAGGCGTTTTTAGCACTAAATCTTGAATTGAATATGCTTTTCCTCCGTGTTTCGCTGCTAATTTATGAGCATCATCAATGAGTTTAGATAACTTAGTTTTATCACCATTCAAAGGCTTATAAGTCAGCTGAATTATTGCCTTAAATTCTGGATAATACACATACATCCAATGCGGTTCTGCCCATTTAACGGTGTCAGGTTTCAGAATAGCCTGATTAGAATATTGAAAGCTAAATGGATGATTTTCAGTCATTTGTAGATAAGTGGTCGCAGGTAAATCAATTCGATTATACCCTTTTGGCTTTGGTACAAAATCTTGATTGTCACTTTTCGTTCCGCAAGATAGCAATAGGCAATAGGTAATAGGCAATAAGCAAAGAGAAGTTATGCTCTTATTAAAAAACACTTTCGCCACCGTTAAAATTGATTTCAACGATGGCGAAAGCTGGTAATATTTTTGTACTTTATTCATGTTAAAATTACATAAAAATGATAATTTTTGAACTCATTTTATTAAGCGACAACTTTCTCTAAACTCTAAACTCTAAACTCTAAACTCTAAACTCTAAACTCTAAATCAGTCTCTCAACAAACCTCCCAATCCTCCCAAAACTGAACCACTTTCCTTAGTAGAATTTCCACCATAAGGACTCACAGCACGAATCAATTTTGAAATTGGCATTGATTGAATCCAGACTCTTCCCGTTCCTCGCATGGTTGCCAAAAAGATGCCCTCACCGCCAAAAATCATTGATTTCAAGTTACCCGCTCTTTGAATATCATAACTCAATGAAGGCTCAAAAGCCACCACGCAGCCCGTGTCAATTCTCATCGTTTCATTGTTCAATTGCTTTTCAATAATCGTACCACCAGCGTGTACAAAAGCCAAGCCATCGCCCTGTAATTTCTCTAAAATAAAACCTTCTCCGCCAAAAAAACCAGAA
Source organism: Arcicella sp. (assembly GCA_034519515.1). Classification (GTDB taxonomy): domain Bacteria; phylum Bacteroidota; class Bacteroidia; order Cytophagales; family Spirosomataceae; genus Arcicella. The sequence continues at coordinate 345,230 of JAXHOK010000006.1, forward strand.
CCAATTTTCTGATTGAAAGTAATAGAAACCTTCGTTCCCAAAGCCGCACACAAGAAACTATCCTTTTGGGCAATCAAAGTATTTCCAGGAATATTTGCTAAATTAATCGGAATAATTGTGCCAGGATAAGGAGCTGCAAAAGCCACTTTCCGCTTACCCGACCCACGGTTGGAGAAATGGGTCATAAACAATGATTCGCCCGTCAGTAAACGAGAACCCGCCTGAAAAATTTTGCCCATAACTGAGTTATCTCCCGCTGAACCATCGCCCATTTTGGTTTCAAAGGTGATACCGTCTTCCATATAACACATCGAACCTGCCTCGGCAATCACCGTTTCATTGGGATCGAGTTCAATTTCTACGAGTTGAATATCCTCGCCAATAATTTTGTAATCAATTTCGTGTGAATTCATGTCTAAATAGTTTTTTGAAATAATACTTCGCAAAGTAACAACTAAGATTTCATCTCTTGAAACAACAAACGGATAATTGGTCAAAACATCTATTGAACGGCATTTTTATGGTTATCCAAAGTCCCCTGAATAGTCTCCAAAAACTGTTTTTTCAAACCTTCCACATCCGCTTGGGTCATTCCTGTGGTGTCAATCGGTCTGTGAATAATTGCTCTCACGGCTTGCGGGTGAATCAATAATTCATCATCATGCTGAATTTTATAATTATTCAAAAAAGTAATCGGCACCAGCGGCACTTGCTGTTGAATAGCCATCACAAAAGCCCCATCTTTGAGCGGTGAGTGCATCTGCGGAATATTTTTCGATTTAATTCCCCCTTCTGGAAAAATCATAATACTTCGTCCACTTTGCAGGGCTTTGATAGAACGGCTCAATGATTTTGCCCTACTGTTGGGGTCGCTTCTATCAACCATAATATGTAGTTTTCTGAATAAATATCCAAATAACGGCACATTCTTCAGCGAAGCCTTACCCACAAAAGCAAAATAATTACGAATAATCAGACCCATAACGGCAATATCAAAATATGAAAAATGATTGGCACAAAACACATAAGCCTGATTGCGATCGGGTTCAAACTCGTATTGCACCTTTACGGGAATACCAATCAAGAAAAAGAGAATTTTTGCCCAAACACGGTTGAGATAATGAGCATTGGGTTTCCAACTTTCTTTTTGAAGAAATATCCAAAAAAACGGAAACAAACACAAAAAAAGGAGGACGAAACAAAAGGCAGCCCAAATTGTATAGAGAATCGTGAATATACGCATAATGACAAAGATAATATTTAATTAGAATCTTTGTTGATGCAGAAAAAAAGAACACAAAAAAAGGACTTAACAGCCGCCACCGTTAAGTCCAAAAGAATATCTGTGCAGATAATTCTAACATAAAAGTAGTTATCTTATGATAAATTGTCAATAAAAACTACACATAAGCCGAAAGCGGATGATAAAATTATAATAATCAGTTGCATATTTTAGATTATACTTTACGGAAAGAAAAAAATATTAAATTCGTATTTGAAAGAAAAAATAAGTTTCTAAATGCAGAATCAAAAAAGCCTTCGATAACGATTATCAAAGGCTTTTGGTACTTTATTTTTCTCGAAATTACATTCCCATCATTTCTTTGAACGCAACGGAATTACGAGTAGAGATTTCTAATTCGATTCCATTCGTCAAAACTATTTTCATACCACCTTTGTAGTATGATTCTATCTTATCAATGTATTCAGTATTGATAATTTGCTGACGATTAGCACGGAAAAATATTTGCGGGTCTAAACGCTCTTGAATTTTGTTCAATGAACGGTGAATCATCGGACGATTATCGTCAAAATGAAACTTGCAGTAATTTCCTACTGATTCAATCATGTAAATTTCTGTCAAACGCACGAAATAACATTTTTCGCCATCTTTCAAAAATATACGTTTTTGCGGAGATAATCTTCCTGATGAAACAGCCTCCGTCAAACGTGACTGATGAATGTCCGAACGTACTTTTTCAATCGTTCTTGCCAAACGCTCAGATTTCATTGGTTTCAACAAATAATCCATGGCCTCCGACTCAAAAGCCTGAATAGCGTACTGATTATATGCTGTTACGAACACAACCTTCGGAACGTACTCCAAATCATTTAGCAAATCGAATCCATTTTTCTCGGGCATCTCAATGTCCAGAAAAATCAAATCGGGTTGCAGACGATGGATTTTTTCCAAGGCCTCATCTACGTTTTCGGCTTCATCAATTATCTGAATTTCAGGATATTCCTGTAACAGATATTTTAATTCTTGTCGAGCTAACCTCTCGTCATCGACTAAGATGGTTTTGATTTTTTTACTCATTTGCTTTACAGGGGACAAGTCTTGATAGTGGCGGTTACCAGCTCGGGGGGAATAGGGTTTTCTATTTGCCATATCTGTGTAACTTTGTTGTTTATGATTTTGAAAAAATAAGGCTCAACACCTGTGAACCAATCAGGGGGCGGTACTTGAACTCACTTCTTTCGTGAATTTAGCAAAAACCATTGAATACTATTCAATATTTAGGAACAATACTTTTAGTAATAGATTTCTCCGCTAATATAACAAATTCCGAACCATTTTTTACTAATTATTTATTCATACTTATATTTTTTTTATTAAGTGGTGTATTTTTATCTATAAATTGATTAGCATAGATTGATTTTCTGTATTCTAAACAATTTTGAGAGGAATACAAAACTCTGCGATTACGAAATTGTCTTGATTTATTATTTTTAAACTATCCGCAATTCCATAATTGATTGATATTCTTTTTCTTAAATTAGCTAAGCCTAACCCTTTTCTTTGATTTTTCGTATGGTTTTCAGGAGTTAAGTTTCCTGAATTTCTAACACCTAAAACTAAATCGCTATCTTTCTTTTTGGCGTAAATCAAGATTTCTCCACCGTCTTTTGCTTTTCCTATACCATGCTTAACGGCATTTTCTGCCAATAATTGTAAGGACATCGGTAAAACCCTTGCCTTCAAAATACTCCTGTCTATTTCTACACGGTAAGAAAGCCTATTCTCAAATCGGATTTTTTCAAGCGATAAGTAGTCTTTCACCAAATCTAATTCGTCCTGTAAAGAAATATCCTGTAATTCATTGTATGTCAGGGACATCCGTAATAAATCTGATAGTTTTGTGGTGGCTTCTCTTGCCAACTTGGGGTCGCTCAGTGTAAGTGAGCGAATGCTATTCAGTGAATTAAAAAGGAAGTGGGGATTCAACTGATTTTTCAGGCTATCCAATTCCACAAACTTCAATTGCATCTGAGCTTTGTTTTTATCACGTTCGCTCTTCACTGCTTTTGTAGCGTACTTTATGCCATGATAGAAGATGAACCATGGCATAGCGAATCTGAAGGTATCTAAAAGTTGAAGTGTGAAATAACCTATGCTAAACTGATGGTTTGGAGAAAAATAATTAGCAAAGTTTAGAAAAGAACTATTGATTAGGCATATTATCAGCGAAACAATGATGTTGGCACAAATTGGATATATCAAAAAACGGTACCAGTTCAGAGATTCAATATTCCATTTCCTCACTATTAGGCGATAGATATGGGTGAGTATCACAAATAAAGAAAAGTTGATAACTGCCGCTACCAATACCGTTTTGATATTGTGCGTAAAGAAAAAGATTGCCAGAGCAACATAACATACATAAACAGCCCAACACGAAAGTTGCAGAGTCCAATAAAGTTTATTTTTTGACATAGAGTGGCGGTCTGATGATTTACAATAAAGATACTACCTTGTGGTTTGAATATTGTTAGGGAGCATCTAAAAAATAGCATACCTGTTAAAAGCCTTATCCTAAATCCTTCTCCCGTGGAGAAGGACTTTTACAAGGTAGATTATTTTTTAGATGCTCCCTAATTACATTCTTCATATTCCACTAATGATAGATTTTGTTCGTAAGGAACGGGAAAATAATAAGTGGATGAATTTTTAAATGCTATTTTTTGTGCCAATCAAGGCGATAAAACCGTGCGACGGTCGCCGCAGTTTAGCATCGCTAAATGAGGATTTAATCTGGGCGGCATTCCGCAACGTAGAGTGGTGCAAAAAAGGGCATTTAAAAAACGTTTACTTATTGTTTTTCAGTTCCTAAAAGAACTTTTATACTGAATAAATTTAAGCAATACTGCGTATTATAATATCTGATATTTATAATACTTTCAAAATATATTGAAAATAATTTTCGTTTTGCACGTTTTTTTCATTTTTTATTTTCAATAATTATTTTACATTTCATATTTTCAATAATTATTGAAAATTATTAAAATAAATAAAAGACTCAAAATGAGTCTTTTATTTGAAACGTCACAAAGTAAGGATTAATTTAATGTTAGTGGTATCAGTTCTTTATTTTTAGTCCCGTGTGGGAGATACCTTTCATTTGAATAATTTAAAAAAGCTTCCCCAGAATAAACTTTCATCAGCTTTAATGATTGATTCTAAAGTTTTATCGGTATTGGAAGCAAATTTTTTTAGGCTTTCAATGGTTTCAGCGAATTGTTTGACATCGGGATCTGTGATGTCAGCTTCGATGATTGAAATTTGGTCTAACGCACGCAGGATTGGCTCCAATTCACGTTTTTTACGTTCTTTTGCAATTTGCATTCCAATTTTCCAAACGTCCTTTTCGGCTTCAAAAAACTCTTTTCTTTCGCCAGGTTTCAATACTTTTCTCACAATTCCCCAATCCATCAAATCCCGAACATTCATATTTACATTTCCTCTTGAAATCTGTAAAGCCTCCATAATATCTTCAGTAGTCATAGAAACGGGTGATACTAGCAGGAGTGCGTGAACTTGTGCCATCGTTCGGCTGACACCCCAACTCGACCCCAACGTTCCCCATGCTTGGATTAGATGTTGCTTTGCTTCATCAAGCGTCATACGTTCAATTTTAAATAGTTTTGTACTTCTGCGGGTAATTCTACTCTACAAATATAAATAATAGTTTTAAACTTTCAAAATTTCTTGAAAATATTTTTATAATAGTTTTTAGGAGAAGTTCGGAAATTGGTTATTGGTGGATTAGGTTATTGGTAGAGCATTACCTTTACAAATGTCAACTTTATTTTGAAAAACAATAGTTCATAGACCAGTAACCAATCAACCAATACACCACTAACCACTAACCAATCAACCAAAATTGGCATAGTCTTTGGCAATGATGGTGGTATCAAATGTTTAATTATTACCTAAAAACAGAGAATTAGCTTGATAAAAGGATACTTTTTTGGATTTTTAATAAATTTTAAAGTATTTTTATCATAAAATATTTAGTTATCATTGTTGAAATACAGCCGTTTACCTTTAACCGTTCACCATAAACCCGTATTTCGCCCCATCCTTACTTAATAAAATAATGAAAAAAGCCTTAATTATCCTAAGTGTTTTTACTTTTTCCAGTTGTCAAAAAAACGTGTATCTAACAGGTTCATTGATGCACCAATTGGCGGAAAATGAACTTGATTTATCTCGAATTCAGTATTATAACGATAACCCGCTCTATTTGGAGCGTGAAGTACCTTCATCAGATGCAAATATTAAATCTGGAAAAGTAGTTTTCAAAAATGGGCGATATATTAACCGTATTTCTTTGGAAAAAGGCACACCAGGACTTTTTCAGAAAGAAGAAAACGGTCAATTGCTGGTTTCATTTGAAAAAAGTAAAGAAGATAATTCATTACGTTTTGGTCCAGTGGCGGGGGAGAAGGGCGAGTTTTTCTATCAGTTGGTTGATAAAGATGGTACTTCCACTTTTTCACGTTTGGATTATGAAGGGAATAAATATTTAGTGATTTACAAAAAGCCTCGTATGCGAATCATGCTTTCAAAGAGTGTGTTGAATAATTTGAAAATTAAAGTTCGCAAAATGAAGGGAAATAAAGTGAAGTAATTTTCGCTTTTAGATTAAAAAAGCCTCTTTTCGCTACAAAAAGAGGCTTTTTTAATAAATATCAAAATTCTACTTCAGAGTAGCTACTGCGTTTTTAATGCGTTCACAAGCCTCAATCAACTGCTTGTCTGAGGCTGCGGTTGAGATTCTGATACAATTGGGAGCTCCAAAACTTGAACCTGCTACGGTTGCCACAAAAGCACCGTCCAACAACCACATCGCAAAATCATCAGAATCTTTGATGGTGGTTGTTCCATCTGATTTTCCGAAATATTCACTAATATCTGGGAAAGCATAAAACGCTCCTTCGGGCATATTTACCTTGAATCCTGGGATTTCACGTAATAAACCAACCACCAATCCTCTGCGGCGATTGTAGGCATCTTTCATTTTATAGGCTTCTTCCAAAGTGCCATTAAAAGCAACTGTGGCGGCTTTTTGGGCAATTGAATTGGTGCCTGATGTTACTTGTCCTTGCAATTTTTCAACGCCGTCGGCAATCCATTTGGCAGCGGCGATGAAACCGATTCTCCAACCCGTCATAGCGTGTCCTTTTGCCACACCGTTCACGGTGATTACTTGGTCTTTGATTTCGGGAATTGAACCAATTGAAAAATGTCCCTCGTCCGTGAAATTGATATATTCATAAATTTCATCCGCCATCACATATACGTTCGGGTGCTTGGCAACGATTGCTCCGATGGCTCTCAATTCGGCTTCCGTATAAACCGAACCCGTTGGATTATTGGGCGATGCGAACATGACCAACTTGGTTTTTGGCGTAATGGCAGCCTCAAATTGTTCGGGTGTAACTTTGAAATTATTATCAAAAGCACCGTCCACAATTACGGTATGACCTTCGGCTAATTTTACCATTTCTGAATATGAAACCCAGTATGGAGCAAATATGATTACCTCTTCGCCAGGGTTTACCAAAGTAGAAATTACGTTTGCCAAAGAATGTTTTGCACCCGTTGAAACCACAATATTTTCGGGCTTCCATTCAATATTATTATCACGTTTTAACTTATCGGCAATGGCTTTGCGAAGGTCAGGATAACCCGCAACGGGTGAGTATCCGTGAAAACCGTCATCAATAGCTTTTTTGGCGGCATCGCAGATATGCTTCGGGGTTTTGAAATCTGGTTCGCCCACTGAAAGGCTGATAACTTTGTGTCCCAGAGCGGCAAGTTCACGGGCTTTTTTGGTCATCCCGAGGGTTGCGGACTCTTCCAGTGCATTAATGCGGTCGGCGAGCGATATTGTTAAACTCATTTTTGTACAATTTTGTAATAGTGAAAAATGCTTGGGGCGGTTTGCCTCTAAAAATTGTACAAATTTAGGGTTGATAGGTGGGATAGAAAAGAAAAAATGGGATTTTGTGGAAATGGCTTATTTATTATTGGTAAATTTGTTTGTAAGGAACGGAAAAACAATAACTGGATGAATTTTTAAATGTTATTTTTTGTGCCAATCAAGGCGATAAAACCGTGCGACGGTCGCCGCAGTTTAGCATTGCTAAATGAGGATTTAATCTGGGCGGCATTCCGCAACGCAGAGTGGTGCAAAAAAGGGCATTTAAAAAACGTCTATTTATTGTTTTTCAGTTCCTAAAGCATTGATTTTATCTTTACATTTTCATTACAAAACTATTTTACAATGCAAATACTACTAATCTTAATCTTCGTAACTGGCTACGTTGCCATTGCCTTTGAACATTCTATCAAAATCAATAAAACTGCTACGGCATTGCTCACGGGCGTATTGTGCTGGACGGTCTATATCGTCTCAGAGCATGAACCCACTTTGATTTTGGGTGAATTATCTCATCATTTAGCCAGTGTTTCGGAAATACTTTTCTTCCTTTTGGGGGCAATGACGATTGTTGAATTGATTGATGCTCATCAAGGTTTTAAATTGGTTACTGACCGAATTACCAGTAGAAATCGGGTAAAATTACTATGGCTTATCTCGCTGATAACCTTCTTTTTATCGGCTATTTTGGATAATCTTACCACGGCAATTGTGATGGTTTCGGTGTTACGAAAATTAATTAAAAATTCCGAAGACCGTAAGTTTTTTGCGGGAGTTGTTATCATTGCGGCTAATGCGGGCGGGGCATGGTCTCCATTGGGGGATGTTACTACTACGATGCTCTGGATTGGCGGACAAATTACGCCCGTCAATATTATTAAAACCTTGTTGATTCCAAGTTTAATTTCATTATTAATTCCCCTTATCTATCTGACTTTCAAGATGAAAGGTTCTGTTAAACGGAATGAAGTTGATGAAGACTCTCAAGAAGAAACTACTGAGTTGGTTATCAAAACCCAAAATTCAATTATTATGCTCTTGACGGGAATAGGTACACTGTTGTTTGTTCCGATTTTTAAAACCGTTACGCATTTGCCGCCTTACATGGGTATATTATTGGGCTTAGGAATTGTTTGGGTAGTTTCAGAAATATTACATTCTGGCAAGGACGAAGAAGAACGCCACCCTTTCACGGTAGCTCATGCTTTGAGCAAAATTGATACGTCAAGTATTCTTTTTTTCTTAGGGATTTTAATTGCTATTGGGGCATTAGAATCAACGCATCTGCTCTCGGGATTGGCTCAATGGATGGATAAAGCTATTGGAAATCAGGATGTTATCGTGGTGGCGATTGGTTTGGCATCTGCAGTTATTGATAATGTTCCATTGGTGGCGGCTTCGATGGGAATGTATGACTTGGTATCTTTTCCTGCTGATACCAAACTTTGGGAATTTATGGCATATTGTGCAGGAACGGGCGGGAGTATTTTAATTATTGGTTCAGCGGCAGGAGTGGCGGTGATGGGCATGGAAAAAATTGATTTTATGTGGTATGTCCGTAAAATTTCTTTCACCGCACTCATTGGTTATTTTGCGGGTGTGGTGACTTATTTAGTGATTTATGCTTTGTCGCATTGAGAAATGATTAATGCGTAACCAGATAAATTCACAAAAAAATTGAATAACATATTGAAAATCAATATGTTATTCAATTTTTTTGTGTCAAATTCATTACGCATTACTCACTAGTAATTATACATTAATAGAGAGCTATAACAAATCATCCGATTTTACACTAAACCTAAACTGTTTTTCTCCCGTTGAAGACCGTAATTTTACCATATAATTTCCGCCATTCAAAGCGTAAGCGGGTTTCAAAATTACATCGTTATTGTCAGAAATTTCAAATTCGCAAGGCACACCCAAACCTGATTCTGTACTCATCAGAGCTGTAAGATTTTTACTATCTTCCACCATTACTCTAATCACGCTCATTTCGCCCGCTTTTGCTACTGATATTGGGCTTTCTGGTTTTATCGACAAAGCTGAATAAGTGTATGATTTTCCATCTGTTTCATACTCCATGATTCTGTAGTACTCTGTTCCTCTCAAAGTTTTAGAATCGGTAAAAGTAAATTGAAACCTTTGTTCGGAATCACCTTGTGGTTGGACATCAATTTCTCTAATATCGAAATATGTTTCGTTGTCTTTGCTTCGCTGGATAATGAAGCGACTGGTCTGGTGTCCTTCCGAACTTAGCCATTTCAGAATGGTTTTGTTGCTGGGGTTCAAAGAAACTTCAAATGAAATCTCTTTATTCGTGCGGATTTTAGTATTTTGGGCAAAACAAAGATTACTAAAATTTAACAAAGCCACCGCCGCCACAGTGAGGATTAAGGTTTTTTTCATGATTTGTCTCAATAATAAGGATATGATTGGAAAGTAATTAATTCAATTAAAATAGTAAATTGGCGGACATAACTATTTAAAATTGAAACTAAATGTATGATTTTTTTATGAAAAGATTACATAAAATTTATTTTACGGCAAAGTAAGTGTTTTATGCTTCAAATTTACGGTAAATCATGGGCTTTATGGAATCTATTTTCTAAACGTGGAAAAACTGACTGATGTAAGGTTTTTATTTACACTACTTTTCAATAGTTTTTACATATTTTCCTAAAATAATGCCTATCACCATAACGCCCATCGACATATACCCGACCCAATCATAATGTAATAACTGCCCATTCGTCGCTTTTTGAACGATTAAACCGCCCACAAATGATGCTGCACCCGAGCCTAATTGAATCATTGAAGAATTTATACTCGTGAATCCCCCTCGCTGTTCGTTATTCACCACGCCCGAAACGATGGCTTGCATCGTGATGGTTCGTCCGTTGGCGAAAAGGAAAAACATGGAAGTTGTCAATAAAATGAGTGTTAAACTCGCTCCGTGATGAAGGTTTGTCATCAAGAAAACGGGGATTAAAAACAAGATTCCACAGAGGGCAAAAATGCGATATTTACCCTTTTGGTCGGCAATTTTTCCGACAACTCTGGCACTAATAATAGTGATTGCCCCACCGATTAAATAGATGAGTGAAATGTTATCTTTGGACATTCCAACGTTGATTGTCAGATACGGACTCAATGAAGGAATCGTGCAGAAATGAGCAAACATAATAATAACCGATAACGCCAAAGCCCTCAGTTGATTATTGTCTTTGGCAATATTTGTCAGTACGGCAAAGGGGCTTGGCTTGGTTTCAGACAAGTGAATATGCCCCCGTAAACTCGGTAAGTATCTGTAAATCAGGAGTAAATTAATAAAACCAACGCCCACCACAAAAGCAAAAGGCACGTGCCAGCTGATTTTGGTGGCGAGATACATCCCCAAAGGAACACCCAAGACAGAAGCTAATGAAAATGCCGCCATGATGACTGCCATACCTTCGGCACGATGTTCGTAACTGACCGTATCGCCCACAATGGCAATGACCTGCGACCCCAACACTCCGCCAAAAACGCCTGCAAATATACGTGCCGCCATGAGCATTGTGTATGTAGGTGCGATGGCACAGGCAAACGTACCCACCAAAAGCCCGATGTAGGCAATGGTCAATACATTTTTACGGTCAAATTTATCCACGAAAAAGGCTGCAATAAATCCCGAAATACCTGCACTAATTGAATAGGCAGAAACCAAAAAGCTGTATTCACGGGCAGAAATATTGAAGGATTCCATCAAAATGGGCCCCATCGGCATCATAATCATAAAATCCATGATGTTGGTAAACTGCACACAAGCGAGCAGGTAGAGAATTATTTTTTGGTCTTTTGTCATACTTTTCGGTACACGGGGAACGGTAAAGGGGTTGAACGGGTACACGGTACACGGAAGGGTAAATGGTTAGCCGTTTTCTGAGATAGATATTAGTCATTTTGCAAATATTTATGGTCTGAACCGTTCACCCTTTGCCGTGTACCGTTTCCCATTTCTCCGTTTGCCGTGTACCGTTCCCCCGTTTTATCGTTTCCCGAAAATTTACTCTTTCAATAATTTTTCAATCAAACTTTCAAATTCATTTACCCAATCGGTATAATATTTTCCTGTGCCTGGTCCTGAAAAACCTGCGTGGGTTAGGCGAATGCTACCTTTTTTGTCTAAAATTAGAGTAGTCGGAAAACCAATAACTTTGTTTAACATGGGCAAACTTTCCGAAGCACTTTCTGAATTATTCAAACCTGCTTTTAAGAGGGGATATTCAACGCCAAAACGTTTACGAAGTAGAGCCATTTTCTCTTTAAAAAAAGCATCATCACCCGTTTTTTCATACGCTAAGCCAATGATTTCCAAGCCTTTATTTTTATTTTTTTTGTAAAAGGGAGCTAAATAATTACTTTCATCCATACAGTTTGGACACCACGAACCCAGTATCTGAATCACCGTTACTTTACCTTTAAATTTTGCATCCGAAAGGGAAATTTGTTCACCATTTTCGTTTGGAAATGTAAAAGATAGTTTATCAAAACCTTCTTTTAAATATGTCATTTTGGCTAAATCTGGTAACTCAGCTTTGACATTTCTGGTGGCTTCAAAATTGCTAAAACCTTTGAGAGAGCCATAGAATTTCCCCATCATTTGATCACCCTCTACTTTGGTCCGTAACATAAAAGTGTGTGAGCCATCAAAGGTAGAAATGAAAAGACTGTCACCCACCATATTGCCATCCATAAAACGATAATCGCCCGTTGTGGTGAGGAATGTACCCGTTACGATATTACCTTTTTGTTGAAAAATACCTACGGCATCGCTCACTTTTCCCGAAGTCGGATTGATGAAATTGACTGACCATTTTCCTTGGGGATTGCCCCGAATCGCCATTTTATTGGTTCTGAAACGTGTTCCGTAACCCAAAGTAGCCTTGAATGGACTTTGAGAATAAGACTTTCTACCTTTGTTTTTACTAAAAATTCCTACCAAAGTATTTGCCGACATTTTGGCGACTATTTGAGCATCAAAGAGCGAAATTGGAATCGTCAATGAATCGCCCGTCAGGATTGCATCATCAGTTTGGAATCTTTCAGAAGCGTTCAGCACAAAGACTTTATAGGTATTTTTTGCTTGTTTTTGTAATTCTAAGCCAAAAGGTAATTCGCCGCCGTCGGTCATTACGGTTGCTCGCCAGCGAGTGGTTTGGGCGTTTATGAATTGATTTAGAAAGATAAAAAGAGATAAGAAAACGACTTTTTTCATGTTAATTTTATGTATGTTGATGAAAGGATAACAGGGAGGTTTGGGAAATAGTTTGTTTGCGGAAAGATGAATGGTGTTTTTATGAATCAAGTGCCATATTTTCCAAGAAATTGACTTGCCGACTAAGGTAGATGGCGTATATTTTTCATAGAATCCGAATCAATTAAACATTTTTATCGTTAGTTTTGGAACAAAGAACCCCCTAAACACGATGTTGCCAAAACCATTCTTAGAACAGCTTTGCGAGAAACACTCCAAGCCTAATACTTTTCCAGCAACTACGGTGGTGAAAGAACTTTTCACGGATATTATGTTGGCAATGTTCCCCGAACAAACCCAACGACATTTTGGCTGTGTGGATGAATTGCAGGAGGCTTTTGACCAAATAGAATTACGACTAACTCGGATGTTGAGGTCGATGCAACAGCATTTGCAAGGCAGTCCACGCCAAATTGCGAGTGATTATATACAACAATTGCCCGAAATTTATAGAGTCTTACTCACTGATGTTCAAGCAATAATGACGGGTGACCCAGCGGCTCAAAGTGAATATGAAGTCATCAGGGCGTACCCAGGATTTTATGCTATCATTTTTTATCGACTGGCAAATGCTTTATCGAAATTGGACGTTCCGATTGTGCCAAGAATTTTAACGGAATACGCTCATTCCAAAACGGGAATTGATATTCATCCCGCCGCCGAAATTGATGAATATTTTATGATTGACCACGGCACGGGCGTAGTGATTGGAGAAACAACGTTTATTGGCAAATACGTAAAAATCTATCAAGGCGTAACGCTGGGGGCTTTATCAGTCAGTAAATCAATGGCTTCGATGAAACGCCACCCGACCATTGAAGACAACGTGGTGATATATTCGGGAGCAACCATTTTGGGCGGTGAGACCGTTGTGGGAGCAAATTCTGTGATTGGGGGTAACGTTTGGCTCACCCGCAGCGTCCCCGAAGGCACAAAGATTTACCACCAAGAGCAGGTGAAAATTTTACAGTAAATTATGATCAATTTTGATACAAACGGTAATGTTAAACCATACGAAATAATTGAGGTATCTTTGAATGTTTTTCAAAAGGAATTTACTTTCAATAATCACCGAGAAAACATTTTTGAAGAATATCTATCTTTTTGTGATGCTTTGAAAGCAATGGATATGGAGAATTTTTATCAATTTATTGACGGAAGTTTCATAACTAAAAAAGCATTTCCGAAAGATATAGATGTAGTAACTTTTGTGGATGCTGATTTTTTCAATAAAAATGCTGTTAAACTGTTAAATTTGAGAGAAAAATTTAATAAAATTGACTGCTTCTTTGTTCCAAATTATCAGCCAAAAGAACGCAATTATTTTGTAACACAATTCGGACTTTTTGAATGGGAACAGTTGTTTAATACAGACCGTGAATATAATCCAAAGGGTATTCTAAAAATCATATTTTAAACATGGAAATAGTAGAAAATAACCGAAATAAGATTCTTCGATTATTAGATTTAATTGAAAGAATGAATGTGGCTATCAAAACTCACCAAGCTATTGAAGGGGCTTCTGGCTGGGCAATGGTTAAACAATATCAAATTGTCAAAGACGATTTAACAAAACAATTACAAGAGGTTTTAGCAGAATTTGATGTAAAATTTTCTGGTACAATGGCAGCGTAAATACTACAATTTTCAAACAGAAATAATGACCATATTAGATTTAGTGGGCAACACGCCCATCGTTGAATTAAACAGAATTAATCCAAATCCGAACGTTAAGATTTATGGAAAATTGGAAGGAAATAATCCAGGTGGTTCCGTCAAAGACCGTGCCGCTTTGAGTATGATTAAGGGGGCGGTGGAACGTGGAGAAATCGAACCCGACATGAAGCTAATCGAAGCCACATCGGGAAATACGGGCATTGCCTTGGCGATGATTGCGAGATTGTATAACCTTGAAATTGAGTTGGTTATGCCTGAAAATTCCACCCGTGAGCGAGTTTTGACGATGGAGGCTTTCGGAGCAAAAGTGATTCTGACACCCTCCGAAGAAGGCATCGAAGGTTCACGTGATTATGCGGATGCACAAATGAAAAAAGGCGGGTATTTTATGCTCGACCAGTTCGGGAATGCAGATAATTATTTGGCTCATTACCGCACTACGGGTCCCGAAATTTGGAAAGATACCAACGGAGAAGTTACTCATTTTGTGAGTTCGATGGGAACAACGGGGACGATTATGGGAACTTCGATGTATTTGAAAGAGCAAAATCCAAAAATTCAAATTGTGGGTTGTCAGCCAACAGAATGCTCGAAAATTCCAGGCATTAGGCGGTGGTCGAAAGAATATTTACCGATGATTTTCGATGCCGCACGGGTTGATAGAATCATGGATGTTTCGGAAGCCGAATCCCGCATTATGGCGAACCGTTTGGCAAAAGAAGAAGCAGTTTTTGGGGGAATGAGTAGCGGAGGTTCAGCCACCGCCGCCGTCAGATTAGCCCAAGAATTAGAATCAGGTGTGATTGTGTGTATTATTTGTGATAGAGGAGATAGGTATCTTTCGAGTGATTTGTTTGGGTGAGATTAATGAGACTTAGTTGATTTCAGTTACATTTATATAAAAATAAAAGATTATGGCTGCAAATTTGATAAATAATCCCTTGAAACCGAGCCAATTGTATATGTTACAGTTGATGTCGAAGATTGAAGATGAAGATTTGATGGAAATTAAAAAAATGGTTAGAACATATCTTGCTCAAAAATTAACTCGTCAAGCTGATACTGTATGGGAGAAAAATGGATGGACTCATGAGCAAGAATCTGAAATACTAAATACCCATCTAAGAGCTCCTTATCAAAAGTATTAGTGAAAATTGTATTAGATACCAATATTCTTCTGACTATAATATCCAGTAAATCTTCCAACAGAATGATTTTTGATGCGTTTCCGGAAGAACAATACGAGTTATGTATTACGAATGAAATTTTGGAGGAATATGCCGAAATTATTGGTAATAAAATGGGAAAAGCAGTGGCTAATACGCTTGTATAGCTACTTTTAGAACAGCCAAACACCATATTTATAACTCGTTTTTGTGCCGTTGTTGGTGTTCCATTTTGGCAAAAGTCTCAGCCAGCCGTTGTTGGTGTTTTTTCCACCAACAACATATGCGTAAGCAACTCGCCAACTACGGAAGTGAGAGTTTATCTTATCGGTATTCAATGCTTTATTCATAATAAATTAGTTTTATATTATCGTATTCGGTGCTTGCTTTCGCACGTGTTGTTGGTCGAAAAAAGACCAACAACGGCACTAATCAGACCCCGATGACCGAAACGTCGGACCGCAACAAATTTGTTGATTGTGCTATTGCTTGTAACGCTACTTATTTAGTGAGTCAAGATAAACATTTTAATATTTTAGAAACAATACTTTTTCCCAAAGTACAAGTTTTGAAAGTAAATCAATTTGTAGAGGTATTGAATGACAGTAAAAACCGCCTTGCTGATTAATTCAGTGAGGCGGTTTTGTATTCGTGGCGAGTGTATTAGACGTAAGTTTGTGGAAAAAATTTTCGATAAAGTAAGATTAAAATGTATTTAAGAGATATCCCCCGCAGTAGCTCGAGCAATGTCATTAAGTTAAGCAATTCTTCTCATGTATTAACTTTTCTATTTTTGAACATTTTAGGCTTTTTCTTTGTCCGATACTGGTCATTTTTTCTGATAAAAGACCTATCTGGACGTATGGGTTCAAGATGATTTGCAAAAACCCTTAACTGGTTGTAGGTTTAGCGAAGCGTTCCTACGACCTATAATCGCACAGAGCGTCTCGCTCGTTGGTTGAATACACGAAAGTAATCTTCATGAATAAAAGGATAAAAATTCTGCCACAACTCCATAAAAATAAGACTTGTGGCAGAATTTTTAGTTTAATATATTTGCCATAAGTCCTTAAAATTATGAGTTATGGCGAAATTTTGTACCCACTCACTGCCAAATCGTGGGGTGGTTATGCCTTTGAAACGCTTTGTATGAAGCATATTTGTGGCATCAAACAGGCATTGGGCATATCGGGAATATTGACCGATGAATCCAGTTTTTACAAACGAAAAGATGATGAAACGGAGGGTGGTCAGATTGATATGTTGATTGAAAGGGCGGATAATGCCATCAACATTTGTGAGATGAAATATTATGATGGTTTGTATTCGCTCACCAATCAAGATATTCAAGATTTACGGAGAAAAAGAAACGTATTTCAACAAGTTACACAAACCAAGAAGCAGCTTTTCATAACCTTGGTTACCTCGCAGGGACTCGAAGCTAATAATAATTCATACTTGATAGATAAGCATTTAGATGCGAATAGCTTGTTTTTGTGTGAGAAGTTTTGAGTGGTTATTTTATGTTTCTGATATTTGGGACAAATTCTTCATGGTTTCGTTCAATTTAAAATCAATTCTTTCCCTTCCAAGAAATCATCAAAACTCCACCCAAAACCACAACAGTACCAACGATTTGCCAAGCCGTAATTACTTCACCCAGGAAGATATTTGCCATAACAATTGTAGCAATCGGTCCGATGCTCCCAATGATCGAGGCATTGCCCGAGCCAATTCTTCTGATTCCTTCCGAAATCATGAATGAAGGAATGACTGTTGTGAAAACCGCCATGATTATTGAAAGTAGATAAACGCTTGATTGATAACTAAATAGCCCTCCGCCGATGGTGATTAAATAATGAATCATTATCATCATCGTAGAAATCAACATGGCGTAACAAGTAAATCGCAATGCTCCAACTTTCGGAATCATCTCGCCTGAACCTATCAAATACAGAGCGTAGGTAAGTGAACTCAAAAAGATGAGCGTTACCCCAATGATTAAATCTTTTTGCATTCCTATCTGTATATCAGGAATGAAGGAAATGACTACGCCTAAATAAGTGATAATGAGGGCGATGTATTGGATTTTATGAATAGGTTTCTTGAAAAATATTGCTGAAATAATCACCACCAAAGTTGGATAAATGAACAAAACTAATCTTTCAATACTGGCTGTGATATACGCCAAACCCCAAAAATCGAAGAAAGAAGCTAAGTAATAACCCACTAAACTAATTGCCATCATCCAAAGCCATTCTTTGTTTGTAAGTCTGGGAACTTCGGAGTATTTTCTGTTCTGAAAATAAAGAATTATCACGTAGAAAGGAGCAGAAAATAACATTCTCAACATCAAAAGCGAAACTGTGTCAACCTGAAAGTGAATGTAATTATAACGAACTAAAACGGCTTTTCCCGCAAAAAGTACTGAGCCTAAAACTACCAAAATTGCTCCAATAAAGAATTGTTTTTTTGTATTTTGCATTTTAACGTACCACGGCAGCAAACGTTGCCCGATTTTTACCGTATTTTATTCATTTCGCTCTCATTGATGTTCCACTTGGCGACTATTGTATTCTAAGAAGCCGTTTTAAAATATCTTACGACAAATTCTGATTGTCTTATTCTGACTATCGAAACCATATTTTTTACACAAGATACGCTGTATATTCCTTAAAAGAATATGATTCCGCTACTCAAAAAATACCATCAGACTTTATTCAGAGTATATTTTAAAACGGCTTCTAACAACAAAACGAAAAGTTTTACACAACGGACAAGGCTGTCCGTATTAAAAGGAAAGGTTTTACAACACGGACAAGGCTGTCCGTGTTACAAGGATACAAAAAAAGGCAGGGAATCCCGCCTTTTTGTCTTTTTAAATCAATATAATATTTCTAAAATAAATACCCATTTTTCTCAATTGAAGCCTCTGCAATACGTCTGCGGGCATCTTTTAAGTTCATAGGTTCAATTTTGGTAAAGCGTTTCAAGCCCATCAACATTACTCGCAATTCGTCTCCTTCGGCAAAACTGGTGATGGCTGTTTTGCCCGCCAAGTTTACTTTATCAACAGCTGTATGCAAATAAATCATGGCAGCATCTTTTTGTAATTCACAAGCAATTTCTCCACGAACACCCGTTAATTTTTCAACTCTCAAAATGGCTGATTCCGCTATGTAAAGTTCAATCAACATATCCGCCAGATTCATGATTATTTCTTGTTCTTTCTCGAAATTCATCATAAATTTTTGCAAAGCCGCCCCCGCAATCATCAAAGTTGCTTTCTTCAAATTTTTGATAACTTTCTTTTCTGCTACGAATAATCCGTCTTCTTCTTCCGTTCCAAAATCTGGGATTGCCATGATTTCTTTGCCCACTGCCATTGCCGCTGGCATCAAATTCAACTCGCCTTTCATGGCACGTTTCACGATTGTACCCACTGAAAGCAAACGATTGATTTCGTTCGTTCCTTCAAAGATTTTATTGATTCTTGAATCACGATAAGCTCTGTCCATCGGTGCTTCTGCCGAGAAACCCATTCCGCCATAAATCTGTACGCCTTCGTCCACTACAAAATCCAAGACTTCTGAACTATGTACTTTCATCATAGCACATTCAATCGCAAATTGTTCAACGCCTTTCAACTTAGCTTGAGCAGATTCCATACCGCCTTCCAACAAATCTTCAATGGCATCATCAATATTTTGTCCAGCACGATAACACGCTGATTCTGAGGCAAATACTTTGGCAGTCATTTCGGCAATTTTGTGTTTGATTGCTCCAAAATTACTGATTGATGTGCCAAATTGTTTACGCTCATTTGAATAATTTACTGCCGTAGAAATCACCCCTTTCGATGCTCCCAAAACCGCCGAAGCCAATTTAATACGACCAATATTTAAAATATTTACCGCAATTTTGAAACCTCCTTCACGGGTAAATAATTGGTTTTCGACGGGTACAACACAGTCCGTAAAAAACACTTGACGAGTTGAAGAACCTTTGATACCCATTTTACGCTCTTCTTCGTTCATTGTGATTCCTCCAAAAGATTTTTCGACGATGAAAGCTGTTAAAGATTTGTCGTTATCAATTTTGGCAAAAACGATGAATAAGTCAGCAAAACCAGCGTTCGTTATCCACATTTTTTGTCCGTTGAGGATAAAATTCTTACCATCTTCCGATAAAACTGCCTTGGTTTTCCCCGAATTTGCATCCGAACCCGAATCTGGTTCGGTCAAGCAATAAGCCGCTTTCCATTCTCCTGAGCCAAGTTTTGGCAAATATTTCGATTTTTGTTCATCGTTTCCGTAGTATAAAATTGGCAAAGTTCCGATTCCCGTATGAGCAGAATATGCCACCGAGAATGAATGTCCACCTCCGCAGGCTTCTGCCACCAACATTGAGGTATTGAAGTTCATCCCAAAGCCACCATATTCTTCTGGGATTGCCGTTCCCAACAGACCTAATTCCCCAGCTTTATCCATCAAACTTACCATCAAATCTGAGTTTTTGGCGTAATCAATTTCGTCTAAATGTGGGTGTACTTCCGTGCGAAGGAAATCCAAACAAGTTTGAGCAATCATTTGTTGCTCTTCGGAAAATTCTTCGGGAATAAAAATTTGCGAAGCGTCAATATCTTTGATTAAAAACTCGCCTCCTTTAATGGAAGCCTTGCTGTCTGTGAGTATCATTTTTCTATAATTAAAAAATTAATGAATAATTAAAATTAGTATGCTTGCATAACAATTTTTCGTAAAGTTACATAAATAAAAAAATAGTATGCAAGCATACCATTTAAAATATTTTACATGACTTCTTCAGCTATGTTTTCAGCTTTGTAATTGGCAGTATCAATATCCACAACTTCACTTACTTTTTGCATCACTTCAAAAAATATAGCCAATTTTTCTTCGCCAATTTTTTCGTAAATGGCATTATTAAAGGCAATCACACCTTCTTTTGCCAATTCTCGTTTTTTCTTGCCTTCTTCGGTTAAATATACGTTTACCACCCTGCGGTCATCATCGTCACTTTCACGGCGAATCCATTTTTTATCTTCCAGAGTTTTTAACATTCTGGTCAAACTTCGTGCCTCTAAGCCCAAAGCAGGGGCAATTTTTGTTGCTGGTGTGCCTTTACGGTCAATGTTAAGTAATACATAACCAATTGCCATCGTCATATCAAACGGTGCGGCATACGAATTATACATCCGATTGATGGCGTGCCATCCTGATTTTATATGATAATCTACGGTTTTATCAGCCTTCATTTTTCACTTGATTATGAAATTTTATTTTCTAATTATTATGCTTTGCATACCATTGTAAAATTGTAAAATAATAATTTGTTATGCAAGCATAATAAATAATAATTAACAATTGAAAATGAATAATTAACAGTTTGGTCAGATTTTATCTTTTATGAATTAAAAAAGGGTTTAGGAAATAGATTAACCTATTTCCTAAACCCCTAAACCTAAATCCCAACCCCTACTTTAAAACATCTTATCGGCTCTTTTAAACTGAACCTTAAAGCGTTTTTCATCTTTCACATCCCTGATTTTTACGATGTATTCGCCTGGCGAAAGTGGATAGGTTGGTAGTAAAATTACTTCGTTTTGATTTTTCTGGACAGCATCGCAAGGGACACCCATACCCGAAATAGTATTGAGTAGTACATCTGCTTCTTTGACGTTATCCATTTTTACTCGTATCATTTCTCCTTCTTCGGAAGTGTGCAAGGTTACGCCAAAAGATTCACCATTTACGGCACTTACCTGTACACCCATCGGTGAGTAAACGTGCATATTACGTTCAGAATCAAACTCGATAATACGATAATGATTGATGAAGCCACCCGTTGGGTTTTCATCCGTAAAGATGTTAATACCTTCTTTGTCAACGTTTTTGATTTCGGCAATGTCATAGAATTTCTCTAAATCTTTGCTACGTTGAACAATAAATTTGCGGCTATTATGTCCCGCTGGGGTTATCCAATTTAGCTGAACTGTTTGCTCAGTTGTGGAAACGGTTAAAGCAATTGAGATGTTGGAAATTGATTTAACAGGACCTTTGAGGGTGGATTTTGCCGCTGAGTTATCCTTTACGTCTTTCTCTGGACCAGTAGCCGTAATGGTTTCGACAAAACCGAGTTCAGTCTTAGCTTTTGCCAAATTCAAGGTACTGAGAATGCCCGTTGGTTGTTTCGGTAAAGTTACGAACGCCATGCCTGCCAATGATGTACAGGCAATGCCCACGCCCAAAATGCGTTTGTGAAGATTTTTCATGAAAAAGTGATGGTTAAAAATATAAAACTTCGGGCGGAAGAGCGGAGGTGTGCGTGTAGATTTTGGGGCAAATATCGTTCCAAGTTTTAAGTTAAGAAGGCAAGAAGGAACAAAGCAGCAAAGGCACGAAGTGAAGAAACTTGTAGGAACTAATAAGTTGCGAGGACGTAAGAGTAAAAAGTGGTAAATCATACGACTTATGACTTACCACTTACGACGGAATTATACTTCAAAAATAACTTCTTCATTAGGCACTCTCAAACGTTCGGAATAAATGCCTTCGGGTTTGCCGATGCCACAGGCTACAATCATCGTGATTTCTGCTAAATGAGGTAACTTTAAGGCTTTTTTTACTAAACCAGCATCAAATCCTTCCATCGGGCAGGTGTCGTAACCTTCGGAAGCCAAACTCAACATAAAGGTTTGTGCTGCCAAAGCCGCTGATTTATGGGTCATTACTCGCTGGTCGCCGTGGTTACGAATACGTAGAAATGGTTTGCTGAAACCCATGAAAAATACGATGATACTTCTCAAAATGGTGTTCAGTCCGAAGCGGTCGTAGCGATAAACCAAGGGCATTAATTTTCGATAATAATCCAAGGCACGTTTATCTCGTGAGGTCAATTCTTTCCCTTCAAATTGCTTTTCCATGTTTGCCAAATTCCACTTGGCACGCTCATCATATTTATCCTGACGGGTTACAAAAACGACTGCTTGATTAGCAGTTTTGATGGCAGATTGCCCCATACAAGCGTGTGTGAGGGTTTCGTGCATGGATTTTGACTTTACCCAATAAAACTCCCAGAGCTGCATATTGCTACTATTGGGCGAAAGAATGGCACGTTCCAAACCCCGTTTTATCACGGCTTCATCGAATGGAGCATCAGCATCATAAATCCTGACGGAGCGGCGTTTTTGAATAATTTTATCGAAATCTTGGGTTGTCATGGTTCTAAGAATGAATTTTATGAAATGAGATTTTGTTTATATCTTTGATTATCAAAACAGTAATTATTATGGAAACTAAAAAAAAATTATCGAAAGAAGAACGTGAACGAATACTCAAAGTCGTTAGGCAGTCGGCTGTAAATTATAGAGAGACGAATCATATTCTTGACCAAATACTTCCATCAACATATCCAAACAAAAATTTGCTAAATCAATAGTTAAATGAACCATTATGAGTATGATTTTATAGATGATGAAACCTCTTCTTATTTCTTTAAAACAAAATTTAATGTTTTCTATCGAATAGAATTCAAACCAACTGGTTATATTTTTGGAAATGAATATATTTGGTCAAATTACTGTTATGAATTCTCTATAAAATTATCAGAAAACTCTCCTCAAAATACTCCTCTTGATTCATTAGTTTCCGAAACAATTGCTTCAATTTTTGTTGATTTCTTTAAAAATAAAGAAAATATTATTCTCTATACTTGTGATACGTCAGATAGAAAACATTTGGCAAGGGTTCGTAAATTTGATAGATGGTTTCAACAGTTTAATCAAGACTTATTCTTTAAAATTGATAAGTCTTTTGCTGACCCATTACAAAATACTATTTATTATAACTCTCTAATTATCAGAGAAAACAACCCATATAAAGACGAAATTGTTGAGGCTTTTGAAGATCTAATCGGAGGTTTTGAAGATGATAAATAATCTTCTATCTCTTCAACAAACAAGCCATATAAAAACCGTCTAATCCTTCGTCAGCCGTGGAGGTTCTTCGCTCCGATAAAAGTTGCCAATTATTAGGTTGTTCTTTCAACAATCTTTGGATATGTGCCTCACTTTCAGAGGGTAACAAGCTGCACGTGGCAAAAACCATCTTACCGCCTTGCTTCAACATGGATGAATATTTGGTAAGAATATCCCACTGAATTAGTTTCAGATTATCAATAAATTCCTGCGATAGTTTCCATTTGGAATCTGGATTTCTACGGATTACGCCCAAGCCTGAACAAGGCACATCCAATAGCAAACGGTCAGCAGATTCTTTGTATTTTTCAAGGGTCACTGGGTCGATTAATTTTACTTCAATATTATCCACACCATTTCTTTTGGCACGTTTCATTAGCTCATTTAGCTTCCATTCTTCCACATCCATTGCCGTGATTTTGCCTTTGTTTTGCATCAATGCAGCCAAATGAAGGGCTTTCCCGCCCCCACCCGCACAGGCATCAATTACCCGCATTCCTGGCTGTACGTCCAAGAAAGGGGCAACCAGTTGCGAGGCAGCATCTTGGATTTCAAAAAGTCCATCTTTGAAATAGTCCGTTCGGAAGAGATTAACTCTTTGTTCCAAAAATAATGCGTACGGAAACTCGGTAACATCGTTGGGCATAAAGGTTTCAATGTCGATTCTGTCGAGCATATCCTGTAAAGCATCTTGGTTGGTTTTCAGGGAGTTAGCTCTCAAAACTACGGGAGCTTGACGGTTAAGAGCGTGGATTTCTACCGTCCATTTTTCAGAACCTAACTCTTTTTCACCCAAAGCATCCAACCAGTCGGGTACGGATTCTCGGACTTTACGAATCTTTTGGGCTTCGTCAAATCGGGCTAAAACCTTGCTGGGTGTGATGTGCGAAAATTCTTCCCATTTTGGCAATTCATCAATATTATCAGCATCGGGGTTCAGTTTTTTGCGGATGATTAACCACGAACCCACGATTTGCCAAAAGTAGGGCGGTTTTAATTTATCTTCGTATAAATCATTGCAAAACAGCACCATACGCCAATTTCTGACGATTTCGTAACAGGTTTCAGCAATGAAAGAGCGGTCCCGACTGCCCCATTGTTTGTTGGATTTTAGCGTGGCTTCAATCACTTTATCCGCCTGACGAGGATTATGATGTTGGAATATTTCTTGTAATGCCTTAACAGTGGCTTGGACTAAGGGACGATGGAGGCGCATATTTTGGGGTGAAAAGTTCACGGTGAAAGGTGAACGGCTTGTTTGTTCAAAAGACAAATTTCGGCAAAAATCTTTGGCTTCCCAAAATGTTGTTTTGGAGGTGTTCTAAATAAAAGGGTTGCTCTCTTTCCCCAACTCATAAACCCAAACCCGCATTTCACCCCTCCACAAACCCCTTTCATGGAACGGCTCAATTACTTAAAAATCTACCGTCTAATTTTGCAACGTAATCATAACAAAAACAAAAATCATGAAAAAAACTCTTTCTCTTCTTATCTTATTGGCAATCGTGTCAATGACCTCTTTGGCGAATAATACAAACCGTAAAAAAGCTATCAGTATCGTAAAAACTCATGCGGTGGGTGGCAATATCAAAATCAAAATTAAGAATGATACTGACGATGAAGTAACGGTGTATAGTGGCAGTGGTAACAGTTCGTACCGTCTTCAAAAGAATATTATTACTACGATTTCGATGGACGAAGGGGCTAAATTATTTGATTACAGCGGGGGTAAAAAAGGACGTGTTTTGTTAGTAGTATCGGCTGATATGGATGGTAAAACGCAGTTGTATAGTAAACTTTAAGTCATAAGTCTGTAAGTCGTAAGTTACTCAGATAGTTTCTTACGACTTATGACTTAAAGACTTACGACTCTACTATTACCCCAACGGAATCTTAATCCTGACCCGTGTCCCAATACCTTCACCTTGCCCATTCCTCAAATCCTCATACACTACTAAATCCTTATTGTTCAATCCATTACCCAATAATCTCAATCGTTCCTCAGTGGCGGAGGTTGAAAAAGATTCGTGCTGTTGAACTCGTTTGCTTTTGATTTCGGTAGATTTTTCTCTGCCTACGCCATTGTCTTCCACTGTGCATAAGAGGTTTTCTTCGGCTTCGTCTAAATCAAAATATATTTTCAATTTCTTTTCGCCTTGCTTGTGGAGGAGTCCGTGTTTGATGGAATTTTCTACAAATGGTTGAATCAACATGGGCGGAATTTGGTGGTAATCTTCGTCAATAGTTGAACTGAGATTGATTGCATATTCAAACCCTTCGGCAAAACGCATTTTCTCTAAATCAAGGTATTTTGTCAGGATTTCTACTTCGGTGGAAAGATTGATTTTCTTCTTGCCCGAAACCGTCAGAATTTGCCTTGTCAGGTACGTGAAATTACCCATTTGTTCGTTGGCAACCGTTTTATCGCCATACATAAATTGCTCTTGAATACTGTTGAGGGCGTTGAACATAAAATGCGGATTCATCTGTGATTTCAAGGCTTTCAGCTCGCTTTCGGTGGCTTTTTGTTCAATTTCAATACGGCGTTCGGCTTCTTCTAACTGACTGGATAACAACTCATTAGCTTTCTTTTCTTTGAATTTGGTAAACGAAAAATAAGCAATGGCAGAAAGGGCTAAAATTGCTCCTAAAATACCGTAAATGAGGGTATTTTTTCGTTTAGATTCAAGTTCGGAGATTTGTTTTTGTTGGGCTAATGACTTTATTTGGGCTTCTTTCAGTTCGGTTTCGTATTTGAATTCAGCCTTCAAAACTGCGTTTTTATTCTCTTCTTTATTGAGAGAATCCTTTGAACTCATCGCTAATTCAAGTGCTTCCAGAGCTTTCGGATAATTGCCTAAGTTTTGGTAGATTTTATATATTTTCACGCCTGTTTTTTGCAGTAGTCCCATATATTTTGATTTTGTGGCAACTTCATGGGCAATTATTAGGCTTTGCTGGGCTAATGCTGATTTATTTTGGGCAACATAAATATCATGTAAATGAAGATTTATCTCTGCAATTTGCTGCTCATTATTCAGTTTATTTGATTCCACTAACGACTGCTTGAAAAAGTTAAGGGCTTTGTCATACTCCTTTTTATCTTTATAAATCAACGCAATCCTTGTAAGACTTACCGCTATGTAATTAGGATTATTGACTTCCTTAGAGAGTGCCAAGTTCTTAAAGTTGAACTCCAATGATTTTGTCAAATCGCCTAACTTTCTGTATGTAAAGGCAATGCTTCCCAATATGATACTTTCCAGATTTTTGTCATTCAACTGAACCGCTATTTTTAACGCTTTATTAAAGTTTATTAATCCTTTTTGGTATTCTTTTGCTTTGGTAAATGCTGCCCCTATGGAGTTATAAGTAAATCCCAATACTTTGGCGTGATTTTTTATGTTGGCACTTCTTATGACTTCATAATATAGTTCTATTTCCTGTTTGATATTTCCTTTTTCTGCCACAAAATAACCTTGGTTTAGCAAAGCAGATAAGTAGGCGTTTTCGTAATAAAGCCTAATTGGGGTTGAAATATTCTTCAAAACCTTCCTCCGTTTGGCAGTATTTACAATTTCAAGATTCCATTTTTCGGCTAAGTCAGAGTTATTTTCAAACTCAATTTTTGTTCCCAACTTATCCACCGATAAGGTATCATTTACATCATCTGAAAGCACTTTTTGAGCATTCAGATGGGAAATAGAACATAACATGAGACAAGATAAAATAAATATTTTTTTCATAAATTAAGCAGCTTCGTTATCAATAATTAGAGTAAATACAAAAATTGTAATAAATCTTTCGCATATTTGAGCATTAGGTCATTTTGGCGAAACGATAACAAATAAAACTATGAGTTTGAAAATTAAAATAATTCTTTTAGTAGTTGTTTTTATTATTGTTATTTTTTTAGCTGGGTTGTATTACCTTCTGACTGACAGGGTAAAAGATGTATCAACGAATATTCCTTACACTGAAATAATCAACAAGGACTTAATCTCAATCAGACCTTCCATTCTTATCGAAAATTATAACTTTGAATTTGTAAAAGAATATCCAAAAGGGTTAAATAATTACGAAAATATTGATACTTCACAAGTGGCTCATATAACTGTTCCCGAAGGCTCAATTTTTAAATTTCATAAAGCCCTACAAATACAAAATGCTGGAAGCGGCTTTATATACAGTTATTTATTAGGTGAAGTGAAGTTGGCAAAGAGCAACGAAAAATATGCTGTCATGTATAGTTGGGGATTTTTGAAAGAAGATATTTTTCAAAAAACTGACAGTTATTGGGAGTTTAAAATAGCTCCTTGGCAAATTGAAAAAACGAGAAATATTTATTTGAAACGGGATTGATAGTGAAAATTTACTTTGCCCCGTGGTTGGTGTCCTCACCAACCACACTTGCGTCAGCATACACAAATATTGCTTTCGCATCTGCGGTTGGTGAGGACACCAACCACTGGGGTGAGAAAGTTTACTTGGCTTGAACATCCCCCCTGCCCCCCTTCAAAGGGGGAATTTCCCACTCAAAATCTATTTCTAAAAAATGAAATCACATATTATCGTATTTTTTATGTTTACCTTTTATCATTTTTGTTGATACTGAATAAGGTTAAAACGAATTCCGAACATCAAACATCTAAAAACGAAAATCAACCTCACACCCGCACCCCCGCAATAAACTCATCAAATTCCTTCACTTTCTCACGGGCAACGGGGGCAGAAAAACCGTTGGCAAATTCAATCGTTGCTCCGTCTTTTTTATTGTATTTCTGAATCTGGTTCGTATTAATCAAAAACGAACGATGGATTCTGTAAAAGCGATTATCATTACTGAGTAATTCATCAAATTCTTTGATTTTTTTACTCACCAAGGTCTTGCCCGTTTTCGTGACTACGTGCGTGTATGAACCGTCAGCTTCAAAGTAAAAAATATCTTCTAATTGCACGAAAACAAGGCTATCTGCCATTGGGAGGGCAATTTTTTGGAGTTTACTTACACTCAAATTCTCCTTCAAAGCATTCACTCGCTGAATAATTTGGTTTTGTCCCACCAATTTTATGGCTTTCTCCACCGCCAAAATCACTTTGGAAATACTGATGGGTTTCAGAATATAATCCACCGCCGAAACCTCAAAGGCTTGGAGGGCATATTCGGAATAAGCGGTGCAAAAAACAGTCTCAAAAGTGGGTTGATTGAAATATTCAAACAAGGAAAAACCGTTTTCCTCGGGCATTTCGATGTCCAAAAATACCAAGTCGATGCGGTGTTTATTAATCAGTTTAACCGCAGATTTCACATCGGAGGCTTCGTCCACCAGCGTAATCATGGGGCAATGTTCGGTGATAATTTGCCGTAGCATAGAGCGGGCTGCGGGTTCGTCATCAACAAGGATGGCGTTGAGGGTCATAAAGAGAAATTGTTTTAGTGTGTGGTATTTCCTTTTGCAAAATACTGAAAACCATTTATGAATCCAAATCTACGGTTTATAGGTTTATAGTTACGTTTCATGTAGTGATAAAAAAAGATAGAATTTGAGATTCTAATTTTGATTTGTTAAAAATAAAACGAAAATAATCAGATGAAAAAACTTTTCTTATCTCTCATTGCTATTATCAGTATTCAGCAAATCAGCGTAGCCCAGCAACCCATGACCATCAGCCCAGGGTTGGTGGTTAGTTCACCCACGGCGGGCAATAGTGGGCTGAGATTCAGTAACTTAAATTCTGGAACAACGGCATCAACAACCCCAACAAAAGTATTATCATTGGACGCTACGGGGAATGTAATTTTGGGAAATGCGGCTTCGGGTGGAAGTAGCTCTGGTGTTGCTGTTAGCATTCCTGTATATGCCAATAACTCAGCAAGAAATACAGCGATTCCAACGGCTTCGGCAGGGATGCTGGTCTATAATTCATTTCTTGGTGGACCAGAATACCACAATGGAACTTCTTGGAATCCGTTAAATTTATGGTCAGTAGGCAGCACGGGTAGAATCACTGCAAGTAGTGGTTATCCTAATGGAATTGAAACACCTGGTCTTACCTTGTCAAAGGGTACTTCTTCCACGTTGGCGAGTCCCCTGATAAATTCCATTGGTAGTGGTAACGTTATCTTGCGTTTTGGGCGACCAAGCTCAACGGCAGCCGTTTTTCAAGAATCAGTTACGGAGACTTCGTTGGGTGCATCAAGTATTAACTGGAGATATATTAATGGAGCATCCCCGCAAGTAACCACTAATCTGTTTGGGTATAATGCAGGTACATTTACCGTGAATGGTTTTACCAAATTAGGCGATGAAGCCACCACTACTGCGGCTGGAGTTACGAGGTCTTCCCCAGCCATCAAAACGATTCTTCTGACGGGTTCTCTTACACCCAGAGCTAATCCCGAAACAACAGCATCGCTCACCACAACCATAGCCCATGGTTTGAATTTCAGTAAAATTGTTAATATGGAGGTATTAGTTTATTCAATCACGTCAGTTGGTGTTGCTCGTTTGGTCGGAGAGAATTGTGTGGCTGTCAGTGGTTACCAGTTTTCAACTTACACAGATGGGACGAATGTCCACATTATAAGAAACACAACAAATAGTAGCAATATTGGACCTACTGTTGGTTCTTCTACTGCTATTTACAAAATTTTGATTTCATATATTCCCTAAAAATCACTAATACACCAATTTTATGAAAACGCAAAAACTATTAAAAAACGACCTCTTGACTATTAATCAGCGAAGCAGAAAAGTGATTGATATTAACCAAATAATCATGCTGAAAGGTTATGCCAATTATACTTGTTTTTACCTCAAAAACGGCAGACAACGCCTAACCGCCCATACGCTCAAATACTATGAAAGTGAGCTGGATGGAAGAGGATTTCTGAGAGTTCACCGTGGGTTTATCGTCAATCAGAATTGTATTTTGAAACACGACACGGAGAGCTCTCAGCTCTTCCTGATGGAAGGGCATGAAGTGGAGATTTCGAGGAGACGGCGGGGCGTTACGAGGGGGTTGTGAATGAAAATCCTTGTTGATTGATTTCAGCAAGGATTTTTGTGTTTTTGCCTTTGGTTATTATGTAAATCAAGGGTCGCAATATTCTGTCAAAATATTCTTGAATGAACAGTATGGAAACAGTATTACAATTGATGAAACTGGACTAAAAGGTAAATATGATCACATATTAGATTGGCAAAAAAGAACAGAACTTTTGGAAGAGCTAAAAAAGATTGGGCTTACCTTAGAAAAAACGCAACGTCCCGTTGAAATGTTGGTAATTGCGGATGAGTGAACTAATATAGAATGGTCAAAATCGGTAGCACGGCTCGAAGCCGTGCCACCGATAGCAACACTATGTTATTTCAAAACCTCCAAAGAAAGTTTAGAAATAACTCCCTTCCCACCAACCGCCCAAACACCATCACCCGAAATACTGATGGCGTGAAAAGCAGTTTTATCAATCATAATCCAAGATTTACCAAAATCTTTTGAATAACAAGTTCCTGATGGTCCAACGGCTATCAGGACTTTCTTTTTATAGACAGAAACGCCCTCTTTCAGTCCTGCGGGATTGGTTTGTGGGGCATCTTGCCAAGTTTTTCCTCCGTCAGAAGTCAGGAGAACGTTGGGAATGGCTTTGTTTACTTCTTGATAATCTCCCCCAACTGCTATTCCGTGTTGTTTATCCCAAAACCGCAATCCAAATAGCCCCGAGGCTTGACTGGCTGGCATATTTGTTTTCATAACTGACCAATTTTCTCCTTGATTTTCGGAATAAAAAACTCGTGCCGATTCGCCTCCGCCCGTACAGATATACGCCTGATTTTTACCGAATGTTACCAAACTTGTTCCGCTGGCGGCAAAAGCGGCTTCTCCTTTTTGGTTTTCGGGAATGTTTGCTGGACTGATGGGATTCCAAGATTTTCCACCATCTTTTGTTTTCAGTATCACAAATTTACCATCAATCGGGTCGCTGAAAATGATACCATTTTGGGCATCCCAAAAATCAATTCCATCAAAGAAAACACCTTTTTGAGTGGTTTGATAGACAATTTGCCAAGTTTTACCCCCGTCTTCGGTGCGGTAAATTTTGGCATTTCCTTTCTCTGCCTCGCCCGCCGAAACCAAAATTGCCGTTTGTGAATCAAAGGCGTGAACGTCTCTAAAATCCAACGTTTCAGCCCCTTGAACTTGCGTAGCCGTCCAAGTTGCACCCCCATCAGTTGTTTTGACAAATGTCCCTTTTGAGCCACCCACCCACACAATTTTATCAGACACCGCACAAACCGAACGGAAACTTGCTTCGGTATTTGAAACCTGTTTTTGCCATTGGGCTTGGGTTTGGGTGATGAAGAGAATGGAGGTGAAAAGCACAAGTATATTTTTCATGTTGTAATGATTTTGTTTCACGAAAATAAGGGAAATTCAGATTTATGCATCAATATGGAGGGAATACATTATTAATTCTGATTCTTTTATTTCTGCATTAGGGAGCATACAAATTTAAACATACCCACTTCTGGTCTGAACTTCCCGAAAGTAAAAATAACTTTCGGGAAGTAAATCTCTCGGTAACTTCCCGAAAGTTATTTCTACTTTCGGGAAGTTTAATGGAAGTCATGGGTACTTTATTAATTGGATGCTCCCTTATGTAGTAAATGTTATTCCATCATAAACATTTATTAAGTCAAACTCAACGGTTATTAATTCAACCCAATTACCGAAAAATTCTATGAATACCTTTGTTGCGGTCTTAGAAGCCGTTTTAAAATATCTTACGACAAATTCTGATTGTCTTATTCTGACTATCGAAACCATATTTTTTACACAAGATACGCTGTATATTCCTTAAAAAAATATGATTCCGCTACTCAAAAAATACAATCAGACTTTATTCAGAATATATTTTAAAACGGCTTCTAACAATCAAACCTTTACCCCATTAATAGCACAATTTACTCATGAAAACATCATTGTACATCTCCGTTTGTTTCTTGCTCTCGCTCAGTTTGTCAGCCCAAATCATCGACCCCAAAGAAACCGCCAAACGGTCAGCCGAAAACCGTGCTAACTCCAAAATCGACCAAGGTATCAACAAAGGCTTTGATGCCGTTGAACAAGGAATTGGGAATATTTTTAAGAAAAAAGAGAAAAAAAAGGCAGAGAAAAAGACTGAAGAGTCTGAAAATCAAGATGATACAAATAATAATTCATCTTCAAACACAAGTAGTAAGTCTAACGCTAATCCTACTTCTGCGAGTACAAAATCCGCCAAATCTTCGATGAAAACCTATTCAAAATTTGATTTTGTATCGGGCGAAAAAGTGCTTGGCTTTTGATGATTTTTCAACGACCAATGTGGGAGATTTTCCTTTGGGTTGGAACACCAATTCCACCGCTGAAATCGTAACTATTGAGGGTAATCCTAATAAATGGCTATTTATGTCGAAAGATGGTTTTTTTCAGCCTGAATATGTGAAGGATATGCCCGAAAATTTCACGCTCGAATTTGATGTTTTAACTCGCTATAATTCCAATAATCTACTGACCTATTCCTTGTATTTATCTTCGGTGACTGGCAATGTCAAAAAAGATTTAGACAACAAATACCCAACCAACGGAATCTATTTTGGCTGGCGACCTTGTGTGGGTTCTGGGAGTTATTATTTGTATGAAAATAGTGAAGTAATTGGTAAAAATGAAGATTTGAATATTGCCCAATTTACCTCCGATGAATGTACGAATCCTACGGTGGCGAAAGTATCCATTTGGCGACAAAAAACTCGCTTACGGATGTATGTAAACGAAACCAAAATCTTAGACCTTCCGCAGGCTTTTGATACCAAATTGAAATATAATGTCTTCAAATTTGGAGCTTCTTATATGAATTACGTCAATGAAAGAGAGCATGAAGATGAATTTATGGTTTCCAACGTTCGGTATGCCGTGGGGGCTCCCGATACCCGTAATAAACTCATTACGGAAGGAAAATTTGTAACTCGGGGTATTTTATTTGATGTAAATTCTGATAAAATCAAGGCGGAATCCTTCGGTATTTTGAAAGAGATTGGAACGGTTTTGAAAGAAAATCCAACCGTGAAAGTAAAAATCATTGGTCATACCGATAGCGATGGAGACGATACTAAAAATTTAGATTTATCCAAACGCAGAGCCGCATCCGTCAAAAATGCCCTCAATACAGAATTTGGAATCCCTGCCGAACGTATGGAAACCGACGGAAAGGGAGAGTCGCAACCTTCTGACCCAAACACCACCATTCAAGGCAAAGCTAACAACCGTAGAGTAGAATTTATTAAACTTTAAATCCTAATATTCGATGAAAAATTTAGTTAAAATATTGATTTTGAGCATATTATCATTCACTGGATTTGCTCAAAGCAAAATAGATATGCGAGCCACTGAAATCATCATGGATAAACCTCTGATTATTAACCATCAATGTTCCACGTTGCCATTCGATATCTATAGCTCCTGCTAATTCCGCTACTCAGATTTTTTTTATGAGGGTAATGTTTCTTCAAAGGTATTATGGGTCGTTTATGCAAGACCATTGCAATTTGCTTCAGATGACGTCGTATTTGTTTTTGATGTAGGTGCTAATCCTTCGGGCAGAACAATAATGAGATCTACGGGGCTGGAAACAAAGGGTTTTTTGAAAAGCGGTGATTTAGGTTTCACCACCACCAATAACGCTCAATTGAAACCTGTGTTTGCAGATAAAGACGGAAAACTGAAAGTTGATAACGTTACTGAACAATATTTGAGCTATAATTTTACGGCAGTGCAAGCCCAAGATTGGGACGACCAACTGCGGAAAGGTTCTGGTTTTGCGTGGTTCAACACAACCAATGCGGGTGCAACCATGTATTTGCCCGTAAACCTACCCGACGGGGTAAAAATTACGAGCGTTACGATGAGATACATTGATAATTCAGCTTCATCTATTGGCTTTGTTCTTAATGCAAATAATCACAATACCAATACGTTTACGAACCTTTGTTCGGGTAGTAGTATTTTAGCCGATGGCACTATTAGAAATTCATTTGCTGCCGCAAACGCCATTGTGGACAATAGCGTCAATTCGTATTATGTCAATATTTCGTCGGGAGGAAACTGGACGGGGAATACGCTTCAATTCCACAGTTTAGTAATTACTTATCAGTATCAGTAAATGAGAGATATTATTAAATGCTTGTTAATCTGCATTTTATGCGAATTTCAAGGCGTTTCGCAATCGTCAAAATCAACATTGTATTTTCCCAATGCCTTTATTTATGAGGTGGGTCGTGGCAATGAAAAAAGCGAATTATGGATTTATCATAATCCTCAAAAGGGTCAGTATCTCTACGTCCCGAATGATGATATGGTAAAAGCGGTTTTGGGTTCGCCCAATGGAATTTACAAAACTTATGCCCAAACAGAAGATGGTAAAAAGGTGATTTTTACAACAAAAATTTCCAAGGTTTTAGAAAAATCAAAGCCCAATAATCGTTTGAAATCTATCAATTCAAATAGAAGAATAAATGCTTCGCAGGGGCAAATTTTATCCAAAGGATTTACCCTTAGTTACTTGAAAACTAATGAAATAGATACTTTATTTTTGAGTACCCAAATCAAAGGAAATGCCAATGTCTTGTACGGTTTCAGTATGTTGGACGGTGATGATAAACTGCCCAATTCATTCGCTTTGTTGGGGGAAGTTCCTAACAGCCAGTTTCTTACGGAATACGTTTCAAAATATAGCTCTGTCAAATTGATAGCTTACGAAAGCAATCCTTATCAGTTTGATGTAAAGGGCTATAAATCCATAAAATAATCATCACGAAGCACATCGAATTCTTTACCAACAATCAAGATTTAACTCTATTTCAGATGAAAAAAGTATCGTTAATCATCGCAGGGTTCGCCCTTATTTTTTCAGCTTGCGACACAGCAAAAGAAGCCAAACAAGATGCCCTCACCAACATGATGGAAAAAGCCATTGAAAGCAAAACGGGTACGCAAATAGACCTACCCGACGCTGCCGATATGGCTGAGAATGGGGGTTCTATCAGTTATAAATCTACCGATAAAGTATATCTAAAAGGTGATGAAAAGATGCAAGCAACGCTGACTTTCAATAAAGATAAAAACCAAGAAAAGATGATGATTGCCTTGCAAATGGTTGGGGAAAATGGGAAATCGTTCATGGTTACTTTCAACCAAGTTCCCGAAAATTTCTCACTGCCTTTGAAAGGGAAATTCGCCGTCAGTAATGCCTACGATGGCGTAAATCCAACGGCTTCGGTGATGTTTTTGAACATTAGCAAAAATGGTATGGAAGCTTCCGTTATTCCCTATGAAGGCGAATTAATCCTCACTAAACTTTCGAAGGATAAAGTAGAATTTGAGATAAATGGTAAAGGTGGTGATGTCACAGATGTAGAAAGTCCGAGCAACTGGAAAAGTATTTCGGGCGGTGGCAAAGCTACAAATCCCATTATCATGAGCTATGGCATTGATAAAAATAAAGTCTTAAAATAAATCTTTTTCAATTAAAAAATGCCAAATTCTATGAAAAAAATATCGTTATTACTGCTCGTTATCGTTTTTATGGCTTGCAACAAAGCTGACCAATCCAAGGCAAATATCAGTGAAGGCATTGCTGAAAGTGCTGGAAAAAGTCCTGTCTGAAAATGGCGGCGAAGGTTGCTATATTCCCTACCAAGCCCGTGCCTGTGAGTTGATAGATAAAGCAACCGTTGCCCAAATTCTGGGGGTTGATGCCAGTAAAATGGAAGTAGGTGATACTTTCCAAAAACTTCACGCAATGGGCAAAAAGAAAGACCAACCCTACAAAGGTTCAAGGTACGCCAAATGTGAATATAACTGGAAAGATAAAAACCAGAAAATCAAGGAATATATTAAACAACTTAAACGTGAATTTGAAGTGCCTATCTACGCAAATGTGCAAATTGGTGCTTTTGCCCCTCAACAAAGCGTGGCAACTTTCAAGCAATTTTACCGTAATGTAAGCGATGAAGAAATGAATAATTCCATGAAAAAAGCGGGTGAGAAGATGGAAAAAAGCGGAAAATACAGCAAAGAACAAGTGGGAATGGCTACCGAGTTAGGCAAAGGGCTGGCATCTGGACGAACGGTAACGTATCTGGATAATTTGGGAGAAGCGGCAGCCAGTATTCGTTCAAAAATCAATGGTGAACAAACCGAAGTTATTGTATTTTTCAAAGGTAATGAATTTCAAGTATCGGTGAAAATGGCAGGCAAAACCTACGCCCAAAACATGGAATATACCATGAAAATAGCCCAAGAAGTGCTTAAAAAATGTAAGTAAATATCAATCAATTCTAACTAAACAAAACATGAAAAAGATAATCATTTTATTATTAATTGTTGGGGGAATAATCGCCTGCAAAAAAGACAGTATTGAACCCTCAGCGGATAATTGCCAACGAGTGGCAAACGAATACACAACTGCCATCAATGCTTGGGCAACCGACCCCAATAGTAAATCAAAGTGCGAAGCCGTCAAAAAATCTTTGACCAATATTCTGAGTGCGTGTAGTGCATATACAGCAATTCAAAAGAAAGAGTATGAAGATGAATTAAAACAATTTGATTGTAATTGATTATGAAGAAATTATCTTGTTTACTCTGTTTTATTTCAACGATTGGTTTCAGTCAAAATATTGAAATCATCAAAAATGAGAAAGGTTTTAAGGAAATTGACTTTACCAAACCAAAGTTTAATCTCAAAGCCGAACCAGTTCCCAAAGCCAACGGAACATACCAAATGACGCATTTGATGGAAGTAGTTTGTGATGATAATACGGGAGAGTCTGGCACAATCGTACAATACATCAATATTACTAATGGTGTTGTTGGCATTACGTCTGACCTCTTGAAACGATGGGAAGGCAATAAAGAATCCATTGAAGGGATAGAAAATTTGCACTATTGGGCAATTTTACCCACCATGACCCAACGAATGTTTACGACCGCCCCCGAAACAGGTAAAACCTTGATAGAAATGACTGCCAAGAGACAGAAAGAATAATGGCGACAACGGCAACGATTTGGATAAAAAGAATTTGGGCGATATTTTTTGGACAACCGCTAAAAAAATCAAGTCGGTGCCTATTCCAAAAAAGTTAATAGAGACGGGTAAAATAACCGAAGGTAGCATGACACTGGACGTGTATGAATACGTGGGTGATGAAGGGAAAGTACAGATTTGGCTCAAAGATTTGGGCATCGCCGAAGGACAATACGCCCCGCTCAAAGACAATTATGCCGTAACGGGTTTAGGTGGAGCAGGTTGGATTTTCAATCGACGCAACAACCACGTTTATCTGGTTTTTCAAGTAAACGATGCCGCCAACACCAAAAGGCTGCTTTTATCACGGTCTTGAAATCAAAGTCATATAGCTTTTCGGGTGCGGGCTACAAACCGATGGGCGATATGATGATGGGAAAAATTAAAGAGAATCACCAAGAGAAAAACAACGAGATTGACGAAAAGCTATCGGAAGAACTCCAAGATGAAAAAGACTTACAATTGATTGCATTGTATAAGGAAAAAGCAAAAATTGATAAGGATTTACAAACCAAAATGATGGAATCCAGTACCAATGCATTTATGCTAGCGATGCATCGGATTTTAGCTCGAAATTATCGGTAGACTTTGCCCTAAATCCTGAAATAATGTACAAAATGGCAGATATTGAACTCAGAATCAAAGCCAGAAGAATAGAAATTGAGTTAAACGAAACCCAAGACCCAACCCAAAGAACGGCATTGAATAAAGACCTCAATTGTAACCGTAAACAGCAAACGCTCTGGCAAAATTACAGAATGGATGTTCTGAAAAATTGAAGGAAAAAATGAAGGGTTTAGACCAATACGAGCAAATGGAAAAAATGAGTGTTTTAATGGCTGATTATCAACAAAGAATTTTACAGGCTTGTCCGTAAATATTAGGTTTCATAAAACGAAAAAGCCTTCTCAAACTAATCTGAGAAGGCTTTTTTCATTTTATCAAAGGCGGCAATGCTCTAACACCAAACCCCTAATCAATACCGAATTATCCAAAATGGATTACGTTCTTCCTTAATTTTTTCTTGAATAAATTTTCTCAAAATATCTTGATAGGCTAATTCATTGACTTTTTTGCCTTTCAATTTTTTGGGTAAATCCATCTGGGTAGTAATTTTTAGAGGTTCAATTTTAGTTGCTTCTATGATAACTGCTCCGTCATTAATGTTTAATTCCAAAATTAAACCTGGCAAACCATACAACCTCTCTGGACCGGCATTAAAAGGAATATCTTGGGCAAACCAAGCGATGATTTTCTGTTTTTTAATAGTGTCCTCCACCATAGCTTTCATACAAATATGCCCCGCTACGTCCTTGATGTCGTTGAGGATTTTCCAGTTTAAAGTTTTCAAAGAATCTTCCAAAATGTAGGTCTTCCCTGCCATTTCAAAGGCTTCTGTCATAGTGTTTTTTTCAAAATCCCGCTTAATACCAAACGTTTCTTTTCGACCACTAAAATCATATTTTTCTTCCCAACTGGCTAATTGGTCAGAGTGTGTATAATAACTGCCTTTATCGTTGAAATAAAGTAAAGTATATTCTTGATTGTCGTCTCTACCGCCAAACATATAGGCTTGTTTTTCCTTTTCTTGTTTACTCAAATAGGTTAAAGTTGAGTTCAATTTTGTCCAATAAGTAGTGCGAGTATAGCGAATTACACCTTCGGTTTGGGCGAAGGATTGCCATGAAATAATGGATATGAGTAAAGTGATTATTTGCTTTTTCATTGTTGAATATAGATTAAAAGTATTGACAAAATTCCCCCTCTGGGGGTAGGGGGCTTTTACATCCAACCCTGATTTTTCTTTAATTTTTCCACGTGTCCTTTCACGTTATAAGTCAAACTCAACATAAAATAACGAGCCAAAGTCAAAGACTGTTGCGTTGTTACCGTGTTTTGGAAACCTCTTTGGACAATGTTCTGACGTTTATTAAAAATATCAAACGCCGCCAAACGTACCTCCAATTTATTTTCTTTCATCAACAATCGTCTGATGGAAGCATTAAAAATGGGGATTTCTTGTTCAAACCCGAAGCGTTCATTTTTGTAAAAACTGTAATCAAAATTAGTCTCAAAAAAGGTCTTTTTCATAAAATTCCATTTGATGGACGTATCAAAACTGTTGTTTCGGATATTCTGATTTTGGGCTTCGCTCAATGAATATTTGATATTGTTGATGCCCACGTTAGCGTTCATTCCCACAATCAATTTATCGCCAGGGGTTAAACTCAAACCAAAGCGGAGGTTATAATTTTGGTTATTATTATCATTCAACCCACCATTAATAAACGTGGGATTATTGGAAACATTGATATTTGGATTAAAATTAACCGTCAGTTTTGTTTTGATAATCGGGAAACTACAATACGTTCCGATGTATAAACGAGTACCGCCCGATAGGTTTTCTGGACGGGTGCGAGT
Organism: Arcicella sp.; assembly: GCA_034519515.1. Lineage (GTDB taxonomy): Bacteria > Bacteroidota > Bacteroidia > Cytophagales > Spirosomataceae > Arcicella. The sequence continues at coordinate 385,146 of JAXHOK010000006.1, forward strand.
TACGAAAGTCGTTGGATCAACGGTCTGATTATAAACCACTTGGCTCAAATAATAATCATATCCACCCCAAAGATTTACGCTCATAAATGTAGCGGGGTCAAATTTATTCAAAGAAAAATTGATACTGTGGCTTTTCTCTGGGTTCAAATCTGGATTACCAGTTGAGATAAAAAACGGATTATTATTATTGATAACGGGTTGTAAATCAGCAATTTGTGGAGCATTCACATCCAACGTATAAGTTACATTAAAGTACATATTATTTTTCAATTCAAGGCTGGCATCCACGTAGGGCGTAAAGGCGGGATAGCTTTTGTTGATATTGGAAAGAATTGCTGTCCCTTTTTTGGAAAACTGTGAGCCTGCGAGGTCATACCGCAAACCCGCTGCCCCCAACATAATGTTCACGCCCGAATGTGAATATCGCAAACTGGTTCCGATACGATTGTAGGTAATGGTATTTTCAAAATAGGTACTCAAACTATCAAAACGACGATTTTCCTGTAAGCCGTTAAATGCCTGACGATCCACATTGCGTTTGTCGGAAGAGCCATTATAAAAGGTTTCCCAAAAGATTTTCTTCGATAAAGGTTCAGTATATAAAATACTTCCCTTCAAAAGATTTTGCCGATTGATATTGTTATTTATCTGGCTAATTGCCCTCACTTGCTCATTAAACGTACTCGCCGTGATGAATCTACTAAGCGAATTAAGGTTTTCAGTACCGTCTGAATTAATTACATTGTAGCCAAGACTCACAGCAAAACTGCGTCCTTTGGTTTTGAATTTATGTCTAAAAATAGCGTTTGTCGTCAGATTCAAATTCGTAAAATCACTGGCATTATTGATTTCTGAACGAGTCCGCAAAACGCCCTGTTCCGTCAAATTGCTTTGGAACATTCTGTTTCTATCATCACGCATTCCCGCTCGCATATTTGCCTTCACAATGAGCGTATTGCTCGAATCAATCATTTGTTCAAAGCGAGTTCCGATGCTGTGATTACCCCTGAAATTGTTTTGAGCCGAGGTGTCAGTTGTCAAGAAAGCATCATTTTGAAGAAAAGTTTTCCTGTTCTGAAACTGGTCTAACATCAAGCGAGTTTGGTTATAAAAATAGCTGGTGCTGAGCTTAGTTTTTTTGTTATCAAAGTTATAATTAACCCCACCGCCCGCATTATTGGTAAATCCACGCCCGTCAAAATTATTGGTGATGCCATCGCCACCTTCCCAATTCCAACGACTATTTCCGCCAAAACCAAAATCGCCATTATCGTTATTGTTGAAGGAATTATTGCCCTTAAATTCACCATAATCACTCCAATTTACCCCCGTTTCGTTGATATTATTTCCGTAGCCCAAAATAGAAAACTGGGAAGTTTTATTGAATTTGTTGTAATTCCCACGGGCAGCCATGCGGTCATTTGTACCAACTGCTCCCGTAATTTTACCAAATGAGCCTTTTTTATATTCTTCTTTCAGTTCCAAATTAATGGCTTTTTCCTTCTTGCCATCATCAATTCCCGTTAGTTTTGACTGTTCAGATTTATCATTAAAAACCTGTACTTTCGAGATAGTTTCTGCTCCCAAGTTCTTGGTTGCGGCTTTTGGGTCATCGCCAAAGAAGGTTTTACCGTCCACCAACACCTTTTTGATGTCTTTTCCTTGGGCTTTGATGTTGCCTTGTGCGTCAATTTCCATCCCAGGCAAACGCCTCAGCAAATCCTCTACCGAAGACCCTGGCGGCACTTTGAACGAACGAGCATCATATTCAATGGTGTCGCCCTTGATGGTGAGTGGAGCTCTGGCGGTTTTCACGACTACCTCCAATAATTCTTGGGAAATGGGTTTAATTTTTACTACGCCCAAATCTTCAATTTCAGATTCAGAAGGTGTTAAAATCTGTTGAAAAGGAATAAAACCTACAAAGGAAACCTTGAGGATATAACTGCCATTTTTAACATTTCGAAACTCGAAAACGCCTTTATCGTTGGCACGGGAGAAATTGACGAGTGCCGAATCTTTGGGAGCTAAAAGCATAACCGTTGCCCCGTTCATCACGGTGGCGGAAGTGTCTTGGATTACGCCCTTAATCGTAATTTTAGTGGGATTTTGGGCATAAATAGAGGCACAAAAAAGAAAGAAAAACAGAAAATGGGTAAATTTACGCATGGTAGTAGAGTGGGTTTTATTTGAGTTTAATGTTGAGCAACAAGGGCAACAAAATAGTTATTTTAGATTGTAAAGTTCTGAAAAACAACAGTTTGAGTATAGCAACAAGAAAATTTGTTAAGGGAATTTATCAGTGGTATGGTGGATTGGATGTAGCTTTTTGGTTTCATAGTTTTGGTTTATTGTGTAGTTTGTGGAGACACAAACCACGGCTGTAACTATAACTATTTAATTAGTTATTTATTTTTTATTAACATTTATTAACAATTTGTTGAAAGATGCGGGAGGTTTTTGGAATGTTGCATTTGGGTTGAAAATAATGTAGTTTTATTTGAAAGTATCGCCAACGATTTTTTTTGTATGCTCATACAACCTTTTCCAATTCGTTTTCGTCTATAAACTTTGAGAAGTAGATTGTTTGATTGTAAATTGAAACTTTGTAATAAATTAATATTCATATCAAATAAAAAAGTACATTCTTTGTATCATTATTTTTCCACATTATTTCAACCTAAAAGCTATGATTAAACGTCTATTGTTCAGCATTTTAGCCACGATTATTTATTGCGATTTATTCGCTCAAAGCATTTCTTCCAATTCTCCTCTGTGTATGGATAATGCTGTAAACTTAGAACTGAAAGCCTCGGGTGGAAGTACCTACGTGTGGAGGGGTCCCAATAACTTTACTTCAATCAACAAAACCCTGTTATTGTTAACCCAACGCCTTTAAATTCAGGCACTTATACTTGTGTGATAGATGGCAGAACCACCTTGAATACATCGGTGAAAGTCAATGAGATTATTAATCCTTACATACAGCGGGATTTTGTAAATGGGAATTATATATTGGATAAGGAAATTTGTAGTAAGGGAGGAAGTACAGTCTTGAGTTCTTATTATTCCAGCGGTAGTCTTTTCTATGATAGTCAGGTTACACGCCAATGGTATAAAGACGGTGTGGCTCTGCCAATATCCAGCAACAATCACTCTTCTTATACTGTCACAGAAGCGGGTAAATATCAAGTGAAAATCAAAACGGCACAATGCGAAGTCATCTCTGACCCCGTAACGGTGAAGACTGTTGAAAAAATCAATCCTCAATATTATTTCACGGTTGGTGGTTCTCAACTTGTAGGACAAAGTACCGTTAAATTATGTAATGAGTATTCGGGTTGGGTGGAAATTACGAGTGCAATAGCGGTTTCGGGCAGTAAAAAAATATACCGAGACGGGATAGTAATCTCTGATTTATCAGCCAGTACGTTGGGGTTTGGACGAGTAGTTACCAAACAGCCAGGTACTTATGTATTGAAACTATCAGGCCAATGTAAATCATCCGATACTTTACGGTTGGATTATGGCAAAACAACGGATGTTCCTGTACGAAAAATTGATTATATCTCTTGTGCTAATCCAACTTTTTATTATAGCATTAACGCACTCGTAACGCCCGATAATGGCATCACTTGGACTAAAGGATGGCGTTTTGGTTTCATCGGTTAATGCGGTTTTGCCAAGTGGTTCGGGAATTTATCAAGCAAAATATGAAAATGTCGTTACGGGTTGCAAAGGAGAATCCAGAAAAAATAAAAGTAGTTGTTCCTTCAACTTTCACGAGTGATTATATAAAAATTGTGTCACATCCCACCAAGAAAGTTACGATTTGTAAAAACAGTGTTAATGCAAAAATTTTAAGTGTGAATCGAGTTGCTTCTCGACGGGAGGAACTTGGAAAAGAGATGGTAATATCCATAATGCTGGTAACAGTTCTTATCAAACCAAAATCACGCAAGGAGGAAAATATTGGTATGAATATAACAATGGTCAATGTATAACTTATTCAGATACCATCGAGGCGGTTGAGGAGGAATTACCCAAAGTTACGATTACCCAAACGTGTTTGAAGGATAATACGGTTAAGCTAAACGTCAATCCTGTGGCTGGGGCAAAGTATAATTGGTCTCAAAATGGGGGGATCATTGCTGGAAAAGATACCTCAATAACCGTTACGCAATTAGGAAAATATACGGTTGAAGTATTCAGAAGTGGGTGTTATGCTTATGCCAATGAACTGAATATCGGGGTAAGCGTTCAGAAATTACTAATATTTGCAGTGAAGATTTATTGACATTAAGAGCCGTTAGTGATGGTTTGGCAACATATAACTGGACGGGTCCTAATAATTTCAAAAGAAATTGCTCAAAATCCTTTTTATCGAAAAAGCCACAAGGAATAACCAAGGATTTCATAAACTGTCAGCTACGGATAAAAGCGGCTGTACTTTCGTTGCCCAGACACAAGTTTTTGGTGAACGATTATCCCGCTTTTACGCTCCCCAAAACCGTTACGGCTTGTGCAGGAACGGAGTTTGTATTTAATCAATTTGTGGCAAAACCTTTAACTGATTCTACGGAAACGGTCCAGCAATTATACCTTCACCGCTCCTAACAGGAATATTTATTATGCCAATTCACTTATATCAAATGTTTCTTCAAGAGATGCGGGTAAGTATGACGTAACCGTTACGGGTAGCGTAGGGGGATGCGTTGTGAAAACCTCTATGGAACTGGTTGTGGATGCCTCTGCTAACTGTAAGGGTATAAATTTGCCTGATTATTATAATTCAAAAACAACCTGTGTTGAGCAAATCTCTGAAATACCATTCACAACTACTGGTACATTCAAAGCTGGAACAGATTTTAGGGCTTATTACGAAGAAAATTGTTTGACAAATGATGGATTCAAAACCAGAAAAATCATCTTGGGAACAGCCAAGCAAAGTCCCATCAAAATGAGTGGTTTTCAGGAGTAATTATAGTCATTTAGTAAAGGTGGGATCAGACGATGGCGTTTCTTCATTTAGGGGGCAGTATTTCTACACCAGTTCGGTTAATAGTAATTATATCGTAGATATTAACGGCACTAACCGAAGTGCTGAATGTACTTCTTTGCCTCTGACTGTGAGCAATAATATTTTTTACTCAAATACGCAATGGTTTTTTAATGGCGATACCTTAAAAAAAGAAACCACCCGAAATATAACAGCTTTAAAAAACAGGTACTTATACCTTTAAAGCAACGGATTTTTATGGTTGTAATGTATCATTCAGTAAAGATGTTGTGATTGGTAAATTGGATAAACCCGTTATATCCAGTAGTGGCAATGAGTTAAGTTGTTTCAACGAATCCATTTACGTGGGGGCAAATCAGTATCAAAATAACGTAAAATATACATGGCGGAGAGACGGTATTTTGCAAACCGATAACAGCAATTTTATTCAAGCCACCCTCGCAGGAAAGTACGTCTTGGAAATATCAAAAGAGACTTGTAAAGCAAATTCTGATACCATCACGATAAAACAAAATATTGATAAAAATTCCAATTTGACGGTCTATACTTACCAAGGACGTGATAGCAATAATGAGCCTCAAACCTTTATTTACATGAACGGATTGGGTTCTGCCACGTATAAATTTCAATTGTTCAAAGACAATCAACTGTTTGCCGAGGGCAGAGAATCGGGTATTGCGATTAAAGATGCTGGAAAATATTTCTTCAAAGTGGTGAAAGGAGATTGCGAAGCGTTTTCGGATGTGGTTGATTTTAAAGGAGTCATTCCAGTATCAACCAATCCTAAATCTTTATCTTTTAACGGTAATTATGATTATACCAGTAATGTTATCCAATTGTGTGATACTAATTCGGTTCAGGCATTATATGGCTACCCAAATTATTCACCCGCAGTTGTTGTGAGAAGAGTCGTTACGGCTTTTAAGGATGACAAACCGTTGCCCGCTTTTAACGAAAATTCAAGGGTTTATCCATCATTACGTTTCATTGCACCAGATAATTATTTCACGCTATATTTCAGAGGAGTAGGAACATATTACGCCATCGAAGAAGTAACCTTGAAAGATAGTACAAAATTGAAATATAGGTATAATGACATGAAAGTAGTGCTGAGTCCTTCCTTTAATATAGGCGTGAAAACGCCCCAAAATATTTTTTTCTTGCAGTGATTCAGTTATCGTATATGGTAATTACAATAGTAATATCAATCAACGTGCGGTGAGTTTTACTTGGAAAAAAGATGGTGTAGTTATCAAGAAAACTACTAATCAGAATGATGCAGGTTATCTAATAGCAAAACAGTCAGGAACTTATGTCTTGAAATAACCAATAAAGGAGGTTGTGTTGGAATAACAACGCCCCAAAAAGTGGAATTGGGCAAAATAGGAATAGAGTTAGACACCATATCCAGAACTCTGTGTGATGGCACAACCGTTATGCTCAATAGTAGGAATTTCTCGGGACTCGTGTCTTCTTCTAATGGAACAATTACTGGGGGTATCTTACCAATGGCAAAAAAGACGGCAAGGATTATACGCCAGTGGTAAATGTTGGGTTGATGGATGTTTATAGAAACATCAATTTATCCACCAAAGAAGCGGGCGTATATACCTTGAAAGGACAGCAGGGTAAATGTCAGGGCGTATCTGCAAGTGTTGCTGTAAAGGCGTTAAAAGTCCCCAATTCCATCAATTATGCAGATTCAGTATTGTTTTGCCAAACGCAAACCGTTAGTCTAAAAACCAATGAAGATGCCACATTATCCTACCTTTGGGAACGTGATGGAGGATTTATTAAAGATGCCACAAAAGCAACTTTGGAAGTAAAAGAAGCAGGAATTTATCGGTCTCTAAACCGAAAAGCATCTTGTTGGAATTATACGCCCAAAGTGAGAGCCAAGGTTTTAGCCAATATCTTACCAACGGCAATTATTACGGGCGATAAAGACATCAATTATGCCGATACCGCCAACGTTTCAATTGCCTTTACGTCGTATGCTCCGTGGACTTTTAAACTTTCGGACGGTAAAGAATATACCACGACAAAATCACCTTTTGAGGTATCGTTGAAACCACAATTTTCAACTAATTATACCCTCACCGAAGTGAAAAATGTTTGTGGAATTGGTACCGTTTCGGGAACTGCCAACATCAAAGTTTTAATACTTTCAAGTGAACCCGAAGAAGGCGTAAATCTCAATGTTTTTCCCGTGCCGAGCATGGAAGATGTTACTATTCAATTGGTTACAGACAAACCCGAAACGATGGAATGGACTTTAAATAATACTTTGGGAAATATTTTACAAACTGAAACCCAGACCAACAAAAGTACCAAACACGAAAGCAATGTATCGCTCAAAGCCATACCTGCGGGAACGTATTTTTTGCGTATTCAAGTGGGGGAAAAGAGTTTGGTACGGAAGGTTGTGAAGATGAATTAGTAACGAAAATAATAGTCAATTATTCAAAATCGGTAGTATGGTTTAACGCCCATATTACCGATTTTGGTTTTACAAAGTTTAAGCGTTAATATTGTATAAGATTAATAAATCTCCACTGTCAAAAACAACTGCTTCGTGAATAAACTACTACCCAAACTCGCCATTCTTTTCCTTTTAGGTTTCCTTTTTACTGCCAATGCCCAAAAAGGTTCAACCCCAAGTAAATCAACAGGTTCAACTGCTCATAACAATTCCGCTAATTGCCCTTTGGTGGTTGCCATTCAAGATGATACGCCCACGGCGGTTTGTTCGGAATTGCAGAAAATATTGGTGGCGGTTTCATCGTCGTGTACAGATACCACAGCCGTAAGTTATCAGTGGAGTTCTTCCATCGGAGGAGTTTTTTCAACTTTACGAACTACGACTTTTAACTTACCAGAATTTTTGGTGGCTACTCCCGTTACGTTCACAGTTTTGGCAACTGAGGGTTCAGAATCGGTTTCTGCCAGTTATACCATCACGGTAAAACCTCGCCCAAGTCGCCCGAGTCTTAGCCCTTTCGGCACTATTATTCTTTGTGATAATCTCCCCATTTCTCTTACTTCATCGGCTTGTGCGGGTGGAAGTACAACTGTGTGGTCGAATGGTGTAACGGGTGCTACCTCTATCAGCGTTCCAGCCATCGGAGGGACATTTTTCAAGGTTGCCTGTGAGCGAAACGGCTGTGTGAGTGATTCCACGGCTTCGGCTGCCCTCATTACGGGAACGGTTACGCAAGCCCCCACAACCACGAGCAGAACAATTTGTGAAGGAACGGCTATCACGGCGGGCAATGGTTTGCAAGCCCAATTGGTCAATTGTCCAATAGGTCAAGCCAGTACGCATACCTATACGGGACCAACGGTGGGTTATGACCAAGGCTATCGAAATACGGGAGGTGTAGATCCTTCGGTAATTGTGCCAGCTACTACAAATACCGTCAGAAAAGTGAGCATTTCTATCACATGGCGAAAACAAAAAGGAGGTTTTCAGAATAGTTGTGGAACAGGAGATACCGAATCTTGGCCCTACCATAACGAAACGCAATTCAGAGTGATGTCGCCCAGTGGTAGAATCATTACTTTGGTCAATACAGGTTCTTACGGAGGAGAAAATAACCCCACGATTACGACAGTTTTTGAAGATGGGGCTAATCCCATTAACTATTACAGTCCGCCAGTGTCGGGGACATTTGCCCCTGCTCAGCCTCTATCAGCTTTTATTGGCGAAAATCCAACGGGTACATGGACACTTTTGCCTTTTGATGCCGTTTGGAAAGATCCTCTCTGCGTGAGTGGATTTTCGGTTACTTTTACGGCTTCACAAGTTGGTACGCTCACCTGGTGGGATGCCCCAACGGGTGGAAATCAAGTAGGAACGGGCAATGAATTTATTCCAACCGTTACGGCTGCGGGAACATACACTTATTACGCCCAAGCACAATGTGCGGGAGGTTGCCCCAGCGTTCGTACTGCCACAACTTTAACGATTAACGCAACCCCACCCGCCCCTGCGATAGATATAAACATACCCTTAGTAAACAATGTAAGAAGTATTTGTAATGGAGAATCCGTTAACTTAACTGCCACAGGGTGTAATAATGGCGGAACTGTACGTTGGAGTGGAAATATTCAAGGTAATAATTTTGCCTCGGATGCGAATTATACTTTTACGCCATCGGGCAATAATGGATTCAATGCCAATCACACATTCACTGCCATTTGTGAAGGCACAAATCTTTGCAGAAGTGTAAATAGCAATACGATTTCTTTGACGGTAAAATACAAACCTTCAATTCCCACTATTTCAGGACCTGGTTCAACGGCTTGTATAAATACTAATGTTATGCTCACAGCTTCGGGTTGTTCGGGTGGCACAGTAGGCTGGACGGGCAATAGAACGGGAAATCCTCTTAATTTTATTATCAGTAACAATGTCAGTATCAAAGCGGCTTGCACAATCAATGGTTGTACGGGTGATAGTACCAGTGTTTATGCCATTACCACTTTACCAAAACCAACCACACCCAATATCAATGCCTCGCAGGTACAGGCAATCTGTATCGGTGGCAGTGTAACGCTTAGTTCAAATTGTGCCAATGGAACAACCACCAAATGGACGGGAGGATTAATAGGCTCGCCCGTTACGATTACGCCCACGGCAACTCGTAGTTACAGAGCCTCTTGCTTGGGAACAAATGGTTGTGCCAGTGATAGTAGTGTGGCTCTGAACATTGTGGTATTACCCAAAACAAAACCTACCATTGCGGGAAATACATTCGTTTGTGGACCAAGCTCCGTAACGCTCACGGCAAACGGTTGTTCGGGAGCAAGCGAGACCGTTATGTGGAGGGATGAAAGCACGGGAAATACCTACACACAAAACATCACCCAAACCAGAACTTTCCGTGCCGTTTGTATCAGAAATGGTTATTGTGTGAGTGATAGTAGCGATATTTTTACGGTTCAATACAGAAATAAACCCTCGCAACCCACAATTACTGCCCCCACAAACACAACAGTTTGTCAAGGAAGTAGCGTAATGCTAACTGCCAGTGCGTGCAGTGGTGGCACATTGGGCTGGACAGGTGGATTAACGGGTTCATCCATTACAATTTCAGCTCTTGGAACACGGGCATACAAAGTAGCTTGCACGATTAACAATTGTACGAGTGATAGTTCATCGGCGGTTTCGGTAACGGTTTTACCCGCCCCAATATTTACCATAAGTGCCGATAAAACCTCTATCTGCGGAGGAGAAAGTGCAATTATTACTGCCACAAATTGCACAGGAACATTATCGTGGACGGGTGGAGCAACCACAAGTTCCATAACGGTTTCGCCAACGGTAACTACCACTTATACAGCTACTTGTACGGTGAATACTTGTTCATCAACCCAGCAAGTTACGATAACACCACTTCAAACACCAAGTGTAACTGCTTTGGGAGTTTTGCAATGCAACGGCACACCCATAACGCTGACTGCGACCAACGTGCCAAGTGGTTCAAATATTCAATGGCGAAAAGATGGGGTTGATATTGCAGGAGCTACGGGAACTACTTATTCTACGAGTGTGGCGGGGAGTTATGATTTTGTGAGTTATAGGATTGAGAGTTCCTCTATCAGTAATGCGGGTGCTATTCAAGAGATGTACTTTTTGAATAGTCAAGTTGGGTTTTATGTATCTGGTGGTGGTATTTTTAAAACTATTGATGGTGGAGCTTCTTGGACACAAATTCAAAGTGGAGTAGTTTTTCGTAGTATTACTTTCATAAATTCAACAATTGGTTGGGCTGTTGGTGATAATGGAAAAATCGCCAAAACAACGGATGGAGGCAATACTTGGACAGTCAGTAATATCAATGGCTACTCTTATTTTACGAGAATCAGATTTAGAGATGCTAATAATGGTGTTATTGTTGGAGGGTTTAGTGAAATATTTTATACAAATAACGGGGGTATAACTTGGTCATTAGGCTCTGGGACAAACTTACCTTCTTCCGTTCCAACATTCAACAAAATTTCTTTTGTTCCGAATAGTTCTGTGGTCTATGCTTTGAGTTCATTTAGCTCCATTCTTATGAAATCCACGAATAATGGAGCTAATTGGTCTCAGATTACTACTTCTCCCTCAATATCTATGAGTGATATTACATTCACTTCAAGTAATAATGGTTGGATTTCGGGTAGTTTAGGGAATTTGGGAACATTCCTAAAAACAACAGATGGAGGAAATACATGGCAATCGCAGGCAAGTGGCTTTTCTGGCAATTTAAGCAGTATTCAATTTGTAGATAGTCAAAATGGTTTTACTGCTGGTAAAATGCTAAAAACTACTAATGGAGGTCAATCATGGCAAGCTATCAATTCTAATGTTACAGATAATGATGGTTTATTCTTTGTTGATAAAAATACTGGCTGGTGGTCATACGTTACTTTTTTATACAAATACACCACCCCCCAATGCCCAACAACCCCAGCAGTATTAACCGCCCCACAAGCCCCTGCTGCCCCAACCATAACCCCACCCACCAATTCAACCATCTGCCAAGGAAGTAGTATTACACTTTCTGCGACAGGCTGTGCGGGTACATACACATGGACGGGTGGACTTACAGGTTCGAGTGTAAGTGTGTCGCCTGCTGCTAATACAAATTATACGGTTACTTGTTCAATTGGAAGTTGTGTGAGTGTAAATTCATCGGCGGTTTCGGTAACAGTTTTAATCCTGAGCCGTAGCTACAATAAATGCCAATAAAACCTCCATCTGTGAAGGAGAAAGTGCCATCATCACCGCCACAGGTTGTTCAGGAACGCTATCGTGGACAGGTGGAGCAACCACAACTTCAATAACGGTTTCGCCGACGGTAACTGCCACTTACACAGCTACTTGTACAGTAAATACCTGTTCATCAACCCAACAAATTACGATAACAGCATTACAAACACCATCAGTAACCGCTTCGGGAGTATTGCAATGCAACGGCACGCCCATAACGCTGACGGCAACCAACGTATCAAGCGGTTCAACAATTCAATGAGCGGAAAGATGGAGGTTGAGATATTGCAGGAAACGATGGAACTACGTCATACTGCATGAGTGTGGCGGGGAGTTATGATTTTGTGAGTTATAAAGTAGAAAGTCCTGTTTTTGTTGGTAATTCAAGTTTTAATGAAAGTGTGAAATTTATTAATGAAACAACAGGTTTTGTTGGGAATAATGAGGGTATATTTAAAACTAATGATGGGGGAGTTACATGGAGTAAAGTATATAATTCTTCTAAATCCGTTAAATGTATTTCATTTATAAATTCTACGGTTGGATGGGCAGTGGGGAATCAAGGATTAGTAGTTAAAACTATTGATGGAGGAAACAATTGGACTTTGGCGGCATCAATTACTACTCCCTATGCTTTATATAAAGTGTTATTTAAAGATTCAAACAACGGTTTAATTGTAGGTGACTTTGGCTCAATTTTTACGACATCAAATGGCGGGAATACATGGGTAGCAACCAGCACTTTCAACATAGCTCTTTATCCTACCTTTACAAGTGTAGCATTTGCCCCAAATACATCAAACATTTGGGCTGTTGGTTCGCAACACCCAAATGGATTTATTGCAAAATCCTCTGATAATGGACTCAATTGGTCACAGGCTTCAGTCCCAGTTTTTAACAATAAAGGATTTGGTATTCCTGCCAAATTGAACGATATTGTCTTTACTACTTCAAATAATGGATGGGTTGTTGCTGATGATGGACTTTACAGAACAACAGATGGTGGTATTACTTGGCAAACACAATCAACTGGTGTTGTAGGGTTACTCGCAGCAATTCAATTTGTAAATACCCAAGTTGGTTTTATTGTTGGAAATAATAATACAACGCTTCTTAAAACGGTTGATAGCGGTAATACTTGGAAATCATTAAACACTTTTGCTTACGCAAACTCACTTTCTTTTATAAGTGAGAAATTAGGTTGGATGACTTACAATAGTACAGTTGTAAAATACACCGCCCCCCAATGCTCAACAACCCCAGCAGTATTGGTAAGTAATTGCTGTAATGGTTTAGAATCCCAAAAATCAGGCTCATGGTCAGACCCTACCACATGGTCTTGCAACCGTGTTCCCACCGCAACGGATGATGTCTTCATCAACGCAGGGCATACTGTAACTGAAAATAGTAGCCCCATAATCCGAGCAAAAACCTTAACCTATCGAGGAGGAATGTTGCATATACCGCAAACTACTACGCTGCGTTTAGGAAATCAATAATAAATAAAAAGACCTCTGAAATCATCCAGAGGTCTTTTTGTTTATGATAATGAAGATTTTACTTGTCTGACAAACTCAATTTCAACGCCCACTAATGAAGCAATTTTTTCTTCATCAAAATCAGTTTGAGTAAGAAGGTTTTTGGAAAAATTAGTTTTGTCTTCTATCTCTTTAATACTCATTCCTTCTTCTCTACCCTCTTCTCTACCCTCTTCTCTTCCTTCTTTCCTTGCCATCCGCCTTTCTCGGTCTAGTACAAATTCTTTTAAGCCCATAGTATTCGATTGGTTTGTGATTTTATCTAATTCTTCATCAAATTTACTGATTAATTCTTTATTTTCAAACCGTACATAAAGTTTAAGAAATCGCAAAAGTGCGGTTATTTTTTCTCTCGAAAAATGCTTTGCGTATAGTTTTCTAAGGAGTGTCATCTTTAAATCGTACAGCGAATTTTCCGAAATTTTACCTTTTTGTAAAGCTGTTAAAACTACTTCAATGACCGACGCAAACGGATTGTTACTCTTTTCAAGGTCTTTAATCTGAGCATCCAAAACTTTATAAACGTTAAATTTATAAATGATTGATGCTCCTAAAAAATCTCTTTCGTACATACTCGGGCGAAAGGTTTTACGCTTGTCTGTCAATATTGCTAAACTCGTAATTTCCCTGTCATACTTATCCAAAATACGATAATAATAAGTAAACATTCGCTTCTCAAATTGTTTATCCGTACTCCCCTGCACTTCTATGTGAATCAAAATCCATTCTTCCCGACCAGATTTTAGATAAACTTTCATCAATTTATCGACATATTTAGGACTGAAATCATCTTGTTGTTGAGGGAATAATTGTTCTAATTCCTTGTCCAAAAAAGATATTTTACGATTAAAATCAAGAATATCTTCGGTATTTGGGAAAAAGAATTTCAAAAAATCATCGGAAAGGTCTTCAATCAGTCCCTTCCAAAGAGCATCATCTCTTTTCATTTAGTGGTTAATTTTTAAGGTAAAGATACTAAAAATTCAATATTAAATCCGCCGCCTTCTCCGCCACTGCAATCGTTGGAGCGTTAGTATTTCCCGCAATAACCACGGGCATCACCGAAGCATCCACTACTCGAACACCAGATAACCCTCTGATTTTCAAGGACTCAGGCGAAACAACTGCATTCTCATCCACACCCATCGTACACGTTCCGCAGGGGTGATAAACGGTTTCGCATTGATTCAAAATGTGTTCAATCAGTTGTTCGTCAGTATCAGAATTTTTCGGAAAATTCAAATAATTTTCTGTTCTGAAAGGGGCAAAAGCATCCGACAAAAGTACCTCTTTTGCCTTTTTTACGCCCCGTAACATCGTGGCTAAATCTTCACCTTTGGCATCCGAAAAATATTGAGGGTCAATCAACGGGGCATCGGTGGCTTTATTAGAATGTAAACCCACATAACCTCTACTTTTGGGCGTAATGATGGTTGGTAAAATCGTGAAGCCTTCTGTTTTAGGGAGATTCGCCAAATCGTGAATGTCCTCACCCATCACGGGGGCAAAGTGAAATTGCATATCGGGGCGATCAAGATTGGGTAAAGTCTTGAAAAACGAACACGCTTCTAATGGACTTGATGTTAGCGGGCCTTGTTTTTGGACAAAGTATTTAAAGGCATTTCCCAACACCCACGGAAAACGCTCGGCATTATTATAAGTGATTCGTTGATTACAGAAAACATTGAGATTCGTAAAAAGATGGTCGGAAAGATTTTGTCCGACACCTTTCAAATCGACTTTCGATTCTATGCCAAACTCCTTCAAATAATCAGCATCGCCAATGCCCGAAAGCATCAATATTTGTGGACTTTGAAACGCCCCAGCCGATACAATTACTTCTTGATTGGCATAAATTTTCTCGGTATTTCCCGACTTTGTTTTGATAATTTCTACGCCAATTACTCGGTCATTTTCAATCAATAATTGCTTGGTTAAAGTATTCGTCAAAACGCTGAGATTGGGTCTTGATAAAGCGGGAACTAAAAAAGCTGCTGCTGTTGAATGGCGTTTAGCATTTTTGATGGTGAATTGAAATTTGCCCGCTCCTTCTTGCGTAGCACCATTAAAGTCCTGATTTTCAGGGATTCCACATTCAACATTTGCCTGCACAAAAGCGTCTGCCAAGGGCGTAATATTGCGATTGTGCGTAATATTTAGAAATCCTCCTTGTGCATGGAACTCATTGGAAATCTGTTCGTTATGTTCTGATTTTTTGAAATAAGGCAACATCGCTTCATATCCCCAACCTCTGTTGCCCATCCGTTCCCAAGAGTCATAATCCTCCCGATTTCCACGGATATACGCCATACAATTGATAGAGGAACTTCCGCCCAAAGTCTTGCCACGGGGTTGATACATTCTACGATTTTTGACGTGTTTTTGGGGTTCGGTAAAGAAATCCCAATTGAGACTTTTGTCATAATTGAGTTTGGAATATGCCGCAGGAATGTGGATATTCATGTTGGAATCTTTGCCGCCTGCTTCAATCAACAATACGCTGATTTTGGGGTTTTCAGAAAGACGATTTGCCAGTACACAACCAGCCGAACCTGCACCAATAATGATATAATCGGGTTTCATAATTTTCAATGAGTGAATGATAACGGGCGGCGAACCGCAATGAGTGAGTAAAACGGATAAATACGCAGTGTAAATTACTATTTTATCCTTAAATAATGCTGTTTTAGATGGTAAAAGATAAAGATGAATATCGTATTTTTGTGTAAAATCAACCACACTAAATATATTAATTGTTGTTATGTCAGATTTTGAAATATATCTTCCCCTTGGTTTTCAGCACATTACCGATTTAAAAGGCTATGACCATATCCTTTTTGTCATTGCTCTCTGTGCTATTTATCGCTTGAAAGACTGGAGCAAGGTGATTATTTTGGTTACTGCTTTTACCATCGGGCATTCTATTACACTCGGTTTAGCCACATTAAATCTTATCAATTATAGTACAAAACTGATTGAATTATTAATTCCAATCACCATCGTTTTGACGTGCATTCTCAATTTTTTTCACAAATCTGCTGAATATTCTTTGGATGTCGAGAAGCCTTCATTTTTTCGTTATCCCGTGGCATTGGCGTTTGGATTAATTCACGGAATGGGCTTTTCAAATTACTTACGAAGTCTTTTAGGAAAGGAAGAATCTATCTGGCAACCGCTCCTGGCTTTCAATGTGGGCTTGGAGATTGGGCAACTATTAATTGTAGTTATCATCCTGACAATCAATTCATTACTATTAGATATTCTGCGAGTAAAGAAGCATAATTGGAATTTAATTTTGTCAGGAATTATCTTAGGAATTGCTTTGACATTGATTCGGGATGCGGAGTTTTGGAACTGATTAATGGCACCGTATCGGCGAACCGTGCAGATAACGCAGATACCTTCGGTAACGCAGATTTTCGCAGATTTTTTTTGAGAATAGAATTGAGAGTTCTCTTTTGAAAAGTTCAGAATCAAGAAAACATAATTAATACACTGTTTAATAAGTTTTCTGGATGATTTTTACCCTAAAATCTTCGATTGGAGAACTTCCCGAAAGTAGAAGTAACTTTCGGGAAGTAGCTTAGGAATTCACTTCCCGAAAGTTACTTCTACTTTCTGGAAGTTGAAATAACTTATTAAACAGTGTAATTAACTTAATCTGTAATAAAAATCTTACCCAAAAAATCTGCGAAAATCAGCGTTGCGAAGCATCTGCGTTATCTGCACGGTCTGCCGTTGAGGTACCAATATTTTGCCTACAATTGCCCTTTACCAATTGCTCCGACTGCCATTTTTGATAATTCATGAATCCCGAAAATCAGCCCACCAAAACGGGAGTCCTTTGTCATTCCTGCCTTCCATCGTGAATAGATTTGTTGCATAATCACGATGTTTTTATACAAGCCAAAAACGTAGTAAAAAAGAATATCCGAAACATCTCTGCCTGTCTTTTTAGCATATCTTTCAACGACTTCATTTTTGGTTAAATTACCCGTTAACCATGTGATATTGAACGATTTAAGAAAGTCTCCATCGCCCGATTCACACCAGTAAGCAAGGCTTGCTCCCAAGTCCATCAAGGGGTCGCCAACGGTGGACATTTCCCAATCCAATACGCCCAAAACCTCCGTTAAATCATCAGGATTCAAAATTATATTATCATATTTAT
This sequence comes from Arcicella sp., assembly GCA_034519515.1. GTDB lineage: Bacteria > Bacteroidota > Bacteroidia > Cytophagales > Spirosomataceae > Arcicella. The sequence goes on from JAXHOK010000006.1 coordinate 402,635, forward strand.
AGTCATTATGTACAAATGCAGGTGCTTGCGGAAGGGGCATATTTGCCCGAAGCCAAGTGGCAGTTTCTACCATTGCAGGTATATCATCGGTTTGCGATTTTTCGTATCTCCCAATCCAACCTTCCACTTGTCTGAGAACGTAGCCTTCGGGTTTGCCGAGATTAATTAAACCCGTTTTATCAATGTCCAATAAATGCAAATCTGCCAAGTTATCTATCAAATTTTCAGATAGTTGCCTCATCGTAGCTTCTGGAATATCCATTTTTAAAGCATCTTTTCCTCTAAGAATAACCCCCTGAATTCGCTCCATCATGTAGAACTGACAGCCTATTATGGATTCGTCTTCACAGAAAACTATGGGTTGTGGGACTTTCGGATAATGTGGTTTCAGCAAAGACAAAACCTTAAATTCACGTCCCATATCATGAGCCGATTTAATATTTGCCCCAAACGGCGGGCGACGTAACACGTATTCCTGTGAAACGGTTTTTATCAAATAAGTTAAATTTGAATATCCCCCAGCAAATTGATTTATTGATATAATATCCTCAAAATCAGTAATTTGTGATTTTAAAAAATCATTCAATACTTCAAGATTTAATTCTTCGCCTTGGCGAATTTGGGTGGCTTGGTCGATTTTAATTTCGGGCATATTTTTGATAAATTGTGAATGGGGTGAATGCGAACCTGCGTGTTCGCCCTTTTACGAATTTGGGCGAACACACAGGTTAGTCCTTACCCATCGTTCCGAAAGATATAAAACTTTTCTTAGGTTTTTATTACCATAAAAAATAAAGACCACCGAAAATAATCCTCGGTGGTCTTAGGTAGGCATTCAAGATTTTTACTATTTTCAGGGCTTCCAAGAATTTAGTATTTAAGGCTCAATAACGAATAAAATAATTATATCTGATTCTCAACGGCTTCAAACTCTAAAAATATCTACTCAAATTACTGAAAATCAGATTGTTACAGTTAAATATTTTTGAGGGTACTCAAATCAATTTTTTCGTCAAAATTTCAGTTTTAGTATCAAAATCAAAATACCTTCGTGTTGGTCGTCCATTTGTCCCATTAAATTACCTTTATGTTCCAAGTCAAATTTACTTCCCCCACTTCAACCTGTTCACCTGTCGCCCAATTCGCTTCCCTTGTTCCAAACCCACTTCACAAGCTTGGCGAAAATGAACGCCCGCATACAATCGAGACATGGATGCTTCTTGGGCGGCTTCGTCAAAACTTTTGAATTGTCGAGGCACTAATTTATCCCTCAAATAATCCGTTTGGTCAATAAAAGCGTATTGATTTCCAAAAATATCACTCAAAACCTCCGCTGACGCTCCCCATTGAGTAGAGTGTCCAGAAGTATATTCTGGAAAAGCAGGGGTCAAAAAGGCGGGTTTGAAACGTTTGTCGATTACATCTCGAATATAATTTAGGGGTCTAATACAACTGGTGGCATATTTTACCGCCCAACAACAGATAAAAGCATCATTTAAGGCAATGCTGGTTTTGGCATAAGCGTAAGCAAATTTATCTAAAGAAGCCTTCTCTTTTTCGAGGGCATTCACCAAAATATGAATCGTGTGTCCGCCTGGTGTGTAAGTAGAAAGGGCATCGTCTCGCCAATATTCAGCAATTAATCTTTGCTCAAAAGTCAATTCCCGAGAGATTTCATAACATTCCATCGCTTGTTTATAAAAATCTGAATTAGGTTCAGTCGAGTATGGAATTGGGTCGGCTGGACGAGTTTGAGCGGCAATATTTGGTAAAAAAGTACGGTTGTTACCCCAAGTAGGTTGAGTAGAAATCCCTGCTTTGGTCTTGCGGTCGTCCCAGTAAGTACCTGTTGGGCTTTCAAAATGAGCATAATCTTTTGTCACGGTTTCTTCCATACTTGCCCGATGTCCACCGTCAGTTTTTGAGTAAGCATATACGTATGCAGCCGTCGCCCGACCATGCTGAACCGACTTTGCCATGAGTTTTAGGTCTTTATATTTTTTTTGGAAACGGATTTTATGACTGTTTTGTAAAGTGTCTAATGATTTTCTGATGTAATTATAATCTGCTAATGTATTGTAGTAGTACGAAAAAAGGCTATCCGAAACGGCGTGCATGGCTTCGTCAGCCACCACATCCCACAGTAAATTGGGAGTAGGAGAGGAGGGAGGCGAGTTGAAACCGTCCAATTGTTTTGCCATCGAACGATAATTGGGCGAACCTGTCACCGCAGATTCATACAAAGCCAGCCCCACATACCCGTGCATTCTTGCAGCATTGGTGGGGGCAATTCCCGATTTCATGATAAGTGTATTCAATAATCGAACATAATTCTTGGGAATATTTGCATCAATTTCTGCGGTGTTTTTATAAACCACCTTTTGGGCGAAGCTATTTTGAATATTCCCGAGGATTACGGAGAATATTATTTGAGAAAAAAGGAATATTTGTTTTGTCATCATTTTCATTATGGGTCTTGAAAGGAATTAATTTCGATATTTTTCTTGATACTTAATACCTAATACTTAATACAAATTTACCCCTAAATCTTTGGTTTTTAGCTATTTAAAAGTGTACAAAAATTACTCCAAAAAATTTAATAAAAAAATAAAAATGCCCTTTCCTGTAAAATTTGGCACGATTTTGGCAATATCACTCATGTAATACTCAATCGACCGCCGAATGAATATTAGCTTAAAAAATAAATGTAAAATGTTTTGTTTATTCCAAATAAATCATCTTATTTTGGATCTCAACTCGGATTTCGTTTTCATCATTTATCAATTTTTCGCCTTAATGATAAAGAGAACGAAGAGCCACAGATCCCTAATTTAAAAGCCAAGTAGTCAAACTTAAAATTCGTTATTCGCCAATATTTCCGCTAAATGAGATATTGAGACGAATTTTACCATTCGCTCCGCCGCCCTTGTGAGCTGAATGATTTTCATGTGATAACCCGAATTATTGGGTGAAAACAAGAGAGGACAAACTATTCTGGTCGCTGCTTGAAGTGTCCTTACTTCAATTTTCAATCTTATACTCAATGATTTAGGGCAATTTGATTGGTCGCCGCCACTTTTGACCATTCACAATCTTAAATTTCCTTACAACAACACACGTTAAACCGTTTGTATCCGCTATCCTGAGGTTCAGGGTATCTCATGTCTGCTTTGAAAATTTCTAATTTTCTCTGCTTCTGATACTCCTTTGTCCTTTCGGTGTTCTTACATACGCCCCTTAACGATTATTTTGAAATGTTCGTGGTAATCATGTTTTGTGATTACTTGAAAATATTTACCCAACAATCCGCCCAATAAAAATCAATAAAGTTTCTATTATGAAAAACTTTACTGCAGCAATGCTTTCATTCTATGAGAGTGTAGTTTCCAATTCAGAACAGTCAGAAACTGTAAAAAAATCGGAAGCGAACACCGTTCGCAACAACCGTGCCAACCTTTTTAAGAACATTTCGACAAGAAATTTTTTGTGGGGTTTTTATGGTATTTTTTTGAGCTTGTCAAAGACAGTCAAAAGACGAGTTTCGTCCTTTGACGATGTGTTTAACAGTTTAAAGAAGTATTGTAACTATTTAGACTTGGTTACGGGCAGTAGGGTTTACCTTGACGGTGGTCAGGCTTCTATCATTGGTAGAAGCCTTATCGTCGTTTTGGCTGGTTTACTGACAATCAATTCCCAGGTTGCTCATGCACAATGTACGGGCGTGGCTGGAACGGTTTTCAGAGACTTCAACCTCAACGGGGTGAGAGATACTCACGATATTGGATTGGCGGGTGTAACGGTGAAAGCCTTTAATTCGGCAAACGCCCAAGTGGGTACAACTGCCACCTCGGGAGCAAACGGAACCTATGCCATTACGGGAGTTACGGGTCAGGTGAGAGTTGAATTTTCAGGTTTGCCAGCAGGGTATGTATCGGGTCCAGACGGGTCGAGTAGTTCTACCAGTGTTCAGTTTGTTACGGCAAATGCCTGTAATGTTGATTACGGTGTAAACCACCCTGATGATTTTTGTGCGAAGAATGGTGTTCAGCCAAAGGTAGCGGTACCATGTTATGCGAATGGTAATTTTAATGCACTTGGTACAAATGGGGCTGGTTTAGAAGATGCCTTAGTTTCCTTTCCATACAACAGAACAGGAGATAAAGAAACAGCAGGTAATGCACCAAATCTACTGGCTTCTTACAATAAGATTGGATCAGTTTGGGGTATGGCATATAATAAGTACAATAAAACTTTGTTTGCCACGGCGTTTATGAAACGTCACTCAGGTTTTGGTCCACAAGGAATTGCGGGTTTATATGTAGTTCAAAATGCGGATGCTAATGGACTGGGTACAGTTACTGGAATTAACCTACAATCACTTTTAGGAATCAATGCTGGAACTGAACCAAGTCGTAATTTTTCGGCTGATAAAACTCAACCAACTGATGATGGTGGTAATGCTGTTTTTGATGCAGTTGGTAAAATGTCTTTCGGAGATTGTGAATTATCAACCGATGGTAATACTTTATACATCACAAACTTATTTGATAAAAAGATTTATGTTTTAAATGTAACTAATCCCCTTTCTCCAACTTTAATCACTTCCTATGCGGTGCCAAACCCAGCTTGTTTGGGTAGCAATGATTATGTACCTTTTGGCTTAAAATTTTATAGAGGCAAGTTATATGTTGGGGTAATTTGTACTGCACAAAGTAATCAACCATCAACGCCTGGTGCATTGTATGGTCAAGCAGGTTTTGACTCAAGAACATTAAGTTCAGATGCTTTGAAGGCAACAGTTTATGAATTAAACGGTTCAACTTTCACTACTGCTCTGACATCATTTCAATTGAATTTTGATAGAGGTTTAGCAAATAGTAGTGCAGTAAGTTATGCTATTTGGAGACCTTGGGTTAATAATTACGCTCAATTAAATCAAAATAGGAGTGAAACCTATCCACAACCAATTCTTTCAGATATTGAGTTTGATACGGATGGATCAATGATTTTAGGTTTTGCTGACCGTTTTTCTCATCAATTAGGAAATGCAAATTATCCACCTTTTGATGCACTACCCAACAGTGTTACTAATGGTTCATTTAACAGTGGTAATTCAGGATTTAGTTCTGATTATGCTGCAACGACTGGATATGCGGTAACCACCAATTCAAGCACATTTACTACTGGTGCTTCCGCCTGTACGGGTCGTGGAGGTTCTGGAAATTTTTTGGTTGGTAATGGTCCTGCCGCTGCAAATAGTAGAGTTTGGTATCAAACAGTTGGGGTCAATCGATATACAACTTACCGATTGACTTTTTGGGCAACGGCTATTAATCCAAATAATTTATCCCAATTGTATTTCACCGTTAATGGTAACAGAGTATGGGGCGGAGGAGATATTGCCCCTGTAACTTCTGCAACTTGTAACTGGGTAAAATACTCAGTTGATTGGTATGCAGGAAATAACCCTATTACATCAGCAGTCATCGGTATTGTTAATGGAAATACCAATGCAAGTGTTGGCGGGGTGGGAAATGATTTTGGAATAGATGATATATCAATTTCAGCAATCAGTACAGAAACGGGTCGTGTTGAAGGAGACGTAATGCGTGCCACAAAAAGTGGAAGTACGTGGACAATCGAAAACAACGGTACTGCCAGTGGCAGAACAACCTCAGGAGCTAATAAAGGTGGCGGACCTGGTGGTGGAGAATATTACTTCGGTGATTTAACCATCGATCATGATGAACCTACTATGGGAGGTTTATTGATGCTTCCTGGTTCGGGTGAAGTAATGAGTACCATTGCTGGACCTGTTAATATTTTCTATTCGGGTGGAATAAGAAGATTTAATAACCAAACAGGTGACTACCTTTATACAGGGGCACCGATTGCTTGGAATAATGTTTCTGGATACAGATTAGGATATGGTTCTCGCCCAGTTCCAACGGGAGACTATAAACTTTATGCAGGTAATAATCCTGGAACATTTGGTAAAGCCTCTGGTTTGGGAGATATGGAGATTTTCTGTTCATTAGCTCCTTTGGAAATTGGAAACCGTATTTGGAGAGATTTCGATCAAGATGGTGTTCAAGATGCCAACGAACCAGGTATTGGAAGTATTACCGTTTTATTATTTAGAAACGGTACACAAATAGCATCCACTTCTACAAACACGGCAGGTGAATATTATTTCAATGATGCCAATGTAACAAATGGATTATTGCCTGGCACGGCATATCAGATAAGAGTAGCCACCAATCAAGTTGGTAATACTTTTCTGTCACCAAAAGATGCAGGAGGTAATGATATTGCTGATAGTGACGGAGACGGAACAATCGTAAGTGGTTTTGCCGTAATTAATTTAACCACAGGTATTTACGGTGAAAGTAATCACACGTATGATGTTGGTTTCTCTCCTAATTGTCCTACGTTGAGTAATCCTCAACCTGCTAATGGACATCCCAAAATTTGTGCTGGTGGGTCATTGTCATTGTCATTGTCGGCAAGTAATGTTGGTTCACAACCTTTGCCCAATGCCACGACTATTGAATGGATTTCTTTTGCAACGGCACAAGCAAATCCATATACTTCAACTGACCCAAAGACAATACTTACAACTTCGCCATCAACGGTCAGTTTAATAGATGGGACTTTAACTGGTAATATTACAAACTTTCCAACCACCGCAGGCACATACTATGTGTATGCGTGCTTGAAGCCAGTGCCGAATGCAAGTTTGAATCCAAACTGTCGTCCGTTCGTTGCGTATATAGTAACCGTTAGCCCAATTCCAGCCCCTCCAAGTTCAGTTTTGGGAGGTACGGCTTGTGCTGTTGGCGGCTCTGCAACGGTTTCAATGAGTGCAGTTTGTGCCACGGGAACAACACCAGTTTGGTATTCTTCAACGGCTTCAACGGCAGTTTTATCAACAGGAGCAGCATATTCTCCAATCATAGGAGTAACAACTAATTATTATGTAGGATGTAAGAACAATACTTCGGGTTGCGAAACTGCGGGAGCGAATCGTTCTTTGGTAACGGCAACGGTTGTAAATACACCTTCAGCTCCCACAATTACGTTAGGTTCAGGTAGTAGCTCAACAGTTTGTAATGGCATATCAGCCACTTTGAATGCCTCATGTAGTACAGGGAATCTCTTGTGGTCAACAGGTGCTACGTCAAACAGTATTACGGTAACACCTTCAACAACAACAACTTATACAGCTACTTGTACAGTAACGAGTCCAATTACTTGTGCAAGTCCAGCTTCGGCAGGGTTCACCATAACGGTTAATCCAATTCCAAATGCCCCAACCGTATCGGGTGGAGGCGTTTCAATCTGTCCAGGCGGTTCAGCCACATTGACGGCATCGGGTTGTTCAAACACAAGTGGTTACAAATGGAACACAGGAGCAACGACAAATGCCATTACGGTAACTCCATCAGCAACAACAACTTATACAGTTACTTGTACGGTAAATAATTGTCAAAGTCCAGCATCAGCCAATGCAACGGTAACAGTAAATGCCACGCCAGCTACTCCAACTATTTCATTAGGAAGTGGTAGTAGTGCCACGATTTGTAATGGAAGTTCAACGACCTTAGTAGCCAATGGCTGTGCAGGAAGTGTATTATGGTCTAACGGAGCAACGACCAGTTCAATAACAGTAAATCCAACAACGACAACGACATACACAGTTACTTGTTCGGTAAATAACTGTCCAAGTGCAGTATCAAATGGATTTACAGTAACAGTAAATCCAATTCCATCACGACTTACAGTTACGGGAGGCGGTGCATCAGTATGTATTGGTGGTTCAGCAACCTTGACAGCATCGGCTTGTGCAGGAACATATTTATGGTCGAATGGAGCAACAACTGCTTCAATTTCAGCACCAACGAATGTTGCTGGAACAATTAATTACACAGTTACTTGTACGGCAAATAATTGTACGAGTCCAGTATCAGCGGCAGCAAGTGTAACGGTTAATCCCATTCCAACTGCCCCCACGAGTGCCAACTTGAAAGGCGATGCGATTTGTCAGCCAGGGGTTGTGAATTTGACTGCCACTTGTGCAACGGGCGCAATCGCTCAGTGGTACAATGGCAACACAGCGAGTTCAGTATTTTTATTTGCAGGCAGTGCCTATTCACCAACGATTAGTGCGACAACAACCTATTTTGTAGGCTGTAAGAACAGCACAACGGGTTGTGAGACAGCGGCATCAGCGAGAGCAAGCGTAGTCGGAACATTGAATCCAAACTTACCCGCCCCAGCGAATGCCCAAGCGAGCAAAGGGATTGTATGTATCAACGAAACCTATACATTAAGTGCGAGTTGTGGAACGAACCAAAGCGTTCAGTGGTACACCACAAATACAGCATCAGGCGTAATTTTCACGAATTTAACTTATACGCAAACATCCGCAGGCACCTACAATTATTATGTAGGCTGTAAAGACAACACAACCTTGTGTGAGACTTTACCCAATTCAAGAGCGAAAGTAAGCGTAGTAGTATTACCATACCCACCCGCCCCCACGAATGCAACTAGCAGTAAATCAGCGATATGTATTGGTGAGAGCGTAGTATTGAGTGCGAGTTGTGGAGCGGGAGAAACGGCACAGTGGTACACCAGTGCCGGAGTAGCTTTAACCAGTTTAACAGTAACCCCAAGTCCAGTCGGGACCGTAACGTATAGAGTAGGTTGTAAGAATTCAACGGGATGCGAGACTTTACCAGCCAACAGAGCGAGCGTAAACATCACGGTAAATGGAATTCCAACGGCACCAACAAATGCAGGAAGCAATAATCCAAGTATTTGTGTGGGCGTAGAGAGTGCGATATTGACAGCAACTTGTTCAGCAGGCGAGACCCCACAATGGTACACAGCGGCAGGGGTATTATTTACCAACTTAACGGTAAGTCCAGCGGTAACTACGGATTACTTTGTAGGCTGTAAAAATACGGCAACGGGTTGTGAGACGGCAGGAGGGAATCGTGCGAAAGTAACGATAACAGTAACCCCCATTCCAACTGCCCCCACGAGTGCCAACTTGAAAGGGGATGCGATTTGTCAGCCAGGGGTTGTGAATTTGACTGCCACTTGTGGCTTGGGCGCAATCGCTCAGTGGTACAATGGCAATACAGCGAGTTCAGTATTTTTATTTGCAGGCAGTGCCTATTCACCAACGATTAGTGCGACAACAACCTATTTTGTAGGATGCAAGAACAGCACAACGGGTTGTGAGACAGCGGCATCAGCGAGAGCAAGCGTAGTCGGAACATTGAATCCAAATTTACCCGCCCCAGCGAATGCCCAAGCGAGCAAAGGGATTGTATGTATCAACGAAACCTATACATTAAGTGCGAGTTGTGGAACGAACCAAAGCGTTCAGTGGTACACCACAAATACAGCATCAGGCGTAATTTTCACGAATTTAACTTATACGCAAACATCCGCAGGCACCTACAATTATTATGTAGGCTGTAAAGACAACACAACCTTGTGTGAGACTTTACCCAATTCAAGAGCGAAAGTAAGCGTAGTAGTATTACCATACCCACCCGCCCCCACGAATGCAACTAGCAGTAAATCAGCGATATGTATTGGTGAGAGCGTAGTATTGAGTGCGAGTTGTGGAGCGGGAGAAACGGCACAGTGGTACACCAGTGCCGGGGTAGCTTTAACCAGTTTAACGGTAACCCCAAGTCCAGTCGGGACAGTAACGTATAGAGTAGGTTGTAGAAATTCAACGGGCTGCGAGACTTTACCAGCCAACAGAGCCAGTGTAAACATCACGGTAAATGGAATTCCAACGGCACCAACAAATGCAGGAAGCAATAATCCAAGTATTTGTGTGGGCGTAGAGAGTGCGATATTGACAGCAACTTGTTCAGCAGGCGAGACCCCACAATGGTACACAGCGGCAGGGGTATTATTTACCAACTTAACGGTAAGTCCAGCGGTAACTACGGATTACTTTGTAGGCTGTAAAAATACGGCAACGGGTTGTGAGACGGCAGGAGGGAATCGTGCGAAAGTAACGATAACAGTAACCCCCATTCCAACTGCCCCCACGAGTGCCAACTTGAAAGGGGATGCGATTTGTCAGCCAGGGGTTGTGAATTTGACTGCCACTTGTGGCTTGGGCGCAATCGCTCAGTGGTACAATGGCAATACAGCGAGTTCAGTATTTTTATTTGCAGGCAGTGCCTATTCACCAACGATTAGTGCGACAACAACCTATTTTGTAGGCTGTAAGAACAGCACAACGGGTTGTGAGACAGCGGCATCAGCGAGAGCAAGCGTAGTCGGAACATTGAATCCAAACTTACCCGCCCCAGCGAATGCCCAAGCGAGCAAAGGGATTGTATGTATCAACGAAACCTATACATTAAGTGCGAGTTGTGGAACGAACCAAAGCGTTCAGTGGTACACCACAAATACAGCATCAGGCGTAATTTTCACGAATTTAACTTATACGCAAACATCCGCAGGCACCTACAATTATTATGTAGGCTGTAAAGACAACACAACCTTGTGTGAGACTTTACCCAATTCAAGAGCGAAAGTAAGCGTAGTAGTATTACCATACCCACCCGCCCCCACGAATGCAACTAGCAGTAAATCAGCGATATGTATTGGTGAGAGCGTAGTATTGAGTGCGAGTTGTGGAGCGGGAGAAACGGCACAGTGGTACACCAGTGCCGGGGTAGCTTTAACCAGTTTAACAGTAACCCCAAGTCCAGTCGGGACAGTAACGTATAGAGTAGGTTGTAAGAATTCAACGGGATGCGAGACTTTACCAGCCAACAGAGCGAGCGTAAACATCACGGTAAATGGAATTCCGAATGCACCAACAAATGCAGGAAGCAATAATCCAAGTATTTGTGTGGGCGTAGAGAGTGCGATATTGACAGCAACTTGTTCAGCAGGCGAGACCCCACAATGGTACACAGCGGCAGGGGTATTATTTACCAACTTAACGGTAAGTCCAGCGGTAACTACGGATTACTTTGTAGGCTGTAAAAATACGGCAACGGGTTGTGAGACGGCAGGAGGGAATCGTGCGAAAGTAACGATAACAGTAACCCCCATTCCAACTGCCCCCACGAGTGCCAACTTGAAAGGGGATGCGATTTGTCAGCCAGGGGTTGTGAATTTGACTGCCACTTGTGGCACGGGCGCAATCGCTCAGTGGTACAATGGCAACACAGCGAGTTCAGTATTTTTATTTGCAGGCAGTGCCTATTCACCAACGATTAGTGCGACAACAACCTATTTTGTAGGCTGTAAGAACAGCACAACGGGTTGTGAGACAGCGGCATCAGCGAGAGCAAGCGTAGTCGGAACATTGAATCCAAATTTGCCAGCCCCAGCGAATGCCCAAGCGAGCAAAGGGATTGTATGTATCAACGAAACCTATACATTAAGTGCGAGTTGTGGAACGAACCAAAGCGTTCAGTGGTACACCACAAATACAGCATCAGGCGTAATTTTCACGAATTTAACTTATACGCAAACATCCGCAGGCACCTACAATTATTATGTAGGCTGTAAAGACAACACAACCTTGTGTGAGACTTTACCCAATTCAAGAGCGAAAGTAAGCGTAGTAGTATTACCATACCCACCCGCCCCCACGAATGCAACTAGCAGTAAATCAGCGATATGTATTGGTGAGAGCGTAGTATTGAGTGCGAGTTGTGGAGCGGGAGAAACGGCACAGTGGTACACCAGTGCCGGGGTAGCTTTAACCAGTTTAACGGTAACCCCAAGTCCAGTCGGGACCGTAACGTATAGAGTAGGTTGTAGAGAATTCAACGGGCTGCGAGACTTTACCAGCCAACAGAGCCAGTGTAAACATCACGGTAAATGGAATTCCAACGGCACCAACAAATGCAGGAAGCAATAATCCAAGTATTTGTGTGGGCGTAGAGAGTGCGATATTGACAGCAACTTGTTCAGCAGGCGAGACCCCACAATGGTACACAGCGGCAGGGGTATTATTTACCAACTTAACGGTAAGTCCAGCGGTAACTACGGATTACTTTGTAGGCTGTAAAAATACGGCAACGGGTTGTGAGACGGCAGGAGGGAATCGTGCGAAAGTAACGATAACAGTAACCCCCATTCCAACTGCCCCCACGAGTGCCAACTTGAAAGGGGATGCGATTTGTCAGCCAGGGGTTGTGAATTTGACTGCCACTTGTGCAACGGGCGCAATCGCTCAGTGGTACAATGGCAACACAGCGAGTTCAGTATTTTTATTTGCAGGCAGTGCCTATTCACCAACGATTAGTGCGACAACAACCTATTTTGTAGGATGCAAGAACAGCACAACGGGCTGTGAAACAGCGGCATCAGCGAGAGCAAGCGTAGTCGGAACATTGAATCCAAACTTACCCGCCCCAGCGAATGCCCAAGCGAGCAAAGGGATTGTATGTATCAACGAAACCTATACATTAAGTGCGAGTTGTGGAACGAACCAAAGCGTTCAGTGGTACACCACAAATACAGCATCAGGCGTAATTTTCACGAATTTAACTTATACGCAAACATCCGCAGGCACCTACAATTATTATGTAGGCTGTAAAGACAACACAACCTTGTGTGAGACTTTACCCAATTCAAGAGCGAAAGTAAGCGTAGTAGTATTACCATACCCACCCGCCCCCACGAATGCAACTAGCAGTAAATCAGCGATATGTATTGGTGAGAGCGTAGTATTGAGTGCGAGTTGTGGAGCGGGAGAAACGGCACAGTGGTACACCAGTGCGGGTAGCTTTAACCAGTTTAACGGTAACCCCAAGTCCAGTCGGGACAGTAACGTATAGAGTAGGTTGTAGGAATTCAACGGGCTGCGAGACTTTACCAGCCAACAGAGCCAGTGTAAACATCACGGTAAATGGAATTCCGAATGCACCAACGAATGCAGGAAGCAGTACAGATCCAAGTATCTGTGTGGGCGTAGAAAGCACGACTTTGACAGCAACTTGTTCAGCAGGAGAAACGCCACAATGGTACACGAGCTGCAGGGGTATTATTTACCAACTTAACGGTAAGTCCAGCGGTAACTACGGATTACTTTGTAGGCTGTAAAAATACGGCAACGGGTTGTGAGACGGCAGGGAGGGAATCGTGCGAAAGTAACAATCACAGTAACCCCATTCCAACTGCCCCCACGAGTGCCAACTTGAAAGGGGATGCGATTTGTCAGCCAGGGGTTGTGAATTTGACTGCCACTTGTGCAACGGGCGCAATCGCTCAGTTGGTACAATGGCAACACAGCGAGTTCAGTATTTTTATTTGCAGGCAGTGCCTATTCACCAACGATTAGTGCGACAACAACTTATTTTGTAGGCTGCAAGAACAGCACAACGGGTTGTGAGACAGCGGCATCAGCGAGAGCAAGCGTAGTCGGAACATTGAATCCAA
>JAXHOK010000044.1:0-14638 GCA_034519515.1 Arcicella sp.
ACATCAATTTTATCAATCCCGTCCCCATAAATCCAAACGTGCTTGGATGCTGTTTTGACTTTACGATTGGCTGCATAAGAAATACTTATATAGGATATGTTAGTTTCTCGGGCGGCTTCAACCAAACTTTGATAATAGCCTTTTTTGTTTCCTGATAAATCATAACAACTTACTGCCTTTCTTCGGGCATTGATTTTTTCTGCAATCGGTATTTTATCGGGTCCATCGCCAAATCGCCAAATGAATCCATTAGCACTTTTTGACTCTCCATTTAAAACTGAAAAGATGGAAGAATGGGAAGAGCTGACACCCAAGGCTTTTCTGGCAGCGTAACCACTCGGAAACACGGCTATTTTATTACCTTCCAAATCATATTGTGTAATGGTTCTTGATTCACTTTTTAAAAAAGTATCTTTTAATTCTCCTTGATAAATATCCCCTTCTTTACGCCATATGTATTTCCCATTAACGTGTTTAGGATTTTTAGTAAATCTTCTAATAGTATCTTTTCCTACTCCCGTGGATTTTGCGGCTTCAACTATTGAACAAAAAGTTGCTATCTTTTCTCCTTCTTTGGTGTATTGGCACACCGCAATAGCATCAGAACGAATTTTTATTGTATTAGAGGGTGCTTTTGTCAGTATTTTTGATATTTCTGCTTCGGTTGATGGTCGCCATACATAACCTCCTGCGGTGGGTCTTGTACCATGATAACTTCTACGGAGACTTGTTTCTGCTACTCCTGTTGCTATACAAGCATCTAAAATAGTTTTAAACGTTGCCAAAATATTGCCTTCGGTATCTAATTGGGTAACGGCACGTCCTTTGACCAATTCTTTGTGTTCCCCATGATAGGGCTGGTCTTTATAACGCCAAACGTAACCACCACTGGTTTTTACTGCTCCACTAACACAAGCGAAGATTGAAGCTGTGGTCAAATTAACGGACTTGGCGGCTTCTGATATGCTTTCAAATTCTCCCAAAAAATCACCCTTTTTGTCGTATTGATGGACAATTTCTTTTTGACTCTTGCGGATAAAATCACCTGCATAGTTATCTCCTTCATAACGCCATACAAAACCATTAGCATATTTTTTCTTGTATAAGGCACTCAATGAAATTTCTGATTGTGAAGTGCCTGTTTCTAAAAAGGCTTGTTTAAGGGTTTCGTAAGTTTTAATTAAAACACCTTCTACGGTATATTGACTTACTTGTTTAGATTTACTATAATCGGCATATTCTCCATCATAAGTATCAGTTTCGTAACGAAATACAAAGCCTTTATACTGTTTTTGTCGCTTACTCAATACGGGTTTTAAGGTAACAACCTTGGTATTAAAGGCTTTGGCGGCTTCGGTTACACTCGGAAAGTGTTGAATTAAATTCCCTGCTAAATTGAATTGAAAAACCCCAATTTGGTTATATATCTTATCAGGTTTTGTAGGCTTAGAAGGTCTTGTGTTATTATTTAGGCTCTTGTAAAAAATGGTTGTTCCATTACTGCTCTCTAAATTTTCTACCACATTATTAAGATTATCCCCGTCTTTATGAATTATCCTGAGTTCATCGGTTTCAAAATCTAAACTCCCAACGTATAATTCATACATTAATCGGTGAACAAGAAAACGATATGCCTGTCCTTCGTAAGACAAAAGAACTTGTAAACTAAAATAGTATTGCTTCGTATATTCATTATGAGTACCCCTTAATTGTTGGGAAATTATCCTTTCTTTGGTATATCGGGAAACTGTACGACCTCTTGAAATAAATTGAATAAGGCGAGGGAGAGATTTGATTCGTGAATAATTAGAAATCAAGTAATGTCCATTTAACTGCGGTATGTCTCGCCATTCTTCCCCTTCCATATCCACTAAGGACAAGTTCATGAAAGCATATTTCGATAAATCATATAATTCAAGGGTTGCTGTCTTGGCAATTATTTTTTGTTTTGTTTTCATCTTGACGGAAATGATTTTCAGATTTAATAATGGCGGTTCTTGACCAAATTTTACAACTAAGTAACCCCTTTGTAAATATGTATGAATGGTAAACTTAACAAAAATTACCAGAAATCAAAATCATTTTATCTATTTTCCTCTATGCCTGTGAGACTTCTTAGTCTTTAAAATGGATAGGGTTTTGCTCTATTTTTTTCCCGTGAGTTTATTTTATTTCCCTATTGTGAAGACGAAAAAGCAACACTTTTAAGTTTTTATGTTTACAAATGGGAATAATATATAACAAAAAAGTTGCCCCAACGGAAACCATTGGGGCAATCTTAATTAATAGTTCTACACCTATTTTTCTTCGTCCTTAATCTTAATTAAGGAATATTTTTTGTTTTTCTATCTGACAATTATCTTTTCGCCTTCGTGATACTTTAATTTGCATACCATTATTCATCGTCAAAATGCCTAATTCCATTGCGTATTCTTCCACATATTTTGGGTTAATCATACTGGCTCTATGAACTCGCTGGAAACCAAAGCTTGATAAGTATTCTTCAAAATATTTCAACGTATGCGGTACTACTTTCTCTCTTCCATCGGATAACACAAAGATAGTATAATTGGCTTGACCTTTCAACAAAATTATAATACTGATGGGTATGTATGATTTCGTCCGTTTATTGAGTAATAATCTGTCGGTTTTGTGGTTGCATTGATAGGTTTTCATGGGCGGTGTTTATAATTTTTTTTGAGTATTAAATTCGTCAAATGATACCAAATCAATGTAATGATAGTACGATTTTTTTCATCATTTTTTATTTAGCCCCTTCAAGCACAGAAAAATTATGTTTATAAATTATTTTCTCATTCTTTCCATTAAACGAAATGATTTTTTGCCTATTTGAATAAATTATTGAATTATTATCCCAAATAAACCAATTTATATCCCTCTGCGGCAATTCAGGGAAAATTATTTTTGAAGTATTTTTACTTAAATCGTATAAATAAACACCCTTATTTATACCCTTCTCCATCTTTTTTAGATAATAAAAATTATTGTTGTCAAACCATGATATAGAATTATAAGAAATGGCTTCTACGAACCACTGGTTTTTATAATAATATGTTTTATCATAAATTTCTTTTTTTCTTTTTATTGTATCAAATCCGACTAATTCATAACTGGTTTTTTTAGTATTTTCAATATTAAGAGTATTTACGAATATAATCTTATCCTCATTGGGAGATACCGACAAACCAATAATATTACAGTTGAAAGGAACAATAATTTGCTTTAAAATAGCCTTATTATTACAGTTAAGTACAGTAATCGTATGCTTTTTGATAATATATCTCCCCTCATTTTCATCTATATTTGGATTAGATGTAACAGTGAAATAAATATGTCGATTTCTTACAAAAAAATTATTAATCCATTCTTTTGATATATGAATAATAGTTGTTTTGTGATTTGCAAAATCTACAAAATAAATATTATTGCCATCGGTTGCATAAACATTGTTACCATCAGTCCCCCAATAAAGAATGTACTTAGGTTTCTTTATTGGAACTTTTACTTTAACCGTGATTTTTCCTGCATCAAGTTTGCAAAATGATACACCATCATCTTGATTGCTTTCCGGCTAATATCATATTTTGTGCTTTAAGGTTTAAGGTACAAAATATGATAATAAATAGAAAGGTAATTTTATAATTTATCATTGTCTTATGATTAGTCCACTTTTCTCTGTAAAAGTGGTGGTTTAATTGCTGGTTTTAAAATGTTTGAATTAAAAAATCCGTTATCTTGTGCAGGTAATGCCTGTCTAATAATTTGAACTTTAAAGCTTGATACACCCGACATCGCATTATTGAAATTTTTCCAATCATCAGGAGTAATAAGTAAACAGCCTACCGATATGCCACTTTTCCCTCCATGTATAGTACCAGCAAAACCATTTGAATTAGAAGTATGTATGAAGATTCCATCTTTATACCCTTCACCTTTCTCATCTTTCTGATTAGGTGCGTATGGATTTGTTCTACCATCCATCATTCGAACTCTTCCTCTTGCCTCTACTGCCCAATTAGATTTTAATGCTCCACTCTTACCTGTTTCATCATAATTGCCATTGTACATACCTTCATCAATCGCTCCAAACTTAACCGCATCGGAAGACATTGTAAATCCTTTGAAACGATGAATATCATCTCTTCCATTGGGTCCATATACGGTTACATTTGCAGTTATAGCATTGTCACTGTTCACCTTTCCTCCATCTCCTAATTTTTCAAACCTTGAACCATCAAAAACAACAACCGTGCTTACTCCTGTCAAAATCACATTTTTACCATTAGAATCCTTTATTTTGGTATCATACTTATTACCCTCTTGCCAGTTCCATGTTGGGTCTTGTCCATTCCGTGAATAATAAAACCAATCATTTCCATCTAAATCAACAAACATTACGGGGTTATTCTTAACAAAACTATATGGAGTTAAGTCAAAATGCTTTTCACTCATAATATCTTGTGACCAAAAACGTGGGGTTACGGGGTCAAAAACTCTTGCATGAGCATCAAACACACCAATCCCAAAATCGTTTTCTTTTTCATAAGTAGAGAGGGTAAAGTTGTTGATTTTAGGCGTATTTACAAGGCTTAAACTCGGCAACGGCTCACCCCATGCCCCTACGTGATTCACTTGCGTTGCTTGGGCTACGCCTCCAAAATCTCTGAAACTTACCCTTGTATTCCCCAAATGGTCAGTAATATTATACTCATAAATTCCATCTACAATCCGCCCCTCATCGTGGCTTGTTTGATACAAAATCCCGTCTTCATAAATCTCATCTTCCTCATAATCAAATACTTTGCCTGTGCTGAGAGTCTTTTTCAACTTCGTTCCACTGGCATCGTATTCATACCTTATCCAACGTCCGCCCGTCAAAGTTATTTGCTTGGGTAGTTTCAAATAATTGTAGTCAATTTGGGTAATGTCCTTATTATTATCCTTTTTCAAAGAGCCGTCTAACCAATAATCATAATCATTACCTGTAACGTCTCGGAAACTTGCTATTTCGCTACTGGCATCATCTACTTTTAAGATTTTGTTGGAAGTGGTATTGTACGAATAATTTAGGTTATCAATTAAACCAAAGGTACTATTGGATTTCAAACCATTCCTCGAAAGATTTGTAATATTCCCGTTTGCATCGTAATTTACATTGTTTAACGCATAGTCTTCTCCCGCTTGTGTGCTGGCGTAAGGAGCTGATATTAAACGACTTGCTCCATCGTAGGTGTAACTAAACGCTCTTTGTTTCCCGTCAATATTACTCTTCCAGTATTGGGTTCGGATGTTGCCATCAAACAGCGTTCCATCATCTTCGTAATCCAGACGATACGAAAATAAATTATCCGTCAAATTATTACTGGCATCGAGATTTAGACCTCTAAGTCCGCCTCTGATATGATATTTGTAATTTAATGTCTGAATACTTTTGATATAACCAGATTCGGCAATGGAAGCAAAATTATTAATTTTCCCATTCAATCCCCCTAAATTCAGTCTGCCTAAATTCAGTAATTTAGCCCCATTTTTTAGGGTCAAATTAGCGGCATTGGCAATTGTCCCCGTGGCAATGGTTACGGTATGCCCAGGTTCAATGCTCACATCATCGTTTTGATTAGGAATTCCCCCAAAGTCCCACGTTTTAGGGTCAAACCAAGGTCCACCGCCAATCGTGAATTTTTTATACAATGGAATCAGCAATTTTTGATTGAGCCGCCCAATCTGGTCGTATTCATATTTGGCAATCGTTTTTTCATTCCCTCCCAAACTATGTTTGAACTTTGCTTTTCTGCCCAAATGGTCAAAATCATAACTAAAAATCTTGCTTGAAAGTACCGTAGAGCCATTTTTCTTTTCAATGCGGGTTTTCAATAATTCTCCGTTGAAACGGTGTTGGTGGTCTTTTCTAACAAGATTCCCTCGATTGGTCAAATGAAAATCTTGGATTAATTTTCCTTGATAATCGTAGTATAGCACCATTTTCTGCCACGTGTTGGTCTCCACATTCCGCCTAATCGTACCCGTCATCATGCCCTTGGTTAAACCTTGTACATGAAAAGCATTGGTACTTTGGAAATTATAAAGGGGGTCAGTTTGCCAAGCGTAATCATCGTAATAGCGGGTTTCCATCACATTAGCATCCGCAATAGTGTAGGCACTCGGAAATGAGACGTTAGTATAGCCTAATAAACTTGTTCCCGTGGTTTCATAATTTTGTCCCGTGAAACTATCAAAAGCCGTTTGCAAAGTTGCCCTTGATGTTGAGCCAATGCCATTAAAAATACCGTTTTGAATTTCTCTTGAAAGGGCATCCACTTTTCGCCATTGCCAATAGCCTTTCGCTTTGTCAGCATCATCGGCAAAAAATACTTCAACGTCATTTTTATTATACACCGAATATCGAAACCCTGCTCCTGGTACGTGCTTCTCTACCACACGCCCCAAACCGTCATAAA
Source organism: Arcicella sp. (assembly GCA_034519515.1). GTDB lineage: Bacteria > Bacteroidota > Bacteroidia > Cytophagales > Spirosomataceae > Arcicella. The sequence continues at coordinate 6,480 of JAXHOK010000044.1, forward strand.
TATAAAAATAGCATAATTCCTTAAATATCGCATCCGTGGCACTAATACTCGTTACTTGTCCTGCTCCTGTACCAAATTTATTGTAGGCTTCTGGGCTGATAACTGCCACCAATTGGTTTAAATCGTTATAAATATATGCCGTAATAGCGAAGGTAAACCCAGCCTGTAATTGTTGGAATTTGTGGGTTACTCGTCCTTGTTTATCTTTGAGTTCGTAGGTCTGAAAACCTCTTTCGCTCAATGCACAATGATTGTAGAGTGTACTGTTATCGTAATTGCTCGACCCCGTAATCGTTCCATTTGACTCGCTAAACTTGATAATACCGTTTCCTGCTAAGAGATACTGTAAGGTGATAAACTTTTCATTTCCTGCTACTCGCCATGCTTGCCCTGCTCCAAACTGTTTGCTGGCTCGGTTCAATGGACTGGCTTCAAAAACGGTTTCTGTATAGGGGTGCGTGTCACCATCGTAAAAAGCACTCGCCAAGGTTTGGGCGTTGCTCTTGTACTCCCCTTTAACATCATCGGAGGGTGTGGGTAAAATTGCTTTGTTGGCACGTCCGTTCAAGTCAAATTGGGTTGTACCTGAAATTATATCCCTAAATCTATTGGGAGAACCTTTCCACACCAACGACTGAATTTTCCTGCCCAAGCCATCCATATATTCCAGTTGCGTAGTCGTTTTATCAATATCTGAATCCAACTCCGTTCCCGTTTGGGCTTCTCGGGCGGTTCGACTAATGATGTAATTGAGGGTATTAGTGGGTGAAACGCCTAAACTTGTAATTGCCGATTGATTGGCATAATGATAAGCCAAATCTTTCAACAAATAACTCTGATTATCTTTTATCGAAATCAGACGATTAAACACATCGTATAAATAAGTAGTCGTATAACCGTTAATGTCCGTCTCCGAACTTAACCCGACCATAGGCGAATAATCGTAAGACATGGTTCGGCTCAATACCGTTCCCATACTGCCGCCGCCTACGGTTTGTGATTTCAACAAGTCGGTTTTGCCATAATCGAAAATCGAACTATTCCCGTAGTATTCCATCGTAGCGGTTTGTCCACTTCGGAGCGTGTATTTTGTTAGGTTGCCACGGGTATCGTAAGTGTCAAAAGTAATGGGCGTTATTTCTGTGCCACTCCCAATTTTTGTTCTGATACGTTGGGGCATTTGTAAAGTGCCAAAAGTCGCATAATCTGTAATCTTGGAAGCCGTTTGGGTACTGTTTAGAAAACTGGTTTCTTCAATAATAGGAGCGATAATATTTTTAGAAACCATCGTCAAATATGGCTCTACACTATAATTGTGTGGATATTTGAAATTCATCAACAACGTTTCACCCTTGCTACTTTGGGTAGTTATAGAACTGGCTTGTAAGTAAGTCGAATTGTTATAAGCACTGGTACTGACTGTTTCGATATAATTCGTTGCACCTGCATAAAGGCGTTCTGTTTCCGAAATCTTTTGCAACCAACCCGAATACGTGTAGTAGGTTTTCATCAAATCGGTAGTGGGGATAGTACCTGCCGTAATCGTACCCGTATAAAGCGAACGAGCTTTATGTCTATCCACCAAATTATAGGCAATTATTTTCTCTTTAATCAAAGTGCTGTGTTGGTAATGTTTGATAGATTTTGGCAAGGAACGCATCAATAAATAACTGGCAGGACTACCGATTTGATTATTCCCCGTCCAAAATTGATACCTAAATAATCGTTGTAATCATTGTGCGAAGTAAAAGCCGTTTTGGTATTTGCCCCATCGCTTAATGTTTCGGTAACATTGGTATAATAAATAGGAATCTCAGCAATCGAATGTAAACCGTCCGAAAAATAAATAGTGCCATTGGCAAGCGTTGGGAAAAAAGGGGCAGGGGATTGGCTACTTACAAAAACACCGTTAGAAATTATTTTAGTGAGTCCAATCGTTGCGGAAATAATACCGCTTGATTTATTGGCATTCGTGAAAGTATCGTAGTTAATATTTCGTTGGCTCAATACCGTTCCGCTTATGTCTTTATCGGTAATGGTTTTTACCCGAATACCTCCGTAGGGCTTCTTGTTAATTAAAACGCTATTCTCAAATTCCGATTCCCTGATTTGTCCGTATTCGTTTTGTTCATACTCAAATTCGGTTGAACCAACCGTGGGATAAACAATTTTGGTCAATGCACCTTTGAGCGTGGTGGTGTAATTATAGCTTCGATTGGCATTGAAAGGAGCATCCGCAACGAGCGAAGTATTCGTAACCGCCCCATTATCAAATCCTTGATAATCAAGACCGTATAAATTATTGTAAGTAAGATTTGCCGCATTGTTATAGGTAAAATAATGATAATTATAAATAGAAAAATCGTCCGAGGATTCCGATAGACTTGATAACAAAAGTCCATCTGGATTAGTCAAATTCGCATAATCAAACGTAAATTTTTTAATCCCCTTTCACAGGAGTCGTTTTCGCATCAAGGATTGCTTGGGTTAAATAACTCACATTTCCCGTTTTATTATAGAGGAAATCAACCTTCCAATTCGTGCCACTTACGGAAGTCAAAAAATTCTCTAATGAGCCTACACAATGCCACATATTATCGTGTGAATAGGTCTGCGTGGAACTGTTGTATTGTCCACGGGTAACGGGTGAACTCACACTTCTACTCTCGGGTAGCGTAATTGAAATTACCACTCGATGTCATATAATCATTGGTGTAATTGAGCGTAATTTTACGACCATTTTTATCGATGGCTTCCGCCAGAAACCAAGACGTAATATTCAACTCCCCCGAGAGACAGTCAAAATCAGAACCCGATGTAGAAAATTCTACATTTTTGATGGGATAGATCATTGTGGGGGTAGCATCGCCAAATTTATAAACGGTTCCGTTTTCATCGGTAATGGTAAATTCTACTAAATGGTGACGGTTTGAACTGTAAGTGCCAGTAATGAATTGCGAAAATTGGTAAACTCGGTATGCAATCTTAATTTTTCTATCCGAAACTACGTGAATTACACCATCTTCCCCAAAAAAGAATTTACCCGTCATACCCATAAAATTGAACATAAACATATCGGGTTCACCATCAGGAATAGTATAAAATACTGAATTACCTCCCCCTGAACCCACAAGCGTACCATCGTTGTTGATGTAAGTAGCAAGGTCGGTTCTATTCTCAGCATTAGCGTAACCATAATTACCACTTGACGAATTTGAGGGTCTTCTTTCATCGGGTTTTGATTTAATAACTCTCATAATTAAGCCTCCACAATTCAAATTCCACCCTCTTCCTAATAAACTTGGCGACTCAAAAGGTTTGAAAACCTCGATATTGGTACGATAGCCCAACATCTAAACCAATATCGCCCTCTTTCAAATCGAATAGGACGATAGAAGGGGAAGGCAAACCAGAACTAAGATTAACGGGAACATTCCCATAATTTCCTAACGTAGCCGCATGGGGAGACGGCAATACCAGATTAGGCGTGTATTTGTTGGGATTATTGGCAGGTGGGACTACAAGATTATTAATTAGTGAATCCCGTTTGGTGGAATCTTGCTTTTGAGCAAAGACAGTGAAACTGGTGCTTAGACATACTAAGCACAGCACTCTGAATAGAATTTTATTCATGGTTTGATTTGATAAATAGCCTCTAAATAGGGGGCGGTGAACGGTTTGGATTTAATCTAATTATTCCTTACAGATGAGAAAGTAATGGTCAATTTACGTTCTACCACAAATCTCTATATAAATTTTTATTCGTTTTAGCGTAGAATTACGCATTTACTTATATTAGGTAATTCTACGGTATATTATTTTTTTGAAAATTAGGATTGAATCAGACGATATTTATCGCTTAATTTTTGAATAAACAACTCAATATCATCTATATCAAGAGAATATAAAAATCGTTTCTCTTCATCTAATTGGCTCAACTCCGCTCGAATAAAATCTTTTTTCACTTCGGCTTCTTCACTCAATAATTCACTCAGGCGAATGGATTTTAATTCATAAATAATTTGAACGGCTTTATCAAAATTCAAATAAAAAGTAGGCGTTCAGGCATGGGTGTATATTTCTTTGATTGAATTGTAAAATTCAAAAGAATTGATTGCAAGAAACTGAAAGGATTTTTTCTGAATAATTTTCAGAAATTAAGGAAAGTATGAAGCGGACGTTTGGGCATGAAAAAAAGCGTGAACGTTAGCTTATACTTCATACCCGAGGCTCTGGTAAACCTACACACAAAAGTAAAGTAACGCCACGCTTTCATACGTGGCGATTTGACTTTACTCCCTGTGTAAACATTTTTTGAAAATGTACCAGATTTTCGGTTACAGGTTTTTCAGTAAAAACGCAATCTATATTTTAATTAATCTATCTCTATTTTTTATCGTTTATAATTTTGACAATGTTACAACCCTTTTCTTTATTTTCAAATTATTTGTGATAATTGATGATTTTTTTACATTTTCCTTCCACCGCCTTGCTTCGGAGATAGGGGTATTTTTTGTAACTGCTCTCGCTTATTTTGCTCTTCCAATGCCTTTTGTCGTTGGATAGCTTCCTGCTCCCGTTGTTCTGCTAAGTCCTTTATTTTTTGCTTTTCTCTAACTTCCGCCAAGCGTTGCTGCTCTTCGATGCCTCTTTGAATCAATAGTTTTCGGGTGGCTTCTCGCTCCTGCTCTCGGCTCAATCGCCCCGTTTCAATACGACTATCTACCTCATTTTTCTTGTACCCTTCCCCCAATTCTTTACTGCCAATTTTAACGCCCTTGGCATTCGTATAACCTAATCCAAAACCCGTTTGCACCTTGTACCCCTTACTTTCCATCGCTTTTTTAAAGCCCTTGAAATCATCATTTTTCAAAATAGCCTCGTCTATATCTTTCCGTAAGGGAGCTAAATAAGGATTCTGACTCACAAAATTTTCGTCCTTACCAGTCTGTTTTAATCGCTCTTTTGACTTACCAACTACCTGCCGTAAATCGTATTTGATTTCCATTTTCCTTGAAAATTCATTTACTCTACGCTTACTAAATCCATCGTCCCATGTCTTGCCATCAAACCCGATTCGGTTCACCACAAAATGAAAATGCTCGTGGGCTTTATCATCGTGCCGATGTACACAATATTGGTTTTGTGCAAATCCCATGTGTTCCGCAAACTCATGGATAACTCCTAATTTCTGCTCTTCATTGAGCTTCCCCCTATCCTCGGGGGCAAAGTTCAGAGAGGGCGTATATGCACACTTTACTAACTTCGGATTCATCTCTTGTTTAAAATTTTCCATCTGCTCACCAATGTCCTTACTATCATAACCGCAGTATTGGGAATAGTATAATTCCCCTTTCGGAATGTAAGGGCGGTTCTCGTCCACCGCTTCTTGTTGCCGTTGCTTCTGCTCGGCTCTCGAACCGTGTTCATTATACAAAGCACTACCCTTGTAACTCTGACTAACCCCTGAATTGATTATCATAATTTCGTCTTGATTTCTTCACAAAGTTCTTCTATTTTTTCGCTCAATAAAAATACTTGCCGTTGTTCGGAGTGAATCAAAAATCCTACTGAATTACGCTTCTTCGTGAGTTGATTCAGATTGTTTCCTACGTGAATCAAACTCTGTCGTAACGCTCGTAAAGTAATAACAATTTCGCTGTCTTCTGCCTTTTGAACTCCTACTTTTTCCACATATTCTTCACTGGCATTTAGTCCCAAATCCAACAAATAAACACTTAGTTTTTTCTTGTCGGTTGCCTTGGCTTTCGCTTCCAAAATTTGCTTATCCTTTAAACTCACCCGAAACTGAATTTGGGTGGTTTTAGGGTTTTGCCTATCCTGCGGATACAATACCTGCGGCTTGCTTTTCGCTTATGTTTTTTAGATGCTTCCATAGTTTCTTGTAAAGTTTTTTAAAAACTTTCGGTAGAATATAACTACTAAACTTTACCTATTATTTTTGACTCAGGAAAAAAATAAAATTATAAATACCTTGCCTTTTCTCTTTTTTTTCGTTGCGATGCCCCTGACGTAGGCGGGGCAAGCTACGAAAAAAACAAGGGGTAGACCACATCACGTAGTGTGGGGGCGGGTCGGAATGGAAGAACAAAATGGAACGAAGTGATATTTTGTTATGACATTTCGACACACCTTGCTCTTTTTGCAAAAGATAAATAAAACTACTAAACGCTTTTCAAACTACCAAACTTTTCCTTAATTAACATTTTTCTCGAATTTATAGTCCTTTATTTTAGAAAATAGCTGGCTATTTTTTCTCTCTTTTCTCCAATTCTTTTCCTTATCTTCGTCATAAGTAGAAAAAGCCTTTATTTCGTTAATTAAGATATTTTCTTGGAAATTCGTTAATTAACGAAATAGGGTAAAATAAAACAATTAATTTACACGTAATTCAATACGTTTTATTCATTAATATTCAAGTCTAAATTAGCACTATATTTACATTAAATCATCACTATTCAGTTTTTTGACTACTTTTTGCCTTCAAATTACTGTTTTATCCATACATGAACAGCCTCAATGCAGATGTCCTTGAAGGAGTTGCCCGCTGTCCCCCCCTGAAGGAACTCCGCTCTTAGATTTAGCGCGCGCATTACAAACGGAGCGGAGAGATCGGCGCAGACCCGAAACTCTTCCTCGGCTACGGCGTCCATCGCGTTGAAATTCGAGGCCTGCGCAACCAAACTAGCACCCAGCTGCATGGATCCGTGCGGGTTGTACGGTTCCAGAAGGCTATGACTCGCTACCAGCTTCGGGTCCACACTGAACCTCTGCTCTCAATTTTCGGGCCTTCCGGGCAGCGAGGATCGCCGCAGGGTGACCGTATGCGGTGTGAAGGGTCAGAAGGAGGATAGGCACCAGTCCCCACAGCATGGAGAGGTACGCATCTCGCACTTTGGGATGCCTCCAGACATCGGGTGACGCCATTTCCAGGTGATTTAACGAGCTGACCAGCAGATGAAACGTAGCCTTGGGTGGGAAGAGGACCTTCAACACAGTTGGGGCAGTTCCACCACAGAGGTCGATCACTCCTGAAATCAGCAACGGCACAACGAACATCAAGTAATTGACTGTCCGCATCAAACTTAGATATTTCCTCGGCTCGAGGTTCCGGCAGAACACACAGACACAGTACCCAATCAGAAGTAGATTTACCGTGTTGAGGAAGATCACTTCCACACATGGAGATGAGAAAGGCACCTCCCAGAAGTGAGTTGAGGATCATCCTTAAGTAGGCACCGATAACAAAGTACACCAACAAGGGGCAGGAAAACGCTACGTCGAACGTGACAGTGCCAACCCAGAAGGCAATTTGATTCAACCCATACATCGCACATCACCTCCACTGTCCCTCGGTTGAGTTCTTCTGCCAGTTGGAGCACGGCATTTGCGCAGTAGTGCCCTGTAGAAAGAACAATGGCAATCCCGACGGCGGTAAGATAGTAGTAGTGGTTGGAGGATCGTATTCCAAATCCCCATCTCCATCGTTCTCCTCGTCATCACTATCATCGTGACGCGATTGTGCCGCCGGTGTGGAGACATTGAATAGCTGCGTCACAATCCTACGGGTCAGTTGGGTCCAGCTTGTGAATTTCATGAGCGATGGTGGCGCGAGCGGGGAGGCCATCGGGGGGACCGATCCCGCTGGGGTACCGTTTACTAGCGGTTGCAATGATTTGGTAAAGTTGCTCAGCAGCTTGCGAGTGAATGCAGTCAGCTCGGTGGTGCTAGATGAGGAGGAAATCTTATGAAGAGCCTTCGATTTGGCGGCAATGTCCAGTGAAGTGCGCCACAGCAGGTCCATGAAGATGTAGAAGGTGGTGTTGTGCCGGAACTGCGTCCAGTACGTTGTGTGGCCCTGGCCGAAATATTCAGATTTGAAAAAGTTGCTGCTGACGTGGGTTGTAGCAGGTAGAAGTTCCAGTCGATCAACCCGAATGGAATGGGAACAATACTCTACTGAACGGATTGAGGACCTTCCCCTTGAACAATCGAGAGCCAGACCAGAAGTCCGTTGAAGGAATGACGTCGAAGGTGATGGGACACACACGAGTGTTTGGGAAAGTCGTTGGGTTTGGTAGTAGTCCTAGTCCCCAGCAGCGTAGGGTACAGGTCTCCCGCCACTTGCAGCACCAACG
>JAXHOK010000043.1:0-142932 GCA_034519515.1 Arcicella sp.
ATTTTTGTCAATGGCACGGAGCAAACGATGAACGTTGAAACCCAATTTATTCAAGAACGTGACGGGTTGCAATAAGACGAAGTGCGTTAAATTTTGCTGGTGTTTCCAGAGTTGGTGCAAATCTTGAAAACTCACACCAATCCATTGGTCAGTTCCCGCTTCCCGCATCCGAGCGAAGGGATAAATCACGATGGCATTTTTGAAGTTGGGAGCTTTGGCGGGAAAAGGTTTTTGGGCTAATTTATATTCCGAAGAAAAACGATTTATTTCCGAAAATCCCTCCGTGTTCTTCGCCAGAGCCACGTACATCAATTCATCTTCGTTTCTAAATTCAACGCCTACCACGGGTTTAATCCCACTTTTTTGACAAAGTTTTACAAAGTCGAATACCGCCGAAGTATTATTAATATCGGTCAAAGCCAAACTTTTTACCCCCAACGCCAAAGCAGTTTCTACCAATAATTCGATAGAAATTGACCCGTAGCGTAGGCTGTAATAAGTATGACAGTTGAGATACATATTGTTGTGTGAGTAGTTGTAACACGGACAGCCTTGTCCGTAGTAAAAGAAAATATTTTTCGCATACGGACAGGGCTGTCCGTGTTACAGTATAGTCCCTCAAAAATCAAGCATCGAATTACGAACATCGACTCACCCAATACGATTTCTTTGAGATAAATTAACCGCCCGCCCCACCGAATGAACCCCGTACCAATCTCGAATATTATCCATCGCTTGGTACAGAGGAGCGAGTTTGGCACTTTTATCAAAAATATTTAACTGTTCCATGCCCCGCACCAATTTGGTAAACCGAACGCCCACCAAGCGAATCAACAAACGCCTATCGTAGAGTTTTTCAAATAATTCCAAAGCGTGGGCAATCAATACGTGGTCTGCCGTGGTGATGGGAATACTCAATTGTTTGCTCTGCGTATCGAAATTGGAATACCTAATTTTGACCGAAATACAACCCGAACAATGCCCACTTTTTCGTAAATCATAAGTCAATTGTTCAGTCATATTGATAAACAGAGCTTTCAACAAAGCAACGTCCGTAGTATCTTTTTCAAAAGTCATTTCTTTGGACATAGACTTCTGTTCCGAATAAGGAATCACGGGTGAAAAATCAATGCCGTTGGCTTTCTCCCACAGCGTTTTACCCAATTTCCCAAAAGTCTTTTCCAGTAATTTCAAAGGCATTTGACTCAACGTTCCCACCTGAGAAATACCCATATTCCTGAGCGTTTGAGCCGTTACGTTGCCAATCATCGGAATTTTAGCTACCGATAAAGGAGCTAAAAAGGTACGTTCATTACCCCGTAAAACCTGCATTTGTCCAGCGGGTTTGGCTTCGTTCGTTGCCACTTTCGAGACCGTTTTGTTTTCCGAAAGCCCGAAAGAAATACTCAATCCCGATTCTTTTAAAACCTTTTGGCGGAGTTCAGTCGCAAATTTATATGTGCCAAAAAACTTTTCCATGCCCGTCATATCCAAGTAAAACTCATCAATCGGAGCCTTTTCGACTAAGGGGGCGGTTTCGGTAATAATGTTTGTAACGATTTCAGAGTGAGCGGAATACGCCTCAAAATCACCCCGAAGAATGATGGCATCAGGGCATAATTGTCGAGCCAATTTCATGGGCATTGCCGACTGAACGCCAAATTTTCGAGTCTCGTAACTACACGCCGCCACCACCGCACGGTCAGATTGTCCACCCACGATAACGGGTTTGCCCACTAACTGGCTATTCCGTAAACGTTCTACGGAGACGAAGAAGCTATCTAAGTCCATGTGAACAATTGCCCTATCTTGCATAGTAATAATGGATATATACAATAATAATCTCAAAAAATGAGACAAATATTTTGTTATTTCAATAAAAATCTCTGAAATTTACATAATATAAATTAATCATCGCAAAATATGGAAACTATTTTTAGTCAAAATTTACGGTTTTTACGCAAACGCTTACCAAACCCCACCAATCAAGCGAAATTTGCGGAAGAGTTGGGCATCCATAAATCGACTTATAACCATTATGAGTTGGGCAAGACCGAGCCTAAATTTGAAGAGTTGGTCAGATTGGCGAAATATTTTGAGGTATCAATTGATGATATTTTGACGCAGGTTTTAACCGAAGAAACCTTCAAGCCTAAATTTACCTCGCAAGCCAATTTGAGAATTTTGGTTACTACGGTGAATACTGACAATGAAGACAACATTGAGTTTGTTCCTATCAAGGCAATGGCGGGATATTCCAACGGTTATGGAGATTTGGAATACATTGAATCGTTACCTGCCTTCAATGTTCCTTTTTTGGATAAAAATAAGAAATATCGAGTATTCCCCATTCAGGGCGATTCGATGTTACCGATGCAGGAAGGCTCAAAAGTGTTTGCTGAATACATTGAAGATTGGCAAAATATCAAAAGCGGTACGATATGTATTGTGGTAACAAAAAGTGAAGGAATCGTCTTGAAAAAAGTATATAATTACCTGACAGACAGCGATTTACTATTATTAGAATCTAAAAATGAAAGATATGACCCCTATCCCGTAAAGGCGGAAGACGTGCAGGAAATCTGGAAATTTGCGGGATTTTATTCGCCTGATTTTCCTGAGTGAGTTTTGGTTAGGAATGCCCAAATGAAATTGCCCAGACTATTTTTGTCTGGGCAATTTTTGATTTAGACTTTAATTTTTGATTTTGTTTTGGGTGAAAATATCAAAGTATTACAGTAAAAACTTTACTCTTCACCTCGTAATGTTTGAATTTGCTCAATGCTAAGTCCCGTATCTTCGGCAATATCAGTATCAGAAAAACCTCTTTTCAAAAGTTTTTTAGCTATCTCTTTTTGGACTTTTTTCTGAGCGAAAGTTAATCGTCCTCGGTCATCTTGCTCTCGCATCAAAACGTAGTCGTAAGCCTCTAATTCGTCTTTTGTCCAATTATGTTTGTCAGCATCTTCATAAGCATTTTTCAAACCCTGGTCTTTCACACTTTCAGGAATTACCTCTAAGTTCTCCGCATTTTTGATAAAATAAACCCATTGGTCGATAATGCTGGTTAATTCATTCTCATTTTTGTTGAATTTTGGCAACTCAATAAAGTTAAATTCAATGTCTTTGATGAAATTTTCGCCCGTTGCACTGTCGATAATTTTGTGTCGGCTAATGTAGTCTTTATTTTGCGTAACCTCAAAATCTAAAATTCCGATAAAAAAAGTTGGATTTAACTTTTCGTATAAATCTCCTCGGTCAATTTGCGAAGAGTAACTTTTAGAAGCATAATATAAAACTCGTTTATCAAAACCATCTACTTCCGCTACCTGCATTTCCACAATGTAGTTTTTGTCGCTTTGGTCTTTGGCTTTCACATCCACGATAGTAACTTTTCCACCTTTCAGTGCTGGCAATTGGTAGGGCGTTAAAATATCAACCGAGATGATTTTTTTGTCTTTTTCTAACAATAAGATAGCGTTCAGGAAAGAAATTAATACTTCTTTTCTGTTCTCATTACCGAAGATTTTTCGGAACGCTATGTCGTTTTTTATATCTACAAATTTCATACTGCAATTTAACATTTTTTCGTAACTGTCGCAATTTTAAGTGATTCTGAAAATTTGTATTGTTCGTAACTATTTGATTGTAAGGATAATAACTAAAAATTCTATCCAGCTACTTTCTGTTTAGGCTACTTTCTTACAGGTATCTTTTGATTTTGTACCGCAGTCAATTGCCCGTGCTGCACAACCGCCTTAAACGCAATACCAGTATTCGATTTCTGAACCACCTCAAAAAGATGAATAAAGTAATAGATGTAGAAATTAAAATTTTTCAGGTATTTTGTGGGGATTGTATTTCAATAGTATATACTGATGAAGTAGCTAATTCAAAAAGCATAATTATTGATGCTGGATTCTCTTGTTCTGCTCCCCTACGCCGCAACCGGTTTGAAGTAGAGATTTGGATTTTTGTCAATAAACTGCTTTGGGGTCATGTAACCCAGTGATGAATGTGGTCTACCAAACGGGGCCGCCCGTGCGGTTATAGTCGTTCCACCATTTGTCCAAATCCTCTTGAACCTCTTTTACTGTTTTAAAATATTTCAGATTCAGGCATTCACTTCTTTGTGTTCCAAGCGTTCGACCAACCCGTTTTGAGTAGGCTTTCCTGGCTGCGAAAAGCGTATTCTGATGCCATTGTCTTGCGTAAATTTAGCCAACTCTTTGCTGATAAATTCAGGACTGGGCGTCCCCGCCCATTATCGCAACGAACATAAGCGGGTTTACCCTTTTCTTTAATTAATTCCTTTAATAGAGTTACTAATTTTTTCGCCGAAATAGATTTAGCGGCAAAAGACAATAGAACCAGCAATGGATTTATAGCAACTCGTTTTATCTTTTTACGTGTCTTTGGCTTGCGTAAATTCAACTTTTCAGTCTTATAGACCCTGTAAACACGCTTTTTGTTCCAAGTATTACCCTGATTTTTACTCCAATGAAATAGTAACAGAAAACCCCAATTAGGATGTTCTGTTACTTTCAAATGAAGCAGTTCGGCTATCTCTTTATCTTCACTTTTACGCTTATTGTTGTAGTATAAACTACTTCGCCTTGCCCCTAAAACTCTACTAGCTCGCCTTAATGAAACTTTTTTTATGCTTGATATTTCACGAACTATTGCGTGCTGAGTAATAGGGGCTATAGCTTTTTCTAATAAATTATAGCCCTCCTGCAGAATGTCATAATCTAAAATTTTGTCCGCCAATATTTTTTTCAGTCGAGTATTTTCAGACTCAAGTTCTTTCATTCGTTTTAATTCTTCACAGCTAATACTACCGTACTTACTTTTCCAATTATAGAATGTTGCTGGTGATATGCTATGCTCTCGGCATAGGTCTTCAACAGTCTTATCTTTACCTTGACTCCCCAGTATCGCCACGATTTGAGATTCACCGCATCGGCGCGGAAAGGGGGAGGGAGGGGAGGGGGAAGAGGGAAAGGGGGAGAAAAAAGAGGGAAGAGAAGGAGAGAAATAGCGGAAGAAAAGAAAGAGGGAGAGGGGAGAGAAGGGAGAAGGGGGAGAGAAAAGAGATGGAAATGGAGGGAGGAAAAGCAGAAAAAAAGGAGGGAAAAGAAAAAAGGAGAGGGGCTGGAAAAAAGAAAAGTAAAAAAGGAGAAAAAGGAGGAGGGGCCAGAGCAGAGGAAAGAGGAGGAAAAAAGCAAAAGGAGCAAAAAAAGGGAAGAATTGAAAGGATATAGAGAGAGAATGAAAAAGGGCTATGATAATTAGGCGTGCGGAAAGGCCGGGGAAGCAAAAAACAGGCACACAGATAATAGGGTTTAAGAAAAAATCCGATAAATTTACTTTGCTTCATTTACTTACCATTTGATTGTGAAAATTAAGAAATTTTCTCCACTTTTGAATGGTTACTGCTTTCGGGGGTAGGACATTCCAAAATAAGTGTGATAGAATTAATATTTGCCCATCAGCAAAAACATTATACCAAATATTTCTTACAAAAATCTATACTTCTTTGCCAAGCTAATTTAGCAGCGGCTTCATTGTATCGTGCCGCTGAGGTATCGTTATGAAAGGCATGATTTATACCTTCATACATATACAACTCATAATCTTTTCCATTCGATTTCAGGGCTTCTTCGTATTCTTTTGCTCCCGCATTTATTCTTTCGTCAAGGCTGGCGTAATGTAATTGCACGGCTGCTTTTATCTTCGGAACATCGGCGGTTGCGGGTTGCCGACCATAAAATGCAATGGCTACTTTGAGGTCAGGCACGGCAACAGCTAAATTGTTTGCCATGCCACCGCCCCAGCAAAAACCCACGCATCCAATTTTACCGTTTGAGTCTTTTCGAGTGGATAAATAGTCAAAAACTTTCATGAAATTCGCTAAATTATCTTCGGCTTTCAGTTTAGAAAACATTGTTCGGGCTTCGTCTTCATTGCTGGGGGCGGGACTCATAACCGATAAAGCATTAGGAGCAATTGCCAAAAAACCAGCCTGTGCTGCACGGCGAGCAACGTCTTCAATGTGCGGGGTCAAACCTCGGTTTTCATGAATAATTATGACAGTCGGATATGCTTTCATCTCTTTTGGACGAGCAATGTATGCCTTTATATCTCCATTGATGCCTTTGTAGGTAATCGTTTCAGTAAAAAGTTCATTATCAGACACTTGTGCTATGGCATAATTATTTTCCAAAGAGGGCAAGATGGTTAAAGCTGCCGCCATTCCACCCGTAAGAAAACTTAATTTTTTCAAAAAATCGCCTCTTGAAAGGGGTTTGTGTGTGTATTCATCATACAGATTTATTATTTCTTGATTCATGGGGATTTTGTTTGTGATAAAGATGAGTAATTAACACAATCAAAAGCTATTTTATCCCCATTTATACTAAATATCTACTTATACCTCGTTCCCGAAAATATAAAACCGAAAACCATTTTTATATCAATTCCCATTTTTCACCCGTCCTTTTTCATCTTCCAAACCTGTCTGACGTTGGCGAGCGGAGGCTACTTTATTATTGCCAAAACGATAAGTAAATGTCATGCGGGCGGTGCGGCTTTCCCATTTATTAACTATCTGAACATCAATATCATTAAACATAAAACTACCTCTGAATTGGTTTGTCCAAAATATATCATTCACGTTCATTTTGATGGTGGCTTTATCCTTCAAAACCTTTTTCTGAATCCCGAAAGATACTTGTCCCATCGGTTTTCCGATTAATTGTCCTTCGATAAATGGTGACTGATAATAGCCACTCAATTCCAGCGAAAACTTTTTGGGTAAGGTAAACTGATGTGTCATATTTAGCATATAGGTAGTGGCACGGGCATCCAAAGGCTGATAAATGGTATTGGAATTTCCGTTAGCATCGGTGGTCGTTTTAGGAATATCACCCACGTAACGGTTGTTGTAAAGATTGAAATAAGTATTACTAAACCACCATTTTGTGATAGGCACTGGGACTGAAAAAGCAATCCCAAAATTATCCACATAGCCAATGTTATATTTAGTAACAAAAGTAAGTTTTAAGGCATTATTTTGTTGTAAAATATCGGTCATGATACCGTTAGTTCTACTGTAGTTTACGGTTGTTGTGATGGCATCCATAAAGGTATGCGAAAGCTCTACGGCATCGGTGAATTGGGGTAATAAAAGTTCATTGCCTTGCCCAAAAGTATAAGGGTCGAGGAAATATAAAAATGGGTTCAAATCTTCATAACTTGGGCGGTCAATTCTGCGACTGTACGACATTCCTATTTGGTGTTTCTCCGAAAGTTTTTGTCGTAAAAACACGCTTGGGAACGCATTAGTGTAGTTTCTGTCCAGTAGTTCTTTGCCCAATAATGTTCCTTTTCCGATAGTATTTTCAACCCTAAGACCCAACTGAATACTTAGCTTTTTTATCGCTGTCGAGTAGTTTAAATATCCAGCATTGATGTTTTCTTTGTAGAGAAAATCACGGCTACGAGTGGGGTCAATCGTACGAGTTTGGGGGTCGCCCGTTAGGAAATCAAACCGCATATCGTTGTTAGAATTTACATAGCTTGACTTTAAACCAGCTTCGAATTTTGAAGTTTTGTTAATCGGCAAAGTTAAGTCAGCTTTGATGGCATAAATGTCAATTTTTGAAACCGTCATACCGTCCTCATTTCTGGTTTGGCGGATGATATTCGAGAGGTCAAATTTTGAAGTACGGTATTCCATATTATTTCTCGAATCGTATCGGGCGTAGTCTGCATCAATTGTCCATTCTTTACCCGTTGAATCAATGACGTGTTTGAAATTTATGTTGGTTGAATAATTCCCCCAAGTATTTCTAATATCTCCTTTTGTAATAGATGTACTATCCATTACGCCCAAAGAATTCTTAATAATCGCTTGATTATCAAGCAATTCATTCATTTTTCCGTTCATGCCATTCAATAAAACACCGATGGTGTTTTTGGAATCAATGAAATAATCTGCTCCTACTTTATACGAAAATGAACTGTTTTGTTTGTCAGAATCCGCAATTTGGTCGAAACCCGAAAGTATTTTTTCATTCTCAACAAATCTTCGTTTGATGTCATTTATCTGAAAATTCTTGCGATTATTTCCCGAAAAATTACCAAATAAATTCAGTTTTCCCTGACGATAATTCAAATTCAGACTACCATTCTGTTTGGGTAATGAACGAAAAAAACCATAGCCCAAACCAACAGTAGCCGAACCATTCAAGCCCATGTTTTGGTTCTTTTTGGTTTTGATATTGATTACGCCCGCATTGCCTGCTGCATCATATTTGGCGGGCGGATTGGTCATGATTTCGATTTTATCCAACGATGAAGATTGCATATTTCTCAACAAATTTGCTAAATCACCCGCCGACATATACGTTGGTTTGCCGTCCATCATTACTAATACGTTTTGTTTACCTTTCAAAGAAATATTACCGTCTTTATCCACCGTTATGCCAGGAGCTTTTTCCAAGACTTCCAAAGCTGTGCTACCCGCCGAAACGATGGAGTTTTCAACATTCACCACGGTTTTATCTAATTGTTGTTCGATAAAAGGTTTTTTTGCAACCACCTGAACCTCAGATAATTGCTTGGAATCTTCTTGTAAAACCAAGTTGGGTAATTTGACATTCGGATTATCTGAATCCACAGAAAACTGAGGCGTATAAAATTTCTTATAACCCATTTGTGAGATATTAACAAGGTAATTTCCCAAAGGAATTTTCTCAAATTCAAAAGTCCCATTTTGGTCAGATAATGCCCCTTTCACGAGGGTCGAATCTTTGGCTTTTAGCAAAGTAACGCTGGCAAATTCCACGATTTTATTTTTGTCGTCTGTAATCTGACCGCTAATTTTTCCCTGTGCGTGAGTTTCAAAATTTGAAACGAATAGGAGGGAGGCGAATAAAAAAAGTAAAGTTTTCATAATGAATTTTGGTTGTGAAAATTAGGTTTAAAATAAATTATTAATCAAAATTGAATGCAATACCTGCTACCTTGTATAACAATCTACTTGATTGGTTCTCTCTAAGGATGAATGGTTGAGATTTACCGAAAAGTTTTGTGGATAGTTTTGGAGTTGATGTTTGTTAATGAGATGCAAGTACCGATTGAAAGGTTGCAATAAGGGCATAAAAAAACCATCATTTTTGAAGATGATGGTTTTGGAATTTACAACTTAAACCGCCACAGGGGCTTTGATTCCAGGATATGGGTCGTAATTTTCCAATTTGAAATCTTCATATTTGAAACTAAAAATATCTTTCACATCGGGATTGATTTTCATAGTTGGCAAGGCTTTTGGCTCACGGGCTAATTGTGTGGCAACTTGTTCAAAATGATTAGAATATATGTGTGTATCGCCACCCGTCCAGATGAAATCGCCCAATTCTAAATTACAAACTTGGGCAATCATCATTGTCAAAAGAGCATAAGAAGCAATATTGAAAGGCACACCCAAAAACACATCCGCTGAACGCTGGTAAAGCTGGCAAGACAATTTATTATCCGCCACATAAAACTGAAAAAGGGCATGGCAAGGCATCAACGCCATTTGAGAAAGCTCGCCCACATTCCAAGCACTCACGATGATGCGGCGTGAATCGGGGCTTTTTTTCAAGGTTTCTATTACTTCTTTCAACTGGTCAATCACTTTTCCGTCGGGTGTTGTCCAGCTTCTCCACTGTTTGCCATAGACAGGTCCTAAATCGCCATTTTCATTCGCCCATTCGTCCCAAATACCCACGCCATTATCTTTCAAATACTTAGTGTTAGTATCGCCATTAATAAACCAAAGCAATTCGTGAATAATGGATTTTAGGTGAACTTTTTTGGTAGTTACCAAAGGAAAACCATCGTTAAGATTGAACCGCATTTGATAGCCAAAAACGCTGGTCGTTCCCGTGCCTGTGCGGTCAGTTTTTTGAGTGCCTGTTTCAAGAATATGTTTCAGGAGGGTATGGTATTGTTGCATCTATTAGTCCTAAGTATTAGGTATTGAGTATTAAGTATTTTTCAAAATTACCCACAAAAAAATAATCCTGCAAGAAATTAAAATCTTACAGGATTATCCTCGATTTATGGAAGGCTTCCTTCAAAAAAAGCCTTCCGTTTTTGGGCAAACTATGCTGTTTTCTTAACTACTTTTTTAGCCGTTTTAGCTTCTGCTTTTGCTTCTTTAATCATATCAGCACAGCACTTTTCTTTGCCTTTGTCACCCTTCTCACATTTCATAGCTGCTTTTTCTTTATCTGTGCAGCATTTCCCTTTGTCTTTATCTCCTGCGAAAGAAGACGAGGCTACGAAAGCCAATAATGATAAACCTAAAATTACTTTTTTCATGTCTGTATAGCCCCCAACCCCAGAGGGGAGTTATAGTGTGGAAAAGCCATCTGATGGGGTAAATAGACAGCTTTTGTTTAACGATTAAAGATAACAAAAATTATGCTAAATATTTAGATTTGACAGGTGTTACTAACCCCTAAAACCAAATCACTAACACCTACAGAATCTCAAAAGTGTGAGTAATCTCTGCCGAGGCACTAAATTGAGCCGTGGCAGAACAATATTTTTCCATCGACATTTCAATGGCTTTTTGGGCTTTGTCTTCTAAAATAGTTGCTCCTTTGAACTGGAAATGAATATTTATCTTCCGAAAAGGAGTCATTTGTGTACCCTCAATTTTCTCTCGTTCGCCCGAAACGGAAATTTTTAAATCTTCCACTATTTGACGTTGTTTTTTCATAATCAACAACACATCAATAGCCGTGCATCCGCCCAAACCCATCAATAATAATTCCATGGGTCTTGCTCCTGCACCGTGTCCGCCAATGTCTTGGGCAGCATCAATTTGTACGGGAACACCCGATGCCCCCGATGCCTCAAAATGAAAAGCATCATCTATTCTGATTAATTCTACTTGCATTTTTAAAGTTAATAAGTTGTTAAGATTCTCTGCTCCGTGGTTGGTGCGGACACCAACCACGGGGCGAAAGTTCTACTCTCTAATTTACACTCTATCCTCTATTTAAGTTCACTCGCCTTAATATCCCTCGTCCATTTTTGTTCACCTTTCGAGTCGAAGATGCTGATTTTCAATACTCTATCTTTCAAGGGGCCCGATACTTCGCAGATGGAAAAGTTACGTTCGGTAAACAAAGTTCCATCCACAAATGGTGAATTATCTTCGGCTTTTACGGGTTTGGCGGGTCCCGATGTAATGGGCGAAACCGTTAAATCATACAATGGATAATTTGCACCCGTGCGGTCTAATTTCTGCAAAACGGTATGGTGTCTGTCGCCTGTAAAAAACACTACACCTTTGATTTTGGCATCCGTAATTTTCTTTAAAAGTTCTTCTCTTTCTGCTTCATAATTAGACATATTTTCAAAAACCTTTGCAGGGTTTACAATTTGTCCACCCGTTACGATAATCTTGAAAGTGGCACTGCTGTTCGAGAGGGCATCAATTAGCCATGTCAATTGCTTTTTACCGTAATAATCACGGTCGCCCGTTTTGTTTTCGTTGGGGGCTTTAAACCAACGGTCATCCATCAAGAAAAACTGCACATCGTTCCATTGAAAAGTACCTGTGATGCCTTGGTCTTTGAAAACATAATTGGGATTTGCCCAAAACAATTTAAACATTTCAAGTGACATATCCTTTGACCAAAAGGCACGGTCGGAATCATTGTTGCCGTAATCATGGTCGTCCCAGATGGCGTAGTGGTGGGTGTTGCCCAAAAGTGGTTGCAACTCAGGCACATTACGGGTATGGGTATTACGGTGAATCATGCCCGTGCGAGTATTCCAGTCGGCTTCACGATAATAAGTATTGTCGCCACCCCAAAGCATGAAGTCTGGTTTTTTGTCGTAAATTGACTTAAATATCTCATTCTGACCACCATAGCCACGTCCAGGTCGGTCGGTGGCTTCTTCATTGATATAATTACAACTTCCAAAAGCAAATTTAAAAGCAGCAGGGTCTTTGCGATATGCCCAAAGTTCCTGAGTCTGAAAACTCAATGGATAACTGCGGGATACTGTCTTGTTGTTTACCAACACTTCATACCCATATTTTTTGCCCATCGTTACTTGGTCACAAACAATTTTGGCGATGAATCCGTCCTTTTTAGTGGTCAAAACCTCATCAGTAGTCATTTTTTTAGTGGGCGTTTCTCGTTCCCAGTAATTGAATTTCACTTTGGCAGCTTTTTCGGTTTGCACCCACAACATGACCTCCTTCATATCGGAATACCCAACCATCGGACCGTTTTTGATTTGGGCGTTTACGCCAATACTTTGAATGATAAAGAATAATAAAATTAGTTTTTTCATGGGGTTTGATTTTAGTTTTATTGACAAGGTTGAATGATTGGATTGGGGTTTTTGTGTTTTATGGGATAAATACGATTGGCAAAACGGGGCTGTCTCAACGCCAGTAAACTATCCATTCGAGTTGCTTTCCCTTTATCAATTTTAGTTTCTTTGGGGTCAGAAATGAAGTATAATTTTATGACAAATTCGTAGTCAGTATCGTAAAAATATTCTCTAAATCTATCGCTCATAAAATCGCTAAAACAGTTCTGAAATTTATCTCTAATATCGCCCATATTTTCTGTTTTGAGGGATTTTATATTTTTCAATTCTATCAAATACAGAACGAATCTATTTTCTCCACAATACTGGATAATCAAGCAATCAGGCGATTTGGGCGGTTTAGGCACTAATTTGTTATAAAATTCATCCACTCGAATGATGATAAAATCTTCTTTTCGTACCTCCGAACCGATATTTATGCCCACACCATTTTCCTCACAATCATCACACAAAAATTTACTCAAAACAGGGTCTTCTTGAATTTTTTGGATTAACATGGTATAGATTTTACTGGTTGATATTCTCTAATAATTTTATTCTTTCTTCGTAAAGTTGTTCGGCTACATCCACAAAATTATCGTCTTCAATTCCGTATTCGTCCATGTGCATAGCTCCTTCTTCCACTATGCTGCCTTCGGGAGTCATTTTCATCAAGGAAACGCTCAAACGGTCGGGGCTAATTTCTTTGGAAATAACCATATTACTCAATTTATTGAAAATATAATTACTGTGCGAAGTCATCACAATTTTAAGATTTCCTTTGCTCAGTTTTACGAAATATTCTAACAACAGAATTTGAATTTCTGGGTGTAAATGTGCTTCGGGTTCTTCGATGAAAAGGATGGAAGGCGTTTCGTTTTGTAAAGGAATTATATATTTCAAATGAGCAATTATTGGAGCTATTTCTGAAATCATTGAGGATGTAGAAGATAAATCAAATCTCATATCAGGCTTATTGTCAGGTACATAATGATACTTTCTGGTTGTTTTGTCAAAACCGATAGTTCCTTTCAATATGTCCTTTTCTATTTTTTCAAAATACTCTGAGTAAGTCTCAGAAATAACTGAATCATCAATATTGTTTAGATTTAGAAAATAATCGGAAATAGATTCTGAAAAACTTGGAATTTCAATTTTTGAAGTCAGTACAATTCTACTCCTGGCTAATTCTGCAAATACTGCTCCGAATGAGTTTAAAGTAGTATAAAGTCCTGAACGTGAGGCTGGTAAAAAGAAAATATCTCGAAAAGAATTAGAGAGGTCTTCTTCCAACATATCCGTTACATAGACATCGCAATATTTTATATCTTCTATTGATTGATCTTTATTATTTAGATATAAAATAATTTTGTCATTGATAAAATCAACCGCTTTTCTGAATTGATTTCTTTTAACCTCAAAATCAATATCACAAATAACTTCTACAACTTCTAACTGCTGCTTTTGTGAATCCAGCATTATAATAATTTTGACTTTTGAAAAGTATAATACAATTTTAAGCAAACCCTTGCCTTTTTTGTTCTGTATATTTTCGAAAGGAAAAGAGTTCTTCAAAGACTTGTTAATTCCATCCATTATAAGGTTTTTAAATACCCTAACAAGATTCTTTTCAACTTCATTTTTTATATTTACTATTTTTGAAGTATCATTTCTGGTTTTTTCTAGTACTATATTTTCAAACTCCTTTCTTGCTTCTCTAAGTGCAGTAAAATCCTGAAACTCTGAAAATTTCAAATTCTTCAAAATCAAATAAACCGCACTAATGGCATACGATTTTCCAATATTATTCTTTCCAAAAATAGCGTGAATGTCCTTATCAGTATCAAATTTAAAAGATTTAATTGGTCCAAAATTTTGTAGTTCAATTATCATATTTTTCTGTTTTTATACTTTTAACGATTTTGTGGGTTTTATCTTTGCACCTCAATTTCCCGAACATCGAATATCGAAAAACGACAAGCCATAATGTATTACAATATTCAATCAATTCCACTCACTGATTTAGCCCAACAATTTGGTACACCTTTGTATGTGTATGATGCTGACAAAATTATTGAAAAAATCGCCATTTTGCGTGATTCTTTCTCGAATGTTAATCTAAAAATAAAATACGCTTGCAAAGCCAATACCAATTTATCCATTTTGAAGTTGATGCGGAAGCACGGCGTGGAGATTGATGTGGTGTCGCCCGAAGAATTGCGTTTGGCAATGATGGCGGGATATGAAGGTTCGCAAATCACGTTTACGCCCAGCGGAGTGTCTTTTGATGAAATCGAATTGGCGGCAGAATTGGGTACTCGTATCAATTTGGATAATTTGGATGTCTTGGAAAAGTTCGGACAACAATATGGAAATACCAAAGGAGCTTTGATTCGTTTGAAACCCCACGTGTTTGGAGGAGGTAACGAAAAAATCATGACGGCACATCCAGAATCTAAATTCGGAATCTCGATTCATCAAAAAGAGGAGATTTTAGCAATCGTGGAAAAATACAATATGAAAATCATCGGTTTGCATCAACATACGGGGTCTGATGTGAAAAATGCCGATGCTTTCACCCAAGCCGCAACCGCTATTTTGGATATTGCCCAGCACTTTAAAGACTTAGAAATCATTGATTTAGGTGGAGGTTTTAAAGTTCCATACCAAGACGGTGATTCTGTTACTGACATGAAAGAAGTAGGTAAAGTCTTAACCGATACTTTCTTAGAATTTTGCCAAAAATATGGTCGTGAATTACAACTATGGTTTGAACCAGGTAAGTTTTTGGTAAGTGAGGCAGGCACATTTTTAGCCACCGCCAACGTGGTAAAAACTGATCCAATCAAGACTTTTGTGGGTATAAACTCAGGCTTAAATCATTTAGGCAGACCCATGATGTACGGAGCTTTTCACGACATTTTCAATGCCTCTAATCAAGATGTTTCTGAGCAAAAAGAATACAGAGTTGTGGGATATATTTGTGAAACCGATACTTTTTCGTGGACACAAGAAGGCAAACAAGGCGAACGTTTGATGAATAAAGTGTCGGCAGGAGATATTATTGCCATCAAAAATGCAGGGGCTTATTGTTTTTCAATGGCTTCACAATACAATTCGAGACTTTTACCCGCCGAGGTTTTGGTAATTGATGGTGAAGCAAAGTTGATTCGGAAGAGAGATACTTTTGATGATATTGTGAGGAATTTGGTGTCTGTGGAAATTTAGGACAGTTATCAGTAAACAATTACCAGTTATCAGTAAAAAGCGAAGTATTGAAATTTGAGTTTCAATACTTCGCTTTTTCAATATGATTATATAAATCTAATATCTCATTGCTCATACCTCAAAGCTAACCCCTCACTCCTTTAACTCTCAACATTTCCCCAATCGTATTCACAATAGCGATTGATGCTTCGATTTCGTCTTTTCTGATGGCTACACTTTCGATATTGAAACCGAAAGGCACGCCTCTTTCTGTACAATATTCAATCAATTCATCCGCAATATTGATACAAACCTCTACGGAACGCTCCAAAATATTTTCAGAATTTCTAAATTCTTCTTTCAATTCTTCGGGAATATGAATTCCCAACCACTCCATAAAATGAAGCGTTTTGGCTGAACCACAGGCAGTTAGTGTAAAAATGATGGTGGGCAATTCCGTATTTTTCTCAGCACAAGTCTTCGCTAAATCATCAATAACCCGCTTGGCATAATCAACATTGAAAACGCATTGCGAAATAAAATAACTCACACCCGAAGACATTTTATCCAAAATTCGTTGGTCTTCATCATTCAAAACCGCATGGCGTTCTGGAATCATTACGGCTCCAATTACGGACGTTTCTTCATGCCTTCGCCATACATTATATGCTTGCGGAAGCGTAGTGATAGGCACAAAATCAGGAGCGGGAACACCCACAAATACGGGTGAAAAGTTATGATTAATTACATCATCAACCCAAATACTCAATTCATCTTGGGTGAATTTACTGGCGGGGCGATAAATAATCTTAGGAATTTCGAGCGAATGAAGATGGTTTTTGGCAAATTCAAAAGGGTCGTGGGCAGAAAGGAAAGGAAAAGGGCGTTCTTCGGTAGTGCGAGCAGATTCATCCTGAACGTCATAAACCACCAAAGCATCAATGTCTAAACCGTGCAAACGGGCAAGGGTTTTTTCCGCAATTTCGATAACTCTCTGTGGCTCAACCTGCGATTTGGGCGGTGTGATACCATATAATAACAATCCCGATGATTTTGACTTGATTCTCTCTGAAAACATAAGTAACTAAAGGTAAATTTGCTTGCAAAGATACTAATATTTTCACATTTGAAAAATCTATTTTTTATTATTTTTTTAGTTAAATTGAGAAGTATTTTTGATTTTATGCAGATAAATTATCTATTTATTTGGTTTTTATTGAAAGATTTGATTTTTTACTGTAACACGGACTGCCAGTCCGTAGTGAAATATAATATTATTTTACTACGGACTGGCAGTCCGTGTTACAGCTCAATTATTCCCCAAAATCAAAGGCGTATTCCCTTTTCCCCCCAGAATAATCACCTTCGAATTAGGCGATTTTGCCAGTTCAGATTGTGCTTTAATAGCTTCATATTGCAACTGCTTATCACTCAAACCTGTAGAAAGAATCTTCTGATAATCAGCAATACCTTGGGCTTCGACACGTTTACGTTCCGCTTCTTGCTTTTCTTTTTGCAAAACAAATTGCATCTTTTGGGCATCTTGCTCAGCATTGATTTTCGATTCAATGGTCTGCTTTACCGAAGTTGGCAGGTTAATGTTTCTCACTAAAAGTTGCTCCAATAGAAGCCCTCTTTGTTTAAAATCTGCTTCAATTGACTTGAAAATTCGAGCTTGAAACTCATCTCTTTTCGTGGAATAAAGTGCCACTGCGTCGTAATAAACAGCATTATCCCTAATTTTGGTACGAGTAACGGGTCGCACAATTTTATCCCGATAATCAACGCCAATTTCTCTCAAAACTCTTGGAGCTTCGGCAGGAATCATTCGGTATAACACCGTCAAATCAATGACCACCTCCAAACCGTCTGCTGTGAGAACCCGAATGGCATCATCCCCCGATTTACCGCCTTCGTCATGGACGGCAGACATCGTATAGTTTTGCGTTTTTATATCAAAAGTCGTAACATTTGATAATGGATTCACGAAGTTCAAACCACTCGACAAAGTGGATGAACCCACATTTCCAAACAACGACTGCACGCCCACTTCACCCGCATCAATCTGTTTGATACCCGATGACAGCATACCCATAACAATCAGAACGCCACCCACCACTTTCACAGGACGTGAAAAACGAGCGAACGATAGCGAAGGCGTATTGATGGCAAATCCGACCATCAAAGCCACAATACCTAAGAAAATTAAGAACATTTTTTTATTACGTTTTGGTTGAAAATAAATACAGCATCAAATATTGACTATTTGATGCTGTATTGTGCAAAAATTGGATGGATGGGTGTTTTTACGGATGAGGTAACTTAATTCACCTTCATCACCTTCAAAACCTCCCGTTTTTCAGAACTTTGGAAATTTACAAAATACGCTCCCGATGGATAATTTTGTAAATCATATTCCATTTCATTACGTCCTGATTTTCCTTCAAAATCCCTCAAATCCAATGATTTGCCTTGTGTATCATACAAATTCAACCAAACGTTTTCTGCTTTTTGGAGCGAGAAAACAATCTTGATTTTGCCCGTGGTGGGGTTTGGATGTACGGTTATTTTTTCGGGTATTTCTGCTGATTGTATGGCGGCGATTCTTTGTTTAGAACCATCCAAGAAACAATTAGCCAAGGTTGGTGTAACCCCTGAATTGAGCAATTGCTGGCGGGTGAGTGCTGGTGTGGCTGGATTGGCATCCGTGGCGGCATACAATTTTCCCGTTGGTCCATAATGAGCAAACCAAAGACTACTCGAAGCATTATCCCAGTGAAACCATTGTGGGTTATTGTAAGTAGGGCATGAACCCCCTCCGCCACCAATAGCTACCGAATTGGAAGGTCCGCTGGTGCAATTATTGACCGTACAAGTGGCGGTATATGTTCCCGAACCCACACCCGTCAGTGGGTTTGAACTTGAACCATTAGACCATGTGATTGAACCACCGCACCCCGTTGCCGTTAAATCAGCAGGGGAAGTATTGGTGTTTGCACTAATGGATGGTGGATTCGGAGGAGTACAACCCGCCCCACCCGCAGGACCAAACATCTGAATTTCAGCAATTTGCAGTAAATTTGAACCATTATTTCCCGTTACATTTAAACGTTATTGTTTATAAGGCGTTGTATTGCTGATATTATACGTTATGGTTTGGAAACGATTGGGGAAAGTTTGATTATTTCGAGAATCCACTGTGTTCCAATTTGAGCCATCATTTGAGCCTTGTAGATTCCAACTTCTTGGGTCTCGGTCGGGAGAATCATTTGCCGAAGTTACGGTATAACTATTGATGGCATAATTATCATCATTAGCAAAATCATAAACAATATTACCAGTTGAACTAAATACTAACCATTTCGTAAAATTACTATTATCAAAAGCCTGAGATTCGCCTTCATTGCCAGGGTTACTTGCTCCGTTATCGCTGGCAAATCCTAATTCAGTGCGGTCTGGGGCTACGCCTCCGCCAGTTCCACCGCCACCCGTAGCAGTTGGGAATAAAGAACATCTTGGAACAATGGCGGGTATTCCATTAAATGTCCAATAAAATTCTGCCACATAACCGCCACCTCCTTGTTTCCATTCTATTTTAAGATTTTTCCGCTCTCCCGCATTCAGAGTTACCTGAAATGGATGGTCTTTTGCCCCATAATATCCCCAATCATCAACTTTTGACACACCATCTAACCAAACTCTACAACCATCATCAGACCGCATATTGAAAGTATAAGTACCCGTGATAGGTACTTGAATTGAACCCTCCCAACGAGCCGAGACATTCTGAAAGCCGCCTAAAACAGTTGGTCTTCCTTGATCTAAATGATAGTTTACTTCATCTACTGTTGAAAAGTTTGGAAATGCCCCACCTGCCAATTCAGTATCAGCAAAATAAGTGCCTTGTAAACCACCACTACCCGCTACACATCCAATACAGCCATTATTTATCATCCCCAATTCTATCCGCCCAAAAGTATTGAAAGCATCTGTTTCAAAATTAGGGTCGGCATGGAAATTATTTTCATCGTTGCCATAAATGGCTGCAAAAGGCGTTAATATTGAATTAGTTACTTGATGGCTTACATTATCTCTGAAATTTCTAATATTGAGATAATAATCATTATTATTGTTGAGTGTTCCATAGTAATCTATTGCACTATAATTTGGTACAAAACAGAAACTTGGATAAGTATCTTGCAATCGTTTAGAAATTCTTCCGCCTGGATATTGGTCTCTATTGAGCGTTTGATCTGAAACGAAAACATTTGTTCCTCCATTGGATACAAAAACTCTCGAAAGGCTATTGAGATTATGAGTGTAAACATCTGCACCAATGATAAAAATGTCCCAGTCCAGTAACTTATCCCCTTGATTTAAAGGACCTTGATCTACCTCAATAAATCTGCCATTCCCAATATCCTGTGTAGAATACTTACGTTGAGCTGAACCATCCAAAGCACCATTTATTAAGGCGATGTTTTTGATACCATATTGTGATGGATAACCTAAACCATTTATTGCAGTTTGAAACTGAAAAAATTCAGGGGCAGGATTCGTAAAGTCTTGCGTTAAAAGCATCTGTTTGGCAGCAGGTTCATCAATAGCATGAACCTCAGGGTAAGCATCAAATATATCATTCAACAATGACAGAACATATGATATGGGGAAAAAAGCACCAGGCAACCACCTTCTAAATTGAATAAGCCCTGGTGGAACATTTGCCCCTCTCATAGGCGTATCAAAAGCAACAAAATGGCTTACATTGTGATTTTGCCCTGCATTTTCCATTTCCTTTAAAGCCCACCGTGCCACAAGACCCGACATACTTTCGCCAATAACCACTAATTTATTACTACCAAATTTAGTAGCATTAACTTGATTGATAACCGCTTTAAGCACTTGGGCATTATCTTGAATCCATGTTCTGCCGTTATCATAATTGACTAAAACTAAATCATAACCATTGTTTCGATATAATTGGAGAGCATCAAAATAACTGGCTTCTAAATCATCCAAATTTACATCTTCAGCAGCATCGAAGCCTTCGGCAATGATGATAGGCTTGTCAAAAATACCGTCACACCCCGTGATAATTCTGTATTCTGCCCCATTCACGTTTGCGGCAACTCTTCCACCTTTTACAGAGGGAGCAGATACCCTTTTAGGTTCAACGGATGCACGGCGAACGAGTTGTTTAACATCAACCGTAGCGAAGGTTACGTAAGTGCCTTTCTTTGAATTAATTTTAAAACCAATTTGTTGTTCGCCTTTTACTTTGAATTGATGACTGATTAATTGTTCTTCGTATTTGTACGATTTCCAGCTATCCCCATTATCAAAACTTATCTCTATACTCTTAATTTGATTATCAATATTGCTTTGCAGTAGTTTCGGACTTAATTGGAATTGAACGTTAGCTTGAAATATATCTTTCTGAATGGGAGAAGCCATCAACACAAAATCCTTCTTCTTTTGCTTTTCATCAGGGGTTTCTATGTCAGCATTTAAGATTCCGATGGGAATTATATTGGCTTGTGTAACTTGATTACGATTGCGAGAGATTGCTTCAGAAAACTCCTTTTGGGCGTTGGCTTTTGAAGAACTTGCGAGAGACTGGTAAACTAAAAATCGAGTGGGGCGTAAGCGAATGGTAGGGATTCCTCTTGTCTTTTCATCCGTGAGACTGTAAATGTCCTTTTGGGCAAAAGCACTACATTGAAGTAGTAATAGAAGTACAAATGTCATTGTGGCACAATACTTGTAGGGGGGTAAAATTAGTATTTTTCATGATTTTAGTGTTTATCTTTTTACGATTTTAAAATTAAGTTCATTCTTTCTATTTGCAATCCAAGGAATTTCTTTTTGGTAAACCCCATTAACTAAACATAATCGTTTATAACTACCATCGGGATATTTTCCGTCACCTTCTGTGGGTTGAAATTCAATTCCTCCAGTTTCTTTGGGTATAACTTGTTCTATGTAGTAATAGCCTTTCACATCAGTTTTAACTTTTACATTGAAAGTTAATTTTGCATTAAATCCCCCTGTAATACCCCCAAACTGAAAACCAGTCCCTTCCACGGGCTTATCATTTTCATCAATAACATACCCCGTAAAAATAGTTGGAGGTATTGGTTCATCTTTTTTACAAGCCTTCAAAACCAACGGAGGCACAACCCCCAAAGCAATCAAAAAAATTCTTCGTTTCATGATACTAAAAGTTTAAAATGTGAAAAATTAGACAGAATGATGCATCCCTAAACGTGTGTTGGAGTAAAGACGAGTTTTAAATAAAAGTGGTTGTAATGTTTCTAAAAGGGAAATTTAAAAGAAGGGACAGGCAAAACAGGTGTCTTGGTGTCGGCGGTAAGTCGTAGTTAAAAATGTTGAGTAAATGTGTAGAATTAATTTTTATGAAACAAGTAAAAGTAGAAAAATAATTTTGGAGGGGGATATTACGGGCTTATTCCTATTAGTAGGCATGTTGCAGGCTGTTGCTTTCGCATATGTTGTGGGTGAAAACACCGCACAACGGCACGGGTAGTTTTCTGATAAAATCACATACCAACAAAGGCGGGGGGGGGGGGGGGGGGGGGGGGGGGGGGGGGGGGGGGGGGGGGGGGGGGGGGGGGGGGGGGGAGGGGGGGGGGGGGGGGGGGGGGGGGGGGGGGGGGGGGGGGGGGGGGGGGGGGGGGGGGGGAAATGAAAGAAAATCAGATGCTTTTTTATATAGTTTCTTCATTTGAAATTAGTTTATCGTAGCATTTATATCGAAGATTCCTGTCGGTTGAATTTAATCTTCTGTCTTATCGGAGGCAGTAATTTTAATGCACTTTGTCACTCAGTTGAAACATTACATCAGAGTTTATTCCCATTAAACTTTTTTAATTTCTCCGCTTTACTGTCCATATCCCAATTTATTGTTCCATCTAAATAAGTAGCATATTGAGGTTCTGTTCACTGTCCAATTACTTCATAGCCACGAGCCGTTGCCTTCATTCGGCATCAAATAAGAGATTAAACTGGTAAAAATGTGATATCGCCAATCTGTAGTAACATTATCTAAACTGATAAGTGGTTAGTTATTTTTCACGGTACAAACCGCCGTCTTTAAGACCCAAAACCGAGAGTGTTTAATCCACCTACGGAGAGTAATATAAAACCGCAGCTTACACCTCTACTAAGCGTTAATTGAAGGCTAATCTACTTTACTGCCCGTCAAGGTGGGCAAAACATCTTTATCAGCTTTCACTCTAATGGTGGTATCGCCAACATTTCCCCAACCTAAAAAGTGGGTGGTTGCTTTCACTTCGGCAATTAAGCCCACAGGGCTATCAATAACGGGCGTGCCGGCATCAACAATATTTTCGATGCCGTTTGTACAAGCAAAACACGTGGAAGAAAACAGGATTAAGAGTAATCCTTTCAAAAATGATTTTTTCATGATAATCATAAAAGGTTAAAAATGTGAAATACAGCAAAGCCCTAACCGAAGGGTTTGCGAAACAAGGGACGTAAAAATTCATAAATTGGTTGTAATTGAATGGACAAAAGAAGCAGCGGCTTAGGTGTCCTTGAACTATGCAGTGGTTGTTGTGCTGTAAATGTAGGAGAAAGGGTTGTACGAGTCAAGTAAAAGTAGAAAAATAATTTTGGAGGGGGATAATAAGTGGCATTAAATTGATTAAGCCTATTTTAGCCTATCTTATAAAAATAAAGCACCAATAAGATTACGGAAAATTAAATAATAATAATCCATTATCTTTGCCTTAAAACAAATCATTCCTACCAATAAACAACATGAAAATAGCCATTCACGGGCGAAATTTTAAAGACGAAACTAAGCCTTTCGTGCAAGCAATGTTTGATACATTGGCTGAAAAAAATATTGACTTACAAATCTCCGCTTCCTACCAAGAATTCTTGAATGAAATTGGTATAACCCACACCGCTACCAGTTTTTATACTTCTCAAAATGACCTTTTTGATGCCAATTTTGTACTGAGTCTCGGGGGGGATGGCACACTCTTGGATGCCGTTACACAAGTAGGCAACCGTGAAACGCCAATTTTAGGAATCAACACGGGGCGTTTGGGTTTTTTAGCAACGGTTTCGCCCGATAAAATTCAAGAAAGTTTGGCAGAAGTTTTTGCAGGAAATTACTCGCTTGATGCCCGTACACTCGTGAGTATTGATACTTTTTTGAACGAAGAACCTATTGATATTTTCAACGGGTTAAATTTTGGTTTGAACGAATTAGGAATCATGAAAACCGATACTTCTTCGATGATTGTGGTGAAGGCATATTTGGACGGGCAGTTTCTGAATGCTTACTGGGCGGATGGTTTAATGATTGCAACTGCCACAGGTTCAACGGGTTATAATCTCAGTGTGGGTGGACCTTTGGTGATGCCAACCTCCGATATTTTTGTGATTGCCCCCATGAGTCCCCATAATTTGAATGTGCGACCTTTGGTAATTTCTACTGATTCTACGCTTGATTTTGAAATAGAAAGTAGAAGTAATAATTGTTTAATTTCATTAGATGCTCGCTCGAAAGTGGTGGATAGCAACGTAAAAATAAAAATGCACCGAGAGAAATTCATTGCCAACATCATCAAACTTTCCGACACTAATTTCTTGAATACGTTGAGAAGTAAATTGAATTGGGGATTTGATATTAGGAATTAATTTTTCGGTAAACGGAACACGGTAAAGGGTGAACGGGACACGGTAAACGGTAATTTTTCGCTAAAAATACCGTTTCACCCTATTCCGTTCACCTTTTTACCGTGTTCCGTTCACCTTACTACGCTACCGCAATCTCCTTCACCGTTGGTTTGATTTCTTCTTTTTTGGGAAGACCAACGTGCAGAATACCGTCTGTGTAGGAAGCCTCAATTTTTTCTGCTTCTACATTTTTAGGCAAAGTGAAAGTGCGTTGGAACGATGAATAATTAAACTCCTGACGAGTATATTTCTCGGTTTTCTCTTCCTTGTTTTCTTCCTGTTTGGTCGAAATGGTCAAACGATTTTCGTGAAGACTCAATTTGAAATCTTCCTTTTTTAAGCCAGGTGCGGCTACTTCAATCTGGAAACTACCTTCGTTTTCTTTCACATTCACGGCTGGAATGTTGTTATACGCTACGTTGTTGAATGATTTTGATGGAAACATGGTGTCTAAGTTGTTGAATAAATGATTAAAATCTGTGCGGAAGAATGGGTTTGCTGGTTGATTGAATCTTACAAGTTTCATGACTGTATGTTGTTTAAGTTTTTGAATTAATATTGAAATTATGTCTTATAAATCTTGAGTTTTTAAGACAACATCCATTCTTCAAATCCTGTACCAGTTGATAATTATGTAATTTTAATGCCATTATGTCTTAAATTTGTCTAATTTCAATATTTTTTACTGACAAAATAGCCGATTTTGTTTATTATCAGTTAAACTCCCGGTCTCTGTGAACTATCATTCTATGTGGTTACATAAGTTCCTATTTGAGTTAAATTTTCAAGTTACACTCGTCCAATCATCAATAGCGAGGGAATTAATTCCCTCGCTATTGATGATTGGACGAAATAAATTTGAGTACAACTTTAACTAACCATTTCATTTAGGGAGCATACAAATTTAAACATACCCACTTCTGGTATGAACTTCCCGAAAGTAAAAATAACTTTCGGGAAGTAAATCTCTCGGTAACTTCCCGAAAGTTATTTCTACTTTCGGGAAGTTTAATGGAAGTCATGGGTACTTTATTAATTGGATGCTCCCTTATCTCTTCGCCCGATATGCTTGCAAGGTATTCCAAAACCGTTCAAACATGGCTTTCTTGTCAATTTTTGTATAGACATTTACTTTATGTTGATGGTTTTCGGGAGGAGTTTTTACAAATTTCACTTTGGCTAAATCAGGAGAAAGATAGGCTTCAACCAAGGCTAAATCCCAAATTATACGGGTTTTATCATCTGAATTTGATTCTATCCAACGCTGTTTCAAAAGGTTTTCTACGGGATATTTTGACTCTAATCTTGCATAAGTATCGTCTCTGTCGAAGGTCAGCACTTCACAAGTTTGGGCAGGCATAATATACCAATCAAGATTCGGTTGATTCAATAAAAAGTTAAACGCATTCAAATCTCCACGGACGTTAAACTCGTTTTTATCCCAAAACTTTTCTTTCGCATCATACCTCGCCCCCATACAAAAAAGTCTAATTTTTGTGGCTATTGACGGTTCTAAGGCAATGGCAGAAGCAACATTTGTTCCCGCACCAATAAAAATTATATCCAGTTTTTCATTATCGGATAATGCTTTTACCGCATCAATCAACTGTTTGGTCATATCCGAAGGTCGGGGAGTGTATTCACCCCAAGCACGCCCCATGATGCGTTCGGCTCCCATCGGGTGCGGAATATTCGACTTATTAAATGCCTTCAAAAGTTTCTCATTTTCTTCCTGACTGATTTTTACGGTATTAATTCCTTTGGTTGGATATTGATTCCATTTGTCATAAAGCATTAAATCGACATTGATAAAATGGGCTGAACTTATCCCCACGATGTCATGTTTATCCGCCTCCACCAACAAACGAGTGAGAGCGTAATTATCATCCATTTCATTGCCCATATCGGTATCAAACCAGATTTTTTGTTTTTGGGCGAAAGTAGTTGAAGTAATAAGAATAAATAAAGCTAATGTTCTGATTTTCATCTGATTATAAATTATTTTGAAAGAAAATTAAAGTATCAGTAATAAATAAAGGCGTACATTCCCTCACCGCTCGGGGGACATCTTCGATAATCCATTTTTCAAAATTTTGGGTTTAATGTGCCAAATATCCACTGCCGTCTTGCCAAAGCCCATCGGAAGGCATCGCCAAAATCATAGGAGCGATTTTCCCCTCCTCCATCAGTCGCAAAGCCGTATGATGCACACCCGCTTTTTGTGTCCAAGCCCAATGACTGCCATACACGCCGTGCAAGAGAATAATCAATGGAAGTAACTGATTATCAAGAGTATAATGTGGAGTAAAACCGTAATATCTCCCCGTCCTTGCAAGTTTCGGGACTTGACAGTGATATTTCTCAAATGCTCTTTTTCAAAGCGTGGGTCAGAAAATTCTATGGTAAAAAACATGAAATAAGTTGAAATTATGAATGATTTATGGGTATCAGCCACAAGGTAATAAATAGAAAACTTTTAAGGGCTATTTTTTGCGTTATGTTTTTATGATTGGTAAATTGCTTGAACGTAAATATTTTTAATGAAATGAGATATATAGAAAAAATCCAGCAGATAGATTTGTCCGTCTGATAAGAAAAAGGTATCTATAAATTACTTCATCGCCTAAACAATCAAGACCGTTTTAGTTAAAATTCCATCCGTGGGGTTATTTAACCAAGGGATAATTGTAATACTCGCACTCATGCCCATCATTACGGGCGGTTTGCTGATTTTTGGAAAATATGCTTGGCGTAGAGAGTGAAAAAACAAGAAAATATGAATCAATCAGTACAAAACATTACGGAAGATTTCCAGATTTTTCTGAGTTATCTCAAAAACAAGAAAGAAGTTTCTTTGACCAAAGACGGGATGAAACTGAAATCAAAAGACTTGTTCGCCATGAATCAACTGGTTCATAATCAGACACTTTGGGTAACAGAGAAAAATTCTCAAATGCGTTTTACAATTTTCAATCTTTTTTATTGGATATGTATTTATGGCAAATTAGCCACCAAAAAGAAGAATGCAAAAGGAGAAAATATCTTTGAATTTGATAATGAAAGAGTAGAAGATTTCCTGATGTTGAATACCTCTGAACAATATTGTTTCCTCCTCAAAACGATGTGGTGTGATATGAATTGGGAAAAACTGTATGATGATAGAAGCACCTATTTTATACAAGAAGGACTTAATTTCCTTGAAAAGTCGCCTGCTGATGTGGCGGCTAAAATCGCCCAAAATAGATTTTCTACTGATACAGGATTGTATTTAATGAAAGCTCCCTATTGTGAGATTTTTGCCTACATGGGTTGGTATGAAATTGTATATCTGCAACAAATCAAAAAGTATGATGCTTATGAACTGCCTTTTGTATCTGTTGCATCAACGGCATTTGGAACGCAAATGGAGCAAATATTATCGAATCAACGCATATTTCATAAAAATAACCGACACGAAGGTTTTTACGATGACGATGAAGATTTGAGAGATGATGAAAAAGGAGATTTCATAGAACCGTTCAAAAAATTATTCGACGAAACTATTGATAGCATTTTGGAACTCCCGCCGCATGAATTTGTATCGGGAAAATACACTTTCAAGTTGGAAATTGATAAAAAAAGCTATCGTATCATTGAGATTGACGGCGGAGATACGCTACTTGATTTGCACGATATTATTCAAGAAGCTTTAGAATTTGAAAATGACCACATGTTTTCGTTTACGATAGGGGATGAAGAAGAAATTGTGGGAAATCCTTGGGGACATAATGATGGACTGTCAGACCAAGAACCTGCCGAAGTACGTTTGGGAGATATTGAATTTTACATTGGACAAACGATAGACTATGCTTTTGATTTTGGCGATAATTGGCATTTTGATGTAATTTTATTGGAGATAAATCCAGATGCTAAACCTTTGAAATCTGCCAAAATTATTAAGAAAATTGGCAAAGCACCTGAGCAGTATGAGGATTATGATGAAGATAATTGTTAAAATTCGTACCTCACAATGATATTAACTCAACCCATTAGGGAGCATCCAATTAATAAAGTACCCATGACTTCCATTAAACTCCCGAAAGTAGAAATAACTTTCGGGAAGTTACCGAGAGATTTACTTCCCGAAAGTTATTTTTACTTTCGGGAAGTTCATACCAGAAGTGGGTATGTTTAAATTTGTATGCTCCCTTACGGTAATTATTAAAATCAAAAATAAATCATTCGAAAGAAAATATTGTTGCTAAAATGATATATATGCTAAACAAAATATATGTTACTTTTTATATGAAAAATCCTAATTGCCCCCACTGTGAATCGCATAATATTACCAAAAGTGGCATAGTAAATCAAAAATAACGTTACAAATGTAAGGAATGTAATTATAATTTCACGGTAGAAAAGCTCGGAAAAGGCATTTCAACTTATTATGTAATTAAGGCATTACAATTATATATCGAAGCAGTCAGCTACCGTGAAATTGAACGATTATTGGGTGTTTCGCACGTTACAGTGATGAATTGGGTGAAAAAATACCAAATCAAAATTCCCAAAAATTCCGAATATACACCTACCCATAAAGTGATGAATCACAAGGAGTTAATCGCTTTTTATACCGACCGAGAAAACCTTAAAGATGCTGGAATGATTGTTACCGAACTTGGCGATAAATTTATGCTTATCAAATGGGAAAGGCTTAAAAAATAAAGTATCTCAATCCAATCCAAAAACATTATATTTCAAAAAAAGGGGCAAAATCATACGATTTTGCCCCTTTTTTTGATGAAAACTATATAAAAATACCATAACTATATCAAACCTATTGTTAGTATAGTTTTATGTATAATATTTGACCCATAATTATACAAAAAAAACATTGTTGAGTTCAAAAATAGGGAAAAAATCAACTCTTATAAGACAAAACCAGACTCATTATTGAATTATCCAAACAATTGCCCAATGTCTGAGCAGTAACCAAATTTAGGAACTATACACTGTAACAAAACCCACATTAACCATTACAAAAATCATGAAAAAAACATCACTCGTATTATTGGGCGGGGCCATGATGAATCTCCCGATGCTTGCTCAAACTTCCACATCTCCACCAATTACCACACCACCAGTAGAACAAAAAGTTACAGTTTATGGATTTTGTCAGAAATGACGTTTATTATAACTCTCGGCGGAATCTGGATTTAAGAGACGGCGTTTTGGATGTTTTTCCTTTGGATGCCAGTAATCTGCCAACTAGAACGGGAACTGCCCTCACCGCCAACCCCAATGATGATATAAACGCCATTCCTCAATTGGGATACTCAGCCATTGTTACTCGTCTGGGAGTAAGATTCGGGGGCGTAACGGCTTTTGGAGCAAAGGCTAATGGAATATTAGAAACTGATTTTTTTGGAATTACCAACGGAGCGGCAGGAACATCGGGCGGTGGTACTGAAAATTTACTACGCCTGCGTCACGCTTACGTTGCTTTGGATTGGGAAAAACGTCGTTATTGGTTGGGCAATATTGGAACCCAAATTTTATTCCAAAATGCTTTCCTGGAACTGCTAATTTCAGTACGGGTATTCCTTTCAATCCCTTCTCATTTATTCCACAAGTGCGTTTGACCCACAAATTGGGCAAACAAGTTTCAATGACGGGAATGCTTTTTGGGTATGATTTAGCAGGATTTAGCCCCGTTGTTGCAGCAGTATCTGGCACGGGAGTCGATGCTCAAAAATTCTCAACACTGCCTTCATTTGCAGCACAGTTGGGCTTTGAAAATAAGACGTTTTTAGCATCAGTGGGTGTTGAAGGTAATACACTAAGACCAAGAACTTCCGATTTCCAAAATCCATCCACTGGTGTTTTCGGAGCAGCTGGCGTTCAAAAAAACATCACTACTAATATATTCGGGTTGAATTTATTGGCTTACGCAAAATATACGGGCAGTAAAATTACCGTGAAAGCACATACTACCTACGGGCAGAGTTTTACGCAATACGTTGGCTTTGGTGGTTTTGCCGAATACAGAGATGCCACAACGGGTGCGTGGAAATATGTGGCTCATAATCAGATAAATATGTGGGGAGAATTGATTTCAACAGCTTCAAAGAAATTTCAACCAGCTTTGTTTGTCGGATATTCTCAGAATTTAGGATTATCAACAGCCATTAACCGATCAAGTATCACAGGAACGAGTCTCGCCTTTGTTGGTAGAGGAGTTGGCACAGGCAGAACGATGGATAATTTATTGAGAATTGCTCCACGTTTGGATATTTATTCTGGAAAAATGAAATTTGCCCTCGAATACGAACTTTCAACCATCGGCTAGGCGGATGCGGACGTTTCAGTGCCAAATGCTGATGGCTCATTGCCAAGCACGATTTCCTTCAAGGCAGGTGCGGGGAGTTTAGCCCGCACTTTTGATGCTACTAATAATAGAATTAGTGCAGTGGTGGTTTATAATTTTTAATAGCATAAAACGGTTTTTTTTCATAAATAGACCTCAAAATAATCAAAATTTAATACCAAACTTTAACCAATAACAATTATGTCTGAAACAAAAACTTCAACCAAAGGGCTAATTTCCATCATCGGAGCGTCCTCGGTTGGAACACTTATTGAATGGTACGATTTTTACATTTTTGGTAGTTTAGCCACCATCATTTCAACACAATTCTTTCCAAAAGATAATCCTACGGCAGCTTTTCTGTCAACCTTGGCCACCTTTGCGGCAGGTTTTGTGGTTCGTCCGTTTGGAGCATTGTTTTTCGGTCGTCTCGGAGATTTGATTGGGCGTAAATATACCTTTATGGTTACGCTTATTTTGATGGGAGGAGCAACTTTTGCCATTGGTTTAGTGCCAAAATATGAAACAATCGGTTTCTTTGCCCCACTTATCGTACTGGTTTTGAGGCTTTTACAAGGTCTTGCACTGGGTGGTGAATACGGTGGAGCGGCTACTTACGTGGCTGAACACTCGCCCAAGGGAGAAAGAGGATTTTGGACTTCTTGGATTCAAATTACTGCAACGGCAGGTCTGTTTATTTCATTGGGAGTGATTTTAGTAACAAAAAACTCAATGGAAAAAGCCGCTTGGGAAGACTGGGGATGGAGAATTCCGTTTTTGGTGTCAATCATCATGGTGTATGTATCGGTCTTGATTCGTAAAAATATGTCTGAATCGCCCTTGTTTGCCAAAGCCAAAGCCGAAGGAAAAACATCAACTAATCCTTTGAAAGAATCGTTTGGTAATAAATTAAACTTCAAATTTGTCTTATTAGCATTGTTTGGAGCAACCATGGGACAAGGCGTAGTTTGGTACACGGGACAGTTTTATGCTCAAACGTTCCTGCTCAAAATCATGAACATTGATTTTGAGCAAGCCAATACACTTTTGATTATTGCATTGATGATGGGAACGCCTTTCTTCGTATTTTTCGGATGGTTGTCGGACAGAGTGGGGCGTAAGCCAATTATGTTGGCGGGAATGTTGTTGGCGGTACTTTGTTATCGTCCGATCTATGAAAAAATGTATCAAACAGGAAATTTGAAGAATAAAGTTGAAATTACTGCCGATACAAAAGTTGAAACGAAACGTGATTTAGCTCCAAAATCAACGACTGATTCGTTATTTACTACCACCACAACGAAGGCTTACCAAGACGGAACAACCTACAAAGAAGTGAAAAAAGTAACTCTTTTGGCGGGTAAAGCAGAGGCAGACCAACCAGCGGTGGATGTGGTTAAAACGGTAAAAATCAACGATTCAGACAAATGGACATTGATTTGGTTGATTTTTGTTCAACTCCTTTTCGTAACGATGGCTTATGGACCGATTGCCGCTTTCTTGGTAGAAATGTTCCCTATCAAAATTCGTTATACGTCAATGTCATTACCCTATCACATCGGTAATGGAGTTTTCGGAGGATTGATGCCTGCGATTGCTACATATTTGGTATCCAACGCAAAATCTGCCAACGAAGTAGCCGAAAAAGCAGGGCAAGCCGTTGTGTATGCTCAACCATATTTGGAAGGTTTGAAATATCCGATGTTGAT
Source organism: Arcicella sp. (assembly GCA_034519515.1). Lineage (GTDB taxonomy): Bacteria > Bacteroidota > Bacteroidia > Cytophagales > Spirosomataceae > Arcicella. The sequence continues at coordinate 32,386 of JAXHOK010000043.1, forward strand.
TGCCGCCGTTTGTTTTGTGATTGGTTTGTTGTATATCAAAGAGGATAAAAGTATCAGAGATTAGCATAAAACGGAAGACTTCACTCAAAGCGAAGTCTTCCTTGAAAATATAATTTTAAATAAAAAAGAACATGAACGGAATCAAGAAAATATTAGGAGTCGTTTGGATACTCATCGGTTTTGCCACTGCCTATTTTGGCATATTTACCTTGGGGATTCCCAAGTTTGCTTCGGGCAAACAAGAAGATTTAGTTTTCGGAATTATTATTATGTGTGTGCTTACGCCCATCATTACGGGTGGTTTGTTAATATTTGGTCGCTATTGTCTATCGGGAGAATACAACAATGATTAGTGGATTAGTTTTATTCCTTAATACACTGTTTAATAAGTTTTTCAACTTCCCGAAAGTAAAAAAACTTTCGGGAAGTGAATCTCTCAACTACTTCCCGAAATTTCTTTCTACCCACAATGGATATTGTTTCGGGAAGTTCTCAAATCCCAATAACTTATTAAACAGTGTACTTAACCGTAATAAATTTTAGGGTTTTTGCAAGCAATGTATGCCAAAGATGTGTTCGTTTAAACACGCTTGGCATACATTCTTTTTTTGGGTAATTACACATTTGGTCCAACCCTAATGATGCCTCTTTGCTGGGTAATTTTACGAAAAATAATACGGATTTGTAAAGTTCAACGGATTACTTCAATTGCCGATTTTATTTCCTCTCGATATGGCAAGAGTGCCACTTTGGGCGTAATCGTTACGGTAATTTGTATTTTGGCAACCCTTCCATATATTGCCATTCAGTTAAAAGCCATATCCAGCAGTTTTCAGATTGTTGCCCAAGTTTCGGGCGACAACAGCCATTCCGCTAAAATTTGACCAAAAACTACTCGCCCTCATTACTTATATCGGAGGTTTTTCGGCAGCTACCAGTATGATTATTGTTGAGACAATTGCTCTCAGTGTGATGATTTCCAACAATTTAGTCATTCCTGCAATGCTAAAAAGCCAACGATTCAAGCGTAGATTAATTGGAGATTCCAGCACTTTGATTAATAATATCCGTAGAACATCAATCGTACTGATTATTTTATTATCTTATTTATATTACAAAACAATTGCAGGACAATACTCCTTGGTGTCGATTGGAATGGTCTCGTTTACTGCCGTTGCTCAGTTTACGCCCACCATTATTGGAGGCATTTTTTGGAAAACTGGTAATCGGAAAGGGGCTTTGATTGGATTGGTAGTGGGTGCTTTAATTTGGTTTTATACGCTCATCTTTCCGTCCATCATCGCTGCGGGATTTTTCTCTAACTCAATCATGGAGGAAGGATTATTGGGCTTGAAATTTTTGAAACCTTTTGCCCTTTTTGGTCTCAATGGCATGGATACGATTTCACACGGACTATTTTGGAGTTTATCTTTCAATACGGGCTGTTACATGTATTTTTCTTTGAACAGAAAAGCCACTTCTTTGGAACATAATCAAGCCGTCATTTTTGTTGATATTTTTAATTATACAAGCCAAGTTGAAAGCACCAGTATTTGGCGTGGAACTGCCTACGTATCTGAATTACAGATACTTTTAGGGAATTTTTTTGGCGAAACCCGAGCCGAGCGAGTGATAAAGTTGTTCGCTCAAAAATATAAGATTAACGCCGATAACCCCAAAGCCGACCCACGAATGGTAACATACGTGGAGAAACTCTTGGCAGGAATCATTGGAGCGGCATCCGCCCGTATTATGATTGCCTCCATTTCCAAAGAAGAGAAAATCTCTACTGAAGAAGTAATCAGTATTTTGAAATCTTCCCAAGAATTACTGTCCGCCAACAAAGAATTAAAACGTAAATCAGTAGCATTAGAACGAGCGACTTCGGAACTGAAAGAAGCCAACGAAATTTTGAAAACAACCGATAAATTGAAAGACGATTTTCTTTCTACGGTTGCCCACGAAATCCGAACGCCCATTACCTCCATAAGAGCCTTATCAGAAATTGTACACGACAATCCAGAAATGGATTTGGAAGAGCGAGAACATTTTTTGGGTACGGTGGTCAAAGAATCCGACCGCCTCAGCCGACTTATCAATCAGGTCTTGGACTTAGAAAAATACGAATCTGGCAAACAAATATTAGACAAAGAAACAGTTGATATTCGTAATATTATCAATGATTCCATTGATTTATTATCACAACAATTGAAGGAAAAAGGGATTCAACTAACTTTCAAACCCGATTATTTTGCCCCAGCTTTTGAAGCCGATAAAGATAAATTGGTGCAGGTGGTGGTTAATTTATTATCCAACGCCATAAAATTTTGCCAACCCAATGCAGGACAAATCACGGTAGAAACCCATTATGTGGAGGGGCAAATCTACACCTCTATTCAAGATAACGGCATCGGGATTGACAAAAATTTTCAGCGTTTGATTTTCGATAAATTTTTCCAAGCCGAAGACCAAACCATCAAAAAACCCAAAGGAAGCGGATTAGGATTGGCAATTTCCAAGAAAATAGTTGAATTGCACCAAGGACAAATCTGGATGGAAAGCACAGTTGGCAAAGGCTCAAAATTTACCTTTATGACTTCAGCCGTTTAGGTTTCGATGTTTGATGTTCGGGAGACAGTTTCAAACTTCTTACATCGAACATCGAATCACGAACATCGAACATCGAAAAACGAACATCGAACACCCAAACATTGGAAAACAAACATCGAACACCCAAACATCGAAAAACGAACATCAAACATCGAAAAAAGATATGAAAGAATTAATAAAAGTATTGGTCGTTGATGATGAACCAAGCATTTTGATGTCCTTAGAATTTTTGATGAAAAAGGAGGGATATCAAGTATTTATTGCCCGTGATGGCAGTGAAGCCATAGATATTATCAATCAGGAAATTCCATTGATTATCATTTTGGATATTATGATGCCCAACGTAGATGGCTATGAGGTATGTAGTTATGTGAAAAATAATTCGCATCTATCACACGCAAAAGTTGTCTTTTTGAGTGCCAAAAATAAGGAGTCTGATATTGAAAAAGGATATTCAGTGGGTGCAGATTTATACGTCCCTAAACCGTTTTCAACCAAAGCCTTAGTTGCCAAAGTAAATACCTTGGCTTTTGGAATGATAAAAACAGAATAAAAACGCCCATAAATCATGAATTATCAAGAAAAATATATCCACAGTATTACCCAAAAAGAAGCCTTTTGGAAAGAACAAGCCGATGAAATTGCTTGGTTCAAAAAATCAGAAGCAATCCTTTCACAGGACGAAAATGGGCTGTATCAATGGTATAAAGGAAGCAAACTCAACACTGCTTATCTCGCCCTTGACCACCACGTGAAGACGGGAAAAGGAGATAAAATTGCGATTATCTATGATTCCCCAGCCACAAATTATCAACAAAAATATACTTACTCACAACTGCGAGATGAAGTAGCGAAATTAGCGGGTGGCTTACAAAAAAAGGGTATCGCCAGAGGTGACACCGTGGTGATTTATATGCCTATGATTCCGCAAGCCGTTATGGCGATGCTGGCTTGTGCGAGATTGGGGACCGTTCATTCCGTTGTTTTTGGCGGTTTTGCCCCCAACGAATTAGCCATCCGAATTGACGACGCCCAACCCAAAGCCATTATTTCAGCCTCCTGCGGGATTGAGTTCGACAAGGTAATTCCTTATAAACCACTCATTGACGCTGCCATTGAATTGGCAAACCACAAACCCGATTTTTGCGTAATATTTCAACGCCCCCAAGCCATCGCCACGATGATTGAGGGGCGAGATTTGGATTTTCTGGAACTCCAAACCAATGCTCAACCCGCTGAATGTGTGGAAGTTGATGCAACCGACCCGCTGTATATTCTCTATACCTCTGGCACAACGGGAAAACCCAAAGGAATTGTGCGAGACAATGGCGGACACGCCGTAGCGATGAATTATTCGATTTTTTTCACCGCCCCCACCGCATTCAGAGCCATCAGGAAAGAAGACCCCGAGGCTTTGTTGATGAAAAAATACGATTTATCTTCCCTCAAAAGCATCTTTGTGGCGGGCGAGCGTTGCGACCCTTCCACGTTGAAATGGTTACAAGAAATTTCTCAACTGCCCGTCATCGACCACTGGTGGCAAACGGAATCGGGCTGGGGAATTGTCGCCAATATGATGGGATTAGAGTATTTTCCCGTCAAAGAAGGCTCGGCAACCAAACCCGTTTGTGGCTTTGAAATCAAAATTTTGGACGAAGCAGGTCAGCAATTAGGAGCCAATCAAGAAGGCTATGTTTGCGTAAAATTACCACTTCCGCCAGGATGTTTAAAAACACTTTGGAAAGACGATTTTCAATTTCAAGCATCATATCTCAATACTTTCGAGGGTTATTACCTTTCGGGCGACGGTGGATATATAGATGAAGACGGGTATGTATATATCATGGGAAGGATAGATGACGTAATCAACGTGGCGGGGCATCGGCTTTCTACGGGTGCAATGGAAGAAATTTTAGCTTCCCACAGTGCCGTGGCAGAATGTGCCGTTGTGGGCATTGCCGATGAACTCAAAGGACAGCGACCCGTAGGTTTTGTGGTTTTGAAGGATGGGCAAACCATTGATGAAAAAACTTTGGAAAGTGAGACTATTACATTGATTAAGCAGAAAATAGGCTCATTTTCGTCTTACAACAGCACTATTTTAGTGAAGCGTTTACCCAAAACTCGTTCTGGTAAAATTCTCCGAAAAATCATTCGACAAATAGCCGACAGAACACCTTTTACCATTCCTTCAACCATTGATGACCCCTTAATTTTAACCGAAATTGAAGGCTTTTTACGAGCCAGAAATATCTAAAACAAAACTATATTAATTTAGCAAAATACACTATATCAATTTAGCAGAAAACTCGTAAATAGTAATTATGCTTATTGATTTATATTGTACTTTTGTTAGAATAAATGTTGTTTTTTAGGAAATATTATTCAGTGTCGTTGTTGGTATTTTTTTACCAATAACATAAGCGTCAGTAACATACCAACAACGGATCGCTAAGACGTTTAAAAAGGAATACGAACAGCGGATAGGATGTGTCTAATCTCAACGTACAAAGATGAGGGAATAATCTCCATAACTTTGAGGATTAATTTTTGTGTTACGTTCTTACAATCAGTAAATTGCAAAACGATGAGTTATTGACAAAATGAAGATAGTCATTTCAACATCAGAAAGTAATGATAAATTAATCGCTGATGATTACAGAAAAGTTGCTGTACTAAACGGAGGAAGAATTTTATCTGAAAGAATGAAGATTTAAAGAAATGGGCTAAAAAATTTAATTTTTAATGAAAAAGCTATGACACAAATAACGTTAAAACTTGAAGACTCGTTAGTAGAAAGTATTGGTTCAGAGCAAATCGAGAACCTCATTAAAGAGTGGTTATTTCAATACAAAAGAAAGCAAGCATTCGCAGAAGCCGCCGATGAACTTTCTACTATTTCACTCACCAACGACCCTCAATGGCAAGTGGCACGTCATTTAGCATGGGATTCATACAAGCATAATTTTGAAAATTTGGCATAATGAGAGATTTTATATTAGATGCTAATGTGCTTATGTCGATGCTAATTAGTGGCAAAGCAGTTTATAAATCACTACTGAAAGAATACACTTTTTTTAGTAGTGATTTTGCATTTATTGAAATTGAGAAATACAAATTTGTGATTCAGAATAAAACAAAAAATGATACTGAAAATTTTAGAAATTTCTCCTATTATTTATTCTCTCACGTTCATTTTATTCCTACTTATTTGATAGAGGATGATGTAAAACAAAAAGCCTTGAAATTAGTGGAAGATGTTGATATAAAGGATGTTGCGTATGTAGCTTTGTCCATTCAGTTAGATTTGCCATTACTTACCCGAGATATACCACTTTATGAAGGATTACGCAAAAAAGGCTATCGAAACGTGCAATTATTTGATGTGTTTTTGAGAAATGCTTAAAGAATTTCACACTTTGTTATTGCAAATACCAATAACGCATAAAAAAATACAAATACCCAAATTACCCTCCAAAAATGACCAATCTCCAAATCACCTCCTTCGAGGATTACCAACAAAAATACAACCACTCCATCACTGACCCCGAAGGTTTTTGGGCGGAAGTGGCTCAGAATTTTCAATGGCGTAAACCTTGGAAAAAAACCTTAGAATGGGATTTTGCTACGGCAAATACCAAGTGGTTTGTCGGTGGTAAAATGAATATTACCGAAAATGCCCTCGACCGTCACCTCGCAACTCGTGGCGACCAAGCGGCTATTATTTGGGAATCTAACGACCCCAACGAAGAATCTATTACGCTCACATACAAGATGTTACATCAGCGAGTGTGTCAGTTTGCGAACGTCTTGAAAAAACACGGGGCAAAGAAAGGCGATAGAATTTGTATCTATATGCCGATGATTCCAGAGCTGGCAATTGCCGTGTTGGCGTGTGCCAGAATCGGGGCGATACACTCGGTGGTTTTTGGCGGATTTTCTGCCCAAGCCATCGCCGACCGTATTAACGATGCCCAGTGCAATATCGTTATCACGGCGGATGGTTCGTTCAGAGGAAACAAAGAAATCGGGCTAAAATCCACGGTGGATGATGCCTTGATTCAGTGTTCATCGGTGCAAAAAGTAATCGTTTCAACTCGTACTCGTACACCCGTTTCGATGCTCAAAGGGCGTGATTTATGGTGGGAAGACGAAGTAAAAACCGTCTCTGCCGACTGCCCCGCCGAAGAAATGGATGCCGAGGATATGCTTTTTATCCTCTATACTTCTGGCTCAACGGGCAAGCCCAAGGGCGTTGTGCATACTTGCGGGGGTTACATGGTGTATGCCACTTATACGTTTGCGAACGTTTTTCAATATCAAGACAAACAAATCCATTTCTGCACGGCAGATATTGGCTGGATTACGGGACATTCATACATTGTTTATGGTCCACTTTGCCACGGAGCAACAACCTTGATGTTTGAGGGCGTGCCGACCTATCCAGACGCTGGGCGTTTTTGGGATGTCATTGATAAACACAAAGTTGATATACTTTATACCGCCCCAACCGCCATCCGTTCATTGATGGGCTTTGGTAATCAATTCGTTGAAAACAAAGACCTTAGCTCATTGAAAACCCTTGGTTCAGTTGGTGAACCGATTAATGAAGAAGCATGGAATTGGTATAACGAAAACATCGGAAAAGGCAATTGTCCGATTGTGGATACGTGGTGGCAAACCGAAACGGGTGGCATCATGATTTCACCGATTGCGGGAATTACCAAGACAAAACCCGCTTATGCAACCTTGCCCTTGCCAGGCGTTCAACCGATTTTGGTGGACGAACAAGGCAATGAGATTTTGGGCAATGGCGTTTCGGGAAATCTTTGCATTAAATTCCCTTGGCCTGGCATTATTCGCACCACTTATGGCGACCATGAACGTTGTATTCAGACGTATTTTTCAGCCTACAAAAACCTCTATTTCACGGGTGACGGTTGCATGAGGGACGAAGATGGATATTACCGAATCACGGGACGAGTGGATGATGTCTTGAATGTTTCGGGACATAGAATTGGCACGGCAGAAGTTGAAAATGCGATAAATATGCACTTGGGCGTGATTGAATCGGCCATCGTGGGCTATCCGCACGACATCAAAGGACAAGGAATTTATGCCTACGTGATTTGTGAAAAACACTTGGAAGATTCAGATTTAACCCGCAAAGACATTTTGGCAACGGTTACTCGTGTGATTGGACCAATTGCAAAACCCGATAAAATTCAGTTTGTAAGCGGCTTACCCAAAACTCGTTCGGGCAAAATTATGCGGAGGATTTTGAGAAAAGTAGCAGAAGGAGACACTTCAAATTTGGGCGATATTTCAACTTTGCTTGATCCGAATGTGGTGGAGGAGATTATTGGTGGGGCTTTGTAGGATTCGAGATTCGATGTTCGTTTTTCGATGTTTGGGTGTGCCACTTCCCGAAAGTTATTTTCACTTTCGGGAAGTTAAGATTTAGAGAACTTCCCGAAAGTAAAAAGAACTTTCGGGAAGTTTTTTTATGCCCAAATCCCACCAAACGCCCACTTCATCCCAAACCTTTCTTGCCGTTGTCTGTGTCTCCACAGACAATTTATAAAAATATTATTTTGTGATTTTTTTAATAACGCTGGCATAATTTTTATAATTATTCAGCGTCGCTTTTCTATAATTTTCTTCAAAATCTAAATTTTAGCACACATGAAAAAACCTACCTACACTTTTCTCTTTTTTCTTTTCCTAAGTTTTCTGTTTCTGCTCAACTTCGTGTTGATACAACAGGAGGCTATTTTCTAAATGCTGGCGATTTTGATGGTTTTAATGAAGGAGGTCCGGGTTTGAATGCAAATATTCGATTTAGAGCTAAGAATAGCCTTCAATGGGGTTTTGGGACTGGCTTTTATCGAACAGCATTTCCCGTAAGTATAACTCTTTCAGGTTCTAATCCTCAGGAAGTCCTTTCAGCCGATTTAGCTCAAACATATATACCTATTACAATTGGTTTTGAGAAATATTTGTCTAAATCTCGCCTTCGGGCATTTACGGGTATGGAAGTAGGAATTATTTTAGAACGAACAAGTTTAGAGAGAAATAGTCGAACCTCACCAAATGCCACAATCACAAATCCAAGTGGTAGAACCAAAGATTTCACTGCTAACGGTACTTTCGGTATTTTGTACGACATCAACGAACAAATTGGATTCATTGCTAAAACTCGTTATTCAGGTATTTTAGACCAAAATGGAGGACATACCATTACTTTTTCGGCTGGGCTTAGTTTTGTAGTGGGCAAATAAAATACACTTACAAATTGTCTGTGAGGGCAACGGCAACAGCAAAAATAATGCAGATTTTCGCAGAATAAAAAATCTGCGAAAATCTGCGTTACGAAATATCAGCGTCATCAGCATGCCATATTTTACCTAACAATCAACATCTTCCTACTCAAAATACCCTCCTCAGTTTCCAAAATATACAAATAAATTCCCGATGAAAGTGATTGATTATGGAACTCGGTGTAATAACTTCCTGCTTGTTTGTATTCATGCAAAAGGGTGATGGATTCTTTGCCCAAAAGGTCAATTATCTTCAAAGAAACATTGCCAGACTTGGCTAAATGATAATTGATTTTGGTATAATCTGAAAAGGGATTGGGAGCATTTTGGGATAATTCCGTTACTTGATTTTGCTCTTCTTCAATACCCGTTACAATCACTGCCGAAGCCACATTTGAAGGTACGCTTTCATTATGCAAACGGTCGAGTGCTGTGATTAAATAACTGTATTTCAATACTTTAACCGAAGATTCTGTATCAAAATATGCCGTAGTATCTTTTGGAATAATGGTTCTGATTGCCTCCGCTTTTGAAATATCTTGGTTTTCATTATCGGCAAAACGATACAATACATACCCCCTAATTTTCTCAATTTCCGATGTTCCCGCATTGGGTTTTGTCCACTTCAATTGCACACCCGTATTCGTTACTGAGGCTGTCAAATTAGTAGGGGAGGAGGGAGCAATCACATCTTTCCAAGCCATAGTAGGCATCAACGAAGGCGTTTTATATATCTTCGTAATCAAAGAATCCCGAAAGCCTAATGGGTTCTTGTTCAACGTGTTAGTGTTATAGTAAATACTTCCCTGAACCTTCCCATTGGCACGATTCAAGCGAATTTGATTGGGCATGTGCGAGGTGTTTTGCCAAGTGGTATTGTCAGCGGCATTGATTCTATACGCTGCCTGACCAATATACAAATGGCGGTCAAAAGAATTATCCGCCCACCACGGCACCAGTTTTGAATAATCAGCAACCGCTAAACCGATGTTCCAATAAAGTTGTGGGGTGATATAATCGACATAGCCTTTTTCTAACCAAAATCTGGAATCGCAATAAATATCGCTGTAACTTTCCAGACCTCCCGTAGCAGACCCCAAAGGCTTGGCAGTTGATTTATTTTGCCATATTCCAAAAGGAGATATTCCGAATTTCACATAAGGCTTTACTGCTCGTAAACTATCCGAAATATTCTTTACCAAAAGATTGACATTATCTCTTCGCCAATCATCTTTCTTCAAAATTCCTCTTGGGTTTTTAGCATAAGTTGCTGAATCATTGAGGGTTAAGCCCGTAGTGGGATAGGGATAAAAATAATCATCGAAATGAATTCCATCCACATCATAACGATTGGCTACTTCCAAAACCACCTGCGTAACGTGCTTACGAACTTCGGGTAAACCAGGATCAAGTACTCGTAAATTTCCATAAGGTAAAAGCCATTCTGGATGTTGAATTGCTACGTGTTTTGTATCTAAAACGGAATTATTTACATTAGCAACGGCACGATAAGGATTAAACCAAGCATGAAACTCAATGCCCCTTTTGCGACATTCCGAAATCATGAAAGTAACAGGGTCGTATAAAGGTTCGGGGGCTTTACCTTGTCTGCCCGTCAAAAATTCTGACCACGGAGCAAGATTAGAAGGGTAAAAAGCATCACCATTTGTGCGGATTTGAACCATCACGGCGTTGATGCCCGCTTGCTGATGTTGGTCTAAAAGTTTTATAAATTCTGCCTGTTGTTGAGCAGTCGTGAGGGTTTTTGAAGAAGGATAATCAATATTTCCAACGGTAGCAATCCACGCACCTCTAAATTCTCGTTTGGGATTTTGGGCTGGGGCGGAAATGATGAAAATGGATAAGATTAGGCAAGTAAAGATTTGTTTCATAGCAATTAGCATCGCAACGGCGAACCGTGCAGATTACGCAGATGTTTCACCACGCAGATTTCCGCAGATTTTTGATGGACATTATTAAAATTTGAAATATTTTACAATTTATTATCAAAAGTATTTCAAAATTTTAATTTTCGCTACTCATTTAAGGGAAAGAAAAATCTGCGAAAATCTGCGTTGCCACAGGCATCTGCTTCATCTGCATGGTTCGCCGTTGCGATGCCATTTATCTCGGGCAAACGATTTTTATGAATTTATAAGTTAAACCCAATGATGTGTAATAATACATATCTCCCCGAGAATAGTCATTTTGTTGAACCCTTGGTACAGCGGGCGTATCACCTCCCAAATTATCCAAATAATCGGTGAAGGTTTTACGAGTACCAAACTCTACATTCAAATCCCATGGACCTGTTAGATTATATTTTATACCAATACCAAATGGAATCACAATTCCTGCTTGCTTGTAATTATAAACGGGTGCGTCTCTGGGCGTAAAACCCATGAAAGCCACTCCACCGAACAAATAAGGCGACCAATCTTTGTGTGTGCGTGAATATTGATAACTAAAAAAATTATATTCAGCCACTAAACTAACTTCTCTGATGCTGGTTTTGAAGGTCTGATTTCTTAGTTTATTGAAAGAATCACTCACCTCCGCATCGTTGGCATAAATTGACCCAAAAGTGGTTGCCAATCTGAAAGAGACATCTTTTTTAGGATTATATCTAAACAATAAATGCCCCCCCAATTGTGCAAAAGAAGGATGGAAATCGGGTGAAATATCGCCCTTATAATTCATTGCTCCAAGCCCGCCACCAATCTCAATTTTTTGAGATAAAGCATTGATACTTAAAAGAATACAAAATAAAAAGATTGTTTTTTTAACTACTTTCATATTTAATAAAAAAGTCAGGAATAATTTGCCTGACTTTCAAAATATTGTTTATCAAAATCTATTCTCTAATATCTATCATCTAATTCCTGGGCATCTAATTTTTCCTGGAATGTGATAAATTAACTTAAAAGTCGTTAGCATATAGCTATCATTATACTTTGGATTGCCCCGTTGGTCGGCTCTATCAGAAAAACCTGGCACAGAAGAAATCACCGTAAAAGGGTCAAGCCCGCTGGCAGCACTAAAAAGTCCTTGCGATTCCAAATAATTAGCTACCCCATTAGTACGATTAATTCCTCTGTTTGCTGCGAATTTCTCTAAAGTTCTGTTGCCTAATGATTGAGATATGGGAGTTACCAAATCGCTTGGATCGGCATAATTTCCTCCTGCATCATCTAAATAATCGGTCAAAGTATAGCGGAAACCCATTTCAAAACCTAAATCAAAATGATGATTCAATTTATATCGTACTCCAAAACCAATCGGAAAAGCAACACTAATTAACGAATATGGTGTGTTATAACCAGGAAGTCCTTGCCCTTCGGTGTTGAGTGGTTGTAAACGTACCCATCCATCATCAAACAAAGAAGTATCTGGACGAGCCACGGGATCATGGGCAAAAACGGCAATTCCTCCAAAAATATATGGTATAATTTGCTCACGGCGTAGATAGCTCTTTTCAGTACGCACCAAATCATATTGAGCCACTACGGAAAGTTCCTTAATGTCATTTCTGAAATGAAGATTACGCATAAAATTAGCCTCATAACCCGTTACGCCATCCATGAAACTATCATCACCAGAAATTCTTGCCCACGTTAAACCAAAACGAACGCCCAAAGTAGGGGAAATCTGACGGGTAAAATTGAAATTAGCATTCCAACGAATTCCGTTGAAAGTTGATTGGATAATCCGTCCGTAAGGTGATAAATCTCCGTAATAACTGGATGTTCCAAATCCTAAACTAACGGTTGAGGTTGGCTCAAAAAGGACATTTCTACGTGCTTTTTCTTTTCCTCCAAAAAGATTTGAAAACTTAAATTGTGCCACTACCGACTGCGAACTTAGGGTCACAATTAATAGTAAAACAAGCAAATGAGTATGTTTTTTCATGTTTATTAAATAATCGAAATGAGCGATTTTGAGACGGGATTGTAAAGATTTTTATCTGTTAAATTAATCCAATGTGATGAAAACTCAAAAGTGTTGGACTTAATTATTTAAAAACCTATCCTTTCTAACCTTCCTGTGTGGTAAAATACGTTTACAAAGATACCGTTTAAGTTTACATAAATTTTTAACGTAAAAAAAAACGCTTTGTTATATTGTGCGGATATTTTTTTACCACGAAAATAATGCCAAGTTTTTTTACCGTAAAATCAACTATAACGACCATATACTCAATAATAAACCGTACACTCAATAATGATTATCAATTCTTTCCTCTCTCAATAATTTCAGTTCCTTACAGATTTTTTCAACAATTTAACTTGATCAAAGACATGAAAGCTTTAACGTACGCATTTCGATTTTTAATCTTGTTTGTATCTTTTTGGTCTTGCAAGGAAGCTGAAACTGGACCAAAAGGAGAAACAGGAGCTACGGGAGCAGCAGGACCCAAAGGAGATACAGGGGCAGTGGGAGCAACAGGTGCCAAAGGAGATAAAGGTGACCCAGGCACTTCAAATGCCGTTCAATATACTTTTGCCTCACGCACACACACAGGAACTAATAGTGTTTTTAATTTAGCCGAAATCAAAGGTGAAGTATTGAATAGGTCTATTCTTTTGGTTTACATCGCTAACAGTTCTGGAAACTGGTATTCAATTCCAGGGATTTTTAATGGCACTAATGAATACAGAACCATATCAAGTCCAAGTACAAATTCATCAACCGTAACACTTGTTCGAGTTGCTGGCGGTTCAGGTGGAACTGATACTTTTAGTTCTACACGTATTGTTATTTTGCCCATTACCGATTTGCGAAATGGCAGAAAAGCGAGCGTGGATTATACTGATTATCTGGCAGTTAAGGCTTATTATGGGTTTAAGGATTAAGAACAAATTAGGTTTAAACTTCCCGAAAGTTCTTTTTACTTTCGGGAAGTTTAAACAGCCTCATCGTTCACTTCTTCAAATATTTATCAAAAAACACCGCCGAAGCCTTGTAAGCATTTAGCCAGTTTTGATGTAATAAAAATCCAAGTACTTCATCAGGGAAAATTAACTGCTCAACGTGAACTTTATTTTTCCTGAGAGCCTCCGCCATGATAACCGTTTCGTTGAAAGGCACTCGCCCCCGTTGCCCCGTATTCGGAGCCTCTCAAAATTCCATGCCGTAACCAATTCCTGAACGATAATTTACCGTCAAAACCAGATATCCCTGACTCGCCAAATGTTGATTCGCAGATTTTTTGTTTTTTTAAGACTACATCAATCTTATAAAATAGCCTTTAAAAATCTGCGTTGCTTAAAATGTCTGCGTCATCTACGTACCATCGTCAATTGATTAAAGTTACATAGAAATGGTAAATTCATTTAGATTTTACCATAAAAAACGATAATTTAGGGTAAACAAAAATTTTATGCAAAAACACATACTTATTTTCGGTCTTTTATTGCTGATTTCTTTCATCAGTTTTAGTCAAAAACTAAGCCCCATCGAAGAAAAAATCGTTGCCCAAGTCAATGCTCAACTCCCACAAACGGAAGCTCTTCTTAAAAAAGTAGTAAACATCAATAGTGGTACGCTCAACAAAGAAGGCGTGCGTGAAGTTGGAGCAATTTTCAGAAAAGAATTTGATGATTTAGGTTTCAAAACCGAATGGGTTTCTTTGCCCGATTCGCTTAATCGGGCGGGACATTTGGTGGCTGAACGTCAAGGAACGCAAGGCAAAAAACTCTTTTTGATTGGACACTTGGACACCGTTTTTGAAAAAGCCATGACCTTTACGCCCTACTCATATCTGAATGATTCAACCGTAACGGGACAAGGCGTAAATGATATGAAAGGCGGAGATATAGTGCTACTGGCGGCACTCAAAGCCTTGAAAGATAATGGTTTATTAGAAAATACTTCTTTGACTACCTATTTCACAGGCGATGAAGAGAGTGCTGGCAAACCCACCAGTATCAGCAGAAAAGACTTTATAGAAAGAGCTAAAAAATGTGAAATAGCCTTTGCCTTTGAGACCGCAATCGGACTCAATACTGTTGCCACTGCTCGCCGTGGTTCGAGTGGTTGGAAGTTGAATGTAAAGGGAATCATGGGACATTCATCCACCGTTTTTAGTCAGCAAGCAGGTTACGGTGCAATCTACGAAGCCGCCCGAATTTTAAACGATTTTAGAGAACAAATGAGTACCGAGAAATACCTAACTTTCAACCCAGGTTTGATAGTGGGTGGCTCAGAAATCAACGATAACAAAGAAGCCATTGGTAAAGACAACATCATCTCGCCAAGAGTAACCGTTACGGGTGATTTACGTTTTTTGACGGAAACCCAAAAGGAAAATGCCCGAATGAAAATGAAAGAAATCGTAGCAAAAAACCTTAATAAAACCAAAGCCGAAATCACTTTTCAAGACGGAATCCCAGCAATGGAACCCACTCCCGCAAACGAAAAAGTATTGGCAACGCTCAACCAAGTGAGTTTAGATTTAGGTTTTGGCGAAGTAAAAGCGGGCGACCCAGGGTCGAGAGGAGCGGGGGATATTTCATACATTGCCAAATACGTAGCGTGTTTGGACGGCTTGGGAGCATCGGGCAAAGGAGCTCACGCACCAGGCGAAACCATGAATATCAAAGAATTTCCAAAACTAATTCAAAGGACGGCGATATTGATTTATCGGTTGACGAGGTGAAAAGGATTAGAAATGATGATAACTTTCAATTTCGAGAATCTGCACTAATCTTTTGAAAACGTAAAATATTTTCCAGTTCTGTTTAATTCAAAAGAATAGAATACTATTTTTGAACAAACAATATATATTTTTTATGGAAGCTACATTTAAAAGTGCCTGTAACGGCTTTACCCCACATCATAAAATCAATTAAATTATTATTTGATGTTTCAAAAATGGTTGAAATTACTGTGAAAGAAAGCGAGACGATAGATAAAATTGATTCTGCTACAATGTTTAAAAGGACGGAAATAATGAGGAAGAGAAACGAAAAAATCATTGTTCCTACTGACTTGGATTTATCGGCTTTGGCAAACGAGGTGAACCTGTAATTTTCTATGATATATTTTGATACTGACGTACTAATTAATTATCATTTTCTCCCAAATAGCCTTAGTCACAATAAGGCTATTGATGCTTACGAGCAGACAATAAAGGAAGAAACCTTCTTTACTTCCCTTTTAACACTACAAGAATTTGGATATGTTTCTCAACGACTTGGTTCGCCAGTTTCAGATATAGAAACCATGATTCAAGACTTTCTAATCTCAAAGCCTGTTAGCTATACAACTACTGATTTTATTAGAGGTGTGCAATTAGCTAAAAAAGTAGGATTCCAGAATATTAATGATTGTTTACACGCTGCCATTGCAGAGAATAACGGCTGTACAGAACTTTATACTTTCAACAAATCTGACTTTTCTATTATTCAACGACATACTAAACTTAGGATTACGATTTTGTGATTATTCAAAGCTAAGTATTTGACTTACAGGAATTTCCAAAGCATCAGCAATTTCTTTCAAATAGAATATTGAAGGATTTATTTTACCATTTTCCAATCTTTCAACACTTTGACGGTCTTTGAAACAAGCACGGGCAAGGTCGGATTGACTCCAATTCTTTTCAGAACGCAGTTTTACCACATTTTCTCCTAATTTATTTAAAGTTTTTGTGTAATTTAATATCATGAATCAAAGAAACATCATTTTGAAGAATGCTATAATAATATCTTTGTTAGCACTCCTATCTTGTTCTTCAAAAGACACAAGAAATAATCCAAAATCATTTTACACAGACTTTTTCAAAACACCATACATCATTTCTGTTAAAGATTCTCTAATTGAACATCGCAATGATAGTCTATCTCGCTTAACTAAATTTCCAGTACCACCACCGCCAATTCCTAAAAACATAGGAAAATTTGGAATGTATTGTGGTAATTTTAACGTCATTTTTTATGCTAACAATCGAGTGTTTTTTCATAATAAACAGAATCTCTTTCATGCTTGTGGAACAGGAATTAGTGACGAAGAAATTGATTTTTTAGATATCCAACCCGATGATATTATTGAAGTTTCAGGCATTTCTGTGATGGACATTATCCAAAAAAATAAAGATTTTAGTAACGATATAATTTCTATAGCATCTCTATCTGACACTATTCAAAACCCATTTTTTGATGTATTGATAGATTCTCTAAATAAAAATAAATTAAAGCGGTATTTTGTCAGAAGAGCCACTGAGGAAGAGCAAAATGTTCTTGATTCAAAACTGAAACACAAATTTTATCAAAAAGAAGATTATAAATGGACAATGAAATATAGGAATGTATCAAAGCATTTCTTTTCTAAGAAAAACAACATACCCAGCTTCTTGAAAGCTGGCTATTCTATTTCTCTACTTCAAAAACTCATAAATCCCAGCAACACCTTGCCCGCCACCTACACAGGCGGAAATCATTCCGTATTTCTGATTTCTGCGTTGCATTTTGCTAAATGTAACAAAATATTGTGGCAAGTATCCTAAAATAAAATCACTAAATTGCATTCATGAAATTACCTAACTACGAAAACGCTTTTATTGCAAAAGAGAAGATTCTTAATTATTTGCTTGATGAAGATAACTCAAAAGGTAAAAGTGTCTTCTTTAATCTTTTTGGTTATTTCAAGGATAATTTTGAAGATTTAGCGATAGACTTGATTAAACTGGCTTCTTCGGAAGAAGTTTCAGAAACTGAACAAACAAAGTTTGGTTTAAAATTCATAATTTCAGGAAACATAATTGCCCCTAATGGACGTTCTATTGTTATTACTTCCGTTTGGATTATAAAAAACGATGAAAATTTCCCAAGACTTGTAACCGCATATCCAGCATGATTATGATAAAGCAATATAACGAAATAGTGTTACTCGCTGATAAACCAGAAAAAGGTTTGATGAAAGGTGATGTGGGAATTGTTGTAGAAATCTATAACAATCATGAAGGTTATGAGGTAGAATTTATAACCAAAGAAGGTAAAACAGTTGCAGTAGTTACGCTCGAAGCCAACGAGGTTAGACCAATTGGAAATAAAGATATGCTTCATGTACGTGAATTAGAATTGGCAGCATAAAATTAAAAAAGGGACTAAATCCAAAATTTAGCCCCTTTTTGATATAATTTTCTCCCTACTTCAAAAACTCATAAATCCCAGCTACACCTTGCCCGCCACCTACACAGGCAGACACCATGCCGTATTTCTGATTTCTGCGTCGCATTTCGTTGAATAATTGAACGGATAATTTCGCTCCCGAACAACCCAGTGGGTGTCCCATCGAAATAGCTCCTCCGTTCATATTGATTTTTGAACGGTCTAAATCTAACTCTTTTATCACCGCCAACGACTGTGCCGCAAATGCTTCGTTCAATTCTATTTGGTCAATATCGTTGATTTTCAAACCTGCTCTTTTCAATGCCAACGGAATCGCTGCCACGGGTCCGATACCCATAATTTTTGGTTCAACGCCAGCGGTAGTGTATGTTACCATACGAGCAATGGGTTCAAGATTTAATTCTTTTACCATTGCCTCCGACATCACCAAAACAAACGATGCACCGTCAGAAGTTTGTGAGGAATTCCCAGCCGTTACTGAACCACCTGCCGCAAAGACGGGTTTCAGTCTCGCAAGAGCATCCATACTCGTTCCTGCTCTTGGACCTTCGTCCGTATCTACGATAGATTCACGAGTTTTTTTCTTTCCTGACTTTTCATCAAAATACGTCTCCTTCACAGTTATTGGCACAATTTCATCCTTGAAGAGTCCAGCGGCTTGTGCCGCTAACGCCTTCGTGTGCGATTGTACCGAAAACTCATCTTGCTCTTCACGAGTGATGTTGAATTGGTTTGCCACCTGTTCGGCAGTTAAACCCATACCGATATAATAGTCAGGATTCTTTTGGGCAATCTCAAAATTCAATGCCATTTTGTAGCCCGTTGTGGGTACCAACGACATCGATTCCGTGCCTCCTGCAATAATACAATCGGCAATTCCTGCGTGGATTTTTGCCGAAGCAATGGCAATGGCTTCCAAACCCGAACCGCAATAACGGTTAATCGTGAAGCCTGGCACTACTTTGGGCAATGACAAAAGAGCGATATATCTCGCAATTTGCATCCCTTGTTCCGCTTCGGGAACGGCATTTCCCACGATGAGGTCATCCACCCGTGCAGGGTCGAGAGCGGGAATGCTGGCAACCAAATGCTTGATGACATCAGCCGCCAAATCATCGGGTCTTGTAAAACGGAAAGCACCTCTGGGGGCTTTTCCAACTGCGGTACGGTAGCCCGCTACTATGTATGCGTTCATGTGAATATCTTTTTTCTAAATATTTTATTTACACCTCACTATTAGCTCTTTTACCCAAATTTTAAACCTTGGACATTTTTTTAATATGGACTCTATTCCAATATCTAAGGCAATTGTATTTCCATAGACAATCTTATCATAATTTGTCGTAAGCTCTTTTATGCGATAGGAAGGTGGCTGAGTTGAGTTAATATCTTCGGGATTTGAAAATTCTTCTATAATTTTTGTTACTCCTTTTATTACGTTCTTTTCATTTCCATAATAAGTAGAAAAGCCCTTTGTTGAGGAAAATAACAATGCTTCAAACTCGTGCATTTGAATATAAGGAACAAATCTCTGGTCATTTATGTCTTTTGCTATTGCTTTCTCAAATTCACCTACACTATTTTTCTTAGTAAATTTTTTAGAAATATTAGCATAATCAGGAACGTTTTTTGGCATTTTGAAGAAATCAACAAAAGTCGTCACAACAACATCTTGACCTGACTGTTTGAGTAATCTAATAACATCATTTCTAAGATGCTCATAATTCACAAAACCACCTTTATATCCTTTACTGGTAGTAATTTTAGTAGCTCTGATATCATAAATTCCAAAACTGTTCAAATATGGGCTTAATAATTCATTGACAAATTCTTCCTCTGTTTGTCCTTCCACAACAATAAATAATCGTTTCATACAGGTCGTCCTCCTATCAAATTTTTATCCCAAATTTCTCCCAAGCTATAATCTTGAAGCCATTGGTCTAATTCGTGAGCCTCCAAATTTCTAAATACAGATTGCTCCTCTTTTTTGTCTCTGTCAACCACAATTATATTTTCAGGCTCAAAATTGTCAATTAAATTAACCGATTGAGTAGAAATGATTATCTGTGTTTTTTGTGAAGCAAGTCGTAACAAACCTGCTAATTTATTGATTGCAAAAGGGTGTAAACCCAATTCGGGTTCATCAATGATAATGGTTTGGGGCAACTCTGGTTGTAATAAAAGTGTTGTCAAACACATCATTCTCAATGTTCCATCAGATAAATTATTAGCATCAAAAAGAGTATCAGAATCATTGACATCTTGCCATTCCAGAGAAATATATTTCTTATTATCTGCCGATGGGATTAAATTAAATCGCTTAAAAAATGGAGCGATTGATTTTATGGTCGCTTCGATAAGTTTAAAATTCGTTGGGTACTTTTTTTGTAAATGATATAAGAAAGCCGCCAAATTAGCCCCGTCTTCTCTCAAAAATCGATTATCTGCCACTTGTGAAGGGGCTTTTACTTTTGCAGAAGAACTTGTATCATGAAAATGATAAATCTTAAAACTGTCTAAATAACTGTTCAAATATTGGTATCTCGCAGCCGTTTGCTCTTTCATTAAACTTTCCGAATGTCCAACCCCTAAATCTTGTGTATGCCAACTGGGTTCTTTATTAACTGATTTATTATTTCTATTAAATCCATCGTTCTCCCAAGCAAAGAAAAAAGCATCACGAGTATTTGGAGTTAGCTTAATTGCATAATAATTGATGTTATCGAAAAAGATTTTAAAGCCTAATTCTGGCGATTTTTTTCTTCCGAAATAAAGTAGATTATTCACACCACCTTGTTCAGCCACATAAGTTCGCAGTTCTTGACGATAAATTTTATTTAGCATTTTGAAAGACCCTATAAAATTACTTTTACCCGCTCCATTTGCTCCAATTAATATATTCAAAGATTTAAGATGTACATTGCACATTCTTATTGATTTGAAGTTTCTTATTTGAATATTTTTTATCATCTCGCTTTTCTAAATTTCTTGTATCGTTACCAATAACATAAAATTAATCATTTTCTCCCTAATTCCTCAAAGGCTTCCCGCCGTTCAATAAACTTTGCAGACGTTCTAAGGTCTTTTTCTCGGCACAAAGCGATAGGAAGGCTTCTCTTTCTAAATCCAAAAGATATTGTTCCGTTACATTTTGTGGGTAGCTCAAATCACCGCCCGAAATAGCGTAGGCTAATTTATTGGCAATTTTAGCATCGTGTTCCGAGATATATTTTCCCATCAACATTCCTTGAACACCCGCTCCGAAAAGGGCAATTCCAGCCTTGCCTTGAACCCGAATATCGGTGCGTTGCTTGGGTTGTGTGTAACCCGCATCCGCCATTTCGATAGCCGCATTTTTAGCATCGGCAATCAACCTCGAACGATTCAATACAATTTCGTCTCCTCTCCGTAAGTAGTTCATTTCCAAGGCTTCTTGGGCTGATGTACTCACTTTGGCAGTGGCAATATTCATAAATGCGGCTTGCAAAGTATTCAGTTCAGGGTCGCCAGCGGCATACATATCGGCACAACGAACCGCCATTTCTTTCGTACCTCCGCCCGCAGGAATCAAGCCCACGCCCACTTCCACGAGTCCCATATACGTTTCAGCCGCTGCTACCACTCTGTCGGCATGAAGGTTGATTTCGCAACCACCACCCAACGCCAACGTGTGCGGAGCAACCACCACAGGAATTGACGAATAACGCACTCGCATCATCGTGTTTTGGAACTGGGCAATCATCATATTTACCTCATCATATTCCTGTTCGATGGCGTACATAAACAACATTGCCAAATTTGCTCCTGCTGAAAATGCTTCGGTGCTATCGTTTCCGATAACTAAACCTCTAAAATCTTTCTCCGCCAACGAAATACTTTTCTGGATTCCTTCAATAACGCCCGCTCCAAACGTATTCATTTTTGAACGGAATTCTAAGCCCAGAATGCCGTCTCCCAAATCATAAAGCGAACTTTCTGCATTTTTCCAAACGACATTATCTGATAAATTCTCCAAAATGATAAACGATTCTGTGCCTGGAATTGCTTTGTATGATTTACTTGGAATATCGTAATATAAACGCTTTCCGTTCTCTTTTTTATAGAAAGTTTTTGCTCCCGAAGCCAACATTTCGTTCACCCATTCAGCGGGTTTCATGCCCTCGGCAGTCATCATTTCTATGCCTTTTTCTACGCCCAAAGCATCCCACGTTTCAAACATTCCCATTTCCCATCCGAAGCCCGCACAAATGGCGGCATCAATACGGTAAAGTTCATCAGAAATCTCTGGTATTCTGTTGGTTACATATTTAAAACCGTCAAGAATCGTTTTTCTGTAAAATTCTCCTACTTTGGTTTTATCGGCTAATAATATAGCAAAACGGTCTTTTAACGCCAGCGATTTTGTCTTCTCAAAAACGTCAAACTTTACTTTTTGCGAAGGCTCATATTCAAAGGTTTTGAGGTTCAAAGCCAAGATTTCTGACTTGCCACCTGCTCCTTTTATTTTCTTGTAAAAACCCTGTCCCGTTTTATCCCCCAACCATTTATTTTCCTGTAATTTTTTCATTACATCGGGCAACATAAACGTATCTCGGGATTCGTCGTGAGTTAAAGTGGCGTATAAATTATTCGATACATTTATCGTAGTATCTAAGCCCACCACATCCGACAAACGGAAAGTTCCCGACTTTGGGCGACCCACCACCACGGAGGTCAATTTATCAACTTCTTCCACCGTCAAACCCAGTTCTTCCACCACTTTTATGGTTTGAACCATCGAATAAATCCCTACACGGTTGGCAATAAACGCTGGTGTGTCTTTACACAAAACGGTCGTTTTTCCTAAAAATCTATCGCCGTAGTACATCAAAAAATCAATGATTGCGGGGTCGGTTTTGGGGTTTGGAATCACCTCAAATAACTTCAAATATCGTGGAGGATTAAAGAAGTGCGTTCCACAAAAATGCTTCTGAAAGTCCTCAGAACGCCCTTCTGCCATCAAATGAATCGGAATCCCCGAGGTATTTGACGTAACCAAAGTACCCACTTTACGTAAAGCATCCACTTTTTCGTAAAGTGATTGTTTGATGGCGAGATTCTCGACAATTACCTCAATTACCCAATCATAATTTTTGATTTCGGCAAGGTTATCATCAAAATTTCCTAATTTGATTCGGTTGGCAAATGATGGGGAATACAAAGCCGCAGGATTGGCTTTGAGGGTGTTTTGGAAGGCTTCATTTACGATGCGATTACGCACGAAAGGGCTTTCAGTGGTTAATCCTTTGGCTTTTTCGGCATCGTTGGGTTCTCTTGGCACGATGTCCAAAAGTAAAACCTCAATCCCGATATTGGCAAAATGGCAGGCAATACGGCTTCCCATAATTCCCGAACCCAATACGGCAACTTTTCTAATTGAACGGTTCATTTTTTCAGTTATCAGTTATTAGTAAACAGTTATCAGTAAATAGTAAAATTCCATACGTTAACTTAGAATATTTTTTTGGATTATTCTATTTGTTTACTGGTTACTGTTCACTGATAACTGTGAGACCGTAAAGTTAGTATTTTTTTAAATTGTTATGCAAGCATACTATTTTATTTTTATTGACATTCTCAAAATTTTCTAATAAATTCAACAAAAACAAATAAGACAATGACAAAATTCCTTTTGAATGAAGCCGTTAGGGAGCATCTAATTAATAAAGTACCCATGACTTCCATTAAACTTCCCGAAAGTAGAAATAACTTTCGGGAAGTTACCGAGAGATTTACTTCCCGAAAGTTATTTTTACTTTCGGGAAGTTCATACCAGAAGTGGGTATGTTTAAATTTGTATGCTCCCTTAAAGAAATGCCTAACGAATTTTCGATTGATGATTTAATTGAAAAATTGATATTGATACAAAGTTTTGAGGAAGGACGACAACAATATCAAGCGGGTAGAGTTTTCACGCACCAAGAAATTGGTCAAAAATTAGAAAAATGGTTGAAGTGATTTGGATACAAAGAGCAACCAAAGAAATTACCAGCATTGCTGAATACCTTGAACAATATTCGGCCTTTTACGCTTCAAGCATTGTCAGAAAATTGTATGGTAAAGTGGGAGTTTTAAAGCAATTTCCGAAACTCGGCAGAATAATTCCTAAGAAGCCGTTTTAAAATATCTTACGACAAATTCTGATTGTCTTATTCTGACTATCGAAACCATATTTTTTACACAAGATACGCTGTATATTCCTTAAAAAAATATGATTCCGCTACTCAAAAAATACAATCAGACTTTATTCAGAATATATTTTAAAACGGCTTCTTAAATGCAAGAAGAAAAATATCGTGAATTGATTGAAGGAAATTATCGAATAATGTACGAAATGTTAGATAATGAAGTGATACTAATTCAGAGGGTTATGCACATTTCACGTTATTTTAAGGAATTATAGTGTTGTGAGTCGTTCACTACATCCCCGCAAAATAATCATAACCAAACAATGCCCAATAATCCTTCGGGCGAGTGTCTGAGAATTTAATTACCCCAATTTTTTTCAAACTTTTATAGCCATATTTCACTGGAATAATTAATCGTAAAGGTGAACCGTGTAACACTTCGAGGGGCTTTCCGTTCATTTCATACGCCAAAATAGTTTGTGGGTGAACGGCACTTGGGGTGTCTATACCTACATAATACTTACCATCGGGCGTTTCCATGCCTACGTAATTAAACAAATTTTCAGCATCTTTTTGTCCGATTTTGTAATGATTTATGAAATCCACAAACCGCACGCCCGCCCAATGTTGAATCTGTGACCAGCCTTCAATACACTTAAATTCAAAAATGATTTCTTGTTTGGGTAAGGCTTTTATCTCTTCCAAAGAAACCTCAAATTTTTGTTCACCCGACTCTATTTTCACTTTATAATCTTCGGGAATCTTTCCGCCCAAGCCTTCTTTACCATTGATTCTTACTCTACGTTCGGCTTCGGTTTTTGGAAATGTAGGAGCTAAATTATTGTTAGACAATAATTTAGCGGTCAATTTTTCATTAAATTCCAAAGTTTTCCGTAAAGGGGCAAGAGTCTGGTTCAACTTTGGACTGGTGTTTATCCATTTCCATGCTGCCACAGGAATAAGGCTCGCCACGCCAAAACCTATGAAGGCTTTGATGGTTCTTCTGCGAATTTGCTGCTCGGTTGTGAGTTCTTTTTTCATTTTATTGTAGCACGGACAGCCTTGTCCGTAACGGAATGTTATTTTATTGTATCATCAACTTCAAATCCCGTAACAATACTTTGAAAATTCTGCCAACCTGCTTTTATTACTTGTAGAATATGTATGAAGAAAAATAAAACAAAGCCAATTGTCAGAATAAAATGTTCTAATCTGGCGGCTTCATATCCCCCTAAAATTGTAGTGAGCCAAGATAATTGTACAGGTCTAAAAATTGCCCAGCCCGTCAAGATTGAGCCAAATCCCATTACCATTACCATCGTGTAAGCAATTCGTTGGGCAGCATTATATTTCTCTTGTGGCGGAGATGTTTTTCTAATTCCTAAATCATATAAAACCACTTCCCAAGCCTCTCTAAAGGATTTTTTTGTGGGGAAAATAAACTTCCATTCGCCCGAAATTATGGTATATAAAAAGTATAAAACTCCATTAATCGTGAATAACCACATGGCTGCAAAATGCCAAGCCATTCCTTTTGCCAATTGTTTGGAAAGACCAAAAAACTCATAAAATCCTTTGGGAAAAAACTTGAAAATTAGTGTATCTCCCACTTGAATCTTATAAATACCATTTGCCCAATAAATCATCATTCCCGACCAAATCATCAAAAAAAGTATCGGAAAATTTATCCAGTGAAACCAACGAATGGCTAAGGGATGCTTTTTTTTGATAAGTATTTGTTTATTTTCTTTCATATATAACAGTAAAAATGGGCAATCAATCAACAATAATTGGTCTAATAGCTTTCAAATATACGAAAAAAGCGTACTGAAAGTTTCCCAAACAAAAAGCCCTATCAAAAAATGATAGGGCTTCGCTCAAGATATGAATTGCTTATTTTGTCGCAATGTAATGTTCGGTAGGCGTTAGGAAATCGAAAAAACGCTTTAACCAACTTTTTGAATCCTGATTTTCAGATGATTCCATGTTTTTCTTGCGGGATTGTGTCTTCTCCACAATCAACTCCGCTAATAACAAATTTTGATACATTTTACTCTACGTTTAAATGAAATTCGGGTTCGTGTTTGATGCGTCCACAGGGCGTATCGCACGGATTGTGCTAACCGATTATTTCCGAATTGTAATTAATAAAATTGGGTACAAAGTTTAACCCATTTCTATTTTTTAATTATGACGTAAAGTTACGAAGCAAAGTTTCAAAGGCGGTTAGAAATGTAATTATTCCAATACATATTCTTTTAATCGTGCTATTTTATTTGATTATTTAAAGATTTGGTAATATTGGGACGCCGATTTTATAGTTAAAAAATTACTTTTTCATACAAATCAGTCAAAGTAATTTCGCAATCCAAAACTTTAATTGAAGCATTTTTACCGTGTACTGAAACATATAACCATTCGTCAGAAACCCGTCTGTATGACTCTACTTTCATTTCTTTTTGTGAAACAATAACGTATTGTTTTAAAGAAGGAATGGTCTGATAACGTTCCCATTTTTCAACATGATCATACTCTTCACTGGATTCTGAGATAACTTCAAGTAGCACGGCTGGATTTAGTAATGCTTGCATGGTTTTCTTATAAGTGCGATTGATGGGGTCTCCCTCAACAATTTGAGCATCGGGATAAAAATATCGGTTGTAGGATTCAACGTATAAAAGTCTATTGCTTGTGTATATCCTTTTGTCGGTTTTTCTTAATAAATAATGTAATAAACTCACAAAATTTGTAACCAATGTTTCGTGTGCATCCGTTGCGTAACCCATATTTCTAATATATCCATTTAAAAATTCATACCGTTCCATAGAATCGTCTTCATTAGCCAATTCTCTTTCCAAATACGCATCCTCCGACATTTTCACACGGATTTTCTTTTCTATTTCAATGATTTCGAGCATATCCTTGTCTTTTTTATCAAAAATACAGTTTTTCAATTATATTATCAAGAAAATAAGTATTACAAAAAAGGCTATTTCCATACAGAAACAGCCTTTTTTCTCTAAACTCTATAATCTAATCTCTATCACGCTGGCTGCGAACTCATAACCTCCGTTTGTTTACGGATAGATTCTAAGTGAACCAATTTGAATAATTCTTCCACAAATTCTGGATATAAACCTAAGCCACTTGCTTGCTTTGCACGGTCGGCGTGAACTTGTTTCCAACGGTCTAATTGAAGAACCGCTACGTTGTTATCACGCTTGTAATCGCCTAATTTCTCAACGATTGACATACGTGCCGCCAAAACTTCCATTAATTCACGGTCGATATTGTCAATTTTTCCACGCAATGCCGCTAATTCATCCGTAAAATCTGCCCCATAATTTGCCTGACGAACTTCTAATTCTCGCAACATCGTTCCCAAAACTTCTGGCGTAACTTGCTGAGAAGCATCCGACCAAGCTGCATCTGGCTCACGGTGGGTTTCGATAATCATGCCGTCATAATTCAAATCCAAGATTCTCTGCGACAATTCCATCAACAATGAACGCTTGCCTGCCATGTGCGAAGGGTCGCCAATCATGGGTAATTGTGGGAACAAACGTTTCATCTCAACGGCTAATTGCCACATCGGTGAGTTGCGATATTTTGTTTCCTGAGCATTCGAGAAACCACGGTGAATAGCACCCAATTTCTTCAAACCTGAATTTTGTAAACGTTCAAAAGCACCAACCCAAAGAGCTAAATCTGGATTTACAGGGTTTTTTACCAATACAGGAATATCAACGCCTTTCAAAGCATCTGCCAAATCTTGTACGTTAAATGGGTTTACGGTGGTTCTTGCACCAATCCACAACACATCAACACCATATTTTAAAGATAATTCTACGTGTTCAGGCGTGGCAACTTCGCAAGCCAAAGGCATACCCGTTTGTTTTTTTGCCTCCACGAGCCATTTTAAAGCAGGTTCTCCCATTCCTTCAAAACTTCCCGGACGAGTACGTGGCTTCCACACGCCAGCCCGCATGATGTGTGCGTAACCTTCGGCTTTTATTCTGTTGGCAGTTTCCAACACTTGTTCTTCGGTTTCTGCCGAACATGGTCCCGCAATTATCAAAGGTTTGCCGTCAGTATTAATCCATTCCTGCATCGGCGTGATGTCTAAATTCGCATTCATTGGTAAACAATATTAAATTCGTTAATCTTAAAACAATTTTTTAATACAAAATGTAACTATATGTGCATTATTTCGTCAAAATTACTGTTTTGGTTACAAAAAAATAACGTACAAAACACAATAAAAAACAACGATAAGTTTTTTTTGAAAAATTTAATACATCAAAACTCATTTTTGTATTATTTTAATACATTATCTTTGTGCGTTCTGTAAAATACTTGACGATACTCTGAACCACATTAAACTGATATTCAATAAATTCGGTTTTCAAACTAAATGTAGATTATTACGTCTGTAACATGACTCAAATGCCAACCACCAAAATCCGCACGAAGTCCCCAAAAGTTAGTTTTGAGGATACTTCTATTGCTTTTTCTTCCAAATCCAACTTTGAATTGAAGAAGGTCTATCTGATTTTTGCCAGTATGAATCAGAATTGGCTTGTAAAGTTAGGAACTTTTTTTATCAAACTCTTTCTTTTTCTCCATTTTCCGATAAAAAAACTGATTAAATCTACTGTGTTTAAACAGTTTTGTGGTGGAGAAACACTGCAAGAATGTAATAAAACCATAGAAAATTTGGACAAAGCCCATATTGGCACAATTTTGGATTATTCCGTTGAGGGTGAAGATGACGAAAAGAGCTTTGATAAAACAGCCAAGGAGATATTATTAACTATCGAAAAGGCGAATCAGAATACTGCCATTCCTTTTGCAGTTTTTAAGGTTACGGGTATCGGAAGTGCTGAATTGTTAGAAAAAATACAGCTCGAACAGCCACTTTACGAAGAAGAGAAAGAAGCCTTTGAACGCATCCGTGAAAGAATGGATAATCTGTGTGGAAGAGCCGCAACACTGAACGTAAAGATTTTTATAGATGCCGAAGAGTCTTGGATTCAAGATACGATTGATACTTTGACGTATGAAATGATGGCAAAATATAATCATTCTAAGTGCTTGGTTTATAATACTTTCCAAATGTATCGTAAGGATATGTTTCGTAATTTGAAAGTGGCTACTGAAAATGCTCGTTCACAGAACTATGCTTTGGGTGTGAAATTAGTGAGAGGTGCCTATATGGAGAAAGAACGCCAAAAATCTCACGAAGATAACTATTGCGAACCCGTACACGAAACCAAAGAAGCTACTGACCGTGATTTTAACGCTGCCGTAGTGTATTCTGTTGAAAATCGTGAAACAATTTCTATCTGTGTAGGAACTCATAATGAATATAGTTGCAAATATTTGGTTGATTTGATGCAACAGCATAATATTGCCCCTTCTGATAATCATTTCTATTTTGCCCAACTCTTGGGTATGTCCGATAATATTTCTTATAATCTTTCGATGGCTGGTTATAATGTAGCCAAATATGTTCCTTATGGTCCTGTGGATGCAGTTATGCCTTATCTGTTCCGCCGTGCCGATGAAAATACATCGGTGGCAGGACAAGCAAGCCGTGAGTTTGTGTTGATAAAAAGAGAAATGGTGAGAAGGAAACGGTTGGCTTTTCAGAAGAAATAATGTTCAATTTGAAAATATTTTAATTTGAAAATTGAGTCCCAAAATAAAGATGCCACAGATTTAGTCAATTTGTGGCATCTTTATTTTTATCTTTGTGGTGTTGTAATTATGAGGAACGGGAAAATAATAAGTGGATGAATTTTTCAGTGTCATTTTTTGTGCCAATCAAGGCGATAAAACCGTGCGACGGTCGCCGCAGTTTAGCATCGCTAAATGAGGATTTAATTTGGGCGGCATTCCGCAACGCAGAGTGGTGCAAAAAATGACACTGAAAAAACGCCTACTTAGTAACGGGAATTAAATAATATCATCCATTAATACGAGATTATTTTTGTTCCTTTCGAGGCGGTAAAACCGCAGTTTAGCATTGCTAAATGAGGCGTTCCGACGATTCGGTTTTACCAACGAAGAACGGGGCAAAAAAATGAGTAGTAATGGGTGAGGTTATTTAATTTGCGTTACTTATTGTTTTTCAGTTCCTAAAATAAATTTAGAGACTAATAGTTGATGGTAAATCATTGTTGTTTATGGAAACATAAATAGTCGAAGATGTAAATTCATTTTCAAATTTTCAAATTAAATAATTTTCAAATTAATTATGCTTCGTTCCCCATATAAATACTTTTGGTTTACGCTTGTATTGATTGTCATTGACCAAGCTATTAAGTTGGCTGTTCATAAGTATATGCTTTATGAAGGCAATGAAATTCCGTTGATTGGACAATGGTTTAAACTACATTATGTTTTGAACAAAGGCATGGCTTTTGGGATGACTTTAGATTTTTTACCACAATTATACAGCAAAATTGCTTTGAGCCTCTTCAGACTTTTTGCGATGGTTGGAATTGGCTGGTATTTAGTCAGATTAGCCCGCAAAAATGCTCATGAGGGGCTTCTGTGGTGCATAGCTGCCATTTTAGGCGGAGCAATTGGCAATGTAATTGATAGTATCTTTTATGGTAAATACTTAGGTAATACACCTGCAGGTTCGCCCACACCGTGGTTTCATGGGCAGGTGATTGATATGTTTTTCTTTGATCCATATCAAGGTTGGATTCCAGATTGGGTACCTTTTTTTGGGGGGTCTTGGTATTCTACGCCCATTTTTAATTTTGCGGATGCTTCTATTTTTTGTGGAGTAGTTTCTATTTTGATTTTCCAAAATAAATTCTTTGACCAGCCTGAAAATGAGCTTGAATCGTCTAAAAATCAAGAGAATATTTCAGAAATATCTGTCGAAGATGTTGATAGTGAAAAGAATGGTGTAAATTCTGAAAATAGACCTACTGAATAATGAAATCAGAAATCATTTTAGTTTTTTTGTGGTTAGTTTATGGCTTTGTTCATACGGTTTTGGCGATGAATCCAGTAAAGGATATTTTTACCTCATTTTCAAAGTATTACCGCTTGATTTATAATGCTTTAGCGATTTTATTGATACTGCCTATATTGAACTATCAATTCTCCTTTCCCTCACAATTATTACTGGAAAAGTCTTTACTCAATCAAATTTTGGGTGGATTAATGATGACTTCGGGGTTATTTTTGACCTACAAAGCCCTGACAAGTTACGATTTATCAGAATTTATCGGAACACAATCTTTACAGCAATCCTCAAAGCCTTCAACTTTCAAGAATGATGAACTTTCGTCTGTTGTCAGACATCCGCTTTATTTGGGAATGATTGTGTTTTTGTGGGGTTGGTTTGGCTTTTCAGGCTTGCTTTCCAGTTTGGTAACTGCCTTAACACTAACGATTTATATTAGGATTGGAATTTATTTTGAGGAGAAGAAATTGGTGGAACAATTTGGAAAAATATATCAGGACTATCAGAAGAAAGTGCCGATGTTAATTCCGAGATTTGAGGAGGAGAAGTAAAGATTAATCAATTTGGATATTATCAGGATTTCTACTGGTATGGTAAATCTTTACTATGATAATTTCATCGTCAAGTACCTTGTAAATAATTGCATATTGAGACTCAAATATAGCTTTACGATAAATTTTATCATCAGTTAATTTGTATGGATATTCTTGAAACATAAATGGCATTCGCTCAATAGTATCCATCATAAAATCATAAATTCTATTGATAAATTTCTTTCCTCTGCCAGTGATTTCCCTTCTAAATATTCTTGTATTTCAAGTAGTAATCAAAAAATTCTTTTCTAAGAAGCCGTTTTAAAATATCTTACGACAAATTCTGATTGTCTTATTCTGACTATCGAAACCATATTTTTTACACAAGATACGCTGTATATTCCTTAAAAAAATATGATTCCGCTACTCAAAAAATACAATCAGACTTTATTCAGAATATATTTTAAAACGGCTTCTGAAAAAATATCTAATTCTAATGTCTTTATAATCTTTTTTATTTTAAAAAATACACAATAAAATTATACTATCCAAAATTCAAACCGTCAATTCCCTAAAAACCTCCTCCATCGTCTTTCCTGCTTGTTTCAAATCGTTGAGTGATGAATCTTTCACGATATTTCCACGATTGATAATTACTACTCTATCACAAATGGCTTCCACTTCTTGCATGATGTGAGTTGAAAAAATTACCGTTTTTTCTTTCCCAATATTTCTGATAACGCCCCTGATTTCTGCCAATTGATTAGGGTCGAGTCCTGTGGTGGGTTCGTCCAAAATCAATACTTCGGGGTCGTGTATGAGGGCTTGGGCGAGTCCCACTCGTTGGCGATAACCTTTGGAAAGTTGCCCGATTTTCTTTTTTTGTTCAAGGCTAAGTCCCAATAAATCAATTACTTTTGAGATTCTTTTTTGTAATATTTGACCTTTGATTCCATAAATTCCGCCAATAAATTCTAAGAATTCTTTGACGTACATATCCAAATACAGTGGATTATGTTCGGGCAAATAACCAATATTTTTACGGACTTCTAATGAATTAGTTTGCACGTCATACCCACAGACTTCCACCGTCCCAGAGGTGGCAGATAGATAGCCCGTGGCAATCTTCATAGTTGTGGATTTTCCTGCACCGTTTGGTCCTAAAAAACCCACGATTTCCCCCTTTTGAGCTTCAAAAGATATGTCGTTCACTGCCCACTGCGAGCCGTATTGTTTGGTTAGATTTTGTATTTTTAACATTTTGAGCATTAAGTTATGAGCATTGAGCATTGAGCAATAGAAAATGAGCATTTTACCCCATTACTCATTGCTCACACCTCATAGCTTACGAAAACATCCCACCCAAATCCATTCCTGGAATATTGGGCATTAGTCCTTGGGTGGCGTTTTGAAGGTGGGCTTTCACCTTATCTTCAATATTTTCCATGGCTTTGTTGGTGGCGGCAACCACTAAATCTTGGAGTACCTCACGGTCTTCGGGACGGATGAGGTCTTCGTCAATTTCGATTTTGAGCAGTTGCTTTTTGCCGTTTACGGTGGCACGCACCATACCCGCACCAGACTCGCCCGTTTCGATAATTGAGCCTAACGACTCTTGTGCTTCTTTCATTTTGGCTTGGAGGTCTTTGACCTTACCAAGCATTCCCATCATGTCGAACATATTTTAAAATAATTATGAATGATGAGTTATGAATGATGAATGTTTTAGCCTTGATTTAAAATTATTCATAATTCAAACTCTCAATTTTGAAATTTAATAAACAATGCAATTTACAATACTATTGACTTAACGCAAAAAAGAAACCTCAACTTATCTTTAAGCCGAGGTTTCTTTTCAAAAGGTGTTTTAAGTGAATTTAGTATGCTAATAGTAAGGCACCTTCTTTGGTGGTTACTTGCCCGATGGTATCTTCAATTTCGATTTTATAAGCGTAACTACCCTCCAAGGCACGGTTTCCGTTGTTCATTATTCCGTTCCAACCCACAACATTGCTATCACTTTGATCTTTTTCCAAAGGGAAACTATCGGTGTCTTCATAATATACTACATTGCCCCAACGGTCATAAATGGTCATTTTCATTTTTCTAATAAATTTTCCTCTTACCAAAAACTTATCATTATTGCCATCTCCATTGGGCGTAAATATCTGCGGAGTCATGGAGAACGACGGTCTGAAAACTCTGATAATATTGGATAAAGTCGAAGGTAAAACATTGGGGTCGGTAGTATTCCAACCCACAGGTCTTGATTCAATTTGAATAAATAATTCTTGTCCCTCTTCCTCTCCAAGTGCCTTTGTATCAAAGGTTTGTATTCCTATTAGGTTGTCTTTCAGTACTTTAATATTGGTTTTTGTTGAGGGATTCACACTCTGAACCAGATAACTGTCAGTACCCACAGAAAGCGATGATTCAGGAGTCCATTTCAAGGTTGAACCATCTGATTTTAAATGAACTGTACAAACTTTTTCAGAAGGGTCAGATTCATTATCACAAAGGTTTGTCCACGTCATGTAATAGCAATAAGACTTTTTATCAATATCTGCCGTAACATCTTCAATGAATGTATTGCCCGATTTTAATAAAGTGTAACTACCTCCCAAACCTTCGGCACGGTAATATTTATAGGCATTTGGTTTGATATTCACGGGTACTGCCGCCACATTAAATTGTCCTTGTACTCGCACATTTGTCCCTGTGTTGGAAATAGTGGCAAAAACTCTCGAAATTGCGGGAGGCGTATCACTGGAAGTTGCTTTTACCTTGAAAGATTGAGAAATAGATCTCAGAGGATATCGAGTGGTTACTTTATACACATATTCTTGCCCGCAAGTAACACCGTCATCTGTGAAAGTGGTAGTGGAGGCATTTGGTGTTGAAATAAGCACTTTATCAAACGTACCGTCTGGTCGGAATCTTTCAACGACATAATTAACAAAATTAGCACCAATCAGTCCTCCACCCAGTGCTTGCGACCACCTAATTACGTTCTGGTTATTTTTAGCTTCCACGTCAATCCAAGTAGTACAAAGTTCATCACTCCGCAGAGCAGGATTACTCACAAAAGAACTCGCACACGAGCCATCAACTGCCTCTACCTGAAAACAATAGACTTTATCACCATTCGGAACTTGAACAGCGTTACTATCCAAACCTGATGTGGCACTCGAAGTATAAGTTTTGAAGGGCGTGCCAGTATAGTTGAAAAAATTATCAATTGCTGGGTCACGCATATACACATTTCGCTTGATATTATTATCGGCACTGACCGCCAGTTTGAATTCGCCTTTGAGTGTTGTTCCCACGATGGCGTTGAGTGAGGGCTTATTGACAACGTTAGTATTTAACGAAATCGTTTGTTGAGGAGAAGCAGGAGCAGGACATCCTCCCGTTTTGGTTACGCCCTTCACCTCAATTTTTACTGAACTATACCCCGATAAATTAGCAACGTTTTTGAAATCAAATGGATAGGTCGCTATTTTTCCTGTAGTATCGGAAGGCTGAAAACCTTGTGATAAAATGTATTTTATATCATAATTATCATAGATATTATTAGCCGTGGAAAGGAATTTTGTTATCACTTGTCCACCACTACAAGTATTAAATTGAACATCAGGCACGGTTGGTTTCACAATTTCAATTACTTGGCAAGCATGATGAAAACCTGGTCCGCCCGCTCGAGAATCTGAATTATCTCTTTGCGTGATAACGTATAAGCCTGGGGTTGTATAGAAGCTAAATCCTTGGGAATCAGTGGCTCTATCAATCATTTTTATATCTACGCTTCCAGTTATTGTTGTATAATTATCAGCGGCACTTATGGTAGCTGAGGGAGGAGCAGACAAACTATTATAGCTTGTTAGTGGAGTAATCCAATAGAAAACGCCCGAAAGTGAATTGATTGGGAGAGTACTTTTCAGATTTATCAGTTCTCCTTCACATATTTTGATTGGAATATTATTAGAAGCCGTAGCTACACCATTGCCATCACCTTTAACGGAAACAGTGTTGATACTAAATTCGCCTTTTACGGGTGTTGTTGTAACAGATTTACATTGGGCATACATCTCTTCCGATAATGTCCATATTATCATGCCCAACAAGGCAATTGCTATGTTTTTAGTAATCCTCTTCATATTTATTTTATGGGTATCAATCACAGCAAAGCCTTCCGACATAAATTTGGATGAGTTTTTTGATAAACTACTCTTTCAACGAAAATTTTAGGCTTTTCAACATGATTTTATTACAAAAAACTATGCAAAAATTGTGCTAAAATTTTCCAAAAGGCTTCTCTAAATTGGAATACCGTTATTTTTTTTCAGTTCATGGTAAACAATATGCGATTTGCGTGCCAAATATAAATGATAAAAGAAGGAATAGATTTTGTTAAGCGAGCAAGAAACGTAGCAGAAATAAGATTATTTAGGGACGTAAAATTGAAGTGGAGTATGTTCCTGATTTCAGAAGGAAATATTTAAGAGTAAATATAATGCAAAAAATAATTTATCAAAATAAAATATCATTAAATATTTAATAATCAAGTAGTTATGCTCAAATGTTAAGCTGTAAAAATAGCATTACATTGATTTTTCCTCAAAATTAGTGCCAATAAATTCATTTTTTGTGGGAACAAAAGTTCGTAACTTTGTTCTCTAATAAAAACAAGATGTCAGATATAAAATTAGATACCATCGAAGAAGCTATTGAGGCAATTCGACAAGGAAAAATAATTATCGTTGCCGACGACGAAGATCGTGAAAATGAGGGTGATATGATTTGTGCTTCCGAAGCCATCACGCCCGAAATTGCCAACTTTATGATTCGGGAAGCTCGTGGACTTATGTGTGTGTCGCTCACGGAGGAACGTTGCGAGGAATTGGGTTTGACGATGATGGTAGGAAAAAATACTACTTCACACGAAACACCCTTTACGGTTTCGGTTGATTTGTTGGGACACGGTTGTACCACAGGAATATCCGCCCAAGACCGAGCCAAAACCATTTTTTCATTGGTAGATGCCAACACAAAACCTGCTGATTTGGGTCGCCCAGGGCATATTTTCCCTTTGAAAGCTAAACGTGAGGGCGTTCTCCGCAGAACGGGACACACCGAGGCAGCCATGGATTTTGCTCGTTTGGCTGGGTTCAAACCTTCGGGAACTTTGATTGAAGTTTTGAATGAAGACGGCACAATGGCTCGCTTGCCAGATTTGCGAGTGATGGCGGATAAATTTAACCTTAAATTGGTAACAATCAAGGACTTAGTTGAATATCGACTAAAACATGAAAGCCTTATTCAACGTGAAATTGCGGTGGATATGCCCACGAAATTTGGTCATTTTGATTTAACTGCTTTCAGACAAATTCAAACGGGCGAAACCCATCTGGCACTCACCAAAGGCACTTGGACAAAAGGTGAGCCTGTTTTGGTGCGGGTGCATAGCTCGTGCGTTACGGGAGATATTTTTGGCTCATGCCGTTGCGACTGCGGTGGGCAATTGCACCGTGCCATGGAAATTGTTGAAAAAGAAGGCAAAGGTGTTATTTTATATATGTTTCAAGAAGGGCGGGGCATTGGTTTGGTTAATAAATTGAAGGCTTACAAACTTCAAGAAATGGGACGTGATACGGTGGAGGCAAATCTGGAATTGGGTTTCAAAATGGATGAACGAGATTACGGCGTTGGGGCGGCAATTTTGAGGGATTTGGAAGTAAGTAAAATTCGTCTGATTTCTAATAATCCCAAAAAACGGGCGGCATTGCTGGGGTATGGTTTAGAGATTGTGGACACTGTTCCGATTGAAATTCAGTCTAATCCACACAATGAAAAGTATCTCCAAACGAAGCGTGATAAAATGGGGCATTTAATTATGAGCAGTGAGGTGTGAGATGTGAGCAGTGAGGTATGAGCTTTGTATGTATTTGTTACTCACACCTCACTGCTCACACCTCACCCCTCAATAACTAATTCCCAGACGCTGATAAATAAAACTCATCAACCAGGCGGGCCCAATCATCAAATATTGTATGTCTTTGAGAAATGAAGGTTTTTTACCTTCAACTTTGTGTCCCCAAAATTGTCCAATCCAAGCCAGGACAAAAACGGTTACACTGAATTGCCACAAAGGAGCAATGCCCGATTGTTCGATAAAATGGCAAATGTAGATGCAGGTGGCAGAAAAAATGAACAAGCCTATTGAAAGGGGTTTGGAAAGGATAAAATAATAAATGAACGTTAATATAAGTACCACGATTCCAACGCTTCCT
Organism: Arcicella sp.; assembly: GCA_034519515.1. Classification (GTDB taxonomy): domain Bacteria; phylum Bacteroidota; class Bacteroidia; order Cytophagales; family Spirosomataceae; genus Arcicella. The sequence goes on from JAXHOK010000043.1 coordinate 70,425, forward strand.
TGAACATTGCCAATACTAAAAAAGGAAAGTTTGATACTGTGAAAAAGACCTACTATACTCCAGACAATTAAGGGAACGCACACCCAGTGGACTGTTTTGTTGGTAGGGTTTTGGTGGCTTTCGCCATATTCGGCGAGCCATTGATTGATAGTTTTCATGATATCTTAGTGATTTTATGGTTAAAGTAATGGCAAAAATGCAATATTATCCTGTAAAAGTCAAATAATCATTATTTTATTGGCTGACAAATATCGTGATTGTATTTCGGAAATATATAGGGTAGTATCAAATGCAGTGCTATGTATAATTTGGTAAGCGTTTTTGGAAAGCTGAACGAGTCTTAGATGAAATTTAATTATTACCATTTAAAAATACCGTCCAATCAGCGGATTCTCCACAATCAAGCGCTTCATTTCTTGTGGATTAATTGCTCCTTGTTTCTGATACACAATCTTGCCGTTGGGTTCTGCCAAAATCGTATAAGGCAATGCTCCTTGCCATTTTGGGTTATTTCTAATCACCTCAACGCAAACGCTACATAACTATCACCCGATTTTGTTCCCATTTTTCCACCACCACAGGCAATAATTACAAATTGTTTTCCATTTACTTGGTAAGTAGCGGGTGTGGCATATCCGCCCGCAGGGAGTTGGTATTCAAAGAGAACCTTACCTGTGTTTTTATCAAAAGCCCTAAATTTTTCATCTTTGGATGCCGCAATAAAAATCAAACCACCTGCCGTGATTACAGGTCCTCCGTAGTTTTCAGTTCCCGTTTGGGCAATGCCTTTTTGGGTCAATTCTTCAAATTCTCCCAATGGTACTTTCCATTTAATTTTACCCGTATTCAAGTCAATAGCGTTAAGCGTTCCCCACGGTGGAGTGATGGCTGGGTAGCCGTCTTTGGTCGTAAAACGTTTGTAACCCGTCATCACATAAGCAGGTTGAAGGTCGGCTTCGGCTTCCATTTCTTTCTTATCTGTTTGATCATTAGCTACTTTTAAATTCAACAGATATGCAGTAATAGCTTCACGATTCTTTTCTGAAATATGTCCAAAAGCGGGCATTGCTCCTTTTCCTTTTCTCAAAACTGCTAAAACATCTTCTTTTTTCAATCGTTTTTCCAAATCAATCAACGATGGAATATTGCCAGTTCCTTTACGGTCGAGTCCGTGGCAGTTGCCACAATTATTGGTGTATTGATTTTTGCCAATTGCTAATAAACCCGTCCCTTCTACTTTTTTGTTTTCCTTCATTTTTACAATCCACGGCATTTCGTTGGAATTAACGAACAAGATATTATTCTGTGGGTCATAACCAGCCCCGCCCCATTCGCCACCACCGTCAAAACCTGGAAACAAGACGTGTCCCTGCGTAGAGGGCGGAATCCAAATTCCTCCTGATTTCAAAGGTTTGAATTGCTCCAAAATCTCAGCATGGTGTTCGGGTGAAATATTGACAATATCTTTCTCCAAGAAATTCTGACGCATATAAGGCTCTGGAAATGAAGGAATTGGTTGGGTTTTCCAAGATTGTTCCCCTGCTAAATCCGTTTGCGGTACGGGCATTTCTGGAATTGGGAAAACTGCTTTGCCGGTGGCTCTTTCCAAAATAAAAGTGTAGCCTTGCTTCGTGATTTGGGCAACGGCATCAATCTTTTTACCATTTTTAGTAACGGTAATCAATGTTGGTGGAGCGGGTAAATCTCTATCCCAAATATCGTGGTGAATGGTTTGGTAATGCCAGATTCGCTTGCCAGTTTTGGCATCCAACGCCAAAATACAATTGGCAAAAAGGTTTGAACCTTTCCGATAGCCACCCCAAAAATCATACGTTGCCGAACCTGTGGGTACAAAAACAATCCCTCTTTTTTCGTCCAAAGCCATACCCGCCCAACAGTTGGCACCGCCCACTTTTTTCCAAGAATCCTTTTGCCAAGTTTCATAACCAAATTCGCCTGGGTGTGGAATGGTATGAAAAATCCATTCTCGTTTGCCCGTCCGTACATTATACGCACGGACGTGTCCAGGTGCGGCATCTAAGCCTTCCGAAAGACGCATTCCCATGATTATCAGGTCGTTATAGATTATTCCTGGCGTGTTTGAGACCAATAAAAATTTGTCTTTATGATAATCCAAATCCTTTTGCATATCCACTTTTCCGCCATCGCCAAAGGTTGTAATGGGTTCGCCCGTTTTGGCATCTAAGCAAATTAAATGGCTTCCTGCACAAAACAAAATTCGCTTTTCATTGCCTGATTGCCAGTAAGTTACTCCACGGTTTGTACCTGCCCACGAGTTTTCGCCGCCTAATACTTTGAAAGGATTAAAAGTCCAAATCTCCTTGCCCGTAGCGGCATCCAAAGCTAAGACTTTTATTTGTGGCGAAGTGGCATAAACAACGCCCTTCACGATGATGGGATTACACTGAATTTGGGAAGTTTTGGTGGCATCGCCCGAATGATATTCCCAAGCGACTTCTAAGTTTTTGACGTTTTCAGTATTGATTTGCGAGAGTATGGAGAAACGGTTGGATTCATTATTTCCTCCGTAAACTTTCCAGTCTTGATAAGGAGTATCGGAGCTTTTCAGAGCGATTATTCCGAAAATGAGAAGAGAAAGGATTATGATTTTGAATTTCATTTTTTATGTTGAGAATTTGGTACTTGCGAGAACTTCCCGAAAGTTTTAAAACTTTCGGGAAGTTGGTATCTTCATATTTTGCTAAATTTACACTAAAAATAGCAAATCATGCAAGACCTTTCTGTTACCCTCATACAAACGGATTTATATTGGGAAAACCCGACGGCAAACTTGGCAAATTTAGAAGAAAAAAATCGCCACAATAAATACTCAAACCGACTTGATTATTTTACCCGAAATGTTCAATACGGGCTTCACGATGGATGCAAAATCAGTGGCTGAACCCATGAATTTTACCACCTTCAAATGGCTTCGTCAGCAAGCAAAAAAGGCTAATGCAGTGATTACGGGCAGTTTTATTCTAAAAGAAGGAGACCAATATTTCAACCGATTAATTTGGATGCGTCCCGATGGAAGTTTTGAAAAATACGATAAAAGACATTTGTTCAGAATGGGCAACGAACACCTGACTTTCACGGGCGGAACTGAACGCATTATTGTGGAATTAAAAGGCTGGAAAATCTGCCCGCTGATTTGTTATGATTTACGGTTTCCTGTGTGGTCAAGGAATAATCAAGTCGTAAGTCGTAAGTCAAAAGTCAAAAGTCAAAATTTAGAAATTCAAGCAGATAATTTTTATGGCCCGCAACTTACGACTTACGACTCTTTAACTTACGACTTACTCATTTACGTTGCTAATTGGCCCTCCACCCGTTCGCAGGTTTGGGATGTGCTTTTGCAGGCTCGGGCAATTGAAAATCAGAGTTATTGTATTGGTGTAAATAGGGTGGGGGATGATGGTATGGGTTTGCATTATTCGGGTAATTCATCGGTGATTGATTTTAAAGGTAACTCCATTTTTTATCAGAAAGAATCGGAAGTGATTAATACACAAACCCTTAATCATCAAGAACTTATTGATTTCAGAACAAAGTTTCCTGCGTATTTGGACGCTGATAATTTCTTAATACAGTAAAGGGTGAACAACGGTACACGGGGAACGGTTTTTACTCAAAATTTTATGCAAAAAAAGATATTAATTGTTTCTCTTAGCTTGAATCTGGGATTATTTGTTCTCATTTTTCAGTTTAGGGATAAAATTTTAGCTCGAATATTTCCACCTGAAAAAATAACAATTTTAATGATTGGAGATTCGAGAATTTCCCAAGAAAATTGGTCGATTTTGTTAGGTAGAAATGATGTAAAAAACGAAGCCTTTGGCGGGGCAATTACGCAACAAGTTCTCTGGAATTTGGAACGTGGGCAACTCAATTCCGAACCTAAAATTGTGATTATTGAGTGTGGAATTAATGACTTGCTGGCGGGTGTTCCCGTGCAACGTGTCTATGAGAATTATGTGAGGATAATTGAAGTTTTACGAAAGAAAAAGATTAAAATAATTATCAGTTCTATTATTTATACTGCTGATAATCAACAGATTAATAAAAATATTGCTGAGTTAAATATAAAATTATCGGATATGTGTAAATCTCAAAAAATCGCTTGGCTTGATGTCAATTTATACCTTTCGTCTGATTCAAAACTACTTGAAAAGTATTCTTTGGACGGGGTTCATATGAATAAAGAAGCGTATTTGGTTTGGGCTAAAAAAATGAATGAAATATTAGTCCAATTTGGTAGTTTTTGACCCATTCGGTAAACTATAATCCACCAAATACTCCCAATGTTCGTCATGAACAGATTTGTAATTAATTTTCACTTTGATATAGCCCATCTCTTCATTAAAAATCCTTGATTCTCTTGCTCCAATGATGCTCACGTGGATAATCTCTTCATTTTGAGCAATCACTTCATCAACCGATAGACTTTTGTAACTTCCCGAAAACATTTTACCAACAACTGCTTTGATTAACTCTTCCAAACTTCCTGTTTTCTTACCTTTATATTCATACGAAACCGATTCAACAATGGCGGGGCCGATACCTTTATTCATCAGTTTAACGGAGGTCGTGTTCTTGGTGGAATCCTTTTCTTCTTCCCGAAATACGGCAATTTGCAAATGAGGCCAAGCCGAAGCATACAAATATTTTTCGCTGATAATGGGTTTGTGTAATGGACACAATCAAGGCACAAATGCCCACAAATGATGCCATTGTGGCAACGATGGATTCGGAAGAAAAACGGTTATTTTTCATGGTTTTAGGGTAAACTTTTAAATGAATTCCCTAGGGGGGGGGGAAGGGGGGAAAAAAAAAATACATCATTTTTTAATTCCTTTTAAAATATCTATTTTTTATTTGTAACGAATCATCTTGGTTTTATACTTACTTCATAAATAAACCGAAATCACCCAATCAAAAACCACAAGTGGATAAACTTGAAAGTACATTTTTAGCTCGCCTAAACGCACATAAGGGAATTTTCTTCACAAAGTCTCAAAGGTGTATATGGACACCCAAGATGACCGTGAGGATTTGATTCAAGAAATTATTCTCCAACTCTGGAAATCCTATCCGACTTTCAATGAGTTGAGTCAGTTTTCGACTTGGATGTATCGGGTTGCCATCAATACTGCTATTCTTTACCTCAAAAAAGAGAAGAAACGCCCTGACAAACATTCAATTCTGCCCGAAATGGACTTCGGAGAAGAGGCAGAACCAAACCCCAAAGAAAGCCAATTAGAGCATTTTTATCAAGCCGTTCAGCAATTATCGCCCATCGAAAAAGCCTTAATTTTCTATTTTATGGAAGGACAATCTCACCGAGAAATTGGGATAAATATGGGAATTACCGAAGGAAATACGAGAGTAAAATTGAACAGAATCAAAGAAAAAATCACGCAAATCATTAAATCACAAGGATATGAATTTTGAAGAATTAAAATCAGATTGGGAAAAAGAACCTTCGGGAAAGGTGAATTTGCCTGCAAGTATGGAAGTTTTAGAGAAATCTAAACAACCGATAGCGGTTATAAAAAAGAGTATGAGAAAAGAGGCTAAGTCTCAGATAATAGCGATGATTTTCTTAGGTTTTTTATCCGCAACAATTCAACTTTTTTTCGGCTATATATTGGCATCAGATAATCATCCGTCCGTAAAATTCAACCCCGAATCATATCCGTTTTTCTACATTCTGTACTTTACCGCATTTATTGTATTAGGTTTTTATGGCAATAAATACTATCAACTTTTTAAAAGACTACACGATTATTCAGCCAGTACCAAAGACAATTTTTATGAATTATATTATGAATTAAAATTAAATATTGAAACTTACAAAACACTTAATGTGGCAGTTACGCCATTCATAATAATCTTATTTATTCATCTCTGGATAAGTTTAGTTAGCCCTCAAAACTTAGATATAATGACCATTTTAAATCAGAAATGGTTGATATTCTCCATTATTGTAATTGGTAGCTCTACTTATATGTATTGGGCTACAAATTGGTGGATAAATAAATTTTATGGAGAACCCTTATCTCACTTAAAAAGCCTATTGGATGAATTAAAAGAGGTTTAAAATACGGAAGTCGTCCTTCAAAAGGACGACTTCCGTATCTATTCTCTTAACTAATTATTCACCGCCATCTTCCCACTTTCCGTTGATAAAATCATGGGCGTATTGCCGTTTGTGATGATTACCTTGGCATTGGGTGAAGTAGATAATGACTTGAATGCCTCAATGGATTTGAACTGAATCAACATGGGCGTAAGTCCCTCATTGATAATCTTTTGGGCATCTCGCACACCTTCTGCTTCAATGATTCTGCGTTGTGCCTCTTGACGTTCTTTGTCCAACACAAACTGCATTCGTTGAGCATCTTGTTCAGACTCCAATTTGTCTTCGATGGCTTTGGTCAATCCTGCGGGCAATACGATGGTTTTCAACAGTACCGATTCCACCACAAAACCCCTATCTTTCAACTGCGACATCATTAATTCCTTGATTTCCCTTTCGATGCCTGCCCGCTGTCCTGTGTGCATATCTTTGGCGAAATATTTTGAAGAAACATCCGTTACCGCCGACCTAAATATGGGTAAAATAACTACTTGCTCATAGTTTCTGCCTAATTTTTCCACGATTTGAGGAGCATAACTACTTTCGACCCGATAAAGAATCGAAATATCCGATTGCACCGTCAAACCTTCTTTGGAGGGCAGAGGCGAACGAACCTCAATATTCATCGTGCGAGTTGGCACTTTGATAACCGTGGTGAGTAAAGGATTAAATATTTTAAATCCTTCCGCCAAAGTTTCAGGTTTAATTTTTCCGAGCGAACGCTTAACGCCAACTTCCCCTTGTCTAACAACCGTACAGCTACTTAAAAGACCAGCAAATGCCAGTGCTGAAAATAATTTGATTGATGATTTCATTGTTTTATTGATTTATGGTGATTTAAAAATTGTGTACTTTTTTGATGACACAAAGTTGAAATACTACCATTAGAATCAAGTTTAAATAAAATTAAAAATCAATTAGAAGCCGTTTTAAAATATATTCTGAATAAAGTCTGATTGTATTTTTTGAGTAGCGGAATCATATTTTTTAAGGAATATACAGCGTATCTTGTGTAAAAAATATGGTTTCGATAGTCAGAATAAGACAATCAGAATTTGTCGTAAGATATTTTAAAACGGCTTCTTAGAGTTCTATAACCCATTTTTATCCAACAAATAAATCATTGCCGCCATTGAAGCTGCTCCCATTTCTAATTCACGCTGATTGACAGTCTCGAAACGGTCATTTGAGGCATGGTGATATTCAAAATAACGCTGAGGGTCGGGCTTGAAACCTATCAAAACCGTACCTTGTGGAGCCAATGGACCAATATCAACACCGCCCGAACCTCGCTCAATTTCATTCAATCCATAAGGAGCGAGTAAGTTTTTATAGCCTTGAATTTTTGCCAAAATTGCTGCCGAACTACCCTGCACGCCAAAGCCTCGGGGCGTGAATCCGCCATTGTCGGATTCCATCGCAAAAATGTGCTTTTCGTTGTTCTGTTTTGCCAAATCCGCATACTTGATTCCGCCACGATTTCCGTTTTCTTCGTTCATGAATAATACTACTCTCAAAGTGCGTTTTGGTTTGATGTTGAGGGTTTTAAATAATCTAAAAACCTCCATTGACTGGGCAATTCCAGTGCCGTCGTCGTGAGCTCCTTGTGCCAAATCCCATGAGTCCAAATGTCCGCCTACGACAATGATTTCTTCGGGTTTTTCAGAGCCTTTTATCTCCGCCACCACATTGTGAGAAGGGGCATCGGGTAGGGATTCGCATGATTGTTTGAAGTAAAATTTTACGTTGGGGTTTTCTTTCAACGTTTTGCTCAATAAAGTTGCCGCATTTGTACTCAACGCTGCCGCAGGAATCAACGGTACACCCGTGGCATACAACATCGACCCCGTATGTGGAAAGTCGTTTTCGGTACTGCTCAATGACCTGATAATCACTCCGATAGCCCCCAATTTTGAGGCTTCGTTTGCTCCGCTCCTGCGTTGGTCACCCGCTTGTCCGTAAGCCTCGAAAGTATTAATCTTTGTGGCATCCATCGGGCGATTGAAAAATACGATTTTACCCTGTACTTTTTCTTTACCTAAATCTCGTAATTCTTGAAAAGTTTTTACCTCAATCACCTCCGCCGTGATGCCTTTTGTGGGTGTGGCAACTGAACCGCCCAAAGCCACCAAAGGCACGGAAGTTTTCGTTTTTCCATTTAAAATATAGCCTTCTTCTTTTGCCCCACGCACCCAATGTGGCACCATGACATCCTGCAAGAAAACCCTGTCATAGCCGCCTGATTCTAAGAGTTTTTTACCCCAATTAACGGCTTTTTTTGCTCCTTCCGAACCACTTAATCGAGGTCCAATTTTGGTGGTAAGTTCCCGTAAATAATTGTATGATTGCCCCTTACCGAGAGCCTCATTGAAAAATTTACGAATTACGGTTGAATCATTGTCTTGCGAAAACGCTGATAATGAGGTAGTTAATAAAGTGATTGTGCTGATGAATAGTTTTTTGTGTTTCATAAATTGTTTGGATTTTGGTACATGGTGAATTGGTCGGGAAACGGGTGGTGAGCGGTGAACGGGAAACGGTTTACTCAGTTCCGTTCACCGTTTCCCCTTTACCCGTTTTCCGCAAAGTTCATCCATTCGATAAAATTTCAACTCTAATTTAGCACTTTCCGCTAAGATTTGTTCTAAAAAATGAATATCAAAACCATATTCATCGGGTTTTTGAGTATTTCCATCCAAAGGTTTATGACCAAAAATCATCATTACTGAACCTTCATGCTTGGTTCTTTGTAATCCCTTTTGGATGTCTTCAACGGTCAATTTTGTACCCACATCAATCAATAAAGCATTAACTTTCTGGGTATTGTCGTGTTGATGGTAGATTTCGTCCATGTCCTCAATTTTACGAGTATATTCATATTCCCAAATATTTCTGGTCTTCATGGAGACGTCTCGCAAAAGCGTAAAATATTTCAATAACTCACGGTCAGAATACCACATCTGTGAACCCCCAGGATGAGCAAAAGTAGTGGGTGAAAATCCTTGTTTTTTCATCGTTTTCAAGCAATGAAAAATCTCATTTTCCATGTATTTATTTAAAGAATATTCCCAAATATAAGGTATAGAACGGGCGTGAATGGCTCCATGGCAACCAATTTCATGCCCTTCTTTTGCCATTTCGTGTAACATTTTCACCTCTTTATCCGAAAGGCTATCGGGTTGGGTAATATAAAAAGTAGCTTTTACGTTATATTTTTTTAAGAGTGGACGTAACTGATTCCATTCTTTCACAAATCTGTCATCAAAAGATAAAGCAATCCCTGCTTGACGAGCCATTTTTTTCGGTTCACAAGCGGAAAATAAAATAGTAAAAATGAGATATAAAGTATTTATTTTAACTATCATTTATTGAAAGGTAAGGGAGCATACAAATTTAAACATACCCACTTCTGGTATGAACTTCCCGAAAGTAAAGTAAAATAGTTTCGGGGTAAATCTCTCGGTAACTTCCCGAAAGTAGAAATAACTTTCGGGAAGTTTAATGGAAGTCATGGGTACTTTATTAATTGGATGCTCCCTAACCTTTTAGTAGTTTTTACTTTTAACAAAACGCTAACACAACACGTATAGATGTACACAGTACCAAAAATTTTCCAACAGTTTTCCGAACTAATTGCCGTGGAGAGTAACCGACACGGCGGAATCAGCAAAGCCCCATATACTTCACTAAATTTAGGGCTTTTTACCGAAGATAAGCCAGAAAATGTACAAGAAAATAGAAGTCGATTTTTTGAAAGTCTTGGCATAAAGTCCAGTAGAGTTGCTCATTCCTACCAAATTCATCGAGATAAAATCTTGAAAGTTACTCGTTGTAAGGCTTATGAAGGTTATGACGCTTTGATTTCGAGTAATAAAAACTCGTTTATGTCTGTTACCATTGCCGATTGTGTTCCCGTTTTAGTGTATGATGCTAAAAATCAGGCAGTTGCTGCTATTCATGCGGGTTGGAAAGGGACTGTGGCAGACATCACAGCCAAGACAATCCAGATGATGCAAGTGGAATTTAATACAAATCCTGCCGATTGTTATGCTTACATCGGTACGTGCATAGATGAATCTTCTTTTGAGGTGGATGAAAAAGTGGCAGAAACGTTTGCTTATGAATTCAAAACCTTAGTGAAAAATGGGCGAAAAAGGAAGTTTTTTGTCGATTTAAAGAAAGCAAACGCAGCCCAATTAATGAAATGTGGCGTTCCCGAAAACCAGATTGAAATTTCAAAATTCTCAACCGTTTTAGATAATCAAGACTATTTTTCACATCGAAAAGAGAAAGGGAAAACAGGACGAATGATGGCGTTGATTGGGGTGAGGAAATAGTTACGTAAGTTGTAAGTCATAAGTCATAAGATACCTTCGGGTAGTAAAATCCATTGATATTTTCTTATGACTTACGACTCTCAACTTTCGACTCTTAAAAATCAATCGTCCAAACTCTGATAAATCACTTGTCTGAAAAGATTATTCAAATTATCGCCCTTCGTTGCTTGGGTTTGTTTCATAATTACGCCAATGATTTTTTCTTTGGGATCGGCAAAATAATTGGTGTTAAAATACCCTCCCCACGTAAATGTTCCTTCGCTACCGATACCCCCTTTGGCTTCTCCGTTTGCTCGTAACACGCTGTATGCTAAACCGAAAAAACTATCGCCTTTTTCACCCCCAAAAAGAGTTTCAGTTTGGTTAGATAGAATAGCATCAATGGTGGTTCTGCTCAAATATCTTTTGCCGTTCATTTCTCCATCGTTGATATACATTTGGAGAAAAGTAGCATAATCTTTGGCGGTACTCGAAAGCCCCGCACCACCCGAAAAAAAGGTTTTTGCCCCTTTTATCGGATATTCAGGGTCATAAAAAGTGGTTGGATAACGTTCAAATCCTCCGTCTTTACTGCTTTTTTGAATGGAAACTAAACGGCTTGCCTTGTTGTCGGGTAAGTAAAAATAAGTGTCCGACATTCCCATGGGTTCAAACATTCTTTTTCTGAGAAATTCATCAAAAGGCATTCCCGAAATCACTTCAATAAAATACCCCAAAACGTCCAATCCTTCAGAATAAACATATTTTTCACCTGGATTGTGGTGTAAAGGAAGTTTTGCTAATTTCTTGACGGACTCACCGATTTTGATGGATTCCGTGGTGAATAAATCAGTAACGCCTGCTTTTTTGTACATGGCTTTGAACTTTTCATCCCCATCAATCACGCCATAACCCAAGCCCGAAGTGTGGCTCAACAAATGCCGAATCGTGATTTCGTTTTTGGCGGGTTCAGTAGTGTAAGTAGTATCTCTGAAAGTAAAAGATTTCAGCAAAGTTGGATTTTTAAATTCTGGAATATACTTGAAAATTGGGTCGTCTAATTGAAATTTACCTTCCTCCCAAAGCATCATCACGGCTGTGGAGGTGATGGCTTTTGTCATAGAGGCAATTCTGAAAATATCATCCCGTTTCAAAGCTCTATTGCTCTGATTATCAGCCATTCCGAAGGCTTTGTGATAAATAATCTTTCCGTTCCGAATCACGATTGCCGCCACCCCAGGCACTTCTTTATTATTGACAGCGTTCTGGAAAACATTGTCCATTCGGGCAATTCGCTCGCTGGATATTCCTACGCTTTCGGGCGTGCCGTCTGTGGGAGCAGGAGAATTTTTGATTGATTTTGTTTGTGAAAATCCCGAAAAGGAAATCAATACTAACAATAAATAAAATCGTTTTTTCATGGTTTATGCTTTTTGAATGTATAAATTTAAAAGACTAACTTGCTTGGCAATATACTCTTTTAAATGGTTGTTGAATTTTTGAATTGTTGTTTCAAAAACTGAGAATAGATTAGATTTTCACTAAATTACAAACTTTCTTTGTGCGTAGATGTTAATCAAACAATCATTTCTGTTACACAGGATTTATTTATCACAAACCAATCTCAATCAACTATTATATGCAAAAATTACTTTTATTTCCTCTCTTTTTATTTATTCCGTTTCTGACGTTTTCTCAAACCGATACCACCCAAACCAAAACCGAAGACATGAATTTTGATAGTTTTGGTGATGCCGACGACAAAAAAATCAAAACGTATTGTACCCAAAAAGTCAATTATTTATCACCGACTAAACTCATTTCCATTGGTTACGAAAATCAATTACCTTTTCATTTAACCTCATTGGGAACGCACGGAAACACTACTGCGATTTCTGATGCTGAAACACACGTCAATAGCTTCGGCGGTATCAGAATCGGATTGAATACACCCATCATTTCCAAATCAAATTTAATCGTAAACTTGGGATTAAGTTTTTGGAATACTACCGCAAGTTTAGAAAACCCCGAACGTTCAACGCTTTTTAGAAATATGAGTAATTTGAATAGTACTGGGGCAAATTTGACGGTTTTTAAGCCGCTGAATGATAAGAATTTCTTGATATTTCAACTAAATACTGACTTAAACGGTAATTATAGTAATCTCTCGGGAAATACCTCAAAAGCTATCACATACAGCGGAACGGCAATTTATGGTTGGAAAAAGAACGATAATTTGATGTGGGGCGTGGGCGTAACACGGACGTATCGGGCGGGGCAATTGCTGCACCTTCCCGTAATAATGTATAATCAAACTTTCAATAAAAAAAATGGGGGATTGAATCCACTTTTCCCGCCAAAGCAAATTTGCGGAGGAATTTCAGCCCAAGTTCATATTTGATGTTGGGCTATGAAATTGAAGGAAATACTTACTTTGTGGGGAATGCTAATGCGGCTGACGTATATATAAGAAGGGGTGAGTTAAAGCCCAGAATCACCTTTGAAACCAAATTGATGGGTTTTATTTGGCTTTCTGCCCAAGCGGGTTTGCGGTATAATTATCGGTTTGATGCGTTTTCAACTCAGAACCCTGTGAAGGACGAGATGCCCATTTTTACTAATAAATTGGGTAATCCATTGTATTTCAATGTGAGTTTAAACTTGGTGAGTCCGTAGTTGAATAATTAATATAACATCGTGCCTTATTTCTGAATTTGGATTGCGACATTTCGCAATCCAAATTCAGAAATAATGGGTATCGTAAAAAGGGGTGGCACGGTTCAAAACCATGTTACTCCTAATCTATATTTGCTATTACTCAAATTTAGGTTAATTTGTTCATTACCAACTATTTACGAACATCGAACATCGCAATACGAACAACTATTAACTTTTCTTAATTTGTCGTTTCCAAACATCTGTTCTACCGAAGAGTGAAACTCCAATAAAACCTCTTACTTCCAAGGTGTTTTCATCAATCAATTTCATTTCACAAGAATAATCATTGCCATTTTTGGGGGTCATAAATTCTGCCTTCTTCCCATTTATCTCCGCCCTTAAAAACGAAATCTCTTAGGTTTTCTAAGCCTTTCAATTGCCGACTTTGCAGACTGGCTTCGGGATTATTGATGTCGGTTCGGGGTTTACCATCGGCATCATTGGGTACTTTTAACCAAACCAATTTACCGTAAAATTTCTCCCCTTTTTTATAGACCTGAATCATGCCCGTGCCTTCGCCGTTTTTCCAAACGCCCAAAATGGCATCCGCTTTTTGAGAAAACGAATTTAGACTCGCCAAGAGAATAATAATGACTGATAATTTTAGTGATTTTAACATTTTTCGAGATTTTTAATGAATGATTTAATTGTTTTCATTGAAACGTAAAAAGCGAGTGAATGTTTTGTGATGTATTCTCTTTTAAACCCCAAAAGCCATTCAAACGATGCTTGAATAGCTCAGGTGTGATAGTATTTAGAGAAATCAGTCGGGAATGTAAGGGAGCATACAAATTTAAACATACCCACTTCTGGTATGAACTTCCCGAAAGTTATTTCTACTTTCGGGAAGTAAATCTCTCGGTAACTTTCCGAAAGTTATTTCTACTTTCGGGAAGTTTAATGGAAGTCATGGGTACTTTATTAATTGGATGCTCCCTTACCAGAAGTGTATGCGGTCAGTTTCCAGTCAGTTTCTGATAATAATGAAGATACGGGCGTTTCGCTGGGTTTCACTGTAACCACTTCATCTTTTTTACAAGCATTAATCAATAATCCAAGAAGGAAAAAAGGAATCAATAATTTTTTCATAACGTTTGATTTTTAAAGGTAATTTTTGTTAAATATTTGATAATGAATATGTTGTGTTATTGTTCATACACAAAGATGAATGGTGAATAGATACAAAATCCGTTTGCTAATCTAAAATCACCCCATAATTTAGTATTTGGCGATTTCGGATTTCATTCATTGTTTTAGTTGTAAAGAATAGGAGAGGAGGAAACACGAAATTCAATATTTATTACATCTTATCGTTTTGGTTAGAATGAAAACCTTTAAATTTGCCCATTAAAAATCTTTTTTCATGAAAATTAAGAACTTTTTTTACATTGTATTATTAACCATCACTTGCCAAATTCTGACAGGATGTTTATGGGCAAGGCGTTGCCCCGAATACTCTTGTAGCGTATCAATGGAACACCGGCACGAAGGGGGAGTTTATCGCCCAAGAGCCGCTTTTTCGTGGGTAACCACCAAGAAGCATTTTCCTTGGCAAGCCTTTGGGAATGGCAAAAAAAAGAAATATGATGGTAAAAAAGATAAGAAAACGGGTAAAACTAAATTCAAATATTTATTGCCAGGGGAGAAGCAATAAAGGTTCACGGGGAATGGTAAAAAGGTGAACGGTTCACGGCAAATGGAAGTTCGACCACGAATACTCAACAATTCAAAATTCAACAATTCAAAACTAACAAATGTCCAACAACGATATTTTTAAAAAACTCAGAGTAGCCCTTAGTCTTCGCAATGACGATATTATTGAAATTATGGCACTGGTGGGCTTCAAAGCCACAAAAGCTGAAATTGGTGATATTTTCAGAGCCGAAGATCATCCTAATTTCAAAAAATGTGGAGATCAGTTTTTACGTAACTTTTTGAATGGTTTGGTAATTCACATGAGGGGACCGAGGGAGGAAAGAGTTGATAATTAGTAGAGAATAATTAATAGTTGAAATGTATCATAATTGGGATTAAAAAAAGGTCAATAATTAGTGTTGTCAGTAAATAAATCGACAGAATAAAGTTCCAAGTTATATGCAAGCCAATGCTGTAACTAAGCCCAAATTTCATTCTAACAAATCCAAATAAGTAACCAAAAACAATTTGAACACTAACCAATGGAATGGCTAATAAATAGTTGTTAATGTTATCATAATTCAATAAGTGCATTAGCCCGAATGAAATAGCAATCACATGAAAAACAACGTGAAAATTGTTAGTCCAAAAGTTTTTTAAAGGTGAATCACAGTATTTTAGACCGATATAAATTATTGGAACAAGCAAAAAACTTAATCCTACGGCAGTAGGGATATATTTTGATTGAATAATTGAACTTTCAGCAATCCACCACGAGCCTAAACAAATACCGATAGCAATCGCAATTCTGCTATATCTTAGGGCATTTCTGAATATTACTTCTTCCAAAATCGGAGCAACCAGTACTACAATGAAATAGGTTTTCCAATTGTCTTCTTTAAATCCGCTATACTCCGCATTAGTCAGTTCTTTGGTCAAAAATATCAATGGAAAGAGAATTAAAGCAACACAGGCTTCAAATTTCAATAATTGCTTTATGTAAAAAATCTTTTCTTTTTGTGTAATTACGGATTCTTCGAGGATATAAGTGGGTCTTTTTGCATAAACTAAAAATTCTCTGATAATATTTTTAGCGGCAAATTTTGATGAAATCCAAGATATGCGGGACTCTCTCAGTAAAGAAATCATGGGGTGAATGTATCTTAATCGTTGGAAGTGATTTAAAGTGAACTTCCCGAAACAATATCCATTGCGGGTATTTCTACTTTCGGGAAGTTGTATGGAGAGAACTTCCCGAAAGTAAAAAGAACTTTCGGGAAGTAGCGTAAAAAATTAACGAATATACCGCTCAAAAAACTCATAAATCCGCAACATTCTATCAATCCGTTGGCGGACATTCCCCGTTCTGGAAAGTTCATGCGTTGCTCCTGGCATACGGACATATTCCACTTCTTTACCCAAAATTTTCAAAGATTTATACATCATTTCTGATTGAATAGGTCCCGTTCGCAGGTCATTATCTCCGTGTTTTATCAACAATGGTGTTCTGATTTTATCCACATAATTATAAGGTGATTCACGGTCTAAAATTGCTTTTGCTTTGTCGTCCCAAGGCAAGCCAAAATAGTTGGGGGTGAGTCGCCAAGCGTTTCCTTCACCCATGAAAGTGGTCAAATCATAGACCCCTCTTTGGGCAAAAGCTGCTTTGAAACGGTGGTCATGTCCCACAATCCAAGCCGTCAAATATCCAGCATAAGATCCACCCGTGATCACCTGTCGGGCAGTGTCCACCCAAGCCTCTTTGGCAGCATCGGTGGCAGCGGCTAAAACATCTTCGGCAGGTCCATTTCCCCAATCTTGATAATTGGCAAACTGAAAATCCTTGCCATAACCTCCTGAACCTCTGGGATTTGCATACACAATGCCGTAGCCCTGCGAACACATATATTGAAATTCATGCCACATCGAAGCCTCGCCAGGTCCCCACATCGCAGTTGGTCCGCCGTGCATATTCAAGAGCAAAGGATATTTTTTACCCGCTTCAAAGTTGGCAGGTTTCATAATCCAATATTCAACTACCAAGCCTTTTGAATTTATGTGGGTTCTTTTCTCAGGAAATGATAAAGCCTTGTTTTTCAGAAAGTTATCATTGTGTGAAGACAATTTTGTGGGATTTTTCATCATCAAATCTGCCGAGTATAATTCAGAAGGATTTTTGACTTCGGTTTTGGCGTAAACAATGCGGTTTTGAGCCACATCAAAACTGGAAACGCCCGATTCAAAATCTGATAGACGTTCTATTTTTTTAGTCAGAATGTCAAAACGATAGACAGGAGTTCCCCCGTTAGAATTGGCAGTAAGGTAAACAAATTTTGAATCGTCCGACCATTCGTAATTGCTCACGGCACGGTCGAAATTAATGGGCGTAATATTACTTCCATCGGCATTGGCGAGCATGGTTTGTTCATAACTCAATTGATTGGTTTTAGACATCGCAAAAACCATCATTTTCCCATCAGGCGAGAGCGTAATATCGTTATAAGAAAATCCTTTTTCGCCCACCAATTGGCGGAGGTCTGAACCGTCTGTATTCATTCTAATGATTACGTTATTCTGCTCACGGTCAGGGTTTTGCAAGGAATCTCGCCCACAAGTAGCATAGATTTTTTTACTATCCGCCGACCACGTTGCTCCGTTCAATGACCAATAGTTTTTATTAATTTGCACAGGTTTAGCCCCCTCTTTGGCATCCATCACAAAGAGTAAATTGAACCGCATTTCGGGTTCTAAAACGGCTTCTCCTTGAAAGTTTAAACGGGTGAAAACTTTGGCTTTTTTGTCTTCCACATCTTTATCCAAATACGCTCTAATTTCCTCTAAATTTCCATCTGGATTTGCCTTAATTTTCTTGTCAGGTTTCAAAAAGTCATTGTTCTTAAAACCCGCTTTTTCCATTGACCACGAAGGCAATTTTTTCGTAGGATTCAAAAGAGTGTCTTTCAAAAATTCTGAAAAAGAGACATTTACCGAAAACAAAATCTTTGAGCCATCGGGTGAGAATTGCGGATTATTCGCTCCGTATTTCAAATCAGTTAATTGAATTCCTTCGCCACCGTCAATCGGCATTATGAAAATTTGGGGCTTGCCTTTCGCAATTCGGGCATAAGCAATTTGTTTGGAATCGGCACTCCAAGAAACGCCATTAGCATTTTCTGAACCACGAGTTAATTGTTTAATACTCTGAAAATCAGATAAATATAAATGACTTCGGTAGTCAAAATCTAATTTGTCATTATCATTTGGTTCGTTGGTTCTGAGAACGTAAACCGCCCGTTTGCCGTCGGGCGAGATGGTAATATTGGTTACGGTTTTGATTTTGGTCATATCCGTAACTAAGATTTTTTCTTTACCCGTTTGAGCAAATGAAAGATTGGTGATAAGGCAAAAAAGGAGAATTTGTTTTTTCATGGTTGATTTGTTAATGATTATATTGGTATTAAATTACGGAATTATCTACTATTTGTCGTAAATATAAAATAACCGCTGACAGGGCAAAAAAGCCGCTGTCAGGGTTACGATTCTAAACCCTGACAGCGGCTTTTCGCCCTGTTAGCGGTTGTGCGACATAAAGTAGATAATTCAGTTAATTTATCTAACTTCTTTACCCTTCACGGTCATTTCCCAGTCGCCGAAACTGCCCCCCAAAATCAAAGAACCGAATCTAAATTCATCAATAATCTCAGTTCCTACCGAAACCGAATCATAAAATTCTTTATCCACAGGCATTTCAAAATCAATGGCATTCACTGCATTTTTGATATGTTTTTTGATACTCAATGAAAAATTAGCCTGTTTCAGACGAAGTTTCAGCACATACTTTGGACCTTTGGCATAGCTTCCTGCTTTCAAAGTCTTGATTTGCTCCACCAAAAGGGCATTTTCTTTTTTTAATTGTTTTGTCTCGGCATTTTCTCCGCAAGAAATTAGCAGTGCGAGAAGGGGAATAATAGTAAATAATTTTGTTTTCATTTTTTGAAATTTTTAGTTTTTTGGTTAATGAACAAAAAAGTGTGCCATTGGGATAGGGTTTCAATTTTTAGTAAAAATAAGGTTTATTATCAATAAGGTTGTCTTTGAAATTAGTAAATTTCCAAATTATTGATTGAAAGCTCGTTAATAAGTAACTCTGTAAAATCATATTTTAGATGGAATGTAAGGGAGCATCTAATTAATAAAGTACCCATGACTTCCATTAAACTTCCCGAAAGTAGAAATAACTTTCGGGAAGTTACTCAAATTACTTGAAAAGTTTTTTTACTTTCGGGAAGTTCATATCAGAAGTGGGTATGTTTAAATTTGTATGCTCCCTAACTAAAGATTTGATTCTTAAATACTTACAAATCAAACTTATTTATTCTCTGTTAATTATTAACAATTTCTTATCTTTAAAACGAATGCCCTAATCAAAGCCTCCAAAATGAAAATATTTGTCCGATATTTTACATTTTTCATAATTATTTTTTTGCATTTTTCTCTGAAAGTGCAATCCCAAAATGTTGTTCAATTATCCCAAAATCAGGTAAAATATGACTTAGAAAATACCGTTATTGACATTTTTGACGACCCTACTGCCCAGCTGACTTTTGAGCAAATACGGTATCAAAAATTTATGAGAGCCACCCTGAAAAATATCAATTCGGGTTATACTGATTCTAAGATGTGGTATCGGATAAATGTTAGAAATGAGTCGGATAAAAAGTGGGTTTTTGTAATTTTTGGCACTTTAATTGACGAAATTGAATTGTTTGAAATAAAAGCCGACAGAAGTATTAAAAAACGCATTTCAGGCGACCATCAACCATTTAGTACCCGTGAAATTGATTCGCCAGTGTTTGGTTTTTATATGGATATTCCTCAAAATCAAACTCAAACGATGTATTTGGGCATCAAAAGCCAAGACCCTATTGAGTTTTCATTACACATCGAGGATACCATATATTATGACCGTGTAGCTCGCAGAGAAATGTATAAATGGTTTTTTTATTTTGGGATGCTTTTTATGATGTTTGTCTATAACTTACTCCTCTATTTTTCTATCCGAGACATTGCTTATCTTTACTACGTTCTCTATATTGCCAGTTTTGGATTATTCCAATTTGCTATTTTTGGCTATGGCACACAATTTATCTATGGTGAGAATATCTGGATAACCAATCGGGCTTCGAGTTTTTTGGGTGGAATTTCCACTATTTTTATTGCTCTGTTTTCTTACAAGTTTCTGAATATCGAGTTTTTCTATCCCAAACTCAAATGGATTTATGTTTATTTGGTGCTTTGTGGTTTTGTGATAGCGGTGATTAATTTGCCCAAACCTACATTTTCCAATAATCAATTCATCGCTTCGGTGTCTTTGCTCAATACTTTTTTGATGGTTGTGTTAGGAATTTTAGTAGTACGAAAAGGCTATCCACCCGCCCGTTACTACATGATTGCGTGGGGAGTTTTGTTCTTTTCGATTGCTATTTTTTTACTAAATGTTGCCAAAATACTGCCCGAAACCAATACTATTTATCTGATTTTACCCTTTGG
The DNA here is from genome assembly GCA_034519515.1 of Arcicella sp. GTDB lineage: Bacteria > Bacteroidota > Bacteroidia > Cytophagales > Spirosomataceae > Arcicella. The sequence goes on from JAXHOK010000043.1 coordinate 90,807, forward strand.
CGGAGTAGTCGAGGTCATTTTATTATCCTTCGGTTTGGGAAACAGAATTAAGACAATTGAACGGGAAAAAATCAATGCCGAAAAAGAGACATTGAAACAGTTGAAAGAAAATGAGGAGGTAAGAACTCGCATCGCCCGAGATTTGCATGATGATTTAGGTTCAACGCTGAGTAGTATTAGAATTTTGAGTGAATTTGCTCAAAATGAGACCGTTACGCATCCCGAGAAAGTGCCAAACCTTTTGGATAAAATAAAAAATAGTACCCAAAAACTTCAAGAAAATCTCCAAGATATTGTCTGGACTGCCCAAACGAAGGATAATAGTTTTGAAGAATTATTGGCCAGAATGAGGTTGTTTGGGGGAGAAATTTTGGAGGCAAAAAATATTGATTACCGTTTCAAAATTGATAAAACCTTACATAATCTCAAAATTTCGCCCAATGTTAAATACGATATTTTTATGATTTTTAAAGAGTCAATTCACAACATCGTAAAATACGCCAAAGCAAAAAAAGTGCAGGTGAATTTTGGCATAAAAAACAACCTTTTGACCTTGACTATCCAAGATGATGGGGTTGGTTTTGATTGTTTTCAAGAAAAAGAAGGTAATGGTTTAAAAAATATGCCACACCGTGCGGATAATATTGGGGGAAAAGTGGAAATAATTTCGATAAAAGATAAAGGAACAACCATCACTTTTACCATGCCTGTCCCCATTTAATGTGAGTGAATTATTGAAGGCGATTGTTTATTTTTGAAAGCAGAGAACTTCCCGAAAGTAAAACAAACTTTCGGGAAATTAGCATATGTTTCCCGCTCACCAAAATTAAAAATGAATACTAAAATCGTCATATACGAAGACAACAACGACCTGCGAGAAGGGCTTTCGGTATTGCTGAAAGGCACGGCTGGTTATGAAGTTTTGGGAGCTTTTGCCAACTGTGGTGATATTGAGCAACAAATTGCCAACCTTCTGCCCGATGTCGTGCTGATGGATATTGATATGCCCATACGAAATGGCATTGAAGGATTAAAGCTAATTCATCAGCAATTTCCTGATATTTATGTAGTTATGCTGACGGTTTTTGAAACTAATGAGTTTATTTTTGAAGCCATCTGTGCGGGTGCGGCGGGATATTTGCTCAAAAAATCTCCTCCTATCGAAATCCTAAAAGCGATTGAAGATGTGAAGACTGGCGGAGCTCCAATGACCCCTTCGGTGGCAAGGCAAGTCCTTAATTTTTTTCCCAAAAAAGAAATACTTTTAGACGATTCAGAAACTCTTTCTTCCAGAGAAATGGAGGTTTTGGAACTGCTTACCAAAGGTTTTACTTACCGTATGGCGGCTTATGAATTGGGCATTAGTAGCGAAACCGTGAGGACATACATCAAAAGGATTTATACCAAACTCCATGTACATTCCAATACAGAAGCCGTTGCGAAGGCTTTTCAGCAAAATATTTTCAAAAAATAGCTCACCGTTCTCCTTCCGTGTCCCCATTACGTGGGATTGACATTCGGATTTATTTCCGTTTGCTTTGTCATCGAAAAAATAAACCCATACTATCATGAAAAAGCAAATTTTTACGATTTTCTGTTTCTTATTCTTGCAAGAAACCATCAATGCTCAATTTAATTTAGAGGCACTTAGTCCCAACCATTTGAACTTGAAAACCAACGGTACAGACCGCATGATAATTAGGAATAATGGACGGGTAGGTATTGGAATGTCTGACCCTGAGTTTAATTTAGAAGTAAGAGGTACTTCTGATGCAGGTTTCGCTGTAACAAGATTCGGCGGAGACTCCCCTGGAATTTTTGGCAGAGGTGCAGGAGGCAATGAATCAACCCCCACGGCTACTCAACTCGACCACACCCTAAGTATATTCGGAGCACGAGGGCATGATGGTACAGGATTCACCCCAAGTCGTGCCAGAATAGAAACAAAAGCAACCCAAAACTGGACTGCTTCTGCCAATGGTACAAAGATGAGGTTTTTAACTACATCCAACAGTTCAATAGTTTCCGAAGAACGAATGGTAATTGACCAAAATGGAAGAATTGGTATCGGAAGAGATACCCCAGATTTTAATTTAGAAATAGAAGGTACTTCTGATGCAGGTTTCGCTGTAACAAGATTTGGGGGAGATTCGCCAGGAATTTTTGGTAGAGGTGCAGGAGGAACGGAGGCATCCCCAACTGCCACTCAATCCGACCATACCCTAAGTATATTCGGAGCAAGAGGGCATACTGGTTTTGCATTTACTTCAAGCCGTGCCACAATAGAAACAAAAGCAACCCAAAACTGGACTCCTTTCGCCAATGGGACAAGTATGAGTTTTTTAACAACGCCCAATGGTACTACTGCCCCCGTGTCACGTGTTTTTATTGGTAATGCAGGTCAGGTGGGAATTGGTACCTCAAATCCAAATGCAAAATTAGATATTGATGGAGATATAATAATTCGTAAAGAAACTTTCACCTCAACAGGTACTTTTAATGCCTTGAATAGAAATAATGCTTCTTCCTTATATTTCAATGTAGCTGGAAATATTACACTGAATGGTATAGCGGATGGCAAAGATGGGATGATTGTTTATATTATTACAGCATTAGGAACAACGCTAACAATTAATAACGAAAGTGCTTCTGCCAGTGCTGCCAACAGAATAACTACCCATACTGGTGCGGCTGTTACCGTAACATGCAGATGGGGTGCTACATTGATTTATGAAGGTTCAACTACAAACCTCTGGCGAATTATTGGTGTGGCACTATAATCCATTAAACCCTTACCTCTATGAAAACGTATCAACCCAAAGGAAGCAATACCCTCCTGATTCTCAACCACAAAACGCTCAAAAAAGTATTGGTGGCGAATGTGGTTTTGTTGGAAGGGAACATCAATTATACCATTTTGTATATGCAAGATGGCAAAACAAAACTTATTCCGCATACGCTCAAATTCTTTGAATCTTTCTTGCGGACACATGGATTTCTGCGGGTGCATCGCTTTCATGTATGATAAACCCAAATTATGTGCAGCATTATAATCAAGAACAAGAATTCTTGATTATATTACTTGCACATAATTTGAACGTTAGCACCGCAGAATCCATGGAAAGATTCAAATTTGAGCGTATGCGGAATAAGTTTGTTTTATATCTTGCATACATACAAATGGTATAGTGTTTTTCAACAAAACATTCGCCACCAATACTTTTTTTGGCGTTTTAGTTGGTAGGGGAGGGTATTACTTCCTTTGGGTTGATACGTTTTCATAAGCCAGGGTTTAATGTGTACACCAACCGCCAGAAGGACGAACGCTCTCGTCAATGTAGCACTATCTGTATATGACGCGCAATGAACCGGTACTGGCAATGCCACTGCGTTGACCAATTCGTTGGCGTTGTTCCTAACACAGCCAATAATATAGGCCTTAATCTATACCTAGGTGTAATGAACTCATTACCCTTGAATGCATGGGGAAATGGGCATTAAAGACACCCCTGTTGAGTGAAAGTTTCTTTACGAGAACAACCCATATCTCCATCAATATCACAATTTTTACATTTTGGATGTTTACTACGATACCAATAAAGCACGTGACACGGGGGCATAGTAGCCGGGCAGTGGGTAAAGGCATACTCCCATTGGCATCCAGTTTGAGGTTGCTGTTGTTGGCACGGCACCAGCTAAATGCAAAACCAATATGCCATAACAGCTCCAGTACCCCAGAATGGTCCGAATGGGGCCTGCACCTCTACCAAAAATTCACAGCCAAATCACAGTCTTGTTTGCAACAGCACCCCTAAATTAAATCTGGAGGCCGAAGCTTCATGCCAATTCTTCCATTTATCAATTACCATTCCGTTCTTTCAGACTGGCTGGACATTGAATATGTTAAAACCTCATCTTGCTCACCATTGGCAAAATCCAGTCCGACTGTTCTGGCTGCGGAGATCCTGTACCATCATGCCCTCGTCTTCAATCAACACCAGAACGTAGTCAGTCCCAATAAACCGAAATTGATTCGACCTCTGCCAAAAAATTCAGAGTCTGGTATCAGAATTGCCTCTCTTTAGGACTACAAGGTCAAGTCCGGGACGATAATACCGTCCATTATTCTGAGGCCATCATGCCGGTGTACACCGTTGATTTCAGTTCAAGTGGTTGGGACTAAGTGCCTCTAGAACGTGTGGTTTCTTTATCAGAGTAGGAAGCAGAAAAATCTCTTAGCCAAATGATAGTAATGGGTTTATTTTTCGATGACAAGCCAGTGTCAATCCACGTAATGGGGTTGGAAGGAGGCTGGTGAGGAAAACATTTTTTGAAAATGCAGCAACTCGCAACTGACTTCTGTGATGGAAGTGTACATGGAGTTTATTATAAAATCCTTTTGATGCAATGTCCTCACGGTTTCTGGAAAAATGCCCAATTCATAAGCCCTCATGCAATGAAATAAAACCTTTGATAACCTTTGGTTCCAAAACCGCTCCGTTAATCTGGAAGAAAGGTTTCTGAATCGTCTAAAAACCATTTCTTTTTTGGGAAAAGAATTAGGGACTTGGGGGGGGGGCGAATGGGGAATTGCCTGTTCCCCCAATATGGACGTCCTCGTAATCGCTTTTAAGTTTCGATAGGAGGAGAGTTTTGGTCAAAAGCCGCGCCCTCGCAGATATACGTTCAAAAATAAATAAATTATTTTCTAACGCCGTCAGCATAACTACATAAATAATCGGGGAGTGCTGATGAGATTTTAGCGGGAATCATTATTACTTGCATTTCATATGGAACTCAGATAAATATCCCTCGGCGCGCATCGGATAGATTTTTAGTGATTTCTCCCTCAATATCACAGTTAACGAAAGGCTCCTAAAACAAAAAAAGCAGCCGTGCCTTTCAGCAATGCCAAACCCTTCTCACCAAAAAGATATTCACTAGGTATATGACGTTTTTAGTATTCTTTTTAATTTTGGTGAGCAGCAGAAAACATATAGCTAATTTCCCGAAAGTTTGTTTTTACTTTCGGGAAATTCTCTGCGCTTTCAAAAAAAGGCGATCGCCTAAATAATTCACTCGCTAAAAATGGTATGGCAAAAGAAAAGTCCGAGTTGTTCCTTTTTCTTTTATCTTTTTTATTTCCTCTTTTTCAGCATGATTATCCGCGCATTATTGAATATTTTTAAGCCATTGCTTATAAACTTGAAGGCAATCAAAACCAACTAAATACCTTGGATAATCGCAGGTCAAAAGTTGTTTTTTGCCAAAATTTTTTTTTTTTGGCGTTGCTTAAGATGTTGTGAATTAAAAAAAAAAAAATCATAAAAATATCGTATTTAATTTTACATTGGGCGAAATTTTGGGTTATGTAAGGTTTTATCAATTTTGAAACGGTAATCAACTTTTTTTGCCTCTCCACTTGTCCCCCAAACAACCTTCATGGGGGATAATTCTTCAAAACTATTATCCTTCGTTTGGGTAGTCCGAGACAATATCTTGGAGATTTTCTTGATGGTAAAAAGTGCTATTTTTATTTTTAATTTTTTTTTTGGCACTTTCTCGGGGGGTCTGGCGGTCACCATTTTGAGCAAATTCCTCTTTTTAAGCGTACTCATGCGGCGTTGAACCTAAATCATCATGCAAATCTCGGGCGATGCGAGTTCTTACCTCCTCATTTTCTTTCAACTGTTTCAATGTCTCGCTCGGCATTATTTCCGTCAATGAACCGACCGAAGGTTGTAGTAAAATGACACTCGCCTCGCCAAGAAGCAGGTCAGATGAAATATCGCCGAACGGTGGTCGCCCTGGCAACTAATCAAAAACAACCGTCAAAAGACAAGGCTCCCCGCCATCGTCATCAGCGGGCGGTGAATATTTTTCTTCAAAATTCTAGCTGCCATCAAAAAAATTGTTGAGCAAAAATTTACCGAAACTTTGACATGAATTGATTATTGGAAGATGTGGGTTTGGGCAAATTATCACAAAACCACAAAGCCTCAAATAAACATAAATCCATTTGGTTTGGGATAGAAAAGAACGTTATTCAAGCCTGGAAACAGGCAATATAATTGGAAATTCCACTTCACCATAAATTGTGTGCGCCATAGCAAAGTAGCAAATTAGATAATCAAAAACTGGCAAGAACGTAATGAAAACAAGCAATGTCTCGAAAAATGGAAATTAAGTTATAGACAAACATCATAAAAAGCATCCCAAAATAAAGAGCCATTTACATTTCTCTGCAGTACAGTCATATGATCACCGATGATTAGTAATGAAAAACAAATAAGTGCTTGGCTTTTGAAGAAATGCTCAAATACATCGTTTGAGTTTGATCCAAAACCAAACACTGAAAAATTTCACGAATACTAAATGGTTGATGGTCGCCTGAAATGCGTTTTTGTCGGCTTTATTTCAAACAATTCAATTTCAATTCCAGTGCCAAAATTACAAAATTTTTTTTTATCCGACTCATTTCTAACGTATCCGATACCACATCTTAAGTCAATTGATATTTTCAGGGTAATGCGATACCTGTTGCTTTCAAAGGGAGTCAGCTGGTGTAGGGTCGTCAAAGATGTCAATAGCAGTATTTTCTAAGTCATATTTTACTGATTTTGGGATAAGTGGTACAGCATTTGGGATTGCACTTTCAGAGAAGAAAATGCAATTATGAGAATGTAAAATATCGGACAAATATTTTGAAGGCATTAGGGCATTCGTTAAAGATAAGAAATTGTTAATAATTAACAGAGAATAAATAAGTTTGATTTGTAAGTATTTAAAAATCAGATCGAAATGGTCATGAACGGTAATTAGATAACTCCCGCGCATTCCGTCACAAAATATGATTTTACAGGTATAACGAACTTTCAATCGATGAACAATTTGGTAAAGACAACATATTGATAATAAACCTTATTTTAAAACCTATCTAGCTAACACTTTGATGACCAAAACAAAATTTCAAAAAATGAAAACAAATTGACACTTTATTATTCCCCTTCTCGCACTGCTAATTTCTTGCGAAAAAATATGGCGGGTAAAAACAATTAAAAAAACACCAGTAGATAAATCCAGAAGATAGCGTGCGAAAGGCGACTGAATATCAACGAAAAATGCAGTGAATATGATTGATTTTTGAAATGCTACAATGAATAAAGAATTTTATGATTCGGTTTCGGTAGGAATTGAGATGAGTGATTAATTTAGAGACAGGTTCTTTTATTCAAGAAATTAATTTCATGCAGTCCCTGAAAATGACCGTGAAAGAGGTAAAGAAATTAAGATAAATTAACCAAGTTATCTACTTTATGTCGCGCAACCGCTAACAGAAGTGTGAAAATTTTCATGTCAGGGTTTAGAATCGTAAGCCTGACAGCGGCTTTTCGACTTATCAGCAGTTATTTTATATTTACGACAAGATAGTAGATAATTCCGCAATTTAATACCAATATAATCGACCAACAAATCAACCATGAAAAAAATGAACTACGCGCGCGCCTACTTGTCTTTTGCTCAATTTTTGTCGGGGCGAACAGACAAAGAAAAAATCTTAAGGTTACAGGATATGACCAAAATCAAAACTATAAAAGAATACCCAGGTAGCTAAGTTTACCCCGTTCCTCCAAACCAACGAGACCAAATGATAATGACAAATTAGATTTTGACTACCGAAAGTCGACATCTTTTATCAATTTTCAGAGTATTAAACAATTAACTCGTGGTTCAGAAAAGTGCTAATGGGGTTTCTTGGAGTGCCGATTCCAAACAAATTGCTTATGCCCGAATTGCTTGTAAAAGGCCAATTTTCATAATCCCGATAATTTTGGCGAAGAATTCGATAGCCTTGTTGGAAATAGGGCGAATAATCGCAATTCTCACCCGATGGCTCAAAGATTTTTGTTTTCGGTATATGTCTCTTTTTCAGGAATTTTGAAAAACGCTCTTTTGAATCCTCCGAAAAGGCTGCCCTCGTGGTCAATGGAAAAAGCGGGTTTTTTAAGAACAATGACTTTTTGGAACCTGACAAGAAAATTAGGGGAACCCAGATGGGAATTTGGAGGAAGTGAGAGCGTATTTGGATAGAGATGTGGCAGACAAAAAGCCGAAGTTTTGCCCGTTTAAACTTTCAAGGAGAAGCCGTTTTCGAGCCCGAAATACGGATTTTCAATTTTACTCTTTGTGATGGATGCAAAGAGGGGCTTTCGCCTGTGCAGATTAATAAAAAATATTGGTCCTTGAACGGAACAATTTCGTGGTCGGGGGGATAGTAAAAAAATCTATGCCCTTGTGGTTTGGGACCCTTCTTTACAACACCCTGACCGTGAGCTTTAGAATAACGTGATCATTAGGATGAGCTACAGACGGCTCGGACCTCCGCGAATTTGTGGGCGAAAAAGGGTTTTCTTATAATGGTATTACGCTTCTCGCCTGATGGAAAATGATGGTTTTTGCGATGTCTAAAACCAATCTAATGAGTTATGTACAAACCATGCTCGCCTGTCCCGTGGATGTAATATTTACGCCCAGTATTTCGACCTGCCGTGAGCAATTGCGAATTGTCAGACGATTCAACATTTGTTTGCCTTGCTGCCAATTCTAACGGAGGGGCTCCTGTCTATCGTTTTGACATTCAGACAAAAAAATAGGCGTCTATCAGATTTTGAATCGGGCGTTTTCAGTTATATGTGAAGCTCAAAACCGCATTGTTTACGCCAAAACCGAAGTCGAAAATCGCTTCTGAATTATACTCGGCGATTTGATGATGAAAATTCCCAAAAATTGTCTTCACACAATGATAACTTTCTGAAAAACAGCTTTATCGTTTGCTGAAAAAGAACCCACATAAATCAAAGGCTGGTGTTGAATATTGGATATATGAAGCCTCCCGCTTTGAAGCGGGTAAAAATATCGCTTTTATTTGAATATGGGCGGTGGACCGGCTGCGTTGTGGGGATTTTGTGGTGATTCTTCGGTGTGGCATGAATTTCAATATATGAGTTCGCAGGGCTACGGCATTGTGTATGGGAATCCCAGAGTTTAGGGAGGTTATGAGCAAGGGTTTTCGGTTTGCCGATTATCAAGATTAAGAATTGAACTACCGAAGATGTTTTAGCCGCTGCCAAGATGCTGCCAAAGAGGCTTGGGTGGTTTTTACCCGATGGGTGATCACGGGTGGATCTTAGCTGGATATTTGACGGCTTGGATTGTGGGACATGGCCACCGTTTCAAAGCAGCTTTCTTAAATAAATAGGGGTCTATGATTTGACCACTATAATTGGTGAAGGAGACGCTTGGCGGCTCACCCTAACTATTTCTGGCTTCCCATGGGACGACAAAGCCAAAGTATTTTTAGACCGTGAATCACCTTGTAATTGATATTGGATAAAATCAGGGCAAGATTACTGATAAAACACGGAGATAGTGACCTGCGAGTGGGACGGATTCAATCGGAAATGATGTATAAATCTTGAAAATTTTTAGTAAAAAGTGGTATAGTCCGTATGCCAGGAGCAACGCATGTTTTTTCCAGAACGGGGAATGTCCGCCAGCGGATTGATAGAATGTTGCGGATTTATGAGTTTTTTGAGCGGTATATTCGTTGATTTCTTTACGCTACTTCCCGAAAGTTCTTTTTACTTTCGGGAAGTTCTCTCCATACAACTTCCCGAAAGTAAAAATACCCGAATGGATGATGTTTGGGAAGTTCACTTTAAATCACTTCCAACGATTAAGATTATATTCACCCCGTGATTTTTTACTGAGAGAGTCCCGCATATCTTGGATTTCATCAAAATTTTCCGCTAAAAATATTATCAGAGAATTTTTAGTTTATGCAAAAAGACCCACTTATATCCTCGAAGAATCCGTAATTACACAAAAAGAAAAGATTTTTTACATAAAGCAATTATTGAAATTTGAAGCCTGTGTTGCTTTTATTTTATTTCCATTGATATTTTTGACCAAAGAACTGACTAATGCGGAGTATAGCGGATTTAAAGAAGACAATTGGAAAGCCTATTTCATTGTAGTACTGGTTGCTCCGATTTTGGAAGAAATAATATTGAGCCCTAAGATATAGCGGAATTGCGATTGCTATCGGTGTTTATTTAGGCTCGTGGTGGATTGCTGAAAGTTCAATTATTCAATCAAAATATATCCCTACTGCCGTAGGATTAAGTTTTTTGCTTGTTCCAATAATTTATATCGGTCTAAAATACTGTGATTCACCTTTAAAAAACTTTTGGACTAACAATTTTCACGTTGTTTTTCATGTGATTGCTATTTCATTCGGGCTAATGCACTTATTGAATTATGATAACATTAACAACTATTTATTAGCCATTCCATTGGTTAGTGTTCAAATTGTTTCTGGTTACTTATTTGGATTTGTTAGAATGAAATTTGGGCTTAGTTACAGCATTGGCTTGCATATAACTTGGAACTTTATTCTGTCGATTTATTTACTGACAACACTAATTATTGACCTTTTTTAATCCCAATTATGATACATTTCAACTATTAATTATTCTCTACTAATTATCAACTCTTTCCTCCCTCGGTCCCCTCATTTGAATTACTAGACCATTCAAAAAGTTACGTAAAAACTGATCTCCACATTTTTTTGAAATTAGGATGGTCTTCGGCTCTGAAAATATCAGCAGTTTCAGCTTTTGTGGCTTTGAAGCCCACCAGTACCATAATTTCAATAATCTCGTCATTGCGAAGACTAAGGGGTACTCTGAGTTTTTTAAAAATATCGTTGTTGGACATTTGTTAGTTTTGAATTGTTCAATTTTGAATTGTTGAGTATTCGTGGTCGAACTTCCATTTGCCGTGAACCGTTCACCTTTTTACCATTCCCCGGAACCTTTATTGCTTCTCCCCTGGCAATAAATATTTGAATTTAGTTTTACTTGTTTTCTTATCTTTTTTGCCATCATATTTCTTTTTTTTTGCCATTCCCAAAGGCTTTGCCAAGGAAAATGCTTTCTTGGTAGTTACCCGCGAAAAAGCGGCTCTTGGGCGGTCAACTCCCCCTTCGTGCCGATTGTTCCATTGATACGCTACAAGAGTGTTCGGGGCAACGCCTTGCCCATAAACATCACCGATAGGGGGCGGCAAGTGATGATTAATAATACAATGTAAAGAAAGTTCTCAATTTTCATGAAAAAAAAGTTTTTTGGTGGTCAAATTTAAAGGTTTTCATTCTAACCAAAGCGATAAGATGTAATAAATATTTAGTTTTGTGTTTCCTCCTCTTCTATTTTTTACAACTATAGCAATGAATGAAGTCCGAAATCGCCTATTAATAAATTGTAGGGTGTTTTTAGATTAGCAAATTGGATTTTGTATCTATTCACCATTCATCTTTGTGTATGAACAATAACACAACATATTCATTACATCAAAATATTTAACAAAAAATTACCTTTAAAAATCAAACGCTATGAAAAAATTATTGGATTCCTTTTTTCCTTCTTGGATTATTGATTAATGCTTGTAAAAAAGATGAATGGTTACAGTGAAACCCAGCGAAACGCCCGTATCTTCATTATTATCAGAAACTGACTGGAAATTGACCGCATATTACTTTCTGGTAAGGGAGCATCCAATTAATAAAGTACCCATGATCTCTCTTATTAAACTTCCCGGAAAGTAGAAATAATTTCCGGGAAGTTACCGAGAGATTTACTTCCCGAAAGTTAGAAATAACTTTCGGGAAGTTCATACCAGAAGTGGGTATGTTTAAATTTGTATGCTCCCTTACATTCCCGACCTGATTTCTCTAAATACTATCACACCTGAGCTATTCAAGCATCGTTTGAATGGCTTTTGGGGATTTAAAAGAGAATACATCACAAAACATTCCACTCGCTTTTTACGTTTCAATGAAAACAATTATATTTTTCATTAAAAATATCGAAAACATTTCAAAATCAATAAAATTATAGTTATTATTATTCTTACGGCGAGTCTAAATTCGTTTTCTCAAAAAAGCGGATCCCAGTTCCGGGCGTTTGGAAAAAACGGCGAAGGCACGGGTATGATTCAGGTCTATAAAAAAGGGGAGAAATTTTACGGTAAATTGGTTTGGTTAAAAGTACCCAATGATGCCGATGGTAAACCCCGAACCGACATCAATAACCCCGAAGCCAGTCTGCAAAGTCGGCAATTGAAAGGCTTAGAAAACCTAAGAGATTTCGTTTTTAAGGGCGGAGATAAATGGGAAGAAGGCAGAATTTATGACCCCAAAAATGGCAATGATTATTCTTGTGAAATGAAATTGATTGATGAAAACACCTTGGAAGTAAGAGGTTTTATTGGAGTTTCACTCTTCGGTAGAACAGATGTTTGGAAACGACAAATTAAGAAAAGTTAATAGTTGTTCGTATTGCGATGTTCGATGTTCGTAAATAGTTGGTAATGAACAAATTAACCTAAATTTGAGTAATAGCAAATATAGATTAGGAGTAACATGGTTTTGAACCGTGCCACCCCTTTTACGATACCCATTGTTTCTGAATTTGGATTGCGAAATGTCGCAATCCAAATTCAGAAATAAGGCACGATGTTATATTAATTATTCAACTACGGACTCACCAAGTTTAAACTCACATTGAAATACAATGGATTACCCAATTTATTAGTAAAAATGGGCATCTCGTCCTTCACAGGGTTCTGAGTTGAAAACGCATCAAACCGATAATTATACCGCAAACCCGCTTGGGCAGAAAGCCAAATAAAACCCGTCAATTTGGTTTCAAAGGTGATTCTGGGCTTTAACTCACCCCTTCTTATATATACGTCAGCCGCATTAGCATTCCCCACAAAGTAAGTATTTCCTTCAATTTCATAGCCCAACATCAAATATGAACTTGGGCTGAAATTCCTCCGCAAATTTGCTTTGGCGGGAAAAGTGGATTCAATCCCCCATTTTTTATTGAAAGTTTGATTATACATTATTACGGGAAGGTGCAGCAATTGCCCCGCCCGATACGTCCGTGTTACGCCCACGCCCCACATCAAATTATCGTTCTTTTTCCAACCATAAATTGCCGTTCCGCTGTATGTGATAGCTTTTGAGGTATTTCCCGAGAGATTACTATAATTACCGTTTAAGTCAGTATTTAGTTGAAATATCAAGAAATTCTTATCATTCAGCGGCTTAAAAACCGTCAAATTTGCCCCAGTACTATTCAAATTACTCATATTTCTAAAAAGCGTTGAACGTTCGGGGTTTTCTAAACTTGCGGTAGTATTCCAAAAACTTAATCCCAAGTTTACGATTAAATTTGATTTGGAAATGATGGGTGTATTCAATCCGATTCTGATACCGCCGAAGCTATTGACGTGTGTTTCAGCATCAGAAATCGCAGTAGTGTTTCCGTGCGTTCCCAATGAGGTTAAATGAAAAGGTAATTGATTTTTCGTAACCAATGGAAATGAGTTTTAGTCGGTGATAAATAATTGACTTTTTGGGTACAATACGTTTTGATTTTTTTGTCGTCGGCATCACCAAAACTATCAAAATTCATGTCTTCGGTTTTGGTTTGGGTGGTATCGGTTTGAGAAAACGTCAGAAACGGAATAAATAAAAAGAGAGGAAATAAAAGTAATTTTTGCATATAATAGTTGATTGAGATTGGTTTGTGATAAATAAATCCTGTGTAACAGAAATGATTGTTTGATTAACATCTACGCACAAAGAAAGTTTGTAATTTAGTGAAAATCTAATCTATTCTCAGTTTTTGAAACAACAATTAAAAAATTTCACCCCCCCCCCCCCCCCCCCCCCCCCCCCCCCCCCCCCCCCCCCCCCCCCCCCCCCCCCCCCCCCCCCCCCCCCCCCCCCCCCCCCCCCCCCCCCCCCCCCCCCCCCCCCCCCCCCCCCCCCCCACGCCCATTGGAGAGAGTATATTGCCAAGCAAGTTAGTCTTTTTAAATTTATACATTCAAAAAGCATAAACCATGAAAAAACGATTTTATTTATCGTTAGTATTGATTTCCTTTTCGGGATTTTCACAAACAAAATCAATCAAAAATTCTCCTGCTCCCACAGACGGCACGCCCGAAAGGGTAGGAATATCCAGCGAGCGAATTGCCCGAATGGACAATGTTTTCCAGAACGCTGTCAATAATAAAGAAGTGCCTGGGGTGGCAGCAATCGTGATTCGGAACGGAAAGATTATTTATCACAAAGCCTTCGGAATGGCTGATAATCAGAGCAATAGAGCCTTGAAACGGGATGATATTTTCAGAATTGGCTCTATGACAAAAGCCATCACCTCCACAGCCGTGATGATGCTTTGGGAGGAAGGTAAATTTCAATTAGACGACCCAATTTTCAAGTATATTCCAGAATTTAAAAATCCAACTTTGCTGAAATCTTTTACTTTCAGAGATACTACTTACACTACTGAACCCGCCAAAAACGAAATCACGATTCGGCATTTGTTGAGCCACACTTCAGGCTTGGGTTATGGCGTGATTGATGGGGATGAAAAGTTCAAAGCCATGTACAAAAAAGCAGGCGTTACTGATTTATTCACCACGGAATCCATCAAAATCGGTGAGTCCGCCAAGAAATTAGCAAAACTTCCTTTGTACCTCATAATCCAGGTGAAAAATATGTTTATTCTGAAGGATTGGACGTTTTGGGGTATTTTATTGAAGTGATTTCGGGAATGCCTTTTGATGAATTTCTCAGAAAAAGAATGTTTGAACCCATGGGAATGTCGGACACTTATTTTTACTTACCCGACAACAAGGCAAGCCGTTTAGTTTCCATTCAAAAAAGCAGTAAAGACGGAGGATTTGAACGTTATCCAACCACTTTTTATGACCCTGAATATCCGATAAAAGGGGCAAAAACCTTTTTCGGGTGGTGCGGGGCTTTCGAGTACCGCCAAAGATTATGCTACTTTTCTCCAAATGTATATCAACGATGGAGAAATGAACGGCAAAAGATATTTGAGCAGAACCACCATTGATGCTATTCTATCTAACCAAACTGAAACTCTTTTTGGGTGGTGAAAAAGGCGATAGTTTTTTTCGGTTTAGCATACAGCGTGTTACGAGCAAACGGAGAAGCCAAAGGGGGTATCGGTAGCGAAGGAACATTTACGTGGGGAGGGTATTTTAACACCAATTATTTTGCCGATCCCAAAGAAAAAATCATTGGCGTAATTATGAAACAAACCCAAGCAACGAAGGGCGATAATTTGAATAATCTTTTCAGACAAGTGATTTATCAGAGTTTGGACGATTGATTTTTTAAGAGTCGAAAGTTGAGAGTCGTAAGTCATAAGAAAATATCAATGGATTTTACTACCCGAAGGTATCTTATGACTTATGACTTACAACTTACGTAACTATTTCCTCACCCCAATCAACGCCATCATTCGTCCTGTTTTCCCTTTCTCTTTTTCGATGTGAAAAATAGTCTTGATTATCTAAAACGGTTGAGAATTTTGAAATTTCAATCTGGTTTTCGGGAACGCCACATTTCATTAATTGGGCTGCGTTTGCTTTCTTTAAATCGACAAAAAACTTCACTTTTCGCCCATTTTTCACTAAGGTTTTGAATTCATAAGCAAACGTTTCTGCCACTTTTTCATCCACCTCAAAAGAAGATTCATCTATGCACGTACCGATGTAAATCTAAACAATTTGCAGGATTTGTATTAAACTCGACTTGCATCATCTGGATTGTCTTGGCTGTGATGTCTGCCACAGTCCCTTTCCAACCCGCATGAATAGCAGCAACTGCCTGATTTTTAGCATCATACACTAAAACGGGAACACAATCGGCAATGGTAACAGACATAAACGAGTTTTTATTACTCGAAATCAAAGCGTCATAACCTTCATAAGCCTTACAACGAGTAACTTTCAAGATTTTATCTCGATGAATTTGGTAGGAATGAGCAACTCTACTGGACTTTATGCCAAGACTTTCAAAAAATCGACTTCTATTTTCTTGTACATTTTCTGGCTTATCTTCGGTGAAAAGTTCAAAATTTAGTGAAGTATATGGGGCTTTATTGATTCCGCCGTGTCGGTTACTCGAAACGGCAATTAGTTCGGAAAACTGTTGGAAAATTTTTGGTACTGTGTACATCTATACGTGTTGTGTTAGCGTTTTGTTAAAAGTAAAAAACTACTAAAAATGTTAGGGAGCATCCAATTAATAAAGTACCCATGACTTCTATTAATTTAGTAAAAATATTTGCTTTAACTTCCCGAAAGTTATTTTTACTTTCAGGAAGTTCCGAGAGATTTCTCCCGAAAGTTATTCTTTTACTTTCGGGAAGCCGTACGAATGGGTATGTTTAAATTTGTATGCTCCCTTACCTTTCAATAAATGATAGTTAAAATAAACACTTTATATCTCATTTTTACTATTTTATTTTCCGCTTGTGAACCGAAAAAAATGGCTCGTCAAGCAGGGATTGCTTTATCTTTTGATGACAGATTTCGTGAAAGAATGGAATCAGTTACGTCCACTCTTAAAAAAATATAACGTAAAAGCTACTTTTATTTTACTCAAACCTGATAGCCTTTCGGATAAAGAGGTGAAAATGTTACACGAAATGGCAAAAAGAAGGGCATGAAATTGACTGTTATGGAGCCATTCACGCCCGTTCTATACCTTATATTTGGGAATATTCTTTAAATAAATACATGGAAAATGAGATTTTTCATTGCTTGAAAACGATGAAAAAACAAGGCGATTTTCACCCACTACTTTTGCTCATCCTGGGGGTTCACAGATGTGGTATTCTGACCGTGAGTTATTGAAATATTTTACGCTTTTTGCGAGACGTCTCCATGAAGACCAGAAATATTTGGGAATATGAATATACTCGTAAAATTGAGGACATGGACGAAATCTAACATCAACACGACAATACCCAGAAAGTTAATGCTTTATTGATTGATGTGGGTACAAAATTGACCGTTGAAGACATCCTGCATAGATTACAAAGAACCAAGCATGAAGGTTCAGTAATGATGATTTTTGGTCATAAACCTTTTGATGAAAATATTCTCAAACCCGATGAATATGGTTTTTGATATTCATTTTTTAGAACAAATCTTAGCGGAAAGTGCTAAATTAGAGTTGAAACTTTATCGAAACGGATGAACTTTGCGGAAAACGGGTAGGAACTAAACGGTGAACGGAACCGAGTAAACCGTTTCCCGTTCACCGCTCACCACCCGTTTCCCTGACCAATTCACCATGTACCAAAATCCAAACAATTTATGAAACACAAAAAACTATTCAACAAAGCACAATCACTTTATTAATCACCTCATTATCAGCGTTTTCGCAAGACAATGATTCAACCGTAATTCGTAAATTTTTCAATGAGGCTCTCGGTAAGGGGCAATCATACAATTATTTACGGGAACTTACCACCAAAATTGGACCTCGATTAAGTGGTTCGGAAGGAGCAAAAAAAGCCGTTAATTGGGGTAAAAACTCTTAGAATCAGGCGGCTATGACAGGGTTTTCTTGCAGGATGTCATGGTGCCACATTGGGGGGGTGGGGTAAAAGAAGAAGGCTATATTTTAAATGGAAAATTGAAAACTTGCGTGCCTTTGGTGGTTTTTGGCGGTTCAGTTGCCACACCCACAAAAGGCATCACGGCGGAGGTGATTGAGGTAAAAACTTTTTCAAGAATTACGAGATTTAGGTAAAGAAAAGCAAGTCAGGGTAAAAGCGGGCTTTTCAATCGCCCGATGGATGCCATGAAGATTAATACTTTGGAGGCTTATGACAAGCGGGTGACCAACGCAGATTGGAGCTAACGAAGCCTCAAAATTGGGGGCTATCGGAGTGATTATCAGGTCATTGAGCAGTACCGAAAACGACTTTCCGCATACGGGGTCGATGCTGTATGCCACGGGTGTACTCGTTGATTTCTGCGGCAGCGTTGAGTACAAATGCGGCAAATTTATTGAGCAAAACTGTTGAAAGAAAACCCCAACGTAAAATTTTACTTCAAACAATCATGCGAATCCCTACCCGATGCCCCTTCTCACAATGTGGTGGCGGAGATAAAAGGCCTCTGAAAAACCCGAAGAAATCATTGTCGAAAGTGTGACATTTGACTCGCGGGATTTGGCGGACAAGGGAGGTACCACGACGACGGCACTGGAATTGCCCAGTCAATGGAGGTTTTAGATTATTTAAAACCTTCAACATCAAACCAAAACGCACTTTGAGAGTAGTATTATTCATGAACGAAGAAAATGGGAGGCCCGTATGAACTAAGTATGCGGATTTGGCAAAACAGAACAACGAAAAGCACATTTTTGCGATGGAATCCGACAATGGCGGATTCAATGGCCCCGAGGCTTTGGCGTGCAGGGTAGTTCGGCAGCAATTTTGGCAAAAATTCAAGAAAAAAGAAACTTACGCGGTTCTTATGGATTGAATGAAATTGAGCGAGGTTCGGGCGGTGTTGATATTGGTCCATTGGCTCCACAAGGTACGGTTTTGATAGGTTTCAAGCCCGACCCGCTGGGTTTTTTTGAATATCACTACGCCTCAAATGACCGTTTCGAGACTGCTGACCAGCGTGAATTAGAAAATGGAGCAGCTTCAATGGCGGCAATGATTTATTTGTTGGATAAAAATGGGTTATAAAACTGGAAGAAGCCGTTTTAAAATATCTTACGACAAATTCTGATTGTTTTGGCCCCACTATCGAAACCATATTTTTTACACAAGATATGCTGTATATTCCTTAAAAAATATGATTCCGCTACTCAAAAAATACCATCAGACTTTATTCAGAATATATTTTAAAAACGGCTTCTAATTGATTTTTAATTTTATTTAAACTTGATTCTAATGGTAGTATTTCAACTTTGTGTCATCAAAAAAGTACACAATTTTTAAATCACCATAAATCAATAAAACAATGAAATCATCAATCAAATTATTTTCAGCACTGGCATTTGCTGGTCTTTTAAGTAGCTGTACGGTTGTTAGACAAGGGGAAGTTGGCGTTAAGCGTTCAAGCTCGGAAAAATTAAACCTGAAACTTTGGCGGAAGGATTTAAAATATTTAATCCTTTACTCACCACGGTTATCAAAGTGCCAACTCGCACGATGAATATTGAGGTTCGTTCGCCTCTGCCCTCCAAAGAAGGTTTGACGGTGCAATCTGATATTTCGATTCTTTATCGGGTCGAAAGTAGTTATGCGTTCTCAAATCGTGGAAAAATTAGGCAGAAACTATGAGCAAGTAGTTATTTTACCCATATTTAGGTCGGCGGTAAATAGATGTTTCTTCAAAATATTTCGCTAAAGATATGCACACAGGACAGCGGGCAGGCATCGAAAGGGAAATCAAGGAATTAATGATGTCGCAGTTGAAAGATAGGGGTTTTGTGGGTGGAATCGGTACTGTTGAAAACCATCGTATTGCCCGCAGGATTGACCAAAGCCATCGAAGACAAATTGGAGTTTGAACAAGATGCTCAACGAATGCAGTTTGTGCTGGACAAAGAACGTCAAGAGGCACAACGCAGAATCATTAAAGCAGAAGGTGTGCGAGATGCCCAAAAGATTATCAACGAGGGACTTACGCCCATGTTGATTCAGTTCAAATCCATTGAGGCATTCAAGTCATTATCTACTTCACCCAATGCCAAGGTAATCATCACAAACTGCAATACGCCCATGATTTTATCAACGGAAAGTGGGGAAGATGGCGGTGAATAATTTAGTTGAGAGAATAGATACGGAAGTCGTCCTTTTGAAGGACGACTTCCGTATTTTAAACCTCTTTTAATTCATCCAATAGGCTTTTTAAGTGAGATAAGGGTTCTCCATAAAAATTATTTATCCACCAATTTGTAGCCCAATACATATAAGTAGAGCTACCAATTACAATAATGGATAATATCAACCATTTCTGATTTAAAATTGGACATTATATCTAAGTTTTGAGGGCTAACTAAACTTATCCAGAGATAAATAAATAAGATTATTATGAATGGCGTAACTGCCACATTAAGTGTTTTGTAAGTTTCAATATTTAATTTTAATTCATAATATAATTCATAAAAATTGTCTTTGGTAATGACTGAATAATCGGTGTAGTCTTTTAAAAAGTTGATAGTATTTATTGCCATAAAAACCTAATACAATAAATGCGGTAAAGTACAGAATGTAGAAAAACGGATATGATTCGGGGTTGAATTTTACGGACGGATGATTATCTGATGCCAATATATAGCCGAAAAAAAAGTTGAATTGTTGCGGATAAAAACCTAAGAAAATCATCGCTATTATCTGAGACTTAGCCTCTTTTCTCATACTCTTTTTTATAACCGCTATCGGTTGTTTAGATTTCTCTAAAACTTCCATACTTGCAGGCAAATTCACCTTTCCCGAAGGTTCTTTTTCCCAATCTGATTTTAATTCTTCAAAATTCATATCCTTGTGATTTAATGATTTGCGTGATTTTTTCTTTGATTCTGTTCAATTTTAC
Organism: Arcicella sp.; assembly: GCA_034519515.1. Taxonomy (GTDB): domain Bacteria; phylum Bacteroidota; class Bacteroidia; order Cytophagales; family Spirosomataceae; genus Arcicella. Next base: position 111,327 of record JAXHOK010000043.1, read on the forward strand.
TCTCGTATTTCCTTCGGTAATTCCCATATTTATCCCAATTTCTCGGTGAGATTGTCCTTCCATAAAATAGAAAATTAAGGCTTTTTCGATGGGCGATAATTGCTGAACGGCTTGATAAAAATGCTCTAATTGGCTTTCTTTTGGGGTTTGGTTCTGCCTCTTCTCCGAAGTCCATTTCGGGAAGAATTGAATGTTTGTCGGGGCGTTTCTTCTCTTTTTTGAGGTAAAGAATAGCAGTATTGATGGCAACCCGATACATCCAAGTCGAAAACTGACTCAACTCATTGAAAGTCGGATAGGATTTCCAGAGTTGGAGAATAATTTTTGAATCAAATCCTCACGGGTCATCTTGGGTGTCCATATACACCTTTGAGACTTTGTGAAGAAAATTCCCTTATGTGCGTTTAGGCGAGCTAAAAATGTACTTTCAAGTTTATCCACTTGTGGTTTTTGATTGGGTGATTTCGGTTTATTTATGAAGTAAGTATAAAACCAAGATGATTCGTTACAAATAAAAAATAGATATTTTAAAAGGAATTAAAAAATGATGTATTTTAGGGAATTCATTTAAAAGTTTACCCTAAAACCATGAAAAATAACCGTTTTTCTTCCGAATCCATCGTTGCCACAATGGCATCATTTGTGGGCATTTGTGCCTTGATTGTGTCCATTACACAAACCCATTATCAGCGAAAATATTTGTATGCTTCGGCTTGGCCTCATTTGCAAATTGCCGTATTTCGGGAAGAAGAAAAGGATTCCACCAAGAACACGACCTCCGTTAAACTGATGAATAAAGGTATCGGCCCCGCCATTGTTGAATCGGTTTCGTATGAATATAAAGGTAAGAAAACAGGAAGTTTGGCAGAGTTAATCAAAGCAGTTGTTGGTAAAATGTTTTCGGGAAGTTACAAAAGTCTATCGGTTGATGAAGTGATTGCTCAAAATGAAGAGATTATCCATGTGAGCATCATTGGAGCAAGAGAATCAAGGATTTTTAATGAAGAGATGGGCTATATCAAAGTGAAAATTAATTACAAATCTGTTCATGACGAACATTGGGAGTATTTGGTGGATTATAGTTTACCGAATGGGTCAAAAACTACCAAATTGGACTAATATTTCATTCATTTTTTTAGCCCAAACCAAATACGCTTCTTTATTCATATGAACCCCGTCCAAAGAATACTTTTCAAGTAGTTTTTAATCAGATGAAAGGTATAAATTGACATCAAGCCAAGCGATTTTTTGAGATTTACACATATCCGATAATTTTATATTTAACTCAGCAATATTTTTATTAATCTGTTGATTATCAGCAGTATAAATAATAGAACTGATAATTATTTTAATCTTTTTCTTTCGTAAAACTTCAATTATCCTCACATAATTCTCATAGACACGTTGCACGGGAACACCCGCCAGCAAGTCATTAATTCCACACTCAATAATCACAATTTTAGGTTCGGAATTGAGTTGCCCACGTTCCAAATTCCAGAGAATTTGTTGCGTAATTGCCCCGCCAGAGGCTTCGTTTTTTACATCATTTCTACCTAACAAAATCGACCAATTTTCTTGGGAAATTCTCGAATCTCCAATCATTAAAATTGTTATTTTTTCAGGTGGAAATATTCGAGCTAAAATTTTATCCCTAAACTGAAAAATGAGAACAAATAATCCCAGATTCAAGCTAAGAGAAACAATTAATATCTTTTTTTGCATAAAATTTTGAGTAAAAACCGTTCCCCGTGTACTTTTGTTCATTTCTTTTACCGTATAAAGAAATTACCTCAGCGTCCAAATACGCAGGAAACTTTGTTCTGAAATCAATAAGTTCTTGATGATTAAGGGTTTGTGTATTAATCACTTCCGATTCTTTCTGATAAAAAATGGAGTTACCTTTAAAATCAATCACCGATGAATTACCCGAATAATGCAAACCCATACCATCATCCCCACCCTACTTGCACCAACTTAATAACTATGATACTGAAATGCCCGAGCCTGCAAAAGCACATGTCTAACCGCGAACTGGTTGAGGGCCAATTAGCAACGTAAATGAGCACGTCGTAAGTTAAAGAGTCGTAAGTCGTAAGTTGCGGGCCATAAAAATTATCTGCTTGAATTTCTAAATTTTGACTTTTGACTTTTTATTTACGACTTTCGATTTGATTCTTCCCTGATCACACAGGAAACCGTAAATCATAACAAATCAACTTGGCAGAATTTTTCAGCCTTTTTAATTCCACAATAATGCGTTCAGTTCTGTTCGTGAAAGCCAGGTGTTGTTGCCCATTATGAACAAATGTTTTTTATCGTATTTTTCAAAACTTCCATCGGGACGCATCCAAATTAATCGGTTGAAATATTGGTCTCCTTCTTTTAGAATATAACTGCCCGTAATCACTTTATTAGCCTTTTTTGCTTTATGACGAAGGCTATTGAAGGTGGTAAAATTCATGGGTTCAGCCACTCGATTTTGCATCCATCGTGAAGCCTGTATTGAATATTTCGGGTAAAATAATCAAGTCGGTTTGAGTATATATTGTGGCGATTTTTTCTTCTAAATTTGCTAAGTTTGCTATCGGGTTTTCCCAATATAAATCCAGTTTGTATGTGGGTAAAGAAAGGTCTTGCATGATTTGCTATTTTTGGAGTAAATTTAGCAAAATATGAAGATACCAACTTCTCGAAGGTTTTAAAACTTTCGGGAAGTTCTATTAAGTACCAAATTCTCAATATAAAAAATGAAAGTCTAAATCACAATCCTTTCTCTTCTATTTTCGGAACAATCGCTCTGAAAAGCTCCGATACTCCATATCTTGACTGGAAAGTTTACGGAGGAAATAACGAATCCAACCGTTTCTCCATACTCTCGCAAATCAATACTGAAAGCGTCAAAAACTTATAAGTCGCTTGGGAATTATCATTGGGCGATGCCACCATAACTTCCCAAATTCAGTGCAATCCACAACATGTGGAAGGGCGTTGTTTATGCCGCTTCGCCACCAAGAAAGGTCTTAGCTTTGGATGCCGCTACGGGAAAGGAGATTTGGACTTTTAATCCTTTCAAATTATTAGGCGGCGAAAACTCGTGGGCAGGTACAAACCGTGGATGTAACTTACTGGCAATCAGGCAATGAAAAGCGAATTTCGTTTTGTGCAGGAAGCCATTTGTTTGCTTAGATGCCAAAACGGGCGAACTTATTACAACCTTTGGCGACGGCGGAAACGTTGATATGCAAAAGGATCCGGATTATCATAAAGAACCAATTTTTATTGGTCGCCTACACGCCAGGAATAATCTATAACGACCTGATAATCATGGGAATGCGTCTTTCGGAAGGCTTAGGTGCCGCACTTGGTAACCACGTCCGGGCGTCTAACGTATTGACTTTCAACGAGAATGGAGTTTTCATACCATTCCACACCAAGGCGAATTTGGTTTATGAAACTTGGCTAAAAGGATTCTTGGAAAGTGGGCGGTGCCTACTGCCTTGGGCGGGTATGGCTTTGGACGAAAAAAGAGGGATTGTTTTTGTACCCACAGGTTCGGCAACGTATGATTGTTTTGGGGTGGCTATCGGAAAGGTTCAAACCTTTTTGCCAATTGTATTTTGGCGTTGGATGCCAAAACTGGCAAGCGAATCTGGCATTACCAAACCATTCTCTACGATATTTTAGGGATAGAGATTTACCTGCTCCACCAATATTGATTACCGTTAGTACAAATGGTAAGGAACGATTGATGCCGTTGACTAAATCACGAAACAAGGCTACACTTTTATTTTGGAAAGAGCCGACCGCAAACTAGTTTTTCCCAATTCCAGAAATGCCCGTACTTCCGCAAACGGATTTAGCAGGGGAACAATCTTGGAAAACCCAACCAATTCCTTCATTTCCAGAGCCTTATATGCGTCAGAATTTCTTGGAGAAAGATACTTGTCAATCTTTCACCCGAACACCATGCTGAGACTGTGGAGCAATTCAAACCTTTGAAATCAGGAGGAATTTGGATTCCGCCTTCTCCGCAGGTATACGTCTTGTTTCCAGGTTTTGAAGGTGGTGGCGAATGGGGCTGGGCTGGTTCTGACCCACAGAATAATATCTTGTTCGTTAATTCTAACGAAAAATGCTGTGGATTGTAAAAATGAAGGAAAACAAAAAAGTAGAAGGGACGGGTTTATTAGCAAACGGCAAAAATCAATACACTAATAATTGTGGCAACTGCCACGGACTCGACCGTAAAGGAACTGGCAATATTCCATCGTTGATTGATTTGGAAAAACGATTGAAAAAAGAAGATGTTTTAGCAGTTTTGAGAAAAGGAAAAGGAGCAATGCCCGCTTTTGGACATATTTCAGAAAAGAATCGTGAAGCTATTACTGCATATCGGCTGAATTTAAAAGCAGCTAATGGATCAAACAGATAAGAAAGAAATGGAAGCCGAAGCCGACCTTCAACCTGCTTATGTGATGACGGGTTAATAACGTATTACGACTAAAGACGGCTACCTTGCTATCAATCTTACCTTGGGGAACGCTTAACGCTATTGACTTGAATACGGGTAAAATTAAATGGAAAGTACCATTGGGGAGAATTTGGAAGAATTGACCAAAAAAGGCATTGCCCAAACGGGAACTGAAAACTATGGAGTACCCGTAATCACTGCAGGTGGTTTGATTTTTACTGCGGCATCCAAAGATGAAAAATTTAGGGCTTTTGATAAAAACACGGGTAAGGTTCTCTTTGAATACCAACTCCCTGCGGGCGGATATGCCACACCCGCTACTTACCAAGTAAATGGAAAACAATGTGCAATTATTGCCTGTGGTGGTGGAAAAAATGGGAACAAAATCGGGTGATAGTTATGTAGCGTTTGCGTTGAGGTGATTAGAAATAACCCAAAATGGCAAGGAGCATTGCCTTATACGATTTTGGCGAGAACCCAACGGCAAGATTGTGTATCAGAAACAAGGAGCAATTAATCCACAAGAAATGAAGCGCTTGATTGTGGAGAATCCGCTGATTGGACGGTATTTTTAAATGGTAATAATTAAATTTCATGCAAGACTTGTTCAGCTTTCCAAAAACGCTTACTTAATTATACATAGCTTTGCATTTGATACCACCCTATATATTTCCGAAATACAATCACGATATTTGTCAAAGCAATAAAATAATGATTATTGGTAATTTTACAGATTAATATTACATTTTATAAAATTACTAGGAACAGGAAAATAATAAGTGGATGAACTTTAAATGTTATTTTATGCAATCAAGAAGCGACTAAAACTTGTGTGGTGTAGTCTACTTGCCGTTTTAACTATCACTAAATGAGGATTTTAATCTGGGCGGCATTCCGCAACGTAGAGTGGTGCAAAAAAGGGCATTTCAAAAACATCTGCTATTGTTTTTAGTTCCTTAAGCAAAAAATCACCTTAAGATATCATGAAAACTATCAATCAATGGCTCGCCGAATATGGCGAAAGCCACCAAAACCCTACCAACAAAACAGTCCACTGGGTGTGCGTTCCCTTAATTGTCTGGGTATAGTAGGTCTTTTTCACAGTATCAAACTTTCCTTTTTAGTATTGACAATGTTCAAGGAAAATTTTGGAATGGGGATAATAATTTTTCCCTTCATTTATTTCTTATTTTATACTTTCTTAATCCTTCTCGGTAAGCAAAAATATTTTTCTTGGACTGCATTCATTTAAAATTTTATCAAAGTATCGAGCATTTATACTGTATTTGGATTCAGTATAACATTTTATGGCAACTTGATTGAATGGGACTGAAATTTTTTTAAAAAAAGTTGAAAATAAAAAAACGCTGTTTCTCAAAGATATACATATTTGATGAATTGGTTCCCCTGTTTTTAATTTTATTAATTTATTATAATCTGAAATTCAAAGTTATTGAGGGGTGAGGTGTGAGCAGTGAGGTGTGAGTAACAAATACATACAAAGCTCACACCTCATACCTCACTACTCCCATCTCACTGCTCATAATTAAATGCCCCATTTTATCACGCTTCGTTTGGAGAACCTTTTTATTGTATAGGATGAGACTTCGTGGTTCAATCGAACCGTGTCCCCTGGCTCTCCCCCATCCCACTTCTTTGGGTACCATTTTTAAGGATTATTGAAATCAGACGAATTTTACTTGCTTATAAATCCCTATAAATTTTTTTTCCCACTACTTTTATCAAATTCATCCATTTTGAAACCCAATTCCAGATTTGCCTCCACCGTATCCCGTCCCATTTCACATGGAGATTATAAGCCTTCAATTTATTAACCAGAAAAAATGCCCCGCCCTTCTTGAAACATATATAAAATAACACCTTTGCCTTCTTTTTCAACAATTTCCGGCACGGTGCAATTCGCACACCGCAGTCGCAACGGCATGAGCCAAAAATATCTCCCGTAACGCACAAGCGACTTTATGCACCCGCACCAAAACAGGCTCACCTTTTGTCCAAGTGCCTTTGGTGGGTACCAGATGGGTTTTTCGCCCGTTTGAATTTGTCTGAAAGCAGTTAAATCAAAATGACCAAATTTCGTGAGGCATATCCACCTTTAAATTTCACGTTGAATAGCGACTTTCATGTTTTAGTCGATATTCAACTAAGTCCAGTTTGTTAGCAAATTCCGATTCAAAATTGCCTCCTTATCTTTCTGCAAATCTGTTTAAACGACTGCTTTTGTGATATCTTAGTTCTTAACTTTAATCAAAGTTTATAAAAGTTTGAACCCAGCCAAACGAGCAAAATCCAAGCAGCTTCTCCGAGTGTCCCGTTCTGCCGGGAACACCCTCACGTTTAGCTTTCAAAGGGAAAATATAACATGGGCGACCCAAATCCACTTGGGTTTGTGTTTGCATCTACCAATGAAAAAATGGTTTTAGCTCGGTCTTAGACGGATATTCCTTTGGTACAACCGTGTCCCAACAAATCAACCGAAACCGTAAAGGGGTGTTTCATGCTGAAGAACAATATTTTCTAAGATAATCATCAAACCCAATTCCTCGCAACGTTCCTCCGTGAGCGACACACACATAAGTCCACGAGCTTCCCGAATCATAAAGTTGGCAATTTCGGGCGTGATGGCTTCGGAAGCACAAATCATATCACCCTCATTTTCCTGATCTTCGTCGTCGGCAACGATAATTATTTTTCCTTGTCAAAGTGCCTCAATAGCTTCTTCGATGGTATCTAATTTTATATCTGACATCTTGTTTTTGTTAAAGAGCCTCGTTACTTATTTTATTCTTTTTAAATCTGAATTTAATGGCACTAATTTTGAGGAAAAATCGATAAAATAATACTTTTTACAGCTTAACATTGAAACATAACTACTTGATTATTAATATTTAATGATATTTTATTTTGATAAAATACTTTTACATTATATTTCCTCTTAAATATTTCCTTCTGAAATCAGGAACATGCTGCACTTCAATTTTACGTAACTAAATAATCTTATTTCCACTACATTTCTTTTTCAACTAACAAAATAAAATTTCTGCTTCTTTTTCATATATATTTGGCACGCAAATCGCATATTATTTATCATGAACTGAAAAATGGAACAGTATTCCAATTTAAAGAAGCCTTTTGGAAAATTTGGGCTTGATTTTTGGACAGGATTTTGCAACAAAATCATGTTGAAAAAATAGGATTTTAGTTGAAAAGAGTAGTTTATCAAAAAATTATCCAGATTGTATAAGGGAAGACTTTGTAGCGATTGGTTGGGATGGGATAAATATGAGGAGGATTAGTAAAAACATAGGGATACTTTTGCTGATATATGACTTTCGGGTATAAAATAAAAACAGATTACAACTCGCACCAACAAAAAAGGCGAATTTAGTATCAACACTGTTTCAATTAAAATTGATGGCAATGGTGTAGCTACGGCTTCTAATAATATTCCAATCAAAATATGTGAAGGAGAACTGATAAATCTGAAAAGTACTCTCCCAATCAATTCACTTTCGGGCGTTTTCTATTGGATTACTCTGCTAAAAAGCAATAATAGTTTGTCTGCTCCTCCCTCAGCTACCATAAGTACAGATAATAATTATACATATTCTTTCTTGAAGCGTAGATATAAAAATGATTGATAGAGCCAACTGATTCCCAAGGATTTAGCTTCTGGACAAGGCCTGACTTCTATGATATCACGCAAAGAGATAATTCAGATTCTCAGCGGGCGGGTAAGGTCTCTGTCATGCTTGCCAAGTAATTGAAATTGTGAAACCAATCTTGTACGATATTCAATTAAATTATTTTAGTGGTAAGATGAGAATTGATAACAAAATTCACAATACACGACTATAATATATATGATAATTATGATATAAAATACATTTTATCACAAGGTTATTCAGCCTTCCGATACTACAGGAAAAATAGCGACCTATCCATTTGATTTCAAAAACGTTGCTAATTTATGGGGTATAGTTCAGATAAAATTAGGTGAAGGGCGTAACCAAAACGGGAGGATGTCCTGCTCCTGCTTCTCCTCAACAAACGATTTCGTTAAATACTGGCGTTGTAAACAAGCCCTCACTCAACATATCGTGGGAACAACACTCAAAGGCGAATTCAAACTGGCGGTCAGTGCCGATAATAATATTAAGCGAAATGTGTATATGCGTGACCCAGCAAATTGATAATTTTTTCAACTATACAGACACGCCCTTCAAAACTTACTTTTTCGGGTGGGACATCAGTTTGAATCAAGTAACGCTGTTCAAGTTCCGAATGGTGATAAAGTCGGATGGTTTCAGGTAGAGGCAGTTGATGGCTCGTGTGCGAGTTCTTTTGTAAGTGTCCCTGCTCTGCGGAAGTGATGAACTTTGTACTACTTGGATTGGCATTGAAGCAAAATGAACCTTAAGGCATGGATAAAAGTGGTGGCAAATTTAACGGCACTGGGTGAAGGGCTGATTGGTGCTAATTTCCAGTGGATTCCTGTAGTGCATTAAAGATTCCGACCAGACGGTACGTTCCGATGATGCTGCTACTTCTTTTAAAAATTACTCTAAAACCACTTTCACAGATGACGGTGTTACTTGCGGGCAAAGATATGTGTATAAAGTAACCACTTTCGATATCCTCTGAGATCTATTTCTCAATCTTTCAAGGTAAAAGCAACTTCCAGTGATACGCCCTCCCGCAATTTCGAGTTCATTTGCCATGCTATTTAAAACGCTGGGACGCAAATGTGCGAGTACAAGGACAATTTAATGTGGCGGCAGTACCCGTGAATATCAAACCAAATGCCTATAAATATTGTTGAGGTTTGGAGATGATTTTTATTAAATCCGTTGCTTATTCATTGAAGATGTTACGGCAGATATTGATAAAAAAGTCTTATTGCTATTACATGACGTGGACAAACCTTTGTGATAATGAATCTGACCCTTCTGAAAAAGTTTGTACAGTTCATTTAAAATCAGATGGTTCAACCTTGAAATGGACTCCTGAATCTTCTGTTTTTCTGTCTGATGCTGACAGTTATCTGGTTCAGAGTGTGAATCCCTCAACAAAAACCAATATTAAAGTACTGAAAGACAACCTAGCCAGGAACACAAACCTTTGACTTAAGCGAAAGCTTTTGGAAAGGGAAGAGGGACAAGAATTATTTATTCAAATTGAATCAAGACCTGTGGGTTGGAATACTACCGACCCCAATGTTTTACCTTCGACTTTATCCAATATTATCAGAGTTTTCAGACCATCGTTCTCCATGACTCTGCAGATATTTACGCCCAATGGAGATGGCAATAATGATAAGTTTTTTGGTAAGAGGAAAATTTATTAGAAAAATGAAAATGACCATTTTATGACCGTTGGGGGCAATGTAGTATATTATGAAGACACCGATAGTTTCGCGGTGGAAAAAGATCAAAGTGATAGCAATGTTGTGGGTTGGAACGGAATAATGAACAACGGAAACCGTGCCTTGGAAGGTAGTTACGCTTATAAAATCCGAAATTGAAGGTGGAATCGGGCAAGTAACCACCAAAGAAGGTGCCTTACCATTAGCATACTAAATTCACTTAAAACACCTTTTGAAAAGAAACCTCGGCTTAAAGATAAGTTGAGGTTTCTTTTTTTACTGTTAAATCAATAGTATTGTAAATTGCATTGAACATTAAATTTCAAAATTGAGAGTTTGAATTATGAATAATTTTAAATCAAGGCTAAAACATTCATCATTCATAACTCATCGTTCATAATTATTTTAAAATATATTCGACAGTGATAGGAATACTTGGCGAGATTAAGGAGCTCCAAGCCATAATGAAAGAAGCACAAGAGTCGTTTGGCTCGATTGTGAAACGGGCGAGTCTGGTGCGGGTATGGTGCGTGCCACCGTAAACCGGCAAAAAGCAACTGATCAAAATCGAAATTGACGAAGACCTCATTCGTTCCGAAGATGCATGAGGTACTCCAAAATTTAGTGGTTGCCGCCACCAACAAAGCCATGGAAAATATTGAAGATAAGGTGAAAGCCCACCTTCAAAATGCCACCCAAGGACTAATTCTTAATATTGGAGGAATGGATTTGGGTGGGATGTTTTCGTAAGCTATGAGGTGTGAGCAATGAGTAATGGGGTAAAATGCTCATTTTCTATTGCTCAATGCTCAATGCTCATAACTTAATGCTCAAAATGTTAAAAATACAAAATCTATTACCTAAACAATAACGGCTCGCAGTGGGCAGTGAACGACATATCTTTTGAAGGCTCAAAAGGGGAAATCATGGGATTTTTAGGATCAAACGGTGCAGGAAAATCCACAACTATAAAGATTGCCACGGGCTATCTATCTGCCACCTCTGGGACGGTGGAAGTCTATGGATACTAGTGCAAACTAATTCATTAGAAGTCCGTAAAAATATTGGTTATTTGCCCGAACATAATCCACTGTATTTGGATATGTACGTCAAAGAATTCTTAGAATTTATTGGCGGAATTTATGGAATCCAAAGACAGTCTTTACAAAAGAGAATATCAGAAGTAATTGATTTATTGGGACTTAGCCTTGAACAAAAAAAGAAAATCGGGCAACTTTCCAAGGGTTATCGCCAACGAGTGGGACTCGCCCAAGCCCTCATACACGACCCCGAAGTATTGATTTTGGACGAACCCACCGCAGGACTCGACCCTAATCAATTGGCAGAAATCAGGGGCGTTATCAGAAATGTTGGGAAAGAAAAAACGGTAATTTTTTCAACTCACATCATGCTAGAAGTGGAAGCCATTTGTGATAGAGTAGTAATTATCAATCGTGGAAATATCGTGAAAGATTCATCACTCAACGATTTGAAACAAGCAGGAAAGACGATGGAGGAGGTTTTTAGGGAATTGACGGTTTGAATTTTGGATAGTATATAATTTTATTATGTATTTTTTAAAATAAAAAAGATTAAAATTACATTAGAATTGGATATTTTTCAGAAGCCGTTTTAAAATATATTCTGAATAAAGTCTGATTGTATTTTTGGTAGTATGGAATCATATTTTTTAAGGAATATACAGCGTATCTTGTGTAAAAAATATGGTTTCGATAGTCAGAATAAGATAATCAGAATTTGTTATTAGATATTTTAAAACGATCACTGAAAAGAATTTTTGATTACTACTTGAAATGCAAGAATATTTAGAAGGGAAATCACTTGGTAGAGGAAAGAAATTTATCAATAGAATTTATGATTTTATGATGGATACTATTGAGCGAATGCCATTATGTTTCTTGAATATCCATACAAATTAACTGATGATAAAATTTATCGTAAAGCTATATTTGAGTCTCAATATGCAATTATTTACAAGGTACTTGACGATGAAATTATCATAGTAAAGATTTACCATACCAGTAGAAATCCTGATAATATCCAAATTGATTAATCTTTACTTCTCCTCCTCAAATCTCGGAATTAACATCGGCATTTTCTTCTAACAGTTCTGATATATTTTCCAAATTGTTCCGCCAATTTCTTCTCCTCAAAATAAATTCCAATCCTAATATAAATCGTTAGTGTTAAGGCAGTTACCAAACTGGAAAGCAAGCCTGAAAAGCCAAACCAACCCCACAAAAAACACAATCATTCCAGAATAAAGCGGATGTCTGACAACAGACGAAAGTTCATCATTCTTGAAAAGTTGAAGGCTTTAAGGATTACTGTAAAGATTGTGTTCTGATAAATCCAAAATAATCTTTGTATAAGAACTTTGTAGATATAAAATAACCCCAAGTCATCATTAATCCACCCAAAATTTGATTAGAGTAAAGACTTTTCCAGTAATAATTGTGAGGGAAAGGGAAATTGATAGTTCAATATAGGCAGTATCAATAAAATCGCTAAAACGTTCATCCAGACAAGGATTATGGCTAGAAAATGAGGCGGACATCATACTTTACTGGATTCATCGCCAAAACCGTATGAACAAAGCCATAAACTAACCACAAAAAAACTAAATGATTTCTGATTTCATTATTCAGTAGGTCTATTTTCAGAATTTACACCATTCTTTTCACTATCAACATCTTCGACAGATTATTTCTGAAATATTCTCTTGATTTTTGAAACGGTGCTAAGATAATTTTAAAGTACAAATTAAAGAATTTATTTTGGAAAATCAAAACGGAAACGACTAAAAAAAATAGAAGCATGCGCAAAATTAAAGAATGGGCGTAGAATGGCAAGACTTGGGAAAGAAATTTTTTAATCTGGAATAGGATTTTGATATGGATCAAAGAAGAACAAGAGAATGGGTGCTAATGGGACTTACGGTGTGGGAGAACGGTACAGGTGTATTAGCTAGTATTTACCATAAAAGATACTATCAATTACATTACCAAATGCTCAGGCTGGAGTGGCTAATGCACCACAGAAGCCCTCATGAAGCATTTTTGCAGGCTAATATATCTAAATACCAGCCAATTCTATACATCTTCTCAAAAACTCCAGAATATATTGTAGCGGTTTGCGATATCGTTGTGATAAAAAATCTAAAGTCATCCCAAAAGCCATACACTTTATTAAAAAAAAGCTTGGCTAGTATAGTTTAAACCATTGTCCAATTCAACGGAATTTCATTGCCTTCATAAAGCATATACTTATGAACAGCCAACTTAATAAGCGGAGTAAGTGGCAATCAATACAAGCGTAAACCAAAAAGTATATATGGGAACGAAGCATATTAATTTGAAAATTATTTAATTTGAGAAAATTTAGAAAATGAATTTACATCTTCGACTATTTATGTTTCCATAAAACAACAATGATTTAACATCTTCTATTAAATCTCCAAATTTTATTTTAGGAACTGAAAAACAATAAGTAACACAAATTAAATAACCTCAGCCCATTACTACTCGGGGTACGCCCCGTTCTTCGTTGGTAAAACTGAATAAATAAAGACACCTCATTTAACAAGCCATAAACTGCGGTTTAGCACCTCGAAAGGAACAAAAATAATCTGCTTGATAATGGATGATATTATTTAATTCCAAAAAATTAGTAAACGTGCTGTCAGTGTCATTTTTTGCACCACTCTGCGTTGCGGTACAACGCCCAAATTAAATCCTCATTTAGCGATACTAGCTTAGGCGACCGTCTTGTGATATTTTTTTATAAACATGATTGTTAAAAAAACTTATTTTAAAAAATTCATCCCACTTATTATTTTTCAGTTCTCATAATTGTGGGACCACAAAGATAAAAATAATTTTTAATGAAATTGACTAAATCTGTGGCATCTTTATTACTAAGGACTCAGGGGAGAAGCTAGTATATTTTCAATTGACATTTTTTTAAAAAAGCCACATTTTCTTTTTTGATTTCTCTTTTTTATCAACTTTAAACTCACGGCTTGCTTGTCCTGCCACCGTGTATTTTCATCAACGTAGAATAGATCAAACATAACTGCATCCACGGGGGGATTATGGGAACATATTTGGCGGGGGGGGGGTGACATTATAACCAGCCATCGAAAGATTATAAGAAATTTATCGGACATACCCAAGAGTTAGACAAAATAGAAATGATTATCAGAAGAGGCAATATTGTATGGTGCATGGAAATCAACCAAATATTTTGGCAACCATATTACGGGGGGTGAGTTCCTGGGGAGATGAAATTGTTTCTTGAATTTCAACAAAATTACTACACAAGGCATTAAAATCACAGTCAGTTGCTTCTTTGGTTTTTCGCTTGCAGGATAATAATGGTGTCCTCTTCATGAAGATTTTTGGCGTTCTTTTCTCCATGTAAACTTTTCTCTCTTCTGGTTCCACCCAAAGCATAGTTCTGTGAACGAGCATTTTCAGTAGCCACTTTCAAAATTACAAGAAGCATATCCTTACGATACATTTGGAAAGTATTATAAACCAAGCACTTATAGTGGTGCCACTATATTTTGCCATCATTTCATACAGTCTAGATTATCAATTGATGTCTTGAATCTAAAGGCTTCTTCAGCATCGATAAATATCTCTTACATTCAGTATAGCTGCTTGCTTGCCAAGGGTATTTATTCCGTTCCTGACACGGATGAATTCAAAAGCTTCTTGCTCGTCTTCGTTCAAAGTGGCTATTCGATTTTGCATTTTCTCTAATAGTTCTGCACTTCCAATACCTGTAACCTTGAAAACTGCAAAAGGAATAGCCAAGTATTTTATTTGCCTTTTCAATAGTTAATAGATATTTCTTTGGCTGTTTTATCAAAGCTTTTTTCGTTGTCTTCACCTTCAACGGAATAATCCAAAATTGTGCCGATATGGGATTTGTCCAAGTTTTCTATGGTTTTGATACACTCTTGCAAAATGTTTCTCCTCCGCAAAATTGCTCAAATACCGTAGATTTTTAGCTCGATTTTTTATGGAAAATGAAGAAAAAAGAAATAGTTTGATAAAAAAGTTCCTAACTTTACAAGCCAATTCTAGATTCCTATTATGCAAATATCTAGATATATCTTTTTTAGCTCATGAATCAGATTTGGAAGAAAAAAGCGATAGAAGTATCCTCAAAACTAACTTTTGGGAGTCTTCAAAAGGGTTTGGTTGATTGGCATTTTAGATTCATATTACCGATTTGATAATCTATAATATTTAAAAGACTGAATAAATAATTTAATTGTTGATTATCAGTTTAATATGGTTCAGAGTATCGTCAATTGTTTTACAAGAACGCGCAAATATAGTGTATTAGAATAATACAAAAAGAAGCTAAATTTTTTGCCGTATTAAATTTTTCAAAAGGAATTATGTTGTTTTTTATTGTGTTTCTATTACGTTATTTTTTTGTAACCAGTAACAGTAGTAATTTTGACGATAAGTTTTACAATATAGTTGTTTTTTGTGATTAAAAATTGTTTTAAAAAGATTAACGAATTTAATGTTAACCAAATGAATGCGAATTTAGACATAACGCCGATGCAGGAATGGATTGCTACTGACGGCAAACCATTGATAATTGCTGGGCTGTGTTCGGCTGAAACCGAAGAACAAGTGTTGGAGCTGCCAGCCGTATCAAAGCCGAAGGTTAGCTCACATCTTGCGTGCAGGGGTGTGGAAGCCACGTACTCGTCCAGGAAGTTTTGAAGGTATAGGTTGAGCCTGCTCTAAAATGGCTCGTTGAGGCGAAAAAACAAACTGGTACATGCCTTTTGTGGCTTGCGAAGTTGCCACGCCTGAGCACTTACGTAGAATTATCTTTAAAATATGGTGTTGATGTGTTGTAGATGGTGAAACGCATAAGCCATTTAACGTACAAGATTTAGCAGATGCTTTGAAAGGCGTTGATATTCCTGTGGTAAAAAACTATGATATTTAGCTCTTTGGGTTGGTGCTTTTGAACGTTTACAAATTCAGGTTTGAAGAAATTGGGTGCTATTCACCGTGGTTTCTCAGATACTCAGGAGCTAAATCAACTCACAGATGTACATTGACAGAGCAGATTGGAAACATTTGTTCTTCTGTGATTGGCGATGCACGTGAAAGAACAGCTGATTCAACCCATTGATTGATTCATATGAAGAATCTGGTTGGAATTCTGCAATGGCATGATTATCATATTGTAGAATGGATACAGCAGTTGGATGCCTTTCCTTTCACATAGAAGTTTCTGAGACAATCATTTGCGAGATTGAATTCATCCGACAGATATAGAGCAGTTTGGATGGATCTGCTTTTTCACGTGAAGAATTGATAGCTCTCATTGCGGATTGTGGAAGTTTTGTGACATATAATGTTCAGAAGTAGACGATTCAAACGAACATTCTTTCAACACTTGTGATTCTTTCAATTCTCAAGACAGTAAATTCTGGATCTGTTTCCATTCATTCAACAAACAAACGAGTTTATATCAGATTGTGGAAGAACCCATTCGATGATTCAACGAAGTCTCCTCAACAAACAATGGAGTTGGATCTGCTGAAATAGCATGAATGAGATCAATTCTGAGTTCAGAAAGGCATTTCTGTGAGCCTTTTTATCCTATCTGTATGATAATACAATTGAAAAACACCATTTGCAGAGCGTCAAAGAACAAGGATATATCAGAATCTTCAAACAGAAAAGAAAGAATCAAACCAATATGAAGAAATCATCAGATGTGTTGGAAAGAGTTAGCTAATGAGGACAGATTGGACAATTATAGATTTTTTAAATCTGGATATGAAACTAGTTTTACAACACGATTTTGGCTGCGTCAGTTTGAGCACACGGTTACTTCTGTTCATTATTACATTAAGAAAAACTGACAAAGGATTCTACACAACAGCTGAGCTTTGCAGTTGAATCCTACGGCAGGCTATTTCTCCAATTAACAAATTGCTGAGGACATCAATCACTTTTAAAGCTGCGTGAGCATTATGATCCCATGACCATTGCCGCGATTTATCTGGATCAGGTGAAGAACATGATGTCATTGAAGAATACCGGAACGTTAATCGAGCAGTTCTTCTTCAAAATGACTTGGTATTCGCTTACGAAAACAGAAATGGAATGCTGGACAGGTTCTGAATGAATGGTTACTGCTGTTTCGATACGCATTGCAATGCTTCTAATTCATTTGATTTGCGAAGTCCTTTGGAAGCTAATTTTATGAAAAGTATTTTTTAACCTTTGGTATCATCTAATCCTTTTGATCTTTGATATCAAACAAATGTTTGAATAAATTCTGCAATTGGAATGAACTGCATTTCTAACCGCTGGAAACTGCTTTGTAACTGCATCTGCTGGTAGTAATCTGAGTTCGCTTTTTTTGTTTGCATTGACCAATTGAATCAATCAGTTGCTTTGATCAGCTGAAACACTTTACGGACATCATTGCGAACTAGTTCATTCAACCTTGAAACCGATGTCATTTGTTCATGTGGAGTTCGGTTTGAGGCTTGTCCTGGAAACGGGATCATCTGAAAATCGGATTCAAAATGATTCAAACGATTTGTTTCTGTTTCTGAGCCGCTGTGTGTCGTAGATGCATATGTGACAGAGCCTATGTTTTGATGAAACTTTGTTGAGGCATATTTGCATTTCATTTCTTTGACTTCTTAGATAATTCATGACGTTGATTGCCTTTCTTCACAGAAGAAAATAAACAATGCTATCAAAAATACTGCTTATTCAGTTGCCGTTTCCATGGACAAATTTTCCGATACTTTTTTTGATGATTCAGTCAGGAATGATGATTTATTGGGCAAATGGTATTTATAAGATTCAAGTGGGAGATACACTAATTTTCAAGTTTTTCAAAGTTTTATGAAGTTTTTTGATGCTGTGTGTAGAGAACAGCTTGTAACATTATAGTTGTCCGTTAATAGGTTTCTCTTTTTCTGCATTCAGACAGATAGGTTTATTTTTCAAAAAATCCTGAGACTGAGAGTGGTTTTTGGTTTGGAATGGCATCACCACGAAGTCCTAGGCTATGCCCATGATTGCTTGCAGTCATTGTGACAGGACAGCTCCAGAATCTTGTAGTTTTGGGCAGGTACCAGACCCTGCAGGTCTCTTTGGCTCTTTCTAATTTCGGGATATCGGCTTGTAGGATTAGACATTTGGTCTGAGCTCGATGTTTGTTTTGGTACCAGCTTGCCACATATTCTGATAGTAGCTTGGGATTGTTGAGATTTTCAGAAGAATGTTTTCTGTTACCGGGTTTGGGATGATGGTGTTAAAGGCATCTGCTGTTCTGTTCGGTTGGAGAGCACCTCCGTCTGATAAATGAAAGAACTCTGACAGAACTTTTCAGATTCTGTGAAGAATGTCAAGGCCTTCTTGGGTTTGGCGTGGCAGGTACCATTTCCTGTGGTAGCATGAATGGATGGCTGCTGAATCAGGGATTGATTGGACTCTTTGGAAAACACTGGGATTGGTGAAAGTGGGCCACTTCAGATATTGCTCTAACAAGCATTTGAAAACTCCTTCAAAGAAGCCATTCGAACTTGTGGTGGAATCAATCATTGAGAGGCAGACGGGATTTGAGGATACAAGTGAAAACGGAATCGATTGAACCAGGTAGAGTTCTGGAGGATAGAAACCTTTAAACGAGTCTTTGGATTGCATTGTGAAACGGGATGCGGGATTTATTTCAGCATTGAGGCTGACCGTCTGGTTTGTGAAGTTTCTGTGATGTTGAGGTGGGTTCAAGTCACAGAGATTTGTTTAATTGCATTGAACAGGCTTTTGAATGATGATGTCTGCAGATTTTCAGACTTCCCTGATTTCGTTCTTACAAATACCTTTGCATTGAGAATGGACGGAAGCCCTCAGAAATTTTGGTTCTTGCATTCAATTGTGTTGAACTCTTATTCCTAAAGAGGTTTGAAAAGATTGATTGGTTTAAATTCTCAGACCTCTGTGAAGGATTATTGGGCATTGTTTGGTTATGATTATTTTGCAGGGATGTAGTGAACGACTCACAACACTATAATTCCTTAAAATAACGTGAAATGTGCATAACCCTCTGGTTGGTATCACTTCATTATCAGCATTTTCTTTCCATTATTGATATTTCATTGGAAATGAGACTAAGAATGTTTTTCTTCCATTTAATTGTGTTCCAATCTCTTCTGAGATAAAGATCAGTGTTTGTTTTTGGTGTGGAATCTCTTTTTTTAAAGGATATTGGTAGCCTCTTGTAGCTCTTGGTTTGAATCAATCAGGCTCAGACTCAATCAGTTATGTAGATATTTTAAAGCATTTAAAGGATGTCTATGCAGAGTTTCAGAGCTAGCATAAAACTCCCTTTGTAATTTTCATTTATTCTTCTGACAGAGATGGTCTGTTCAAATTTAGCCTGTGCTGATGAAGTTTCTT
Source organism: Arcicella sp. (assembly GCA_034519515.1). Taxonomy (GTDB): domain Bacteria; phylum Bacteroidota; class Bacteroidia; order Cytophagales; family Spirosomataceae; genus Arcicella. The sequence continues at coordinate 130,672 of JAXHOK010000043.1, forward strand.
TGGATTTTCTTTGTCAAATCTTCAGCCATTTTCAATTTTGTTAATTTCTAGTTTGTGGTTTCTGTGGGCTCTTGTTATGTGTGCTTCCTCAAACTTTATCAATATGTTTTCAATTCTGATAATGATGGTTGTTCTGTTTCTTTTGGAGCATACAGTACCAGGAATGCACGCTTTGGTATGGTTTAGTAGTAACTTGAGGTAAGTCTGGTAACTTCTGAGGTTGTTTGCTGGAGTTGGTGATATTGGAGGACATTTTCATCCTTGCCATTCTGGATGCTCTGCTGGCCTCATTCAAAGAAGATTTGTCTTTATCTTTATTGTTTTTGGTAGTTCCTTCAGAGAATTTTGGTCTCAATAAGAAGACTCTAAGAATGTTGCCAGCATGATTTAGTATTGCTTTGAATCTCTGGTTATCATTGAATTGGTAATAGTGACAGTGAATAAATCCAAAAAAATATATTCAGATGCTTTGTATGTGAATTTTTGTACACTGATGCTTCTTTCCTCTTTGATAACTGAAAAAAATGAAGCAATTTAATTGAAGAAGAATTTGCCGTATGAGTTCAAGGGCCGCGGAAGCCGTATTACTGCCGCTTTTAAATATCGGGATTAGAGGTTCCTTTTGGGACATCGTGCCAAAGACTTAACGATGCAAAGAAGCAAAGGATAACTTATGAAGCCACTGGGCGCAATCATCGTAAAATGACCTTCAAAACCTCGACTTAATCTTGCGGCTTTATGACTACGATGTTTTGGCTTAGACGTCAAATTGAAATTTTGGTGATAACCTTGCCGAAATCAAAAATTATGATTGGGTGGTGGGGCGGTTATAGAAAGTCTTATGTCAACAATCCTTTAAGGAAAAGTGGAGGCAAAACGTAAAGTAGGTGCTTTCGATTATCATTCCTGGGGGTTCAATTCAATTGATGACAGAAGGGCATTCGGGGACTTTCAAAACCATTTCTTGAGGTACACTTCTTTGATCTCCATTTTCTTTGAAGTTATTTTTGTTGATTCCTAGTTATTGAACAAACTACGGGATGGTTGATTTTTTGATGTACTACGGCGATAAGATTTTTAGGAAGAAACGACCGTTTTGTGTAAAGACACACCAGCGTTTATTGGCAACTATGTGCTGGGGGTTTATTCAATTGGTTCAAGTACCAGAGAAGGTGGTGGAGGAACTGGGTTTGACGGTGGAAGAAGTTGATAAATTAACCTCCGTGGTGGTGGAATTAACCTCATAAGTCAGGAGCGAACCATTTACGGATGTGGTGGGCTTAGATACTACAATCACTGTATCGAATAATTTATACGCCACTTTAACTCACGAGACGAATCCCGAGATACGTTTATAAATGTTGCCCGATGTAATGAAAAAATTACAGAGAAAATAAATGGTTGGGGGATAAAACGGGACAGGGTTTTTACAAGAAAATAAAAGGAGCAGGTGGCAAGTCAGAAATCTTTATTTTGAACCTCAAAACCTTTGAATATGAGCCTTCGCAAAAAGTAAAAGTTTGACGTTTTTGAAGACAAAATCGCTGGCGTTAAAAGACCGTTTTGCTATATTATTAGCCGATAAAACCAAAGTAGGAGGAATTTTACAGAAAAACGATTCTTGACGGTTTTAAATATGTAACCAACAGAACAAGAGATTTTTATGACCGAACTTACCGTATTGATGCCGCCATTTGTGGGGGCTTCCGGATTGGGAAAATGGGAATGTTTGAAACGTGGGATGCTTTGGGCGTAGAAAAACACCAATGATGACTTTGAGGAGATTGAAACCCGCTGAATGGGTGAACGAAATGTTGGCTTCGGGAGCAAAAACTTTCTATAAAAAAGAGAACGGAAAGCGTTTATATTACGATATTCCAAGTAAATCATACAAAACAATGGTGAGGCTGAAATCATTTATAATTTAAGAAAATTTATCGTTAATATCGTTTGGAAAATGCAGAAAGTTCGCTTTATGATTTGGGAGACGGCATTCTGGGCTTAGAATTCCGTTCAAAAATGAATACGTTTGGAGCGGGCGTTATTGAAGGAATCGAGAAAATAGTATTTTGTTGGCGGAGAAAGATTTTAAAGGTTTAGTTATCGGAAACATGATAGCATCGAAGCATTTTCAGCGGGAGCAAATTTGGCAATGTTGTTTATGTACGCCATCGAACGGGATCTATGATGGGGTAAATATGATGATTGCCCAGTTCCAAAACACGATGATGCGAGTGCGTTATTCGTCAATTATTGTGGTGGTTTATCCGCATACGTTGGCGTTGGGTGGTGGTTGCGAAATCAACCTTCATGACGACAGAGTGGTAGCAGCGGCTGAGAATGTATATGGGACTCGTGGAAGTGGGCGTGGCTTGATTCCTGCGGGCGGAGGTACGAAAGAAATGGCGGTTCGTTTTGTGCTGATATGTATTCTGCTGGCGACCCTGAACTGAATACTTTGCAAGCCGCATTTATGGACTATTGCCACTGCCAAAGTGAGTAGATCAGCCCTAGCTGCCTTAGAAATGAACTACTTACGGAGAGGAGACGAAATTGTATTGAATCGTTCGAGGTTGATTGCCGATGCTAAAAATGCAGCTATCGAAATGGCGGATGCGGTTTGCACACAACCCAAGCAATGCACCGTTAGTCAGGTTCAAGGCAAGGCTGGAATTGCCCTTTTCGGAGCGGTTGTTCAAGGAATGTTGATGGGAAAATATATCTCGGAACACGATGCTAAAATTGCCAATAAATTAGCCTACGCTATTTCGGGCGGTGATTTGAGTTACCCACAAAATGTAACGGAACAATATCTTTTGGATTTAGAAAGAGAAGCTTATTCCTATCGCTTTGTGCCGAGAAAAAGACCTTAGAACGTCTGCAAAGTTTATTGAACAGCGGGAGAGCCTTTGAGGAATTAGGGAGAAAATGATTAATTTTATGTTAATGGTAACGATACAAGAAATTTAGAAAAGCGAGATGATAAAAAATATTCAAATAAGAAACTTCAAATCAATAAGAATGTGCAATGTACATCTTAAATCTTTGAATATATTAATTGGAGCAAATGGAGCGGGTAAAAGTAATTTTATAGGGTCTTTCAAAATGCTAAATAAAATTTATCGTCAAGAACTGCGAACTTATGTGGCTGAACAAGGTGGTGTGAATAATCTACTTTATTTCGGAAGAAAAAAATCGCCAGAATTAGGCTTTAAAATCTTTTTCGATAACATCAATTATTATGCAATTAAGCTAACTCTAAATACTCGTGATGCTTTTTTCTTTGCTTGGGAGAACGATGGATTTAATAGAAATAATAAATCAGTTAATAAAGAACCCAGTTGGCATACAGAACGATCTAGGGGTTGGACATTCGGAAAGTTTAATGAAAGAGCAAACGGCTGCGAGATACCAAAATATTTGAACAGTTATTTAGACAGTTTTAAGATTTATCATTTTCATGATACAAGTTCTTCTGCAAAAGTAAAAGCCCCTTCACAAGTGGCAGATAATCGATTTTTGAGAGAAGACGGGGCTAATTTGGCGGCTTTCTTATATCATTTACAAAAAGTACCCAACGAATTTTAAAACTTATCGAAGCGACCATAAAATCAATCGCTCCATTTTTTAAGCGATTTAATTTAATCCCATCGGCAGATAATAAGAAATATATTTCTCTGGAATGGCAAGATGTCAATGATTCTGATACTCTTTTTGATGCTAATAATTTATCTGATGGAACAACTGAGAATGATGTGTTTGACAACACTTTTATTACAAACCAGAGTTGCCCCAAACCATTATCATTGATGAACCTGAATTGGGTTTACACCCATCTTTGCAATCAATAAATTAGCAGGTTTATTTTGACTTGCTTCACAAAAACCACGGATAATCATTTCTATCAATCGGTCAATTGTTAATTGACAATTTTGAGCCTGAAAATATCATTGTGGATTGACAGAGACAAAAAAGAGGAGCAATCTGTATTTAGAAAATTGGAAGCTCACGAATTAGACCAATGGCTTCAAGATTATGGCTTTGGGAGAAATTTGGGATAAAAATTTGATAGGAGGACGGACGCTGTATGTGAAACGATTATTTATTGTTGTGGAAGGACAAACAGAGGAAGAATTTGTCAATGAATTATTAAGCCCATATTTGAACAGTTTTGGAATTTATGATATCAGAGCTACTAAAATTACTACCAGTAAAGGATATAAAGGTGGTTTTGTGAATTATGAGCATCTTAGAAATGATGTTATTAGATTACTCAAACAGTCAGGTCAAGATGTTGTTGTGACGACTTTTGTTGATTTCTTCAAAATGCCAAAAAACGTTCCTGATTATGCTAATATTTCTAAAAAATTTACTAAGAAAAAATAGTGTAGGTGAATTTGAGAAAGCAATAGCAAAAGACATAAATGACCAGAGATTTGTTCCTTATATTCAAATGCACGAGTTTGAAGCATTGTTATTTTCTCAACAAAGGGCTTTTCTACTTATTATGGAAATGAAAAGAACGTAATAAAAGGAGTAACAAAAATTATAGAAGAATTTTTCAAATCCCGAAGATATTAACTCAACTCAGCCACCTTCCTATCGCATAAAAGAGCTTACGACAAATTATGATAAGATTGTCTATGGAAATACAGGTTCTAGATATTGGAATAGAGTCCATATTAAAAAAATGTCCAAGGTTTAAAATTTGGGTAAAAGAGCTAATAGTGAGGTGTAAATAAAATATTTAGAAAAAAGATATTCACATGAACGCATACATAGTAGTGACCTGTTACCAGAAGTTGGAAAAGCCCTTAGAGGTGCTTTCCGTTTTACAAGACCCGATGATTTGGCGGCTGATGTCATCAAGCATTTGGTTACACAAGCATTCCCGCTCTACGACCCAAAATACACGGGTGGACGATCTCATCGTGGGAAATGCCGTTCCCGAAGCCGGAACAAGGGATGCAAATTGCGAGATATATCGCTCTTTTGTCATTGCCCAAAGAAAGTGGTGTACTTCACGATTAAACGTTATTGCGGTTCGGGTTTGGAAGCCATTGCCATTGCTTCGGCAAAAATCCACGCAGGAATTGCCGATTGTATTATTGCAGGAGGCACGGAATCTATGTCGTTAGTACCCAAAACGGGCTACAAAAATGGCATTGAATTTTGAGATTGCCCAAAAGAATCCTGACTATTATATCGGTATGGGTTTAACTGCCGAACAGGTGGCAAACCAATTCAACATCACTCGTGAAGAGCAAGATGAGTTTTCGGTACAATCGCACACGAAGGCGTTAGCGGCACAAGCCGCTGGACTCTTCAAGGATGAAATTGTGCCAATAACCGTGAAGGAGAGCGTATTTAGTGATGAAAAAAGTCAGGAAAGAAAAAGACTCGTGAATCTATCGTAGAGCCGGATGAAGAATTAAAGAGCAGGAACGAGTATGGATGCTCTTGCGAGACTGAAACCCGTCTTTGCGGTAGGTGGTTCAATGCTAACGGCTGGTGAATTCCTCGCAAACTTCTGACGGTGCATCGTTTGTTTTAGGCGATGTCGGAGGCAATGGTAAAAGAATTAAATCTTGAACCCATTGCTCGTATGGTAACATACACTACCGCTGGCGTTGAACCAAAAATTATGGGTATCACATTCGTGGCAGCGATTCCGTTGGCATTGAAGAAGATGAGGTTTAGAAAATCAACGATAACGAACCAAACAGAATTGAACGAAGCATTTGCGGCACGAGTGTTGGCGGTGATAAAAGAGTTAGATTCTAGGACATGTTAAAAATCAATATGAACGGAGTGGTTATTTCGATGGGACACTTACTGGTGCATTGTTCGGGAGCGAAATTATCCGTTAATTATTAACGAAATGCCACGCAGAAATCAGAACTACGGCATAGGTGTCTGCCTGTGTAGGTGGCGGGCAAGGTGTAGCTGGGATTTATGAGTTTTTGAAGTAGGAGAAAAATTATATCAAAAAGGGGCTAAATTTTTTTTGGATTTAGTCCCTTTTTTGATTTTATGCTGCCAATTCTAATTCACGTACATGAAGCCTATCTTTTACTTTAATCGAGTCCTAACCTCGTTGGCTTCGAGCGTAACTACTGCAACTGTTTTACCTTCTTTGGTTATAAATTCTACCTCATAACCTTCATGATTGTTATAGATTTTCAGCTAAATATTCCCACATCACCTATAATAAACACTTTTTCTGGTTTATCAGCGAGTAACACTATTTCGTTATATTGCTTTATCATAATGCTTGCTGGATATGCGGTTTACAAGTCTTATAAGTTTTCATCGATTTTTATAATCCAAACGGATAGCTGATAATAAATAGAACGTCCATTAGGGGCATTATGTTTCCTGAAATTATGAATTTTAAACTAACTTTGTTTGGCTCAGTTTCTGAAAGCATCTTCCGAAGAAGCCAGTTTAATCAAGTCTATCGCTAAATCTTCAAAATTATCCTTGAAATAACCAAAAAGATTAAAGAAGCGACACTTTTACCCTTTTCGAGTTTATCTTCATCAAGCAAATAATTAAGAATCTTCTCTTTTGCAACAAAAGCGATTTCAAATGGTTGGGCAATTTACATGTGGACACAATTTAGTGATTTCACTTTTGTTTTAGAATATTTGCCATAAAATTCTTGTGTAATAATTTTTGAACGAAATGCGAAGAAGAAATCAAAAACTACGGCATGGTGAACCTGCCTGCGTAGGTGGCGGGCAAGGCGTGGCTTCCGGATTTATGAGTTGTTGTAATCGAAAGGGCTATCAAATGTTTAAAATTTGATAGCTCTCTAAAATGTTTTGCGATGGAAAAACTTCTTATGAGTTTTCTGTACATTTGACTATTGTCAATTTTTTAATTTGTTTCTCAAAGTTAAGAAAGAGGGTTGTTGTTTTATGACATTAAATACCAATTTACGTTTTGACAAAAATTAAGAGATTTTTATCTCATTTTTGGATAAGCCAAAGATATTATTGATATCGTTTCTGATTATATTCAGATTTAATATTCCCAGTGAAGTCCAGAGATTTTTGAGAAGGGATGCTACTCATTTTCAGTCCAACACTGCCTTGAGTAGGAGTTAATTCTTTTTCTGACATGACATACGATGGTTGTTTGGATGGTTAAAAATCAGGAAAAATTTACTTTATTTCTATAAAATAAAATGTGAGCAAATTAAGTGCCAATCTACTTTGTGGTAACACCTAACTTCCTCAACCCCACAAAGTTACAAAGATTTTTGAATAATCCAATAGGGAGCTACAATATTAACAAAAGAAACTTCATGGAAATTAGTGAACGGTTGTTGTACGTTTCCACTATTCTCATAGTACTTTAAAAAACTCCATACTTAAACTTATTAAAAGATAGATCAGCCCTATCTCTCGTTTCGTTAAGAATTTCATTAATCCTCCTAGTATCATTGACGACTTTTACATTACCACCCTTATCTATTACATTATATTGCTTACCGTCTCCTGACAGTATATCTAAACAAAAAAATGAAACATATAATTTTGGAGAATTAATAGTTTTAATTTTTTCTTTTGAGGACTTTTATAAAATCAGGATTGCTAATTATATTAGTGTAAAAATTTTCTTTTATTGGTACCACTATCAACTATTGTACATCAGTAGTAGATTCTTTAAAAATAAAATATTTTATACTCCTCTGCTGAATATTTAATTTTTTCAATTAGTTAGTCCGTATTCTTCAATAAAATACTTCTTTATTCTTGGTATAATTTTCTCGTTACGGTTATCTTCTAAGAAATCTGTTATGCATTTTTTTTGCTCTTCATTATAAAGTATAGTATCTGAAAGATTTAAAAGTTTTCTAATTAAGTTACCTCTTTTCCTCCATTCTTCATGTTCATATAAAAAACGTATTTCCTTTAATTCAAGTATATCCGTTTTACGATTTAACTCAATAATTGAAAAACGATTATGCGGAAAAATATCTTCCCCATAATTAGCAGAAGAATCAATATTGTCCTCTAAAACATTCCAGCCATTAACTGATAAGAATCTTTCTGAGAATCTTCATTTATCTTTTTCCATGGTGTATTGACTGGTAGATGTTCATGACCCGTCAGGAGTATATCACATTTATCCAAAAGATTCTGTACTGGTCTATTTCCGTTATTATAAGAATTTAATTCTCCCCAGAACCACCACCATTGTGGGTGATGTACTATTACGACTAAGGGATATTCTGGATTAGTTTGTATGATTTTATTTATCTCTTCTTCAATAATATTTGCCCAACAACAAGCCCTCCAAATTCATTAGAAACATTTAGCCCTTCAATTAATTCTTCGATAGTTTCTTCTATCTTTTACCTGATGGTTACCTAATCCAATGGAAATACTTTTTATTTTTCTTAATAGGTTCTCCTTCTGAATTTTACCCTCCTGTGCATTAATACAATACCATGCGGAGTTCATTACAAAGAATTTAACTTCTATGTCAGTATCTATATAGCCGCCAAATAGTCCATTATTAGTTTTTAAACCTGATTCTTTTAAAGTTGTTCCGACTTTGTATTGTTGAAAAAATTCTGGATATCCTTCAAATTGTTTTTTGAAGGATCTCGATATTTTCTTTCTCTCCTAAAAAATCATTTCTATCCTTAAATTTTGTGTAGTTGTCCTCCTTGCCGTTTTCATCTCTTTGTTTTCCACTCATCTGGATATTTATTTCTTTGAATATCATTACGGTTGCTATGCACAACATATAATTTTGTATTTTTCGATTTAACTTGATTTATATACGTAGACCTATTCTCATATTTTTCATCGATAAAAAAATCTAATAATGTCCCTATTAAAGTCTCTTTCCTCAATTCCTTTCTTTTACTAAATTTTTCATCACATTGTGTTTTAATAGCATTATCACAATCTTGCTTTTTTATCCATTTTTGTAATCTGTCAATCTGTATTGATTCGATTTCCTGTAACAAAGGTTCTAAAATATAAAGTTTACTGAATGCACTATGTCATAATCTCCTTTTTGAACCTGAAAAAGGCATATATCTCCTGATAAAATAACATAATCGAAATCAGCATCATTGTTATTTTTATCTAACTAGATATTTATTGATAGCTTCTTCAAAACTACATATACGAACGTCTTCGTTTCTGCTACTCGTATTAAAGTTTATTTCTAACTCGCTTGGCAAAATGTATATCGCTTAACCAGAGAAATCTATTAATATGTATTGTCCATTATTTGAAGTGATATTTTGTGTAATAAATTCTTTTTTTGTTATAAAAGAAAAGTGCCATAAACTCTCTAAAATACCATTTCGCATTTTGTAATATTTCTCTTCGTTCTCTTTTCTAAAGAAAAATGCCTCCCATAGGATCAATAGTATAAAGTCGTTCATCATTTTCTTTAAAATAAGGATGTATTGTACCATTTTCCCAATTTCGTCTTAGAAAACTTATTTTGCCATCATTTACATCAAATATGTTTTTCAAATAACTATATGACAAACCAAAAATAAAACATTGCTTTGAGATAAATTATATCATCTGACTTATATACTATCGTATTCCCGTTTGTAATATCTTTATTAAAAGTATAGTGAAATGCTATTTGATTTTTTAATAAACCCGTTAATAAATCAAATAATTTAGGGTTATTAAAATCACTGTTTCTTACTGTATTATTCACTAATATATCTACTTCAATAGGTAATTTACAAGATTTATATTGTATAAATTCTTGATATAAACCTTGTTTATAGTCTGCCTGAGTAATAATTTTCTGACAAAATGAAATAATTAAATCAAACAATGGTTGTTCATCTTCATTTTTGACATGTTTCATCCGAGTATAAATTTTGTCTATTATTCCTTCATCCTTCTTTTAATTTAAATAACCATTTATGCCAATAATTAGCTAATTCAGGGACTGGGCATTCCAAGTCATCAATATGGTTTTTATCAAAAAATTTAGACAAGAGCATTATTCGAGATAACATTGGTATAAAAGAACGCTCTTGAAAATTACCCAATGAATCAAATTGGTTGGAAGTTTGTAAGGCATCTGTCCAAAGCCAGTAATCATGTAGTTTTAAATCAAAATTACAAACATAAATTACTCGAAGAATATCATTAATCAGATAGTTAATGTCAAGAAAATCTTGTTCTTTCCAATACCTTAGTTCATCATCACTTTCAATTAAAAATTCAATTTGTTGTAATAAAATCTTGGTAACTTCAATATCACGCATTGAGTTAAATACTTCTTTTGTAACGGTAAAAAAAACAAACTCAGGGAGAGATAGATGATATACGTTATAATATTGACACTATAAAAATTAGAAACTGTATTTTTGAGATTTATTTGTACAACTTGACTATAGGTATAATTTGGTTTAAAGAAAACATTATTTACCTCAGTAATAAGAGAATTGTAAACGGTGAGTAATTGGGCTAATGAAGTATTTAGGTCTAAATCAAAATCCAAAAAACTCTTCGAATTCATAGCAATTTAGCATCCGTACATGAAAACCTTCTTCAAAGGCATCAAGAATATTTTGAAGTAGCTTTTCATTTTCTTTTACAGGGACAAGTGTTGAGGATGTGAGATTCCGTAGATTTAAGCTTTTGGATGATTCATTTACAAAACGCTCTAACATATTGATTAAAACTTTAAAATCTAACGCATAGAGCATCATAACAGGGTCATAAATACCATGATTATAATTGAACAATACCTTAGAAATTTTTTGGCGAATAGGGCGAGAAATTTTTATTTGTTTGAGCTTTGTATCAATATCTTTGATAGTTGCTTGACTCACTGACAAACCTTTTAAATATTCTCCAAAATTTAATACTCCCTCATTAGTGTTAGCTTCGGGCTTTTTAAATTCTAAAAGAGGGTTGGTTTTATTCCTCTAACATAGTCAAAGATTTTGTTATTTTTATCTCTGATTTTTGCAAATAACTTTTGATTATTTTCAAATGATGTTCTTTCATTTTCTGGGATAATGTAATCACTTTTCCCTGTTATAAATGAAGCATTATCACGAGAAAGACTGGTTCGCTATGGAATCTTTAATATCATTTAATGCATGTAATAAATCACCAATGTGACCTGGCTTTACCATGTATTCAATATCAGTTTCAAGTTTTACCTCAGAAGAATATTTTACTATTGGTAAATTGGTCATAATGTACACCTAAGTATGAGTGCGTATCCGGAAAAAACATGGGGAGTTTTTGAGAGTTTCTGAATCTTGTACATGGTTTTTATACAAGCTATTATCAATAATCCTATTTAGATTTTCACCATCAAGTCCAAGTTCTTTGATAGTTGTATCTCTAAGCTCTGTAATTATCTTTCCAATACTAATAGCATCATTATCAAATAGAACTAAACATATTTTCACACCAAGAAAATGATTTCAAAATAATGTAGTCGTAACATACCTCTGGTGAATTTTCTTCATACTTAACTTCTTTTATCTTGGTATCAATAGATTTGATTACAGAATCAAAAAATCTGTTCCATTACCTATCAGAAGACCCGTTATTCAATTTGATGTTACAGATATTTACAAAAAGTTTATCCTTGTTATGATCGTACATTCTGTACAGCTCAAATTTATCATTAATTTTAGGGCAAAGCCCTGTTAGAATTTGATAAGAGTTAGGATTTAGGTCTTCATTTGGCGTAAAGACTTTTTGAGCGAATTTATAGCTATCAATAAGTGATATAAATGTAGCATCATAGCTTCCAAAATGTGATAAACAAGAGAATTATATGATACATCTTATCACCTCCTTTTTCGCCTTCTGATAATGTGGGATTATCTATTAATGGAGTAGTAATACTCCCATTTGTCTTTTGTTCTTTTGAAAAATTCTCATCAAAGCTACTCTTAAATGTAGTATAAGACTTTTTTATTGAATCTATATATTCTTGTGCTTGTTTTTTAGGGTAAGTGGCAAGTGCTATATGAAGAGTGAATGACTCAATGGATAGAGTTTTGGGTTTCTCATGCAATTATTTCAGTTCTGTACAAAAAAATCATGGCAAGATCTATTTTTTTTAAAAGTAGGTTTTAATGCAGATTGAAATTATATAAAAGATTAAAAAAATGATAAACTTATATTCCTACTCTTTCTCAAACATAATGAAGAATAACAAAGTAACAATGAACTTATTTTGGTAGAATCTTTGTAAGAGTATGCGTTATGTTTATCATGTCTCAGTCTCTCA
>JAXHOK010000026.1:0-66738 GCA_034519515.1 Arcicella sp.
GTGTACTTCGTTCATTGCAATGACCTGCCATTTATTTCTTGTCCTAAGTCGAAACGGCCACGCCAGGCGGCCGAAAAATTCTATTCCTTTAGGGTAGCCTCCATCGCTCCGGCTGAGGAAGCCGAAGCGGGTTGCTTCAGATATAAGGAATGGCACTGGCCACTAAATGCGCAAAGGCACACAAAGCAAACAACGAAAGAGGCGCCTGTTTTGTGACCGGATTTCGATGAGGCTGCCGCAGGATATTACCATTTTCATTTTGATTCATGCTTCCATGCGTGCGATGAAAATGGCAGGAGCGGAGGGGACTCGAACCCACGGCCCTCGGTTTGGAGACCGATGCTCTGCCAACTGAGCTACGCGCTCCTGCAATCCCGTATTTAACCGGACGATTGCGCCGATAGCTTAAGGGGCGGGCGCTTGCAAGCGGAAAGGCGTATCACATGAATTGGTGCGGCATTTATAAAATGCGAAGGGAAATATCCGCTTTGGATATGATTTTTGAGGTTATTTATCAAAGTTTTTTAACCATTGCTTTATGCTCAAAAAATGGCAGATTTGAGTCACTTATTGCGCACATGCACCTTCGCGACTCGTGGATTTAAGCCGCTTAACGTAAAATTAACCTTTTCAGTTCATATATTTCGTGGTTCATTAGCTCACACCACGGCTCGTTAGCAGGGGTGCTGAACGGAACGGGTGTACATTGAAGACAATAAAGGGGCTGCCAAATGCGCGTGCTGCTAATAGAAGATGAACCAACTACGGCAAAAGCAATCGAGATGATGCTGACAACCGAAGGATTCAATATTTATCAAACGGATTTGGGCGAAGAAGGCCTCGATCTGGGTAAGCTTTATGATTATGATATCATTTTGCTCGATCTGAATTTGCCCGATATGCATGGCTATGACGTGCTGAAAAAATTGCGCGTCGCCAAAATTCAGACGCCTGTGCTAATCCTGTCCGGTATTTCTGAAATGGACAGCAAAGTTCGTTCATTCGGTTTTGGTGCTGATGATTATGTGACCAAACCATTCCACCGCGAGGAACTCGTCGCGCGCATCCACGCCGTTGTGCGACGTTCCAAGGGGCATTCGCAATCGGTTATTCGTACCGGCAAATTGGCCGTAAACTTGGATGCAAAAACGGTAGAAGTGGATGGCAATCGCGTGCATCTGACCGGCAAAGAATATGCGATGCTGGAATTGCTGTCGCTTCGTAAGGGCACGACGTTGACCAAAGAAATGTTCTTGAACCACCTGTATGGCGGCATGGACGAGCCTGAACTTAAAATTATTGACGTTTTTATTTGCAAGCTGCGCAAAAAATTGGCGTTGGCTTGTGGCGGCGATAGTTACATCGAAACCGTATGGGGCCGTGGTTACGTCCTGCGCGATGTCGATGCCGAAGAATTGTTGGAAACGCGAGTAGCCTAGTTTCCTGATTACACCCAAACTTAACACCCTACTAAAAAGGGCGTTGCTACCCGGCAGCGCCGCTTTTCTATGGCGCAGTAGGTGGTTTAGTGGACGGATGAAGGTCGAGCTATCGTTGGGTATATAGGCTCTGCTCGCTTCAGGGCTTCTTAATTCCACGGGCGCAACGCATGCGGGGGGCTTTGCGGCCCATCCGCGATGCGGGCCAATTGAGCTGAGGACGTGCTCTGCATCCCTTGGCGCAAGGTTTCAGCAGGCTAACCCTGCTGTAAATGCGCGCGTAGAAGGTCGCGTGCGGCGGTGAGGGCGGTGATTTGCTCCTCGCTGCCGCCTGTATCGGAGTGCGCGTTTTTTGCGGCGCACGTCGATAGGCGGCATCGACATCATCGATGGAGTATGTGGCGGGCGAGGTCGAGCAATCGTTCCCGCCTGCTGCTGCGGTTTTCGGCGGTAATTTGTGCCCTGCGTTTTTGGGGAGCCTGCCGCACGACCTTCCCCATGCGCCAAATCATAAACGCCGCGCCGCCCCATCCGGTCAACGCCATTAGCCAAGCGCCCTTGATTGCGCCAACCGCGCCCAACATGCCAAGGATGGCAGGGGTAATATAATGCGTCGGTAACCGCCCGCTCCACCATAAATAGCCCAGCACCGCCGCGCCAAACAGGATGAACGGGACCATTGCGCCTATGCCTCTACCGTCGCCGACACGGGTAGGCCGAGGTCAGTAACCATCGACCGCAATTCCTGCCGCGCCGCCAAATGCGTCGTGCCAAGCTGCCCCAGATGCCCCTTATCCAGCAATGTCAGGCCGCTTGGGAATAATTCGCGGTAGATCACGCGCTCATTCAACCCGGTGATGAACCGGAAGCCGGCGCGTTTCGATAATTCGCCCAATGCATCGGCAACCCGTTGCTGGTTCCGCGCCTCCATATTGGCAAGCCGGTTACGCAGCACGATCCAATCAATCGTCGCGCCATCCGATTTCGCCCGCGCCTTGCGCGTTTCCCAAATGAGTTCGGCGTAGAAGCTGATTCTCTTCACCTTGAAACTCTCCCCATCGACTTGACCGATCAGGTCGAAATCGACGAAGCTGTCGTTCATTGGCGTGACCAATGTGTTGGCACGGGTGATGGCAAAGCGCGCAAATTTGTCATCGCGGCCCGGCGTGTCGATGACCAAAAAGTCGTGGCCCGCGCCCATTTCGGTGACTTTGCGTTCTATTGCGGCCTGCGAATCATCCTCAAACACGGCAAAATCGGGGGTCGGCAATTCGATGCCGCGCCGCTTTGCAGTTGCCAGGCGGTTCTCCAGATAACGATATAGCGTCCGTTGCCGCGTGTCGAGGTCGAGACACGCGACCGATTTTCCCATCGCCGCCAAGGCCACCGAAATATGGACCGCAGTGGTTGATTTACCCGTTCCGCCCTTTTCATTCGCAAAAACGATCACGTGCGTCATAAAGCGCCCCATCCCTTCATCATTATTGCCACCCCAAATGCCGCCAACGGCCATGCCACTTGCGCAAAACGCGGCGCAAAGCCATACACAAACCGCATTTAATAAAGGAAGGGTCCGCCGCCGTGCAAACAATCAATACGCTTGCAAAGCTCCGCAATGCGACAATTGCGATTCGAGGGCACGGCGGAGGCCCGCACATTGGCCCTAGTCCCCACGATGGGCGCGCTGCATGCGGGGCATATGGCATTGGTGAAGGCGGCACAGGCGGCGTGTGATGCGGTTGTTGTATCAATTTTTGTCAATCCGGCGCAGTTTGGCGTCAATGAGGATTTGGATGCGTATCCACGCCAAATGGAGGCCGATAGCGCCATGCTGCGCGCGGCGGGGGTGGACATATTATGGGCGCCGACCGTGGCGGATGTTTACCCCGATGGCTTCTCCACCGGCGTGTCGGTTCGCGGTGTGAGCAATGGCCTGTGCGGCGGCGCGCGGCCGGGGCATTTTGATGGAGTTGCTTTGGTGGTGGCCAAATTATTTCTAATCCAAGTGGCCCCCGATAAAGCGTTCTTTGGGGAGAAGGATTATCAGCAATTGGCGGTTATCCGGCGCATGGCGCGGGATTTGGATTTCGGATTAGAGGTGGTCGGCGTGCCGACTATTCGGGATGATGATGGTTTGGCCCTGTCGAGCCGTAATGCCTATCTCTCGCCCGAAAACCGCGCAAAGGCGGCGGCGTTGCCCAATGCCATGCGCGCGGCTATCGCGGCGGTGCAGGCGGGAGCCGGTATGCCGACGCACTTGTTGGCCTGCGGAAACCTCGATTCGAAATGGTGGTTTTGACAGCGTGGATTATATTGAGCTGCGCGATGCCGATGCGTTGCGCCGATGACGGAATATCGACAGCCGGCGCGCCTGATTGCTGCTGCGCGGATCGGCGCGAACGCAGGCTGATCGACAATATGGCGGCCTAAAGCGCGGCGCGTCACTTTATACTATGCTTAAAAAAAAAAAAAAAAAAAAACAAATGTAAGATTAAGAAAAATAAGAATCGCATTAACCTTTTGTTGACCGTTTATGTTGCACGATTGTCTTACAGACGGACCAACAACAGGGGGGGCTATTATGGCCAATAGTTTGAAAAGTGCGCAATTTTTTATGGATAGCCGAATTGCCGATGCCGCATCGGGCGATGTGCAGGCGTTGTTTGAATTGGGCGTGATATTCTCAACCGGCGGCGACGGTATCGATGTTGACATGGTTGCCGCGCATATAGTGGTTTAACTTGGCCGCCGCGCGGGCATGAAGAAGCCGCACTTCTGCCGCGCCGAAATCAGCGATGAAATGAGCGCACGTGAAATCAGCATCGCGCAAAAAGAAGCACGCGCCTGGTTGCAATCGAACGCGCGCCGCGCTGCTTAAGTCAATATCTGCGTCGATTCCCGCACCGTTAGGGTCGCGGGGACGGGATCACCTTTCGGCGTTTCGCCGTCGATTAACGTGCACATATTATCGACCAGTCGTCTTGCGACTTGGCCGAAATTCTGGGTAACGGTGCTGAGTGTTGGGGTTGAAAACTCCCCCGCGTCCAACCCGTCAAATCCGATGACCATTGTTTGCGCCGGGACGCTAATCCCTGCCGCTTGCAATGCCTTCATCGCCCCCAACGCATATAGATCGCACGCCGCGAACAGGCCGTCATAGGCCCAACCGCGTGCCGCCATCGATGCGACTTTATCGAACGCCTCCTGAAACCGGGTTGCCCCTTGTTCGACATAAGCAATGTCGGGGGCTATGCCCAATGGCGCCAACGCATTTTCAAAACCGGCCTGTCGCTCGCCAAATTGTGGGCGGATTGCGGGTTCGCAACTGAGCAAGACGGGACGGCGCACGCCGTTGTCAAGCAGGTGCTTTGTCGCGATAAAGCCGCCTTCCTGGTTTGCGGTGCGCACGCGGTGGATGGAACAATCGCGGCACCCCCAACCCACAATCGTGCGGTTGTTATCGGCCAGATCGGCAAAATAATCCCATCCGGCGGCATGTGCGCTGCTGCCGATGACAATCACGCCATCGGCAAGGCCGGCGGTTTGATATTCGCCGAACAGATGGTCGGGGTCTTGGAAACTAATTAGCAAGCTATAACCGCAATCCGCCGCCGCCGCCGCGACGGCACCCAATAACGATTGGTAAAAGGGATTAATCCGTGCCCGATCCTCATCCGTCCGGCACAACATGACCAACGCTATTGTGCGGGTTTTACCAGTGCGCAGACGAGAGGCGTTGAAATCAGCGGTGTAGCAAAGCTCTTTTGCTACCTCCAATACGCGGCGGCGGGTTTCGGGATGGACACCCGGCATCCCGCGAAGCGCGCGCGACACAGTCGGCTGAGAAACGCCCGCGCGCTCGGCAATTTCGAACGATGTAACGCGGCCACGTAACGCCAAAATTCTGCTCCCGTGTTATCTTAGGGGCATTATATAGCCAACGTGATGCGCCTTGCCAACGTCGCCGCGCCGATTTTATGCGAAGTTATGCATTAAATCGGGGGAGCGTTATGGTTGGCTCTTTAAAACAAAGCAATCCTGTCCGCCGGATTTAACCTTGGTGCAGCTTTGGTCAGCATCTGCCTTGGACGCAAACGGGCCGTATTGCAGCCGTACAATGGTGTTATATTTCACCAAATAGGGCTGATTTCCGGCCAAAATGGGGAATTTTGCTATCTAACTTATACCAACTATTTTCCGCCTGTTGCAGATTGTCATACGCGCCCAATTGCACGCGCCATTGCCCTTGACCGGTTGAGGTGGGGGCTTTGTCAGGCAGGATTGTGACACACGGCGGGGGCAGGGTCGTTGAGGGTTGTGAGGGCTTGCAGGGGCGTGTTAGTGCGGAGTCTTCGGGCTAAACAAACTTCTCTGCTTGTGCCGTCAAACGTAACCATGGATGGATAGGGGCTACTTCTCCGCCAGTAGGTGTATAAAGCCCGTCGGTACTGGTCTTCGCCATTGGCTAATTCCCAACTCATGCCGCTGTATGGGGCTCCCCAAACACCTTCGGTTTGGTAAGGCATTACGCTTTTGCCGTACATTTTATAACTCAACAGCCCACTCACCAAAAGGGCTTGGTCACGCACTTGTTCTGCCGATAAACGCACCCTTGCCCCACGGGCAAAAAAGCGATTGGCGGGGTCTTTTTCCAAGAGTTTTTTATTGGCTTTGGAGTCTTGTTGATAGGTTGAAGACAATACAATTTCACGCAAAAGTCGTTTGGGTTGCCAGTTATATTCCTTCATAAATTTGACGGAAAGATAATCTAACAGAGTCGGATTTGAGGGCGTAAATCCCTGAGTACCAAAGTCTTCTTGGGTTTCGACCAACCCTATGCCAAAAATTTGTTCCCAAAAACGATTGACCGCTACCCGTGCCGTGAGGGGATTTTTTTCACTACCCATCCACGTGGCTAAACCCAAACGATTTTTGGGCAAATCTTTGGGCAAACCGCCAAATAACGCTGGAATATTGGGCTGAACTTCTACTCCTTTCGCCGTCCACGCCCCACGCTCAAAAACGTTTGATTTGCGATGAAGATTTTGTGGGTTTTCGTCCATAATCAAAGTAATGTCCGTTCCCATCGAAAATAATCGCCAAAACTCTTTTTGTATCGCTATGCTTTCGGGTTTTTCTTTGGCAGGAAAATCACTCATAAAACCAAACCAATCAAACATAATTGGATATTCTTGTTTGCCTTTCAATGCAGGATTCATTACGCTGAGATACAGATTATGAACTCCGCTAATCGGCTGAATATCATAATGTTGTATGTACCAACCCTTGGCGGTATCAACTTTGATGGTTGTTAAAATTTGACCGTCGGGCTTGTCTAATCTGACGGTTAGAACTGTTCCGATTTTTGAACATTTTTTCTTTAAAATCATCTGTCTTTTTCCGTTCAAATCAACATTTTTTAGTCGTGCCGAACCGCCGTTTTGAATGCCGAGCCACTTAGTATCTGCCAATTCTGCTTTCACAAATTCATCACAAGTGAGCGAATTGTAGATAGGTTGCCAAGTCTTCAAAAATTTAGTATATTCATTGGCTTTTTGAAGGTTTGAATTCTGCTGAATCCACGTTTTGATGGAGGCAACTTTCTGAGCATCTTCCTCTTTATATAACCTTAAATGTGGATAATCATCATAGGTATCTTCATCACGAGTATTATTAAAAAACGCCATGTATTTATAATAATCCTCATGCCTAAAAGGGTCGTAGGGGTGGCTGTGACACTGAATACAGCCAAAAGTTGTGCCTTGGAGCGTCTCCCAAGTGGTGTTCACACGGTCGATAACGGCGGCAGTTCTGAACTCTTCATTATCAGTTCCGCCTTCGTCGTTGGTCATTGTGTTGCGGTGAAAACCTGTGGCAATCAATTGATTATCCGTTGGATTAGGCAATAAATCTCCCGCCAATTGTTCTTTTACAAACTGGTTGTAAGGCATATCTTGATTAAAAGCATCAATCACATAATCACGGTACTTCCAGATGCTTCTTTTATCATCACGTTCATAACCCTTGGTATCAGAATACCGGGCTAAATCCAACCACATTCCCGCCCAACGTTCACCATATTGAGGAGATTTCAGAAGGCTATCTACCAAGTTTTCATAGGCATTCGAAGACTTATCATTCAGAAAATTGGTCATTTGCTTTTCAGTTGGGGGTAAACCCGTGAGGTCGAGACAGACTCTCCGCAAGAGGATAGCTTTGTCGGCTTGCTTGGAATGGTCAAGTCCTTCATCTTCCAATTTTTTCGAGACAAAATAATCAATGTCATTTTTCTCCCAACGTTCGCCAAAAAGCCCACTGAACATTCCTGCAAACATATTTTTGTTCGGAACGTTGGGTAATTCGGGCGTTGTGAAAGCCCAATGTTCACCCCATTTTGCTCCTTGATCAACCCATTTTGTCAGGATTTCGATTTCTTCTTTTGCCAGTGGTTCAGCCTGATAAGGCATTCTTTCTTCGGGGTCTTTGTGGGTCAGTCGGGTAATAAAATCAGAGTTTTGGGCATCGCCTGGAATGATGGCGTGAATGCCTGATTTGGTTTTGCCCAGAGCCTCTTCCCGAAACAAAACACTGAATCCGCCCTGCTTTTTTACGCCCCCGTGGCAAGCAATACAATGTTTATTAAGAATGGGTTTTACCTGGGTGCTGTAATCCACTTTATTGCTGTGTTCGAGGATTGAGAATAACGTAAAACCACTCAGAGCGAGTGCGGATGTATAAAGGAGTAATTTATTGATATTCATTGTTTTACGGTAATCGGGACACGATTAAAAGTGAACGGTTTTAGCCTAACGAATTTATAAAAAAATGACTTTATAATTACATAATGTATGCTTTTTTATTTGAAATATTCTACCTCTTTACAAGCCAAGTGGTTTTAAAAACCTTTTTGGTTTGATACCCATTTTTTTGATTAACTTTGGGAAAACAAATAAGATTATGGAATTGGTAAGAGAAATAATTTATCCGACTGAAAATAATTATACGCTTCGTTTACCCGATGAAATGATTGGGCAAGAAGTGGAAATCATTGCGTTTAGAGTTGAAGAGAAGCCTAAGAAAACGGTTTCTGATAAAATGGAACGTCTTTCTAAGTCTCTTGAAAGTCTGAAAATTGATTTATCTAACTTTAAATTTAATAGAGACGAAGCTAATGATTATGAATGATAAGATAGCTGTAGATACAAATATATTGATATATCTACACGATGATGATCTCGTATTTAAAAAGAATATTGCTATAAAAATCTTAGCAATGAAACCAGTAATTGCGGCTCAAGTAATATCCGAGTATTTAAACACTTTGAGAAGACTAACAAAAGAGCCTAAATTAAGATTGATAGAGCATTGTTTAATTACGACAGAAGAATGTGAAATTGTCTCAATAAGTCATAGTTTGATTGAGAAAGCAAAAGGGTTAATTCTAAGGTACGACTTCCAACTATTTGATTATCTGATAGTTGCATCAGCTTTGCAAAGTAATTGCACAATACTTTACTCCGAAGATTTACAACATAATTTCTTAGTAGAAAATCGTTTGAGAGTCATAAATCCATTCGTTTGATAAACAAAAAAGCCCTACAATTCATAAGATTGCAGGGCTTTTCTATACTCTATTATCTAACCTTTATCCTCTAAAAAAATCAGTTTCTCGGACGACCACCGCCTGCCGCAGGAGCTGCTGGGGCTGCGGCTCCACCACTATTATCACTACCGCCATCTTTCATATCATCATTATTCACTGATTTCTTTTTCTTCTTAGAATCCACAAAAGTCATTTTTCCGATTCTGTAACTGAACGTTACCTTGAAGTTTAAGTTTCTTAAAGTATTTACACTCATTTGGTTGATGGTTGGTGAATCAACGTTACTTTTAATTGTGAACCCGTTGGGTGTAAAGAAGTTCTCCGCTCCAAAACCAATGCTTCCTTTCTTATTCAAGAAATCCTTTTTCAAGCCTAAACTATAAATTCCAAATCCACCTTGATTTCCTTGTAATTGCACTTGATTTCCTCTATAAAAAGCAAACGTCTGGATTCCCCACCCTTTGGTCAGATTATAACTTCCAAATATTCTACCCGATGCCACCCAACCTTCATTTGAAGCATTGAATGGTGAGTTTTGGATATTATTTTTCAAGACTGCATAATACAAATCTACACCTCCACCCAACTGTAACTTGTTGGAAATGTTCACGTTACCAAATATATTCGTTCCATAAGCATCTTGACTTCCAATGTTCAAATACTGAGTCAAAATAATTGGTCGGTTCTGAACATCAGTCGTTATGGTTCTCACACTCTCAATTCCGCCCGTGGTATTTCGCATGAAAAGCGAAGTGGTCAAAAATGTATTTTTAAAGAATGTATTGAAAGTAAATTCATAATTATTGGTAAATTCTGGTTCTAACTCTGGATTTCCTTGCGTTACGTTATTAGGATTTGCCGCATTTACGTTGGGGTTCAAAAATTGTAATGATGGTCTTTGAATACGGCGATTATACCCAATTTTGAGAGTCGAACCGCCCTTCAAATTTTTAGAAAGATTGATACTCGGCACAAGCACTCCATAAGATGGAATCACTAATTTTTCTGAAATACCGCCTTCTTCAACTTGTGTGGCACCAATCGTGGTATGTTCGTACCTTGCACCCGCTTTTAGGCTATACTTCTTTTTAGTCGTAAGCGTGTATGAGAAATAAGATGCCGCAATATTTTGGTCATAATCCAAAGAACCATTACTACCAACTTGTCTAAAAGTTGAATTTACTTGTCTAAAAATTCCCTTTCCACCAAATTCTATCATTTGAGTTTTGCCGATAGGTGTCTGATAATCAATCTGTAAGGTGGACTCTTGATTAGAACTTGGGTTAATATTTGAAATAGTATTCCCTCCTTCAATCACGTTCGTAAATTCATTGCTACGGCTATTTCTGCTGAATTGTCCCGACAGAGTGAGTTCCTGTTGCGGTTTTTTGAAGGTTTTGGTGTAATCAATGTTGGCATCTACGTTATTAGAATTATCTGATGAATTTACATCCCGAATTGTCTCATTTAAAATTATATTATTTCGGGTAATTCTCGAAATTAAATCATCTTGATAATTACTTTGATTTCTGGCACCTAATTTTACACTCGCCGAAATTGAACTGGTTTTTGAAATATCCCAATCCCAACCTAATTGATAATTTCCGAAAAGCCCATTATTGCGAGTTTCAGCCCCTTGAACGTTCGTAGTTTTTACGCCATCAGTTCCCGTAGTGATTTGAGTGTTATCGAAACGACCATTAACATTATAATTAGTTCTTCCAAAACCACCCAAAGAGAATCCCATGTTGCCTCTGCGGAGGTTTCCATTTAAGGATAAATTACCTCCACGAATACCGACACTACTGTCAAGATTGAGTGTTAAGCCCTGTAAAGTATTCTTTTTGGTGATGATATTGATAATTCCAGATGAACCTTCGGCATCGTATTTAGCTGAGGGTGAAGTAATTACCTCAACTGATTTAATCATATCGGCAGGAATCTGCTTCAAGGCATCAGCCACACTGCTGGCAATGATGGTGGAAGGTTTGTTATTGATCAAGACCCTCACATTAGAACTTCCTCTTAGCGAAACATTACCATCTAAATCAACCGACAAAGAAGGAACTTTTCGCAGAACGTCTGCCCCGTCACCACCACGGTTTGTAATATCTTTCTCGGCATTATAAACGGTTCTATCAACTTTATCTTCAATCAAAGCTCGTTGACCTTCCACAACTACTTCGTTTAATAATTGTGTACTTTGAGCCAATTTTATCACGCCCAAATCAATTTCATCATTTTTATTTACAATTTTAACCTCTACTTTGGCGGATTTATAACCCATGAATGAAATGGATAAAATATATTCACCCGTTGGTAATTTTGTGAGGTTAAATTTACCTTTATCATCGCAAATAGCTCCATCAACTATTTTTTTGGTTTCTTTGGAAGTGAGAGCTACGCTGGCAAACTCAACCGCTTGGGTTGCGGCAGAATCAATAACATATCCCGTAATTTTGGCAGAGCCTTTATTGCCTGCTTGTGCCGTACCTGGGATGGCTATTTGTCCGTTTCCTTTACGGCTTCCTCCACCGCCAAAACCTCCACCGCCCATCGGGAACTGAGCGATAGTATTGAAGACAAGAAGACTAAAAACACTTGAAAGTAGTAATATCCTTTTCATTATTGTATGCTTGTGTAATTGAAATATTTGAAACCTAACAGGTCTCTTGAATTAATAATGTAAAGTAAAATATAAAATTCGTGTCAATTCTGATTATTAGACGATCCAGTGATAGTACTCGACAATTGGGCTAATTTAGCCCTACCAACACTGAGTTCTTTAACAAACTTCGAGATTATTTGTTTAACAAAAATTAAAAAAGTACAAATGGGTAGATTTTAAGATATACGGAAAAAGAGCATTTACATAGCATTGGATACAAAAACAACACGAATATTGCATTTTAGTACCTTAGATTTACACAATTTTCGACCAATGTAGGAAGTGTGCCGATAAGAGGGGATTATTTTGAGCAATGAGCAATGAGCAATGAGCAATGAGCAATGAGCAAAAAAAATCGAATGCTTGATATTCGAGTTCCAACATTCGATTTCAATGATTATCTTTTATCAACTACTTGTTTTTAAAAAAACAATTCTTTCACCGCATCACCGAACGTCCCACCCGACATCAATTTGGTTTGAGCTTTGTCTTTCATCGTGATTTGGAATTTGCCGTTGAAGTATTTTTCTAACTCTTTGATTTCATTTTTATTGATAATATTTGCCCGATTTATTTGAAGGAATTGCTCATTTGGAAGTTTTTCATTGAGTACCGAAATAGTATAATTAGTGAGGTATTTTGTACCTTCCATCGTTATTAAAAAAACGTATTTATCCTCTGCTTCAAAATGGCTAATCTCTTGTAAATCAATCAATAAAATCTTGTTTCCCATTTTAACAGAAATAGAGCTAATTGCCTTTTTGGGACGCATGGCTTCAATCATTTTCAGGATATTTTCATCAAAAGAATTATTCGACTTTTCCATCTTCTCCCCTCCTATCGAAGTCCGTAGAGATTTCAATTTCTGAACGGTTTTGTCCAATCTTTCCGTTTCAATGGGCTTCAATAAATAATCAATAGAATTTTCCTCAAAAGCCTTGATGGCGTATTCATCATAGGCAGTAGCGAACACCACCAGAGGCACGTGTGTAAGGCGGGCGAGCATCTCAAAACCCGTCATGAGGGGCATTTCAATATCCAAAAAAATGAGGTCAGGGCGGAGGGTTTCCACCATAGAAAGCCCTTCGGCTCCGTTATTGGCACGTCCGATTATCTCGAAAGTATCAGTATATTTGCCAAGCAAACGTTCCAAACGGCTGATGGCTAATTTTTCATCGTCGATGAGTATTGTTCTCATTTAGGGATTAGGGGTTAGGGAATTAGGGATTGGGAATTTGTCCATACCTTTGTTATGTATTTTAATCTTTCTGTTAGTAAGAAATTTATCAACTTAGAAACCACCAATGCAATCATTTTTCGACTTAGAAGTTTGGAAAAAATCAAAAGAACTTAAAAAGAAAATTTCAACTCTCGTTAAAACATTTCCACTCGAAGAAAAATATCGACTTACTGACCAAATTATCAGATCGTCCCGTTCTGTAACTGCCAATATATCTGAGGGTTATGGAAAATATACTTACAAAGAAACAAAACATTTTTGTATTCACGCAAGGGGGTCTTTGAACGAAACATTAAACCATTTGATTGATGCTTTTGATGAAGAATATATCACAAAAGAACAATTATTAAGTTTTAAAAATGAAATAGAAGAATGTTTAAAATTGTTAAACGGATATATTTCTTATTTGAAAAAGAAAATGGATGAAAAGTCCCCCATTCCCTAATTACCCATTCCCTAATCCCTAAATAATGATAGAGATTCAATCAAAAAGATTAAAATTAATTCCCTTAGATAAGCACCTCCTTGATATTTGGAACAGAGAAGACAGAAAATCTTTGTCCCAACAATTGGGACTCAACCCCACCGAATGGCAAATGTCTGATTTTGACCGTTTGGAAACCGAAGACGCTTTGCAAAATTTTTGGCTTCCCATGACAGAACAATATGCCGATAATTTCTTTTGGTACACCAATTGGGAAATCGTTTTAATTTCCGAAAACGTGTCCGTAGGCGGAATCGGCTTTGCGGGTTTCCCTGACCAAGAGGGCGTTACGATGGTGGGCTATTTCATCGACGGCAACTATCGTGAAAAAGGTTACGCCACCGAGGCACTCAACTGTCTGATTGATTGGGCAAAATTAGAACCTTCTCTCAAAACCATCATTGCCGATACCCCATTTTTTAACTTACCTTCGCAAAACGTTCTCAAAAAAGCTGGTTTCAAAGAATTTGGCATTGGCGTAACGGAACATATTGGACAGCAAATTCAGTTGAAACATTGGAAATTAGGGATTGGGTAGTTGGGGATTGGGAGAAATCGCCTTTTAGAAATTTCAGTTCCAAACTACTCAATTACCCAATTACCTACTTACAACATTATAATTTATTTTTTATGCTCAGCTCAACTAATAACTCTGTAAAAATTGGGATAATTTTTCTATTGGGATGTTGTTTTTTCTTTCCCTTCTTGGGCAATGTACATCTATTCGACTGGGATGAAATAAACTTTGCTGAGTCAGCCCGTGAGATGATTCTTACCAATAATTACAGCCGAGTTCAAATTGATTATAAACCCTTTTGGGAAAAACCACCGCTTTTCTTTTGGATGCAAATGGCATCTATGAAATTATGGGGAATCAACGAGTTTGCAGCACGTTTTCCCAACGCTGTCATTGGTGTTATCACTTTATTAGTGTTATTCTTGATTGGTAAAAAACTCAAAAATTCAACTTTCGGATTCATCTGGGCATTGATATATTTGGGGGCTTTCACGCCCCACCTTTATTTCAAGTCGGGCATTATTGACCCCACTTTCAATTTGTTTATTTTCTTGGGTATTTACTTCATATTTCAGACAGTAAATGAACCCCACAGAGCCAATCTGAACACGCTATTTTCGGGCATTTTTATTGGGCTTTCCATTCTCACAAAAGGACCAGTCGGCGGATTAATTTGGGGGCTAACGGTGTTTTTCTATTGGGCGTATTATGCTCGTTTTGGGCGAATAATAAACTGGCAACAATTACTAATTTTTGGTGGAAGTTGTTTATTAATAGCTTCCATTTGGTTTGCCAATGAACTGATTACTAATGGATTATGGTTTATTAATGAATTTATAACTTATCAAATCAGATTGTTCAGCACGCCCGATGCGGGACACGGACAACCTTTTTATTATCATTTCGTAGTGGTGCTAATCGGATGTTTTCCGATTTCAATTTTTGCCATTCGGACTTTCACTTATAAATACGAAGAAGATAGTGCAGTCCGATTTGTTGGTGAGAACACCAATAAAGGTGATAAGTCCGTCGCAACCAGCACATTTTTGGCATGGATGAAAACCACTTTTTGGGTCGTAATGATTCTTTTTAGTATCGTTACGACCAAGATTGTACATTATTCGTCAATGGCTTATTTTCCCGTGTCGTTCTTGGCAGCTATCTTTCTCTACGATTGGGCAAATAATAGAATTTCTTGGAATAAATGGCTGACCGTGGGCATAGTTGGTATAGGTTTTATATTTTCACTTTTATTGACGGCTGTACCACTCGTGGGTATGAATACCGCCAAAATTATACCCTACATCAAAGATCCTTTTGCCGTAAAAAACCTCGAAGCCACCGTCGACTGGCACTTCTATGATCCCTTGATTGGCATTTCCTATCTAATTGTCATCATTTATGCCGTTTTTGGATTATCTAAAACACACAAAATGAAATTTATTTATACCTTATCGCTTGCCACTGCGTTATGCCTCTTTGTGTTTGGGGCAATGATTGTTCCCAAAATTGAACGCTACACACAAGGGGCAGCTGTTGATTTCTATGAGTCAAAACGTGGGCAAGATGTATATGTTCACGTTTTGGGTTTCAAGAGTTATGCTCATTTATTTTACTTTCAGAAACCTTTTCCCAAAAATCAACAACAAACGATCACCGAAGATTGGCTTCTGAATGGAAAGATTGACAAACCTGCTTTTTTCGTAACAAAATTCGACAGATTTAAAGAATATCAAAATCACCCAAATTTAGAATTGATTGAGGAGAAAAATGGGTTCGTTTTCTTTAAACGGAAAGGTCGTTGATAATTAGAGATTAGAGATTAGAGATTAGAGATTAGAGATTAGAGATTAGAGATTAGAGATTAGAGAAAATCACTATCCAGTTTTCTTAGTTCCATAAATGAGATATTTTATCCAATTACTTGCAATCTAAAACTCATCCAATCCCTAATTTCCCCAATTATCTAATTCCTAATTTACGCAATCCCTAATTACCTAACCTCCCCTTCCCAAACCGCTTCGACCAAACGGGTCTCATTTTGATAAATGCCACAAAACATATTCCACAAGCCAACACAAAACTCCAAGCTACGGCTTGCCAGAAACTACCAAATTTGGGAATCCTGACGAAACTTTCAGCCGCAAAAGCGGCAAATAATCCCGCTACTGACCAGTACATTCTCATGAAGTGGGTTTCATAATCTTTGGGCGTTCGCACTTTTTTAAACATCGGAATCATTCCTGCCAAAAGCGAAAAAGTTGCTACCAATGAGAAAAAATGAAATAGACCGAATTTTCCAAATAATCGGTAAATAAAAAAAGATGAAATTATCAAAACTGCCATACTAAAAACATACAGATACCCCACTTTTCGATGGAGTTGCGTTCCCTTTTTAGCCAACAAAACCGCTCCCCCAAAGATGAGAGCAACAACACCCGAAATTAAATGAATTTGTCCCGCAAGACTTCCTGTTAATGTGTTCATGGTTTGAATATTTAAAATTAAGAAATAACACTTTATTTTACGCCAAATCATTGATTATCAAGAAATTGAAACCTAATCAAACAACTACCTGTATTCTTTTGGTAAACTTAAAATAACTGCTTTTTGGGGTTCGTTCACGATACTCATCGTAGCTTTTTCCCCCGACAAAAGTCTCAATTTATCTTGAATAGATTTCAGTCCGTAGCCCGAAAAAATATCATCTGGAAAAGGCACGCCATTGTCATGAATTTTGATAATTAGATTATTATTTTCTTCCGAAATATTAATTTTCACCACCCCATTATTTGCCAGTTTAGAAATCCCGTGTTTGATAGCATTTTCCACAATGGGCTGAATCAAGAATCTTGGAATTTGACAGTTTTCTAACTTTTCATTTTCAAAAATTACTTGATAATTCAATCGTTCATCAAATCGCACTTTTTCTACTTCCAGATAAGTCTTTACAATCTCTAATTCATTGTTTAATGTATCAAAATGCTCATTATTTCTCCCTGTGGAATAGCGATAAAACTTTGACAAATTCATCACCATGTGTTCGGCTTTATCGGGATTTTCATGCACAAGCGAGGCAATCGAATTCAAGGAATTATACAAAAAATGAGGATTTATTTTCGCCTCCAAAGCCTGCAATTCTGCTTTGGTTTTGAGGTCATTCATCTGTAAGATTTGGTATTCCTGCTCAGTCATTTTGATAATTTGTTTTCGCTCACGAGTGAACCAATAATACACGATATTTATCCCAAAAATTGGTCCCAGCGTAAATAACAAATCGTACCAATCACGGGTGCTGTTGCTGATGTTGGTGTATTCTTGGTCTTTAAATAATTGGTACAGAATACCAAAACTAAAAAACTTAAAAAAAGCACAACTAATGGCAAATAGTGAAAGGAAAAAGTGGCGTAGAAAAACCAATCGGATTTTCTTTCCCCATTTTATCATTATCCAGCATCCCACAATTATCATAAAAGCATCAAAAATATTGCTGTAAACGATATTTACAATAAAGTCTTTAAACTTAGCTTTTCCCCGCAGGATGCCCACAATGAAATAAATATGTCCATTAAATGCCATTACGGTAAAGAAACCCAATAGCCAAAAACGACTCCAAAAACTTAATTTCATTAACTTATCGGTAAAAGGTGAACGGTTATTTTTCGGTAAAAGGGTGAACGAGAAACGGAAAACGGGTTTGACCTCAAATTAATTCGAAAAAGATTATATCATCTTGCTCTTTAATTTCTCATCGCAGAAAACCGTTCACCGTTTACCCTTTCCCGTGTACCGTCACTTACAAGCCTTCGCCATTCCGTTCACTTGCTCAACGCCCCACGTAGGCATGATTGGGCTTGTGGGTTTGAAGTTAGTGAATTTTTGGATAGCAGTTTGTATTTCGGGACAGGCTTTTTCTGCTCCACCGCCAAATTGTGCGGGCGTATTATAAACCATCATAGCTTTCAAAGAATAAGCACGTGGATTTTCAGGATTAATATCTTTTGCTTTGGCAATTGCACCTTCAAAAGCCGAACCATATTGCATCCAACGGGCTTGTCCATCTACCGAAATTCTCATCATTGCAATTTGAGCTTTTACCACTTCAACTTCGTCTGGTGAACTTACATTTTGCTTCGATAATTTTTCGATGAATGAATCTGCTTTGTCCAAATATTTATCAATTTCTGCACCATCTTTTTGTCGCATCGAAATCAAGGTGTAAGTCAAGGCAGCGTAATAATTAGGCAACCATTCTGCAGTTTCAGAGCCTGCAATTCTCTCAAATTTATTGGCAACTTCTTGCATAGCCGCCACATCTTTGGCTTGTCCCATTTCCGAGAGCGTTATGCCCATAGCTTGCATAAAACGTTCATTGTCAATAGCTTTTGTAATGTTTACGATAGTAAAAAGGGCGATTGTTAAGAGTAACTTTTTCATGATTTTTGATAGCCCTCAACCCCGAAGGAGAGCATTAGTTTTGTGTGAATCAAACTCGGAGACTGTCTGATGTTTTTCTTGAATCAAAATTAGTCAGGGAAGTAACCGTAATGAATTAAATTCTGACGAATTAGGGTTTTTGCGGCGTGAGTTTGTTTTTTTGGGGAGTAGAACTTGTCTGGGCGACCCCGTCTGAATTTGGATTAATTCCTAAGAAGCCGTTTTAAAATATATTCTGAATAAAGTCTGATTGTATTTTTTGAGTAGCGGAATCATATTTTTTTAAGAAGCCGTTTTAAAATATATTCTGAATAAAGTCTGATTGTATTTTTTGAGTAGCGGAATCATATTTTTAAGGGATATACAGCGTTTTAAAATATATTCTGAATAAGACAGTCTGAATTGTATTTTTTGAGTAGCGGAATCATATTTTCTAAGGAACATACAGCGTATCTTGTGTAAAAAATATGGTTTCGATAGTCACAATAAGACAATCAGAATTTGTCGTAAGATATTTTAAAACGGCTTCTAAAGGTTTTCTAATCCAAAAAATCCCTAAATCCCACGAATCCAAATTCAGACGGGGTCGCCCAGACAAATTCATTCAGGCATCGAAAAATCAATTCTTCCGCATATCTTCGGGCAAAACCTTCTTTTTAGAAATCGTAATATACGTTCCCAACATTATCATTCTATTGGCGGCTGGGGTAATAGCGATACGATTTTTTCCATCGGCTGAATAGCGATAATTATAAATTCTTTCCGTACCCAAAACATTATCCACCGACAAATAAATGACCATAAAATTGCCTTTGATATTAGTTAAATAATTAATCCATATACTCGTATTATGTACGTCTGGGGTGCGTTCAGATAGGAAATTTGGATTATTGGGATTGTAATACGGACGACCGCTCGTGTATGAGTACGTTCCCGAAATCGTCATCATGGGTTTGGCGATGAAGTGTTTATAAACCACATTCAAATTATGATTGGATACAAAAGTGGGCTGTGCTTCGGTCAGGTAATTTCCGAATAATCTTTTTGAATCGCAGTAACTATAATTAACCCACAAATCACCGTTTTTCATGGATTTAGAATCACGGAAAAATACATCAACACCCTGTGCAAAACCATACCCCGAATTATCAGTTTTTCCGCTCGGAAAACGTTGTGGGTCAGCATCAAAGTAGCCCTCTTGACTTGGGTATTCTCTGACCAAATTAGCATAGTTTTTATAATAACCTTCCACCCTAAAAGTGCGCTTATTTTTAATGATTTGGTAGTTCAAAACGGCATGAGTTGCGTTCTCATATTGTAAGGTTTTGTTGTAGAAATAATAGCGATAGTCAGGCGTTTGGTAGAATTTACCACCCGCTGCTGATATTTGAGAAAGTTGTCCCGTTTTATACGCCAATGAAAATCTTGGGGCAACATTAAAGCCATCCGCCAGTGAAGAATATTCCCCCCTCACTCCCACCCTTCCCGCCAATTTACGAGTGATATAAAATTCTGATTCTGTGAACATCGCTCCGTAATTATCCGTCAAGGAATAATCATATTTTTTAGCTTCTCCCAAAGCCGTTTTATCAATTGTCAAATCATACTGAGCCGAATGTCCTTCTGTTCCGAAAAGAATATTATTATTTCCTTCAAACGAACGGGTAATGGTGGCTCTGCCTTGGGTGCGTTGTTCGATTCTGCCCATACCCACTTGCCCGATTTTAGCATCATCACTATCATAAGAATATGAAGCCCCCGATTTCAAAACCCAACGAGCCTCCGCATCCAAAACGTTTTGGTAAGTACTGGTTATCAAGAGGTTATCATTTTTAAGATTAAAATTAGTCAAGTTATTATTATTGGATTGGTCACGAAAACGGATGCCCGAAACACTTTTCCCATAAATAATATCCGCTTTGAAATTTGAACCTGCCGAAGGTTTCAGACGATAAGAAGTAGAAATATTAATTTGCTCAGGGATTTTCAGGAAATCAATATTTTGGGGATAAACCGCAAACAAAGGAGTAAGATTATTGTAAGCAATTGTACCGTTAATAGAATGATTATCAGTCAGTTGCGTGTAACCAGCCGATATTTGAGCCAAGTTTGCGTTAATAACATAACCCGATTCGGTGGCTAAATCGGTCGTGTTCATCTGCAAAACTGCCGACAAAGCCTGACCATATTGAGCCGAATATCCACCCGTAGAAAAAGCAGAACCTTTGAACTGAAAAGGAGCAAAACGTGAGCGAGCTGCCACATCGGGCGAAGGCGAATTGAAAGCATTTTGCACCGTCAAACCATCAATCAAAATCTTAGATTCTTGGGCAGAACCACCCCGCACAAACATTCCCGTAGTTTCGCCATTGCGTTGTGAGCCAGGTGTGAGCGTAGTCATAGTTTGGGTGATGTCTGCTCCACCGCCCGCAGTCGTAACGATGTCGATGGGTTTGATGAGCGTAGTTTTCTTTTCGTCCGAAGCCTCAAAAGTTCCTGCCGTAACCGTTACAGTATTCAATTCATTGGCAGATTCTTTCATTTTCAAGGTCGATTCCAAGAGTCCATTTTTCATAACAACCTTCTGGCTATACGTCTCATAGCCCACAAAAGAACAATTCAAAATCTGTTCGCCTTTCTCAACAGTTTTGAATTGAAAATTACCGTCCGCATCCGCAGTTGCTCCATCATACGAACCTTTCAAGGAGACATTTGCTCCTGGCAAACCATTCCCCTTTTCATCAACCACTTTTCCTTTCAGAGTAGTTTGAGCGAATGATTTTGAGAATATTAATACGAAAAATAAGACGAGTAAATTAGTAAGCGTTTTCATCGGAGTATCTGTTTTATTAATTATGGTTCAAAATAACCGTGTAGATAAAATTTTATGAACCTATTTCCGATGAACTGTTGATTTTTGGGCGTGAATTGATGAGTTTTTGAGATAAGATTTTTGTTTTTGTCATTGTGGCTAATCCCCTAATTACAGTACTTTCAAAAATTATTGAAAATACTTGAACAAATATTTGACTTTGTGCTTTAGATTTATTACGTTTGTGTCTTATTTAAAATGCTGAATATACTCCGCCAAGTACAAAAAATTCTGTTCCCTTCTGGAACATCCGCTCACGAATTTTTTGCTTCATATTCAAAATTCATTGAAAAAATTATTGTCCAAATTTTTAACGTATAGCCCTGATTTTCCTTACTGTCAGCATTATGCTTTATCAATTTGCTCACCAAATCCTTACCTTGTACTAAAAACTATTCATGCTCTTTTCAGATGAATCGGTCCAACTGTACGAGTTCTCGTAATCACTAACACCCCAATTTAAAGTATTTCCCAAACGCTCACTAAGTATTTTTTAAAAGATTATAATTTCATTATCTCCCTGTATTTCAATTACTTGTGAGTTATTTTTTTATATAATTTTCAAAATATTAGCATTTGGCACTCAACTTGTAATGTACAATACGGTACGTAGTAAACGGTTTTGAATATAAGTAAAATCATTGCCACTGTTCCTTATTTACCATTCATTTTGTACTGTTTACCCATAAACAAAGTTTCTAAAATAATAGCCCTTACTCATCATGAAAAAGTTATTTCCACTAACACAACTAATCATTGTTTTTCTATTTTTTTGTGCCTCAACTTTCGGACAAGGCATCAAAGGTAAAGTAATTGATGCCGACATTAAAGAAGGCATCGTTGGAGCATCTGTCTCCATCGAAAATTCATCTTACAGCACTTCCACAGACTTACAGGGCAATTATTCCCTCAAACTTCCGAAAGGCGATTACAAACTCGTTATTAGTTTCTCGGGTTATGAAAAAAAAGTCATTTCTATCGTTGTTCCTGCCACTTCGGTTATCACAATGCCTGATATTTCAATGACCGAATCCACAGACGCTACCGAAGACGAAGTTTTGATTCTTGTAGGTAGCCGTGCCACCGAAGGGCGTGGGAAAAATGAAGGAACTGCTCCTGTTGATGTAATTTCTTCAGAACAGTTACAATCGTTTGGGCAAATGGACTTGAACCAAATACTTCACTTTTTAGTACCAGCGTTCAATTCAAATCGGCAGTCGGGTTCGGATGTTTCAGACCATGTTGACCCCACTTCATTAAGAGGTTTAGGTCCCGACCAAACATTGGTACTTCTAAACGGAAAAAGATACCATCAATCGGCAGTAATTGGGGTTTATGGTACTCGTGGACGGGGCAACACAGGAACGGATTTAAACTCTATTCCAGTGGGTTCAATCGACCATATTGAAATCTTGCGAGATGGTGCTGCTGCCCAATACGGTTCAGATGCCATTGCAGGAGTAATCAACGTAGTATTAAAATCTTCAACCAAAGAATTGACAGGTAGTATTAATTCTGGTATTTATACCCAGGGCGATGGTCTGATGCTTAATCCAAGCGTAAATTATGGACTAAAAATTGGTGAAACTGGTTTTTTGAACTTGACGGGTGAAATTTTATCCAAAGCAAAAACATTGAGAAAGGCTGATGCCGAATTTGTTGATGCAAACGGGCAACTTGGTAGAACTTTATTTGGTGATACTAAATACACCAATAGCAGTATTTATTTGAATTCTGAAATAAGTCTTTCTGCGAAAACAAAATTTTATTCAACGGGTGGATTTAATTTTCGTTCAACCGAAGCACAAGGGTTTACCGTTTTAGCGGATAGTCCAAGTAATGTTCAAGCAGTATTTCCTAATGGTTATGAACCACGAACGACCTCTGGAATTAGTGATGTCAATTTGGCATTAGGACTCAAAACCAAGACCAATAACGGTTGGGAAATTGATTTATACAATACTTACGGCAAAAATGGCGTGAGTTTAATGTCAGTCAATGTGATAAATCCTTCACAGGTTTTGAATAAAGCTACTTATCAAACTTCTTTTGATGCGGGTGGCTATAATTTATCTCAAAATACATCAGGTTTGACTTTTACTAAAAACCTTAAAAAAGTATTATCAGGCGTAAATATTTCATTAGGTTCTGAATTCAGAACTGATAGCTATAATATTGTTGGAGGAGAAGAATCGTCATGGGAAAGATACGAAGATAGAGGTATTATAGCAGTTGGTGCGGCTCAAAATTTACCAGGCGTAAGACCCGAAAACGTGGTTCAAGCATCGAGAACCAACTTTGGAGTTTATGGTGATTTGGAAGTTAATCTTACTAATTCATGGTTGATTGCGACGGCTCTTCGTTATGAAAACTATTCCGACTTTGGCGGTACATTAACAGGAAAAATTGCTTCTCGAATTATCGCTACGGATGCTCTTTCATTCAGGGGTTCACTCAGTTCTGGATTTAGAGCCCCTTCGTTGGCTCAGGTTTATTACGGAAGTATTATTAACGACTTAATTACGGATGAAACAGGCGAAGAACAATACGTAAAAAGGCTAATTGCCAACAATAAAAGTGATATTGCAAAGGCTTATGGAGTACCTTCTTTAAAACAAGAACAGTCACTCAACGGAAGTTTAGGCTTTGTATTTCAGCCAAACAAAAAATTGTCATTCTCCGTAGATGCTTATTCAGTTGGAATAACCAACCGAATGGTTTTGACGGGTAACTTCCCTGCATTTAACCAGATAGTTACTGATGCTTTTAATAAATTGGATGTAATATCAGCAGCGGGTTTTTTCAATGCCTTAGATACACAAACCTACGGAGTTGATTTGGTAGGAAATTATACTGCCACCATTGGAAAGGGTACATTAACATCTTCCTTGGCATTTAATTATAACGATATTGCCATCACGAAAATCAATGTTTCACCAGGTTTGGAAGGACAAGAAGATTTGTTTTTAGACAGACGACAACGTTCTTTGGTTACTTATGCTGCTCCAAAATATAAAGTTCACGGATTAGTAAACTATAGAATCAATAAAATTTCGGCGGGGCTTAGACTGACGGGGTTCTCTTCCATGGAGTTTGTTGATTATTACTTAGCCAATGATGAGCCAAATCGTTACGCTCCAAAATTCACTACTGATTTATCTTTGGGATATGAATTATCAAAGAATATCAATTTCATGTTAAATGGTTCAAATATATTTAACGTTTATCCAAGCAAGCAAAATCCAGTTGATACAGAAACGGGCGGAATGTATGAATCCGTGCAGATGGGGTTTGGAGGAAGTTTTTACTCAGTCCGTTTGAAATTGAGATTTTAGATTAGGAATTAGGGAAAATCATAATTAAAATAATGGAGTTCCAATTCTTAGTTTTTACTGTAAGTTTAGTTTTTCCTTCAACCTTTTCACCCTTAGGCTTTTGACCTTTTACCATTATCAAAAAAATCAAACTGTAGATTAAAATATCCATTTCAATCGTGAATTGAATTTCGTGAACTGTTTACCGTTCACTTTTACTATAAATCTTATGAAAAAGTTACTATTAGTTATCTGTTTCATCGTCAATGCCAACCTTTCCGAAGCTCAACGCTGGTCTTCGGCATTTGTGGGTAAACCCTCTGCACGGGCGTTGTATGCTTCTAATGTGGCAAAAGCCATTCAGAATGCTTGGGAAAATGAGCTTAATACCAAGGACAAAAAAGATGCTTTATTAGATGAAATCGTTTTTGGCACAAGCTCAGATTTCACAGTCAGACAAGATATTACTGATAACTCAGACAAAACCATTACCAGCAATATTGATGAAATCGCAGAAGCCTCGGGCATTGTGGAAATAATAAAAGACCCCATCAAGAAAAAGAAAGAAATTATAATTGATGGAAAAACAATAGTGGTTGAAATGAACACTGCCCCCGTGATTGTCGAAGAAACTATTGAGCCAGATACTATTTATGCCATTCCGCAAACTCCCGCTATTTTTACGGGCGGACAAAATGCGATGAGGAAATTTTTTGAGAAAAATATCCAAATACCCGAAGGAAATGGAAAATTAGTGAAAGGAAAAGTTTTTGTTAGATTTATGGTTGATGCAAAAGGTCAACTTTCCAGAGTTTACTTAGTGAAAGGTTTGACAGAAGCCTGTAACAAAGAAGCCCTAAGAGTAGTAAAAATGATGCCTATGTGGATTCCTGCAATGGAAGACGGTGAAAATGTAAACTCATGGCACACGTTACCGATATATTTTGAAATTAAATAAGCCATATCGGTTCACGGGGAACGGTAAAAGGATTTGACCATTTAATTTATGTGAAAATTTTGATTTTTTTTCCTCCAAATCCGTGTACCGTTCACCCTTTCCCGTTTACCAATAAAAAAGACGTTGAATTAAACCAAGTGTGTAAACACTTTTAAAGTCCTTACTTTAGAAACTTTATTGATTTACAGCCCTCTTGATTTTCAGGAGGGTTTTGTTTTTTTAGGTAGTCGTTAAGTCGTAAGTCATTAAATCGTAAGTCATAATTAAATTTAGTAACTGTTTTGACAATTTCTACCCTCTCGACTTAACGACTTATAACTTAATGACTGACTTAACGACTTAGAAGCCGTTTTAAAATATCTTACGACAAATTCTGATTGTCTTATTCTGACTATCCAAACCATATTTTTTACACAAGATACGCTGTATATTCCTTAAAAAAATATGATTCCGCTACTCAAAAAATACCATCAGACTTTATTCAGAATATATTTTAAAACGGCTTCTTACTTATTTTTGCTTCAAAAAGGGGGGATTGGTCTTTGTCCAATGGCTGTGAAGCAAAACCAATTGGAGGCGGTAACACAAGCATCAGCCT
Organism: Arcicella sp.; assembly: GCA_034519515.1. Lineage (GTDB taxonomy): Bacteria > Bacteroidota > Bacteroidia > Cytophagales > Spirosomataceae > Arcicella. Next base: position 26,131 of record JAXHOK010000026.1, read on the forward strand.
GTCCACAACCAAACGACGGAGATTTCAATCATTTCTAAAATTAGGGGTTTAAAAAATTAAAAATTAGACATAGTGCTTCCAAAGCCAAAGATGATTGACACATTGAAAGAACAACGTACTTTTAGTTCAAAGTCGTTGTATAATTTAAAGGGGTAAGGATACGCTAATTTTATGAGGGGTAAGGATATTTTTGATGGGAGACAATAAATAGCTATATCATTGTCTGTAAATCATGTAAATAATTCACGTTGCAATTTTAGCCTTTAAATTTTTACAAAACAAGTATTTTCTATTTTTGGGGAGAAAAATAATGTCGGATTTCTGAACAACCAATTATTCATATCTTTGTCATAGGTAGTGCCATTAATACAGAGCTACTAATATGAATATTTATTAGGGGTGGCACGGTTCAAAACCATGCCCCCCTGTCTTCTCTGTTTAACCAATAGCACCCAAGAAGGTTTTGTATTTTTGAAGGATAGGAAGGATATAGAGTGCGACATAACTTGTCAGATTTAGAATCCTCAAAAACCTTTTAGGTTTCGTTCCAATAGGTGGTGTCGTTCTCTATAAGTATTTCAACTCATTTTGACATACATTTGTCAGTTAATAACTTTTATAATTAATCTTGAGTTAAATATTAGTGTGTGATTCATAATACCGCTAATCTTCGGATAATTACGTCATATTGAATCCCTTGACAAATCCATTTTCTAATTTTTCACTAAAATCATTTTCATGAACAAGGTTTCCAAATTAATTCTGTTTACACTGTTACTTTCGGTGAGTGGTATTTCGCTTTTTGCACAAGGCATAAAAGGTATGGTAAAAGATGTAACCACTGGACAAGGAATTCCAGGAGCTTCGGTTGTTGTTGAGGGTCGTTCGTCAGGAACTGCCACTGATGCCAATGGTTCATTTACGTTGCGTTTAAACGCTGGTTCATACCGCATCAAAGTTTCTTCGGTAGGTTATGAAACCAAAAGTTCTGAATCAATTAGCGTTTCAGGAACAGATTTTACTACACAAGATATTACCATTTCTGAAAGCACTTCAACGCTCCAAGAAATTGCCGTAATTGGTTCACGTTCAGCAACTGCTCGTACAAACATTCAGACTGCCACACCCGTGGATGTTATCAATACGAAAGAATTAAAGTCTTTCGGACAGGTGGACGTTGGACAAATTTTAAACTTTGTTGCTCCTTCGTTCAGTTCAAACCGTCAGACGGTTACCGATGGAACCGACCACATCGACCCTGCTTCTTTGCGTGGTTTAGGTCCTGACCAAGTGTTGGTTTTATTGAATGGAAAACGTCGTCATAACACTGCCCTTGTCAATATCAACGGTTCGGTTGGTCGTGGGTCAGTGGGTACGGATATGAACGCAATTCCAGTTGCCGCCATCGAGCGTATCGAGGTTTTGCGTGATGGTGCAGCCGCTCAATACGGTTCAGATGCCATTGCGGGGGTTATTAACATTGTTTTGAAAAAAGGTTACACAGGTACTTCTGCTTCTTTGACGTATGGCACAAACCTAACGACTTTGAAATACACAGCTCCAAAATTGGGCGGTGGTGTTATAGATCATAGCCATGGCATTACAGATGGCTCAGTTTTACAGTTTGATTTTTCAAAAGGATTCCGTTTAGGAAAAGAAGGCTCATTGATGATTGCGGCTCAATATAACGACCGTGGCAACACCAGCCGTACAGGTTTAGACAATGCTCCAACTATTTATTTGGGAGGAAACGGATCTTTCCCAGCCACACCAGCAGGACAAGACCAAAATGCTTTCAGAACCAAATTGGTGGCTGATGATGCCGCTTTGGCACAGAGCCGTAATTACAATCGTGAAAACATGATTTTCGGTAATTCATCGGCTCGTAATTATGGTATTTTTGCTAACGGAAGTATTCCTTTGGATGCACAATCAGAAATTTATTTCTCAGGTGGCTATACTTACCGCACGGGTCAGGGTTTTGGAAACAATCGTATTCCAGTAGCCAGACAACAGCAACCTTTGGCTGCTGATGGTTCATTGTTGTATCAGGATGGTTTCTTGCCAGGGATTCAGTCGGATATTTATGATAAATCTTTGATTGCGGGATACAAAACCAAAATCGGCGAATGGTCGATGGATTTGAGTAATGTTTACGGAAATAACAACTTCCAGTTTACCGTTTTCAATTCTGGAAATGCTACTTTAGCTGCTCCTGCATCCTTACAAACAACTTTTGATGCGGGTCAATTATCGTTTATGCAAAATACGTTCAACTTGGATTTCTCTCGTAATTTCCAAAAAGTGGGTGGTTTTAATTACATCAACATGGCTTTTGGGGGTGAAATCAGATTGGAGAGATTCCAAATTATGGCGGGTGAAGTTAATTCTTATGTGGGTTTCCCTGTATTAAGACCAACCGCACCACTCACCGTGGGCGGACCTTCGCCAGGAACAATAGCGGCTGCCCCAGGGGCACAAGTATTTCCAGGATATCAGCCTAATGATGCTACCGACAGAAGCCGTGACAACGTATCGGTTTATGCAGATTTTGAAGCAGAAAAAGGTCGTTTGTTAGTTGGTGCAGCAGGTCGTTTCGAGAATTTTAGTGATTTTGGTTCAACCATTAACGGTAAATTATCGGCACGTTTACAGATAACAGATAACATTGCATTGCGTGGTGCGGCAAGTACGGGTTTCAGAGCTCCATCTTTGCACCAACGTTATTTCCAAAATACTTCAACGCAGTTTATCAACGGTTTGCCATCAAACACTTTGACGGTAAATAATGAAAATGATATTGCTCGCAAAACAGTAGGCGTAGATGCACTTCGTCCTGAAACATCAGTAAACTTGTCATTGGGTTTGACGGCAAAAATTGCTAATTCATTGACCTTGACGGTTGATGCTTATCAAATTGACATCAAAGACCGTATTGTTTATTCAGGTGCTTATTCACGGGCTCAATTGGGTATTACGGATGCAACACAGTTTCCAGGCGTGAATAACGTTCGTTTCTTTGCAAACGCCGTGAACACTCGTACACAAGGTATCGACATAGTGGCAACGGAACGCATCAATATTGGCAAAGGCAAATTAGTATTATCAGCAGCTTTAAACTTCAACAACAATGAAGTAACGGCTTTGAACAGTACGCCTTTAATTGATGCCGCAAGAAATAATGACCTTAACGCCAATCCAAGTACATGGTATCGTACGGCTTTGTTTGACAGACAACAATATGCTTTAATTGAAACCTATTTACCAAGAAGCAAGTGGAATTTGAGTGCGGCTTATAACATTGGCAAATTGGATGTAACATTCAGAGCGGTACGTTTTGGTGAAACAGAATTTAGAAACGTGGTTGACCCATTAGCAAAAAGAACAAATGGAACTTATTGGAACACACAATTCAACTATGGTGATGGTGTAACCGCACCAATTGACCAAACTTTCAGTGCCTTATGGATTTCGGATTTAGTGGTAGGTTATAAACTTTCAAAAATATTGTACGCCTCAATTGGTGCAAATAACATATTTGATGTTTATCCAGACCAAATTTATATTGACCCTCGTAACGCACAGGGTTCAATTGACTATAACGCCAGCCGTGATGGTTCAAACCGTGGTCGTTTACTGTTCCAACCAAACCAAGGTGGATACAACGGACGTTTTGTCTTCGGAAAGCTAAGTGTGAATTTTTAAGTATAAACACTTAAAAATTATCAAATGTCAATAAATTAAATAATATTAAGTTTTTATGGTAAAAAATTAAAGTAGATATTTGATAAGTCAGGTTATGTTTCTAAGTTTGTTATATAACAGTATAGAATACTAAACTAACTTATTATTCGGTGATGCATTAATTAATTTTATTTTGTAAATTTATTAATTAACAAAAAAAGAAGTACTGAGTACGTTTTACGTACCTAAAAATATAAAATAGGTTGTGGTGGAATAAAAATCTTTTGAAGCCACGATTATATTTTGGTGTGTTAGTGATATGAATTAGCGAACCTTTTTAAGGCTCGCTAATTTTTTTCTCATAGTACCTTGCTTTACATAGTACCTTTTTATATCTTTGTAAAAAAAGTGAACGGTACACGGTAAAAAGGTAAACGGGGCGAAGCAGATAAATTTTTTCCATAACTCAGTTATCATCTCTCTTTTCTCTCCCGTGTACCGTTCACCCGTTACCCGTTAACCGTTAATTAAATATGGATTTAGAAAACGCCAAAGTGCAGATGCGAAAAGGAATTTTAGAATTCTGTATTCTACACATTATTTCGAGGGGCGAAGTGTATGCCTCCGATATGCTCGAAGAATTGACCTCCGCCAAAATTATGGTGGTGGAAGGAACATTATACCCGCTACTGACTCGGCTGAAAAATTCGGGGCTTTTGGATTATAAATGGATTGAATCTGCCTCGGGACCTCCCCGAAAATATTATGTTTTGACCGATACTGGCAAAACCTTTTTAGCTCAATTTGAAGAAACCTGGGTGGAACTCCAAGGTTCAGTCAATCAAATTATTCAAGATTCATTTCATCATCATAATCCTTGATTCGATGTTCGATTTTCGATGATTGATGTTCGTAAAAAAACCGAACATCGAAAATCGAACAACAAACATCGAATAACAAGCAACGAACATCAAACATCGAAATCAACATGAAAAAGACCATATCAATCAATATCGCAGGCACATTATTTTATATCGAAGAAGACGGCTTCGAGAAACTGAATACCTATCTGAAAGCTATTCAGAAATATTTTTCTTCCTACGAAGGTTCAAAAGAAATTGTGGAGGACATCGAAGCACGCATTGCCGAAAAATTTTGGAAAAAACGCAAAGCCGATGAAAAACAAACCATTTCATTGGAAGATGTGGAGGGATTAATTACTTCGATGGGGTCGGTGGCGGACTTTGAAGCCATCCAAGAAGAAGAGGATTTGGTGATGGCTGGTGAGAAAACCGAAGCCAGTCAAGCTAACGAAAGTGACTCTAAAAAGAAAGATACTCATGGATTTGAGCATAAAACGCAATACGAAAAAAGTAGTTCTGAGTACAAATATGACTCGGGCGTAAAGAAACTTTACCGAGACACCCGCCGCAAACTTTTAGGAGGCGTTTGTGCGGGACTGGCTCATAATTTGGGACTTGACCCTCTGTTGGTGCGTTTAATTTTTCTATTCTTATTTCTTGTGTTTGGACCAATAACGGGAGGAACTTTCACGGGGATAATGGCAATTTTATACCTGGCTTGTTGGATTGCTTTTACCGCTAATCCAGCTCTGGAAGAAGATGACCGCATCCGTAAATTTTACCGAAATCCCGATGAAAAAGTCTTGGGTGGCGTTATGAGTGGCATTGCATCCTTCACGGGCTGGGATTTGGGAATATTGCGTTTTGTGTCGGTTTTGAGCATCTTTTTGTTCGGGTCGGGAATTATTATCTACTTGATTTTGTGGGTAATAGCTCCCGAAGCCAAGACTTTGACTGATAAAATGCAAATGTCGGGCGAACCCATTACGCTCGAAAATATCGAATCAAATATCAGAAAAACCTCTAACGTTGAAGACAAAACCGAAAATACTTTGAGTAGTTTACTATTACTTCCTTTCAGAGTTATCTCACGGGTTTTCAAGGCATTAGGACCTTTTGCAGAATTTTTAATTTCGGCAGGACGAATTTTTGTGGGCGGTATAATGACGTTTACGGGAATCGTGACGATTTTAGCACTTTTCTTTGGCTTATTTGTGGGCGTTTCAGCATTAGACGATGGTCATATTTTATTTTTCAATCTTCCCGTGGGTTTGATGGGTAGGGATGCTTCTCCGTTGATGATTTTTGGTGGTTTCTTAGCTTCAGTCGTACCCGCATTTGTGATTGGCTGGGCAGGTATTTCATTAATTATCCGTAAAAATCTCTTTACGCCCACCGTTTGGCAAAGTGCTTTGGGGGTGTTTTTGATTGGTCTGTTTGTATCTATGTACACGGGAGTACGTTATGCCCGAAATTTTGCTAAAACATCTTCCGTAGAAAAAATTACCAATTATTTGATTGACCCCAAAATACCCGTTTTTGACGTGAAAGGGAATTCTTCCGAACATAATCAATACGCACGAACTGAGATAGAAGGTTATGAAGGAAGTAATATCAAATTGGAACAAACTTTTTCGGCAGACGGAAAAACCAAGCAAGATGCTGAACAAAATGCTTTAATGACCAATTATAGTGTTGTTCAAAAGGATTCTATCATTGTTTTTGATGAGGAATTTGAATTGAAAGAAAATGCCATTTACAGAGATCAACGATTGCGTAACAAGATTTTTATTCCTTACGACAAACCCTTTTCAATGACTCGTGAATTTGCCAGTTTTATTACCAATACCTTAGATAGACAATATTGGGATGAACAAAATGGCGATAAATTTAAAGGTTCGCTCTGGAAATTCACGAAGGATGGCGAACTAATCTGCATCAACAGAACCATTACCGAAGTAACTGAAGATGAAGATGGAAACAGAATGCAAACTCTTGATATTAAAGACTTTGAGAATATTAAAATAACCAATGATTGTAATATTATTATTGAAGAAGGCGACAAATTTGAAGTAAAAATTCAAGAAGGTGACAAATTACAGTACGAAGTAAAAAACAATACCCTCGAAATCAAAAATGATGTTACAAGAATTTATATTACAATGCCCAAATTAAAAGGTATAATGATGAAAAATGGTTCGGGTGAATGTGTGGTAAAAGATTTCAAAATGGACGATTTAGACATCGAACTACTCAGTGAAAACAGCCTTACAGTTAGCGGTTCGGCGAAATCAATAAAGGCAAAATTATCAAACAGTGCCTCCTTGAAAGCCTTTGATTTAGAGAGTGATAAAGTAGAAATTGAAGTAAAAGATGAAAGTTATGCCGAAGTGAATGCAAACAATAATTTGATTGCTAAAAGTAACAACACAGGCAAAATTATCTATCGAGGCACCCCCACCTCAATAAGTAAAACCGTTACTGATACGGGAAGCATAGAGAAAGAACAATAAGATTTTTGGTTCTATTATGATTTACAAGGAAAATAACGTTGAGGAGGTTTTGAACCTCCTCGACGTTGATACTCGACTATTCTTCTATACAAATCCACATTTTACACCTAAAAAGCCTTGTTTATCGTCATAAAATAAAGCGATAAACAGGGCTTTTTGTGTTGGCATAAATTGAGTATATTTACAAATAAGGAATGGAAAATAAATAATTGGATAAATTCTAAGGAACGGGAAAATAATAAGTGGATGAATTTTTAAATGTTATTTTTTGTGCCAATCAAGGCGATAAAACCGTGCGACGGTCGCCGCAGTTTAGCATCGCTAAATGAGGATTTAATCTGGGCGGCATTCCGCAACGTAGAGTGGTGCAAAAAAGGGCATTTAAAAAACGTCTACTTATTGTTTTTCAGTTCCTAAAAAACAACCATCAATAACCGAACATCGAAACATAATGCTTTTACAAACCTCCGCCCCTTCTGATTGGGCAATGTTTTTTGGACATTTTCATCCCGTGGTGGTTCACCTACCCATCGGTATGTTGATGATTGCCGCTATTTTAGAATTTATTTCTCGCAAAAAAGGCTTGGAAGTTCTCCAACCCGCCGTTGCTCCTATTTTGTGGTGGGGAATGATTTTTGCGATTATCTCCTGCGTTTTTGGCTATCTCCTCTCCTCTTCGGGTGAATATAGCGAAGATACCCTTTTCTGGCATCAATGGATGGGCATTGGTGTGGCTTTGGTGGCTTTGGGAGCTTGGTATATGAAGAAAAACTGGCAACACGATGCTGATTTGAAAAAAGTTTATATGCCTTCAATTTATGGTTTAGTAATTCTTTTAACGGGTACGGGACACCTCGGCGGCAACATGACCCACGGCGAAGATTACCTATACACCTACACGCCCGAACCTTTCCGTAGCATTGCGGGACTGCCTCCACGCACGAGTGGTACGGGCGGAGTCAAGAAGATTGAAAACATTGAGCAAGCCCTTGTTTATCAAGACATTATCGCCCCCGTGATGGAACAAAAATGCTGGTCTTGCCACAATGAGAACAAAATAAAAGGGCAACTACGGATGGATAAGGTGGAATTATTGACCAAAGGCGGCGAACACGGAGCGATTTTTAAAGCCAATGACCCCGAAAATTCGGAGATGCTGAAACGGGTTTTGTTGGATATGAACGATGAACATCATATGCCCCCAAAAGGCAAAACACCACTGACCGAACAAGAAATTGCCTTGGTGCATTGGTGGATAAAAGAAGGGGCAAAATTTGACACAAAAGTAGCTCAAACCAAGCCCGATGAAAAGATAAAACCTATTTTGGCTGCTTTGGCAGGTGGAACAGTATTGGCAACATCAGCAAGCGGGGGCGAAACCATTTCACCCGTTTTTAGTGAAAAAATATCAGCAGCTTCTGAAAAAGACATCAAGAAATTAACCGATTTGAATGTGATTGTGATGCCCGTGGCGAAAGACCAAAGTTTCTTGGATGTAAATTTTATCAACGCTCGTAGTTTGGATGATTCAAAAATCGGTTTGATTTCCAACCTTTCCGACCAGATTGTTTGGTTGAAATTGGGTAATACAAAAATTACTGATAAATCATTAGGAGATATTGCCAAATTAAAAAATCTGACTCGTCTGAATTTGGAACATACTGCCGTTACGGATGCAGGAATTGCCCAATTAGAGGACTTGAAATATCTGGAATATATCAACCTTTTTGACACTAAAATAACTGACGTAGGAATCAAGGAATTAGCCAAATTGAAGGGCTTGAAGAAAGTTTATTGCTGGCAAACCAAAGTTACGCAAGCGGGTGTGAATGCCTTGAAAAAAGCCTTACCAAGCGTGGAAGTAGATATGGGTTGGCAAGAAAAAACGCCTGTTATTGTGGATTCTTCGGCGAAAGTTGCTGTGAGTAAAATTGGAAAATAATCAAACATTAGGGGTGGCACAGTTCAAAACTGTGCCACCCCTTTATTTTCAAATCCCAAGCATCGAAATACGAACGACTACCTATCATTTTACTTTTCATTCTTTTTCGGAACTGTAAAGCATTTGGCGAATTAACCTCTCCCCAACCGAAGCGTCGGTCGCCCCTCTCCTTAATGAGAGGGGCTTTGAGCCAGATTGAAGCCCTTCCCTTCAAGGGGAAGAGCGACCGACGCTTCGGTTGGGATGGGGTAATCCGCCAAATAGTTTATACTTCCGTTTAATAATAAATGGGACTATCAATAACGAACTAAAAAAAGAAATTATGGTTAATATTTTAGAGGGTGTACAAGTCTTTGTATTATATCGTAATTTTGGCATTATTAATTTAATTTAAACCATTTGACATAATTCAATCGATATAAAGATTTAGGGATACCATTTCCAAATTTTTAAATTATAGAATTTTCAAATTGACTTAATGAGTTTATCAATCAAGGAAATACAAGCACCGATTGCCGAAGAGATGAAAGCCTTTGAAGGCAAGTTTAGGGCTTCAATGAAAACAAAAGTTAGACTGTTGGACACCATCATGAGTTACATCGTTCAACGGAAAGGGAAACAAATCAGACCGATGTTTGTGTTTTTGACGGCAGGATTGATGGGTAATATTTCCGAAAAATCTTACCGTGGTGCTGCCCTAATTGAACTACTCCACACGGCAACGCTCGTGCATGATGACGTGGTGGACGAATCTAATTATCGCCGAAGTTTCTTTTCAATAAACGCCCTTTGGAAGAACAAAATCGCTGTTTTGGTGGGCGATTATTTATTATCAAAAGCCTTATTACTTTCACTCAACAATGATGATATTGAGTTATTGAAAATTGGTTCTAATGCCATTCAAGAAATGGCAGAGGGTGAGTTAATGCAGATGGAAAAGGCACGTAAATTGGATATTACCGAAGAAGTTTACTTTGAAATTATCCGTAGAAAAACCGCCACTTTGATTGCCGCTTGCTGTGCGATGGGCGTGAGTTCGGTAGGTGCAGATGCTGAAACGGTTGAAAAAGCCCGATTATTTGGGGAGAAAGTAGGAATTGCTTTTCAGATAAAAGATGATTTATTTGACTATGGCGATGCCGAGATTGGAAAACCATTGGGCATTGATATTAAGGAGAAGAAAATGACACTTCCACTCATTTTTGCCTTGAATCAAGCAGATTGGCTTACCAAACGAAGAGTGGTTAATATCATTAAAAATGAATCCGAAAATCCTAAAAAAGTAGCCGAAGTAATTGATTTTGTTAAGCAGTCAGGCGGTTTGGAATATGCCACAACTGCCATGAAAAATATCGTTACCGAAGCCCAAACAATTCTAAATACCTTTCCCGATTCCGTCTTCAAAACGTCTCTGGCGGGTCTGGTGCAGTTTACAATTGAGCGAAGTAAATAACGAGCAAAGAGCAATGAGCAATGAGCAATGAGCAATGAGCAATGGGCAATGAGCAATGAGCAATGAGCAATGAGCAATGAGCAATGAGCAATGAGCAATGAGCAATGAGCAAATAAAAGCGAATCTTTGGAATTTGAGTTCCAAGATTCGCTTTTTCTTTACAGTATTTTTTTCCTCACTGCTCACTTACTCACTGCTCAAACCTCACAACTTCCCCACTTTCAAAGGCAAACAAATATCTGTTTTACATTCCAATCTGAAAGGGTCAGCTTGAACGTCCACAGAACTAACACAGGCTGGCTTTATGGCATCTCTAACCGTCAATTTTATTGCCTGACTATTTGCCTTTAATTCCTTTCCTAAACCTACTTTTACAGGTTGATTATAATAGGTTCCACCTGGATTTAGCACTGTTCCTCCCGTTCCGTTTGCATTCGCATTAAGCACTACTTCATACAAATCTGCCGCTCCTGCATTGGTAGCATTTGCTTGTACCTTCACTGTAAAGTAATCATCAGTAGGGTCAGACGGTGTTCCATTATTATTGACCAGTATAGAACTGGCATCGGCAGTACCTGTAATTTGGCAAGGCAGACAAACAGTACCTTCCACGGTTACTTGAATATCTCTGGCACAACTATCACTCCCATTAAAAATCCGCACCGTGTAGATTTGGTCAGTGGCACCACCTAAGAGGCTATCAATCTTGAAGACAGTTTGAAAATTCAAATCTTTGGCATCCGCAAAAACAGGTCCAGTATAGACCGAGCCTAATGAATAACCCACTTTTTGAGCAAATTGTAAATTAGATAGAGTAATACTGGCATTGTTTAACAGTGTGTCGGTAATAGCGTCGCAGGTAGCTTTTTGAGCGACCAAATCAGCCTTGGGCAGTGGGCAGTAGGCAAAATCATACGTGTGATTAGACTCTCCTACTCCTTCGGTGGTAAGATTAATTATTCCATCATTCAGGTCAAGAATACCATCAGAATCCAACAAATCTTGAAGTGCACCAGAGCCTTTATTGGAATTTCCTAAGACATTATCATCAATTAATTTTCCCCCGTCATTAATCACTTCCGTACCAAAAGCCGCAACCCGACCACCTCTGGCAACAGGCAAAGAACTCAATATTTTCCCTTTTACTCTGATGGTATAATTTGTTTTGGGTTGTGGACCTAAACGAGCTGATTTTCCTACGCCAACGGTATCAACCACATTCAAATGATTGAAAGAATAAACACCATTAATATCGGTGGTGTCTCTGCCCACAATTTGGTTAGCATTATTGACCAATACCATCAAAACATCAGCAATTCCTGATTCCCCAGCATCTTGAACACCGTTTCCGTTATCGTCACGCCACACACGATTACCAATTTCGAGCGGCGAAACCGCACAAATAATATTAATATCACCCAGTGAACTGGCTTTACCAAACTGAACGGGAGCACCGATGATGATATCATCTAATTCTGAAATAATTTCCAAGACACGTTTCTTATTACCTTTTTCATTATCAAGCCACGTAATACCCGCAGAATATGGGTTAATTGGATCCGTTGAAGCAAGACAAATTTCTCGTGAGCCTGGTCTGAAACACAATGAACCAACACTCAACTCGAAATGCCCGAGGGGCTCGTTGGAATCCCCGTGATAATATTCTCCGCCTCCTGGTCCTTGATTATTATCTTTCCCACCCGAAGCGGCTCCGCATACCGTTCCATTATTTTCTAATGTCCAGTTCACGCCATCGCAACGTCCAATTCTTATAAGGTCACCTCCCAAACGTGAGTCAAAACCAAACGTTCCGTGATGTTTTCCTCGGGCATCAACTCCCGCAAAACGTACTTGATGACTAAAACGGTCGGTGAGAGCCACCATCATTGAACCATCTGTATCAATTTCAATATCTGAAATTAATGGCATCGGATATGAAATATATTTATCAACCGTAACATCTGGTTTTCCTCGTAAATATTCGGGTTGCCCTGGCACCCACCAGTCAGAAATCCAGGGTTTCCAATACTCAGATTCTGGGCGTTCCCAAGTGGCTCTTCCTTTTCGATAACTGAGGGGAAACTCAATGTCTAATTTCCAAGAGGGAATGGCATCATCAGGTTTCATTTCATATACACGAGCTTTCAAATCAGCGGTATCCTGCGAGATTGAAGCATCACAAACAACCCCTACATATACTTTTTCCTGCCTAACCAAAAGCCCAAACGGACGACCAACCCCTTTATTCACTTCATCAAAACCACTGGGAATGTCCCATGTGGTAACGTCTGCCGCTGTGATTGTGCCTGTGGGTTTGCGAGGGTTATCGATAAAAATTCTGTATAGTTTTCTTTGGTGAAGATTTACCACAAATAAATATTTCCCATCATAAGAAATATCTAAATCTCCTAATGATTTTTTTCCTACATCATCAAACGGATTACCTCTCGGATTAATAGTATCTGCTTGATAATCAGGTGCTGAGTGCGAATCTGAACCCGTATCAAAACCCAAAGCATTCAAATCAAGATACAGTTCTGTGGATGAATTTGGTACATCAGAAACATTTTTGGTAAGATAAATTGCTCCCGTTCCACCCACACCAAAATTGGAATGGCGTTTCATAAAAGCCGCCGTAAAAAAGGAATTAGTTTCTTTCTGATATGCCCCTCCCCATGTGGACCCCATATAACTCAAAGTGGCGTTGGGCATTTTGATTTGGCTGTAGTCAGTGCCAGAAGCTGAGTAATTGAATAGTGCCAAACCAGCATCAGCAGCAGGAGTAGTGGCAATACCCACAGTATAACACGGTACAACAATTTTGGGATCTTCTCCACAATAATCATCGGCAAAATTTAATCCTAAATCCACGCCATTATTGGGAGCCGTAACAAACTGAATATTTGATTGACTTGCTTGGTTAGACTTTGTAATAAATCCATCAGTATAAAAAGAAGGCAACCTGAAATGAACCCGCACATTCCCAGTAACATTTGGGATAAGATACTTGCCTGAAATAGCAGTTGTAGCAGAGCCTTTCAAGACTCCATTTTTATCAAAAACTTCTACTAACACCCCCGCACGCCCTTGGTCGAAGTGTGTGGCGGTACTGTCCCAAACACCGTTTACATCAAAGTCTTTATAGACTCTTCCCGAAACCTGAGCATTCAAATTGATAAGGTTAAACAGAAAAATAATAGGAATATAGACAAATAGGTTTTTCCTCACAAGTTTGGATAGTGAACACCCTGCCCGTCTTCCGAAAACGGGTAAATGATTTTTCATTGGTTTTACCAATTAATGGCGGTTAATTGTTAGACACTAAATTATTACTTAGACTTTTGTATTAAAAGTTTGATTATAGAATTTATAAAACTACGGAGGGCTAATACGATGGCTATTTAGATTTTGAAACTTATTTTAGATTTCAATAAGCTCTTTTATCTACGACATCGTAACTTTAATTATAAAGCTTTTGATGGGAACAGGGTATAATTTAGACAAGCGGTTTAAATGTTTTTAATAAGCATTGAGCAATAATAGTGCCAAATAGCGTTCTGAAAGCAATTATAGGGCATCTTCTCGCTCTTTGGCTGCTGCTAAAGACCACCACGGCAAATAGGGATAGGCGTGGTGTTCGTGATGATAACCAAAGAAATAACACGTAATAAATGCCTTAAAATGATTTAATTGCTGACTGCGAGCTTTAAACTTATCCGTAACCTGATGTTCACCACGGTGGGGTAGATACGTTCCAAAATAAAATAATTGAAGAGTGCTAAGAATGGCTGGAACCTCCCAAAATACAATAAGATTTTCCATCGGAAAGAATAATTTTAGGATATTGTAAGTAACTGCCATGAACAAAATCTGCCAAATTGTAACATATTCCAAAGCAAATTTGAGATACCAACGAAAGAAATTTCCATCGTAATAATCAGGATCTTTGTCAGACACCACATGAGCGTGATGAAGATGATGTTTACGAGATAGTTTTTCGTAATTATTATAGGCAAAAAGAGTGGCACAGACAAAACCAATCCCATAGTTAAGTCGTTTATTATTAGGCACTACCACCCCATGAATAGCATCGTGAGCAGTGATGAAGATACCCGTATAAAGGTGAGTCTGCACGAGCATAAATATATACACCAATGGGTCATCCCACGATATTTTATAATGCAGAAGATAAACCAAAGAAATTACCCAGAGGGAAATAATTAGTAGAGCAAAAAATAATCCTTTGTTTTTCATTTGAAACCATTTTGTGAACTGCCACAAAGTCACGAAGGTTCTACTATTTTTTTAGTGTCTTTGAGTCTTTGTAGCTCATTAAATTAATTAACCCCTAATTCCTTAACTTTGTTGCAAATTCACGCATTAGGCTAATTATTTCAATGGCAAAATTAGAAAAAGACTTACAACAGGCAATCTTAGCAATGCCTTCAAAAGAAAAAGATAAACTATTGTTGAAACTTATCACCAAAGATGAAGTGCTGACCCAACAGTTACAATTTCAATTAGTGGAAGCAGGCGACACCATGGAATCTCGCAGGGATGATATTCGCAAAAGTATTGATAAACTTTACCGAATTGACCATTATTCTTCTGGTTACTTAATGATGGATATGCGGTATATCAGCGGGGATATTACTCGTCACATCAAGGTTACCAAAGATAAATATGGCGAAGTAGAATTGACCATAAAATTGCTAAAAGAATGCTTTGAGAAGCAATTAAAATGGATTAAGACGTATTCTGCCAAGTCTGATACACTCGCTAATTATGTGGCAAAAAGAACGGATATTATCTTAAAAAAACTTACAAAACTTCACCCAGACCTTCAGTTTGATTTTCATGGCGATATGAATTATATCTTGGAAGGTTGCCACAAATATGCTCCTGCCAATTATGCCCGCATCATGGAATTACCGACGAGTTTTGAGATTGAAGATTGAGTGCCAAAATTGGAACATTAGGCTACTTATATTCGTTACGATTCAATAACACAATAGCCATGAAAATAAAAGCAAGTACAGACTTTGCTTATCACATAGATTATCCCACACCGATTATCACTATTCTAAGACCACGCCCACACGCTGGACAAACGGTTCTGATGGATGAAATGAGTATATCGCCCGAAGTAGAAATCAAACCATATCAAGATATGTTTGGAAATCCCTGCCAAAGAATGGTTTGGCAAGAAGGTAATGTAAGAATCACGACAGAAACCATTGCAGAGGTAGAAAATGAAGTAGAGAAAGATGAAACCGCCGACTATGTTTTAGTAGAAAATCTACCCGCCGAAACTATACAATTCCTTTTGCCAAGCCGTTATTGCTTGTCTGATACTCAACTCATTAGAGATAAGGCTTATGAGATAATTAAGAACATAGAAATTGGATTTATACAGGTTGAAGCAATTCGTAAATGGTTGTTTCAGAACATTGAATATCAATATGGATATACTTTTTCACATACCAATTCCAACGATATTTTGACCAATAAAATCGGGGTTTGTCGAGACTTTGCTCACGTTGGAATTGCCCTCTGCCGAAGCATCAATATTCCCGCCCGAATGGTGGTTGGTTTTATGAAAGATTTACCTTTTTCAGACCTTCACGCATGGTTTGAAGCCTTCATCGGCAATCGCTGGTACACCTTTGATGCCATCCAAAAATCCACAACGGGTGGTAGAATCGTATTGGCTTACGGACGTGATGCCAATGATGTGGCATTTATTACACAATTTGGCAACATGGAAATACTTTCAATGAACGTACGAGTGGAAGAAATTAAGGACTAAATCACTCTATTTAGGAATGGGTAAATAATTAAAATGGATTCTAAAATACAACAATACATTCAAGCAGTTCAAGAAAGCATTTTGGATAATTCTTTCCTCAAAACTTCATTGGGAAATTACAAAGGTTTGGAAGAGGGATTGAAAAATATTTATATTAAAAAAATATTGATAAAACGGGAAGAGAAACTGAGTTTCACTTATCGTTACAAAACCCGTGATATTGTAAAAAACCATGATATACAGGAAGGTATTTTATTGATAAATTCATACTTAGAAGAGGGATTCAAAGTAGGAACATTATTTACCACCAACTCAGAATTAATTATAGAACACCTTAATAACCAAAAGATTAACTTACGAAAGACAGAATATTTAGATAAGAAAAAAGGGGGGTCTCTGGAACATAATCAGACCAAAAAGCGACTGATTCAAGCCACTGAAAAGTCCTATCTTCACGAGTTGAAAATCACGGATTCGGAAGGAAATGTTTATAAAAATGCCCAAGACAAATACCGACAAATTAACCATTATGTCGATATTTTGAGTTCATTAATAAAAGAAATTCCTACGGATAAAGCCCTAAAAGTGGTTGATATGGGTTCGGGTAAGGGTTATTTGACTTTTGCTTTATATGATTATTTAACCAACGTTTTAAAGACAAATTCAATGGTAACGGGCGTAGAATTTCGCCCCGATATGGTGGAATTATGCAATAATATTGCTAAAAATTCGGGCTTTGAGAATCTACGTTTCGCCCAAGGAACAATTGAAGATTACGACAGTGCCGACACCAATATTTTGATTGCCCTCCACGCCTGCGATACCGCCACGGATGATGCCATTTTCAAAGGAATCACCGCCCAGTCCGATTTGATTGTGGTGGCACCGTGTTGTCATAAACAAATCAGAAGGGAAATGGAGAAGAATAAAGCCAAAAATGAACTGGATTTTCTGATGAAATACGGCATTTTTTTGGAACGCCAAGCCGAAATGGTAACGGACGGAATCAGAGCGTTAATTTTGGAATATTTTGGCTATAAAACCAAAGTTTTTGAGTTTATTTCAGATGCCCACACACCCAAGAATGTGATTGTAGTGGGTACAAAAGGCAAAATAAATCCCAAAAAACAGGCGGAGATTTTAGCAAAAATTAAGGCTACAAAGGCGTATTTCGGGATTAGGTATCATCATTTGGAACGGTTAATCAATACTCAACTCCCCGCTTTATCAAATAATCAGCCACATTAAAACTATGTCCATCCATAATTTCAACATCCTTATTCCAGTCCATGGTTTCCCAGTTTTTTTCTTGGGTTGAAACCGTTACTTTCCCAACACTCGTGATAATCCAAATTACTTTTTCAACGCCAAAATTAAGGAGTTTTTGAATTTTTTTGTAGATGTAACCTAATTCAGTCCAATCTTCATATTCTGCCTTTACGTCAATTTCAATGGCAATTTTTGGAGGAACATCGGTATATTTTGTTGAAATCATCGAAGGTTTCAATACTGCTTGATCATAAATGGCGAGGTCATTGGCAAGATTGTTTTTATGGTCAAGATTAATGCCTGCTTCATTGATTAAAACGAAATAAATATCTTCGTCAATAAATTTTGCAATAATACTTGATATGTGAAATGCCACGATTGATTGTAGAGAACTTGCTCCCATAATTTCTTCTAACGTTTTTTTCCCTGCCAATACTTGTTTATATCCTTTACGATAAAGGATTTTACCATCAATCATTTCATAAACGAGAGATTCTGGAATATTTTTAGGCGAAATTACGGCTGGGATTCTTCTTCCTCTTTTGGGACGTTCTAAGGTTATGACCATTTGCTGTTTTTGTAATTTTAATACAACTTAATAAAAATAACTGAAAACAAATCACTTCTTCAAAATCGCTACCCCCACATTACAACTCAAACACTTTTTCTGTAAACAAAAGTGATTGTTCCATTCAATACTCGCTTGCGAATCGAAGGCGGTTTTTATCGCTAAACCTATTGATTTCCAATGCTTTGTGATTGTATTTTCTTCCGAAGGCAATTCTTCCAATAGCCTTACGGCTTTCTCTAAATACTCCCGATTATCTTTGTGGTTGGCATAAGAAACCAACAACGGAACAACCGTATTTATGATAATATTTTCCACCGAAGCATTGCCCAAAGTTGGCACATTCCCTTCTGACGATTTCCCAAAACGTAATGTTTTATCCAATATTCTGACTGTTTTACTTTCAAGATTTTACTAAAATTCTTTACGTCTTCCAAATGAATCAATACCGAAAAAAGATTGGCATTTTCTTGGATAAATTTAGCAAATTGAGCCAAGCGAACCGTAGGAAAATTGGCAGGACGAAGCCGTAAATATTTCCATTCGTGTTGCCCCAAAATATGATTTTGTAGTTGATATTTTGTGTTCAGAAATTGAAATTCTCTTCGTAAACCGTGGCGATATTCGTCCCAATTTTCGGGAGATTCTTCTGGTTTATTTAGAAAACCCGCTACCCCAAAAATCAAGGCTTCGATTTGTAGAAGATTATCTCGATGTTTTTGTAAAATTTTGAGTGGTAAATTTTTCGCTAATTGTAAAAAAGGCTCAGCGTTGAGTTTAAAGCCAAAGTTTTTTGCCAAAATCTGATAAGCCGTTTCTTCCCAGTCTGAATTATTATTGAGTAGTGACTCATTGATTATCAAGGATTTATCTTGTAATCTTTTCATCAAAACCTTATCCAACATCATCATTTTCTGAATATTGTCCACCTCCACAAACTGATTCTGACAGGGCATTTCAGTTTTGGCATTCATCAAATTTTGATATTTTTTCAACAGATTTTTATCCGTTCTTTCTCGCAAAACAAGCGTCGGAATCTTTGTCCCATCTTTTCTAAAAATGGGTTTATCGTCCTCCCAAACCAAATGTAAAATCACGTTTTGATAGGAAGCATCAGATTGATGTTCGTGCAAATTCCAGTCAGAAGATTTTACGTGAATCTCCACGCTTCCCGCCCACTCCACATCACCAATCAAGAGCCGTGCATCTTGAAAATCTGCCCCAGAATCAGTATTCATTCTGCCAATTTTCAACACTTCAATACATTCATTGTCAGTTGTTTGCAGGTGATTTTTATCAAAATATTGAAATTGATACAAAAAGTGCAAGAAGAATTCAGACATGGAATTTTGTGGTTGATTGATTGAATAGATTATCCAAATTAATCCTTATTTTTGAGGAAAACAATTTTGTAAAAATGTAGAAATGTTTAAAATACCTAATCTTTGGGGTACTGGCAGTTATTGCTGTGGGCGTTTTATTGGGACAATGATGCGACATTTCGCAATCCAGATTCAGAAATTATACATACAGTATTTTCATTGGCATAGGCAGTTTTTTCATTACATTTGTTTCAAACTTGAACAGAGAATATGTACATCAAACATTTAGCAATAGAAAACTTAAAAAGCATCAGTAAGTTTGAAATGGACTTCCCCAAGCCAGCAGGTTGGCACGTGATTATTGGCGATAACGGAGCAGGAAAAACTTCGGTAGCACAGGGAGTTGCTTTGGGGTTAAATGGTAGTGAGGAAAGTGCTTTTAAAATTGATTGGGAAAGATTTGTCAAAAAGAATCAAACTCACACATCAATTAATATGAATATATTTTTAGCGGATAATGATTTTATTTTTAAAGATAGAGAGGATGATTGCCTTGTTTATAAAAAGGAAAGAAGTGGATTTGGTCTTGGCTCAACAACTTTTTTGGAACATGAAATTAATAAGCTTTTAGAAATTTATGATAGACAAAAAATATTTGGAGTCACAGATGATAAAGATAAAGCCTCATTAGAATCACGCATTAAAGAATTATCCTCAAATGACGAATTAAACATCGGCTGGTTCTTCGCAGGTTTTGGTCCATTCAGAAGATTTACAGGAGGAGAGTATGATAAAAATTTAGAAATTAGTAATCCTCGTGCCTCGGCAGTTATTTCTTTATTTGATGAAAAATATACGCTTTCGGAAGCACTCAATTGGCTTCGTGAATTGAATTATAAAAAATTAGAAGGAGATACAAAATCAGAGACTACGTTAAAAAACCTTGTTGATTTTCTGAATAACAGCACATTACTTCCTTTTGGTACAAAGCTGACCAAAGTAAGTTCAGAAGGTGTATTTTTTACGGATGCGCAACGTGAAGCAGTAGAAATCAATCAATTAAGTGATGGTTTTCGTTCTATTTTGAGTTTGGCGTTTGAGTTGATTCGTTTATTGATTCGTTTTTATGATGAAGAAAAAGTCTTCAAAAACTTCAAAAAAGGTAATTACCTTATTGACCTCCCAGGCGTTGTGATTATTGATGAAATAGATGCCCATTTGCACCCCACTTGGCAAACCCGTGTCGGTCAATGGTTTACTAAATATTTTCCTGCCCTTCAATTTATCGTAACTACGCACAGTCCGCTCGTGTGCAGGGCAGCCGAAAATGGTTCTATCTGGCGGCTGGCGGCTCCTGGGAGTAAAATTCCATCGGGTGAAATTACGGGAGCTGATAAAGACCGCTTGGTTTACGGCAATATTCTGGATGCTTATGGTACGGACGCTTTTGGTGAAAATCTTGAAAGAAGCGAAGAGGGTTTTGAGAAACTAAAACGCTATTCATATTTATCACAAAAAGCTGTTTATGACCCTCAACATTTGAGTAAAGAAGATAAAGAAGAACTATCAACCTTGGAAAAAATATTTGTAACAGATGCTACATTTGCCCTCTAAAAATCTTTCAGCCACTACTCAAACATATTTGGATAACCTTCAAAAACAAGTAGATGCAGAACCAACTTTCAAGCAAAAAGCCAATAAAGCAAAAAGTCTTTGGGGGAATAAACGTAAACCAAAAAGCAGGAGAAAAGGCATTTGAAGAGATAAAAGGTTTAGCACAAAAGATATGTGCGTTGGTCTAAAAACTTGTAATTATTGCAGAACACGACCGAGCCTTTTGATATTGAACACATTTATCCCAAAAGTCTTTATCCTTCTTTGGCTTTTGTTTGGGACAATTATCTACTTGCTTGCAAGGGTTGCAATACAGAATACAAATTAGATCAATTTGCGATTTTCAAACCTAAAGGTTCAATCACAAAGCATATTTTAGTGAGAGGAAAAGAACCCATTAATGTAGATACTTTACTGATAAATCCTCGCAAAGAAGACCCAACTGCATTTTTACGACTAAATTTAGTTACGCAAACATTCTTATTTGACCCAATTCATAGTATTAATTCCAGAGAATATTTGAGGGCTGATTACACAACGGAGTGTTTAGAATTGAATAAGGATGAAGTGTTAATAAATGCACGCAAGAATCTTACGATAACATATCTTGACCGTTTGAGCAACTACATCAAAGCAACAAATGCTCTAACATTTGAAGACTTAGATGATGCCACAAATGGAATTCCAGAAATTGATAGAACAAAGACTTTTGACAGTGAACAGAAAAGGATTCTCGAAAATATCAAAAATAGTTTCAAAGAGTTAGCACATCCAACAGTTTGGTTTGAATTAAAACGTCAGAGAATACATCTTCCAAAAACAAATCAACTTTTTAATCAGTTACCAGAAGCTCTCAAATTGGTAAAACAAAACCCCATGCAAACCCTCCAAAACCAATCCCTCACCATAAAAATCAACCCCAAAGGAGCAGAACTCGTTAGTGTTTTCAACCATGAAAATCAGACGGAGTATATGTGGTCGGCTGATGCTGATTTTTGGGGTAAATCTTCGCCCGTTTTGTTTCCAATTGTGGGGGCTTTGAAGGATAATTTATATCGTTTTGAAGGAAAGGAATACCATTTATCTCGCCACGGATTCTCCCGTGAGCGTGATTTTTTGGTAGAAAATGCTTCTGATGAAAGCGTAACATTTCTTCTCACGCATGACGAAGAAAGTCTGAAAGTTTATCCTTTTGCTTTTGAATTTCGGTTGAAATATACACTCTACGAAAACAGTCTTTCTACAACGTATTCCGTAAAAAATATTGGTAATAAAACAATGTATTTCTCCGTAGGTGGGCATCCTGCTTTTGCTGTGCCTTTATCCGAAGATACTGATTATGAAGACTATTATTTAGAATTTAATAAAACCGAAAATTTCCAACGTTGGGGCTTGGTGGAAGGGGGCTTAATTGCCAATCATTCCGAAGATTTCTTACTGAATACCAATCGTTTAGCCCTCACGAAAGAACTTTTTTATGAGGATGCTATCGTGTTTAAAAACATTGAATCGTCGGAGGTAATTTTAAAATCTGACAAAACAAATCGTCAATTAAAATTTGATTTTACAGGCTTTCCTTATCTTGGAATTTGGGCAGCAAAAGATGCTAATTTTGTGTGTATTGAACCGTGGTGTGGGATTGCCGATAACGAAAATCATAATCAAGAATTAACTGCAAAAGAGGGAATTATTGCTTTGGGAGGTGATGGAATTTTTGAAAGAACTTGGAGTATAAACTGTATTTTTTAAGGAAGTCTTCGCTTCGAAGGGGGATGCCCAATCCGAAGACTTCCTTTTATTATACCCTCATTTCCTCCTTCCCATGTTGATACCCCAGCAAAATCATACGTTGTATATCTTCTTTATCAAAATTTTGAATATCAACTTCCAAAGGTCTTTCGGGGCGAATCACCTTTAGTTTTATTCTTTTCTGCCCTTCCAAAATACCATACTCCCCTGCCGAACCATCCATTGGTAAACATTCATTTCTGAACTCTGCCCAATCTAAGTCTGCATTGAGGCACTCATTCACGGCAATATCCATTACTCTATCAACCAACGCCAAAAGATTACCATAAGGAAAGTTACCCCCGTCAATTTTACGAGTATGACAAGCGATACACACAATTTCTTCGGCTCCGTCCTTGATTGCTTTTTTGATGGGGGCAACATCCCGCAAGCCCCCGTCCAAAAACGCCATCTTTCGCAAACCACCAATATTGACAACGGGCATCAAAATCGGAATGGCGGACGATGCCATCACATAATCCAAGAAATGTTCATAAGTGGGGTCGGCATACACAATATTACCATTGATAATATCAACCGCACCCACTTTCAAACCAATCGGGCTGGCGTTGAGATTTCGGATATTGATGTTTTCATGGAGAATTTCTTTGAGAGGTGTTGGGTCTAATAATCCTTCAAAATTTCTACGAATGGCACTCATCCCTAAATCGTAAGTGCCACGCCTAAGTGCCAGACAATCAGGAGTATTGATATTATTTTCCCAGAAATCCGCCAAGCCTAAAGCGGCTTGATACAGGTCAATATTACCCCCATTTTCAAGCGACTGCCTGCCAAAATCATTGACCAAATAAGAGGCATTCATACTACCCGCCGAGATACCATAAATATAGTCAGGACGAAAGCCCGATTCAAAAACTGCCTTCACCACACCCGCCTGATATGCCCCTTTGACAGACCCACCCGCCAAAACTAAAATTTTACTCATTTGTTAACAGTGATTGATAATTTTTATTATCAAAGTTAAATATCTCTGGGGAATATAAATGGATTTATGGTAAATCTATTTATATTCATGCAACAAAGAATTATGTTCCGTAAATCTTCGTATGCTTCACGGAACAGAATTATGTGCTACATAACTCATAGTACATATTTGCAAATTTTAAATAAAACTGTAATTTTTATGCTTAATTTTGTGTTCTACTTTTAAGCGTATTTCTTATGTTTAGATTTTGACAAAATATTAAAAAAGTACAAAAAACAGATAATGGCAGAGCATACAAAGTGCCTAATTATAGGCTCAGGACCAGCAGGTTACACCGCAGCAATTTACGCCTCACGGGCAGGATTAAACCCCGTAATGTATCAAGGTCCACAACCAGGGGGGCAATTGACAATTACCAATGATGTAGAGAATTTTCCTGGTTATGCCGATGGAATTCAAGGTCCAGCAATGATGCAGGACCTTGAAAAACAGGCTCGTAGGTTTGGAACAGATGTACGTTATGGGATGGCTACTTCGGTAGATTTTTCAAGTAGTCCGAAGAAAGTTTTTATTGACGACACACACGAAATCAATGCCGAATCCGTTATTATCGCCACGGGTGCATCGGCAAAATGGTTAGGATTACCCTCCGAAGAAAAGTACAATGGTCGTGGTGTTTCGGCTTGTGCGGTTTGTGACGGTTTCTTTTTCAAAAATCAAGAAGTTGCCATCGTAGGTGGTGGCGACACTGCCGCCGAGGAGGCTACTTATTTAGCTAACCTTTGCTCGAAAGTACACATGATTGTTCGTAGAGACGAATTACGTGCTTCACTGATTATGCAAAAAAGAGTTACCTCAAACCCGAAAATTCAAATTCATTGGAACTCGGCAACGGAAGAAATTTTAGGAGATGATAATGGCGTGACGGGTGTAAGAATCAAGAATTTAAAAACTGATGCTGAAACAACTTTGCCTATAACGGGTTTTTTCGTTGCTATTGGTCATAAACCAAATACCGACATCTTTAAAGGCTTTTTGGATATGGACGAAGCTGGATATTTAATTACAGAAAAAGGGTCGAGCAGAACTAACATTGAAGGAATTTTCGCCTCTGGTGATGCCCAAGACCATATTTATCGCCAAGCCGTAACGGCAGCAGGAACGGGTTGTATGGCTGCCCTCGATGCTGAAAGATGGTTGGCGGAACAAGAAGATTAATTTTAGAGAATAGATAGTAGATTACAGAGAATAGATATTAACGTACAACTTACCTAACATCTATTCTTTGTAGTCTATTATCTGATATACTTATGAAAAAACTTAAAAACATATTACTTTTTTCTCTTTGCGTTGGCACGTTCACGGTCTCGGCTCAGGAATCTGGGAGTTTCAAGAAAAACCCCAAGATTAATGTCAAGAACAATACGGGTTTGTATAAAGAAAAAGTGAAAAAGGAAGAAATGCTTGACGAATTGCCAAAATTGCAATTCCGAAACGAAATTGAAACGGATAGAGTTGTGGAAGCTCCATCTGCCATTACGGCGGCAAATAAGTACGAGCCTTCAAAATCTCTAAATGCTTCGGTTAGTACTTTTGATACTACCTCGGTAGATGAAAGAGAGCCTTTAATTATTGAAATTGAAGAGGAAACTCGTCCCGAAGGAAGTGATGATTTTGTATCGGTAGCCACCTATTATTCTGTCTGGGATGCCACTAATATTGACCCTTATGGAATTGATGCTAAAGAATTTGACGATGTAGTGGACATAGAATTATACAATAAAGACCAAGGATCGTTTTTGGTCTTTGCCACACAATACTTCTAAACCAACATCGGCTTTTGGACCAAGAGGGGGAAGATTGCACGCAGGAATTGATTTAGATTTGGAAACTGGAGACCCTGTTTATGCAACATTTGACGGTATCGTTCGAGTGTCGGGATATAATAATGGGGGTTACGGAAAATTTATGGTAGTACGCCATTATAATGGGCTTGAAACATTATACGGACACTTATCTCAACAAAACTTTGAAACGGGTACTTATGTAAAAGCAGGAGACCAAATAGGCTTGGGTGGAAATACAGGCAGAAGTACAGGCTCACACCTACATTTCGAGACTCGTTATGAAGGTAATCCTTTGAATCCGTCTTACGTTTTCAATTTTAGTGGAGCAGGTTCAGAACCCGTTTCAGACCACTTATTAATTTCGGCAAGAGTTTTTGATACGTATGGATTAAGTTTAGCCAACGAATATGGTGATGCTGGAAATAAAGTACAAACTCGCAGAACTGCTTGGACAACAGTACATTACGGAGATTCTTTATATTCAATAGCTAACCGTGCGGGTATTTCTGCTGAAAAATTGGCTCGTATGAATGGCATGAGATTATCCTCAAATTTGAGAGCTGGTAAGCGTTTACGGATTCAGTAAATTAGAAGCCGTTTTAAAATATCTTACGATAAATTCTGATTGTCTTATTCTGACTATCGAAACCATATTTTTTACACAAGATACGCTGTATATTCCTTAAAAAAATATGATTCCGCTACTCAAAAAAATACAATCAGACTTTATTCAGAATATATTTTAAAACGGCTTCTTAGGACTTTATGAGCTTCGTAATACATAAAAAAGAGCCGCTGTTCTTCACAACGACTCTTTTTTTATGCACCAAATCATTTATATTCTACAAAGAAATTACAAAATTCTCAGTAGAAGTTCTTACTTTTTTAGCATGAGCCGTTGGGTCATTATCAGCATCACGATAGCCAACTGGTAATATCGCAACGCTTTTCAAACCTTTTGCCGACAAACCTAATAATTCATCTAAGCCAGCATTGTTAAAGCCTTCCATTGGACAAGTGTCCACTTCTGCAATGGCAGCAGCGGCTAAACCTGTTCCCAAACCAATATACGCCTGACGAGACATCCAAGCAAACGCTGTAGTTTCGTCCATGCTATTTACTGTTCCTTCAACCATTCCTTTGTAACCCGCCAACGCTTCCGCAGGGATTCCTCTTTCTGAGGCGATTAAGTCAAAAAAAGCATTAATTCTTTCCGTTGTTGCTTTGTCCCAGACCGCAAAAACGATTAAAGCACTTGCTTCACCAACTTGGGGTTGATTATAGGCGATTGGCTGAACTTTTTGCAATAATTCTTTGTCTTGAATGACTAATAAATGATAGGGCTGTAAACCATAAGAAGAAGCAGAAAGACGAATTGCTTCAACGATTGTATCAATTTTTTCTTGGGGAACGATTTTATCAGAAATCATTCGCTTGGTGGCATAACGCCAATTCAATTGTTCTGTAAGATTCATAATTATTAATTTAATGTTAATACATTTAATGTTGTCGTATTAAAACTTAGTATTGATAAGATTGGTTCAAATAAATCTTTCTTTTCTTGGAAATAATGAAAATATCGAAAGTCTTTTTTATTTTCGTCAAAAATATAGGTTGGGCTATTTACTCAAATAAAACTAATAGAAGACTTTATTAAAGACACTGAAAAACAGTAGATAGTGGACCGTTTTTAAAATGCCCTTTTTTGCACCACTCTACGTTGATAAAATCCTCATTTAGCGATGCTAAACTGCGGTTTTATCGCCTTGATTGGCACAAAAAATAACATTTAAAAATTCATCCACTTATTCTTTTCCCGTTCCTAAGTTGCCGTTTACAAGCGATTTAATCAATAATTAACATGATGAAATTAGATATATTAGTAATGGCGGCACATCCAGACGATGCCGAATTGGGTTGTTCGGGGACGATTTGTTCACATATCGCACAAGGGAAAAAGGTTGGAATCGTTGATTTTACTCGGGGTGAATTAGGCACTCGTGGCACACCCGAAATCCGTTTGGCAGAATCGGCAGAAGCTACTAAAATCTTAGGAATTCACGCCCGTGAAAATTTGGGCTTCAGAGATGGTTTCTTTGTAAATGACGAAGAACATTTGATGAAATTAATCCAAGTAATCAGACGTTATCAGCCCGAAATTGTACTGGCAAATGCTCCCGAAGACCGCCACCCCGACCACGGAAAAGGCTGCACATTGGCTGTGGATGCTTGTTTCAAATCAGGTTTACGCATGGTTGAAACCTTTGAAGATGATGGAACGACCCAAAAAGAATGGCGGCCCAAAAACGTGTATCACTATATCCAAGACCGTTATCTCAAACCTGATTTCATTGTGGATATTTCTAATTTTTGGGAGCAAAAAGAGGGTTCAATTAGAGCATTCAAGAGTCAATTTTATGACCCAAATTCGACTGAACCTAATTCATATTTGTCATCACCCGCCTTTCTGAAATTTATAGAAGCTCGTAACCGTGAAATGGGACACGCCATTGGTGTGGAGTTTGGCGAAGGTTTTACGAGTTATAAGAAAATTGGTGTGAAAGATTTGGGGGATTTGATTTAGTAGGTAACTGTAACACGGACAGCCTTGTCCGTAGTAAAAAAGTAACTATTCTACTACGGACAAGGCTGTCCGTGTTACAGTCATCCCTCTAATAAAATCCGAAAAGTAGTCCCTTTGTTCACCTCCGAATTCTTTACAATGAGTTTGCCATTATGATAATTTTCAATAATCCTTTTTGCCAAGGTTAGCCCCAAACCCCAGCCCCGTTTTTTGGTACTGAATCCAGGGTTAAAAACCTTTACTCCAATTGTACTTGGAAATTTTTTGTATAGTGTCAGAAATATCAATTGCAATTTGATTATTTTTCAATTCCTTCAAAACCACTTTCAAAGCCCCCACGCCTTCCATCGCATCGACGGCATTTTTACAGATATTTTCAATAACCCATTCAAAGAGATAACGGTTGATTTTCAAGGTTTTAGCCACTATTAATTGATTGTCCAAACTGAAAGAAACCTTCGTAGAAATCCGTTTTTGAAGGTACGACATAAACGTTTCAATGGTTTCTACGATGTCTTCATCTTTCAACACAGGCACTGAACCAATATTAGAAAAACGGGTTGTGATAACATCCAACCGTTGCACGTCTTTTTCCAATTCCTTCACAATTTCGGGGTCATAAGTGGGGTCAGTTTTGAAGAATTCCACCCATGCCGTCAAAGATGAAAGGGGTGTGCCTAACTGGTGAGCAGTTTCCTTCGCCAAGCCCACCCAAACCCGATTTTGTTCTGATTTTCGAGAAGCATCAAAGAACAAATAAGCCGCTAAACCAAAGAACAAAACCACAATCAGTTGAAAGATTGGATAATAACGTAAGAGATTGAGCAATTGAGAGTTACCATAATAAATATACTCCTTGTGAAACTCCATATCCATCTCAATAGGAGGATTATCATCTTTAATAATTTCGGTCAATTTTTTTTGTAAAAAAGCCTGAGTCTCCGCAGAGGAAGCCCCTTTTGGCAGCTCAATATTATTAGAAATCAAATAGCCTTCACCATCTTTTTGAATAACAGGAATCGTATTATTTTTATTAGTCTGCTTGAATTTATCAAAGAAAAAATTAATGTCCTTATTCAAATCATTTGTCATCTGATATTTGATAGATTCGGCATATAATTCAATGGCTTGCTTCTCACGTTCTTCTAATTTTGTAACTAATTTATCGGTAAAATAGAGCGAAAAAGCTCCAATCAGCACACAAAAAGCCAAAAAGGCAATTTTCCACCAAGTATTGCGGCTGTAAATATCAACGGATAGAATCATATTTTTCAAGGATTATTTGGATATGAATAGATTTGGTTTATGCGAAACACTACAAAAATAGACATTATTTTGTACCTTTGAAGGTATAAATCATAACAAAAATGGTAATTGCAAACCCAATATATGACATAGTTTTCAAGCGATTAATGGAAAATGAGCGGGTGGCTAAATTTTTCATTGGCACTTTGTTGGAACAAAATATTGAAACCGTTGAGGTCAAACCGCAAGAATTTACCTATACCGATGAATTGGCGGGTTTGGCAGTTTTTAGACTTGATTTTATTGCTACAATCAAAACAGAAAAAGGCGAGTTTAAAAAAGTTTTAATAGAAATTCAGAAAGCAAAGAACCAAATAGATTTAATGCGTTTCCGCAACTACTTGGGGGAACAATATAAGAAAGAAGACACCCTGAATGATGAGAAAATTGTACTACCAATTACAAACATATATATATTAGGATTTAAACTTCCCGAAATAGAAACCTCTTGCTTGAAAATAGAACGAAACTATAAAGATTTAATTGACAAAAAAGTAATTTATCAGAAAAGCGATTTCGTTGAAAAGCTAACCCATGATAGCTTCATTGTCCAAGTGGAACGTATCACAGATAGATATCAATCTAAATTAGATAAATTGTTGAGTGTATTTGAGCAAAATAATTTTTTGGATGATAAAAAAATAACAAAGCAATTTAGCCATGATACTAACGATGAAGAAGTGAAGATTATGACTGATATACTGCATTATACTGGCACAGACCCCGAAGAAAAAAAGAAAATTGAAATTGAACAAGAGGCTTGGCGTTCTGTGAATGCCATGTTCGAGAATGAGAAAAAAGCACTTTTAAATACTATCAATGAAAAAGATAAACTGATTGAAGAATTGCTAAAAAAATTAGAAGATAAGAATAATTGATACTACGGATATTATTCTTATTTTCACAAGCTAAATCATCGAAAAATAACTATTTTTCCACCATCGTCTATTTGTAAGCTCCCACTTTTATTCCTCAAAACAAGCCGATAAAAATACGTTCCAACGGGTAAATCTACGCCCGAATTATCCGTCCCGTCCCAAACAAATTCATTGATTCCAATATGTAGTGATTGTTTTTGAGTATTCATATTTTTCAAAACTTGCCCTTGGGCATCATAGATTTCGATATTGAATTCTTTAGAAATTTCCTCACCAGTGAGCGTGAAGGAGAATTTCGTAAAAATATTAAAAGGATTGGGATAAACTACCCATGATTTTAGTTCTTGTTTCTGTTTAATAATAAACGAAATCGTGTAAGGTTGCGTACCTGACGGATTACCCGCCACGTCTCGCCCTTGAACTTGTAAGGTGAGCGTATCTTCGGGTAGATTTTTTGGTAAATATCTGATAATGAAATCATTATAATTTTTATCGAATTGCCAAGTGATTTCTGGATTGTTGAAATAAACCTTTTTGAAAGCACATTTTTTGCAAGATTTCAACCACAAATCCATGCCCAAAGTATCAGTTTTAATACGGAATAAATTTTCATCTTTCAAACTAATTTCAATCACGGGTTTTGCTGAAACTACTTCATGAGATTGTATCTGCCGACCATCAAATTTTACCGATAAAACTGGGTTCGTTTTATCAGGATTTATGTTAAAAACATAGTCAATCGAATTATTATTATAAATCTGTTCGGGTTGAATTTCAGGGTTAAAAAATAGGCTTAATGTATTTTCACCTAATAGACCCGCCGTTTTAACAGGAACACTAATTTTCACAGAGTCATTAGCCAACAAAGCCTTGATTCTGAATGATTTAACACTGGTTTTATTCAAAAATCTATTCGTGAAAACTTGCCGAACGGTAATGGAATCGTTGAAGTTTTTATTCGAAATATTCTTAAACCAAACGTTTGCCGTGAAGTCTTCGTACTCTTGTTTATCCGAAATTTTGGAAGATTGAGCAATGTCAATTACTCCTTCGGGAACGCCTTTATATGTTACCATCCAAGAAGATAATTGTGGACTTTTGCCAAATACTTCTTCGGTTTTTAAGGTTAATTTCAACTTTAAAAACGGATATTTTTTCGCATCAATTGAACTGATTTTCAAGGAATTTGTGGTAACATTTTTCTGTAAAATTTCTTCATCTCCTCGCTGATTTAACCCGATAATTTCGTAAAAATATGACTGATTTTTTGGGTCAGATTTATTAATTTTTAAAGAAATGTCGCCCCATTCACTCGCTGGTCCAATCAACGATGAAGTGATTTGCCCCTCATTGAAACTGTCTTTAACTTCAAGATTATCAACGTTCAGAATTTGATTTTCTGTGGTTTTAGTAAACTCTGGATAAACTTCCAATAAGGCTTTTTTTGCTCCTTTTCTGCCTACCACAAAAAACGGAGAACCATTCGTAAGTTGCTGAATTTTAGAGACATCCGCTCCAATTTCTGCAAATCGTTGCTTGTTTTCGGGCAACATTCCAGCGTAATTAGCAAAGTACGAACTCCACATCATCACGTAATTTCCCGTGGGTGTGGCATTGAGGTATTCTTCAAAATCAGTGGAAACGGGGTCGAGATAATTGACCGAATAGGGCGTATATCCACACACCAAAGAGGGCAAAACCGAGTATGGTCGCAGGGCACGATTGAAGGCAACGGCATTGAAATTCGACCACGGATAACACACGCCATCGCCCAAGAGAACTTTGTCGTTCAAAATCACCGAAGTAGCACGGTAGGGCGTGGGTAATCCGCCACTATTTCCACCATGAATTTTTGCCGAAATTTTGATGGTATTTTCTGGAAAAAACCAGCCTTTTTCATTCAATAAAATCTGATTATCGGTCGTGGTCTTCGCTAATTGTGGAATTGAATATTGGGCAAACCCTTCCAACCCATTTTTGATATATATAAATGAAGATTCTACCCAATTTTTATTGCCCGAAATTTGCGTTCGGATGTAATAAACGGTGCTATCTTTTTCTAATAAATTTGCTTGCCAATACAACAAAGGAATTGCCGTTTTTGTGAGTGTTTTTTTGTAAGAAGAATTAAAATTTTTACTCGAATCAATTTCAATAATTACAGAAGCATTTTGTTGTTCAGAAATAGGAATTTGCAGCACAAATTTGACTATATTTTGATTCATAATTGAAAATTCTTTGGGTGAAAGAATCGCAATATTGGCACTTGGAAAATTATAAGCCAGACTCGCTTGATTATTATTTTCTCTAAATTCAACTATTTGATTATCAACATCTAATGATATTTCAAAACGATTATTTCCTAAACTTAAATTTTTATTATTAGAAATATTTATCAAGACTGTGTCTTGATAAGTGACAGATTTTTCGATAATTTTTTCAAAAAAATCGGTCGTTCCGTTCGGATAAATTCTTTTTAAATTTACCTTCATTTTTTGCGTAGAAATTCGTCCTAAATTATTAATAATTATGCCCACTTTTACAGAATCCGTAAGCGAATTTATTACGTTATTTTTATCCACATTTTCCAAAAAAATAGAAGAATTATTTACCTCAAAATCAGGTTTTTGCGTAGGGAAAAGTGCCACTGCTGGGTCGCCTTGAAGCGTGAATTGTTGAGCATTGCCCAATTCAAAAATACCATTATTGTATTTCTTCAAATACCGGTTTACGGTTTCCTTCATCACCGTTCCGAAGGGTTTATCGGCAAATAAACTATCCGCAAATTGAGTTTTGTAGAGTTCGTCTGAATAGGTTTTGAGATAATACGGATAACCCAAATTACTGTGTGCCAAAAACAAAATTGCTCCTCGGTCGGGCGTATTTATCCAGTCTGTCCCAAAAGATTTTTGGGTCGCAAAAAGGTCGCCCGCATCGCACCCGTTTACTAATACGAGCGGATATTTTCCTTTGTTTTTATAGCCCAAAAGGTCATTTGAGGCGTAACCAATATCCATATCGGTCTGTCCAGGGGCTGAATGTCCGAACATCATAACAACTCCCACGCCTTGATTAATTCGCTCGGTTACGTTGATGAATTCTACAGGATTATCCGTTTTTTTGGTCAATAAATCCACCTTTTGACCCAACAATCCATTCTCACAAATCTCTTTTAAGCCAATGGTATAATCTTTCAAGGTGATATGCTCACTTGCCACTCTTCCACCCGACATTTGTAGCGTATTTTTTCGCCACAATCCGTCCAAAGGGTTAGTTTCATGCTCTTTTACTTTATTCAAATAATACAAAATTACTTCTGGATTATTAGTCGCTAACCTACCCACGGGAATGCTCAAAAAATTAGGGTCGGAGTTATTATTCAAACCCATTCCAAAAGGAATATCTGCCCCAGGATAGCCAATATTTGGCACTAAGTCAAGCTGATAATCTGCAGCATTTTTTCGGGCTTTTTGTGGATAAGTTGAATTACCGATAATAAATAAAAATTCTGGTTTCCCATTGCGAGACATTAGGTTCAAAAATCGTTTGATTGCCAAAGGATTTTTGTCGCCATACGTGAAAAGATTATACAACAAATCAACGTCCACCGTAAGCGTATCATATTTTCCACCAGCCACCGAAGCCCGATAATTTGCATACTTTTTTACATTTTTAAACAATGATTTATGACTAATAATCAGATAGTTAGCTTTTGAATTAGTAATATCTCGAAAAGAAATTGGTTCAATAGAATTAACCTTTTTAAACTGATTAGTTGCCAATATTTTTGTTCCTTCAACGATGGCATTAAGTTCGTTTACATTTTGAGAAAAAGTGATTTTTTGAACGCTATTTTTATCCGAAAGATCATACAGATTCACTTTCAAAGGAACGTTCGGAATCGTGATAAAATAATTATTTTGGGTATTTGGTACAAGGTTAAAATACTTCTCTGAAACGCCCGTCATATCAAAACTTTGCGGATAATTTAGTTTCAAATAAGAAACAGAATATTGGTCTTTCCCCAGTCCTACTGAACGGGTAGAAACTCTAATTTTGTCATTAACAATATCTTGAAATTCTACAATTTCATTGATTTTTTGATTGAGGTAATTTTCATAAAAAGTAGTGTCTAAAAGTCGTTGTGATGAGCCTTCGCCCAGATATGTTTCTAAAGAATGTTTGCCAGCCGAACACCCCGAAAATAATATTTCTAATTTGGGTTTAGGGGCATTATTTTTTATGATATTTCTAAGATTTAAGTCGAAATTATTGAAAGTATTTTTATTCAAAACATCACCCGTCCAACCTTTTCCGTAAGAATAATCACTCAATAAAACGCCCGTATTTTGGGCTGCTCCGATGGGTTGCGGTTGCCCGATGTTATAAGAAGAAGTGAATAATTGTAGTGACTCTTCCCAATGAAAAGGCTCTGGTTGCAGATTTTGACTATTGGGCTTTGAAAGGATTTTAAATCTTTTAGTAGTTTGATTATCAATATTATACGTCAAAAAATAAGAAGCTGTGTCGGAATATAAACTATAATACTGATGCGGTTGTGAAGACATTGGCGAATACGATAGAGAATCCAAAGAACCATCATTTCCTTCAGCATAAAATTCTATAAAATCACTTTCATTAAAAATTTTATCTTCTTCGCCTTTTATATAAATGGCTTGTTCTTTTCCTCTTCTGAATAATTGTATTTTCTGGGGATTCATGTCTATTGGAAAACCTGCAGTTTTTAATTCTTGAAAAGTTAATTGATAAATACCTTTTTGTGTGATTTTTATCTTGAAATAAGACTGGTCATAATTAATCCATTCATTACCTAAGTCTTGGGCATTTACAGAGGTAATAATTGTAAAAAATATAGTAAAAAGTAAATACGGGCGGTGAAGTTTCGACATTAGCAAATGATGTTTTGTATGATAAAGGTACATACTATCCTCTATTCTCTATCAATTATTCTCTAAATCAAACCGTTCATAATAATTTCTAATAACGTGCAACCTTTTGTAGTAAACTTGCATCTTATAGCTGGTGTTCGTCTTTCGTTATTCGATGTTCGGAGATGAACCAACCAAACATCAAACAACGAACATCGAGTAACGAAACTTAAAATTACCATGAAAAACATGACCTCTCTTTTTAATGTATTGACAATGAGTACATTAATGCTTTTAACTACTGTCTTGATGGGACAGAATAAAAAAGAATTTCCTTTGAAAGGATTTGACAAATTAGATATGTCGAGTGCCTTCCAGATTGATGTTTCACAGGGTTCATCTTTCAAAATTTTGGTGGATGCTGAGCGTTCGGAGGATTTGGAGAATTTGGATGTGCGTATCAGCGGTGGCACTTTAATTGCCAAATATCGTGATGGAAAAGGTGGTTGGAAAATGAATAATAACCGCAAAAGAGTGTCATTCACGATTGTGATGCCTAATCTCCGTCAAGTAGATTTTTCGGGGGCTACCAAATCAAAAATCAATGGTTTCAATGATTTGGAAGATGTTGTCTTGAAATTTTCGGGGGCTGCTAATTCGGAAATTAATATCAAAGCCGACAAAGTGAAGTTAGATTGTTCGGGAGCTTCGTCCATTAAAATGAATGGTAGCACTTCCAAAATGGTCTATGATATTTCGGGAGCAAGCAATATTAATGCTTATAATTTCACGGCTCGTGATGTAGATGCAGACATTTCGGGAGCAAGTTCGGTGAAGGTTTCCGCCTCAAAAACCTTGAATGTGGAAGCCAGCGGGGCATCTTCGTTGCGTTATCGTGGGCAACCTTCGGTGAAATCGGATGTGTCGGGGGCGAGTTCGGTGAAAAGTGAGTAGTTTTTTTCGATGTTCGATGTTCGTGATTCGATGTTCGGATTGTACACGAATTAAATATCGAAAAATGATTATAAAAAGCCTATCTGTTTTTAGAACTGATAGGCTTTTTGCTTTGTTTTGTATTGAAAATTGTCTGAACTTGGATTCGCCAGATTTAAGGATTTTTAGGATTCCTTTAATTCGCAGTTAATAATCCAAAAAATCTATAAATCCCACGAATCCAAGTTCAGACAGAATCGCTTAGACAATTACCCAGAACATCGAATGACGAACAACGCACAACGAAAACATTACGATTTAATCATCATTGGTGCTGGTCCAATTGGGCTGGCTTGTGGACTGGAAGCTCAGGCGGCTGGGCTGAATTATGTCATTTTAGAAAAGGGCTGTTTGGTCAATTCGCTCTATAATTATCCCGCCAATATGACTTTTTTCAGTACATCAGACCGTCTCGAAATTGGTGATGTGCCTTTTGTTTCTAATAATGCAAAACCCACTCGTTCAGAGGCTTTGGAGTATTATCGACGGGTAACTTTACATCGAAAATTGAAAGTTAATTTGTTTGAAGAAGTGAAAAGCGTGGAGCAAAATCAAGATTCTGATTATGTAATTAAAACTTCAAAAACGGAATATGAAACCCAGAGTATCATCATTTCCACGGGTTTTTATGATATTCCTTATTTGATGAATGTCAAGGGTGAAGACTTGCCAAAAGTAACGCATTATTACCAAGAACCGCATTTCTACGCTTTGCAGAAGGTTTTGGTGGTGGGGGCAAATAATTCTGCGGTGGATGCAGCTCTGGAAACTTGGCGAAAAGGGGCGGAAGTTTCAATGGTGATTCGGCATGAAGAAATTGGCAGAAGAGTAAAATATTGGGCAAAACCCGATATTGAAAATCGAATAAAAGAGGAGTCCATTAAAGGATATTTTAATTCGGAAGTAGTTGAAATTCGGGAACGTGAGGTGGATATTCGCACGCCCGAGGGGATTATCACAATTGAAAATGACTACGTTATCGCTATGACGGGTTATCAGCCAAATCTTGATTTCCTCAGAAAAATGGGCATCACTTTATCGGCTGATGAAATCATGAAACCTACTTACGACGACGAAACCCAAGAGACCAATTTACCCAATGTTTACTTGGCTGGTGTGATTTGCGGGGGCATGGATACGCACTCATTATTCATCGAAAATTCGAGGGTTCATGCCGAGAAAATTATAAAGAAGATAATTAATTTGAAAATTTGAAAGTGTAGTAATTTGAAAATGATTACTTTTATCCAAGTTTTAAGGGAGCATCTAATTAATAAAGTACCCATGACTTCCATTAAACTTCCCGAAAGTAGAAATAACTTTCGGGAAGTTACCGAGAGATTTACTTCCCGAAAGTTATTTTTACTTTCGGGAAGTTCATACCAGAAGTGGGTATGTTTAAATTTGTATGCTCCCTAATGAGTGCAGTTGTATTTCCAAATTAGCAAATTTCCAAATTATCAAATCAAGGCAATGACTACCACAAAGCAAAGAAAAGTGGCTCGTAAAGTTCCAGAGTATCTTGTCAAGGAAATTCTGAATGGGATTCCTATTCATTATAAAGGGTACAAGGCAGTTTTACGCAAAGAAAAAACATTAGAAGATATTATGGGTGCAAGTGGATTACAGTCGTTTATTGTATCATATATTTACAAATTAATGGTACGTCAATTGAGTGACGATATGTACCATATTTTGACGGGCGAAACAGGACTTCATTTGAAATTAAGCGACAATCTTTCGGGAGATATTGTTCTCTATGATTATGATAAATTACCTATTTCTAACATTGATACGCATTATTTGAGCATTCCCCCGAAGATTGATATTGAAATAGATGTGAATATTGATACTACGGATTTTACAGAACAAACTTACATTTATGCAAAAACTGACCGTTTACTTTTGTGGGGTGTGGAAAAAGTTATTTGGGTTTTGAGTGTCTCTAAGAAGGTAATTGTGGCAGAGCAAGGCAAAGATTGGTTGATAGTGGATTGGTCGAAGGATATTGAAATTATAGATGGAATTAAATTTAATGTATCACAATATTTAGAAAGAGCAGGAGTTACAATTAATAGTCAATAATTGATAGTGTAAAATTCTGAAAATCAGCTATTTGGAATAATTAATCAATATATCTTATCCTCAAAGCTATCAATTATTCATTGTCAATTATCAATTAAATTTTCCAATTATTAACTAAAAACAATGGCAGTAAACGCAAAACATCTCGCAACATTCATTCTTGGAGCCGCCGCTGGCGTTGCCTTGAACAAATATTTACAAACCGAAGAAGGTGAAAAAGCCTTGGAGGATTTGAAGGAGAAGGCTTCAAACCTGAAAACCGAAGCCGAAGGAGCAATCGATAAAGCCCCCGAATATTTCGAAAAACTAAAAACCGAAGGAGCAGCAGCTTTGATTGAACAATTCCCAGGGATTGAGAAGTTCTTGGCTGATTTTATGGGAACGAAAAGTGAGGATGTGAAGCCTGTGGCTTAGTAGCAGTAAGATATGAGCTTTGAGCAGTGAGTTAAAACAGCCCGAGAATTTTAGATTTTCGGGCTGTTTTGTTGTAAAATACTTTGGTAATCTCATGCGACTCTACTTTCATTTATTGAGGCTGTTGCTGGGTTACGCAATGAACCATTCCGCCATTCTCATACAAATTCCTCACGTCAATTCCCACAACCGTTCTTGTTGGGTAAAGCGTTTGAATAATTCCGTTTGCAATTGCATCGTTGGGGTCTTTATAATTGGGTACTAAAACTTTATTGTTCGCAATGTAATAATTTACATAAGAACCTTTATATCCTAAATTCTTGCCGTTTGCGATTACCACATTATTTTGCGTAAGTGGAATTTTTACGAACTTGTAAGGAGTTCCGTTCTTATTTTTGGCTGAATAAAGTTTGTCAATATCGCTCTGTTTTACATCAAAATCCAACAGGTTATTTTGTTCCATCGTTACTATGGTGGTGGCATTGCCAAACCTTGCAAATCCATCAATGTGTTGGTCTGTGAGTTCCAGCCCTGCCTGTCCATCAAGCCAAACGAAATTGGTAACGCCCAAATATTTTTTGAAAATGTTTTCGGCTTGTGCTTGTGTCATTCCTGGGTTTCTATTGTTGTTTAGAATAGAACTTTTACAAGCCATCAACGTTCCTTCCCCGTCAATTTCAACACTTCCACCTTCATTTATCATGATTGAATTGATGTCAATTAGGGTTTTACCTTGCTCGGCAGCAATTTTTGAAGGAATTGCATTACAGTTTGAAAAGCCAATCGAAAGCCCAGATTGTTTATCCTTTTTTTGTCCCCAACCATTAAATCCCCAATCTTGAATCACTAAATTCCCCTCTTTATCTTTCACATAAATCGGTCCGTTATCTCTTACCCAAACGTCGTCAGTTTGATAAATATTAAAGTCTATATTGGTCAAAGCGACATTTGCGTTGTTCAATAAAGTAATGATTCTGTCTTTTTCTGTTTGATTATAAGCCACAATATGAACTTTTTCGCTCGTTACGAGTGCCTTCGTCATTGCCACCCAAGTTGGGTCTAAACTATTGCGATAGGCAGTTCCATATTGATATTGATGGGGCCATTGAAGCCAAGTTCCTTCGTGAGGTTCGCTTTCCTCGGGCATTGTATAGAGGATTTCCTTATCGGTCATACTTTGGTCTTCGTTTTTATTGCAAGCGAAAAATGTGGTCAAGATTACGATTAGAAAAATTGTCATTTTGTTCATTTTATTGCGTTTTTTGTCTGCTTGGGTCGGTTTGGTAAAATTGCTAACAACAAAATACACCAAATATTCCTCAATTTTTACAGCTAATTACTCCCTTTGCCACCAAATAAGGCAAAATGATATACAATGTTACGCCCTTAATCAAGAAAAAGAAGAAGCCAGCCCAACCTAATCGTTTGAACCAAAGAATTATTTTTTGCTGCCGTGATTGGTTATTTTCCAAGACTAATTTTCGGGGTTTTATGTACTAAAAATTAACAAAGTCAATCTCAATAAAATTCATTTCAGACATCCGAACATCGAAAAACGAGCATCAAGCATCGAAATTTATTTCAACAATTCCTCAATCGCCGTTTCCACTTTTTCAAAGCCAAATCTACCCAAAACTTCCTGCATCATCTTAACAATCTGCGGATTACATAAATTACCAATACTTCCCTCGTGCGTATGATTTAGGTTTCTGTTGGGTGAATACGTGCCGCCATTGATTTCATTACCAATAATTTTGTACGCTTCACGAAATGGAACACCCTGTAAAACTAACTCATTTACTCTTTCTACCGAAAACAATAAATCGTATTTTGGGTCGTCTA
>JAXHOK010000011.1:0-113699 GCA_034519515.1 Arcicella sp.
ATGAACGGTATGTTAGTGGGCAATGAAGGAACGCAATTTGGAAACTAATACACTTTATACCAGCATGATGTACTATGACGACCGCAAGCGAATGGTGAATAGCAATTCAGAAAATCATGTGGGTGGAACGGACAAATTGAATATTAATTACAGTTTTATGGGGGAGGTTTTGAAGGCTTTGAAAACTACGGATAAGGGGACAGTTGCCAGTAAAATTACTGAGGTGTCGGAGTTTTTATACGACCATTTGGGGAGGAAAATTAGTTACGTTTTCAATGGAAGACCCATTGTCAAATATATAGTTACGATGCAATCGGGCGTTTAATTGGAAAGCGATTTTCTCCATCTGGAACAACACAAAATGTAAACAAACGGGTAACTGGACAGATGCAAACAATTGGTTATCGGGCATTTTGCCAAATGCTAATGACAACGTAACCATCAATACGGGGCATACCTTAACTATTCTAAGCGGTCAAATTGTAGGAGCAGGAACACTAAATGACAAAGGAACACTTCCGTAATTTTGGTACGCTGAATATGGGTAAAGCCACCAGTTCAGATTTGTATTTTGGAAACGATGAGTTATCATATTCGAGGCGGTTTGCGTGGGATAAATTTGGATGCTAATGAGAATCTGACAAATGCTTTATTTTGCCTAAAACTTGAATATGAAGATGATGGAACGTATTTTGATGGAAACATAAAACGTCAATACTGGCGAAGTAATTTAGACAACGTAACTCGTTCATTTACATATAGATACGATGGTGCGAGTAGAGTAAAAGCGGGTATTTATTTAGGTAAAGGAACAGAAAATTACACCCTTGCCGATGTTACTTACGACAATAATGGAAATATCAAAAAGCTAATAAGAAACGGTTTAATTGCCAATAATACTTTCGGAATTGTTGACAATTTGAGTTATACTTACAACGCTAATTCCAATAAAATTCTGAAAGTTGATGATATTTCAAACGTGACAGTAGTTTTGCAGATGTTGCGGGTAATGATTATACTTATAATCGCCAGATGGTTCGTTTGACCATCTGATGCGAATAAAGGGATTACAATTGATTGAGTATAATTATTTAAAATTACCGAAAAGAGTCGTCAAAGATGGAGTAACGATTTTGAACCAATATTCTGCCAGTGGGTAAAAAACTAAAAGAGACAATCGGGCGCAAATGACTACGGATTAGTAGGGAATGTGATTTACAAAAATAGCATTTTGTATCAAATCTCGCACGATGAAGGACGAATAATTGACGGGCAAAATGAATACAATATCAAAGACCATTTGGGGAATTTAAGGGTGGCTTTCAGAGATGCTTTGGGCGTTGCCAAAATAACGCAAGCAAATTCTTATGGCATTTTCGGAGAAGATTTAACAACTATAAATTATTTAAAATCGACTGGGAAGGCTGATAATTTCAAATTTACTGGTAAGGAAAGTTTACAAGGAACGGGTTTTATTGATTTTGGAGCAAGGTGGTATGATACTATTGTGCCACGCTTCACAACTATTGACCCGCTGGCGGAGAAGTTACCATTCTCATCGCCGTATGTTTATGCGTTAAACAACCCTCTTAAATATATTGACCCTGACGGAGCTTTCCTTATCCAATTACTTATGCGTTCTTTTTCACCCATCAAGTGGATTTGGTGGAACTAATTTTGGTCCAGGGCTTGGTCGTAATTTTAGTGGAGATGATAGAAGTTTTAGCAATCGTTCAAATTCGACTGCGAGAGTTTCTCATACAGTTACAGCAGACCCCGATAAAGGTACATTAAGTTATAGTAGCAGAAATACTTTTTCAAGTCCAAGTCATCACCCATACTTTGGTGAAGGTACAGAAACCCCATCGGGTTACGCAAGTAAGACAAAAGCAGGGAATGGTTCAATTGCGTTTGAAACGGGCTATTCTGGGACAAATCCTTTGGCAGTAGGTCCAACCCCCGATATTGATTTAAAATCATTTTTCAATATTACTCAGACGAATGACATTTTGAATATAAATGCAAATGTATATGGTGATGATTTCCCTAATATGCAATGTTTGTCAAAGATCCATCTGGTCAGTCATTGTTTTTAGGTGTAGATGTACGTGCAGGAGGACAAGACAACAACCCTTTAATATTGGTTGGTGGAGCAACTGAAAATATAATGAACATTAATTTTTCGGTAAAAATTCTCACATGGTTGGGGTAATTTTACAGGCGTTGTTCAGGGCGAGATAGAACTTGGTCTCCATACGTTGATTGGAATGAAAGATTTAAAAATACGAGTTCAAATCCCAAAAAAATTTTCGAAATGAAGACAATTAAAAAAATAGTAGCGGTATTAGTTTTATTTTTGGTTATAAGCTAATGCATAAATAGAGCCGAACCCGAAATGCACCTTTTGCCTCCAAAGGCTTTCAAGGTTAGGTGATTATAGTTTTCAACGACCCAAACGGTCAAGATGAAAAGTATGAAGAAGGTTTTAGAGCTTATGAAATGGGGCCGACGGAATATTACGAATAGGGTCGAATCCTAAGATGGTTGGATTAAAAACGGCAAATTGAAATATTATAAAAACTTTAATGTGGTAAAAGAAGAAATCAATTACATTAATTTAGAAAAAGAAGCTAAGGACAGAACAACAAACTATAGACAGGGTAAAGAATTGTCAACAGGATGTGTTCGCTATTATATTGTTAGTTCACTTAATAAACAAGATACGTATTTTGAAGAGATGCAACAAAAAATTAGATGAGACATTTCCCCTGATAGTACAATAATAATGATAAAGCCCTCAATTTGAGGGCTTTATAATTTACTACCCAAGATATTTTTAATAAGTTGCTTCAAAAGTTTATCGCTAATATCCGCCTGTTCAGATTTATCGTAGATGGAGAGCAAATACAGTTCGTTATCGTCTGTAATAAAATAAGTTATCACTCTTGCCCCACCACTTTTGCCTTTGTTTTTAGAAGAAATCGCTAACCTAATTTTATAGGCATTATCGCCAAGAGGCGTGCCAAGTGTGGGGTTTTCTTGGAGTTCAGCCACTAAATCTTGCATATCAGCATTGAGCGAGAGGTACTTTTTAGCCAATCGCTTATACTCACGCCTAAAATCTGGGGTAAAGGTTATCAGAAGTTCATTCATTTGCAAAGAGTTCAGCAATAGCAGGTTTAGGCAATTTGCCAGCTCTCATGTCTTGCATCTGTTTAAGGCTACGTTCCAAACCTTCCAATACTGGCGAGTGTTCGGCTTGTTGTTTGA
Source organism: Arcicella sp. (assembly GCA_034519515.1). Classification (GTDB taxonomy): domain Bacteria; phylum Bacteroidota; class Bacteroidia; order Cytophagales; family Spirosomataceae; genus Arcicella. Next base: position 3,271 of record JAXHOK010000011.1, read on the forward strand.
CTTTTACGAAATCAAACTTTTTGAGCAATTCCATCAAAAATGGTGCTTCGGTATCATTTACTTGAATCAGTAAATCCATTGTTGTAATAGTTTAATGAGCTAACTGTAAGGCACTTGAAAGGGTGTCTTTTAGTTTCTTTTTGGCAAATAGCGAATCAATCAGCGAGAAAATAGAAGTTCTATCAGTTGGCTCTAAGGCTTCAATCAATCTGATTTTTTCCACCAATGTTTTATCAGCCGAGTTCACATCTTTAAAAATATCTTCGGAAGCAAACAACTCTGAAAGCGAAACCCCTAACGCCTGAGCAATCTTATCTAAGGTCGAAGAAGACGGGTCATTTTTACCGTTCTCAATCTTAGAATACTGTGAAGCGTCCATATTTATTTTTAAAGCCACTTCCTTTTGCGAAAGCCCTTTTGCTTCTCTTACTGTTTTAATCTTCTCTGCTATATTCATACATATAAGGCATTTATACCCACAAATCTACATTTTATTGGCTTATATGTCAATAATTAAAAAATATTGTTTCAAAATTAGGATAAATATATCTATAAATATAACTTTGTACAATGGATAAATAATTCCAATAAAAAATGGATATGGAAATCAGCGAGATAAAACAGAGATTAAGCATCGCCCAAGTATTGGCACATTACAACCTAAAAGCCGACAAAAACGCTCGTTTATGTTGCCCTTTCCATGATGATAAAACGCCCTCGATGCAAGTCTATGAAAAAACCAACACGGTTTACTGTTTTAGTGGCAACTGCAAAACGCACGGGCATAGCTTAGACGTGATAAATTTTATCATGCACCAAAGAAAATATCACAAAGCACGAAGCCCTCAAAAAAGCCACTCAGTTAATCAATCCAAGCAATGAAATGACAAAAATCGAACTCTTAACGAAGCTATTCAACTACTTCAAAAACGGCTTAAAATTGAGTCCAGTAGCCAAAGAATACTGCCAAAGCAGGGGTTTAGATTATGACAAAGTAGAAATCGGTTTTAACGGTGGGCAGTACCACCACGGCAGTAGAAAAGACGAAAGCCTGATCAAAGCTTGTATAGAGCATGGTTTATTGTCGGTGTTAGCTTTTAAGTACCTCCCAGTTGAACAGGGAAAATATGTATAATGTTTTTTGAAAGAACAGCATCGTTTTTGGTTTAAAAGATACACAAAACCAAGTTGTTAGCTTGTACTTCCGTTCGATAGCCCCAAGAAGCAACAAGAAGACCAAAAGCACTTTTACTTGAAAGACCGTGCAGTGACTTTACCCCAAATACCCAGCCCACTGCGTGCCAAAATTGATAATGTTACGGAAAGCATCATTGATGCAGCTTCACTTTTGCAGAATACCAAAATCAGTCATGAATATAGCGTATTGCAATACTTTATGGTACAAATGGACAGTCAAAGAAACACCAAAAAGCAATCAAAAGTATCAAATTTAGAGGAAATATTTTATTCTTCGATACGACCAACCAGGAACCAGAAGCCGTAAAAAGTACGCCCCAATGCTTCCAAAGAAATGAAAAATCCGTAGAAGAACCAAGCATTAGCGTTGCCAAATGTCCTGAAGATGAAGATATTAACAGCTTATTGATTAGCCACGAACCAACTGTTTTTTTGCATCACGAGCGAGAACCCCTTATTTTTCATAGACGCCGATAAGATAATTTCAATTGAAAATAAAAAAGTTCAAGAAATTAGGGCGGAAATCATTGTGCCAACGATTAAGGAGCTTGGCACGCTGACTTTCAGTAGTGCAGGTAATCGCTTGCTTATCTACAGGCGATGCTGCTGCAACATGCTAATAAAGGTGGAATCAAGGGAACTTGGACAGCCTAAAAATCAGCGTTCAAATAATCAACAACAGCCAAAGAGCGATTCTTTCACGAGCCGGAAGAACTAGACTTGTACGAAAACAAGCAAATCGTAGACTTGTAGGCAACAGCCGAGTTACACCTAAATCATAACGAGAAATCTACGCCCTTGCAGAGCGAATTAATAAACCTTTTAGAAGATTACTGAGATAGTCGGCCCCACCGAAAGCCCCGAAACGCCAAAAGATATATTAGCGAAAGTAATACAAAACCTATTGCTTTTACAGCAAGAAAAATTGTTGAGCCGATTTAATGATTTATCTAGCTCTTATGCCGTTGTGGGTGTTTTTTCCACCACAACATATGTAGGGAACCACACGCCAAGCCAGCCATTTAAAAGTGACGGCTTTGGCGTTTTTTATTGCAAATGAACGGTATGTTAGTGGCAATGAAGGAACGCAATTTGGAGACTAATACGCTGTATGCCAGCATGATGTACTATGACGACCGCAAGCGAATGGTGAATAGCAATTCAGAAAATTATGTGGGGGGTATTGATAAATTGAACCTAAATTACAGTTTTGTAGCTTGCGAAAACAAAAATTAGAATTATAAATGTCTGATTTTAGCAGTTTATGGATAAAATAGCAAACAGTAAATTGTCGAAACTGTGCGGAGTAGTGAACACTCGACAAGGGCGGAATCTCCTTCTAAGACAAACTATAACAAACTCATTTTTGAAATCCAATCGTAACCTAAACTTGAATCATCAAAATTTTCTACGTAATCAATCGTCATTTTATCTCGAAAGGTATCGACGGTTTTAGAAAACTTATGGTCATGGATGATGTAAGTGGGAAATGAGTTTATCGGAAAATATTCACTGCCCGAACCATTTTTGAAGAGGCAAAGTGTTTGGGTTTGCGATGCCGCCAAATGTGCAGGAAAAGAATCCAGCGTAATGGCTCCTTTTGAATTTTTCAACAATCTAATAATCTGTGGGATGGATAAATTACGGCTTGCATCAACAATTTTATGCCCATATTTATGGCTTAAATTATGAAATAGTTGAATGCTAAACTTCGTAAGTCCGCAAATAACTAATTGAATATCAGGCTGATGATTGAGCAATGATTGGCAAATTGCTTCCCAATGATTTGTTAATAACATTTTGTTGGAATTGCCTGCTTCAGGGAAAATAATGATATACTCAGACGATAATTGCTCTAATTGATAGGTCTCATCTTTGATAGTAATTACAGGTTTAATCGAGCGGCTTTCAATATCGACATCAATATTTTTTAACCCTTGTGCCTGTACGTCAATCGTATGAACGCCATTTTTTAATAAAAAATATTCGTTATCCAATAAACCTCCCAATCCACGAGTGCCGAAGCCATTTTTTTGATTTATTTTGAGAAATGGCAATAATTGATTGGCATTATAGGCAGAGTATCGAAAATCGAAAGAATGAGAATAGTTTTCTTTTCTGAGTGATTTAATTACTGAAAATGAATCTTTGAAATGCCTAAAATATTTGTTCAAAAATGATATGGACTGACGATTATTTTGAAAATGGTCGAGGTAAAAGACTTTATCATATAGAGGATTATTTTCTATTAGTATTCTACACCAACGCCCTGCCACAAGATGAATTTCGACAGTTGAGTGCTTAATTTTGAGGGCATTAATGATATATCCCATCATCAACATATCGCCCAAATGACCATAATTAAATAATAAAACCTTCTGGGGAACAACGTAAGATTGATTCTTTTTCGAGCCAAAAATATTGACAATCAAATCGACAAAAAAATCAATAATCATAAATCTCAACTTTGCAGGTCTATTTCCACAATACTCTCTTTTTTTCATAACTAATTTCATTCTTTATTACATCCCAAACCTCTTCATAGCCCAATTCTGAACATGGGTACCCTTTTTTTACAATAAGAGTAGCATTGGATTTGTCCTGATAAGTCCCCGAATATGGCATATAATCTTCAAAATCTCCTAATTTTCCAAACAATAATATTCCATAAGTACCAACGGCATTAGCAAAATGAGCGGGTCCGCTATCAATTCCGATAAAATATTTTGACCTTTTTATGAGTTCGGCAGTTTGCAGAAGGGATAATTTACCGCAATAATTATGATATTGTGAATGATAAATATTGAGCGTACTTCTCAGCCCAATTTCAATGACATGATAATCAAATTCGCTTAAAAGGTCGGCAACTAATTTTTCCCAATAATAAATTTGCCAGTCTTTGGGCGAATAATTGGAATGACAATGGATAACGACAAATCTCTCGGGCAAATTCAACTGATTAACTGAGAGTTCTACGTGAGGCGGAATATAAATTTTGGGAGCAGTATTAACCGTTGGCAATCCACTGACTTTGGCAAAGACATCTAAAATATTTCCGTGGTCAAAATAATTGTTGGTAAGAATATTTTTGGAAATAGCTAAGGGGTTTTGCAAGGTTTTTTGCAAATATGGATAACGCCTCAGACCCGAAAGATGGCAGTTGAAAAACACATCAAAAGCGTTGAATTTAGCTAATAAAATTGAGTAAAATACGCTGTATTCCTCAATAACGGTGTCAATGTAAGAATTATAATCCAATAATTCACGATAGGGTTTCCGAACAATCCAGTAAATTTTGGCATTGGGATATTGCTTCTTGATTTCTTCCGAAAGTGGTTCGCACGCCACAATATCGCCAAAATGTTCTGCTAATAAAACACCAATAAATTGCGTTTGGGGATTAAATATTTTCTGAATTTTGATGGTAATAATCGTTACAAGCCACCGCAAAGTTGAAACTAAAACATTGGTGTATTTTTTGTATCGGTATTTCCAAATTTCAATAGTACGATTAGGATTCATGGGCATCAGCATCAGTAGATTTTATGAGTGTATCTATTAATTTAGTCAACAAAATCAAGCAGTTTTCTGAAAGGTAATTGTAAGGCTTGGCGAATTCTTTTATGTTTTTTTACTTTGGGCGGTTTAATATAAAAACAAGCAAATTGACTGTAATAATCATTAAAATTATCTCTCAACTGCTGGGCATAATATTGAAAAAGAGGCACAATATCTGGACGGTTTTCAAAATTTGAACGATTTTGATATTTTGAAACTTCATCGGGTTTATTAATACCGTAACCACTAAAATGAAAGAAAATTAACGGCACATTATTAATAAAAAACTTGCCTTCTTTTTGTGTAACCTTTCGCTCATGAAGATTCCAGTACGCTACATTATAACCCGCATATTTATCTACCAAAACAATTTTTCGAAAGAAAACAGGCACTAAAACTATCCAATGTTGATCCACAAAAAGTCCATGACAAAGGTCAATTCTGCAATCTTTTTTCAGTCTTTCCATCCACCAATCCACCATTTTATAGGATTGTTCGTGCCGACTTATGGCGATAAACCCTAAATTATAAAGCCCAGTATTGAGGTGGTCAATTTCACGAGTATCGAATTTATCATTAATTGGTGAGGTAATGTGTGGTGTAACAATAATATGTTTTTCAACTAAATTATCTGTCATTGGCTTCAAGCTATCAAATACGATAATATCAGGGTCAAAATAGATAACATTCTGAATATCAGTACGATTCTTGAAAAAATAATCAAAATAAAATGGTTTTACCGCAGTGTTAAGTTCCGTAATATCATAAATATCACACATTTCATCCAGACAATTAATATTGATTTTATCAATTTCTAAGAGCTGAAAAGGGGGAATTTTATCTGCATCAAGACTTACTTTATCCAGCCTATCTACCAAACCAATCACAAACTCAACGTCTGGATTGGTTTTTTGTAAGGATTGCCCCAAGGTTTGGGCTTGGGCTAAATAATTTATGGAACAAATGGTAAAAGCTAAGGTCATTAATTTAATTTGAAACGGGGTCGCCCGTGCGATTGAAAATGAGTTAATTTGAAAATGAGTTTGGATATAATTATTTCCAAATTTCCGTATTATCAAATTTTCAAATTGAAGTATTTAAAATTTCTATAAAAGTCTGAAAGGCAGTTTCTTGATTATGCCTTTCGAGGGCTTTTTTTCTGGCATTTTCGCCTAATTCAATTTTTAGTAATGGTTTTTCTTTCAATTCAATGATTCTTTCCTTAACAGTCCGAATATCAAGATAATCTACTACAAAACCGCAATCATTTTCCACAAAATCTTTTGCCCCTCCTGCCTTATCGAAACAAATAATTGGTTTTGACAAGACTGCCGCTTCTAATACTACCAAAGGATAAGGGTCTTCACGGGATGACACAAAAAAAACATCAAAAGCATCCATAAAATCAAGCGGATTATCAACGGAGGTCTGAAAAACTACATTTTTGAGTTCTAATCTATCTTTGTCAATTTGAAAAATTTTGTAATCTATTTCCGTATTTTGTCCACCCACCCAAAGAAAATAAATATCCTTCTCTTGCTTCAATTGGTGGGCAACTTGCAAGAAAACATCAACCCCTTTTCTTAAATCTACCGTTCCTATCCCTCCTATTAAAAAGGCATTTTCGGGAATGTCATACTGTTTTTTGAGAGCTGAAATCTTAATCATCGAACTTTCAAAACTTAAAGCTGACTCTGGTAATAATGACGGTAGAACTTTAATTTTGGTTGCATCAATAGCATGATTTTTAATGAGATTTTCTTTTACTGATTCAGCACAAGCAATGTATGAGTTAGTTATTTCCAAAGTAGTTTGAAAATCTTTACTCGAAGTATATTGTTGAATTCCTATTTCAAGTTCATGTACATAAGTAATAATTGGAATAGCTAAAATATATAGGAAATCTAATAATCTTCCATTAGTTACAGTATTTGAAACAATTAAATCAAAATCTTGCTCCATTAACTTCCCAAATACACCTTCTTTTTCAATTAATTTCTTTCCTGAAATTTTATTCTTAACCTTTTGGATAAAATTAATCGTTTCACCTTCTGTCCAATAATATGTTGTTGCTAATTCCTCAAACTCTTTCTCAATAATTCCACCTTCTTTCAACAAAATAGAAAATTTAAAATCTGGATGATTTTTTAATAATTTAAGAAACCTTAATAATAATATTTGAGCCCCCGCCCTATTGGCATCATGACTTACGAAAAGGATATTTTTCATGTATAAAATTAGTGAGAGTAACTTATTCAAATACTACCACATAATAAAGTTTACGGGACGGTTATTAGAATGTAAGATAATTAGTAATACTTTTTTACGATTATAACATCCCCCAACCCCCTTTGAAGGGGGTTGGGGGATGTTATAATCGTAACCAACAGAATAAAACGAAATTCTTACAGGAAAATAATTCATATTGTCAAAACAGAATTAGACAAGCTGATTTCGATATTTATTAATCGTTTTCTCTAAAATTTCATTATAATTATATTCAAAATATTTGTCCAAACTCTCAAACATTTCCATTCTATTTCTCAGAAAGAACTGGTTTTGGGGCGTATGAATATTAGTCATTCCTCCGCTGTGCTTGCGATAACAGCCCATCGTTTCTGGGAAATATTTTATCTTACCATATTTGGCTACTTCAACAAAAATCCCCAAATCCCCACTGGCAGTTTTCCACCACCAATCGGGCATTCCTGATTTGAAAACGTTTCTAAAAACGGTACTGGCTGTTCCCAAAAACCAAGTTTCATCTTTCAATAAATCTTCAAGTGTTGAGGTATCTCGCTGATTATCAGGATTGAAACCGTGGCTTGGTGAACCGTCTTGATAAATAACTTCTAATTGATGATGGCAGAGAGCATATTCCTGATTACGTTCCAAGAAATCAACAACATTTTGTAATTTCAAATTATTCGTCCAATAATCATCACCCTCGCACAAAGCGATGTATTCGCCCCTGCATTGTGAGAAAAGAAAACCTACATTGTTTTTTCCTCCTAATTCTCTTGGCTCAATTGGTCCCAAATTTTTTGGGTGTAAAAAAGCCTTGATTTTATCTGGAAATTTCTTTGCAAAATCACTAATTATCAAGGCATTATCATTCTTTGAGGTATCATCACCAATAACAATTTCAAAATCAAAATCTGTTAATTGTTCCAAAACACCTTCTAATGTTTGAGTAATAAACTTACCATGATTGTATGTTGGAATAAGAACGCTGAGTTTAGACATTAAACGTAGCACAGGAATCCTTCCCGTGTATATCATGGACAAATCACGAGAATCCTTCCCGTGTTACATCAACAAAATTACTAATTTGAGATTGGATAGTAAATAATTACCTCATAAAACTCATAATTAAAGAGTTTGTCAGTAATTTAGTGGTCGAAATGATTTCGAATATTAACAATTTTATCGCATGAATATACACGAGTATCAAGGTAAAGACATTTTGAAAAGCTATGGTGTCCGTATTCAAGAGGGCATCGTGGTGGACACACCCGCATTGGCAGTTGAGGCTGCTCGTGAATTGACCGCTCGAACGGGAACAGGCTGGCACGTTATCAAAGCACAGATTCACGCAGGTGGACGTGGTAAAGGTGGCGGTGTTAAATTGGCTAAAAATTTGGACGAAGTTCGTCAGAAATCCGAAGAGATTTTGGGAATGCAGTTAATCACGCACCAAACTGGTCCGGAAGGCAAAAAAGTCAATAAAGTGTTGATTGCCGAGGACGTTTATTATCCTGGGGGTTCAGAAGTAAAAGAATTTTATGTTTCAATTCTTTTGGATAGAGGTAAAGCCTGTAATGTAATTATGGCTTCGACTGAAGGCGGGATGGACATTGAAGAAGTGGCTGAGCATTCTCCCGAAAAAATCATCAAAGAATGGATTGACCCTGCGGTTGGTTTACAGGCTTTTCAGGCTCGTAAAGTGGCTTTCGCACTGGGTTTATCGGGTGATGCTTTCAAAGAAATGGTGAAGTTCATCAATGCACTTTACAAGGCTTATGTCGAGACAGATTCTTCAATGTTTGAAATTAACCCAGTGTTGAAGACATCAGACAATAAAATCTTAGCCGTTGATGCCAAAGTGAATTTGGATGATAACGCCCTGTATCGCCATGCAGATTTTATTCCTTTGCGTGATGTAACGGAGGAAGACCCCTTAGAAGTTGAAGCATCTGCCAACGATTTGAACTATGTAAAACTTGACGGAAACGTGGGTTGTATGGTAAATGGTGCAGGTTTGGCAATGGCTACGATGGACATTATCAAACTTTCGGGTGGCGAACCCGCCAACTTCCTTGATGTTGGGGGTGGAGCAAATGCCAAAACCGTTGAAGCTGGTTTCCGTATTATCTTGAAAGACCCAAACGTTAAAGCAATTTTGATTAATATTTTTGGTGGAATCGTGCGTTGCGACCGTGTGGCTACGGGTGTGGTTGAGGCATACAAAGCTATCGGAAACATTCCTGTACCCATCATTGTTCGTTTGCAAGGAACCAATGCTGCCGAAGGAGCAAAAATCATTGACGAATCTGGCTTGAAAGTATTTTCAGCCGTATTGTTGAAAGATGCTGCTTTGAAAGTAGAAGAGGTTTTGAAGGGGATGTAAAATTTAGAGAATAGATTTTAGAGTATATAGTTTAGAAAAAGGATTGAAATTACTTTCAGTCCTTTTTTTGTGATTAAAAATGGATTAATCTAAGAATTACGATGTGGTACTGAGTGGGATGAAGGTGGGATTTACTATGGATTTAGGTTTATTGGATTATTCTGGGATGGGCATAAAAAAGGCGAAGACCTAAATCTCCGCCAGAAGATGTTTTCACAACGGTAAAAACCTTTTATTGTGAATTGCTAACAAATTGTTCTGCCGTAAAATTGAAATAAAAATTTAATATTTCCAATTTATTTTTAAAAAATACGTAGAATTACGCTAAAAATATTGAAATAAATGACCCATATTTGGGCAAATATTATTCACAATCAAAAAAACGTTTTACATGAAAAGAATAGTTGGTTTAGACATTGGCGTCAGTTCTATCGGTTGGTCATATCTCCTTGAATCTGAAATTGAAACTGATGAAGAAACGGAGGATGTTTTTGCACTTGGTTCTCGCATTATTCCCCTCTCACAAAAAGATACGGATGAGTTTTCTAAGGGGGATTCCATCACGAAGCACAAAGCTCGTACACAAAAGCGTACTGCCCGAAAAACAAATAATCGTTACAAACTTCGGAAACACAAATTAAGTGAAGTCCTTAATAATCAAGAAATTATTATTAATCCCGAACTTTTTGATTTGACTGCCCATGAGCTATACGCCCTGCGTGTACGTGCAATACATGAACCCGTAACACTTTCTGAGTTGGCAAGACTTTGGTATCAGTTCAATCAAAAGCGGGGCTACCAATCTTTGCGGGGCGTTGTGGACGAAGAGGCGGACAAGAAGTCTGATTATCTTTCTTCCATCAATGACCGTAGCCAATTTTTAAAAGACAACAAACAAACTGTTGGACAGTTCCTATTTAATCGGCTTCAAGATTATGAACAAAATCGTGGAGTGATTGAACCCATTACGCACATCATTTTCAATCGACAGGACTATTTCAATGAGTTTAATCAAATTTGGGAACGTCAGAAAACGGAATATCCCGAAGTTCTGACGGATGAATTATTAGCAAATATTCGAGATAGAATCATTTTCTATCAACGTCCGCTGATGTCTCAAAAACATTTGGTGTCTGACTGTACTTTTGAGAAAAACCATAAAGCCGCCCCAAAGTCTTCGCCGCTATTTCAAGTGTTTAAGATTTGGCAAGATTTGAATCATTTTGAAATCAAAACTAAACGGGGTGCTATCGTAAAGTTTACGGTCGAAATGAAACAAAAAGTATTTGAAGTCCTTGATAATCAGTTTGATATAAACAAAACCAAATTATGGGAAATACTCGGGCTGAAAGCATCTGAACACCGTTTGAACTTTAAAGAAATCAGGGGAAATGTTACCAAAGCCAAATTAGTTGAGGCTTTTGCAGAATTGAATATCAATCGCCCTGATTTGCTTTCTTTTGACCCACACGGAAATCCAGACGAACAACCACTTTTCCGAATTTGGCATTTGTTGTATTCCATCAATGAAAAAAATGCAGATGAAATTTTGTTGAAAACCTTACAAAATGCTCCGTACAGTTTTACTGAAACAGAAGCTATCGGGCTTATTCAAAAGGTTTCTTTCAAAAATGATTTCGGTAGTTTGTCCTCACGGGCAATGCGTAAGATTTTACCTTACATGGAACAAGGTTTAAATTATGCTGATGCCTGTTTGGAAGTTGGAAACAGACATTCAAATTACAGAACAAAAGAAGAAAATGACGAGCGTATTTTAGCCGATAAATTATTGCCATTACTCAAAAATAGCCTTCGCCAACCCGTTGTGGAAAAGATTGTAAATCAGGTAATTAACGTAATGAACGCCATATTAGCTGACCCAAATTTAGGGCGACCTGATGAAATCAGGATTGAATTAGCTCGTGAATTGAAGCAGAATATCAAGCAAAGAGAACGTACTGAATCAAACAATAATAAACGTCAAAAAGCCCGAAAAGATGTGGTGAAGGAAATCTTGAAAAAATTTCCAGATATGAAGGAAAAAGAAGTTACAGTACGCATGATTTTGAAATTTGAGTTATTTGACGAAACAAATGGAATTTGTATTTATACTGGAAAGTCTATGAGTTTGGGAGCGGTTCTATCTGGACAAGGTTATGACATAGAGCATATTATCCCCAAATCAAGGCGTTTTGATGATTCTTATATGAATAAAACGATTGCAGATAAACATACAAATAAACGTAAAAATGATAAGACTGCTTATGATTATATTCGGGGTGGAGACATTGAAAACCCCGATTTAGTATCGTTTGAAAAATTTACAGAAATTATACATAATCTAAACAAAGAGAAAAAACCAAATAACACAAAAGAGCCAAAATTGCCTAATACAAAATTAGATAATTTACTCACAACTCTAAACCCCGTTTGGATAGCCGAGAAGGAAGCAAAAGAATTATCAACTGATTTTATATCAAGACAACTCAATGAAACACAGTACATTACCAAACAAGTAAAGGCTGAATTAGATAAAATTTGCAAGAAAGTCACCGTTACTTCGGGCGGTATTACCGATTACCTTCGTCATCAGTGGGGCGTGGATGATGTATTGAAAAATATCAACCTTGAAAAATATGAAGCCGCTGGAAAAGTATCTGACGAAGAATACCGAGACAGACAGGGGCAGTGGCGAACCCGCAAGAAAATTGAAGATTGGTCTAAACGAGACGACCACCGCCACCACGCCATTGATGCCTTGGTGATTGCCTGTACGAAACCCGCATACATCAAACGTTTGAACGATTTGAACCAAGAATATGATTCGTATAGTGCGATGAAAAAAGATGGTGAGCGAAATAAAAGCCTAACCAAGTTTCCACAACCCAAGATGAAAGGCGGATTTATCCAGAACGTTACCAAGGCTACTGAAAATATCTTGATTTCGTTTAAAGCTGGGAAAAAAGCGGTTTCAACCAGTAAGAATAAAAAAACGGGGCAGGTGAATATTATCCCGAGAGGACAATTGCACGAAGAAACCGTTTATGGACAAAAGTTTGATGAAAACGGGAAACCGTATTATACCATTAGAAAAAAGTTGGAGTTCAACAAACAGGGATATTTTAATAGCTTGGCTCAAATTGATAAAATTGAAGACAAAAATATCAGAGCAAAAGTATTAAAACGCATTGACGAATACGGCGGAGACCTTCAAAAAGCACTTTCATCGGTGATTTACCATAACGAAGAATTAAAAATTCCTATCAAAAAAGTAATGATTCAGGCACAAATTAAAAAAGCAGTGCCTTTGGGAAATCACGAAGGAAGATTCGTTGCCGAAGGAAACAATCATCATTTGGCGTTGTATAGAAATGAAAAAGGAAAATATCTGACCGAACTCGTGAGTCTCTGGACTGCCGTGGTTCGCAAACAAAACGGTTTGGATATTATTTGTAGGAATCACCCCGAAGGGCATAAATTCATTACTTGTTTCCAGCAAAATGAAATGTTTATTTACGAACTATCGCCCGAACAAATACAGGAAGCGATTGACAGAAATGATAAGAAGTTTTTGAGTAAGTATTTGTATCGGATGCAAAAAATATCCAAGAAAAATTCAGGAGGTATTGAAGTCGGTTTTAGGCATCATTTAGAAACAAAATTAGATGATTCTGATATTGCAGAAAAGATTGGAAAATATATTCTTGTTGAAGGCATGACGAAATTATTACAATTTACCAAAGTAAAAATCAACCATTTAGGGCAAATTACCAAGATTTTTGCGGAGGGAGAATAGCCCCACAAAAGCAATACCAAATACTGAAAGAGGCTGAAAACTGTATGATTTTCAGCCTCTTTGTTATTAAGCGGTATGTAACAGTATGAAACCTCACGGTTACGCACCCCGCCCATCCCTCTCCTGCTGAGAGGGGGGCAAAGTGGAATTATATTTGCTTGTAAATCAAGTATACACTAACATCTAAAATGGTTTGTTGATTTATGAATCACCTTTAATTTCAGCTACCATGCTCAAAAGAACATTGCTTTTTGGTTCGTCGGCGTATTTACATCTCCGCCATAACCAATTGATTATCACTTTGCCCAACGGACAGGGTTTAGAACGCTTTTCGGGCGGATTAAACACCATTCCCGTGGACGACATCGGAATTGTGGTCTTGGACGACCCACAAATTACCATTAGTCAGTCGCTGATAGCGATGTTGCTCGAAAACAACGTTGCCCTCATCACCTGTAATGCCAGCCATCATCCCACGGGACTGCTTCTGCCCTTGGATGGAAATTCTATTCAATCAGAGCGTTTTCGAGGACAAATTGATGCTACCGAACCCTTGAAGAAACAGCTTTGGCAACAAACCGTTCAGACCAAAATCTTGAATCAGGGCATTTTGTTGAATTTTACTACGCCCAGTATTGACATTCCCAAAAGGTTGCAATACTTGGCTCAAACCACCAAATCGGGCGACCCTGACAATCATGAAGCCCAAGCGGCGGTGTATTATTGGGCAAATATTTTTCCGCCTTCGCTTAAATTTAGGCGTGGACGGGAAGGCGAAGCCCCCAATAATCTTCTCAATTATGGTTATGCCATTCTGAGGGCTATTACGGCTCGTGCCTTGGTATGTTCTGGGCTTTTGCCTACGTTGGGTATTCATCATCATAACAAATACAACGCCTATTGTTTGGCAGACGACATCATGGAGCCTTATCGCCCTTTTGTGGATAAAATTGTGATTGGGATAATGAACAAATACCCTAACGATTACGAAGTTTTGACGAAGGAACTCAAAGCAGAATTGTTGGGAATTGCTACCGTGGACGTTATGCTGAATGAACAACGCCATCCGTTGATGGTGGCAATGAGCCTCACGACTGCCTCGTTGGTGAAATGTTTTGAGGGAAAACTACGTAAGATTGCGTACCCAACGATGATAGTTCCTACAAAAAAACCGTAAACCTAATGGAAGATGCACTCCGTTTTAACTCGTACAGAATGATGTGGGTAATAGTATTGTTTGACTTGCCAACCGAAACCAGAGAGGAAAAGAAAATTCACGCTCAGTTTCGCAAAAGTCTTTTGAAAGAAGGCTTCAATATGTTTCAATTTTCGATTTACTCACGCCCCTGTGGGAGTCGGGAAGTAGCCGATAAGTTTATCGCCAAAGTCAAAAAACTACTGCCCGAAAAAGGACACGTGGGGATTTTGACGATAACGGATAAACAATTTGGCTCAATGGAAATTTTTTATGGATTCGAAAAAAAGCCACCCAAAATGCCTGAGCAATTGAGTATGTTTTAGAATCCAGAGAAATACAAACCAAAAAGTCCACTCAGTTCAAAAACTAAGTGGGCTTTTTAATGTTTTTTTTAATCCTATTTCAGAGGATAAGTCGTTGATAATTAATCATTTATACAGGTCGTACTGTGATTAAAGATAACGAAAGAACAATTTGTAAGCAAATCACAACTCTCGCTTATTAATTTTTGTTTGACTGTGATTAAGATGAAAGAGGAAATTTGTGAAATCACAACTCGTTTGTTTCGCTACCATACTGTGATTAAAGATAACGAAAGAACAATTTGTAAGCAAATCACAACCGCTATATAATGCTCATGCACTCAATTCTTCACTGTGATTAAAGATAACGAAAGAACAATTTGTAAAGCAAATCACAACAAGCTACTTGTGCCGTCTCCACTGAGGTTAACTCGCTACTGTGATTAAAGATAACGAAAGAACAATTTGTAAGCAAATCACAACTATTAGAATAATCTGTCACATTTTGTGAAAGTTTAACTGTGATTAAAGATAACGAAAGAACAATTTGTAAGCAAATCACAACTTCTTGTTGTTCAGGCATCGCCAAAGCAATACTGTGATTAAAGATAACGAAAGAACAATTTGTAAGCAAATCACAACTGAACCTGTGCAACTGAAACGTCTAGCAATTGAACTGTGATTAAAGATAACGAAAGAACAATTTGTAAGCAAATCACAACTACCTTCCCTTCTATAATTGACAATTTTTACTGTGATTAAAGATAACGAAAGAACAATTTGTAAGCAAATCACAACCTCGATATACAATCCAGCAGAACATTGTAACTGTGATTAAAGATAACGAAAGAACAATTTGTAAGCAAATCACAACGAGCTCATATCAGTCATTTGTGAGCACTTAACCATACTGTGATTAAAGATAACGAAAGAACAATTTGTAAGCAAATCACAACCACTTCTAAATTCATTAATAATTTCAACTGTGATTAAAGATAACGAAAGAACAATTTGTAAGCAAATCACAACAGACATAGAATTGAACTGGAAAATCATAACTGTGATTAAAGATAACGAAAGAACAATTTGTAAGCAAATCACAATCAAGATGCAAGAAAATAATGTTAGTCTCTGACTGTGATTAAAGATAACGAAAGAACAATTTGTAAGCAAATCACAACCTACTGATCAAATCCATATCAGCCTGTTGCACTACTGTGATTAAAGATAACGAAAGAACAATTTGTAAGCAAATCACAACATCTCTCAACTTACAGAACATGAAACTCGTACTGTGATTAAAGATAACGAAAGAACAATTTGTAAGCAAATCACAACTTCTTGTTGTTCAGGCATCGCCAAAGCAATACTGTGATTAAAGATAACGAAAGAACAATTTGTAAGCAAATCACAACTTCTTTTTTGTCAATAAAAGTTTGGCAATAACTGTGATTAAAGATAACGAAAGAACAATTTGTAAGCAAATCACAACTAAACATAGCTGCAGGATTAAAACTTCTTGACTGTGATTAAAGATAACGAAAGAACAATTTGTAAGCAAATCACAACCACCGGGGGTAATTTATGTGCCGACAGATAACTGTGATTAAAGATAACGAAAGAACAATTTGTAAGCAAATCACAACTCATATTGATTGGAGGAGCATTAACCATAAACTGTGATTAAAGATAACGAAAGAACAATTTGTAAGCAAATCACAACAGTTGCTCAAAACAAATACTGATTATGAGGACTGTGATTAAAGATAACGAAAGAACAATTTGTAAGCAAATCACAACAGTATTTGGAAACAATCCTTGTAAAATATCACTGTGATTAAAGATAACGAAAGAACAATTTGTAAGCAAATCACAACCGATGCACCGCCATTGTGTTAAACTCTGTTACTGTGATTAAAGATAACGAAAGAACAATTTGTAAGCAAATCACAACTTTCAGAGTTAGTTTGTAGAATTGAGAACGAACTGCTGATGTTTCGCTGATTATTTTATTTAAAAAAAGATTGTTAAACTTGTGAATGCAAGTAGAACGAATTGATGATATTCCATTGATTTGGAATCAATTGGAATGTTTAGCGATTTCAAATTTAGTGGACACCCATTTTCCTGTTCATGGCAATCGTCAGGGAGCAAGCCTTGGGACTTTGTGCTGTGTTTTTTTGACCTATATTCTCTCGGAGAGCGACCACCGTTTGAGTCATGTTGAGGATTGGTATTGCACTCTTTCCCATAGTTTCGGTTATTTGACTAAAAATAATTCATTGACTCGTTTAGATTTTACCGATGACCGCTTGGGTTTATTGCTTGATGCTTTCAGCGATGATACGAATTATGAATCGTTTGAGACGGGATTAAATCGTCACATCATCTCGGTGTATTCCTTAAATAAGGACACCATTGAGGATAAAACGGTTCATTTAGATGCGACCATTGCTCAAAGTTTTAAAGAATCAAGTGATTTATTTTCAGTGGGTTATGCCAAACATCGCCGTAAAGATTTGGTTCAAACCAAGTCGATGTTGAGTTGTGTGGGAAGTCTTGGTATGCCCTTGTGCGTTGAGGTTGTCAACGGGGCAACTGCCGATGATGTGTTATATTTACCCATGGTTGAGCGAGTAGAGCAAACCCTTCAACAAACAGGTTTATTGTTCGTAGGCGATAGTAAACTGGGGAGTATTGGCAACCGTTGTGCCATTGCCCTCAAAGGTCATTACTATTTAACACCCTTAAATAAAGTTCAATTATCCGATGAAAATTTACGGGTTCTATTGAGTGAAAACCCTGATTATCTTTCTTTGGGAGAAGACCGTCAAATCAAGGCATTTGAAACAATGGCAACTCGCCAAGAGGGGCATTATCAATGGCAAGAACGGCTCATTGTGGCTTATTCACCCAGTTATGGACAAAGTCAAATTGCTCAATTGGATAAACAAATTGCTCAAAGTATCGAACAGATTGAGGTTCTTACGGTGATTAAACAAAGAAAAACGCCTATCAAAACACAAGAAGAATTACAACAAAAAATAACTCAAATATGCCATAAATTGAAAACAACTGCTTTTTTGGACATTCGTATTGAAGTTACTTGCACACAAACTCAGGTCAGAAAATACAAAGATAAACCCGCAGGAATTAGAATAAATGAAACTTTCAAAATCATCGTTTCTCGTAAAAATGAGATCATTGAGGCTCATAAAGGCATATTGGGCTGGCGAGTATATGCTACCAATGCACCCCAAGAACTCATAGATACTCACAAAGTTATTCAAACTTATAAGAATGAATTTAAGGTCGAGTATCGTTTCGACCAACTCCATAATAAGGCGGCGGCTTTGATGCCAATTTATCTTCATAAAGATAACAGAATCAAGGCATTGATTAGAATTTTGATGATTGTTATAAAAGTAATGAGTATTATTCAATATCAAGCCAGAGAAAGTCTCAAAAAAACACAACAACAAGTCAAAGAACTCTTCCCTGGAAATCCGAACCGAAAAACCAATCAGCCGACCGCTGAATTGATTTTAAAGGCATTTTGTAATATATCGCTCGTAATAATTGAATTAAAGGATAACACCAAGCACATTGAAATCTCAAAATTATCCAGTTCTCAAATGAATTTATTAAAAATTATGAATATTGACCAAGGACTTTACCAAGATTTTGCCCAATTCTTTTTTTTGAATCAACATTTCAGCGAAACGTGAGTAGTAATGTAGTTTTTTTGTTGCACAATATCCTTTACTGGTTATTTGTGGAGCTACTTTACCCGCTCTTTTGTGGGAACACGTTATAATAGGTAACGAATCTCCAATCAAAATGTCCATTTCCTGAGGAAATTGTCCGTGGTTTTCAATGATACGTTCCACTAATAAAGGAAATACATCAGCAATCCGATTTAGCCTATCAGTGAAAGTTTGATAAGACGGAAGGGCTGGAAACCAACTTTTCCAATATTTGATGATGTGTTTATGAACAGATTTTACTTTATATTTCTCTTCATAAGCCACACAGAATAGGTAAATGGTGATTATTTCTTCATCACTGATTTGACCCAATTGCCCATTAGGGCTAAATCGCTGAACATTCCAGCGAAGGTACTCGTTATACTCTTCACAGACGTAAAAGTATAACTTGATAAGTAGGAGTTCGTGCATGAAATCCTAACTCAATTTAAACTACGTCTGTTTTTTTTTGAATTAGATTACTCCTGATTCGCATAATAAATTTCGCCTTTGTTGGTCTTCCATTTTGGCAGAAGTCTCAGCCAGCCGATGTTGGTGTTTTTTCCACCAACATCATATGCGTCAGCAACTCTCCAACTACGAAAATTAGAGTTTATCTTATTGGTATTCAATGTTTTATTCATAAAAATTAATTTTATATTATCGTATTCGGTGCTTGCTTTCGCACGTGTTGTTGAACTGTGCGTTGCAGTAGAAAAAAGACCAACCTTTACTTTTGTTCACTATAAATATTCTAAGAATAAGCGAAGCTATAATTACTGTAAAACTTTCTTTTTTTTGCTTCTTTTTTTTCTTTAAAGTTATCCACAATTGTGGAAAAGTATTGAGCTAACTTTGTAGCTTGAACAGTCTATCAAAACAGGTGAACTATAACACCAAAAAAGCATAAGGGCTTATCCGTTGATGCAGACCTGTTTTGATTTATTTTGAGAGGTATCATATAGAAATTTGGTGACAAGCACCGTTATTAAGGTTTTAATAGATACTCAGGATTCAGACTAATATTTAACATTTTAAACCCTGAAATAATGTATCCTTTTATCGTTGGTATTGATGTCTCGAAGTTAACGCTTGATGCGGTTATTTTGACTGATGGAAGTCATGAAAAACCTACTCATTATCATCTACCAAATACGCCTGATGAAATACAAAAATTGTTTAAGGGCTTTGCCAAAATACCCAATTTTTCATTAGACAAATGCCTAATTTGTATCGAAGCTACGGGAGTTTATACTTATCCAATCCTTAGTTTTGTGGCTCAAAATCAAGCTAACGTTTGGGTAGAGTCTGGCACTCGTATTAAGAAATCTGGCGGTATTCAGAGGGGTAAAACTGACAAAGTTGATGCCCTAAGAATTGCTACGTATGCTTCTAAGAATCAGGAGAATATAAGACTTTGGAAGCCTTTAAATTCAACCATTGAGAAAATTAAACATTTGACCAGCTTACGAGACCGTTTAATGAAAAGCAAACAAAAATTGACTGTCCCTGTTGAAGAATTTCGTCAAATGGGTGATACTAAAATGGCTAATTTACTTTCAAAAGCCATGCTGTCAAGTGTTGAGGCTCTTGAAAAAGATATTATCGCCATCGAAAAGCAAATTAAAAAACTTTTAGATGAAGATACCGACCTCAAAGAACTCTTTACTCTGGTTACTTCGGTGGTCGGTATTGGTACACAAACAGCCATTGCTTTAATCGTTTATACAGATGGTTTTACCTTATTTGACGATGCTCGAAAATTAGCCTGTTATGCTGGTGTAGCTCCTTTCCCCTACACTTCTGGAACAAGTGTCAGAGGTAGAACTGGAGTATCCCAAATGGCTAATATGACCCTCAAGTCCGTCTTGCACATGGCATCCTTGACAGCGGTTAAATTTGACCATCAACTCAAGGATTATTATGAACGAAAAGTAGCACAGGGTAAACGAAAAATGTCTGTTCTCAATGCCGTAAAAGCCAAACTTTTGCATCGTGTAATGTCCGTTGTTCAAAGAAAAGAAAAATATGAAAATTCCGTGAATTTTTCCTTGGTTTTGTCATAGAAATCAACGGCACTCGTAATCTACTTCTAAAAATAAAGTGTAATCCTAAAACTGGCTAACAATCCTCCAAATAATGCGTCAAAAATCCAAAGTCATCAATTCCAAACTCATAAAACCGATAAGAAGAAAACCAATAATCTTCGGGTTTCTCGACTAACTGCCATTTGTCTTGCAAAGGGTTGTAATGAATGTAAGTCAATTTCTGATAGACAATCTTCCGTGAGTACAAATCTACACTCAGTGGATTACGTTCCCAAAACTGATATTTTCTATCTTTTAAATTTACTTCAAAATGTGCTAATACGGCAGGATGATTTGTCTCTAAATCTTGCTTAATTCGTTGAGCCGTAAATTTCAGAAAGTCTCTTTGCACATCTTCCCGTTTGTGATTTTCGTTAATTTTCCAAATCAAGTGTACATGGTTGGGCATTATGACGAAACCATAAACCTTGACTCCTTCATTTTCAACTAAAAATTTTAGGCTATCAATGATAATTTGCTTGTATTTATCAGGTTGAAGAAGTTTTTTCCACCATAAATTAGTTGCAGTAAAGAATTGAATATAGTGTTGATTCATAGATAGTTTTCGCTTGCGATGTTTAAAAAAGTGGCTTACGTTTAGGGAGCATACAAATTTAAACATACCCACTTCTGGTATGAACTTCCCGAAAGTAAAAATAACTTTCTGGAAGTAAATCTCTCGGTAACTTCCCGAAAGTTATTTCTACTTTCGGGAAGTTTAATGGAAGTCATGGGTACTTTATTAATTGGATGCTCCCTTACGTTATTGGTCTGTAACTTAAGATAGTAAACTTTCACAACAACGGGAAAACATAATCTCAAAAACATTGTTTGTTTATTACATTACAGACAAACAAAAATCACTCAACTTATGCCCAGACGTACTTCCCTCAACGATGTTCAAGAAATTGAAGATTTGAATAATTTGGATAGAATTGTGGTTGATAAAAGAAACCATAAGCGAGCCGATGCCAAGAAAAATCGGAGGAACCGGCATTATACGAAATTGCTCATTAAGTCTCAAATCAACGGAAATGTGTAGCTTCTATCTCTTTTGTACCCCCGTCAGGAATGCCAAAATTTATTTTTTTCTAAAATTGTCATGTATCTGACATCCAGATTTCTGTGAAAAGTGTTTTTTTGTGTAAAATTTAAAACTTTAATAAAATTATTTATGAAAACTCTCATTAAACTGTCAATGATATTTTCATTGTCTGTATTCAGTCTATCATGTAAAGTTGATACCGCTGAACCTGCTGTTGCGCCACCAGCAACTACTCCCAGTACTGGCGGTCAAACTCCACCAAAAGCTGATGTTGTTGTCGATTTCACACTCAGTAGTGATGCAAATACTAAGATAAAATTGGCTGATTATAAAGATAAAGTTGTTGTTTTATTTTTCTTCGGAAGCGGCTGTTCTTCGTGTAAAGCTACCTCTCCGAGTGTTCAGAGTACTTTTGTGGCAAATTATGCAGGTAAAAACGTGGAGGTTATCGGTCTTGATACCTGGGATGGCAATTTAGCTGCGGTTCAATCATTCAGGAAATTATCAAATCTTACATTTCCTTTGTTATTGGAGGCATCAAGCGTGGCAAAGACTTTTGAAACTACTTATGATAGACTCGTGATTGTGGATAAAAAAGGAGTAGTTCGTTTTAAAGGAACACAATTGGCAGGAAATGACATAGCCAATGCCAAAAAAGTTGTGGATGAATATTTAGCCAAATAATTTATATTCAAACTGCTTGATAATTAACGTAATGATGGAGCGTTTCCATGATTCGCTCCGTCATTATATCATTGAATTAACAGACCATTATTGTCAAATGAAACTAACTGCATTTCTAATTTTGTGTACCCTTCAAGCGGCTTTTTCGCAGACTGTCAAGTTTAACTTGGAAGACACCAAGTCAAACGCTCGTTCGTACGATGAACTGAAAGGTGAAACACTGACGGTGGTGGATTTTTGGGCAACTTGGTGCAAGCCTTGTTTGCAATCAATTCCACATTTGATAACTCTTCAAGAGGAATTCAAAGCAAAAGGTGTAAACTTCGTGGGTATTAGCGTGGATGGACCTCGCAGTGTTTCCAAAGTTTCGCCCTTGTCCGAATCGCTCAAATTTAATTATCCCGTTTTGTTAGATTTTAATAACGACATCATGCGGCAGTATAACGTTGCCAACGTACCCAGTTTAGCCATCGTCAATAGTAAAAATAAAATTGTGTATTTTCACGAAGGCTACAATGCTGGCGATGAAAAAAAACTAAAATCTAAAATAGAAGAACTTTTAAATAGCAAATAAATTGGATTTTTCCTCACCAAAAAAATGCTACGTATGGATGATTTACATAGTATTTTTCTTTTCATCTAACGCCACATTTGCCCAACTAAACGGCAGTTTCTTGAATGAAACTCAATTAGGAAATATTCCCCGACGAGAGCCGTCAAACCTCATTTCAAATTACACTCGTTTAAGCCTCAACTACGATTATAAAAACATTTCATTTCGAAGTATGAGTGAGGTTTTCATGTCGCAAAACGATAATACCAGCTATATTTCCCCTTCCCAAATCAGCTTTCAATACAAGTCTAAACATTTAGAATTGAAACTCGGCAACGCCTACGAAACCATCGGGCGGGGCAACATTCTCCGTTCTTACGAAATTCCAGGTTCTATTTTGGAAGATAAAATATTCAGAAGTCGCTCTTATTTTTATAAAGACCTTTTGGGTGGGTCTTTGAAATATTCTACGGGTAATTTTAGCGTAAAACTATTAGGTGGCAAGCCCCTCGATAACTTGATTCCTCCCACGGAGTCAATCTCAAAAAGAAGACCTGAAATCGTTTTTGCTCTAAATCCAGAGTATAAATACAAGCAAGCCAAATTTGGCACCGGATTAATGAGTTATTCAAATGCGGTGGACAAAGGAAAACTTTATTTGACAAATTATGCATCTTATAATTTTGGTAAAAATTCTGTTTATTTTGAACTTTCAAACCAACTCAAAACCTCTAATTCCTATGCTTTTTATGGAGGATTTAATTTCACAAGTGGGGATTTTGGCGGTGCCATAGAAATAAAAGACTACAAAAACTTTTTGATTGGAACAGGTATCAATCAACCGCCTGCCTTGGTGCGAGAGCATATTTACAGAGTTTTAAACCGAAGCACACACGTCCTGCTCCCCGAAAATGAGCGTGGTATTCAAGCAGAGTTTTTCTATTCCAAAGACAAACATTTGATTACACTCAATCAGACATTAGCTCAAAATGATTTTGGTAAAAAATTTCTATTTTCAGAGACTTTTCTTGAATATCAATATAACGCTGAAAACGGAAATACTTTCAAGGCTTTTGCAGATTATACCCAAGATGATTTTAAAAGCGAGCAAAATAGAATCTCATTTGGCTCACAGCAAGATTTCAGTATAAAAAACAAGAAAATCAAAGCAGAATTTGAGTTCCAAACCTTCACTCGTCAGGGTGAGCGAGTAACCAATCAAGTATATGGAATTACGGTATTTCCGCTTAATAATCTTACTTTTTCGCCAATTTTAGAAATAACCAACGACCCATTTTTAACCGATAATACCAAGTATTTTTTGGGTGCATATTCTCGATATGTCATAAAATCGAAATACACCATTCAAGCCTTTATTGGCGAACGTAGGGGTGGTCCTGCTTGCAATGCAGGTATTTGTTATGAAGTTTTGGACTTTAAAGGAGCGGAGTTGAAAGGAGTAATTAGATTTTAAATATGTCAGTAAAAATCACCTCCTACTTTCAATCCACTGCTCAAAAAGAAAGCTAAATGGCTCTTTATCAGAAGAATACAAATATTTCAACTCAACAAATTTGGCTTGTGGATTAGTTTCTAAAAATACTCCTCCACGCATAGAAGTGTGCGGAGCGAGCGTAGTAGTCCTAAAATTTTCCTGCGACCATATCTTTCCTTCCCTATCCAAAGCCTCCATTCTTGAGTAATAATTAGTGTGGTCAATCACTCTTTTCACTTGGGCAACTTGAACCACAGTTTCAGCCGCCCGTGCTGTCTGCCAAGCTCCCTCCGAACGCCGTCCAGAACTGGCAATTAAAGCAACGATTCCTCCCACAATCAATACCGTATTGACAACTCTGGTACGTTTTATCTTGGCTTCTTGCCTTGCCATTTCATGGTGAACATAATTAATTTGCTCAGCAGGTTCAATACCTGAAAAACTGTAAACATATTGCCCATCCCGAGAACGCAAGTTTTGACGATTTTCATCCAAAGGGAAAAAAGAAAAATCTTTTGGTGAAACTGTTAAGGGTTGGTCTGTATTATTAAAAACTTCAACATCCAAAACGGAATATTCTTTATAACGCCCATCGTAGGATGCTACGATTTTAACTCCGTTCTTCTCCTGTTTAACAATTTCCTTTCCACCATCAAAAATACTTTCCTGCTCAATCGGACGCATCCGCATAACACTCGTAGGAACACATGAGAACAAAATATTGGAAACAACACAGACAATAAGAAATTTAACAGCTTTCATGGATTTCGACGTTAAGATTAATTTGAAGTTATGACACCCAAAATTACAAAATCCCCTATCGCTTAAACAGAAAATCATCACAAAGGCTATTTTGTGATGCGTAGTAATAAAAAATATGTCATCCAATAAATGGCTGTTAGTCAAAGATGTAGCAAATATTTATCTACGATTCTTAAAAATATTTCAAGTTTTTTTGGAATCATATTTGCATATTTATCAAAAAACAGCGTACCTTTGCACCACCTAAATACAAAGAAGGTATCGAAAGAGAGCTTGAAAGTATTAAGGAGAGTTGCCTGAGAGGCCGAAAGGAGCCGTTTGCTAAACTGCCGTACCTCACAAGGGTACCGAGGGTTCGAATCCCTCACTCTCCGCACAAATTGTTAGATGTAAGATTCATATCTTTGATTTGTGTTATTAGTCAATTTTCGGGGTGTAGCGTAGCCCGGTATCGCGCCTGCTTTGGGAGCAGGAGGTCGTAGGTTCGAATCCTGCCACCCCGACTACTGGATGTGTCAATTTGATAATTTGAAGATTTGAGATTATTTTCAAATTAAAAAATTTCAGGTTGGCACATTTTTATTTTGGTTCCGTAGCTCAGTTGGATAGAGCAACAGATTTCTAATCTGTGGGTCACAGGTTCGAATCCTGTCGGGATCACTAAGCCTGATAATTAATTGATTATCAGGCTTTTTTGTGTATTATCAATTTTGCCCGAAAAGTCTGCTGTATGTCTTCAATTCGTAGTTTATCTTTTATTTCTGGAAGTATTTTATTGGTATTTGTTGCTATCAGTTTTTACTACGGTATCTTTTCGCCTCCTCCTCTGATTACTTACACTACTGACGAAAATTTTATTGGAGAATCAGGAATTTTTCTTTTATATGGCAACACCCCTCGGGCGTTGGAATGGGCGGCTTTACCAAGTACTTTTATTGCTTACCTGATTTTTTTAGTTTGGTGTACAATTTCTATCATTTCTCAGATTTCTTCTTTGCACGGTTTGACGGATATATTATCGGTCATTGATAAAAATGCGTTTTATTATCTGGCTCACCGTGGAGAGTTTGTGTTGTGGGAAAGGGTTATTCAAATTGTATTGATTGGTATAATTATTTACAAAACCTTTCAATTTATTGCTAATTCCAAGCATCCTGCGTTGAATTATGATTCAAAAACGATTTTATGCATCTTATGTGTTTGTAGTGATATAATTTGGGTAACAGTTCCTTTGATTCGCCCCGAGGCTTTGTCGGGTAGTTTATTTTTGTTGGTTACGGTTAAAATACTTTTTAGTGAAAAAATCACGCCCAAAATTGCCGCTACTATTTTGATTCTTTTTATTTTTACTGTTACACAACGTTTGATTTTTCTTTTTTTAAGTCCGTTTGTTTTGGGAGCTATCACTTTTCACCTTTGGAATCAGAAAATTGGTTGGCGAACCTTATTTAAGTATTTGTCCGTCGTGTTATTGGCACTTTTCGCTTTTATGCCTTTTATTATTACCGATACATTGGTGGTGTTGAAATCTTTTTTAGGGGGCGTATTCATTAAATTAAATCATGATAAAATGGACACTTATTTTAATATGACTTATATAAATGATTTTTTGGGTAAACCTCTCAATATCTTTCTTTCCATACTGAGCCTTATTGGAACTTGGTTTATTATTAAAAAATATCCCTCAAAAATTATATTATTCTTGTTCTTAGGCAATTTTCTTTTCTTTTTATTTACTTCTCTAAAAGCCGCTCAATTGTACGTTACACATACATTTCCGCTTTCGATGATGGCTATTATCTTGATTGGTTTTGGTTTGGCGGGGATATTGGAATTAATAAAAGGAAAATCAAAGCAATGGGTATTGATTGGGTTTTCTGTTATTTTGATTGCTAATTCTTTGTTTGCAGTAATTAAAAATAACACTGATATTAAGGAACAGCAACAAAATCTTGCCGATGCCATTTCATGGATTAAATCTCTAAAAACGAATGAAAAAATAGCTTTAGAACTTGATTTTGATGGATTGATTCCAAAGAATAAGACAACATTGATGCGTGAATATCAAGCTAATGCGAGCGAACAATATAGAATTAGCAAACTTCATCGACTCCTGAAAGTGCCTCAAGCAGATACTTTAAACAAG
The DNA here is from genome assembly GCA_034519515.1 of Arcicella sp. Lineage (GTDB taxonomy): Bacteria > Bacteroidota > Bacteroidia > Cytophagales > Spirosomataceae > Arcicella. The sequence continues at coordinate 30,470 of JAXHOK010000011.1, forward strand.
TTCGCTTTGCCCATTATTGCCCAATCCTTTGCTTTTGAAGATGAAAAATTATTTGATACGCAATACCGAATTGCTTTGAAATACATTGATACTGATACCCAAAAACGTTTTGATACTGATTACTTCTTTGAAAATAATAGCATGATGAGCCATTGTTTGGTTAGAGAAGATGCCCTGTGTAGATTTGCAAAGGGTCAATATCGTTATCTGATTTCAAAGGCTCAATTAGAAGGCAAGAAGCCAATAAAAACCTTTTTAAAAACAGGTGGAACAGGGTTTTGGGTTTATGAAAATAAAACTATAGTCCAATGATAGTTTGAGGTTAATTTTACAAAACATGATAAAAAATATTAATTTTGCGTTATGAATACATCATTTCATTTTAAATATACTCGCCAAGCTATCGGAATTTTCATATTATTTATGGGAACTCCGCTAATTTTCTTTTTTAAAGAGGTTTCGGGCTTTGGAGGAGGTTCTGCTTTTACACTGGCGAGTTATGGTTTGGGTCTATTGCTGATGATATCACCAGATGATATTTTCAAAAAACTATACAAACCAAATTTTCCCATATACCGTTTAGCGGCAATTTATATGGGGGTTATCTTGTTTAACTATTTTTTTGCTAATCCGTATTGGGGATGGAGTGGAGATAGAAGCGTATTTTACCGAGATTTAGGCAACTATATACTGATATTCAGCTTCTTTTTTATGCTAATCAGCGTTTCCAATGATGTTACTGAATACTTTGTGCCTATCGTAGTAGCACTGACATTCTTGGGAAGTGTTTGTTTGATTTATTCTATGAAAACCAATCCTAATTTTGTAATTGGTCAACGGGCATCGGTGGTGTTTGGGGATGGAACAACAACGGCAAGTGGAAATCCTCACGTATATGCACGCAACGCTTTTGCAGGGATTTTTGCCTCCTATATCATGCTGAAATCAAAACAAACGCTTTGGCGAATATTCTCATTAGCAAACATTGTGCTGTCGGGGGTTGTACTGATTATGACACAAGCACGCTCTATTTTATTGGGTTTTATATTCACATTCGTTATCTTTCTGTATTATAATGTTTCAACAAAAACACTAAAAAATGGCATAATCAGTTTGACGAAACCTCAAAACATTGCTCTAATTGCCCTATTGGTAACGGGAATTATTTACTTCATCAGTAGCCAACCCAAATTGGTTTCTATCATTAATTTATATTATGATGGTTTTTTAGGTAATTTTAGTAAAGCTCTTTTAACCGCTACAGGACAACAAACTTCGGCTACTATTGATTATTCTTCAATGGGTAGAGTTAATAGTTTTACAGAATTTAAAAAAATCCTTTTTGAAGAACCTTACAATTTAATTTTAGGAAAAGGCTATCGTTTTCTATACATGGATATTCCAATTTTGGAAACTTTAATAGATTGCGGTATCGTTGCTTTCGTAAGTTTCGGATTAATGTCCTGGGAATTGTTCAAGAAGGCACTCATGGCTATAAAAAAAGAAAGCAGTCCTTTTACCACATTTTTAGGTTATTTTTTCATGTGCTATTTTGTAACATTATTTACAGGTGGTGAGCCTTACGGGATTGCTTATTGGTTTGTTTTTGTCGTAATGATTAGATTTTTAGGAATAAAATATATCAAAAAAATTCCAACATCGTTCAAGAAAACTGCACCCGTTTCATCACCTACAATGGTTGCCTAAATGAGGATTCTAATTGTGCATAATCAACTGTGGGCTCATTATAAAGCAATCATTTTCAATGAGTTACAAAAAATAATTTCCCAAAATCAGGAAGATAGATTATTGGTTGTTCAAATTGCTGCTGTTGAAGAAAGCAGGGTAAATTTAGGCAATTCAGATTTATCTATACATCAATATCCTTATCGTTTACTGCACGAAGGAACTTTGGAAGAGGTTGGTTTGTGGACGAGGATTTCTGGGGTGATTAAAGCCATTCAAGAATTTCAACCGACTGTGGTAAACCTTACAGGATATTATGATTTGGCTTCTTGGGTGGTTTTATTGTATTGCAAAATTCAAGGAATTAAAACCGTTTTATCCAATGAATCAACTGCTGGCGACCATACAAGAAATAAATTGAAAGAATTAATCAAATCATTGATTATCATGCAGTTTGACGGATTTTTCAACTTTGGTACACTTTCAAAAAATTATCTTTTAAGTTTAGGGGGCAAACCTAAGCAAATGTTAGTGAATCGGAATTGCGTTGATAATTTGGCTCTAAAAAAAATATACGAAAAGAGTTTATTTAATAGAATTTCAGCACAGAAAAGATTAGGATTGGCTTCCAAAAATTTCATTTTCGTAGGCAGACTAATTGATTATAAAAACTTATTTCGTTTTTTGGAAGCCTTTAATGTTGCTCAGAAATCTTCAAATCAAGATTGGGGTATTATTATTTTAGGAGACGGTGAATTGAAAGAAGATTTGCAAAGTTTTGTTTCAAAAAATAATATTCAAAAAATCAGCTTTCAGAAAGGTATTTCTTGGCAACAAGTACCTGAATATCTGGCACTTAGTAATGTTTTAATTTTACCGAGTTATTCTGAACCTTGGGGATTGGTAGTCAATGAAGCAATGGCTTGTGGATTGCCTGTGTTGGTTTCAGAAAAATGTGGATGTGCTATTGACTTAGTACAACACGGAGAGAACGGCTTTACTTTTTCACCCGAAAACGTGGAAGAACTAACCAATTTATTGCTCAAATTTATGAATATGGACGAAGATGATTTAAATAAAATAGGAAATAGCTCTGAAAAAATTATTCAAGATTATTCACCCGAAAATGTAGGAAAAGAAATGTACGAAGGATTTGTTTCGATTACCTCATAAAATAACAAACATCAAGCATCGAGTCCCGAACATCGAAATATGTCTTCAAAAAAAATAATTAATTCCATTCAGTTTCTACGAGGTATTGCGGCGTTGGCGGTGGTTGTGCATCATACGGGAGGCTATGTGAAGCGATATTTTGAACCAACCGTTTTATTGGGCGATTATTTTAGTATCGGGTTTGGAGGAGTAGATTTGTTCTTTGTTATTAGTGGTTTTATTATTCATTTCACAAGCAAAAAGTATTTAGATAAACCCGCAAAATTAGGGGAATACCTCCAAAAACGTTTTGTTAGGGTCTTTCCTATTCACTGGTTTATTTTGACACTACTTTTTGCGACTGGCTGGCTTATCACTAACGTTTTTCACCGTGATATTTTCAGCATTGGCTATCCGCATACGTTAAATGCTTACGCCCAAACATACTTTTTATTTCCGCTTCATTTTGCGATTAATCCTGTAACTTGGACGTTGAGTTATGAGCTTTTTTTTTACTTGATTTTTGCTCTATTAATCATTTCAAAACGCCTTTGGGTAATTCCTGCGGGCATTTTAGTAATTTCAGGCTATCAGGTATTTCAAAATTATTTGGTTAATGGTGGTGGGGCAGAATTAACCTACTTCAACTTTATTTTCAGCGGTTATAATTTCGAGTTTATGCTGGGATTTTTAATTTATCAATTTTATGATAAACTAAAAATAGACAATATTCCGTCTGTATTTTTACTAATCTTTGGGCTTTCAATTTTTATAGGATTTGGTTACAGAGTGAGCGATTTTGATAATTATAAACGTGTTCTATTTTTTGGCTTTCCTTCGGCTTTGATAGTTTTGGCAATGCTTAATTTGGAGAAAAATGAAGCCATTTCAATTCCAAAATTTTGGATTTTATTAGGAGATTCTTCATACTCACTTTATCTTATTCATTTTCCTATTATGTTGTTAATGAATAAGTTACCGCAAATTTTAGAATATTCCTTCACGGCAAATCAAGAAGTGTTTTATAGTTATTTTATTATTTTGACGATAATATTTTCGAGCATAATTGTTCATAAATATATTGAGAAACCTTTGTCGAAATCAGTTGGAAAATTGATAGACGTTTGAAAAATTGATTATTGAATCTGATGAAAATATTAAATATTTGCGGTTATTCTTGGGACATTGGTGGACCACCAAAAATCATACATGACCATGCCATTGTGCAGATGAAATTGGGGGCAGAAGTAACAATTCTTACCCCTATTTCAGAAGGACAAAAAGTATATGCCATTCCCGAAGGGGCAGAAGTTGTTACCTGCCAAAGACATTGGTTTGCTAAATATTGGGCTGAGTTTTCGCCTGAATTATATCATTGGATAAAAAAACATGGCAACGAATATGACATCATTCACATCCATGGAGTTTGGCATTTTGCGGGTGTCGCTCCTTATTTGGCAGGAATCACAACAGCAAAATGTATCACAACTCATGGATTATTAGACAGCTGGACGATTGGAAAAGGGTATTGGAAAAAAATGCTTTTTGGATTTTTATTTCAAAAAAAAATCTTGAAAAATACTCAATTAATTCAGATAAATAATACAGATGAACTAGCAGATTTGAAGCGATTTTTGGGTTTTCAGCATCCAAATATTCAAATAATTCCGAATGGAATGAATTTAAGCGATTTTGAAAATTTACCCCCCAAAAATACCTTCCGAGATAAATTTTCAATTGCCGCCGATAAAAAAATCATTCTTTTTCTTAGTCGAATTAATCTCAAAAAAGGTTTAGATTTATTATTACCTGCTTTTAAAGAAATTGCTTTGCAGCGAAATGATTGTTTGTTGATAATGGCAGGTCCAGATGATGGTTATTTAGCTGAAACTAAGCATTTTATCAAGGACAATAATTTAACGGATAAAATTCAATTAGTTGGAATGCTGACAGGTAATGATAAATTAGCTGCCTTTGCAGATGCTGATATTTTTGCCCTTCCCTCCCATTCTGAAGGTTTTTCGATTGCTACTTTGGAGGCTTTGATTTCAGGAATTCCCTCGCTACTGTCCGACCGTGTGGGTTTTGGAGAAGCCATCAGACAAAGCAATGCTGCTCATGTGATAGATTTGAATGTAAAAAGTATCGTAAATGGTCTTAACCAAATGCTTGATAATCGAGATTATTGTAGTGAATTATCCAGAAACGGAATTGAGTTAGTAAAAAACAAGTACGATATTGAGATTGTGGCGAAAGACCTTTTTAAAGAGTTTGATAAAATTGCTTTATCCAGAACTTCTCGAAATTAAAAGGAACTTTCGAGGAGTGACATTTCCAGACGATTTGCTTTTTTAATTCTATCATTCTATCATTCAATCATTGAAATAAAAATGCAAGACATTTCAGTCATAATTTTAACTTTCAACGAAGAGAAACACATCGAAAGGTGTATTAAATCTTTGTTGGGATTTACGGATAAAATTTTCATTGTTGATTCTGATTCAACTGATAAAACTGTTCAAATTGCGGAGTCTTGGGGAGCGAAAGTAACTCAAAACCAATGGGTTAACTATGCGACACAGTTTAATTTTGGTATTGAAAATAATCCTTTCAATACCAAATGGATTATGCGGATGGATGCGGATGAGTATGTTTTACCAGAATTGGTAAGTGAAATAAATGAGAAACTAAGTATTACAAAAGAGGAAGTGAGTGGAGTTTATTTAAAGAGAAGAGTCGTTTTCTTTGATAAATGGATTCGTCACGGGGCGTATTATCCAATGTGGTTGATGCGGATTTGGCGAAGTGGTCATGGTATTTGTGAAGAGAGTTGGATGGATGAACACATCAAACTATTTCAAGGAAAAACCGAACATTGGGATAACGATTTGGTGGATCATAATTTGAATAATCTGACGTGGTGGACACAAAAACATAACCTTTACGCCATTAGAGAAGTGATTGATTTACTGAATATTAAATATGATTTTCGTAATTTTGAAGCCGTAGAACCAAATCTGTTCGGAACTCAGGAAGAACGTAAACGATATTTGAAAGTAAAATATGCTTCTGTTCCGCTTTTTACTCGCCCGTTTTTTTATTTTATTTATCGGTATTTCTTTAGATTGGGATTTTTAGACGGTAAACAGGGTTTGATGTGGCATTTTCTTCAAGGTTTCTGGTATCGCTTTTTGGTGGATGCCAAGATATACGAAATTTATCATCGTGCAGGCAAAGACAAACAAGCCATCAAAGACTTTTTTAAGAGTGAATATGGCAAAGATTTAGAACAATGAACTTAGAAACAGATTTATCCAAATTCAATAACGATTGGTATGACCCCAAAGCTGGAAAGTTGAAACTAATCGTTTGGTTTTTAACTAACTCCTTGATTATCAACAACTATTTACCAATTCCCGTATTCGTAAAAATTGCTATTTTAAGATTATTTGGAGCAAAAATTGGCAAAGGCGTAATGATAAAACCCAAAGTAAACATCAAATATCCTTGGTTTTTAGAGATAGGAAATTACGTTTGGATTGGTGAAATGGTCTGGATCGATAATTTCGTAAGAGTAACCATCGAAGATAACGCCTGTATTTCACAAGGGGCAATGTTGATGACGGGAAATCATGATTATAAAAAAACCGATTTCAACCAAATTGTTGGCGAAATTTATCTTGAAAAAGGGGCTTGGATTGGAGCAAAAACGGTGGTGTGCGGGGGCGTGAGGTGTATGAGTCATTCGGTTTTAGCGGTTGGGGCGGTTACTTCAAAAGATTTGAAGCCCTATACTATTTATCAAGGAAATCCAGCCCAAGAAGTCAGAAAGAGGGTGATTTCTTAGTGATTTTTTGTTTTTTAGCGGTAATAATCGTATATTTTCACATTTTCCACACAAGTTCAATCATATAAAAATAAATTATTACAACTTCCCATTTCATCTCCATGAACAATAATATTTTTTGGACGCTCTATAATGACAGATTATTTCAAATCGTTGTCTCAACCATGGTAGCTTGTGCGACATCCATCACTGCGATTCCAGTTATTATCAAAATTTCAAGGTTAAAAAATTTGATGGCTGACCCTGGAGAGAGGAGTTCTCACATCACTAAAACGCCTACACTGGGCGGAGTAGCCATTTTTGCTTCAACTCTGGTCAGTTATTTCCTGTGGGAAAATCCCGATGAAGGTCAATTAATTCACCTTTCATTTTCAGCAATTATTATTTTATTTTTCTTAGGTGTCAAAGACGATATATTAGTTTTATCACCCAAGAAAAAAATGTTTGTACAAATCGCTGCCTCAACTTTGGTTGTTATTCTGGCAGATTTAAGGATTGAAAACCTCTTCGGAATTTTTGGTGTAAATGAAATCCCTTATATTATTAGCCTGATTTTGACCGTTTTTGTATTTATTGCATTGATAAATGCCATTAATTTAATTGATGGAATTGACGGTTTGGCGGGTGGCATCGGAATGATTGCGGGTGGAATGTTTGGTTTGTGGTTTTTCTTGAATGAACATTACGCTTTGGCAAGTTTGGCAGCCTCAATGACGGGTTCATTAGTGGGATTTCTGAGGTTCAATTATTCCAAAACTTCCAAAATTTTTATGGGTGATACGGGTTCTTTAATTGTAGGGTTTTTATTGACAATGTTTGCCATAAAATTTATCCAACTAAATATTCAATATCGTTTTGACCCCAATTCATCTTTCTCCGCTCCTATTTTGGCAATTGTGGTGTTGATTGTTCCTATTTTTGATACATTGAGAGTTTTTATAGTGAGATTAAAAGATAAAAAATCACCCTTCGTGGGCGACCGTAATCACCTTCACCATATTTTGATTGACAGTGGTTTGAGTCATTTTCAGACCTCGGTTATTCTTTGGACGTTCACTTTGATTTCTACTATTTTGTTCATTAGTATCAGCAAAACTACCGATAATACTACTTCGCTTTATATTCTGATTGTTTTGTTTGCCGCTTATATGTTCATCGCACACGTTTTGAAAAACAATAATATCAAAAAACAGGAACAAATCAATGTACAAGATATTGAAGCCAGCGACAAGAATATTTCTGATAAAAAACAAGGAGAGTTTATTACTACATAAATAGGGGTTAGGATTTAGGTGTTAGGTATCGGGAGAATAATCTCTTGGTGATAAGTATAAAGCATTGTTTGTACAAAGAAAAGCCTCAAATTTTAAAATTTGAGGCTTTTCTTTGAATTAAGTGATTATAACAACGTTTTATCTATTGATTTTTAAAAGGTTGATGCCCCAACATCTAAATCCTAACCATTATTATTTTCAACTTAGTTTTTTCCTAATTTCTTAGCACTTTCGTTTAGTTTCTTCTCAATTCTGCCCAAAACTGCCTCGCTATTTCTCAACTTTTCGGCAGCTGCTGTATTGCCAGAACTTACCAGAGCTTCGAGGTCAGATTTGATAACAATCCATTTTTCTTTTTGTTGGAGAAGAGCATTATAATTTTGTTCTTCCTTTGCTGGATCAATTGTTTGAGACTTTGACGATGAATTTGTTTCAACTGCAATATCAGATTCATTAGTCGAACGATTTGATGTTTTTTTCCGAGAAGAAGTTTTTTGATTGGAGTTATCAAAAGAATTAAAATTTGGCTTTGTTTCACCCTTCAATTCCTTCGTAGGTACGTCCACAAAATCGTCTTTCTGTTCTGGTGTAACGGTTTCTACAAGTTTATTTTCGTCAATCCGTTCTTTTATAATTGTATTATTGGCATTGGCTAAGTCAATAGAATCTTTGTTAATAAAAGGCAAAGTATCTTGGATGGCAACTGTGTTGGATTTACTAAATGGATTTGGAAAATCAAATTTATTATTTTTTATCAACCAAGCCAAGCCAACGCCAACAGCCAACAAAAGCAAAGGCAAAATGTACCAAAGTGGATTTGTTTTTGAAGTATTCTTGGTAACAACTTTGTTTTCAACAATGGGTGTTGGTGTAATAACCTTCTGATTGTTAATTACTTCCATCACCACAATATTGTGCGTATTTTCAGCAGAAGTAGCATTAGCTATCTTCAGCAGATTCTGACAAGCATTTTCAGATCCTACGCTCTCTTGTAACAACTCATCAATTTCATTATCTGATAAGTTTTGACGTAATGAATCACTACAAATCAGCAATTTATCGCCTTCTTCCAAGTGAAAACTAATAATTTCTAATTTTGATGGACGAGCTAAAAATTGGAGTTTTTGCCCTTTACGGCTTAAATAGCAATGTGTATCGCTAATCCAATTCATCAAAGAAGTATCGCCTAATTCCCAGGAGACTTGAAGTTCATTGTCGGGGTTAGCTTCTTTAGCGATTTTTGTTCCAAACTGATAAATTTGTAAAATTGAATCACGCAATGCTCGATAAGTTGCCTCCGAATCGTTTGGATTGGTGGCATTTTCCAGTGAATTTGTATCCATTTGTAAGGAAAACTGTTTAGACCCAAACAGGCGGATTCTGGGTGTGTGTAACGTTCTACCAAAGGTTTTACAAAAAATATGCCGAAAAAATATTAATGATGTAAAATGACAATATCAAATCAGAAACTACTCATAGTTCGTATAAATTAAAACAAAACAAACAAAAACCTAAATACACTGTTTAATAAGTTTTCTGGATGATTTTTACTCTAAAATCTTCGATTGGAGAACTTCCCGAAAGTAGAAACAACTTTCGGGAAGTAGCTTAGGAATTCACTTCCCGAAAGTTACTTCTACTTTCGGGAAGTTGAAATAACTTATTAAACAGTGTATTAAATCTTTATTCACTTACAAAGATTTACGTTCAATAAATCGGCTTTTATTCACGAAACGCCCTTTTTCTTTGGATAAAATCATCTCGGCTGCTCGCCTACCCATGAGGGCAAAATCATTGGAAATCACCGAAATTCCTTCCGCCAAAATCTCTTTGATGGGGGTGTCATCATAAGAAATTAGCCCGATATCTTGTCCTAATTTCCAACCCATTTTATTACACCAATTAATGGCACGTACCAAATCATTTTCTCTGAATAGTAGATAAGCATGGTCTTTTTGGAGGTGTTCCATTTCGTCTAAATTAGAAATTATTTCGTGATTAATCCCTTTTCCAAAACAAAATTTTTCAAAACCATTAATGATTCCAACAGGAGTATATTGAAAACTTTTACTACTCAATATTAGGGTTAAACTGGCATACTTTTTTATCAATAATTCCGCTTGCAGGAGGCCTTGATAGATATTTTGTTCAAAATTTTGATGTAAAATAGCGTAATCATTCCCAAAATTGGGAACGTCAATATCCAGAATCAGTAATTTTTCTTTCGGAATTTCTTTCAATATTGCAGAAATATCTTGATGAAAATGCGGCATTATTACGTAGAAATTATAGGCTCCAAGATTATTCAAAATCAAGTTTTCAAACACTTTAATATTATGATGGTGAAAAAAAATATTAACATTTACTTCATCGCCAAGTGCTGCGATTAAATTTTCGTATAAAATTTCTTTGTAGGGAGTGAGAGCATCAAATAAAACAAAAATATTTAATTGGCTACGAGTGTCGGTGCTGGCAACGTAAAAACCTTTGCCATGACGAGAAGTAACCAAACCCAATTCACGCAGTTCGTCATACGCCTTAGCTACCGTCATTCGAGCAATACCTGATGAATCTGATACGGCATTAATTGAAGGTAATCGTTGCCCACGTACTAAAGAACCGACTTCAATTGCATTGATGATAAAATCAATTAGTTGTTGAAATTTAGGTTTACTCGAAGCTGAATTAAAAACAATATTTTCCATTTTCAATTTATTTTTATCAAATGAGGCTTACAAAATTACTCTTTTAAAATAATCTAAGTTGTATTGTCAAATTTTATCGTAAAATATTGCCGAGAAATTTTGAAAAGAAAATTTTATTTTTAAATTTGTAATGTAATTAATTAGCACAGTATAGCATTGTTTAATGAAAGTTAAACAAAACGCTTAAAATATCTCAAAGTCCTATTTAGGATAATTTGTAAAGTTTTTGTTTATAAAAATGGTTAATGGTGTACAGTGTCTGAGGAGGCATAATCTTGTCTCCGCAGGCAATTGTCTTAAAACAAAAACGATTTGGTCAAATCATACTTCTGAATAATTTAACGTAAAGCTGTTTGTCAATCAAACGGCTTTTTTTGTTTATCATTATATTTTTATCCTCTCCAAATATACAAATTTTCTAATCTTAGTGTTCTTATACATTCTACTTGATATTTCTGCTGGATGCATACCACGATTGGCGTTTTTGTTATGCGTGAAAGAGTAAAAGCGACTAATCCAGACATAGCACTCGACCGTTTCAATCGCAGTTTTGAATATAATAGCTTGGGAGATAATTAGCCCCGTTGAAAACACCATTATTTAGGTGCCAACAGGCGGTGCTGCTAATTTATGTTTTAGAGGCAAAGGCTTTGATACAGTGTATGTGGCGTATTTTGGGAAAGTCTTTAGGCGAAAACTGAATATTCGGGGGGTAAATACGTTTTAAAGTCCGTTTAAGCCGAAGCCTTGGGGATTGTGATTCATTCCTCCCGAATAAATCTCGTAAGAACGCTACTGATCAAAGCCAATAAAATCAGTAATGAAAGAGCCATTCGGAGGGTTGTCAATTCAGAGAGATAGCCAATTACGACTGGTCCCAACAAAAAACCTAACATTCCTACCGTAGTGATTGCTGCCAATGCAACTCCCGAAGACATCGTTTTGGAATGTCCTGCTTCCGAATAACACAGCGGTACAATGGTTGAAAGCCCAAGCCCTGTAATGCCGAAGCCAATAATTACGCTCACTGGACTTGCAATGCCCACAGCCGCAACCATGCCCAAACCAAAGAGGATACAATTAACTAAAATCATATTTTTGATACCGACTTTATCCGCAATCCAATCACCCACAAAACGCCCTAAAACCATCATTACAGAAAATGCGGTGGAAGCTGCCGTTACGAAACTGATGTGATTATCGGGCAAATTTTTGAAATATAAAGCACTCCAATCTGCCACTGCCCCTTCGCCCATCATGCCGCAAAGACAAATAAGTGCCAAAATCCAAAGAGATTTGTCGGGAAGGGCAAAAAGTGGTTGAGTTTGTTCGGATTTTTCATCGCTTTTGAGGAGAAAATTGAAAGACAAAAGTCCGACTATGAAAGTAAGAATTCCGAGCGTAGTTAAGTGAATTCCCATCGAAACTCCCGAATGTGCAATGACACCTCCCAAAGCAAAACCAATCATAAAACCGATGCTAAAAACCCCATGAAATGAAGACATGATAGTTTTTTGATAAATTTTCTCCACGCCAACTGCCTGTACATTCATGGCAATATTAAGTAAATCTCCGCCAAAACCAAAACAAAAAAGGGCAGCCATTAATTGGATTACAGTGCTTGAAAAACCAATAAAAGGCATTGAAAATAGATAAATTAGCGTGGAGAAAGTAGTGATTTTTCTACTACCAAACTTATCAATAATCATTCCCGCTATGGGCAAAGCCACGATGCTGCCGATGGGTGCAAAAAGTAGGACTGTTCCCAAGGCGGCATCGCTCAAATGTAGTTTTTCTTTGACATCGGGAATGCGGGCTGCCCAAGTGGCAAAGTCAATTCCACATACGAAGAAAAGGGAATTAGTTGCGGTGCGGGCTAATATTTTTGAATCCATTACAGTAATATTTTTTCAATCTCTTTCCAAGAATTAACTCGCTGAAAATCAGTAATATGTTGATTATGGACAGCATTGAAAAGTAACCCTTTCCCGTCAAATTTTTCTAAATTTTTCTCATGGTCGTCAATGATATAGTCGGCTTTAATCATCCATTTATGCCCGCAAAAAACAGTATGAGTCCAACCGATATAAGGAAAATAATCTGCCAGCCACTCCAATTTTTCAGCCATTGAATTAGGAAATTCAGTGGCCGCCGAAACAATAAAAATCTCGTATTTATGATGTAATTTCTCTACAACTTCCTGTGCATCAGACATTAAGGGAATGTCTCTAAAAAATCCTTTATCCCATAGCCTATGACGGATGGGCAGATATTTTTCAAAATATTCGTCTTTAATTTTTGGCTTAGAAATCAGTAGTTCTTTGGTGTATGACGTTCCATAATGTTCATTTACCATATTGATGATTTTTTGACCCGTATCTGCCATCACATCATCCATGTCAATTAAAACTCTTTGCATTTTTATTCGTTTTTTAGTTTATACAAACAAATTTACCGAACAAAAACGTATGAAAACAAATTAATCATTATTTTTGTGCAAAATAAACGAAAATAACCGTATAAATGCTCAGAGAAGAACGTTTACAGATAATCTTGAAAATGTTGGAAACCGACCAGCGAGTTTCGTCTATTCAATTAGCTGAAATCTTGAATGTTTCGGATGACACTATCAGGAGAGATTTGAACGAATTGGATGAAAATGGTTTACTGAAAAAAGTTCACGGTGGGGCAGTGCCAAAATCGCCAAGTCCGTATAAATTGACCGAGCGAATTAATATTTCGCATGAAGAAAAATTAGTTTTGGGTCGGAAAGCTCAAGCATTTTTTAAAAACGGACAAGTAATTATTCTGGATAATGGTTCTACCAATATGGAAGTAGCCAAATTGATGTCACCCGATTTGAAAGCTACCGTTTTTACCACGAGTATTCCCATTGCCCAAATTTTGTGCGAACACCCAAATATTGAGTTATTTATGTTGGGCGGCAAGGTTTTCAAAGATGCTCAAAATACTTATGGAACTGAGGTAATTGAACTTCTGGGAAAAATTAGAGCTGATATTTTCCTTGTGGGCGTGTGCGGAATGCACCATCAGATAGGCGTAACTATGCCCGATTGGGGCGAGAGTGTGGTGAAACGAAAAATGGCGGAAGTCTCTCAGAAAGTGATAGCTTTGGTCACCGCAGATAAGTTTAATACGGCTGAAAATTATGTAGTTTGTCCGTATAACCACATAGATGTAATGATAACTGACGATACAATTACAGAAACGCAACTACTTGATTATCAGGGAAAAGGAGTTGAAGTTTTATAGACTATATACGAATAAAATTCTTCCTTTGCCTCCTCGAAATGGTTAATTTTGTTCCACCATTCAACAATAAATATTTTGGTGATTGCGGTTTATCAAACCCTGCAATATGATTTCTATTGACACAAAAGTTCGATGAATCCGCCCCTACTGATGGCAGACATAAATTCCCCATCTGTACTAATCCAAGTGGTGATGTCTCTTGAATCATCTTTCACAAAACCCCTTAATACGCCCCTCCTCACAAAGTACATATTCGTACAAACTTCCCCCGCTTTTACTTGCCTTTAAACACCCCTTAACCATCAAAAAAATAATTCACTTAAAACATTACAAGTTATTATTTACCTATCCCCTAAAAGCAAAATAATATTTTTGTTTAGGCATTATAAAAGATAATTTGTTATAAAATATAAAACTGAAGGGCAAAGTAAACAGCCTAAACCTGTATAAAATGTGGCAGTCAATGCTCCATAAGGCACTAATTTGGGGTCGGTGGCTGCTAATCCTGCGGCTACTCCACTGGTTGTACCGATTATTCCTCCAAAAATCATGGCGGTTTTTGGATTGTCTAAACTAATAGATTTTGCAATCAAAGGCGTACAGATAGTTACGATAATAGATTTAATTACGCCAATGGCAATGCTGATGGCAATAACATCCGAATTTGCCCCGATGGCTGAACCTGTGATGGGACCCACGATAAATGTGCAAGCACCCGCCCCTATGGTTGTGAAACTTTTTGCATCGGTATAACCCATGACATAGCCAATGCTTCCACCCACAAAAAAAGTAAAAATAATACCGATAAAAAGAGCTAAAATACCAACAAAACCTGCCTTTTTGATTTCGCTAAAACTTGCCCCCATAGCAGTTGAAACAATGGCAAAATCACGCATCATTGACCCACCTAAAAATGCCATTCCTGCAAAAATTGGAATATCTGAAATACCTTTTTTACCCCCAAAATAAGCCAAAACCAAGCCCAAAAAAATAGCAATCGCTGCTCCTGGAATTTTATTATTGGTCAGTTTTTTAGAAAACCAATTGGAACTATACATCATCAATCCTACTACAAGAAAGGCAAACACAAACCCATTTTTATCAATAATTTTTTCTATAACTTCCATTTTATTTACCCATTTTAGCCAACAAAGGCACTAATGTAAGACTTAATCCCGTGCCTATGATACCCACCAACAAAGCAACCCAACCACCTGAAAGTGCCACTTTTACGTTTTGAATTGACGACATGGCAATCACGACAGGAATATACATCGCTGACCAATAAAAAATACCTTGTTCGGATTCGTCGTTGAGAAAGCCCTTTTTTTTCATCCAATCACCCAATATGATTAAAAATAACATCGCAAAGCCCACGCCACCAATGTTTCCATCGAAACTAAGCCAAACACCTAAAAACTCTCCAATTGTTTGCCCTGCTAAAAAGCAAGCTGCTAAAATGGCTACTCCGTAAATTTTCATATTCTCTGTTTAAAATAGTTTCTTTAATTCATTTTTTACCACTTTACCCATGGCATTTCTTGGAAAATCTTCCACAAAAATGTATTTCCTTGGCACTTTATAGGCTGGCATTTTTTGGCGAATCCAATCATTTAACTCATTAGTATTCAGATTTTTAGCTTCTATAATTAAAGCAGCAGAAACTAATTCACCCCATTCTTCATTGTCGATTCCCACTACGCTACAATCTTTAATATTGGGATATGTTCTTAAAACTTCTTCAATTTCTAAGGCTGAGATTTTGTACCCCCCCGACTTGATAATATCAATTGAACTTCTGCCCAGAATTCTGTAATAACCATCTTCGACAACTGCCACATCACCCGTTTTGAACCAACCATCTTTTGTAAAAGTATCAATCGTTGCGGTTTCTTTTCTCCAATATTCTTTAAAAACATTCGCCCCTTTTACTTGAATTTCGCCCGCTTCTCCAATTTCGATTTCCTTGTTTTCTTCATCAACCAATCTTACTGATACCCCTGGCAATGGCTTTCCGATGTGTCCAGCCAATCTTTCACCTTGATATGGATTACTGATTGCCATACCTAATTCGGTCATGCCGTAACGTTCCAATAAACGATGCCCACTCAATTTCTCCCACTTTTCCATGACTGAAACAGGCAACGCCGCCGAGCCTGAAACCATCAGGCGAAACTTTTTCATAAGGTTAAAAAGTACTTGCTGTTTTTCAGAAGAAACTGCTTCTAAATAGGTGATGAGTTTAAAATAAATCGTAGGAACAGCCATGAATACATTGAGTTGTCCTCTTTCAAAAGCCTCAAAAACACCTTCCGCTGAAAAATTAGGCAAAAATTCAACCGTTCCACCCGCCCAAAGTGTACAGGAAATAACATTGATAATTCCGTGAACATGATGCAGTGGTAAGATACAAAGCGTGTGGTCGTTTTTGGAATAATGCCACGCATGAATCAAAGTCATAATCTGAGCTTCGAGATTGGCATGAGTCGTTACAACACCTTTGGGTAAATTGGTTGTGCCACTCGTATATAAAATCATGGCTCTTCTGTTTGGCTCAATGATTGGCAAAGCCTTTTCAATCAATGACTTACCTTCTCCAAGAACCATCAAACGGATATTTTTTTCAGAAGCATAATTTTTCAAAACCTCTTCAAAAACTGGCGAAACCATAATAATTTCTGTTTGTGTATCTTCCAAGACATACGCCAGCGAATCCAAGGGATAACTGATGCACAAAGGCACAGCCACGCCACCCGCTTTCCATACGCCCCACTGAGCCGCCACATATTCAAAACTGGGTTCAATCATAAAAGCTACCCGTGTTTCTGATAAATCCGTAGTGTTTTCCAATAATTGAAACGCTATTTCATCGGAAGCCTTTTGTAGCTCTTGGTAGGTATAGTTTTGACTATTAGAGACTATTGCAATATTATTATTATTGATTTTCATTTCATAAACTAAGTTAAAATCTGTGATATTAAGTTCATCATAATTGCTCGCTAATAAGTTATCATCATTACAACGAGTCATCACTCCTTTACCAAAACCCGAACTGGTGCCAATAAACCCTAAGGTAAAAGAGGCGAATTAGCTTGATAAAAGGGCATGGTTGTAAAAGTAATTCTGTTTTTGGTTTCGTCACCAATCAAGCGATTTACCCACAGATTGGTTACTTTTATTTCTGTTGATTTATAAGAGGCTGTTCCAGCGATTTATTTGATACCCAAATCCATATTATCGGTAAAAGATTTCAGTTCCGTAAAAATGGTATTTGCAGGTGCTGAACGCTCTTCTTGAAAACTTACTGACCAAGTATTTTTTATCGTAATAATCTCCTTTTCAGACTTTCCAATTTGCGTAAAAGAATTCGATTTAGCGATGGCTTTAAAAACGATAAAATACGCATCCCAAGATTCAAATTTGAGTGGTACAATCGTTCTGCCGTCTTTTATTTGGTATGAAACTTTCTCCGTTTTGCCATTTACAGGATTCCACATTTCAGGGACTTTGCCAGACACTTTAGAACTTACCTCTGCATCCGTAGCGTTTTCACCTCTATTGCTTAGGAACTGAAAAACAATAAGTAGACGTTTTTTCAATGCCCTTTTTTGCCCCGTTCTTCGTCAATAAAATCCTCATTTAGCGATGCTAAACTGCGGCGACCGTCGCACGGTTTTACCGCCTCGAAAGGAACAAAAATAATCGGGCGGCGTTCCACTTCGTATTAATGGATGATATTATTTAATTCCCGTTACCTACAATTAATAATAGTCCAATGATAAAATATTTGGGCTGTATTTTCATCTTAAAAGTAATTTGAAATATTTTTGTAAATAAAAAGTAAAAGCAGTCGAAAACCAACTGCTTTTACTTTTTATTTCGCAATAAATCAATCAAAACTAATACGTTACCATCATAAAATAAGTTGATAAATCTGCTATTTCTTGTCCTAATGCTATTCGATAAGCTTACTACTTTATTCTTTTCCCAATTTACCCTCAGCCCGATTCAATTTTTTTACCAACATCTGATTAAAAAGTTGTTCAGTTTTGTACAATTCTGAAACTTGGCGAATGTTAATGGTTTTCAAAAATTTCGATAAATATTCCTTTTCCAAATCAACTTCTTTTTGTTTCAAACCCAAAACTTCTTTAATATCTGCCAAAATTTTATCATCCGAAGTTGTAATATTTCTACTTTCAGCCGTCATTTTGCGAATATTTATGCGAATTTCCGAACGTTTTTTATCAAACTCGTCATAAACTACCCAAAAACTTTTCGCCTGTTCTTCGGTCAAACTCAAGCGATTGGTAATTAGCCCAACTTTTGCCGCTTTTATTCTATCCCTCCCCTTGGCGTTTGGAAAATCGTCCTGTGCTTTAGAAATAAAAGATGTGGCTAAAACGAAAAATAATATTATTACTTTTTTCATGATTTTATTTACCTATTTACCCATAGGAGAAATTAATTTTCAAACTAACACTGGTAAAATTGTTAGCGGTTTTGATTATACACTATTCCCTAATGATTATCCTCTGAATTAAATTTCTTCTTCAACTTGTTGGTAATCAATGCTTTGTAAAATATCTTTTTCAGAGACTTTCAAATTAATCAACATATCCGTTTCTTGAAATTTAATATTTGAATTGTCAATTTGTTCTGCCACATCACTTTGATTGAGGTCTTCGGTGATTAAATAATTAACAATTTCCTGATTCTGGACTCCTGCTAATTCTTCTTTTCCTAATGAATTTTGTAGTGGCATCAACGTAAAATATCCCATAATCCCAATTGCCAAACAAGCCGCAACAGATGCCCATGTACGTTTCCAAGACCACGTAAACAAAGGAACAATTTTGGTTTCCTGTGTTGTTCGAGCCAATATTTTGGATTCCAAATCGGTAAAATAATTGTCAGGAACTTGAAAAATGTTTTCTTTCGGTAAATTCTCTACTTCCGATTGCGTTCGTTGGGTAATTATTTCGGATAAATTTTCAAAGTAATTTTCAGGTACGTGAAAAATATTTTCTTTCGGTAAACTTTCTAATTTCGACTGCGTACGGAACTCAATCTTTGCGGATAATTCTTCAAAATAATTTTCAGGTACTCGAAAAATGTTTTGTTTTGGTATGTTCTCTAAATCAAATTCGTGCTTTTCCATTGGATGATTGCTTTCGGTGTTTGGACAAACTGTATCACAAATAGTTTAATTATACTATAAAAATGAATGTTTTAGATGCTCTTCAACTTTTTTTACCGCTAAATGATAAGAGGCTTTCAACGCTCCAACTGATGTTCCCGTGATGTCGGAAATCTCTTCATATTTCAAATCATCGTAATATTTCATATTAAAAACTAAACGCTGTTTATCGGGTAAAGTCAAGATTGCTTTTTGAAGTTTCATCTGCACTTCATCCCCCGAAACCATATCAGAATCCTCTAATTTATTGGATAACTCTTCTGAAATATCATCAATTGATACGGATAAACGCCTTTTCTTCTTGGTCAAATGATTCAACGATTCATTAGTAGCAATACGATACAACCACGTAAACAACTGTGATTCACCTTTGAAATTATCCAAATTTTTCCAAGCCTTGATAAACGTTTCTTGGGTCAAATCGTCGGCATCATCATGGTCAATCACCATTTTACGAATGTGCCAATAGATTTTTTGCTGATAAGTTTTTACCAGTTGATTAAAAGCAAAATTTCGTGTTTCTGGGACAGAAAATTGACTAAGTATTTCAGAATCAGACATATATTTTCGATGCGTGATGATTGTTATTCGATGTTCGGTTTAGACGATATTCAACTTCGCTGTTGGTTCTTTTAATGCTCAGATTCCATTTTTTTGTGATTGAATTTACAAAAAAGCTCCATAAGAATTTGATTTCTTATGGAGCAAAGTTCTATTTTCCAAACATCGAACCACGAACATCAACTTTTCCTTGCGATAGCTTTCATGGCTTTTTCAACGATGGCAGCAGCATTTAAACCATACTTCTCCATCAATTGAGCGGGGGTTCCTGATTCTCCGAAAGAATCTTCAACACCCACAAATTCCATCGGAGCCAGGTGATTTTTGATGAGTAATTGAGCAATTGAATCGCCCAAACCACCCGCAATCTGATGTTCCTCCGCCGAGACCACACAACCAGTTTTACGCACTGATGCTAAGACAGCCTCATCGTCCAAAGGTTTAATGGTGTGGATATTTATAATTTCTGCATCAATTCCTTTTTCTGCCAAAATTTCACCTGCAAGGATTGCTTCCCAAACCAAATGCCCTGTGGCAAAGATACTTACGTCTTTCCCTTCGTTCACCGTCCACGCTTTTCCGATGATAAATTCTTGGTCGGGAGCAGTAAAAATTGGCACAACTGGACGACCAAAACGCAAATAAACGGGACCTTCAAATTCAGCAACTGCAATAGTTGCCGCCTTAGTTTGATTATAATCACAAGGGTTGATAACGGTCATGCCTGGAAGCATTTTCATCAAACCAATGTCTTCCAAAATTTGGTGAGTTGCACCATCTTCGCCCAATGTTAAACCTGCGTGTGAGCAAGCAATTTTAACATTTTTGTTTGAATACGCTACTGATTGACGGATTTGGTCATAAACACGCCCCGTTCCGAAGTTGGCGAAAGTAGTAGCATAAGGAATTTTTCCACCGATTGTCAAACCCGCAGCAATACAAATCATGTTTGCCTCGGCAATACCTGTTTGGAAAAATCTCTCTGGATTTTCCTTAATAAAATTATCTAACTTCAATGAGCCAATCAAATCGGCACAAAGAGCCACGACATCGGGATTAGTTTGTCCTAAAACCTGCATTCCAGCACCAAAGCCCGAACGAGTATCTTTTTTTTCTGTAAATGTATATTTTTTCATTTCTTTGTTTTCAGTAATTTTTAATAATCCCCCAAAGTCTCAGGCAATTGAGCCAAAGCTGTTGCCAATTGCTCATCATTTGGAGCTACGCCGTGCCATTTGTGTGAACCCATCATAAAATCAACGCCAGCACCCATTTCGGTAGTCATCAAAATCATAGTTGGTTGTCCGTTTCCTGCAAATTCACGTGCTTCTGCCAAAACTTTCACCACATCAGCCATATCATTTCCGTTCATTCTCATAATGTTCCAACCGAAAGCCGCATATTTCGCTGCCAAATCACGATTGTTCATCACTTTATCGGTTGGTCCATCAATCTGCTGACCGTTGAAGTCGATGATTGCCACCAAATTATCAACCTTGTGGTGCGGTGCATACATGGCAGCCTCCCAAACTTGACCTTCGTTCTGTTCGCCATCGCCCATCAAGACGAAAACCATTGATTTGTCTCCGTTCAATTTTTTGGCTTGTGCCGCCCCAATCGCTACTGACATTCCTTGTCCCAAAGAACCCGAAGCAATACGAACGCCTGGAAGATGCTCGTGCGTAGTGGGGTGCCCTTGAAGGCGAGAACTTAACTTACGGAAAGTTGATAATTCAGCGACAGGAAAATAACCAGCACGAGCTAAAACCGAATAAAATACTGGCGAAATATGCCCATTTGAAAGGAAGAAAAGGTCTTCATCTTTGGCGTGCATATCAAACGGCTTTGTGCCATCAGCATTAGATTTGAGGTTCATTTGGTCGAAATATAGACCCACCAATAAATCAGTACAACCCAACGACCCACCAGGGTGTCCAGATTGACAAGCGTGTACTTGTCTAAGAATGTCACGTCTCACTTGCGACGCAACGCTTTGTAATTCAGCGATTTGCATTATGTATATTTAATTTTGAGAATCTTTATTTTTGAAAACTAAGGAGCAGGTCGTGAAATGCCTCTACAATTTCATTCTTGTATGGATTACCATATTTCATAATAAGTGCCAATGGAAATCTAATACCCTTCGAATCAACTGGAATTGCCTCAATTTTAATGTACTTTGGATTTCCAAAAGTGGTAAACCAACCACCAAACTTCTTAAACCTAACCATTTGCCTATTATCATGCGAAGCACAGATATACAAACTTATTGTATTTCCATATTGCTCATAAAAGCTGTCAAATATCTTTGCAATCGTACCTCCAATTCTATTATCAAACGGAGGGGAAGCGTGCTTTGGATTTTCAATAACGATAATCGAAAACTCGTAAGCATCCTTTGCAAAAGGCTTTTCAGAAGGGAACAGGTACGGAGTAGGCTTGAAACTGATTTCATAAAGTAATTCAAAATCAGTTTTAAAAATGTAAATAGTTCCATCATCAACGATAGACTCGTAGGTATACGGACTATAATCTATTTCCATTTAATCTGATTTTTTCGTTTAATCTTTTAATAGCCTCTTGATAGTGAGGTTTTTTGAAGTTTTCCCGTGCCTGACGTTCCATTTCTATTTTGTCGGCAATCAAACGATGAATTATCTCATCTACATTTCTAATTTCTTTGATATTTTCCATTGTCTTAAAATTTTTAACAAATTTACCCTAAAATCTGACTTGTATGATTTTTTGTATCAACCTTGCTGATAATATTCGTAATAATTCCCTGTTCGTCAATCACAAAAGTGGTACGGGCGGTTCCCATGTAGGTTTTTCCGTACATTGATTTTTCTACCCAAACCCCGTAAGATTCAACCACTTGGTGGTCTTCGTCTGACAATAAAGTGAACTTCAAATCGTACTTTTTGATAAATTTTTGATGAGCTTTTTCACCATCAACACTCACGCCAATAATCTCAAATCCTTTGGCATTCATCGCTTCAAGGTTTTCGTTTAAATTACAAGCCTGAGCCGTGCAACCTGGCGTATCGTCTTTTGGATAAAAATATAATACTACTTTTTTGCTCGCAAAATCTGATAATTTAACGATTTCTCCGTTTTGATTTTTTTGCTCGAATTGGGGGGCTTTGTCGCCTATTTTTAGGTTCATGGGCTTGTTTTTTAAATTTTTGTTCTATGATTTTCACGGGTTTTGAAACAACCGAAACACTATCAATCGTTGTCTCAAAAGCACTTTTATTTCCTTGATTGTCTTCTAACTCGACCCTCAGTTTTCCAATAAAACGCTGAGTAGAATCACTTTTTACTGACCACAAAAGATTACGTTTGTAATCATAATCGGTTAAAACGTATTCATCATTCACAAAAGCCTTGAAACTCTTGATTCCCGATAATTTATCATTAATTCTAATCGAAAAATCATCAGGTTTTTTCCGAACAATACTTGCCGATGGTGGAATGGAATCGAGCAAAACTTCAAAATTGCCCAAACGTGGAGCTTTGAAGCTGGCTTTGTTGTTCTTCCATGAAGTTTTCAAGAATGATTTTCCATTTTTAAAAACATAATAAACCGAAGTCTTGTCGGGCTCAATTACTCGAAAATCGGGTTCATAATTTGCCGAAAATCCATTTCTAAGTGGAACTGTATTTTGCCCGATTTGAAATAAATTACCCACAACATTAGTCTGTAAATAAAGCGTATCGTACAAAGAATTAGCCTCAAAATTTACCGATAACTTATCCGAACTCCACGAATCTTCTTGATTTGGGATAAGCATTTTTTGTAAAAATAAGGGCTTTGTCAGTCCATCAATCGAAACGGAATCGGGCAGGTTTTTTCTTAAATCCCAAAGATAAACCGCTTCATTATTTTTTACATAATTTAAAGATAAATCAGTAACAGTATTTTTAAATTTTAACTTTGCTAATGAGTTAACACTCTTTAAGTTACGGGCTTTAATGATTAAAGTATTTTCATCAATTTCTGTATTAATCAATACGGGTAAAGCATTTGGATTAACCGACAATGAAGGTGTATTTTTTTCTCCTTTTATCGTAAAATTCAACTCGCTTCCATTGTCATAAGCATCCCAAATTTTGATGCTTATTTGATGCGTTTTTCCATCATTAATGAACAGTTTTCCTTTTGAAATGGCAGGTTTATAAATTGGTAATTCATTATTTCCATCGTCTTGAAAAAGTTTCTGGATTCGGTTGCCCTGTGTCCGTTCGATGGCGTAATCATTATGAACATTAATATCATGCGAAACCGTATTGGGATAACTTTCGAGGTGTGAGTAATAATTTTCTACTCCGTCCACAAACATCTCTACGCAGGTCAAACCATTTGAATTATTGGTACCATTCATTTTATCAACCGCCAATAATTCCAAACCAATTTCACCAATAGCTGATACGTTCGTGTTGAGTGAATAAGTACCATTGGCTTGCTTTACAGGATAAAACAATTTCTTGCCAAACTCCCCATTCACCCGTGAATCAATCGTTAAAGTCTTGATAATCAGTTGTTGAAAGATGGGAGGAAGATTATCTTTTATTTCTGAAAACCCAAAATTCAACGGATTCAAAATATTATTACGAGTGTCTCGAATCTCGAAATGTAGGTGTGGACCACCCGAACCACCCGTATTCCCCGAAAGTCCAATCACCTGCCCTCTTGAAACTTCAAATTGAGTTGGATTAAGAAGAACCTTAATCTCAAAGGTCTGATTTTCAAGTCTTTTCTTCCGAACATAAGTCGCCAAAGGTTCCGCAAACTCTTTTAAATGTCCATAAACTGAAACAAAACCGTTGGGATGCGTAATAAATATTACATTTCCGTACCCACTGGTTTGCACCCGTACCTCCGAAATATATCCATCAGCCGTTGCATAGACGGGCAATCCTTCACGCCCTTGGGTTTTTATATCAATTCCCGCATGAAAATGGTCGGCTCTTAAATCGCCCATACCACCTGCCAAATAATTCTGCTGATTGGGATTGATGGGAAACAAAAAATAGCCTTTCGGGTAAAATAGCTGCGTTTTTTGAGCCTGAATAGGTTGTATTAAAAAACTAAAAAGGATAAATATTTGTATTTTTTTCAAGGGATTATTTTTACTTTTTAGACTTTCTTACACCCTTCAATTTCATTTGGGCAAAATAAGGATGATCAGGATTTACGATTAATTCTTGTCTCAATGGATGAATTAAAACATCCATATCTTCTAACGGAATTGCCCCCAATAAAACCTCGCTATCACCAGGTAAAACCATTGCACTACAACTACTCCTTCTATTTTTGAATTTTAGTTCAACGCCTGTTACTACATCGAAATCTTGGATAGTGCCATCTGCCATTTGTCCTTTTCGTTTTTCGACTATTGGAAATTGTAATTGCTCTTGTATAGATTCATTTATACAAAGCATATACGCACCTGTATCAACTAACGCAGTAACATTCATTCTTTTAATTTCATCCTCTCCAATATAATAACGACGGGCTAATGCTATATCCTCAGCATTAATTAATTCTATTTCAGCATATACTAATCCCATAATCTTATTTTTATTTTATTTCAAAATTAAGCATTTCTGTGTCTCCAATAAACGCCACTAAATTATCACCAATATTCACTTTACCCACGCCCGCAGGAGTTCCCGTAAAGATTAAGTCGCCTTTTTTTAGCGTAAAATACTTAGACATTTCTGCAATCGTTTCATCAAAATCCCAAAGCATCATTGACGTATTACCAGCTTGACGGGTTTCTCCATTGATTTTTAGGCTAAATTCGAGATTTTTTAAATCTCCCAACGTTTCTTTATTGACAAATTCAGAAATGGGTGCCGAAGCATCAAATGCTTTTGCTTTTTCCCAAGGCAAGCCTTTTTCTTTTAATTTTGATTGTAAATCTCGGGCAGTGAAATCAATACCAATTCCGATTTCGTCATAGTATTTATGAGCGAATTTGGGCGAAATATTTTTGCCAATCTTGCAAATCTTTAAAACAATTTCCACCTCATAATGAATATCATTTGAAAAATCAGGCATATAGAAAGCGTCATTGTTTCGCAAAACTGCTGAATCTGGTTTGATAAACAAAACAGGTTCGGTGGGTCTTTCATTATTTAATTCTGCAATATGTTCGGCATAATTACGCCCGATACACAAGATTTTCATATTTATTCGTTTTTAATCAAAAAAGAAAAAAATACAGTTCTATACTGTTCTATATTTTCAACAAAAATAGGAATTATTATTTCTTTTGTGAATATTTTATTAATATTTGACAAAAATACCGTGAAATCGAAGAAATACAGAACCTTTTTATGATTTTTACGTCTTAAAGAAAATATATTGATACTTTGTGCATTGGTATGATTTTTTTAAACTATTTAATAATCAAAAATATCTAATAAAAACAGAATGAAAAGAATCATTTTTTATGGAGCAATCCTCCTCACGTTCGTTTGGGCGTGTTCAAAAGTGCCTTTGTCGGGACGTAATCAATTATTGCTCGTCTCGGATTCAGAGATGAATGCCATGTCTTTTACCAGTTATAAACAATTTTTAGATACCAGCAAAGTTGTCCCTGCCAATACGCAACAGGCTGCTATGGTGAAAAGAGTTGGCGACAGAGTGGCGAATGCAGCAAAGAGTTACTTCACCAGCGTTGGGCATCCAGAATATTTGGATGGTTATCAGTGGCAAACCGAGTTAGTACAAAGCCCCCAAGTGAACGCATGGTGTATGCCAGGAGGAAAAATGGTGGTTTACACAGGTATTTTACCGATAACCAAAACAGAAACAGGGCTTGCTGTTGTGATGGGGCATGAGGTTTCGCACGCCATTGCTAAACACGGTGCCGAGCGAATGAGCCAAGGAATGTTGGCTCAGGGGCTTTTGGTGGCGGGTCAAGTTGGTTTGCAGATTGCGATGAAAGATAAGCCAAATGCTACTCAAAACCTTTGGAATACAGTTTTTGGCGTTGCCGCTCCGCTTGGGACTCAATTGGGTATGATGGCTCACGGACGTTACCAAGAGTCAGAAGCGGACCATTTGGGCTTAATTTTTATGTCGATTGCGGGATATAATCCAAACGAAGCGGTCGATTTTTGGGGACGTATGGCTGCGAATTCAGGCGGAGGAGCAAAACAACCCGTTTGGTTATCAACCCATCCATCAGACGCTCAACGTATTTCAGATATCAAAAGCCGTATGGGTGAGGCGATGAAATATTACAATTCTTCGAGTAAAAGTGGGGCGAATAGTCGGTATTAGGATTTAACTAAAATACACAAAAAAGCGTAGCAAATCATTTGTTTTACGCTTTTTTTGTTACTGACGGACATTCTACATTCTGTATCATGGTGAATTTATAGTTGTGATTTGCTTACAAATTGTTCTTTCGTTATCTTTAATCACAGTCCCGTTGATGCGTTTTTAACCTCGTAATTGTTGTGATTTGCTTACAAATTGTTCTTTCGTTATCTTTAATCACAGTGTAATAGAAACGTTAATGCTCTTCATGTAGTTGTGATTTGCTTACAAATTGTTCTTTCGTTATCTTTAATCACAGTTCCATTCAGAAAGTGGGACACGACCACAGGTTGTGATTTGCTTACAAATTGTTCTTTCGTTATCTTTAATCACAGTGGAGTAGGAAAAACAACAACTGCTATAAACGTTGTGATTTGCTTACAAATTGTTCTTTCGTTATCTTTAATCACAGTATTGACTTACACCGTTAATGCTCAAAACGGGTTGTGATTTGCTTACAAATTGTTCTTTCGTTATCTTTAATCACAGTTTATTTGCTTTATTGGCAGAGCATGAAGGTGTTGTGATTTGCTTACAAATTGTTCTTTCGTTATCTTTAATCACAGTTCCTGATGTTTCGCTGATTATTTTATTTAAAAAAAGATTGTTAAACTTGTGAATGCAAGTAGAACGAATTGATGATATTCCATTGATTTGGAATCAATTGGAATGTTTAGCGATTTCAAATTTAGTGGACACCCATTTTCCTGTTCATGGCAATCGTCAGGGAGCAAGCCTTGGGACTTTGTGCTGTGTTTTTTTGACCTATATTCTCTCGGAGAGCGACCACCGTTTGAGTCATGTTGAGGATTGGTATTGCACTCTTTCCCATAGTTTCGGTTATTTGACTAAAAATAATTCATTGACTCGTTTAGATTTTACCGATGACCGCTTGGGTTTATTGCTTGATGCTTTCAGCGATGATACGAATTATGAATCGTTTGAGACGGGATTAAATCGTCACATCATCTCGGTGTATTCCTTAAATAAGGACACCATTGAGGATAAAACGGTTCATTTAGATGCGACCATTGCTCAAAGTTTTAAAGAATCAAGTGATTTATTTTCAGTGGGTTATGCCAAACATCGCCGTAAAGATTTGGTTCAAACCAAGTCGATGTTGAGTTGTGTGGGAAGTCTTGGTATGCCCTTGTGCGTTGAGGTTGTCAACGGGGCAACTGCCGATGATGTGTTATATTTACCCATGGTTGAGCGAGTAGAGCAAACCCTTCAACAAACAGGTTTATTGTTCGTAGGCGATAGTAAACTGGGGAGTATTGGCAACCGTTGTGCCATTGCCCTCAAAGGTCATTACTATTTAACACCCTTAAATAAAGTTCAATTATCCGATGAAAATTTACGGGTTCTATTGAGTGAAAACCCTGATTATCTTTCTTTGGGAGAAGACCGTCAAATCAAGGCATTTGAAACAATGGCAACTCGCCAAGAGGGGCATTATCAATGGCAAGAACGGCTCATTGTGGCTTATTCACCCAGTTATGGACAAAGTCAAATTGCTCAATTGGATAAACAAATTGCTCAAAGTATCGAACAGATTGAGGTTCTTACGGTGATTAAACAAAGAAAAACGCCTATCAAAACACAAGAAGAATTACAACAAAAAATAACTCAAATATGCCATAAATTGAAAACAACTGCTTTTTTGGACATTCGTATTGAAGTTACTTGCACACAAACTCAGGTCAGAAAATACAAAGATAAACCCGCAGGAATTAGAATAAATGAAACTTTCAAAATCATCGTTTCTCGTAAAAATGAGATCATTGAGGCTCATAAAGGCATATTGGGCTGGCGAGTATATGCTACCAATGCACCCCAAGAACTCATAGATACTCACAAAGTTATTCAAACTTATAAGAATGAATTTAAGGTCGAGTATCGTTTCGACCAACTCCATAATAAGGCGGCGGCTTTGATGCCAATTTATCTTCATAAAGATAACAGAATCAAGGCATTGATTAGAATTTTGATGATTGTTATAAAAGTAATGAGTATTATTCAATATCAAGCCAGAGAAAGTCTCAAAAAAACACAACAACAAGTCAAAGAACTCTTCCCTGGAAATCCGAACCGAAAAACCAATCAGCCGACCGCTGAATTGATTTTAAAGGCATTTTGTAATATATCGCTCGTAATAATTGAATTAAAGGATAACACCAAGCACATTGAAATCTCAAAATTATCCAGTTCTCAAATGAATTTATTAAAAATTATGAATATTGACCAAGGACTTTACCAAGATTTTGCCCAATTCTTTTTTTTGAATCAACATTTCAGCGAAACGTGAGTATTCATATACAAAATTACAGTTTCCATATAATCATCATCATGCAGAGCCTCTACTGATTTGAGGCAGTCCACAATGATTGATTCAATGGCTAACAATTTCTTTTCTTCGTCTCGGCTATGTTTCATCAATAAAGCGGCAGTCCGAAGAAAAGTATTTTTAAATTCCGTAATCCGTTTGTCCGAAAAATCATTCAACGAAACTAAGGAACTGAAAAACAATAAGTAGACGTTTTTTAAATGCCCTTTTTTGCACCACTCTACGTTGCGGAATGCCGCCCAGATTAAATCCTCATTTAGCGATGCTAAACTGCGGCGACCGTCGCACGGTTTTATCGCCTTGATTGGCACAAAAAATAACATTTAAAAATTCATCCACTTATTATTTTCCCGTTCCTAAGAGATAATCAAACTCAGGCAAAAAAGGCAATAAACTTACTTGAAGCTGCCCAAAGTACGATTGCATGGGTACTTTTTTCCAAGTAGAATCACCGTGATGAATAATGATTGAAATTACCAAAGAGGGTTTTTGTTTCTGTTTTTGTTCCAATTCCCAAACGTTGGTTATATACCGCAATAACTGCCAATGAGGAAAAGAATCAATATAGGATTTGTGTTCAAAAAGTAAAGTTACTAAAACTTCCTGCCCTTCAAAAGTAGTTTTATAAACCAAGTCAGCCAAATGTTCTTCGAGAGATGTATCAATGAAAGAGTCTTTGGAAAGTACCAGATTTTGAAGATTTATTTTGCTTTTGTACTCTTCGGGCAAAGTCTCTTCGATGAAATTTTGGACTACATCCAAGCGGGAGAACGTTTCTTTGAAGAATTTATCGTGGACATTCTGAATATTTTGCTTGGTTTTTGCTTGGTATTTGTCTTGTTTCTTTTTGCTCATGGAAATATTAATATTTTTCCGAAATTATACAAAAAGTCATTCATTCGTTTACAACATTGTTGGCGTATTTTCAATCATAGTAAAATGACTTTATCAAACTGCATCTGGTCGTAGGTTAAGCGAAGCGTTCCTACGACCCACAATTACAATGAGCGTCTCGCTCGTCCTTTATACACCCCACAATTTGCTCACCTCTTGAATAATACAAAAGACATTATTTTCATACAATAATCTGCCATTCTGTCATATTTTTCTGTAAATTTGCGTAGAAATAAAACGATAAAAATGAGAGAGTTAGAAATACTTACCGTTGAAGATAAAGAAGCCTTGGATGCTCCAAGAACTTCCGTGGAGGAAACAAACGCCAAGGGCAAAAAGAAATTATATATTGAAAGTTATGGCTGTCAGATGAATTTCTCTGATTCTGAGATAGTTACCTCAATTCTGCAAGAAGGTGGATATGCTACAACCTCCAATTTTGAAGCTGCCGATGTTAT
This sequence comes from Arcicella sp., assembly GCA_034519515.1. Classification (GTDB taxonomy): domain Bacteria; phylum Bacteroidota; class Bacteroidia; order Cytophagales; family Spirosomataceae; genus Arcicella. The sequence goes on from JAXHOK010000011.1 coordinate 61,203, forward strand.
CCTGTTGAACACCTGTGCCATCAGAGATAATGCTGAACAGAAAGTCAGAAATCGCCTCAAAAACTTCCAACATTTAAAGAAAAAACGTCCAGAAATGGTCGTGGGCGTGTTGGGCTGTATGGCAGAACGCTTGAAAACGAAATTTTTGGAAGAAGAAAAAATCGTAGATGTAGTGGCGGGGCCAGACTCATACCGAGACCTTCCAAATCTTTTGAATGAAGTAGAAGACGGACACAAAGCCATCAACGTTTTCCTTTCCAAAGAAGAAACTTACGCCGATATTACGCCCGTCCGCTTGAACTCAAATGGGGTTACTGCCTTCGTATCTATCATGCGTGGCTGTGACAATATGTGTTCATTCTGCGTGGTGCCTTTCACTCGTGGACGTGAACGCTCACGGGATGTTGACTCAATTTTGAAAGAGTGTCAGGATTTGTTAGATGCTGGTTATAAGGAAGTTACGTTGTTGGGGCAGAATGTGGATTCTTATAAATGGTCTTCCGAAGACAAATCTGAAACTGTAAACTTTGCTCAACTCCTCGAAAAAGTAGCTCTAATTAGCCCAGAACTTCGAGTTCGTTTTTCAACTTCCCATCCCAAAGACATCACCGACGAAGTTTTGCATACGATAAGTAAGTATGAAAATATTTGTAATTATATCCATTTGCCCGCCCAAAGTGGCAGTAGTCGAATCTTGAAATTGATGAATCGTACTTATGACCGTGAGTGGTATATCAATCGGATTGATGCCATCAGGAATATTTTGGGCGAAGAATGTGGGATTTCTCAGGATATAATTGCGGGTTTTTGTTCAGAAACGGAGGAAGAACATCAAGAAACGTTGTCGTTGATAGAGTATGTTCAATACGACTACGGTTTTATGTTTTCGTATTCAGAACGCCCAGGAACGCCAGCCGCCAAGAAATTAGCCGATGATATTCCTGCCGATGTGAAACAAAGACGTTTGGCTGAAATCATCGCTTTACAACAACAAATTTCAGAAAATCGGAATAAATTAGCCATCGGGAAAGTGTATAAAGTCTTGGTAGAAGGTTTCTCGAAACGTTCAAACGATTTTTTACACGGACGAAATGATCAAAATAAAATGGTGATTTTTCCAAAAGAAAATCCTAATGGTGGCGAGTTTCAAAAAGGTGATTACGTTATGGTAAAAATCACCTCATGTTCATCGGCAACGTTGAAGGGTGAGGCGGTAAAATAGATTTATACTTGAATTGTCATCCCGACGAAGGAGGGAACTGGTTTACGAAACCAAAATAAGTTTTTGGAGAGTTGTAAGTCAGTTCCCTCCTTCGTCGGGATGACAGAATCTTTACAAACATCGAAACTCGGAAATCGAACATCGAAACATAAATGCAACAATCTGATTTACAAAATATAAAAGCCCGATTTGGAATTATTGGCAATTCGCCCAATCTGAATCACGCCATTGAAGTAGCCGCCCAAGTTGCTCCTACGGATATGACCGTGTTGATAACGGGCGAAAGTGGTTCGGGAAAAGAATCTTTTTCTAAGATAATCCATAATCTTTCCGTCCGAAAGCATGGTCAATTCATTGCGGTAAACTGCGGGGCAATTCCCGAAGGAACGATTGATTCTGAATTGTTTGGACATGAAAAAGGGGCTTTTACGGGAGCAATTGATGCCCGAAAAGGTTATTTTGAAGTAACCGATGGCGGAACAATTTTCTTGGATGAAATTGCCGAAATGCCTTTGGGAACGCAAGCAAGGCTTTTACGGGTGCTTGAAAATGGTGAATTTATCAGAGTGGGTTCATCAAAGGTGCAGAAAACGAATGTGCGGGTGGTGGCGGCAACAAATATCAACTTGATAAATGCCGTTGAACGTGGTAAATTCAGAGAAGACCTCTATTATAGACTAAATACTGTTCCGATTTTTGTGCCACCTTTGCGTGACAGAGGACTGGATATTGAGCTTTTATTTAGAAAATTCACGTCTGATTTCTCCGAAAAATATCGTATCAAATCCATTCAATTGACTCCCGATGCCCAGCAGGTTTTATTGTCGCAACGTTTTCCTGGAAATATTCGGCAATTGAAAAACTTGGCAGAACAAATCTCAATTTTGGAAGTGGACGATCGCACGATTGATGCCAATAAATTGACTCGTTATTTGCAAATGAATAATGGTCAAAATATTGGTAATAGCCTGATTAAGAGGGATGTTGAGGCGAATGATTTTTCGGAAAGAGAAATTCTTTACAAAGTGCTTTTTGATATGCGGAGGGATGTTACGGAATTGAAAAAGATGTTTTTGGAAGTATTACAAAATGGTGATATTAGTCCCGAAATTTTAAAAGAAAATCAGGCTATTTTTCAAGATATTGATTCTGAAAAATCGTTCCCATATTCGCCAAATGCTTATCCGACTGAAAATAATCCTGCGAGAATGTTGCCTTCGGGACAAGGAAATTATCAACCCAATCCAGAATTAACAATTATTAACTTACAGGGTGAAAATCAGCAAGCTAAAAATGGTTTTATAGACGTTACTCATGAAGCCGAAGAAGTATCATTTTCATTAGAAAAGCAAGAAAAGGATATGATTATCAAGGCTTTACAAAAAAATAAAAACAAACGAAAATATGCCGCACAAGACTTGGGGATCTCTGAAAGAACGCTTTACAGAAAAATTAAACAGTATGATATTGAGGAAGAGTGAGATAGCTTTGAGCGGTGAGCAACGAGCTATGAGTATGAAATCTGCATTGAAGTTTCTTCTATTTTTCTCATTGCTCATTGCTCAAAGCTCACTGCTCACAAGTTGTTACTCCTTCCGTGGCACAAGTCTCGACCCGAATTTGAAAACCATTCAGATTCAAAATTTTCAATTTCAATCGGCTGGAGGACCTCCTAATTTGAGTTTGACTTTTAATGAAAAAATTAAAGAGTATTTTCAGAGAAATACATCTTTGAAAATTGCCAATATCAATCCCGATTTGATGTTTGAAGGAGCAATCACGGGTTTTGAAGTGGAAGCCAAAGCCCCAACTTCGGATGATAAAGGGGGACTTAATCGATTGACAATCAGAATCCAAGTTAAATTTACGAATGCAAAAGATGAAAATAAAAACTATGACCAAGAGTTTTCTTTTTATCAAGATTTTGCCCAAACACAAACCGTTACAGCCGTACAAGCGGAATTAATTCCCAAGATTTTAGACCAAATTGTACTGGATATTTTCAATAAAACTGCGGGGGAATGGTAGGTTTTCGATGTTCGATGTTTGTTTTTCGATGTTCGGTTTGCCGATAAAATACTTGAAAATAGATATAAATGCCGAACGTTCAACTCCGAACCACAAACATCGAACATCGAAACATGAACAAAGACATCTTTTCATATTTAGTGGCTCATCCTTTCAATCTTTCTTTGACGGATGTGAAAACGGTTGAGGTAATCACTCATCAGTATCCTTATTGCCAATTGGCTCATACGCTTTTGGCGAAGGGCTATCATGCACAATATTCGGAAGAATTGGCGTTCGAGAAAATCCGTCATGCTTCTGCTCATGCACTGAGTCGTAATGCCTTGCGGAAGGTTATTAATGGCAGTTTCAAGAACGAACCTGTAGCTTTGTTTCAAGGAAAATTTGAATCAGAATATTTGCATAAATTTAATCAAAGTGCCGAAAATCAGACGGATGTAGTTAAAGAAGTTTCTGTTTTAGAAATTTCTGACCAAGAACTTTTCTGGAACTCGCCTGTGGTTGAAGACTACATGATCGATGAAATTGCTCAACGAAAAGAATTGCAAAATTCAATCATTGATAGCTTCTTGACCAAAGACCCAGGTTTGATTCGGACTACAAAAAGCCAATTGGAAGCGATGGGCAAACAAGAAGATTTATCGGTGGGAAGTGTGCGTTTAGAGAAGGGAATCGTGACAGAAAGTTATGCCAAAATCTTAACCATGCAAGGGCGAAAGGAGAAAGCCATAGAGGTTTATGAGAAATTAATTTTGAAATTTCCAGAAAAAAAGGCGTACTTTGCATCCAAAATTCAAGAATTGGCATAGTTTTTTCAATTCCCTAATTTGATAATTTGATATTTTGGAAATTTGTTCGTCATTCAAACACTGATTCCAAATTGATTAATTTTCAGATTAAATAATTACCAAATTTTCAAATTAATTAATTTTCAAATTAAAGTCATGTTCGGAGCAGTTATCGTTATTATTTGCATCATTGCAGTTTTGTTAGTTTTTGTAGTATTAATCCAAAATCCAAAAGGAGGAGGACTTTCAGGTGAGTTTGGAACAGCAGGTGCGAGCCAAATGTTTGGCGTACAACGTACAGGAGACCTTTTAGAGCAAATCACTTGGGGAGGAGCTATTACGATGGCATTATTAGTCTTGGCAACAAAGTTTATCACGCCTTCTGAAAATGCATCAGGAGTTGAATCTGTAAATATTGAAGCAGCTAAGAATAAAGCAGGTATTCAACAGACACCAGTAGGTGGAGCTTTGCCAGCGAACCCAGCAGCAAAAGATACTTCAAAGAAATAAGAAATTTATTTTATAAAAACAAAAAAGGAGTGCTTTATTGAAGCACTCCTTTTTTGTTAGCTTGTTACCTGCTCCACAATTTTCTTTTTGGCAATGGGCAAAAATGTTTCTTCCAGTGGCAAAATATATTTCGATTCCACCAAGTATGTGGCAGGATTGGGCAGATGCTTATATTTTTTGACCAAATCTAATTTTATATTTTCAAAAGTATTGGTAAAACTATTTCTGATGGTTTCTAAATAAAAAGTTTTTACACCCCTTAATTTTTCGTTTCTCCCTTCAAAAACCGTCAGATTATACTGATAAACGATTGTCTGATGTATCAGAGGTTCATGCAATAACAAATATCCATCATTTTTATAGAGTGGTAAAATTCCAATTGGTGAAATCTGGATATTGTTTTCAACCTCCTCCACTATCTCCTCACCTTCTTTAATTACGTTCTCAAAGCGTGGTAAAGCGTATTCCATGATTGATTCCAATTCGTTCAGAAAATGATTATCTGACTGCGGAGAACTTTCATAGTTTAGATTCAAATTATTAGAATTTAAACCCTTTATTCGTTTCGGAAATTGAAAACTTAGCCGTTCTATTCCATCCTTGAAATACATGGAATAATCGTAATGAAAATGTAAATCTTGTAAATCTGGATACAATTTTTGACTTTTGAAATTACCCTTTACGTGTTGCAGATACGCCAATAACACGTATTTTTTGTATTCAAAATCAATGAGTCCTGTGGTCAGCCAATCTTTATCTAAGGTTTGCATAGGCTTGCTGGTTTTAGTGAAGGATAAATTTTTATTCTAAATTAATGGTTCTAACGAAAATGACAAGTTTTCAGACTAAAATTTTTAATCCTGACAAAAAGAAACATCTGTTATCAAAAAAAATACAAATTTGCCCAAAACCTGACAATTTTACCGTTTTTCAGACAATGGCATAAATTATGACTATCCACGATTAAATGGTAGTGTATTCCTGCTCAGGAATTTAATTCCATTTACGGATTCTGATTAATCATCCGTAATAAAAACCTAAAATTTTAATTTTAAATTAACTTATCAAAAAACAATGTCACAAGTTAACATTAAACCTTTGGCTGACCGAGTTATCGTAGAACCAGCAGCTGCAGAAGAAAAAACATCATTCGGAATTATTATTCCTGATACTGCCAAAGAAAAACCACAGAGAGGAATTGTTGTAGCGGTAGGTGCTGGCAAGAAAGATGAGCCAATGACTGTTTCAGTGGGCGATACTGTTTTGTATGGTAAATATTCAGGTACAGAAATCGCAGTGGAAGGAAAAGATTACCTTATTATGCGTGAAAGCGATATTTTCGCAATACTTTAATTTTATTTAGTGATTGGTAATTTAGTGAGTTGTTATTATCAAAAAACAACAATTCATTTTACCACAATGAAAATTATTAATAACACAATATTTCTGAAATTACAGATTAGTATTGGCGGTTATATCCTAATCCCCAATTTCTAATCCCTAATAACTAAACAACAAATGGCAAAGGAATTATTTTTTGACACAGACGCTCGTGATAAATTAAAAAGAGGCGTTGACACATTAGCAAATGCTGTAAAAGTAACTTTGGGACCAAAAGGTCGTAACGTAATTATTGATAAAAAATTCGGTTCACCAACCATCACAAAAGATGGTGTTTCGGTGGCAAAAGAAATCGAATTGGAAGATGCTATCGAAAATATGGGTGCTCAGTTGGTAAAAGAAGTTGCTTCTAAAACTGCTGATCAAGCTGGTGATGGAACTACAACGGCAACGGTTTTGGCACAAGCGATTTACACAATCGGTTCTAAAAACGTAGCAGCTGGTGCTAATCCAATGGATTTGAAACGTGGTATAGACAAGGCAGTTTTGGCAGTTGTAGGTTCTTTGAAATCTCAATCAAAAGCTATCGAAACTTCTCAACAAATTGCTCAGGTTGCTACAATTTCTGCTAACTAACGACTACGACAATCGGTAACAATGATTGCTGATGCAATGGAAAAAGTAGGTAAAGAAGGTGTTATCACTGTTGAAGAAGCTAGAGGAACTGAAACTGAAGTGAAAACTGTAGAAGGTATGCAGTTTGACAGAGGTTATTTGTCTCCATATTTTGTTACGAATACCGAGAAAATGGAAGTTGAATTAGAGCGTCCATTCATCTTGATTTCAGAGAAGAAAGTTTCTTCAATGAAAGAATTATTGCCCGTTTTGGAAGTTGTTGCTCAAACAGGTCGCCCGTTGTTGATTATTGCTGAAGATGTTGATGGTGAAGCATTAGCTACGTTGGTAGTAAACAAAATCCGTGGAGCTTTGAAAGTTGCTGCCGTGAAAGCTCCAGGTTTTGGAGACCGTCGTAAAGCAATGTTGGAAGACATCGCAGTTTTGACTGGTGGTACTGTGATTTCAGAAGAGCGTGGTTTCAAATTGGAAAACGCTACGATTGAATATTTGGGACAAGCTGAGAAAATCGTTATCGACAAAGACAACACAACTGTAATAAACGGTGTGGGCGAAAAAGACGGTATTGATGCTCGTGTGAATCAAATCAAGGCTCAAATCGAAAATACTACTTCTGATTACGACAGTGAGAAATTGCAAGAGCGTTTGGCTAAATTGTCGGGTGGAGTTGCGATTCTTTACATCGGTGCAGCTACAGAAGTAGAAATGAAAGAGAAAAAAGACCGTGTTGACGATGCATTACACGCAACACGTGCTGCGGTTGAAGAAGGTATCGTTGCAGGTGGTGGTGTTGCTTTTATCCGTGCTATCTCGGCTTTGGAAAACTTGGCTGGCGAAAACGAAGATCAAACAACAGGCATCAACATTATCCGTCAAGCGATTGAGTCTCCATTGAGAACTATCGTAGCAAACGCAGGTGGTGAAGGTTCAGTAGTGGTGAACGCTGTGAAAGCAGGTACTGGCGACTTCGGATATAATGCTCGTGAAGATAAATATGAAAATATGTTGTCAGCAGGTATCATCGACCCAACGAAGGTAACTCGTTTGGCTTTGGAAAATGCAGCTTCAATCGCAGGATTGTTATTGACAACAGAATGTGTAATTGCAGACAAACCAGCCCCAGCAGAAGCAGGTCACTCACACGGTGGCGGCGGAATGGGCGGAATGATGTAAGATTCTGTTTCAGGATTGATACTAAAAAACTCCTTCTTGGCTTTTTGTTGAGGAGGAGTTTTTTTGAGTCATAAGTATGAATTTATTGTGATTGTTACCTCAAAAAGCGTACTTGAAATTTTAAAATACTATGTCTTTCAAACTCATGGGAAAGAAAAAGAGGGAGTATCAAAAGAAAATTATTTCTCTTTTTCACAATCATTCTCAACCTTACTTCACAGTTTACCAATGCCCAAACGGATGAATTGGGTTCATGGAATATTCTTAATGTCAAATATAATTTTAATGAAAAATGGAGTGGATTTGTAGAAGGACAAGTACGGAAATATTTTAATATTATATCCTTTCTCCGTCTTTATATCATGCTTTCGCCCTCCCCCTTGCTCCTCTCTTTGTTATTTTATGATAATTTCCATTATCACGAAGTAAAAGGAGGTATTAATTTTAGACCTTATAAAAATTTTCAAATTACCTTAGCGGCTGGTGATTATGATACTTATCGGGAAGGTGGAAATTTTGTTACACCTAAGAATAATGACGAATTTAGAATTTGGCCTCAAGTTTTATTTACTGAAAATGTAGGTAGATTCAAAGTAGAACATCGTTATCGAGCAGAATTACGTTTCACGAGTATTGGTTATAGAAGTCGTTTCAGATATAGAATCGGGCTAACTTATCCGTTTGGAAAAGATAAAAAATATCAAGTTGGGGCAAATAATGAATTGTTTTTTACGGATAAGGAACCCTATTTTGAACGGAATAGGAGTTTGGTGTTCTTGGGTTACAAAATGACCAAAGTAACCTCTTTTCAGTTGGGGTTTCTCCACCAATTTGATTATAAAATTAATGATGAAACGGGGCGAAGTTTTGTGCAAGCGGGTGTTTATTTTGAGTTTTCAAAAGCTAAAAGAGTACCCAGTGAATCGCTTTTGAGTGATTAGATTTCAATGTCACATACGAAAAAACAATGCAAAATATCAACCACGCTATTTTTCTCTCCAATCAAGCCAATAAAACCGCTTTAATTCAACAAATCCTATCCCAAAAAAGTATTGGTGAATTGGTTGTTTTCAATAAATTAAAAGGTATTTTATTTTCAATATCTGCCATTCAAACCATTTTGGATGATGAAGAACGTCATGGATTTACAGAGGTTACAAAGCATCTGAATCGTAGTTTGAAGTCAATGTCGAGCGGGGAGAGGATGAAAACGCTTTTAGATTTTGTGATTGCTCAAAAACCCGATTTTATCGTCTTGGATAATCCTTTTGATAATTTGGATTTGCAGGCACAAATGTATTTAAAAGAGGTTTTAGCAATAAATTCTACCACAATTCCCATGATACAAATTCTTCATCGGGAGCGTGATTTGTTGCCTTTTATGACAAATTATTATACGCTTGACAATGATTATAAATTATTGCATCATGTTGATAAACAAGGATTTATAGATAATTTTAAAGTTATTGAAAATCATTTTTCTCATAAAATTCCCCCACCAATTCAAGCTGTAAAATTTGAAGGGGAAGAATTGATTAGTATGAAAAACGTCAGAGTAACGTATAATGAAAAGGTGATTTTCGAGAATCTTTCTTGGACAATCAAAAAGGGAGAATTTTGGCATTTAGTTGGTCCAAATGGTTCAGGGAAGACCACTATTTTGTCGATGATAACGGGTGATAATCCCAAAGGTTACGGACAAGATTTAACACTTTTTGGCAGAAAAAAAGGTAGCGGAGAAAGTATTTGGGAGGTAAAAGAGAAAATTGGCTATATCACGCCCAGTATGACCGATTTATTCAGTTCACGGCACACTTTGGAACAGATGATAATTTCAGGTTTCTATGACTCAATTGGGCTATACGTTCAGCCTTCGGACTTAGAAATCAAAACGGCAAATTTATGGTTAGAATTGGTCGGAATGGGAAAAATATCTTCAAAATTATTCTGTTTACTTTCGACTGGTCAGCAACGTATGGCTCTGATTATCAGGACAATGGTAAAACATCCGCCTTTGTTAATTCTGGATGAAGCCCTTGCAGGATTGGATGAACATAATACGTCTTTGAGTGTAGCTTTAATCAATAAAATTGCCTCTGAAAGTGATACAACAATTATTTATGTTTCGCATCGAAAAGAGGAGGGGTTAAATCCAAAAAATATTTTTGAGTTGAAATAAATTTTAATTTCTACACCTCCCCTTTTTTAGGTAAATTTGGCAATTCCACTATCTAATACCCAAGCCAAATGCAATGAAAATACGACACAAAATTCTCTTTTTTCTATTCCTACTTTCTATCATTACTTTCCTTGACCGTGTATGTATGAACGTGGTGAGTAAGTATGTGAAGGCAGACCTTTCGCTCAATAATCAATCCTACGGTTATATTTTAGGTGCTTTTTCGTTAGCTTATGCCCTTTTTGAGTTGCCTACGGGTATTTTGGGCGATAGAATTGGTCCACGAAAGGTTTTGACAAGAGTTGTACTTTGGTGGTCAGGGTTCACTGCTTTGACTGGTACGGCTTTTGGATTTGTTTATCTTTTAATCGTTCGTTTTCTCTTTGGGATGGGTGAAGCTGGAGCTTATCCGAATGCCGCCATCGTAATTTCAAGATGGTTTCCAACAGTGGAAGTTGGCAGGGCTCAGTCGGTCATTTGGGCGGCTGGACGAATTGGTGGGGCTTTGACTCCCCTTTTGGTGATTCCTTTGGTTCATGCAGTTGGTTGGAGATTTGCCTTCGTAATCTTGGGTATTGTGGGGTCGGTTTGGGCAGTCTTTTGGTATTTGTGGTATAGAGATGAACCTTCGGACCATCCTGATATTTCAAGCAAGGAATTGGAAGAAATAGCTACTCAACGTAAAAATTTGGCTTCTTCTCATAAAATTGACTGGAAAACCATCGTCCGTAATCCTAATATTTGGCTTTTGATGTTGATGTGCCATTTATTTTTTTACGCTTCATATTTTTTCACTAATTGGTCATCAACTTACTTCCAAGAAGGCAGACACATGAGCGAAGAACAAGCCAAAAATTTCATTTCACTATCTTATTTCTTGGGGGCAATTGGTTGTTTAGTTGGTGGTTTTACCAGTGATTATCTATGTAAAAAATTAGGCTTAAAACTTGGCAGACGCATTGTGGGCGTGGCTGGCTTGGGTTTATCAAGCCTCTGCTTCATTGGTGCTGGACAAACCACTAACAATGAATTAGCTGGTTATTTATTAGCACTTTGTGTATTGTTGAAAGACCTGACGCTGCCCGTAGCCTTTGCGGTATGTGTGGATATTGGCAAAAATAATTCAGGAACAGTTACGGGAGCAATGAACTTTGCGGGACAAATGGGTGGCTTCTTTATCACTGTCATTTTTGGAACAATTGTTCAAAAAACTGGCAATTTCAATTACCCTCTTTTCTTGATTGCTGGATGTCTGATTGTGGCTTCGGGGCTATGGTTTTTTATTGACCCAACCAAAGGAATCGAAACGGCTATTGACTGAATTTAGCTAAATTGGGTCAGTACGATGACCGAATTTAGCTAAATTTGGTCAATAAGCCTATTTTTTGTATTTTTGTTTAAAATTAATGATATGGAAATACAGCGAAAATTAAAGGAAGTTTTGTTTAATTATTTAGTTTCTGGCAAAGTAAATATTGTATATGGAGCAAGGAGAGTTGGTAAGACTTTTCTCATTAAAAAAATAGTTGAAGAATTGGATTTACCTTATCTATGGTTAAATGGAGATTTACCCGATACCCAAGATTTTTTATCAGAGAGAAATCTTGGAAAATACAAAAGCATTTTATCGGGTAAAGAACTTTTAGTTATTGACGAAGCTCAAGTTGTACCCAAAATTGGCTTAGCTCTTAAAATAATTATTGATGAAATTCCAAATCTCAAAATCATTGCCAGTGGTTCATCAGCTTTTGATTTAAATAATAATTTAGATGAACCATTAGTAGGAAGAGCTCATTGGCACGAGATGTTTCCAGTTAGCCAAGAAGAAATAAGTTTTCATGAAAATTACTTAGAAACCCGTAGAAATCTGGATGAAAGACTCATTTATGGAAGCTATCCCGAAGTGTGTTTATTGCTAAATATTGACGATAAAGAAAACTATTTGAGGGAGTTAGTAAGTTCTTATTTGTTGAAAGATATTATCAGTTTTGATGGCATCAGAAACTCGTCCAAAGTATTTGATTTGCTGAAATTAATTGCTTTTCAAATGGGTAAAGAAGTATCGTTATTGGAATTGGCGAAGCAGTTAGAACTCAGTAAAAATACCGTAGAAAAATATTTAGACCTTCTTGAAAAAGTGTATGTACTGAAACAAATAAAAGGTTTTAGCAGGAATCTAAGAAAAGAAATCACCAAAAGTTCAAGATGGTATTTTTGGGATAATGGAGTCCGAAATGCTGTAATCGGTGATTTTAAAAGTTTATCTTTTAGAAATGATGTAGGGGAATTATGGGAAAACTATTTAATGATGGAGCGACTCAAAAAAAATAAATACGCCCGTAATTACAAAGAAACTTACTTTTGGCGAACTTATGACCAACAAGAAATTGATTGCATTGAAGTAAAAAACCAAGAAATTGAAGCCTTCGAGTTCAAATGGGGTAATAAAAAAGCCAATATTCCCAAAGCCTTTGCGGATGCCTATTCAGAAGCAAAATTTACCGTTATTTCAAAAGAAAATTATTTAGATTTTATTCAATAATTTTCTCCTCCACCCCCAAATACCTATCAATCCAATAATGAGCCAAATAAATAACAGGAGTCAATAAAATAGCGGTAAAAAATTTATACAAATAACTGTTCAAAGACGTGGAAATCCATTGTTCAATTGTCCAATTTCCGAAGAGAACAAATGCAATACCAATCACCACAAAGCTATCAATCAACTGCGAAACCAAAGTTGAACCCGTTGCCCGAAGCCAAATTTTGCCTCCATTGGTCTTCTTTCTGATGTAATGAAAAACTGAGGCATCTAATAATTGACTTATCAAAAAAGCGGTCAGAGAACCGATAATAATTCCCAATCCTTGACGAAAGATTTTACTAAATCCGTCATTAATATTGAAATTATCGGCTCCCTTATTAACTTCTATCCAGAAATCAGCAGGCACTAAAAGGGTTGCTCCGTAGATAATCAGAAAGCAATAGGCAATAAATCCAGCCGTCCAAAAAGATACTTTTCTTACACCTTCTTTTCCAAAATATTCATTGATAATATCGGAAGTAATAAAAACGAAGGGCCAATTTAATGCTCCTGCGGGCTGATTTAAGTCCCAAATGCCCAAAAAAGTATCAAGATGAATCGGAGAAAAACCGAAAGTCTTTTCAACTGAGAAAATTTTTACGCCAATTATTTCAGCCACAATGGCATTTGAAAGAAAAATCCCGAAGAGAATTACAAAGAGTTTAGTACGTCTTGAATTAAGAAAAGAAGCGTCAATAGTCATGGGTTCGGTGAACGGTTCACGGTGAAAGGTAAACAGTTCACGGTGGGAAGTAAACGGTTCGCCCTTGAAATAAAAAGAGGTCTTTGATTACACAACCTCTCTGCTAATTTAACAGAAAAAAATATCTCTATGTATTAATGTCCAGTATTCATAAAAAAAACTGTGAGCGGCAACCGTTCACCCTTTTACCATTACTTCCGATGATTTTCGAAGTGCAAAATCATTTTATTCATCGCCAAGTCTAATTGCTCCAAGTGTGGTAAAAATACAATCCTAAAATGATCGGGTTGTTTGAAATTAAAACCTCTGCCACCAACTACTAAAATCCTTTGATCTTCCAGCAAACTCATTACAAAATCTTCATCGTGTTTGAAATCAAATTGGCTTAAATCAATCTTTGGAAAAAGATACATTGCTCCTTTCGGACGGACGCACGTGATGCCTGGCACAGAGATTAATTTTTGATATGATAGTTCCATTTGCTTATACAAACGCCCCGAAGAGATAACTAAATCGTTGATAGACTGATACCCTCCCAATGCCGTTTGGATGCCATATTGAGTGATTACGTTGGAGCAAAGCCGCATCGAAGCCATAAAAGTCAAACCTTCGATATAACTTTTTGCTTTATGCTTTGAACCCGTCAAAATCATCCAACCTCCTCTAAAACCTGCTGCACGATAATTCTTTGACATTCCCCCCATCGTAACAATCAACGTTTCATCAGTCATGCCCGCAGTGGTGTAGTGAATTGCTCCATTATACAGAATTTTATCATAGATTTCATCAGCAAAAACGATGAGTTTATGTTTTTCGGCAATTCTGACAATGCCTTCCACAATCTCTTTGTCATAAACAGCCCCCGTGGGATTATTGGGATTTATCAAGACAATTCCACGAGTCTTCTTCGTAATTTTTGATTCAATATCTTTCAAATCAGGATTCCAGTCCGATTCTTCATCACATATATAATGTACGGGCGTACCACCTGCAAGTCCCACCGAGGTTGTCCAAAGGGGATAATCGGGCGAAGGAATCAAGATTTCATCATTGGGATTCAGTAAGGCGGTCATCGTCAAAGCAATCAACTCGCTAACCCCATTTCCAATATAAATATCATCAATCTCAATATTCTTTACCCCACGACTTTGATAATATTGCATAACTGCTTTGCGGGCAGCAAAAAGCCCCCGAGAATCCGCATAACCTTGAGCGTTGCGGATATTCATGATTACATCATGGATGATTTCATCGGGTGTTTCAAAACCAAATGCCGCTGGATTCCCAATATTCAAAGAGGTGATTTTATAGCCCTCACGTTGCAATTGAAGGGCTTTTTCATAAACGGGACCACGAATATCGTAGCGTAGTGAGTCCAAGCGATTACTTTTTAATATTTCCATAAAATTTTAATTTCTCAAATGATTGTAAAGTTGGGGAAATTTTGGGAAAAGGTCAGTAAAATATTCAGAAAGTCTAAATATGTTTGTTCCGATATTGACCAATTACTCTAAAATCTCCCGAATATGATATTCTTGAATCAATGCGGGTTTTTCGGGCGAGAGCGTGAAACTAATTTCGATATTGGCTTTCTCTCCTTCCAAAATAAACGCTCCACGAAGGTTGTTTTCTGGAATCATATCTCTGATTTTCAATATTTTACCCGCTTTTTCGTAAATTCCTTCGGCTTCTTTTTTGAGGCTATTGGAAAAATAATCTAAAAAGAAATTCTCCGCAAAAATCCCGCTTATTTCAGCATTATTCCAGGTCGGTAAAAGATTAACTAATTCAATTTGGCGTTGTTTCAAAATGGCAGAAACGGGAATTAGCTTGGGTTTGAGATGTCCCAAGGCAATTAAAGTGTCCAAAATTTGAGTGTTTAAACCACTCGCAGGGGCGTATGTGCGGTTGGCAAAAGATATAAAACTGATGCCAAAATCGGGCAGCATTTTCCAATTACTGCCAAAACCTGGCAAACCGCCACTGTGTCCAATATTGATAATTTGATTGCAATCCTTTACCCAACGCAAACCATACCCATAAGCTGAGACAGTCGGACAAATTTGACCTTGTGCATTTTTGTTCTGAACATTTAAAGCACTTAAATTCCACGGTTGGTGCATTTCTCGCAGTGAACTCCTTTTCAAAACGGCTGATTCTGGTTTATCCGAAACTAATGCTGAAAGATGAAATGCCATGTATTTTCCAAAATCTTCAATCGTAGTCAGCATTCCGCCCATCGCTCCATACGCACCATCGCCCAGCATGGGTTGCTCTACCCAGTTTTCATCCAACCAACGATATCCACGAGCCAATTGATTTTTGGGAACTTTGGTATAATCCCAATAAGTATTTGTCATGCCCAATGGTTTAAAAATCTTTTCGCTAATATAATTTTGATAAGTTTGTCCGCTTACTTTTTTGATGATATAACCCAACATTGCAAAACCCATATTACTGTACTCGTAGTTGGTTCCTGCCGTATTAGAAAAAGAAATCCCCTTTTTGAACATTTTGAGCATCGTTTCATCCGAAATGGCTAATTGTCGGTCGCCCCAAGGATTGTCTTCTGGAAAACCTGCGGCATGGGTCAATAAATGACGAATCGTGATTTCGGGCGAATCAGTAGAGAATTTTTGCCATTTCAATTCTGGAATATACAGATAAGCGGGATCGTCTAAATGAAGTTTTCCAGCATCCCGCAATTGCAGAATTGCCATCGCCGTAAAACTTTTGGACATCGAAGCAATGCGGTAAACCGATTGAAGATTTGCCTTTGAGTTTGTGGTAATATTGGCAATTCCTATGGCATTGGAATGAACCACTTTTCCATCTATTACCAAACCATAGACTAAGCTCGGCAGGTGATTTTTTATAACAAAATCCTGACAAATCTGATCAATGGTCGGTAAAATGGCTTTTATCTTATCTGATTGTTCAGGTTTACTTTGGCTGTAACCATCTGACAATGAAATGATTATAACATTCAAAAACAGAAATACTTTTATCATGTTGGTAAGGATTTTAATTTTGTTTCATCATTTGTAAGCCTTCCACACCTGAACTTTTTTCACCATAATGTTCAAATTCGACTTTCATCGTTCCGTCTTCTTCGATATTTACCGTAAAAAAATAATCGTAATCTTGTTCCATAATTTCAGCAAATGGGCGTTTTCCACCCAATGCTTCAATAGTTTCCAGAACCGTATTACTATGCCCAACGATGAGGATTTTACCGCCTTTATTTTCCTGCAAAAGTGTACTCGCCCAAGACTTTACTTGTTTTGGATTATATAGTTGTACTTCCAATTTTTGTTTATCAGCAATTGGTTTTGCCGTTAATTTAGTTCTTTGAAAATCAGTTGAATAAATGGCTGAAAGTTTTTTGTTCTTTAATTTTTTAACTAAAAACAAAGCCCTTTTTTGTCCATTTTCAGTGAGTAGTGGGTCTTTATTGCTGGGGTCGGAAGTAACTTTTTCGGCATGACGTACCAGATAAAAGGTCGTTACCGTTTGACATTTTACGGTAAAATTAAAGCCCAAAACGAGGAGGAAAATAAAGATATTTTTCATGTTGAAAGGGGGATTTTGGATGATAAAAATCTGACGATACAGCACCTAAAATGGATAGCCAATACCAAAATTAAAAATCATTGGATTATCGTAATCTTTTCTATTTTTAAACAGAATCAATCGTTCTCCTTCTTTGGCGGCAGGATCAACAACTCTGAATGCTCCATCAAGTCGAATTACGAAGAAAGATAGGTCAAAACGGATTCCAAAACCCGTTCCAATGGCGATTTCTTTGTAGAAACGGTCAAATTGAAAATCGCTTCCTTCAACTCCTTCTGTATTTTGCCCTTGCACTCGCCAAACGTTTCCTGCATCTACAAACAACGCTCCATTAACATTGTAATCACCATAAATTTTAAAAATTTTGAACCTCAACTCGGCACTGGTTTCTAATAAAACACTGCCTGGTTGGTCAAAATTACTCCCTTTCACTGACCCCGGTCCCAATGTGCGTGGTCGCCATGCTCTCAAACTGTTTGGTCCGCCCACAAAAAAGTTTTTTTCATAAGGTAAATTCCTTTCTAATCCATAAGAATAAGCAATTCCTGTGTTCACTTTGTAGGCAAAAACAGTATTTTTACTTTGTCCTACCACAAAATATCTCCTATAATCAGCATTGACTCTTAAAAATTTAAAAAACTGTAAACTGTCATTTATCAACGTTGAAATAAAACCAATTTTACCTTCTGGAAATAAATTCAATGTTGTTCCGCCCGACTCCGCCGTAATTCTCAAATATCGTCCCTTACTAATTTGACCATACGGATTATCCGTGTAAGTATATGAAGCACTGATACTTGAGATGAAAGATTGCTGGAAACTTCGCCCTAAGTTGTTGCCCCTTGCTTGGAGCGTGTCCAAAAATGTTCTGAATTCAGGGGTTTGTCTATTGGTATTCACCAAGTTTAAATCCACCAATGAAATCTGCCAAAATTTATTGAGCGATGGTCTCCATTGATAAGTCCCGTTGATTTTGATATTGGAGCGACTGTATTCTTGTCTTTCAATAAAATCGAAACCTACCCCCAAACGGGTTTGTGGCGTGAAAGTATTTAATCGTTGTGAAATAAAATTGGGAGCTAATATTTTGGGAATAATAATGGAGGTATTTAAGCCCATTTCAATATTTCGTTGTACAGAGTCTGGCGTGAAAAAACCTGCCTGAGCCTCAAAGCCAAAGCGGAAATTAGTCTCTAATGAACTGGCACTACCTCGAACATTCCTTACCTTGAAAGTAGTATTAAAAAATGGACCAAATACTAATCTATACACGCTTCCGCCCGTTTCAGCGGTGAACTGATATTTATCCAAAGGTTTTGTGTAAATAGTGGCATCTAATAATCCTCTGGTGGTATCAAAGTTGATTTTAGAAAATTGGAACTGTTCCAAAGCATACAAATTCTTCTCGGTTTGTTGGCGTTTTTGCAGACTGTAAAGCTGATTTGGGCGAATATCAATCTTACTGTCCAATAGTTTTGGCGAAAATTTCTTATTGACAAACAAATATTGGACATCCTTATACATCACCGTATCAACCTTCGTATTGGTGATATTGGGCGGGCTTCCATCCGAAATAAACGTTACTTTATTGATTGGATAAGCATGATTGTAGTTTGGATTTTGTAGCGGACGATTTGGTTTTGGAATAAACGTAATTGCTTGAATTCCTTTTGTAATAGTAGTATCAAGGTCATTTATCCTAATACTGATATTGTCTTTGGTAAAGTTATAGTATCCATTATTTTTCAACAATAACTCAATTCTATTTTTCTCTTCGTTATAATTTTCAAGTTGAAGTCTATCCCCAACTTTCAAAAGGCTTTCACTTTGATGAGCCTTCAAAATTTCCCTAATTGTACGGTCTTTCACCACCAGCGAATCTGTTTGTTTGAAGGGGTAAAAGGTACCTTCGTCCACGATGTAAGTAACTGAAATGCTGTTACGATTGAAAGCGGAAGAATCTTTCTGATACGAAACTGAATAATTAAAAAAACCGTGATTTTTGAGATAAGTTTTCACTTTCTCCACGTTTTTTTTTGCATCATCCTCATAAAAATAGGAGGGAGGTTCGCCAAAAGTTCGCATTGCCCAGTTGCCTTCATTGATTCTTAGGGTAAGTTTTTCTACTTTTTTATCCTTTTTTTTAGCCAATTTAAGATATACCTCGGAAGTATTATTCAGGTCTTTCGTAAGGCTATCAAAATCATCATTTACCTTTGTTAATTGTTGTTGCCAAATAATTTTTTTTTCGAGATAACTTTTATTATTGAAAGGAAAAATCTGAGCCGCAAACAGCTGATAAAAATATAATCCTGGCGTAATGGGTAAAAGAGCCACTTTTTTATTAGGCTTTTGTGGTAAAAGAGCCTCTAACTTTTCCGTAGAAAGCGTTTTATTTCCCTTGAAAGTCTGAGATTTCAAGAGAGGTTCAGTAAAAACACTTTTGGGCGAACAGCCTGAAAGATAAATAGTTAGGTTGAAAAAGATTATATATTGAAGCGTTTTTTTCAAAGCAGGAAGTAAAGAATTAGGAGTGATGAGTTATAAATTATGAAAAGACTTATTGCTCATAATGTTTTCAAATTTTCAAATCATATCATTTTCAAATTGAATTCATGATTACTAAAAATCAAATTAAATACATTAATTCTCTACAACAAAAGAAATTCCGTACAGAAAACCAATCTTTTGTAGTGGAAGGGGCAAAAAGTGTGCTTGAATTACTGCGTTCGGATTTTGAAACAGAATTATTATTTGTTACGGACGAGTTTTTTGAACAACATCAAAATCTTCTTCAAGCCTTTCATATTCAAGGCTTTATCGTAAATCAAGCTGATCTTGAAAAAGCAGGTTCGTACAATTCAAACAATGCAGCTCTTGCCGTAGTGAAAACGAAAGAAAATGAGGAATTATTGGTAGGAGAAAATGAGTTTGCTCTGATTTTGGACGATATTCGAGATCCTGGCAATTTAGGCACAATCATCCGTGTGGCAGATTGGTATGGGATTCAGAAAATTATTTGTTCACACTCCACCGTAGATTTTTATAACCCCAAAGTTATCTCCGCCACCATGGGTTCTTTCACTCGAAGCCGATTATATTATACTGATTTAGAGGGATTTATTAGAAATCAGAATGCCAATATTTATGGAACATTATTGGATGGAGATAATATTCATAAAATAAAATTCTCAAATTCGGGCTACATTATTATTGGTAACGAAGCCAACGGGATTTCGTCAAATATTGAACAATTGATTACTCATAAAATCACGATTCCAAGGTTTGGACAAGCAGAATCCCTAAATGCGGGTATTGCAACGGCAGTAGTTTTAGATAATTTGAGAAGATAATCAAAACAACCACAAAAATTTCCTCGGAATGGGCGTTTCAAAATACATTTCTTCCTGTGTGACGGGGTGCGTAAATGCCAATACCCAGGCATGGAGCCCTAAACGATTCATGGGGTCGGTTTTTGAGCCATATTTTTCATCACCCACAATCGGGAAACCAATATCTTTCATGTGAACCCGAATTTGGTTTTTTCGCCCTGTATCTAAATTCACTTTCAACAACGAATTTGTTTCCGAATGTTTCATCGTTTCATAGTGTGTAATGGCGTGTTTTCCCAACGCTGGATTACTGACCGAATAGACGGTAAGTGCCTTGTTTTCAACTAAGTAGGACTCTATAGTGCCTTCCATTTGTTTCACAAAACCCTCGGTGACTGCCAAATAAGTACGTTCCCGAATGGTGGCGTTCCATGATTCCTGCATCAACTTTTGGATTTTTTCGCTTTTGGCAAACATCATCAAACCTGAAGTTTCACGGTCGAGGCGGTGAATGACAAAAATTCTGTTCCGAGGGTCTTCTTTTTTGATGTGGTTGCTCAAAATACTGTAGGCATTATGTAATTTTTGCTTTTCCGTAGCAATCGAAAGTGTACCCTCATCTTTTTCGATTACGATTAAATGTTGGTCTTCAAAAACGATTTTCAAACCTTTGTAGCGTTGTTCTTGCGGAGCTTTTGAGTCTTTGATTTCAACGATTTGCTTGGGTCTTAGAACATGATTAAACTGGGTTACGGCTTTTTTATTGATTAAAACTTGCTTGTCTCTCAATAATGCTTTTACGTTATGACGACTTTTATTAGGCATTTTTGCCAATAAAAAGGTCAAAAGTTCTACTTCTTCTGTAACTTCAAATGGATTCGTATTTGGCTTTGCTCCACTTGGATTGCGGACTATTTCTTTCTTGGTAAATTCTTTCATGATTTTGTTATTTTGTTGCAAAGATAGTTAATTTCGATGCGACCGTCGCACGGTTGGATGTTCCTTATTCGATGTTTGTATGCTTGGATGAATTGTTTTAGATACTCAATTTTGTTACTTTCGTAAGATGTTATGTAACGATTTTCAATCCCCGAACATCGAATAACGAACATCGAACATCAAAAGATATGAATTTAACCTCAGAGTTAGGAGTAATAGAGCAATGGTTTTTAGCAATATTTTTTCTTTTATACCTCATTTATTTAGGACGTATATTCTGGATTGCTAAAAGCCTAAAAACATCTGCCCGCTCCAGTATTTTGAAATTTGTTTTAAGAAGTACCTATTTTATCTTAATAATATTAGCGTTGTTAAATCCTTCTTTTGGCGATACCAAAGGAACAATCAAAGCAGAAGGAAAGGATATATTTTTATTAATTGATGTATCAAAATCAATGGATGCCACTGATATTCAGCCCAGTAGGATTGAAAAAGCTAAGTTTGAAATTAATCGCTTCATCAACCATTTTGACAAAGATAGAATAGGACTTATCGTTTTTTCCGAAGATGCTTTTATGCTTTCTCCCCTAACTTTTGATAGAAATGCCATTAATCTTTTTGTGCCTAAAATCACGACAAATCTGATGCCAGAGGGGGGAACAAATTTCAATCCTGCCTTGGAATTGGCGGTGAATAAATTACTAAAAACAAAATCAAAAGCACAGTCCAAAGTAATTGTCTTGATAAGTGACGGAGAAAACTTTGGGACTTATGAAAAGAGTATTATTAGTCAAATCAGGCAAAAAGATATTAATTTCTTCGCTATGGGCATAGGAACACTCAACGGAATAACCTTACGTGACGGAAATAATTTCAAAAAAGATAAAACTGGAAATATTATTGTTACTAAATTGGATGCTGTATTATTAAAGAATATTACTCGGAAAGCTGGCGGTAAGTATCTGGAAATCAAATCAATATCTGGTAGTTTTAATGATCTAATTACCAACGTTGAACAAGTGGCAAATGATCTTGTGGATACCCGTCAAGTTGATGTTATTGCAAATAAATATTTTTATTTTCTAATCATTGCATTATTTTTGCTCGGAATTGATGTATTCTTGTCTGTAAGAACATTTCAATTATAACTCCCTCTCCCATATTTTCCCTTTCTACATCCTGTTTTAAGAAGAATAATCATTTAGATTATCTAATTTGCTTTTTTAATTTCTAAGCTCAATATTTGAATTCGCTCATATTTTACATATTTTTGTGGATATTGGATAATAGTTCATTTACGAAGGTCAATATTCGTAATAAAGCTATTAAAGAGGCTCAGTTTGCCTACAAAGACAAAGATTTCAAGGAATCGTGCATACAATACCAAATCTTAGGTTCGACCTCATTTTTTACACCTCCCGAAGTAACCTTAAATCATGCACACGCTCTTTTTGAAAGTAATGATACGCTCCAAGCACATAGAAAATATGAACAATTGGTGAGTTTGAAAGAACCATTGCTGGCTTCGACTACCTATTCTCAATTGGGTATTATTTTTTGTAGCGAAAGAGATACCGCAAGAGCATTAAGTTTATTTAAGCAAGCTCTTATTATAAAACCAGATAATGATGTTGCCCGTTTTAATTATGAGTTATTAAAGCGAAAATATCATCCTAAAAACAAGCAAAAGTCAGAGATACAAAAGCCAAATAGTAAGCAAGATTTACCACCACCGCCACAAAATCAGCAAGAAGAGGTGGCAAAAGATAATTCGCAGAAAGAATTGTTAAAAACTTTGAAAAATTATGGACTGACTCTTGAAAAGGCACGTATAATATTAGATGGAATGAAAAATAGTGAAATTCAATATATTCAACAGAAGCAAAATTTAGTAAAAAGTAAAGACTCAGGAATCACGCAAAACTGGTAAAACAGGCAGAATTAAATTATGAGTATGCAAGAAGTGTATATCGTATCGGCAGTCAGAACGCCGATTGGAAGTTTTGGAGGGGCTTTGTCAAGCCTATCAGCCACTGAATTAGGAGCAATCGCCATCAAAGGGGCGATTGAAAAAGCGGGTATCAAACCCGAGTTAGTCGAAGAATGTATCATGGGGAATGTGCTTTCGGCGAATGTTGGACAGGCTCCTGCTCGCCAGGCGGCTCTGGGTGCTGGTTTGCCTACTTCGGTACGTTGTACGACCGTCAATAAAGTGTGTGCCTCGGGTATGAAATCTATCATGTTTGCGGCTCAGAGCATTATGCTGGGCATGACCGAAGTGGCAGTAGCTGGTGGTATGGAGAGTATGTCAAATGCTCCCTTTTACGTTCCAAATGCACGTTTTGGCTATAAATATGGGTCAAACTCTTTGGTGGATGGTTTAGAAAAAGACGGTTTAACGGACGCCTACGACAAAATAGCGATGGGGCATTTTGCCGACCAAACAGCCCGTAAATATGGTATCAGTCGTGAGGCTCAAGATGCTTACGCTATTGATTCATACAAGCGTTCTGCCGAAGCTACTGAAAAAGGTTATTTTAAAGATGAAATTATCCCTGTGGAGATTCAAACCAAAAAAGGAACGGTTGTGATTTCGGAGGATGAAGAATTTAAAAAGGTTAATTTTGAAAAAATACCTGAGCTGAAATCTGCTTTTGAGAAAAGAGGAACGGTTACGGCTGGAAACGCATCAACTTTGAATGACGGTGCCTGTGCCTTAGTGTTGATGTCGAGAAGAAAAGCGGAAAGAATGGGTTTGTTGCCATTGGCACGAATTGTAACGTTTTTGGACATCGAACAAGATCCCGCTTTATTTACAACTTCACCAACTGTGGCAGTGCCAAAAGCCATCAAAGCGGCAAGTTTGATTAAAGAAGAAATTGATTATTTTGAGATTAACGAAGCATTCTCAGTCGTACCTTTAGCGTATGAAAAAATGCAAGAAATTCCGCATAAAAAAATGAATATTTTTGGTGGAGCTGTTTCATTGGGGCATCCCCTGGGAGCATCAGGAGCAAGAATTATCACAACCTTGATTTCTGTTTTACGCCACACTAAAGGACGTTATGGTGCAGCTGGTATTTGCAATGGTGGCGGTGGTGCTTCGGCAATGGTTATTGAAAGAATTGGAGTGTAAAATTAGTCATAAGTTGTAAGTATAAGTCTCTAAATCGTAGGCGTTATTAGATATACTTATAACTTACGACTCACAGACTTACGACTCACAGGCTTATGACTTACGACTTAAAAATGAATACAATACAAAATACAAATTTTAATTTCCCTAATCAAACTACATTCTACAAAGGTAAAGTTCGTGATGTCTATTCCTTTGAAAACCTGTTAGTTATGATTGCTTCTGACCGTATCTCAGCTTTTGATGTGGTTTTGCCCAGAGCAATTCCATACAAAGGTCAAGTGCTGAACCAAATTGCAGCTCACTTTTTGGGAGCTACCCGTGACGTTGTTCCTAACTGGTTAATTGCCACACCCGACCCTAACGTAAGCGTTGGTTTGAAGTGCGAAACCTATCCCGTTGAAATGGTTGTGAGGGGTTATTTAGCAGGTCATGCTTGGCGTACTTATAAATCAGGACTGCGAATCCTTTGTGGCGTAACACTGCCCGAGGGTTTGAAGGAAAACGATAAATTACCCACGCCAATTATCACTCCAACTACCAAAGCCCATCAAGGACACGATGAAGATATTTCGAGAGAAGAAATCCTATCGCAAAGTTTAGTTTCGGAAAAAGATTATTGTCAATTGGAAAAATATACCTTAGCTCTTTTCGCAAAAGGTACAGAAATGGCGGCTCAACAAGGTTTAATTTTGGTGGACACAAAGTATGAATTTGGGAACAAAGATGGGCAAATTACGTTGATAGATGAGATACATACGCCCGATTCTTCAAGGTATTTTTATTTAGAAGGTTACCAAGAGAGACAAAATAACAATGAACCACAAAAACAATTATCGAAAGAATTTGTCAGAGAATGGTTAATTGAAAATGGATTTCAAGGCAAAGAAGGGCAACGTGTCCCTGAAATGTCGGATGAATGGGTTAATCAAATTTCGGAACGTTATATTGAATTATTTGAAAAAGTTACTGGTAAGATATTTGAAAAAGACAATTCAGAAGATATTTTAGAAAGAGTAGAAAACAATATTATTAATTATTTGAAATAAGTTTTGGCTTTCGGCAATCAGTTCTCGGCATTCGGCTTTTAAAATGCTGACTGCCGAAAGCTGACTGCCGACCGCCAACAACCCCACACAAAACTACATTTTATGGAATTTAAGGTAGAAAAGAATGAGCAGTTCGCTCTGATTGAACTTAAAGAAACTTCTTTGACCCAAGATAACGTAGCGGGTTTTGAAGAAATCGTTAGAAAATTATTTCGAGAAGGCTACGGAAATATGATTGTTGAGTTCAGTCAGGTTTCTGAATTGGATGGTCATGGAATCTCATTGATTCGAAAAGCAAACAAAATTTGCTTGAATGAATTAGGATTATTTATCGTAATCACCAAAGATGAAGCCATTATTGACCAATTGGATGCAGCCAAAATTGAAGATTTAACCGTGATGAATACCGTTCAAGAGGCAATTGACGCAGTTTATCTGAATGAATTAGAAAATGATTTTCAGTCAGACGAAGACGATGAATATGATCACGGTGAATATGGTGATGGCGGTGGAAAGGAAGAAGATTATTAATTGATTTTGAGCAAACAAAAAGCCTTATCTTACGTTAGTTTGATAGGGCTTTTTTTTGATGTTCGATGTTAGTAATTCGATGTGAAGGTGATAATCCGAACATCAAATCCCGAAAATCGAACATCGAATTACTAACATCGACAATAAATTGAGTTTTCAAATCACTATTTTAGGCACAGGTTCAGCCACACCCGTTCTCACGAGGAATCCGACCGCACACCATTTGCAAATTGAGCAAGATGGTTATTTGATTGACTGTGGCGAAGGCACTCAGAACCAATTATTGAGGTATAAGTTACGCTCAACACGGTTGAAATATATTTTCATCACGCATCTTCATGGCGACCATTATTTTGGTTTGATTGGTTTGATTTCCACGCTCAATATGCACCGTAGAACGGAAGATTTATGGCTTTTTGGCCCCAAAGGATTGGCTGAAATCATTACGATTCAGTTGAAATATGCTGATGCTTGGTTGAATTTTAAGTTACATTTTATTGAAACCGATACTGAAAAATCGTATCAATTATTTGAGAATGAACACGTAACGATTACCACAATTCCTTTAATTCACCGAGTGCCTTGTTGCGGATTTTTATTTAAGGAAAAACCTCTGAAATATAAAATCGTCAAAGAAACGATGCCCAAAGATTTGAGCATTGAGCAAATAAAAATGCTGAAAAATGGGGAAGATATTTTATATGAAAATGGAGATTTGAAGTATAAAAATGCTGATTACACGATTCCTGCGGGCAAATGTAGAAGTTATGCCTTTTGTTCGGATTCACTGTATCACGAACCAATTATTGACATTATCAAAAACGTGGATGTACTTTATCACGAAGCCACTTTTTTGCATGAATTAGCATCCAGAGCAACTTATACAAATCATACCACTGCCCATCAAGCGGGTTTAATTGCTAAACAAGCTAATGTTGGGAAGTTGATTATTGGGCATTTTTCATCAAGATATAAGGAATTAGAACCACTTTTAGAGGAATCGAAAGCGGTTTTTGAGAATACAATTTTGGCGGAGGATGGATTGGTTGTAGAATTGTGACCGTATTTTAAAGAATCTTAAATAAAATGGTCTTAAATTCTGAATGTGAAGGTGTTTATTTACTTAAACAATTAGAAAGTTGTCGGATGACTGATGATGATTTCTATGAATTTTGTATATTGAATGACCACCTAAAATTTGAGAGAGATTCTTGCGAGAACATATTTTTAACGTTTAACACAGGAGAGATTTCTGGAATAACTAAAAGTGAGATATGTGCAAATCTTGGAATTTGGAATCGTAAATCGAAATTAGGAAAGGTCTTTGACTCTTCAACAGCTTTCAGATTACCAAGTTCAGCAGTACGTTCTCCTGATGCGGCATGGATTTCAAATGAGCGTTGGAATGCTTTGACTTTGGAAGAACAAACAAAATTTCCTCCATTGTGTTCAGAGTTTGTGATTGAATTGATGTCAAATTCGGACGATTTAAAATATGCTGTTGAGAAAATGCACAAATGGATAGATAATGGATGTCAATTAGCTTGGTTAATTTTTCCGAAAGGGCAAGAGGTTAGAATTTTTAGAGCAAACGGCACAATTGATTTGATATATGGTTTTGATAATATTTTATCAGGTGAAAACGTATTGCCAAATCTTGAATTTAATTTAACCTTTTTAAAATCAACGAATTAACTCAATCCAACCTTTAAATTGCCGTTCCGTGAATTTAATTAAATAATGATATTCCGAAGTGGCATATTGCCCACCCGTCCACTTGAAATTCCTTTCGGTTGATTTATAGACTGATTGCCCCCAACGGTCGTAGATTTCTATAAATTCAAATTTTTCTGTACAATTATCTTCTGGTAAATCTTCCAACGAAAAATCATCGTTTTTGCCGTCTCCGTTGGGTGTAAAAACGTTGGCAGGTTTTAGTAGTTCAAAATTAGCAATTTTATTTTTCAAAGTTATCACCACAGAAACCGTATCAAAACGATTGGGGCTACACGAATTATCTTCCGTAATGAAATCAATATTGTAAAGTGCTGATTCTTTGCCTTTTAAGTAACTGCAATCGGGTTTCCACGAGAAAGGATTTATGATTTTAGCTACACCATTGGCATCCGTCCAAACCATGCCTACTGATTTTAAATCAAAGCCTTTTGGACGTGCATACAGTTTTAAAGGATCTAAATTTATATCCGTTGAAATGACATCAAAATTGATGGGTTGCGGTTCTGTTCCGTTTAAAATTACTTCAATTTCATTCTTGACTAAACTCGTTTTTACTTCGGGTTGGTCGCTTTTGGGAGAAATAGATTTCAAGGTTACCCAAATACTATCCTTCAAATTTCTACCGCAACGAGTGTCCGTAACAATAAAATCCACAATGTAATCTCCCTTTTGGGTAAGGTCGCAGATAGGTGTCCATGAAAATGGGCTTGCAACCCTGCCCACACCCGAACCTCCCACAAAACTCATACCCGCCTGTGCCAACGAAAACCCACGCCCACGAGCCGTAATTGTGATGTTATCATTGTCTTTGTCAAGTCCCAAGAGATTGAATCTTAGTAATTTACCAATCTCTGATTCCCCTTTTTGATTCAATAAATCCGTGGAAATCGTTGGGACGGCATTGGGCTTTGGTTCAAAAATTACGGACATTCTCAAGGTATTCGTAAGTGGCTGAGGACAACCATTATCGGACGTTACGACATCAAAAATTAAAGGCTTTCCATCCGTTGATTCCGCACATTCATCAAAACAAACCTCCGCCCGAAGTGTGTCTTTGGAAGAACCCGTTTGTAGGGTTGAAGGTGAAATAGTTGGATTCGAAGTAAAATTTATAGGTACAATTTTCAGACTAATTTGCTGATTTATATCAGGATCATTTCCCAGAAAAGTCAAACATTTTTTATCACCATTTTTGATGGTAATTACCTCTGTAGATTTATAAAAACTCGTTTTTCCCTTTTCACGAAACAACGATAGCGGTTCTGTATTGATAGGGCAATCAATCACTTTCAGTTGAAAATCTCTTCTGACTTCCCCGATTTTCTTTCCCTTGCGGTATTCCTCCGTCAAGACACAAAACACAAAAAGCCCCAACTGATTGGCTGTAACGGTTAATTGCCCAGTTCGTTGATTGACTTTCAAGGGGTTTGCCCCTGGAATTACGTTCAATAAATTATAGCCACTGCCCCATGAAACCAAGGGATAATTACTGCTACCCGTTGGAAAAGCAGGTCTGGGAACATCTCGATTACTGAAACCATTAAGTGGCGTAACCAATTTGTAAACCAAACTATCCCCATCGGAATCAGTTGCTCCGAATTCAAAAGTAAAGGGACGATTCAAACAAATATAGTCGCCCGTGAGATTTTTGAAAGAAGGGGAAGAATTAATAAAAAGGTCGTTATTTAAACGTAGAGCAGGAAATTCTAAATAAAAAACCGAAGCTGCTCCACCTGGGTCTTGAATGTTAGTGATGATATTATTCCTACAACAACGTTCCCAAACGATATAGTATCCTTCGGGGTCAGAAAAATCATTAACGGGTAAATTAATTAGCTCACTGTACTGAATCAAGCGAGTTCTTACGGAAGCATTTTGTCCGCAAAGCGGATTTGTATAATTAATGAGATTATTTGAAATGATTGGCAAGGAAACGTAACCAATCAAAGTATTAGTTCTCTTACTAAAAAAACCAACCGTAACCGTTTGGTCTAATGCTCCTGTGCTGCCATTAACATCATCAAAATAAAGATTCATATTCAAGCGGTGAGAAATACCCACTTGTCCTTTCACAGCTTGCAATTCAAATTCCCCCCCCACAATGTGCGTGGCACGGGTCTGGGAGATAAAAAAGAAAACGATAAATATGGAAAGTAATAGTTTTTTCATCTTGAATTTATAGTAAAGACGCTTTTTTTAGGGAAAAGGTTGTGTGGTTAATCTTCGATTTTTTGCAGACGTTTGAAAGCTCCTTTTACTTTCCATTTTTCTCCATAAATCGATGTATAAATTATTTCCATTTCTAATTTCTTATTAAAAAATATGTCTTTCAATTTTTCTGTATCACCTATATCTTTCCTTTTAGAAATCATCGTAATATCTTTACCAGCCGCCATCAGCATACCAGCATCAATATTCGAGTAGGTTATAAAAATTGTATCCTTTTGTAGTCATTTTGTAAGAAAGTTGGAATGTCTTTGTTTGAATATTTTTTGCCTTGATAATAAGTGTTAATTTCTTGAATAAATGCGGGACCTAATCCTTCATTAAAAACTAACATTTCAAATCTATCTTCATCATACGATTAACCCATTCTTAAATAAGGCATTACCGAAGCATTTTGCTGTTTTCCTATCAAATGCGTTTGGTATAAATAAATGGTCATCGTTGCCAAACTGATAAGAATAGCAGAAAGGGAAACAATTTTATCAGCATTCCAGAATTGTGGTTTTAGGCTCATTTTTTAGTAGGTTTAAATAAATTTTCATTTTCACAGTTCTTACATTCTTCGGGTTGTTTCCATTTTTCAGTTGTCCAGTAATCTTTATAGACTGATGAATAACAAATTTTGATTCTTGCATTATCAAATATATCGACCAATAACTGGATAGATTTCGGATTATCTTCATTCAATCTCAAAAACATTACCTCTTCTCCCGCTGGAATTACGATGGGTAAATTTGGACCGTTCCCAACAGTGGGGATTTTCTCGAAGGGTAAAATTTTGGTCAAAAATCTAAAAGGCAAACAAGTTCCACTATTTTCGAGCGATGTACTTGAATAAACTTGATTTTTATACTTGATTTCCATCTTTTTTAAAAACGCCGGACCGATTCCGACATTTTTTACGAATATAATAAAGGGTTCATTCTTATTATTGTATTGCCTCACAACCTCCAAATGAGGATAGACACTCGCTTTTGCTTGTTCATGAATAATTTTGGTTTGATAGAGATAAATGCCAAAAGTTGCCATACTCACTAACATCGCACAAATACTAACAATAATATCTACTCGCCATCTTGGTTTTGAATTTGCCATAAGTGAGGTTTTTAGGTTTAATTGTTCAATCGTTCTATAATTTTTGTGGACACAGAGTCTCGCAGAGTTTTCACAGAGTTAATCAAAGTTTTCCTTCGTGTTACTCTGTGAATAACTTTGCGTTACTCTGTGTCCATAAGACTATCGAATAATCTTTTTCTTAAAATCTAAATTTACACAATTCTCTTGAATCTCAGTCAAAATGATTTTCTACGAAAAAATATTTTCAAAAATATCTAAAAATTAGTTATTTTTAGAATAATTGTCAAACTAACTAAATTATGTTTGTCAAATCTTAATTTTTGGAATTTTTTCTGAAAAAATGATTTTGTTTAATTTTAAAAGTGCAGAAAAGTGAAACATTTTCTGCAAAACTATGAATTGACTGTTTTTGGACTAAATTATATAAAATTGTACCTAACTAAGAAAAAATTTTACAAAATCTTGAAATTATATAAAACCAACTATTCTTTGGTGAAATACTATTTTTTCCAAAGAAATTATTGTATATATTTGTAACAACAAAATAGAAATAACCCCTATTAGTATATCGCCATACAATAAATTTTGGTTTTGATGCAAAAACCATACATTGTAAAGGTCTTTTATTGAAATTGTTATAAAAATAAAACAATTGCCCCCAACACAAAGTAGATTCTATCGTTAAGCGTAAAATTATAATATTATGGAGAACTTCAACAATCAAGGCTTGTACCGCAAAGAGTTTGAACACGATGCTTGTGGCATTGGTTTCATGGCAAATTTGAAAGGACGCAAATCTCACCGTGTGGTGGCAGATGCCATTCAGATGCTCATCAGAATGGATCATCGTGGAGCGTGCGGATGCGACCCAAATTCGGGCGATGGAGCAGGAATTCTCTTGCAAGTTCCTCATGAATTTTTCTTGGAAGAATGTGCTAAATTGGGCATTGATTTGCCAGCCGCTGGTGAATATGGCGTTGGTATGACCTTCTTTCCAAAAGATGAACCAACTCGCAAAGAATGCAAGGAAATCATTGCCCGCAAAGCAAAACGTTTAGGTTTGGAGATTTTGGGGTATCGAATTGTGCCTTGCAATAATGATGAAATCCAAGGAGCAGAATCGGGTGATACTGAGCCACAAATGGAACAGTTATTCTTGAAACGCCCAGCCCATATTACGGACGAAATGGAATTTGAAAGAAAACTCTATGTTTTCCGTCAATTCACGGCTCGGATTATTAACGAAACCGTTAAGGGATTGAACGATAAATTTTATTTTACTTCATTGTCGGCACGTACTATTATTTACAAAGGTATGCTTACAACAATGCAAGTGCCAGGCTACTTTGACGATTTGAAACGAGAAGAGTTTACGTCTGCTTTGGCAATTGTTCATTCACGATTTTCTACAAATACTTTCCCAGAATGGAAATTAGCACAGCCTTTCCGCTTTATTGGTCATAACGGTGAAATCAACACCGTGAAAGGAAATGCCGCTTGGATGCAAGCCCAATCAGCCTTATTTGAGTCTGAATTTTTCACGCAAGAAGAATTAGAAATGATTTTGCCAGTTTGCCAATTGGGACAATCAGATTCTGCGATTTTGGATAATGCCATCGAATTATTGTACATGAGTGGGCGTTCGTTGCCACACGTGATGATGATGCTCATACCCGAAGCATGGGACGGCAATGAGCAAATGGAACAATATAAAAAGGATTTTTACGAATATCACGCTGCCATCATGGAGCCTTGGGATGGTCCAGCTTCGATTTCGTTTACGGATGGAAAAATTATTGGAGCAACTTTGGATAGAAACGGTTTGCGTCCGTCAAGATATTGGGTTACAAATGATGATTTCGTAATTATGGCTTCCGAGGCGGGTGTATTGGATTTGGACCCAGCGACTATTGTTTCAAAAGGTCGTTTACAGCCTGGAAAGATGTTTGTGGTGGATATGGAAGCGGGCAGAATTATTCCAGATGGTGAATTGAAAGAGAAAATCTGTCAGCAACAGCCTTATGGAAAATGGTTGGCGGATAATAAAATTAAGGTAGAAAACTTGCCAGCCGCAGGGGCGGAATATCGTACTCCATTTGAGCGTGAGTTATTGCTTCGTCAGCAAGTTTTTGGATTTACGACTGAGGATTTAAGAATATTGTTGTCGCAAATGGTTGAAACGGGTAAAGAGGCTCTGGGTTCGATGGGCGTTGATACGCCACTGGCAATTCTCTCTGACCAAGCCCAACATTTATCTTATTATTTCAAGCAATTGTTTGCCCAAGTAACCAATCCACCGATTGACTCAATCCGTGAGAGAACGGTAATGTCCTTGCTTTCGGACATTGGTGGTTTGCAAAATTTATTGGACGAAACGCCTCAGCATTGTCGTCAAATTGAAATTCGTCAGCCCGTTTTGACGAATCAAGAAATTGAGAAAATTCGTTGGATTGACCATAAAAATTTCCAGACAAAATCAATTCATACCACTTTCAGAGCCAATGGCAAAGAAGGTGAACTGAAACGAGCGTTGAATAGAATCTGTCAATATTGCGAAGATGCTGTGGATGATGGTTACGCCATTATTTTATTGACGGACAGAGGGGTGGACTCTTCACACGCTCCAATTCCTTCATTATTAGCGGTTTCGGCAGTGCATCACCATTTGAATCGCACAGGCAAAAGAGCCCAAGTGGGTTTGATTGTGGAAGCGGGAGATGTTTGGGAAACGCATCATTTTGCTACTTTAATTGGTTTTGGAGCATCGGCGGTGAATCCGTACATGGCTTTTGAAACGATTAATGGCATGAAAGAAAAGGGCATTTTGCAAGTGGACTATCCCTACGAAAAATTGCAAGCCAATTATATCAAAGCGGTTAATGGTGAATTGTTAAAGATTTTCTCGAAAATGGGAATCTCGACCTTGCAATCATACCAAGGGGCTCAGATTTTTGAGATTTTGGGTCTGAATAAAGAAGTGGTTGATACTTACTTCACGGGTGCAATTTCAAGAATTGGCGGTATGGATTTGGAAGGAATCGCCAAGGAAGCTATGATAAAGCACAGAAATGGTTATCCAGAAATAGCAGTTTCAAATCCTAAATTGGAAGTTGGTGGTATTTATCAGTGGAAACACCGTGGCGAGGCTCATTTATTCAACCCAGAGTCGATTCATTTATTGCAACAATCGACTAAAAAGAACGATTACGCTCAGTATAAAAAATATTCAAAATTAGTGGATGACCAATCCGAAAGAGCCTTAACGCTCCGTGGATTGTTGAAATTTAAGAAGGGTAAATCTATTGATATTTCGGAAGTTGAACCCATCGAAAACATCTTCAAACGTTTTGCTACGGGAGCAATGTCTTTCGGGTCAATTTCATACGAAGCCCATACGACTTTGGCAATTGCGATGAACCGTATTGGTGGAAAATCAAATTCGGGCGAAGGTGGAGAAGACGAAATCCGTTTTGACTCCAATTGCCAAATGGCGATTCGATGAAGTTCAGCCATCAAGCAAGTAGCTTCTGGTCGTTTTGGTGTAACCAGCAATTACTTGACCAATGCCGATGAGCTTCAAATCAAAATGGCTCAAGGTGCAAAACCTGGTGAAGGCGGACAGTTACCTGGTCATAAAGTAGATGATTGGATTGGACGTGTAAGACATTCAACACCAGGTGTTGGATTAATTTCACCTCCTCCCCACCACGATATTTATTCGATTGAGGACTTAGCTCAGCTGATTTTTGACTTAAAAAATGCCAACCGTGCAGCTAGAATCTATGTTAAATTAGTATCTGAAGCGGGTGTAGGTACTATTGCCTCAGGTGTTGCGAAAGCAAAATCAGACGTAGTATTAATTGCTGGTCATGATGGCGGCACTGGAGCTTCTCCTGTTTCCTCTATTCGCCATGCTGGCTTACCTTGGGAACTTGGTTTGGCAGAAACGCATCAAACCTTGGTTCGAAACAAACTTGCGAAGCCGAGAATTACAGTTCAAACTGATGGACAAATTCGAACAGGAAAAGACCTTAACGGTTGCTGCTATGTTGGGTGCTGAAGAATGGGGCGTTGCTACTGGCGCGCTAATTGTAGAAGGTTGTATTATGATGCGTAAATGTCATTTAAATACTTGTCCTGTAGGTATCGCAACTCAAAATCCAGATTTAAGAAGCACGTTTATACGGGTGAAGCCGAACACGTTGTCAATTTCTTTCCAATTCTTGGCAACAAGACTTGCGGGAAATAATGGCTGAACTTGGTTTCAGAACTGTAGATGAAATGGTTGGACAATCAGATAGATTGGAAATAACGTGAAGATATTGACACATTGGAAACTACAAAAACATTAGATCTTGTCGGGAATGCTCTTCAAACAAGCAACCGAATTGAAATGGATGTTGGACTTTACAGAACAAGAAGACCAAGATCACGGTTTAGCAGGAGCCAATTAGATTGGGAGATTATTGAAATGTGCTAAACCTACTCATTAGAAAATAGAGATAAAACGTTATGCTGAATATCCCGATTGAATAACATAAATCGTACAGTTGGAACAATGCTTTCAAATGAAATATACGAAAAAATTACGGTGCAAAAGGTTTGCCAGAAGGATACCATTCATATCAAATTTAAAGGAACGGCTGGACAAAGCTTCTCTGCTTTCGGAGCGCCCGGTTTGAAAATGGAAGTAGAAGGTGATGCCAACGATTATTTCGGAAAAGGACTTTATCAGGCGCAAAATTGATTGTCTATCCAGACAAAACATCCAAATTCAAACCTAGCCGAAAACCAGTGTAGTAGGAAACGTTTGCTTTCTATGGTGCAACTTCGGGTGAAGCTTACATCAATGGCATGGCTGGCGAACGTTTCTGCGTTAGAAATTCTGGCGTGAAAGCAGTGGTAGAAGGCATCGGAGACCATGGTTGTGAATACATGACAGGTGGAACGGTTGTTATTCTAGGTGAAACTGGCAGAAACTTTGCGGCTGGAATGAGCGGTGGAGTAGCTTATGTATACGATCCTGAGAAAAAACTAAAAGCAAGATGTAACATGGAAATGGTAGATTTTGATGTGACCTAGATGACGATGACGTGTCAGCATTAAAATCGCTACATTGCCAACCATGCGCAGTTTACAAACAGCAGAAATAGCAACTACAATATTTGGGATAGCTTCAATACCGAACTTTACTACATTTTGTAAAAGTAATGCCGACGAGATTACAAAGCAGCACTTAGCGAAAAGAAAATCACATAAAATTGGAACAAAAAGAAGTTGTTATAAATTGGGTTAAGCCAACTGGATTTTCTAAGAATTTACAAAAGGGAACTACGTCCTTAAAAAAAATGA
The DNA here is from genome assembly GCA_034519515.1 of Arcicella sp. Lineage (GTDB taxonomy): Bacteria > Bacteroidota > Bacteroidia > Cytophagales > Spirosomataceae > Arcicella. The sequence continues at coordinate 97,319 of JAXHOK010000011.1, forward strand.
CCCTGAAAAGTACCCGTGTTAGAACGGATACAATGAATTCAGAATTCAAGAATTTCCTGAAGACAAAACTAAACAACCAAGCCGCTAGGTGCATGGATTGTGGTGTTCCTTTCTGCCATAACGGCTGTCCGCTAGGAAATGTGATTCCCGAATTCAACGATGCGGTGTATGACTCAAAGATTATAAGCGAAGCGTACGAGAATCCTTACGTCTACAAATAACTTCCCAGAGTTTACAGGTCGTATTTGTCCAGCACCCTGCGAATCGGCATGTGTGTTAGGAATCAATCAACCACCTGTGGCTATCGAAGAAATCGAGAAAAATATCATCGAAATAGCGTTCAAAAAAGGATATGTAAAACCTAATATCCCGACAGAAAGAACTGGTAAAAAAGTAGCCGTAGTTGGTTCTGGACCTGCGGGAATGGCACGCGGCAGCTCAGCTAAACAAAGCTGGACACACGGTTACGGTTTTTGAACGTGCCGATAAAATTGGTGGATTATTGCGTTACGGTATTCCAGATTTTAAATTAGAAAAATGGGTCGTTCAACGCCGTGTGGAGGTAATGGAACAAGAAGGTGTTATCTTCAAAACCAATACAAACATTGGCGTGGACATCAAAGCCGATGCTTTATTAGAAGATTTTGATGCCATTGTTTTATCGGGTGGTTCAACCGTTCCAAGAACATTGCCCATTCCAGGAGCAGATTTGAAAGGCGTTTATCCAGCCATGGAATTTCTTTCTCAGCAAAATAAAAGAGTTGCTGGTATTGATAGAAACGTTAATCATGCAGGATATTCTTACCCAATGGGCGAATTATACGCCACGGATAAAAACGTTGTTGTAATTGGTGGAGGAGATACGGGTTCTGATTGCGTGGGTACATCCAATCGTCATAAAGCCAAATCAATTACCCAAGTGGAAGTAATGCCAATGCCACCCTCGGAACGTGCTACGCAAACGCCTTGGCCCAGTTGGCCCATGATGTTGCGTACCTCAACGTCGCACGAAGAAGGAGCGGATCGTCATTGGTCAATTGCCGTTCAAGAGTTTGTAGGGGATGAAAATGGCAATTTAAAAGGCTTGAAATTAGCCGATATTGTGATGGAAGTAAAAGATGGAAAAGCAAATGCAAGTAGCAAACGCAATGAACGTGAAATTCCTGCTGAATTGGCTCTGATTGCCGCAGGTTTCTTACATCCGCAACGTGAAGGATTATTAGCACAACTGGAAGAACAAGGCTTGGAATTTGACGAAAGAGGTAACGTAAAAGCACCTCAATATCAAACGGCTATTGATAAAGTTTTTGTAGCAGGAGATATGCGTAGAGGACAATCGTTAGTAGTTTGGGCAATTTCAGAAGGTCGTGAAGCCGCCAGAGCAACTGATATTTTCTTGATGGGAGAGTCTTCACTGGAAGCGAAAAGTATTTCAACTTTTGCAGTGGCTTAAATTCGGTCTGCGGTTCTCGGTTTTGGGTGAACGTAAAAATGGCATTTGTTTATTTGAGCAAATGCCATTTTTGATTTTAACCATATTAGAACCATTCACCCATTTTACACTTTCTTTCCATTTTTCAAAATAGCAAAAAACTCCAAAGCAAAGCCCGATAGAATAATAAGTGGACCAAGCGTTAATCCTAAAAAGCCAAAACCAAATTCTGTTTTATCAAGGCTCATCACGAAAAAGCCAACAAGAATAATAGCGATTCCTGTTAACATCAAGGTATAATTAATTTTTCCAAAAGGTAATTTTTCTTTATTTGTCATACTTTTATTTATTTACAAGGCAAAATGCCAATTTATATTTCTAACTAACGTTTTACTAAATACTCAAACCTCATTGCTCACCGCTATAACCTTAATACAACTCATCCAACGATAACCTCAAATACCGTTCCACGGATTGGAAAGTGCTTAAAATTCCTATCAACGTACCAATAATCAAAATTCCAATGATTAGGGCAATCAGTTTCCCAGTCTCTTGCAACATTCCTAAACCATCAATTTGCTGAACCGCTAATTGTTGCAGAAGAATCAATAACGTACAAGCAACCAAGCCCGCAATCAAGCCTTGTAAAGCCCCTTTGGTTACAAAAGGTTTACGAATAAAACCATTCGTAGCACCCACTAATTGCATACTTCTAATCAAAAAACGCTGAGAATAGAGTGATAATTTGATGGTATTATTCACTAAAATCACAATAATTACTAACAATAAAACCACAAAAACAGATAAAATTAAATATATTTTTGAAATATTCTTATTGACTTCATCCACGAAATTTTCTACATACGCCACTTCATGTACCCCAGAGATTTTCTCTAAATCTGTCTTGATTTCCTTCAAACTGACTTCATTAAAATATTCTTCTTTGATTTTTACTGAATAAAGATTTCTCAGTGGATTGTTATTTCCCAATAATTTACGATAGTCTTCTCCTGATTCTTTGATAAATTGTTTTGCGGCAACTTCCTTTGAAACAAAATTAATTTGTGGTGAATTATCTTTTTTCAAGACAAATTCACGTTTAGCAACTAATCTAAAAATAGAATCTAAATGGCTTGTCGTCAAATCATTATCTAAATACACTTGAACTTCAACGTTCTGTTTCACCAGTTCTGCCAACTTCCGAGCATTGAGTGTTAATAAACCACAAAGCCCAATTAAGAACAAGGCAATCGTCAAACTGATGATGACCATAGCGTTTGGGGTACTACCTAATTTTTTGAATTTAGACATTTCGTCAATTTGAAAATTTGGAAATTGGTTAATTTGAAAATGTACTCGGTAACAGTTTTCTAAGCAAAAATACAGTTTTTTAACTTTAAATGTTGTGAATTAAGTCATTTTAACAAAAAAGCCAACATTCTGTGCTGGCTTTAAAGAATTTTTGGAAAATATTAATATTCGAAGACCATTATCAAATTTTCAAATTGAAACATTTTCAAACTGTTTAATTCCTTCTATCAATTTCATCCCTAATCTTCGCCGCTTTTTCATATTCTTCATTTTCCAGGGCAGATTTTAACATCGTGTTTAAAACTTCCACTGGATTTTCTTTTAACAATTCTCCAAATGATTTTTGTGGCTTTACCTCTTGATCGTCAGTTTCGTCCATCAAATCATCTTTACCAGCTTCATTAATAGAAATCCCCGCCTCAGAAAGTACGTTTTCGTAAGTATATATAGGCACATTAAAACGTAAACCGATGGCAATAGCATCAGAAGGACGAGCATCGACGAAAGTATCTTTAATACCATCCGAACAATGAATTTTAGCAAAGAAAACGCCTTCTTTTATGTCCGTGATGGATATTTCAGTAATGGTATAATGAAAAGTACGTGCAAATGACTTGAACAAATCGTGGGTCATAGGGCGATTCGGCTCAATTTTTTCGATTTCAATAGCAATCGCTTGTGCCTCGAACATTCCGATGATAATGGGCAAACGTCTTGGTCCATATTCTTCTCCTAAAACCAAGGCAAATGAACCCGTTTGTGATGAACTGGGTGATAATCCTAATATCTCTAATTTTATTTTGTCCACTTTGTTTTTTAGTCTTTTAGTAATAGTTTTTGTAGTTCGGACAGCCTTGTCCGAAATCGCATAGGTAAATTTTGGCGTTTCGGACAAGGCTGTCCGAACTACACTCCAACAAAGATATAAACCTTAAAATTTTTAAAAAAGTTTTCTTTCAATTCATTCAAAAGAAAAAACCTTGAAATCAGATTTCAAGGTTTTTTAAAAATGATTTAATTTCTCCTAATGTGAATTTAATCAGTAAATCACAAATCAATCATTATAAGGCTTTCACTGCTGCCGTCAACTTTGGCAACACATCAAAAACGTCCCCAACAATACCGTAATCTGCGGCTTTAAAGAATGGTGCTTCAGGGTCTTTGTTGATTACTACGATAACTTTTGAGGAATTGACACCCGCCAAATGTTGAATTGCTCCCGAAATACCAGCCGCAATATAAAGATTTGGGGATACTTTGATACCTGTTTGTCCAACGTGTTCAGAGTGAGGTCTCCAATCAAGGTCAGAAACGGGTTTTGAACAAGCTGTGGCTGCACCCAAAGCATTGGCAAGGTCTTCGACGATAGCCCAGTTTTCGGGACCTTTCAAGCCTCGACCTGCTGAAACCACTAAATCGGCTTCTGGCAATGAAATTGTACCTGATGCTTTGTGAGTACCCGTAACTTTCACGGTAAAATCTGAATCGTTCAAGGCAGGCGTGAATGTTTCTACACTGGCTAAATCGCTTGATTCAACTACTTTGACTGCGTTTTTCTTGATGGCGATAATTTTTTTATCCCCTGTCATTTCTACAGTTGCAAAAGCCTTACCTGTATAAATGCTACGAGTAACTTTGAAACCGTTTGAAAGATTGGGTAATTCCGTAACATTAGCAACGATTGAGGCTTTCAATTTTCCAGCAACCCGAGCGGCAACGGCATCTCCCAATGAAGATTTTGACAATATAACTATCTCAGCCCCTTCCTGTGCCACTGCCGAAGCAAGAACATTTGAATAGGCTTGAATATTATCCGTTGCCAAACGAGTGTCATTGGCGTGAAGCACTTTGGTTGCTCCAAAATTGCCAGCCTTTGCTAATTCATCTTCTGTGGCTGTGCCAATGGCTAATACCGTGGCGGTTGCCCCCTTCATTTTGGCGACCTCAGCTCCGTAATAAACGGCTTCGAGTGATGATTTTTTCAACACTCCATTATCTATTTCTGTGAATATGATTACTGACATTTTTATTTTTAGTTTAAGTTTTTAGGCAAAGAGGCAATAGGCAATATGGCAAAGAGTCAAAACTTACAATTAAAAATAACTCAATTTCAATTTTCATCTCTGCCTATTGCCTCTTTGCCTTTTACAATACTTTCGCTTCGCTTCTTAATAGAGCAATTAATTCTTCTGCGTTTTCGGCGGCAATCATTCTGCAAGCACCTTTTGGGGCAGGGAGGGTATATTTTTCGGTAAGAGTCATATCTTCGCCAACGGGTTCAACAATTCTTAAAGGCTTTGTACGAGCAGTCATGATACCACGCATATTGGGGATTTTCCATTCGGCAATAGGTTCTTGGCAACCCAAAACTAATGGTAATGAAGTAACAATATCCTCTTTTCCACCATCAATTTCACGAGTGATTTTTGCGGTATTTCCTTCAATTTCTAATTTCATTACGGGCGATAATGAAGGAATTCCTAACATTTCCCCAACCAATCCATGCACCACGCCACTGTTAAAGTCAATTGATTCACGACCCATCAAAATGAGGTCATATTTTTCTTCGGCGGCAATCGTCGCAATTTGGACTGCCGTAAAATAAGAATCTTTTGGCTCACAATTTACACGGATAGCATCATCTGCTCCGATGGCTAAACATTTACGGATAACTTGCTCAGAATCAGCTTCTCCGACATTCAAGACCGTAACCGTTCCACCGTGTTGTTCCTTCAATTCCACACCTCTCGAAAGGGCGTAGTCATCATAAGGACCTGTGATATAAGTTACTCCCGTTTTATTAAATTTGGTATCTCCGTCCGTAAACGATATTTTCGCTGTCGTATCGGGTACACTCGTAATACAAACTAAAATTTTCATTGGTTTTTATTATTTTAATTTGACAGTATAAATTTGTCAATTTGGAAATGAACGTAACATTAGCATATTTATATTCATTTTCAAATTTTTAAATTACAAAATTGATTCAATTACAAAATCACTCCGCAATATTAGTGAATAAATTTAAAAATAGTATGCTTGCATACCTTTTTTTCTAAAAAATATTTTGATGATAAACAGATTAGAAATATTACGTCAATTTGTGGCAGAAGAACCCCAAGACCCTTTCAATCATTATGCCTTGGCAACGGAACTTTTGAAAACTAACAAAAACGAAGCGAAAGAGTTTTTTGAGTACCTTATTCAACATCATTCAGAATATTTGCCAACTTATTATCACTTAGGGGCTTTGTATGTGGAATTGGGTGAACAAAGTGCTGCCGAACTAACTTATTTAAAAGGAATTGAATTGGCAAAAAAACTCAAAAATGAGAAAACTTTAAAGGAATTGAAAGGGGCTTATCAGATGTTTTTGGATGAATTGGAGGATTGACAGATTTCTTCTATTAGTATGAATACATCCTCTTTTTGCTATATTTACAAAAAAGCAAAATTATGAGTATTGCCAGATTAGATAACGAAGTATTTTTCAAAAAAGCCTTCACGGACGAAATCGTTTTTAAGGCTTTTGTTAAAGATATTGTTGGAATTGATGTTCAACCTGATAAGATTGAAACGGAAAAAGCGTCTCAGCCGAAATTGGGAAATATCAATTTTAAATATGACATTTTCGCAGAGGATTCTAAAAAGAGAATCGTTATTGAAATTCAGAAGGTTGAGTATGACCATAACTTTGACCGATTTTTACATCATCATTTGCAAGCGATAACTGAACAACAACGTAGTAGCGATGATTATTCTGTTGATAAAACAGTTTACACGATTGTAGTGATGACAGCACCTTATAAAATTAATGAGAAAACAAGAGAATTTTACAGAGATGAAGTGCTGATTTCGACCTTAAATCTGAGAAATTTGAAAGGAGTTGAACGTAAAATTCTCAATCACGAATTGATTTATTTGAATCCAAATTATAAGGATGAACAAACGCCTATGAACTATCGAGATTGGTTAGATTTAATTTATGAGAGTATTCATAATCCAGAAAATCCGCAGGTAAATATACAGAATGAGGGAGTGAAAAGGGCAGTTGAATTAGTCAGTTACGAAAATATTAACCCGTATGAATGGGAAGAATCAAAACAGGAAGCGGGCAGACGAAAAGTGATAAAACTTGAACGTGAAGAAGGACAAAAAGAAGCCAAAGTTGAAATTGCCAAAAATGCTATTATTCAAGGATAAGACGATAATTTTATTGTTTTGATAACTGGGTTGTCTTTGGAAGTGGTTGGAGAAATTCGAGGTGAGTTAGGTAGTGCCAGCAAAAATCTATAAAATTTAATATTTTTAGTCTAATTAATTAAAATTTATGTTACTTCCTAAAAATTTAAAATTACTGACTTTTTCAAAGTGGAATAACAACGCACCTTATGTTCCTTTTGGATTTTTAGATTTTGATGAAGAATCTGATGGTGCAGGGAGTTATTATGGTTTATATTGGTTTTATGGAAGAGAAGATATGGAACCCGTTGTGTGTTGGTATGAGCATGAAATATGGTCATTAGAAATAACACATAACTGCTTGGATGATTTTTTAGTCGAGTTTGGTTACTCTGAATCAAATAGTGATAATCTTGACATTTATGACTCTGGTTCTGAATTTTTAAAAGCAAAACTTAAAGCACAAAAGGGAGATTTAGATAATTGTATTTTGCAGATGAATGTATTTGTAAATCATGTTCCCGAAGACTCTGAGGCATGGGGAATCTTAGCTGACGTGCATCGAAGAAAAGGGGATACTGAAAATGCTGATAAAATGGCATTAAAGAGTATTTTGTCTAATTGGTCATTTGGTTTCCCAACGCAAAAAAGTATTCAACAATTTAAAAAAATAAATCAAAATGGTTCTTTGAGCAATGATTCTCTGGTAAAAAGACTAAATGATTTTGAATTGACTGCAAGTTATAATGAACTGTCAATGAGTTATGATGTGGTAAAACAAGCTATTGATGAGTATTATGAGAAAAAAGAATACATAAATGCATTAATTTTGGAACATAATTACGCATTAATGATAAGTAATGAAACATCATCATTTCAATTCAAAAATGATTTTAATGTCGATATTTGGAAAGAACAATTTCAATTAAAATGTGAAAAATACCTGAATCGTTCAACCCTATCTTTTGAAGACATTTTCAAAAGATAGAGTTTTGTTGAACTCTTGCTATAAGTGTTTCCCAGCCATAAACCCAGTAGTCCAAGCCGCTTGAAAATTAAATCCTCCCGTAACTGCATCAATGTCAAGGACTTCACCCGCAAAGAAAAGCCCTTTGATGAGTTTGCTTTCCATCGTTTGAGGATTTATTTCTGATAAATTTATACCTCCGCAGGTTACGAACTCTTCTTTAAAAGTGGTTTTACCTAATACTTTATGGGATGAATTGAGGAGGTTTTCTACTAATTTATTGGTATGTTTTATCGTCAAATCTATCCAGCGGAGGTTTTCGTCAATTTCCGAAAGTTCACACAATTTCTTCCAAAGTCGGGCGGGTAAATCAAATAATTGATTGGATTGAATCAGTTTTTTGGGATGAGTTTTTTTGTAATTCAAGAAAAAATCTCGGACTTGGTTTTCGTTCAAATCAGGAATCCAATTGATTAAAATTTGAAAATCGTAGCTCAATTCTGCCAATTCCCTTGCACCCCAAGCGGACAATTTCAAGACGACAGGGGCAGAAAACCCCCAATGTGTTATCAACAAAGCTCCATCTTGCAATAATTTTCTACCAGCCACTTTCACCGTAACTTTTGGCACACTCACACCTGCGAGTTCATGAAAGGGAGAATTAGGAACGTTGAAGGTAAACAACGAGGGAACGGGCGGGATTATCGTATGTCCCAAATCCATAAGCCATTGATAACCAGTAATATTAGGGCTTCCTCCCGTGGTAATTAAAACCGAATTAGCTTCCAGAATTTCACCATCCAAAAGTTCCAATCCTTTGATTTGCTGATTTTCAATTAAGATATTTTTTACGCCAAAAGAGGTTCTCACATCAACCCCCAACTTACGAGCCTTTTGTTCCAAAGCCTGAGCAATAGTTTCTGAATTATCCGTAGTTGGAAACATCCGTCCATCTGATTCCACTTTTAAGGTAACTCCCTCGTTGTGAAACCATTTTATTGTGTTCTGGACATTAAATTGATTGAATAATGGGCGTAAAAAAGCACCTCCACGGGGATAGAATTTAGAGAGTTTTTTGTTATCCAAACAATCATGGGTAACGTTGCATCGTCCACCGCCCGAAATACGAACTTTATTCAAAACTGTTCGATTCTTTTCTAAAAGTATTACTTTCGCAGTAGGATTGTTTTCGGTAGCTGTAATCGCTCCGAAAAATCCCGCAGCACCAGCACCAACCACAATGATTTGTTTTCTGGACATTTTATTTTTGGTTATTTTTACAAAGATAACGTGAATGATGGCACGCTGAAAACGCAGATGCTTCGCAACGCAGATTTAAAAGGATTTTTATTTGGTTTTGGATTAAATTGCGTTATCAAAAAGTAGATTTATTTTTAAACATAAATTCAAATTTCTTTTTTATCGATATTAAAAAAGAAAAAATCCTTTTAAAATCTGCGTTGCGAAGCATCTGCGTAATCTGCGTGCCAATACCAACCCCCAACAATGAGTAAAATAAAATTCTTACTTTTCCTCTTTTGCCTGGGTATTTTCCTATATTATTTTGGGAAACCCGAACCGATGAAAAGTCTAAAATCTGATTTCGGTAAAATATTGGGCAATTCGTCCTCAAAACAAGATAAAGAACCTTGGACACGAGAGGGCAGGGGTGACACTGTAGCGAGTGATAATGGTTCGTTGCAAGATAAAATTGAAGAAGTAGTTTCGGATAAAAAGAAAGAGGTTGAAACCTCTATTTTTGATGCTATCAAACAAGGGGTACTTGGCAATGATAAATCAAAAGATTCAGAATCAGATATTGACAATGATTTAGAAAAATATATTCCTTCCTCTAAAACAAATGCCGAGATCGTGCGGCACAATGCTTTTATTTTGAATTATCGAGAGGAATACGAATTGGCTTCATGGGTTTTGCACAAATTGGTGAAAGAAGCAGCTTATGGGAAAGAAAGTCGCTCTAATGAGTTTTTGAATGACCCTTTGGTGGAATCTGGTTCGGCAGTAACTCAGGATTATACAAGGTCGGGTTATGACCGAGGGCATCTTTGTCCAGCAGGAGATTTTAGACACGATAAAGAGTTACAAGACCAAACTTTTTATATGTCCAATATGGCTCCTCAGGTTCCCGATTTCAATCGAGGCATTTGGAGTGATTTAGAGAACAAAGTACGTTCTTGGGTAAAAAAACGGGGAGAACTTATTATTGTAACGGGACCAATTTTGAAAAAAGGTTTACCCACCATTGGGCGAATGAATCAGATAGCTGTTCCCGAAAAGTTCTATAAAATTATCTATGATCCTGAAAATGAGGAGGCTATCGCATTTTTATTTCCTAATGAAGGCTCAGTAGAATTAGTAAAATCTTTTACGGTGAGCATAGATGAATTGGAAATTTTGACGGGCATTGATTTTTTTGCAAAATTGCCCGATAGTTTGGAACAGAAGATTGAGACGAAGAATAATGTGGAGGATTGGTATTGATTCAAACACTAATAGAAAATGCTACAGATAAAAAACATACAAAAAACATACGGAAGTTTAACCGTATTGAAAGGGATTGATTTAACAATAAATCAAGGTGAAATTGTGTCCATTGTGGGGGCTTCGGGTGCTGGCAAGAGTACGCTTTTGCATATTGCAGGAACTTTGGACAAGCCCGACACAGGGCAAGTTTTTATTGCCAATCAAGAAGTTAGTTTGTTGAAAAACAATGATTTAGCTAAATTTAGAAACGAAAATTTAGGTTTTATCTTTCAATTTCATAATCTTTTGGGTGAGTTCACGGCATTGGAAAATGTCTGTATGCCTGCGTTTATTGGTGGAAAAGAGAAAGGGGTAAAAGAGAAAGGGGAGGAGATTATGGTTTTGTTGGGTTTGCAGGACAGAATCAATAATTTGCCCTCGCAGATGTCGGGTGGAGAGCAGCAACGTACTGCCGTAGCTCGTGCTTTAATCAATTCTCCATCCATTGTCTTTGCGGATGAACCTTCGGGGAATTTGGATTCTAAAAACGCCCAAGAACTTCATCAGTTATTTTTTGATTTAAGAAATAAATTTAATCAAACCTTCGTAATCGTTACCCACAACGAAGAATTAGCCAATATGGCGGATAGGAAATTGATTATGCAGGATGGGTTATTGCTTTGAGTTTAATTTTTTGACTTCGGAGTTTGTCATCCCGACGAAGGAGGGAATTGATTTAAACTTCGTCATCAAGTCTCGCTATTTAACATTCTAATTCCCTCCTTTGTCGGGATGACAGACAGTGATGCTAAAATTAGAAAAAATTACCAAGTTGTATCAAGATAAGATGGTTGTTAATAGTGTTTCTTTTGAAGTAAAATCGGGAGAAATATTGGCGATAGTGGGAGAAAGTGGTTCAGGAAAAACGACCTTATTAAATATTATCTCTGGAAATGTTAAGCCAGATTTTGGAGCACTAAGTATTGATAATCAACAGATTGACCTATATTTTGACCGCTTAATTAAAGAACTCCCCAATATCAAACTTGTCCCACAAGATTACCGATTAAAACCCGAACACAAAATTTGGGAAAATATCGACCTTGCCCTCACACAATACACTCAAGAATACAGAATTGACCGAGTTGCCGAAGTCTTAGAACTTTGCGGAATTGCCTCCATCAGAGATAAAAAGCCTCGTGAGGTCTCGGGCGGAGAAAAACAACGAACCGCCATTGCCAGAGCCATTGCCGAAGAACCATTAGTTTTATTAATGGATGAACCTTTCAGCAATTTAGATTCCATCAATAAAACACATTTACGGACGAAAATTGTAGAGATCATCAATCAAGAAAATATAGCTTGTATTTTGGTAACCCACGATTTATTGGATGCGTTTTTGGTAGCCGATAGGATTGCAATAATGCAAAAAGGGGAGATTTTAAAAATAGATATTCCAAAAAATATTTTGAAATCAACTGATAATGAATATGTTAAGAACTTTGTAGGAAATGCAATAGCTCCTATCAAAACGTTTATTTCAAAATATAAATTAGAATTTTAGGAAGTGTTTATATCCTCAAAAAAACAAAAAACCTTACACCAAAAAGATGTAAGGTTCTGATGTACCCGGAGCCGGAGTCGAACCGGCATGCCAGTGAAGACACTGGTGTTTGAGACCAGCGCGTCTACCAATTCCGCCATCCGGGCTTTTGGTTCTGCTCAAACTTGATACAAAGATAGTTGATAGAAATGGACTACACAACCGCAAGTTTTAAAAAAATCAAAGAAAAATGTGGCTCAATGCGTAATGTTCTGAATATGAATGGGTTTGAAGGAAAAGTTTTTTTATTCATATCGCAATGATTCGATTGGGTCGAGCTTGGAAGCTTTGTAGGCAGGGTAGATTCCCGAAAAAAGTCCAACCGCTACACAAACTGATATTCCCAACATCATCCATGCCCAAGGAATAATGAAATCTGAAGAGCCTCCCAATAATAATCCTGCAAATAAATTTCCGATGGCAATTGCCATAACTATTCCTCCAATTCCTCCCAAAAGACAAATTACGATTGCTTCAATCAAAAACTGTGAACGAATTAAGAAAGGTGTCGCTCCCAATGATTTACGGATTCCAATTTCTTGAGTTCTTTCGGTTACTGATACTAACATGATGTTCATTAGAGCAATGGCTGCACCTAACAGTGTAATAAATCCAATGCCAAAACCTGCCATTTTTAGAATATCGGTGATGCTCTCGGATTGTTTTGCTAATGAATCTGAACGTTCGATGGAAAAAGAATCGGGCATTCCAATTTCATCTTGACGAACTACTCGCATAACGCCACGAGCTTCTTCGATTGTGTTATCAATATCGGTAATATTTGGAACAGAGGTGACAATATCAAAAGTTAATTTACGGTCAGCGGCTAATTTTCTTCCAGTTTCCAAAGGTACAAAAACGGCTCTATCGTCTCCTCCTCCCATCATACTTCCTTTTTTCTCTAAGATACCTACTACTTTCATTTTCTGACCTAACACCGTAATTTCTTTATCTAACGGGTTAATATTTTTATCAAATATTTGATTAATTACATCTACACCTATGATACAGATGTTTGTTCCGATTTCTAAATCGCTTTTAGAAAATTCTCTTCCTTTGTCAATTTTAAAACCTTTTATGTTTAAATAATTTTCATCCATGCCCATCACACGTGTGTTTGGGTTTGTTTGTTTAGATTCGTATTTAATTTCAGCGTTGAATGTAACGTTGATTTTGATTCCGATGGTGGCTGATTTTCCAAATTTCTCTTTGTACAATTTAGCTTCTCGATAATCAATTGTTGGATAGCTTTTTTCTTTCTCGCCTTGCTTTCTAATTTTATAAATTTGACGATTTCTTACATCAAAAGCATTTGCTCCTAAGCCCGCAAAACTATTATTTACCGAACTTTGAATGCCATCAACAACGGTTAAACTACCGACCAGGGACGTTATTCCGATGGCAATAATCAAGGCTGTCAGAACGGTTCTGAGCATATTTGCTCTGATGGAACGTAAGCCTTCGTATATATTTTCTAAAAGATTCATGATTTTAATTTGGAAATTAGGAACTGAAAAACAATGAGTGCGTTTTAAATGCCCTTTTTTGCACCACTCTGCGTTGATAAAATCCTCATTTAGCGATGCTAAACTGCGGTTTTATCGCCTTGATTGGCACAAAAAATAACATTTAAAAATTCATCCACTTATTATTTTCCCGTTCCTTAGTTAATTTGAAAACAGACCGTAATCGAAGATTTGTGATCTATACTATGGGTTTTGAGTGGGAAACATTTTCAAATTCACTCATCACCAAATTCGAGTTTTGCACTATTTTTGTTTTAACTTCGTTAAATGCTTTAATTATCAGAAATGACCATTTTTTGCTTAACAAATTTAGTTGAGATTCTTAAAAAAACTACTCCAATGAAAAGGCTAATATTTCCGTTTATCATATTTTTTATGCTCTCTGGGCGTTTGTGGGCTTCACAAATACTGATTCCGATGGACGATTCTCAGAAAAATCACTTGAAATCCTATGGCATTGCTTATTGGATTCTGAAAACCCATGATATGGAAGTTGAGTGGTTGCTTAATTATCGTGGGGGGTCGTTTATGTTTCCTCAGGCTCAAAAATTTGAGAATGAACTGACTATTAGAGGGGTAAGTTATCAAGTTATCTCCGAAAGTGAGGCATCACAAATTAGAGCTGAGGTAACGAGTCCAGATGCTAATATGGATGTGGTCAAGTTACAAAAGCCACCTCGTGTAGCGGTTTATTCACCCAAAACAGCTCAACCTTGGGACGACGCTGTTACGTTAGCAATGACGTATGCAGAAATACCTTATGATTTAATTTTTGATGAAGAAGTGATGAATTCGAAATTACCAGAATACGATTGGCTTCATCTTCACCATGAAGATTTCACAGGGCAAATGGGGAAATTTTGGAATCAGAGTTCGGCCCCTTGGTATCAGGCAATTCTTCGAGAAGATAAAAGAGTGGCGGCTAAATTCGGTTTCGGTAAGGTTTCGCAATTCAAATTAGCCGTGGCTAAAAAAATTCGGGAGTTTGTTTCAGGTGGCGGTTATATGTTTGCGATGTGTACGGCAACTGATACTTATGATGTGGCTTTGGCAGCTGACGGAATTGATATTGTGGATGCTTATTACGATGGTGATGGATATGATGCTGGGGCAGATAGTAAATTAGACTTCTCTAAATCTTTCGCCTTTCAAAATTTCGGATTGGTTTTTCATCCTCAAATTGTTGAATTTTCGACCATTGAGGCTTATCCTGCCGATTCTCGCCCCGTTCAAGAAGAAAATGATTATTTTAATCTATTCCAGTTCTCAGCAAAATATGACCCAATTCCAACGATGCTGACTCAAAATCACGAGACAACCATTCATGGATTTATGGGGCAGACAACTTCATTTAAAAAGCAAGTTATCAAACCTGAAGTTACGATTTTAGGAGAAAATCGCTCGTTAAATGAAGCCCGATATATTCATGGAACGTTCTTGAAAGGTTTTTGGAGTTATTATTCAGGACACGATCCTGAGGATTATAGGCACTTGGTAGGAGAGGAGCCAACTGATTTAAGTTTACATCCCAATTCGCCTGGTTATCGGTTGATTTTGAATAATGTTTTATTTCCTGCCGCTAAGAAAAAGAAGCAAAAAACCTGATTTTGATGCAATTTTTACTTGATTGTATTTTCGTAGAAAAGCCTTCTCAATAAAATTGAGAAGGCTTTTCTTTTTTGGTAATTAAAAATATTTTACAAATTCTTTTGTGCAAAGAGTATTATTTTATCAATGGTTTCTTCCCAAATATTCCAGTCATGTGATTGGTTTGGGTAAAAATGAAATTCGTTTCTTGCACGACTACTTGAAAACATTTGGCGACAAGTATTAGACTGATCAAGAGGAACAACTTCGTCTTTACCACCAAAAAAAACAATTGATGGTGGACTCGCAAAGTTGAATTTAAAAACAGGACTGTTGTCATAATATTCATTGGGAGATTCTGTGAAAGATCTGCCAATAAGTTTTTGGACATCTTTTCCAATTGAACCGTTACGCATGGCAGGTGAAGTTAAATCTACTGGGGCTACGACTGCTCCAACGCCTTTGGCAAGTCTGTCGCCCGATGAACTGTTGGCGTATAACAGAGCCAAATGTCCGCCAGCACTGATGCCGACTAAGTAAAAATTATCCGAAGAAATCCCTAATTCATATGAATCCGACTTCACTTTTTTTAATACTGCATTGATATCTTCTAATTGTTCTTTGTAAGTTACTCCAAGAAACGATGTGAGTCGATAATTAGCATTCACGATAGCACAGTTTACTCTTTTATCAAGAAATCCTTTCACGAAAAAATTTACCGCACTTTTATCGCCAATCCTCCACGCACCTGGATGAAGAATAACGATAACAGGATTGCGAGTATTTCGAGTTACGGGAAGATATAAATCACGTATTTTTGAGGAGCATCTTTGCCATAAACAATATCAAATTTTTTCTTCATATGCAACAACATTCTTCCCCCTAACTCCTGGCACAGTTGCGGGCATTATACCAAGATCCTAAGTCTTCTTTGCAGGATGATAGAAATAACAGAATAGCAAAAAGTAATATTTTTCATTGTTGGCTTATAAATATTTAGTTGTTGTGCTTACCTTTTCAACGTCTTAAATTAGTTTAAAAGTATGATGTTTAGTGATTAACATCAATTGATGATTTCAGAAAAACTAAGAAACAAATATTTTTCAACATTCCATTTACCTTAGCATACATATTCATTAACATTGGTGGTATGATACAGGACAGATGCACTCCTTCAGTGTTTTGAATGGTTTGGTTTTGATAAATGCAATGACTTCAAAGCATAAAACCTACTTTTGAAAAAACTATCACCAAATTGAATCTGGTGCCATAGCAATACATGTGCTTAT